>CALRMX020000005.1:0-349231 GCA_943369355.1 Chitinophaga pinensis | reverse complement strand
GCGTATGGCAGCTTGGTGCTGAACCCCATGGAGCTACCCGGCCAAAAGGGTGAGAACTCCTTTGTTATTGATGCCAGCAGCTGGGCAGTAGGCAGGTACCACGTGAGTGTGTTGTACGAATCGGACAAACACAGCAGTTACACCCACTTGAAGTTGCAGTTGTTGCGATGATGGAGCTAGCTAAGCGGTGCGCGAATTGGATAAAAACGAATCTTGGCGAGTACGATTTGGGCTTGTTATGAAAAATTGGGTGTTGTTGAAATGATTTTATGGCCGAACTAGCTGGAGTAAAACTGTATGTGCATCTTGCCTATAAACTGGAAAGCCGAGAAACCGTTGATCGCGAATTTGGGCCTTTGTTGGCCATCAAAGATCAATATCCCAAGTATGTAGTCACGCTCGATGACTTCTGGAAAGAAGATGTGGAAGGAGTACGCCATTTTCAATTGCATGAATTTTTGTTGTTGGCGCAGCTCTCACCCGCCGAGCAGCTACCCTAGCGCCGGTAGTATTCGGCGTTCTCCGCTGTGGCTTTGCCGCTGCTCGATCACATGTGGTCACCAACCCCAGCGGGAGTAGCAACAGTTCGTCGGTCGCATACGACGGTTCGTCGGAACTGCGCTTTATCCTTGCGGTTTGGTGCGCAGTTTAGCAGCATGAAAACCCGACTCCTCTTCCTCTTTCTACTTGCAAGTAGCTGGCTTCAAGCCCAAACACTCGTGACAGGTCGTGTACGGAGCACGCAAGGACAGCCCCTACCCGGCGCCAACGTGACGGTGGTGGGTACCTTCGACGGTGCCGCAACCGATGCCGAAGGGCGTTTTCGCTTCGTGAGCCAGCTACCCGATTCGGCCTATCTCGAGATCAGCTATTTGGGATTCAAAAGCCACCGCCAACTTTTATCGCGCCGCGATAGTGTGGTGGTGGACGTACGATTGAAAGAACTCGTGAACGAGATGAAGGCAGTGACCATCACGGCAGGCAGCTTTGAGGCCAGCGACACCAAAAAAGCAGTGATTTTACGTCCGCTCGACATTGTTACCACCGCCAGCGCTGCTGGCGACATTGTAGGGGCGCTTAACACCTTGCCCGGCGCGAGCCGTGTGGTCGACGACGGCCGTTTGTTTGTGCGCGGTGGTGATGCCAGCGAAACCCGCACCTACCTCGACGGTGTGCCGGTACCGTCGCCCTACAACCAAGGTTTGCCCGGTGTACCCGTACGCGGCCGCTACTCGCCATTTTTATTCAATGGCACCTTTTTCAGCACCGGTGGCTACTCGGCCGAGTATGGCGACGCCCTTTCGGGTGTGCTCATCCTCAATACCAACGATTTGCCCGCGAAAAGTATGCTCGAAGTATCGCTGCTGAGTGTAGGGGCCGGACTTCAGCAGCATCTTGTGGGCAAAAAACAATCGTTGTCAATCGCCGCCAACTATTTCGACCTCAAGCCTTATATGGCGGTGGTGCCTCAAAATTTGGATTGGAACCGTGCACCACATGGCGGCGACCTTACCCTCAACTACCGCCGCAAAACCAGCGGAGAAGGCATGTTCAAGGTGTTTAGCAGCGGTCAGCTCGGTCGCAGCAGCCTCAACGGGGTATGGGGCGATAGGGCACTGGTGCGCCTGCAAAACGACAACGCCTATACCAATGTTAGCCTTCGCCAACCGCTTGGCAAGAAGTTGAGTTTACAAACCGGCCTTGCCCATAGCTACGACCGCCAGCTCACTTTCCCCGGTAGCCTCGAGCTAAGCCGTAGCGAACAGGTGTTGACGCATCGCAGCGTACTCCGTTACCAACTCAACGATGCCGTAAGCATCAAGGGCGGCATAGAAACCAATTTCAGGAAGTACGATTTTAGTTTCCGCGACAGCAGTAGCCTGAACCTCGACTTTACGGGCTGGTACAATGCCGCTTTTGCCGAGATGGACATCTACCTCACCAACCGCGTTACCCTGCGAACAGGAGTACGTGCCGAAAGCAGTGACTTTACCACTAGCCGCAGGCTGGCGAATCGTACAGCCCTTGCCATTAAATCGGGCGAAAACGGTCAGTTTAGTGCCGCTTACGGCCGCTTTTTTCAAGATCCCGATCGCGACTACCTGCTGTATGGCGTTGCCGACCGTGAGCAGGCCGACCACTATGTGTTGAGTTATCAGTACCAAGCCAAGAAGAGACTGCTTCGAGCCGAAACATTTGTGAAAACCTATGCCGACTTGCTGCAGTTTGATCAGCCATTGGGGGTAAACGGTCCGTTGCAAAACATCCGCAACGGCGGTTACGGCCATGCCTATGGGCTCGATTTGTTGTGGCGTGACCAGAGTATCCCCTATCTCGATTATTGGGTATCGTATAGCTGGCTCGAAACTGCCCGCCTACAACATACCCAGCCAGTACTGGCTCAGCCTGGTTTTGCACCGGCCCATCAGTTAAGTGTAGTGGGCAAGTACTATTTCGCCAAACTTACTTCGCAAGCCGGCTTTACTTGGACCTCGGTGGCAGGCCGCCCGTACGACGACCCCTCGACCTCCGCTTATCCCGATGGCATAACCCCAGCCTACCACGATTTGAGTGTAAACTGGAGTTACCTCACCGAGCTCTTCGGCAATTTCACCATTGTGTATGCTTCTGTGAGCAATGTGCTTGGTCGCGACAATGTATTTGGCTATCGTTTTGTCAACGACGGCAGCAGTTGGCAGCGTACCGAAGTTGGGCAAACCGCTCGCCGCTTTTTTGTGGTAGGGGTATTCATCAGCCTCGGCCGCAACCAACGCACCGATGCCGACGCCTTGTAACCGGAAGCAAACGTTTTAGCCTCGCCCTTTCAAGCACTCAACCTTAGAAAACTAAAATCGAATAATCATAAAACCCTTTTACTCATGAAAAAACTACTCTTTGCGGTTCTTTTTGCCGCCACCAGTCTTGCCACCGCCACTGCCGGTGCTTACGAAGACGCCATGACCAAAGCCCTCGAGCAGATGAAAACGGGCAAATCCGCTGCCGATTTAGTTGCATCCGCCGGTCAGTTTGAACGCATCAGCAAAGTAGCCGCCCAGGAGTGGCTACCCCGCTATTATGCCGGATATTGTTTTGTATTGGCTTCGTTTATGGAAAAAGACGACGACAAGCGCGACGGTTATGCCGACGAAGGTGAAAAGTGGGTGAACGAAGGCCTTAAACTGGCGCCGAAAGAAGCCGAGCTGGTGACCCTTTTGGGGTATGTGTACCAGGCCAAGTTGGCCATTAGCCCCATGACCCGTGGCATGAAATACAGCAGCTTGGTTCAGGAAACCCTGGAGAAAGCCATCCAACTGAACCCAGAAAACCCGCGTCCGTATCATTTGTTGGGGCAAAATTTGTTGTTTACTCCAGCCATGTTTGGTGGTGGGGCCGAAAAAGCTTGTCCCTTGCTGAAGCAAGCTGATGCTAAATTCGCCAAATTTGAGAAGTTGAGTCCGTTGTATCCTGGCTGGGGCAAAACGCGTAACGATCAACTGATGGAAAAATGCAAGTGATTTGGAGACATTTGGGGGTGATGCTGTTGATGGCCGTGATCACCATCTTGCTCACTGGCTTGAGCTGTTGGGAATGCCTTTTTGATACCGACGACCTGATTGCCGATTTGGTATTCAGTATCGGGCTCGGTTACGGCATCTGGCAGGCCAACCACCTGGCCAATTATATCGCCGATCGGCAGGTGAGCTGGAGTAAAAACCCCATCCTTCGTTTTTGGTACGGTTTGGCCGGCATGTTCGTCTTGTCGTTGGCGGTGATCTTTTTGGTGAACTGGCTGTATTTCGTACAGATTGTCGAGGTGGTAGACTCCATTTTCACTCAGCGGGTTATCCGCAGTATGGTGTTTCAGATGATTATCACCATTGCCATCAGTGCCATTATTCACGGCTTCAACTTTTTCAAAAGCTGGCGGCAACAAAGCGAACGTACATTGGCGTTGGAGCGGGAGATGGCGCTCACACGTTATGCCAGCCTCAAGAACCAGGTAAACCCGCACTTTTTATTCAATAACCTCAATTCGTTGAGTGCCTTGGTACAGCAGGATGCCACGAAAGCGCAGGAGTTTATTGCTCGACTCAGCAAGGTTTACCGTTACATACTCGATAACCAGCAGGAAGAGATCGTGCCGCTATCGACTGAATGGAAGTTTTGCGAGTCGTGGTTGTTTTTGGAGCAGCTACGTTATGGCGATGCGCTGCAATTGAAGTTGAACATCGACCCGACGCTCAACCGATTTGTGCCGCCGATGGCAGTGCAATTGTTGCTCGAAAATGCGCTTAAACACAATGCAATCGACCGCGAACATCCACTCACCTTGGAAGTATTTACCGAGGGAGAGCAATTAGTAGTTCGCAATGGCTTGCGCGCACGTCAGGAGCCCGCCGAAGGCAGCCGTTTGGGCATCAGCAATTTGCGGGAGCGCTACCAATACCTCACCGACCTCCCGGTATCGGTTATTACCAACAACACTCATTTTGAAGTGCGCTTGCCGCTTTTGGAGCTGAACGGATGAAAGTACTACTCATTGAAGACGAGCCTCTGGCCGCCGAACGTTTGCGGCAGCTGCTGCACGAGTTGCGCCCCAGTTGGACCCTGGTAGGCCCTGCTACCAGTTTGCGCGAAGCAAGCATGTTGCTCCAAGCCGGCAGCTTTGACCTGGCTCTGTGCGACATACGGCTCACCGACGGCTTGAGTTTGCAACTCTTCGAGCAGGGGTTGATGGTTTGTCCGGTCATCTTCACTACCGCCTACGATCAGTATGCCGTGCAGGCCTTTCGTCGTCAGGCGCTCGACTACCTGCTCAAGCCCTTGGAGGCTGCTGAATTGGAGGAAGCCTTGCGGCGTTTCGAGCAGCAACCCCCGAAGCTAGTTTCGGCCGACCGCGTTCGCGAGCTGCTGCAGCCTGCCAAAAGTTACAAGGAGCGTTTCATCGTGAAGGTAGGCGATAAGCTCAAAAGTTTCGGAGTGGATGAGGTTAGCTTGCTGTTTAGCGCCGATAAGTTGTGTTGGCTCCGCAGTGGCGACCGCAATTACCCCATCGACTTTACACTTGATCAGTTGGAAGACCAGCTCGACCCGAAGCGTTTTTTCCGGATTAGCCGAAAATATATTGTCCATATAAACGCCATTACCGAAATACACAGTTGGTTCAATAGCCGTTGGAAGTTAAGTGTACAGGCTTGCGACGAGGACGATTTGGTAGTTGCCCGCGAAAAAGCTGCTGAGTTTAAACGCTGGCTCGATCAGTAGCTACAACGGCCGGAAAAGTGTATTTTCAGGCACTCAAATCTTACGTATGTACCGATTTATTTTGCTACTGCTGATACCGATGGGTTTACTGGCCCAAGATCAGCGCGAAAAGCTGATTGTTGGCAGTTGGCTAACTGCCAATGGCGATGCGCACATCCGCATGGAGCAGGTAAACGGCAAGGTACAAGGCAAGCTGAGCTGGGTGCGTGAGCCCAACCACCCCGACGGCAAGCCCAAGCTCGACGATAAGAACCCCGACAAAGACAAGCGTAATCGCCCCTTGCTGGGCTTGTACCTGCTCAAAGGCTTTACCTATTCGGGCGAAGGCAAGTGGGAAGGCGGAACGGTTTACGATCCTGAGCTCGGCAAGGTATACAACTGCATACTTACCCTCAACGGCAACGATAAACTGGAAGTGCGCGGATACATCGGCTTTGCGGCGATAGGCCGTACCGAAACGTGGACACGCGTGAAGGGTAACTGATTATTTGCGGAGGAGCCCACGCTTGTGCCACGGCCGAGCGTGACTAAAATAGCGGTTTTCCATCCAGCTGTAAATCAGCAAGGTGCAGCATGCGCCTATAGCCGAGCCCACCACCACATCGTTGAAGAAATGCTGAGAGAGGTAGATGCGTGAAAATGCCGCCAACAAGGCCACCACAAAAAGCGGAAATCCCATCGACTTATTCGGTAGTGCCAAGGCAATGAAGCTGTAGAGCGCAAAGGCCCCAGCCGAGTGCCCCGACGGAAAACTGTTGTTGTAGTGCATTTCTACTCCTTCGACCAGGCGAATGGGGATGCCGAGCTCGCGAAAGTGGCCTGCCGGGCGTAAAACATCGGCGAACAGCACCAGTTTTCCGAGTTGTGTGAGCAAAAGCACGCTAAAAAAGCAAACTGTAGCGCTAATGGCTAAGCGGTAGTTGACCAAAAGTAACAGTACGATGAGCGCCAGGCCCATCAAACCATCGCCAAAGTGGGTAAGTGTAGGGAATACGGCATCGGCCAAGGGGTGATGCCAGCGGTTGAAAAAGAGGAAGCTGTTGGTTTTATCGACCAAGGCAAGTACTACCAAGCCCGTGCCGAGGAACAAGAGCAGAGGCCAGTAGAACCCTTTATTTTGACGAACGAGCGTAAACAGCTGAGTTTTCACTGCTCTAACATACGAAAAAGCCACCAAAAGGCAGTTCAGAAGGAGTTAAGGAGTTGTTAAATGACTTTGCTGAGCGGTAAGGTGGCTCAGTGGTATCGTCGCTATGGCGTTGTAGCCCAGAGAATTTGTTATATTCGTTCGATGCGGTTTCGATTGGTTGTATGGGTACTTTTGTCGGCTTTTATGGGGGCCAATGCACAAGAGCGGGTGTATTATTTCAGCAAACAAATCGATAGTTTGCTGGTACACGATACCCTTCCGTACAAGTTTCAAGCAGGCTCATGGTATTATTCTTTCATCGGCAACCACCAAAAAGCGCTGGAGGTTAAGGATATGCAGTTTCCGAATGCCAAGCCTGCCCAGCCCACGGCCGAACAACGTGCCTTATTGGCCCGCTACGGTCCTGTAGCTGCGCAAGATCAAATCTTGGTAGAAGCCAAAAACCGTCGTTTGCTCATCTTTAACGAGGCACATTATATGGCGCCACATCGGTTGTTTGTGCTGAGTATGCTCAAAGAGCTCAAGGCGATGGGCTACACCCACTTGGGGTTGGAGGCACTCAATCACGACGACAGTTTGTTGAACCAACGCAAGTATGCTGTTACACAAACAGGCTTGTATACACACGAGCCGGCATTCGGGCGACTCATCCGCGAAGCACTGGAGCTGGGTTTTGTGTTGTTTGCCTACGAGCAGCGGTTCGACGACTCGCTGCAGCAGCAGCAAGGGAGGGAGCTTGCTCAGGCCATGAACGTAAAAAAGGTGCTGGATGCTTCTCCAAAAGCGCGAATAGTGCTTTTGTGCGGCTACGACCACGCCGTGGAGGACACCCTCCGGGGATTTATGGGCTTGCCTATGGCTGGACAGCTCAAGCAGCTTACCGGAGAAGACCCGTTTACCGTAGATCAAACCACACTCAGCGAATACCATGTTGTAGGTAGCCGGTACCGTAAGTTGATGGATTTAACGTACTCGGCCCTCTTTGTGGATAGTATGGGCCAGTATTTCCATAGCGCCAATCCCGCCAAACGAATCGACTGCCATGTGTATCATCCGAATTCGGTGTATGTAAAAAACCGGCCCAGCTGGCTCCTTCGCCCGAATATGCGCTTGGTTGCGCTACACGATAAAATAACCATACGCTACCCTTGTTTGGTGAAAATCTTGGTAGCAGGCGAGGCAGCCGATGCCATACCCGTGGATGTGATTGAATTGCAGTCGGCCGACGACCCGACCGCTTCGCTGGTCTACAAGAGGCGCAAACAGTATGCGTTGGTACAAAACCCCTATGGCGATCAGCAGCGCATACCGATAAGTCGCTAGTAAATTGCAATTCAAGCATTTAACTTAAACCAAAGTTGTCGAAGTTTTAAATTGCTTCCGACTGATGATGGGTAGATAAGCATGGTGCAGAGCTGTACCTTTAAAATTCGCAAACATTAATCCGCGAGTGGTTGCTAGGGCGATTGAATTTACGCTGTCGCTAAGATGCTGAGCAAGTTGTGGCTTTTTTTGAGCGTTTTCTTCGACCATATCCTTCAAATCGAGCACCTCAAAAGAATAGCTCACGGCTATTTTTCCAAGTTTTTTGGTTTGTTGTTCATTGTTGATGCTTACGTGAATTTTAACAATGAGCAAATTAGTTGGCAAGTCGGCTTGCATTTCAATTTGTACATCGAAATTAAAATGGAACGGCTTTTCATCTTGGTCCGAAATTGCTTCGTGAGCACACGATAGCAGAACAATGTCTTTTAATACAATTTGCTCGTGTGGATTAAGAGGCGCTTCTTTTTTAGCTTTTTTGCTCATACGTTCTGATGTTCACGTTTACTTCAGCTTTTTTTAATTGCAAGGGCGTGCGTTTATTCTCTTGAATATTTTGAGATGCCCGATTTTGGTGGGCTGTAGTTCGACTTGAAGCCGATTGTAGTTCAAAACGAGCATGAAAGACAAGTTTTGGTTCCGGTTCTTGTATCAGATCACTCAAACGCACATCTAAAACCAGGGCAATTTGCACTAAGGTATCGACTGTGAAGTTGTGTGTTCCACTGAGCCATTTCGATATTTCGGATGCTTGTTTCTTGACTGCAGCTGCGAATTGCGATTGCGTCCAAGCTTTTTGCTGTAGCAAGTCATCAATATTGGCGGCAATACGCATTTTAGCTTGCGCTTGTTCGAATTCCAAGCGGTTTGTTTCCTCTGCAAGTGTTTGAAGCAATGGGCTAGTGTAGTTCGTTGTCTTCATGTTCTCCTCCTTCGTTGTATTTGAAATTACCTTCTAAGTCTGTTTTATCTGCCGACCAATACAGTTCTCCAAGCATCATTTTTTTGGCAATATCCTGTGCATAGCGAATCATTAAAGTTGCTTCATACGCTAGTTTGGGGTTTTCTTGCCAAGCCTTTATGTTTTTTGGCTTTTCTCCCCCACCTCCCAATATCAATACTTCAGTACCAAAGCGAATGCAATACAAGCGTAGGGCTTTGCTTGGTAAATCGTACAGTGCGCAAACAAAGTCGCCGTATTTACCTTCATAATGTTTGAAGTAGGTATATCGTGCACCAAATTTTTGCCCCATTAGCCGAATTCGAGTACTGATGTCGAGTAGTTCTGTTTTTCTATGTGCTATTTGCTCCTTCACAAAACCCTCAAAAAGGGTTATTTCCTTTTTTTGAGGGATGATGGAATATACATTACAATACTTCCCGCTATAGTCTTTCAATTTAACGAGCTCATAGTGCATGGTGAATTTCAGCCTGTATATTATAGTTATAAGTGAAAAGAATATTCAAAAATAAAAAAATAGATAAATAATTTTATTTTAAAGTTAATAATATACTTAAAGCTAAATCCACGATGTGATTTTGGTTAAACCAAAAACCTGGCGATTCTTTCTTTATAAATGTTGTTTTCGCTCATATCGCGTGAAAAAAGGGCGAAGTATAAATCACGATTTTGTGAAAATAGGGCCAAACAAAAAACCGCTTCCGACGGTAGTCAAAAGCGGTTCGGGAAGTAGCGGGGAGCAGGATCGAACTGCCGACCTTAGGGTTATGAATCCTACGCTCTAACCATCTGAGCTACCCCGCCAAAAGGACTGCAAATATACGCCTATTTTAATTTGTTGAACCTTCATGCGAATTTTTGCCCTTTTGCGTTCTATTGGCCTGCTGCAAGTGGTTTTGAAAGAATCGACAGATGGTGGGTGTGATCACAGATTTTCAATAACATTTCGCTCGTTTTAAGGGTTGGCCTATGCGGTCGAAGTTTCGACAGAAAAGCCCAAAAAATTGTGTTTAAACTCTTATACTTGTGAAGTGAGGTCGCCCACGGGCGCAAAGGAACGAACGATGGAAAACAGGGTTAAAAACAAACTTGAATATCTCTTTCACTGCTCTCCGAAGCTGCTTTACCGCTACATTTCGAATCCTTCGGGTTTGGAAGAGTGGTTTGCCGAGCAGGTTAATCTGAAGCAAGGAAACTACATTTTTACTTGGGACGATTCGCCCCGGGAAGCAGCTTTAGAAGAAAACAAGCTCAACTCGCATACCCGTTTCCGTTGGTTGGATGATCCCGATGAGGAATTTTTTGAGTTTCGCCTGCGTCAGGACGAGCTCACGGGCGAGGTATCGTTGACCATCACTGATTTTTGCGATTCGGAAGAACAGGAGCAAAACCAGCGTTTGTGGGACAATGCCGTAAACGCTCTGCGTACGCGACTAGGCGCCTGAATAAACCCATACCTTGAAAATCCTCAACCGGCTTTTGCTTAAGGCCTTTTTAGGGCCATTTGTACTCACTTTCCTCATCGTACTTTTTGTGCTGGTGATGCAGTTTTTGTGGGTGTATATCGACGATCTTGTCGGCAAGGGCCTCGAATGGTACATCATAGCGGAGTTGCTTTTTTATGCCTCGGCGAGTTTTGTACCACTCGCCTTGCCGCTGGCCATTTTGTTGGCCTCCATCATGACTTTTGGCAATTTGGGTGAGTTTTACGAGCTCACGGCCATCAAATCGTCGGGTATTTCGTTGTGGCGTTTTATGCGGCCGTTGCTGCTGCTTATTTTGGTGTTTAGTGCCGGTGCTTTTTATTTCAGCAATACGGTTTTGCCTGTGAGCCGCCTCAAGTTTGGCTCCTTGTTGTACGACATACAGCAGAAAAAACCAGCCTTATCGATCAAGGAGGGTATTTTTTATACCGATATCGAGAATTACGCAATACGGATAGAGAGCAAAAGCGAGGACAACCGTTTTATCCGCAATGTGCTCATTTACGACCACAGTTCGGGCCGTGGTAATGTGCAGGTGGTGGTAGCCGAAAGCGGCGAAATGTACCAAAGCGACGACGAGCGTTACCTCACCCTGAAGCTGTACAACGGCTACAGCTACGAGGAGATGAATGTGCGCCCCGAGGAAGCGCACCGTAGGCCACAAACGCGTAGCCACTTTGGCGAGCAGCTGGTGCATTTTGACTTGTCGGCCCTTAAGATGCAGCGTACCGACGAGGAACTCTTTAAGGACTACTACAGCATGCTGAACGTATCGCAGCTCGACTTTGCGATAGATTCGTTGGAAGTGGACTACCTATTTCGGCAGCGCGAGCTGAATGGTTTTATGACCAATTATTATCAGTTTGGCAAAGACTCCACTTTCATACCGCGATTGCTAAGCGCATCGAAGGTGAGCGATACCGCCGATTTTTTTGCGTCGCTCGACCCCAATATGCGTAAGGCTGTGCTGCAAGACGCTATCAACAACACCCAGGCTTTACAAGGCTTTAGTGGCATGAAGATGCGCGAGTTGGGTGCCAAACGCAATTTGCTGAACCGCCACTATCTCGAATTGCACCGCAAATTTGCCCTCAGCTTTGCCTGTTTTGTGCTGTTTTTGATCGGCGCCCCCTTGGGAGCCATCATTCGTCGTGGCGGATTGGGGTTGCCGATGCTCTTTTGCATCTTGTTTTTCCTGATTTACCACGTCATTACCATGACGTCGGAAAAGTTGGCGCGCGACAGTCACCTCGACCCTGAAATCGCTTTGTGGATCAGCAGCTTTGTGTTGCTCCCGGTGGGTATGTTTTTGAGCTTCAAGGCCAATTCCGATTCTACCCTCTTCGATGCGGCGCCGTATCGTCGGTTTTTTGGGCGTATTTTTATACTTTTCCGTAAGCCAGCACAGTCGTAATGCGGGTACTTACCTTGTATAATCGGGTTCCATGGCCACGGCGCGACGGTGGCGTGATTGCCGTGATGCTCATGCACGAGCTTTTGCGTGATCACGACTACATCAACGAGCTGATGTGCTTGAACCCTTCGCGCAACTACGTGGACGAAGAACTCATCCCCGACGTGTTGTACAAGGAGCTCAACTTGAGCATTTGCCCCATCAATACCGACCTCACGATTTTAGGCGGGTTCCTTAATTTGTTGAGCAGCGCCCCGTACAATACCAGCCGTTTTTATTCGCGCACCTTTGAGGAGCAGCTCATTATGCGCCTCCGCAACCGCCGCTACAACCTCATTGTGCTCGAAGCTCCATTTATGGGCGTGTATTTGCCAGTAATTCGTCGCTACAGTAAAGCCAAGGTAGTTTTGCGCGCCCACAATATCGATCATTTGATATGGGTACGTATGGCGGCCAATTGCCGTAATCCTATCAAGAAAATATACCTCAAACTGCAAAGTGAGCGGTTCAAACGGTTCGAAACGGAGTTGGTGCAATCGGTAGACGCGGTGGTGCCCATCAGCCGGGTCGATGCCCGTTGGTTTGAGCAGTTTAAATCCTTCCAAGCTGTATGTGTATCGGTGCCAGCTGTGAAATTGCCTACCATGCCCGTAATGCCTGTGCAAAAAATCACTACCCTCGGGTTCATCGGTACGCTCGACTGGCGGCCCAATGTAGAAGGGATCCAATGGTTTCTTCAACAGTGTTGGCCAGCCATACATCAGGCGCATCCCGAGCTGACTTTTCGGTTGGCCGGGCGTAATATGCCGCCGGAGTTGGCCAAACTTGAGTTGCCCGGTTTGGAGATTGTGGGTGAGGTGACCGATGCCAATTACTTTTTGCGGGGACTCCAGCTGTTTGTAGCGCCTTTGTTCACCGGCAGCGGCATCCGAATTAAGTTGATTGAAGCCATGGCAATAGGTTTGCCGGCCGTTACCACCCCAATTGGCGCCGAGGGATTGCCGGTGGAGCATGGTCGCGAGTTGATGCTGGCCAAGTCTGCCGAAAGCTTTGTGGAGGCCGTATTGCAGTTGGTAAACGACCCGCATAAAGCCTCGTTATTAGGCGATAAGGGGAGAGTTTTTGTAAGCGAGTACTTCAATCGCGAAAAAACCGGGCGGGAACTCGATCGCTTTTACCGATTTTTGGTGTATGGCTGAGTTTGCCGCGCTGCTTTTTTGGTTGTGTACCTTGCTTGTTTTTCACAGCTATGTGCTTTTCCCGGCGCATATGCGTAGGTTGACCAAGCGTAAGCAAACGTTTGCCCCGGCTGTTGCCCCTTTCCCCGAGTTAGATATTTTGTTGGCGGTACACAACGAGGAAGACGTGATTGAGGCCAAGGTTGCGGCCACCTTTGCTCAGGAGTATCCCGCTCGGGTGCGCTTGTTGGTCGGCACCGATGCCTGTACCGATGCCACCGATCGTTTGTTGGAGCAGTTGAAGTATCGATATCCCAACCTGATGCATCGTCGTTTTTTGCAGCGTACGGGCAAGCCCCAAATCTTGAACGCTTTGGTGCAAGAGGCTACTGCTCCCATCTTGGTGCTCACCGATGCCGACGCCCTACCCGACCCGGCTTGTTTGCTAGCGCTTGTCGCACCATTTGCCGATGCACGCATTGGGGGCGTTCAAGCCGATGTGGAAGTGCAAACCGAAAGCTCGAACGAAGTGGCCTTGCAAGAAGCACGGTACAGCTACCGTGAAATGGAGATCAAGCGCGGGGAGAGTCGCTGGGGAGCCGTTACAGGTGCTTTCGGCGCCATGTACGCCCTACGTCGGGAGTTGTTCACACCGTTGCCACAAGGCTTTATCGTCGACGATTTCTTTTTGTTTCAAGAGGTGCTGCGTTGCGGGTATCAAACGGTGTATAGCGAGGATGCGCGGTATTCTTTACGCATCTCTGGCGATGCGCGGGTACAGTTTCGGCGCAAACGGCGTATTGGCAAAGGCAACTTCCAGAATTTATGGCACTTTAAGTCGATGCTATTCGGCCTCAACCGCATGAGTTATTGCTTTTGGTCGCACAAAGTTTTGCGTTGGTTTACACCATTTTTGTTGGGCTTGGCATGGCTCTGTAGCTGGCGTGCTGCAGGTTTACAACCGTATTACCTGGTCTTTTTTCTTGGAGGGTGGTTGTTGGTGATGTTGGCCAGCATTGATCATTGGCTGTTTGCTCCCTTGGGGCTGAAAACGCGCATTTTGCGCTTCATTCGTCATTTTTTGATGATGAATCTGGCTTTGATGCTGGGTTTAATCGATGCATTACGTGGCGACAGCCGCGCTTGGTGGAGCAATAAAGCGTAGGCAAGCCGTAAAGGCACCGCGTTAATTGCACACCCTCAAAATATTTCTTTTTCCAACGGATTTACGGGGTGGAATGGTTTGCGCAACACCGCAATAAATTAATTTTAGATATTCTTATCCTTTTATTAGTTTTGAAGCGCAATTCTCATTTATGACCAATCAGGATAAAATCCGCCGGCTGATAGAAGCCCGAACACAGGCGCGGCTTGGCGGTGGCACCAAACGTATTGATGCGCAGCACCAAAAAGGTAAGTACACGGCCCGAGAGCGCATTGCCATGTTGCTCGACGAAGGTTCGTTTGAAGAATACGATATGTTTGTGACCCACCGGGCCACCGAGTTTGGGCTCGACAAGCAAAAATTCCTGAGCGACGGGGTAGTTACCGGCCATGGCACCATCGACGGACGTCTGGTATATGTGTTTTCGCAGGATTTTACGGTTTTTGGGGGTTCACTTTCCGAAACCTATGCCCAGAAGATTTGCAAAATCATGGACCAAGCCATGAAGGTGGGCGCACCCGTGATTGGCATCAACGACAGTGGCGGCGCGCGCATCCAAGAAGGTGTACGCTCGTTGGCAGGTTATGCCGATATTTTTCAGCGCAACATCTTGGCTTCGGGCGTTATTCCGCAACTATCGGCCATATTGGGGCCCTGTGCGGGTGGTGCCGTTTACTCGCCGGCGCTCACCGACTTCATCCTCATGGCCGATCAAACGAGCTATATGTTCGTGACCGGCCCCAAGGTAACCCGTACCGTTACCGGTGAGCTCATCAGCGAGGAGCAACTGGGTGGAGCAACCGTACACGCCAGCAAATCGGGCGTGACCCATTTTAAGGCCGAGAGCGAAGAAGAAGGCATGATGCTTTTGCGCAAGTTGTTCAGCTATGTGCCGCAGAACAATATGGAGGAGCCGCCGGTATACCCCACCACCGATCCGATCGACCGTACCGACGATGCTTTGAACGCACTCATACCCGAAAATCCCAACCAGCCCTACAATGTGCTGGATGTGATTCACTCCATTGCCGATGGCAACGAATTTTTTGAGGTACAGCGCCACTACGCCCGTAACATCGTGATTGGATTTGCCCGCTTCCATGGATCCAGTGTAGGCATAGTTGCCAACCAGCCCGCACACCTGGCTGGGGTACTCGACATCGATGCATCGCGTAAAGCCGCACGTTTTGTGCGTTTTTGCGACGCTTTTAACATTCCCATACTTACCCTGGTAGATGTTCCCGGTTTCTTGCCTGGCAGCATGCAAGAATATGGGGGCATCATCATTCACGGGGCGAAATTGCTGTTTGCCTATGGCGAAGCCACGGTACCCAAAATCACCATCATACTGCGCAAAGCTTATGGCGGGGCCTACGACGTGATGAGCTCGAAACATTTGCGCGGCGATGTAAACTATGCCTGGCCCATGGCCGAAATCGCCGTGATGGGTCCCGCAGGTGCCATTGAAGTGTTGTACCAGAAGGAGATAAGTCAGCTCCCCGCCGACGAACAGGCCGGTGCGGTAAAGGGCAAAGAAGACGAATATCGCGACCAGTTCCTGAACCCCTACGAGGCGGCACGTTACGGCTATATCGACGACATCATTGAACCACGCAATACCCGTTTTCGGGTGATACGCGCCCTGCAAGCGCTCGCCAACAAAAAAGACCAAAACCCGCCGAAAAAACACGGCAATATGCCTCTGTGATGGAAGACCCTATTTATCTCTCGGTACTCGGTTATCTGGCTGTATTGGGCACGCTCTCTATCTTGTATGGTGCATTTTGGGGCGTAGGTCGTTTACACAAACTCTGGCTGGTCAAACGCCGTCCCAAAGCCGTTGTCGCAGCCACCACCGAAGCGGTCACCATTGCCGCCATAGCCACAGCGGTGGCACTTTACCTCGACGAAGAGCACGATGCTGAGGCAGGTATTGTCACCATCGAGCGATCGACCCGCCTTTATTCACCCTGGAGCTCGAAGTATCAAAATTTCACACCAACCCCCAACCGCAAACGATGAAACGCTTCCGATTCGGCATACAAGGACAAAAATTTCAGGTCGAAGTGACCCAGAAAGATCAAAAATTCCTGACCGTGGAGGTAAACGGCACCGCGTACGAGGTGGAACTCGACCGCGAGATCAAAACCACCAAAACACCCGTGCTGGTGCGCTCGGCCATGCCGCAAGGCAGTCCGTTACCACCGGCTAACGATCGCAACACCCTGGCCATCACCTCGCCGCTACCGGGAATAGTTGTTTCAATCGCCGTAAAAGAGGGAGATACCATCCACAAAGGGCAAGTTTTGTTTGTGCTGGAGGCCATGAAGATGGAAAACAGCATTCAAAGCGATTACGACGGGGTGGTGGTTAAAGTGCTTACCCAGCCGGGAGCTCAGGTGCTGCAAGGGGCTACCATCATCGAAATCAAAGCTTGATTATGGACGGTTTACTCAAGTTTTTTGAATACAGCGCCTTTGCCAACTTTACCTGGGGGCACGGCATCATGCTGTTGGTGGGCATTTTCTTTTTGTACCTCGCCATTCGCTACGAGTACGAGCCCTTGCTGCTCATTCCAATTGGTTTTGGTATCCTCATCGGCAACATCCCTTTCATGGAAAATGCGGGGCAGCAGCTGGGTATTTACGAGGAAGGTTCGGTGCTCAATTACATCTATCAAGGTGTGCTCAAAGGGGTGTTTCCACCGCTGATTTTTTTGGGCATCGGCGCCATGACCGACTTCAGCGCGCTCATTAGCTCGCCACGGCTGCTCCTGCTGGGCGCTGCTGCTCAATTGGGGATTTTTGCCACCTTTATAGGGGCAGGTTATCTGGGTTTCTCGCTTCAAGAGTCTGCCGCAATCGGCATCATTGGCGGTGCCGATGGCCCAACGGCCATCTTCCTGTCGTCGCGTTTGGCGCCCGAGCTTATTGGCCCTATTGCCATTGCGGCATACAGCTATATGGCGTTGGTGCCCGTTATTCAGCCACCGGTGATGCGGTTGCTCACCACTCCGTCGGAACGAAAAATTCGGATGAAAGCGCCTCGGGTGGTGTCGAAAAGCGAGAAAATCATGTTTCCTGTGGTTGGGCTGCTCCTAACCACCTTCATCACCCCGGGTGCCTTGCCCTTGTTGGGTACCCTGTTTTTTGGCAATATGCTCAAGGAGTCGGGTGTAACTAAACGACTGGCCGAAACGGCACGAACCAGCATGATCGATATCGTGACCATTCTCCTGGGACTTACCGTAGGCGCATCCACACAGGCTACCACTTTCCTTACCCCGAAGTCGATTCAAATTTTTGCACTCGGTGCGGTTTCGTTCGTAGTGGCCACTGCCGGTGGGGTGCTGTTTGCCAAATTCATGAATCTTTTCCTGAAAGAGGGCAACAAAATCAATCCACTCATTGGCTCTGCGGGGGTATCGGCGGTGCCCGATAGTGCACGTATTTCGCAGCTCGAAGGGCTTAAAGCCGACCCAACCAACCACCTGCTCATGCACGCCATGGCACCCAATGTGGCTGGCGTGATTGGTTCGGCAGTGGCTGCCGGTTTATTGCTGTCGTTTTTGAAATAGCTTAGATGCCTACTTTCAAACGAAGACCGTAAACGGGTGTTTGTGCTGGACTGAGCCCCCCGAAAAAGTCGACGCCAAACAGCTGTAAAAAGCCGTCGATGCGGTAACCGGCCTCGAGGTAGCTGTGACGCGGCGTGGCCATGGCATTCAGAAAAAGGTGCTCTTCGATGCCCAACAAACGCAGGGTTTCGAACTGGGTAAAGAGCAGTCGACGGGCGGTGTAGCCGCTAAAAAACTGCACATATCCTTGTCCGGTGCTGTAAGCGTAATAATCGAGTGCACGGAATCTGAAAAAGTCTCTGCCCATAAAAATGGTCTGGTTGCCATCGAAATGGTGTAAGTCAACCAAGTACCGCGGCGCCGCGATAAAGCCCCCTACGGTGAGCTGGTAATCCAATTCACGCCCTTCACCCAGCTGCGCTCGATGCTCCACACGCACTTGCAGCTCTTGGTAAAAATCGCGTGCATAACCGCTCACACCCCCCAACCGGAAGCTAGGTTTGCCGCCATTGGTCACCACTTCTTCGCCGTTGCGCAGCCCCAATTTGGCCCAAGGCCGCCAAAACCAACCGTACTCCAAACGGAAGGCGGCATGTGCATCGAAGGGTGCTGCTTCTACATTCAGCGGGATATTGCGAACAAAACGGGTATTGTCGGGAAAAACCCAGAGCCGGCTGGCCAAACCCGGATCGAAGCGGTATTCGGCTGCGGCGCGAAGTTCGAAGCTGTTTCGGGCGTTCAAGCGTTGGTTGTAATAGCCCCAGAGGCCTTGGCTTTCGTACAGCGGCATGAGGTGCCGGCTGTCGATGAGCGTATACAACAGGTTCATGAACGGATGGATGGGCTCCGACGCGTTCAGCTGCCGCATGCGGCTGCCTGCCTCTACCGTCCAACGCATATTGGGACGACGCTCCTCGTGCTGCAGGGTGCCTGTGAAACGCTGCCGCCCAAAGCTGTAGCGCACATTCAGTCGGCTGATGCTGCGGTTACGGCGGGTACGTAGTGCTTCACGTTCTACACCGGTTTTCAGCACAAATCCTTCGGTGGCATTGTAAAAATCGAAATCGGGAAATATGCCCGTCACTAGCCCATCGTAACGCCAGTAGAGGGGATAAAGTCGGTCTTCGATGGGCCTGCCGTAGCGTCGGCTGTAGCCGCTGATGGGGCTGTCCCAGCTGAACTTGGGCGGAACGGTATCGGCTTTTTGTTTGCGGTATTCGTCGGCATACAACGAGTCGGCGAGCTGATAGCCTTTCACTTCGGCGGTATCGAGGGGTAGCTGCCGCAGTTCGTCCCACATCGACTCGGGGGTGAGGCGCGCCAGGGTATCTACCTCGTAGCGGTAGTCGAAGGCTGGCGCATCGTCGGGGAGGGTGTCTTTGCGTTGTTTCTCGAGCTCCTTCACGCGGGTGCGCGCTGCGCTGCGCGCCTGCTTGTTGTCGACATCGGGGGGGAGCACTTCCTTTTTCTTGAGCCTATCTACCACGCTGGCATTGGGGGTAATGCGGTAGTCGCGTACCGAGGTGAGGTAACGCACCGTGGCTTCGGCTCCCATATAGCCAATGTCGATGGTCATATCGAGTTTGGTGGGCATCCACAGCCCGTCGAGAGGCTGATACAGCTGTTCAACGCGTGTGGGCCGACCGTCGTCGACAAAGCGGAAGTCGAGGCTGTGGATGCTCCAGCTTCCGTATACGAGGTACAGATCGCCCGACACCACGCCGGGTCCCGACTGGCGGGGGCTCACGCGGATTTTCACGATGCGCTCGTCGCCTTCCTGGCGGCTGCCCTCGAACTTATAACGATACACTTTAAACGCGCCGGGTGCCAAGGGGGAGCTGAGATCGCCCACCCGCGCGTTGTAGAAGTTGAAGGTGCCGTAACTCACGCGGGCATCAACCGATGGCGGCAAGCTCGAACGCATCGACAGCACCTTTTCGCTAAAAGCGGCGGGCTGCCGGAAGTTGATTTGGCTTACCGATTCCATCACATAGGTGGTGCCCACCTTCATTTTTTCATTTTCGAGCAGCTTGCGAACGGCCCAAGGTGCTTTGCTCACCCGAAAGCTTCCCTTCACATAACTTTTGGCGCTATACGTACTCACGCTCAAGCGGTGCAGCGGTGCCTTTTGGATGGCCTCGCGCATCATGTCGTAGGCTGGGTCTTCGCCGCTGGCCTTCACCTTGATTTCGCTGAGCTCAAACACCTGGCGGGTGAGCTGTAGGTCGAGTTTGGTGGCGCCGCTGCCCACAGTAAACGCCTGCCTCAAACGTTGGTAGCCAATGAAGTGCACCTGTATTTCGTAGTTGCCAGCGGGTAGGCGCAGTTCGTAGCGGCCTTGTTCGTTGGTGATGCTGCTGTGGTTGCCGGGTGTGACCAGGAGGGCAGCATAGGCCAAAGCTTGTCCGCCTTCGCCGGTGATGCGGCCGCTCACCGACTGCCCCGAAGCGGTAGCCAGCGCGATGAGCCAAAAAAGTAGGATTAGACGTGACATCTGTTAAAAATGCGTGCATTTAGGCATTCCGTCAAGCATTAAATAAAATTTAACGTATTTTCCGGTACGTTTCCACAAAACCTCCGGCGTTTTGTGGTGTTGTAATCCAAAAAAAGCCATGGCCATCGCTTCTCCTCGTCTCGTCAAGTTGTTGCTCGATACTGCTAACCGACTCGAAAACAGTCCCGCCTACCAATGGGGGCATATGGGTGCCTGCAATTGCGGTCACCTGGCTCAGGAAGTTACCCAACTGAGCAAGGCCCAAATCCATGCCCGAGCCATGGAACGGTATGGCGACTGGAGCACGCAGGTGCGCGACTATTGCCCCGATAGCGGTTTGGCCATCGACGATATCATTGGCGCATTGTTGGCCGAAGGATTATCGACCCGCGACCTGGAGCAGCTCGAATGGCTGAGCGACGACAAGGTGTTGCGGCTCATGCCGGCCGATCGGAGGCACCCCGAACGGAATAAAAAAGACGATGTAGTGTTGTATTTGCGCGCTTGGGCCTCGTTGCTGGAGGCGGAGCTGACCCTACCCGAACTGCTTCAAGCCGAATTGGTTAAGGCGTGAGTTAGTTTTGTAAATACCAACGGAAAAGCGGAAATTTGCACCGTTGTTATTTTATGTCTAAGCTTATTGCCGGCATTATCGCCGGTCTTTTTTTGTTGCTGAGTGGGGCGGCAAACGCTCAACTTTTGGCCGTTTATCGCTTCGAAGATGCCGTTACCCCCGACTCGGTAGCCAGCAACCTCACCGCCGCCAATGTTTCGCTGAGTACAGGCTCGTTTAGTTACCAAAATGGCGCCGACAATGGCGGTGCGCGCATTGCCTTTGTGGCCAGTTGGTCGACCACCGCTTTCAGCACTTCGGGCAAATACCTGCAATACACCCTCAGCCCGGCCAGCGGCTATCAACTCCAGCTGAGCGAGTTGAGTTTTCGCTTCGGACGCACCAGTACCGGCCCCACCGCGGTGACGATACAGTATAGTCTCGACGGCTTTGCAACCGCCGGAACTACGCTAATTTCGGGCAGCACGGTGAGCAGTGAAGTCGTTACCGCCCTCGATGCCGTGAGCGCCACCAGCAACCTCCCGGCTGCCACCACCCAAACGGTCACCATCCGCATTTGGGGGCACAGCGCTACCGGCACCGGCAACCTACGCTTGAATAATTTTCGCGCCTTTGGCACGGTAACGCCAGTAGGGGGCAGCCCCACACTCAGTTTAACGCCTACCAGCCGCACGGGCTTTAGCTATACCCAAGGAAGTGGCCCATCGGCCTCGCAGAGCTTCACCGTAAGTGGAACGGGCCTGACGGGAGCACCGGGCAACATCAGCCTCAATGCCGCGTCGACCGATTACGAACTCTCCCTCAACAACAGCAGCTTCAGCAGCAGTGTACAAGTGGCCTACAGCAGCAGCAGCCTGGCCGCAACCACGGTACATGTTCGGCTGAAGGCCGGACTGGCGGCGGGTAACTACAACAGCCAAACCGTAGCCGTGAGCGGGGGCGGAACCTCGGCCAACCTGAGCCTGAGCGGCACCGTAAATGCCGTGACCAGCTCTACAGGCAGCAGCCCCGCCTTGCGGCTGAGCCGCGACAGCATCGTTTTTGCCACCACCACCGAAACGGGGCTCGACAGTGCCACGGTGAAGGTTTTCAACGACGGACCCGCCGCCTTGAGCTGTAGGGTGCATAATTTCAATTTTTACGGCAAGAAAAATTTCTGGACCAACGATTCGGTCTTTACCCTGAACAGCCGCGACAGCATCAACCTGAAGGTGTACTTCAAGCCTGTACACAATTTGTATCACAACAGCGAATTGGTGATCCGCGCCAACAACGGCAAAGGGCAGGTGAGCATCAACGTAAAAGGTCAGGGCAGCTACGCCAACAGCTATTACAGCAGCATCCAGAACCTCGAAGGCGAGGCGTTGCGCTCGGCGCTGAATACCCGTATTGGCAGTCCGTACACCCAGCGCGGCTACAACCAGGGCCGTTTGGATATGTTTGGCGTGATCGACGATTGGAAACAAAACGGTCGCGAGCCAGCACATGCCAACGACAACAAAAACGAATGTGTGTATACGGGCCGCACCATCTCGTATTCGAATGCCGATTTGAATACGGGTACGCTCAACAATGCGCCGTACAGCATGAATACCGAGCACAGCTGGCCACAGAGCCAGGGGGCCGACTGCGAGCCCATGCAGAGCGATTTGCACCATTTGTTCGTGACCGACGGGCCTACCAACTCGGCGCGAGGCAACAAGCCATTCGACAACATCCCTAGCCCTACACTCACCTATACAGGAGGTTCGCGCGCCAACAGCACACACTTTGAGCCCCGCGATGCCCAGAAGGGGGCCACCGCACGGGCCATGTTGTATTTTGCCCTGCGCTACTACAATTACAGCGTAGGTGTGGGCTGTCCGAGCATCAACATGAGCTTTTACTCGGGCATGGAGGGTGTGCTGATGGGTTGGCACCGGCAGTATGCGCCCGGTAGCATCGACCGCAAGCGCAACGACGATGTGCAGAGCTTTCAGCAGAACCGAAATCCGTTTGTAGACTATCCTGAGCTGCTCGACCGCATGAGCACGCTGGCAGGCACCGCGTCGGTTCCGGCGCAAACGGGTTTTTACCATCCCGACAGCGTTCAATTTGGAACCGTGGTGAAAGGCGAACTCGCTACCCACAAGGTGGTGGTGGTGAATTACGGCAACCAAACTTTGCAGCTCACTAACATCCAATACAGCGGCAGCAGCGCGGTGACCTACACCGGCAGCAGCAGCGTGAACGTTGCCCCCGGCGAGGCTGTACGTTTGGAGCTCACCCATACCGGCAACGGAGGGAATGGAACCGGCACCTTTAGTTTTAGCTCGAATGTGGCCGGTCAGGGCAGTGTGAGCATGCCTGTGCAGTTTACGGGCAGGGCAACCGGCTGGAACGGTACCGCCAATTGGACCAATAGCGGCAACTGGACCGCCAGCATCATCCCGGCAAGCTCCGAAGATGCCATCATCGAAAGCGGTACTGTTACCATCAATACGGTGGTGAACGTAAAAAATCTAGAAGTACGCAGCGGCAGCGCTGTGGTGATTGCCAACGGCGGCGCCCTGGTGATGAGCGGTAAACTCACCAATAACGGCAGCATTACGGTACAACCTGGAGGGAGTTTACGCCCCGGCGCCGACAGCAGCTTGGCCGGCAATGGCAGTTATACCGTTCAAGCCAACGGACATGCCAACAACGTTCGGGTGAATTTTTGGAGTTCGCCCGTAGAAAATGCCGCATTAAGCACTGTTTTCAGCGCTGCCGCCGCCGCCGATATGTACCAGTTTAATCACGGCGGCAATACCGGCAGCGACTGGCAGCAGGCCAGCGGCACCCTAACCGCCGCGCGCGGTTACAGCGTAGCGGGTGGCGGCAACGTAACCTTTAGCGGCAAGGTGCATCACGGCAACTACAGTCCGGCCAGCACTACCCCCGGCGAGCGGTACTACCTGATTGGCAATCCGTACCCATCGCCCCTTTCGGCTACCGATTTTTTGAACGTAAATGGCCCTAGCGGTAGTGGCGCTATTGGCGGAACCCTGTATTATTGGTCGCAAACGGTGAATGCCAACGGCAGCAATTTCAGCAATGGCGATTACGCCAGCTGGGCCGGAGGCACAGGTGTAGCCGGCAGCGGCAGCAATGCGGGCGGTACTGTACCCAACGGCCGCATGGGGGTTGCACAAGGCTTTTTTGTGAAGGCCGGAACTACAAGCGGGGCCATCCAATTCACCAACGCCATGCGCTCGGTAAACGATGGGCAATTTTTCCGTACCGACGGCAATACCTTTCGCCTGTGGTTGCGTTTGTTTACTAGCGACAGCCTGTTTGCCCAAACGGCCATTGTGCTGCGCGACGATGCCACCCCCGGTTTCGATGCTTCCTACGATGCCCCGCGTTTTGGCGATTATGCCGAGTTGGGCCTGTATACCTTGCTCGACAGCCAGCAGCTGGCCATTCAAGCCTTTTCGCCTTTGCAAACTCGATTAGAAATTCCGCTGGGTTATACCAGCAAGCATGTGCGTACGTTGGCCCTGGGTATCGATTCGATGGAAGGCAACTGGGACGGTATCCGTGTAAGTGTGCTCGATCAATTGACCGGCACGCGGCAATTGCTCCACCACAACACCGTTATGCTCGATGGCCAACAAACCGAGCCGGTGCGTAATCGCTATGTGCTGGAGCTGGTACGGCTCGAAGCGCCCACCCAGGTAGCTACCGATAAGCAAACGTTAGCGGCCATTCGTTTGTGGCAGCAAGGCCGGCAAATTGGCTTAACAGGGCTGCCAGAAGTCGCCGAATTGGCTTGGTACGACCTCCACGGACGTTTGTTGAAGCGCACTCCCGTAAGCCTTGAGTACACCGAAACCACCGACTTTGCAGCAGGCGTGTACGTACTGCGGGTGGTGAGCGATGGCCGCTCGTGGCAGCAAAAGGTGATTATACCGCGTTAGGCCTACCTACACCAGCTCTTAGTGGTCTTTTATAAACCGGCAGCAATAAAAAAAGCCGGATCTATGGACCCGGCTTGCGTAAGGATTATCTTGTTTAAATCTTTTTGAGAACGAATTTCTTCTGGTTGAAGGTAATTGGTGCGTTGATAAATTGCGTGAAAGCACTCCAGTCGGTTACCGGCATTTCGGTTTTAAGTATCGACCGCTCAATCACAATTTTGAGTACACCACCATCTAGAGATGCTGTAGTTTTAAAAAACCCAGTCGAATTGGATACTTCGGTATTTAAGGCGTCAATACCTTCGGCCTTGTAACCAGCAGGGATATTGATGTTGTATTCGAGCCTATTCGAAAATGGGAAGTCCACACTGATGGGGTTGATGCGCTTCACGGTGGTATCGATACGCGAGTACTCGCCAATAAGTTTGCCAACAGATACGATGTAGTTGGGACCCGCTTTGGCGACAATGTCACTAATGGTGAATTTTTCGTTCACAATCATTGCGTCATCGCCAGGCAAAATACCAGCATTTTCAATCCTGTAACCGCTATAGGTAAGCTCACCATAGTAGTCGGTTAAGCGTTCTTTTAAATTGTCTAGCTTTTCCTTTTCATTTTCAGCTTTGTCGAAGTCCTTGCTGACTTTTTCTTTTTGCTGGTCTCTTTTTTCAGAGGCTGAAGGCTTTTTCTTTTCTTTGGTGAGTACAGCAAGGTTGGCTTCCTCTTCCTTCGAAAAATCGGAGTTATACAAAAACAAGCCGCTGTAACTTATTCTCGAAGCCCCTCTGTAGGCCGATGTCACATCCATGTCCAAATCGTTATCCTCGTTGATATTGACCTGTGCGGTAAACGTAATGCCCGACTCTTCGGCTTTTAACGCAGGAATACGGACTTTGGTAAAGGGTTTATTTTTGATGTCCTTCCTGTTTATATAAATAACGATGGCCTCTACACCAGCAACATTATAAAACACGTCATTGGGTTTACGGTAGTCGCTCACAGGGTAGTAAAAGTGATTTTTTCCGTTATGATTCAATACAGGTATCCAATACAATTCGCTTCTCGAAAGAAGTTGTTCACGGTTGGTGATCTGGCGACCAGGAGCAACGGCAAGTTGCATGTCTGCCTTCTTATTGAACGTTTTAAAAGCATGTAAAAAAATGGTTGCAAACAGTTCATCGTTTAGAAACATCGCCTTTTCACGATAATCACCGTGTTTAAAGTCGTAACGAATTTTGTAGTACAATGCATCGGCTACTTTTACTGGGTCTGGTTCTTTTTTGAAATGCGTTTTGAGCCACGAAATGTATTCTTTTGCGTAGGGAATAGCCACAGCTTCGTAGGTATAGCGTAAGTAAATCGCATTGCCCGTACGCTTACTTTGGTTGTATAATCGGTATACATACGCGTTGATCATAGCAGGTTGAAACTCGGCATCTTCCACTTTCGACTTTATTTCACCGGGCTCACCAATAAAGTGATCGTACTTGATCTTCAAACCACCAGTAGCACAAATTTGAAATTTCACTTGTGGAGCGCTTTGAAGACCATAGGTATACCGATTGTTGAGTGTATCGTCTTCAAACATTTCGCCTTCTGCCACATAGGTCTGAGAACGCCCTTTGGGTTCGGAGACCAGCTTAATTTTTGGCGCGCCATTGGTAGAAATGGCAGAAATAGCCGTACCTCTGCGGACGGTGAATTGAATGTGTTTTTTCATAATCGGATATTCCTCGGCAAAGGGAATATTGATGATGTCGCTACATTCGGGGAGTAAAACAGGGCTGTAATAGGTCTTAATTTCTGTGAGGATATCGATTATATCTCCTACTTCTAGTCCTGAGATGGCTATTTTACGCTGGTTTTTACCTCCACGCACATAAGTATTCCACCTCCTAGTTTTCCGACTACTGAGTTCTTCCTTGAAGGGTGTGGCAGCTTTCATGTCGATGAGCACTTTTTTACCATCCGCTTTGATGATTTGAATACCCGTGCGGTTGTCTTCATCCTCGGTAAAGTTGAATGCACCAAATTCTTCCACTGCCGCTAGATCGAGCAGCTTAATTTGACGTCTGATTTTACCCACAAAGTACCCGTTGTTTGTTCCACCATAATCAAAGTCTACACGTTCGGCAATGACTACCGCCGAACGGTTGAGCCACTTTTGTGGAATGGTTGCCGGTTTAAAAAGAGGGTCTTTACTGTCGAAGTCTTTAGCGTTGGCTTCATTCTTTTGACGCGCATTGCGACGCTCAGAAGCTGATTGCGCAAAGGCCGCGCCCTGCATCCAGAGTACTAAGGCAAGGATAGAAACTAGTTTATACATCGTAATTGATTTTAATAATTGAAATAAAACGACCAAGACAAGCGCACCATGGGTCGGCTAATGGTGCCGAGGGCATACGTTTGATTCGTCGAAGAATATTGCAGCGCCCACTCTACCGGAAGGTTGAAGGAGGTCCAACGCCGGAAATACACAGCTGCTACTGGTCGGATGATAGACTTTGGCAACAATATATAATTGCTACCAAAAAAGTCATCCTCTGATTCTCGGTGCCACGAATCGTTCATCCAGGTTCTTTCAACACCTACGCTAATGCCCCAACCATAATCTTTTTCTGTTTCGGCGGTACTGAACATACCATACGAATAATGAAGCATTAATGGCACATGAAACAAAACCGGGAAGCCATAGGGATCAAAGGAATCCAAACTTTCGTCTCCAGTTTTTGGAGGGATATAGGCACCAAAAGTTGGATTTATGGCTAAACCAATGCTGTTGTCGTTGTTGATATTGAAGAGGCGTGCATAAATTGGGATGTTTAACCCGATGAACGCCGCATTTCCTCCGTTTCGCTTGGTGGTATCGAGCGTTATGGCGCCGTTTAAATCGGTTAAAGTAGTAATCTTCATCGTACTTGGAACACTCACGATGCCGGAACTAAGTCCAGCGCCAATGGTAACTCGCTGACCATATAAATGGCCAGAGGTAACGCTTAGGGTAAGTATAAAAACAAAAATGAAACTGTTTTTTCCGGGATATATCGGCATGGAAGTACTTTTTGAATAGAATAGAGAAATCGACTGGTTATTGAATTGGCAAACGCACTAGTGATTAATAGCGCTGCTTGTCACTTTTGATTTTGGATAATGACTTGGTTCCCCAAGAATGCTTTCATGGTCTTGATATCCTGGTTCCATAGATCAAATTCTGTTTTCTTGATGATGTAATCGAATAATTCAATGGTATACACGATTTCCACCACCTTCCCTTGGTTCACGAGCTGTGCTTGTGCATCGTACTTGTATTTTGGTCGGGCGATAGACACCTTTTCGGGTAAAAAGGTTACTTTATAGCCTGCGGGGATGGTATACCGTAAAGTATCGGAATAGTAGCGTTTGAAATCGAACGAAACCGCAGCGTCGCGTTTTTCAGGAAGCTGAAATACTTTTATTTGGTTGTAAATACTGGTGGGCAGATAGATTTCTTTATCAACCAGGGTTGCCTGTCCTTGGAAAACAACTTTGGCCTGCAAGTTTATGGGTTTATCAAATTCGTCGTTGACTTGGTACTTCAGCTCGCTGAAACCTTTGAACGCCTGACCGGCACTCATGTAGCGCTCCACGAGCTTGGGCTGGTCCTTCACTGCCGTTTTGTTGTAGATTACTCGAAATAAACTTCTCGTATATCCTTTAAGTTGCTGCTTTTGGCTGCCTTCTAAGGTGCCGTCGGTAGGGTTAATGGTCAGGTCAAAACGGTTGGTTACGGCATTTTGCTTACTCGGCTGCACGGGAACCTGATAAATCTCATAGTCTTTTTTACCTTTCCCTTCGATGAATACTTCCTGGCCTTGCAAGAAGTCGGGGATTTCATAAACCGGTTGGAAACTTGCCGTGCCATCTAAAAATAACCAACTGTTTTTGTGGCGTACCGCTGCAATCATGTGATTGCTGCTGGTAATGGTAGGTATACTCTTGGGAAGAGGACTGTGTTCACGCGTGCCGATCCAAACCAAACGGGCATCAAAACCTGCCAATACGAGCATCTCTTTAAGCAAGTTGGCTTTGCCTTTACAGTCGCCATATTTTTTTTCGTATACGTTTTGGCATGCATCGGGTACGAAGGCTGCCCAACCATCCAAAAATGCGATATACCGTATGTTTTGCTGAACCCAAGCGTAAATGGCGGCTAATTTTTGCTCCTCTGTTTTCCCGGCAGTGAGCTCGTTAACCAAAGGCCTGAGTTTTTCGGGGCGATTTGGTGTTTTATCGGCCAGTTTTTTATTCCAAGCGTAGATGTCGGCGGCGTCTTTATAAAGTTTGGTGCTTGGTTTACCCTTTCCATTGCTTAGCTCCTCGGGTATAAGCAAGATAAAGGGCAGATAATGCTGCGCTCCTGGAGTCCAACTTTCATCGGTGTAAGCAGGAACGTCGCGAAGGGTAAAGGTGTAAATGATATTTTTCCCCTTGGTGACCTTTTTCTCCTCGAGCTGGTAGTTTTCGAAGTTGAATTTCTCAAAACGCACCTTCAGATCCTCAGGAAGCTCAATGACCCATGTAACTTCTTCGGCCGGAATGCCTTGTACAAAGTCAAAATCGCTACCGTATAAAATAGATAGCACCCGTGTTCGAACGATACCCCCCATAATGGATCCCGGATAATCGATTTCCTTGATGAACGAATGAATACGATAATTGGAATGAAAAACACCCTGACTCTCTATCGGAATTATGGTTGGGGGCATTTTAAAGGGCTCCAACTCCTTTTTGTCGCGCATCCAAAAATTTGTGCCTTCAACTTCCGTGAAATCATTTAAGCCATATTGGTACTTGATGCCACGCTCATTGCTTACCGATATACGCTCGAACTTGGTTTCGTATTCCCAGGTAAAAGGTTCGCTACCATCGCTGGAGGCTTTGCCAAGGGTTACCGTTGTTTTGCGGCTTAAATCGACATATTTGGCATTCGGAAACTTGGCTTTGGCCCGTTTATACTCTTCTTCATTTTTAATTTCAAGCCTGATTTGAGCAACGGCCCAAATGGGGTTGATCAAAAGCAATAGCAAGCCTAAAGAAAGCGTAGCAAGATTTTTAACTGCCATAGACTGTTTCATGTATCCGATATTTAATGGGATGGAGCTTTTATTTTATTAGTTTGTGGTTAGTTGCCAGCATTTTCATTCGCTGTACTATTATTCTACACCATACCCCGATGTAGGGTAGCGCTCGCAACTGTTCCGCTGGTTTTAGGGTCCTGCTTTTTTGTCATTGAAAAAGGGTACGTTCACCGATAGCTGCCGTATGCTGTTGGCACTCCTTTGTTTCGCCTGCTCAACCACACCCTATGCGTTTATTCGGTCGGGAGTTGATTTTAGCGAAACAAAGCTGCCATGTTGGGTGATTTTGCACGCTTAAAGCTTTTCGCCAGCCTCAGCCCTGCTCAACCCAATTGCACTCCTAGGGCATTCACCGCGAATCAAGCGTTCGGGCTAATGCCTTCCTTTCAGATATTTAAGTAGAACGCGCTGTTTTCCTTAGAAATTGAGCGAGCGAGATAGGGTTAAGAACGAAACACTTCGGTTGTGACTTATTCCACCCAAATCTTCGGATCCAAAAGAATGGCTAAGTTTCACCGAATAAAGCGTATTGGCAGGCCCCCAGAAACGAAAGCTCAACTGTGCTGTGGGTAAAAACAACATGCTTTTGCCTTCTTCCAAATAGGTGGGTTTGTCGGGAGTCAATTGGTAATGGGCTAATAAACCAAGACCAAGACTAAATCCATAGTCCATGCTCGCATCTACACTGCTGAAATTTCCATAATTGAATTGGGCTATCAAGGGCGATTGCAGCACAAAACCAAAGTCAGCGCCAGAAGCTAATTCACTACCTATCCCGTATCCTGCAGTAGGCTCGATGTGAAAACCCACCGTCATTTCGTCTCCCACGGGAATGACCTGTGCATCAACCGAAACACCTAAGGCCACAAAAAGCTGTGATTCGGAAGGCGTAACAACAGGCAATAGGCCAGTTTGTATGATATTTGGTGCACTAAATGCCCTTCCAATGGATAGCGACGTTCCGTAAAATACGTTTTGTGCAAGCACAGCAAAGGTTGAGCAAGTTAGTCCGATGGAGAGGAGTAGAATTTTTTTCATAAACTTTCGGTTGTTTTTCTAATGTGGTTATTGGATATGACTTATTCGTTTTGATTGTTTACTTCTTGGATACTTTGGATTTGCATGAATAAGCTGGTAAGTGTTTTAATTACTCAAGCATAAGTAAAATCACTTACCAACGACATTTCAATTATAAGCAAGGAAAGCTTCTAACACCAAATAACTAGTGAAATTTTTTAAAAAATCATCTTTTCTTAAAGTTGCTTATATCCAAACTGGGCTCTTTTCAAGTCGCTTTAATTCAGCTGAGCCAGTTTAGCACTACCTGATGCTCAAGCGCAGGACCAATCAAAACTGCAGCTGTGTTGGTGAATCTTACCGATTAGGTATGCATACCCCCTGGTACGACCTGCATAGCCGCTTGTCAAGCCCACTTGGCTAGCACTGGAGCACAAGAACCCACCGACTTTGCAGCCGGCGTGTACGTACTGCGTGTGGTGAGCGATGGCCGCTCGTGGCAGCAAAAGGTGATTATTTCGCGCTGATTAGCCTTTTTTCCACTTGATGGTACAGCCAATGGCCTTGGTGAATGCCAGTGCGGGCTGTTCGCCTTTGAGCAAGGCCTCTACGGCTGCTTCTACGTACTTTTTCTCGGCTTTCGCGGCATCTTCGGTATGGTCGTCGATGGCGCCGATGTAGCGCACCACGAAGCGACTTTTCTGGCGCTCGAGCACAAATACGTGTGGGGTGCGGGTAGCGCCGTAGGCACGGGCCACGTTGGAGTTTTCGTCGATGAGGTAAGGAAAGGGATAGGCGTTGGCTTGCGCCCGTTCAACCATTTTTTCGAACGAATCTTCGGGCTGTATGTGTGGGTCGTTGGGGTTGATGGCGATGACCGGATACCCCTGAGGCCGGTATTTTTGGTCGAGTTGGATGATGCGCTGCTCGTAGGCCTGCGAATACGGGCAATGGTTGCAGGTAAATACCACAATAAATCCTTTGGCTGCCTTGTCGTCTTTGAGCGAAACCAGCTTACCGTCGACGTTTTTGAGGCGGAAGTCGGTGGCACGATCGCCGGGTTGGTATTGGGCCAGGCTGGTGAGGCTAGCGGTGAGGAAGGCGCAGAGGAGTAGGAATTTAGTCATTTTTGGGGAGGAGGTCTTTCACGGTTTGCAGCAGTTCTGCAGCAGTTAACGGTTTTTCGGCCAGTCCTCTTGCGTTTTCGCTCACAAAAAGTGTTGCGGGGATGGCACCACTCCAATATTCGCTCACCAGCGGGATCCAGCTGTTGGCATCGGCGGCATCGAGCTGCACCACCTCGGCCCAGGGCAGCTGTTCGCGCACAAAGGGGATGAGCACGCTGTCGCGTTTCGACATAAAATCGAGGCTCACCAATACGATGCGCACATTGCGTTGTTGCAGCTGGATGCTGTCGTGCAGCTCGCGGAAGGCCGGTAGCTCTTCGAGGCAGGGTTTGCACCAGGTGGCCCAAAAGTTTAGGATGGTGAGCTGACCGCTCACCGGCTGCATGGCCGCATTGAGCTGGCTAGTATTCCAAATGGCGGGCGTTTGGCCAACACTAAACTTGGCCAAAAAAAGGAGGCCGACGAGTACACTGCGTAGGAGCATCCGGTAAAGATACGGAATAGAAGCGGCCCAAGCGGAGGCGAGCTACGAAAGCGGCCAAAGCGCCGTTCGCGGTGGAAGGTGGAAGGTTGAAAGTTGAAAGTTTAAAGTTTAAGGCCGTTGGGGTGGCTCGTGCGCTGCGCAGCAGCAGCCGACCCATCGCCTGTTGTTTTTTCATCGATTGTGCTTTGTGCTTTGTATGCCGTTTGTTACATTGCTTGACGAAACTAAACTTATAGGTTGATGGTGATTTATGCGTATGAGCGATATACACCTTCGCCACTAAACAAGTTACCTGCAAGGCTATGACGACCGTGTAAACAATAAAAGATAGTGCTAAAAATGGACAACAAAATGCCAACGCTTCGAAAAATTAAAAGAGCTGCAATGCAAACGCACAAGCCGACTCAAATTGCAGCACATTTAATTTTGTCCAAACGCACCCACCACCCGACAAATGAATAAGCTAAACTTTGGATAGATAACTTGAAACCATGAAGAAAAAAGGAAAAAAAATATCCGATGGTATTTCTTATTCAAGAGCGAACTATCATTTAATTAATGGTAGCACTAAAAAAAGGAAAATTGCTTACTTTAATCTAAAGCAAAACTTGCCATTCAGCGAACTTTGCAATGCCGTAGATTTCCTTACTAATAGTTTAAATGCGACTAGAAAAGAATTACTTCTCGGCAAACCGCTTCCTGAAAATTATGCTGAACTAGGGCTTTTAAATGAGTTTCCATTATTGGGTCTATATACCGACAAAGGGCTTACACCAGTAGAATTAGCCTCAGAACTAAATTTGGTTTTGATTGGAATTAGAAAATATAAATATCAAATCAATCTCTTTCTCAAATACAAAGAGGCTTATGAAACATACTTACTTATTGGCGATTATGATAATGCAGAAATTCAACTTACAAAGATTGAAACTGAAATTTGTCATTCTCTTTGGAGTTTAGAAAACCGCTTTGTTTTAAAAGAAGCATCAGGTAAAGCATCAGAGAATAAGGAACTGTTAAGTCAGTTTAATGAAACTAATAATTCAAAAGGAATAACAAAGTATCTTGTGCATTATCTTAGTTTAAGAGCAGAGCATTCATTATCAATTAACCGATATTTTAATGATTTAGAGTTATCGCTTAATAATCTAAAAGATAGTGAAACAAGAGAGGCATTTCAAAACTATTATAGATTCAAACTAACATTTCTTAATCACATTGATTTTAGTAACTACGGAGAAATAATTGCATTAGACTTTTCTCATAGTATTATAGACAGATATTTAAACCTAACAAGAGTTCTAACGAATTTACTTGCTGTTTCAAGTTTTCTCGATGAAACCAAAGAAAAGAAGATTGCTTTAAAAAGCTATCTCCAAAATCGAATTAACTATTTGATAAGAAAAATCGAAGACCCTATTTTATATAAATTGAAACTTCTTTCTGGTGAAGCTATATTCCCTGCATTTGACATAAAAAAAAGCCAAACTGAAATTAAAATAATAGACAATTACACGAGTGGGTTATACGATATTGTAGAAAAAGAGCTTCAAAATCTTTTATTGGGCAATCCAGGACAGTTTGACCTTTATGTGCTTTATATAAATTCATTGATTTATCAGAAAAAGAGTTTTGTCCCAGTTGGCAATAAGAAAAGTTTACAAAATGAAATCTTAAATGACTTATTCAAAATTATTTCTGTAACAACAAATCCCAATCAATCAGCAATGAATTTGTTACGAATCGCTAACAATATTACAAGCTGCTCTCTAAGTTATGGTATAACTGATTTCGTTTACTTTCAAACACAAGGTAAAAACGAAAGAAAATTGCTTTCTCGGATTTCATACAATATTGCTAATCCCATTATTTATGACGTTTTCTCTGATGATGCTGATAAACTGAATTTCCTGAATATGCTTTCTGATAAATTTCCAAATTCAATTACAGTTGAATTTTTTAAAGAAAGACTAAAGGGCTTAGATTATTTAATTAAGTATGAAAAGAAAATTCCGGAAGGAAAATTCAAAGTTGAACTTGCAAAAAAATATCAAGAGAAAAACGATTACCTCAGAGCCGCAAAGGAATGGGAATTTTTGATTTCAAACTATAAAGACACTGCCCCAATTCTAGAAACAGCTATTGTAAATTTGTTTAAATGTTACTTGAAATTAGAACAACCAAACAAGTGTGTTGAACTATTTGTTGATAGCTTCTTTTTTAATAATCACATCATTGACAAAATTGAAGTTCGTGATTTATTGAATAAAATTCACTCAAATAAGTTCAGAAATGTTGATAAGGGTATTAATCTACCTATTTTCTACACTATTGTTGAAGCAGATGTTGTAGAAACTCATATTGCATTTGAACTCTTTAATGATTCTTGTAGAGTCGAAAGGCCATCCGAACTGTTGAGTAGAATCGGTGAGTTTGACGAAAACAAGTTTATGTTTTATTTAGAACATACTTGTAGCCCAAGAGTTTTAATGCACTCTACATATATCGACAACTCAAAGGAACGACTTGAGGAAAGGTTGTCAATAGCAAACTTTATTAGAGAAAAATCACCTAAAAACAAGAACATAATTTCTGAGATAAAAAGCATTCAAAATATTCTTGTCATTCAGCAAGGTTTGATTGACCTTGATGAAAGCAAAATCTATGTAAACGAACAAGGCATACTTGAAAATGAATTACAAGAATACAAAGCAATTTATGAGCGATTTGAAATAATATCCCGAATTACAGATAAAGGGAAGGTGTTTCTACTAAAAGGCGGAAACTTGATTACATATTCATCGCAAGAAGACACAGAACTTGAGAAAATCGAGTATTCCAGTAACCCAGTTGTTGATATTTACTTAGAGCTTTTCAATGCAGTAAAAGACAAATTTCTAAATAGCCAGTTTGGAATAGTGGCCTACTTAAGCACTAGAATAAGACACGGAGTTTTAGTTGGGGAATTAAGACCAATTTTTGAAACACATAATTTAATTACATTAAAGGAAGGAAACAGTTCAAGTTATCGCAGGAACAACTTTTGGGACATTGTTTATAGTGATTATAATCCAGCCCAAAAAGAACAAATTCAAATAACATTAAGTGATTTCGCAAGTAAAATTGATGGAGTAATATTTGACCTAATAAAAAAACATCTACAAGTTTACAAACCTGAAATAAACGAAGATGGTTGGTTTAAATATGAATTTGATTATGATGAATTATGGCTTCATTCAATTATAGCAATCAAAACGGAAAATTTTGAAGAGTTTGTAAATGGCATTTTCAAGGTTTTATGGCAAAGAACTGATGAAAATTTGGAATTTATACGAGACAAAATTCAAAGCGATATTCTCAGTCAATTCAATACATATTTTGATGAACTAGAAAGACAAATAATAAGTCAATTAGGCGAACAAAACAGCGAGCCTATCCGCAAGTCCATCAAAGATTGCTCAACTGAAATACAAACCGTTATTCAAAAAATTAGCCGATGGTTTAAACGAAGTGAAATAAAAGCTGCTAATTTTAAGCTATCAGAACTTATCAATATTGTTGCAGAATACACCAGCAAAAGCAGCTGGCAAAAAAGACTTCACTTAACCAAAGAAATTAGTTTTGACTGTAATTTAAAAGGAGAATATAAAACACACTTTGCTGACTTAATTAGAATATTTCTAGAAAATATTATTAAGCACTCGAGCGAAAACAGCTTTGATTTAAACTGTAAAATATCCTCAAGACTTGAGGAAGAAAATATTTTAAAGATTACTATAGAAAATGAAATAACTGATACAAATTCAATCACTGAATTAAAATCAGTTTGGCAAGGCAACAGGCTTGATATTGAAAAGTTGCTTTCAGAGCGTAAATCAGGTTATCATAAAGCCTTTAAAATATTGACTTCAGATTTACGATGTTCAAGAAATGAATGTTTAAAAACAAGTATTTCAGAAGATGAAAAGTCCTTTTCTGTTTTGCTTTCTATTGATATTAAAGACTTATCGCTATGAAAATACTTTTCATTGAAGACCACCCTCTAAAACAGGCACAAATCACAAAATTCGTTTCTGAAAAATTTGTTGGTTGTGAAATTGAAACCAAAAATTCATATATAAGTGGATTAAAAGAGCTAAAATTAAATCACAATAAATACGATGCTCTTCTTTTGGATATAAGTATGCCAAACTATGATATTTCACCCGAAGATAGCGGAGGCGACTGGATGCCATTAGCTGGGAAAAATATTTTAAAGGAAATGTTTTTACGAGATATTACTACCAAAGCCATTGTAATTACAATGCACGGAAGCTATGATGATGGAACAAAAATTACAGACCTTCACAAGGATTTACAAAAAGAATTTGCCGATAATTATATTGGATATGTTTATTACTCACAGATAAATGAAGATTGGAAAGAGAAGCTTTGTCAGTTACTTAATACTTTAAAAAAATGATAAAGATTTTAATTGTTGACGATTTACAAATCAAAAGAGAAAAGATTTTAAAAGCTATTCTTGACAATCACGATATACTTGAAAAGAATATCACACAAGCAAAATGCGTCAATGAAGCAAAAAAAATACTTTATCATGAGTATTTTGACCTAATGATTTTAGATTTAGTTCTTCCAGTTGAAGTAGGAGGTGAAAGCAACGCAAAAAACGCTACAGGATTCCTTAATAATATTGAGATAAATCCTTCTATACACCCACCAATTCATATTGTCGGGATTTCTGGTTATAAAGACCAAGTAGAAGAACATCATCAGGATTTCAGTAAAAAACTTTGGAATTTGATTGACTATGAAGAAAGTTCATCAACTTGGGAAGACCAATTACAATCAATCATTTTCCATTTAGTTAAAATCAGACAACAATTTATTAGTGCCTCATTTGCTAACCAATCAGAAGTAATCATTGACTATCTTGAAAACAACTCATTGCCCAACACTTTAATTGGATTTAGTTGGAAAGAGATTGCGAATAATCTTGCAACAATCGTTGAGAAAACTTTAGACATTCCAAGTAAATTTTCAAACGGAACTAAAGCAAAAAACATAAACATAAATTCAGTTAAAATTTCAAGTGAATATGATTTTCAAAATCTCATTCATTTGGTTTTGCGACCTTGGCTGCCAAGTGTAGAAGCGGAAAATATAGCAGTTATTTTTGACGGAAATACCAAGAATGCCGACTTTTCTATTAAAGGAAATTCCTTAATAATAGAGGTTAAATATATTGACAGCACAGGAAAGAAGAATGACACCTTAAAAACTCTTGAGGGTCTAAAATCTTTTTACAGTAACAATTCAAATGTAAAAGCACTACTATTTTTAATTCTTGTAGAGGATACAGTTGACATCGACAAACATAAAATTGAGGAAGAATTTAGCCAACAAGGTAAAGAGCCATCTGTTTGCGTTAAAGTAATGTTCAATAAATTAAAATAAACTTACAACGAAAAATGAATAGTAAAGGCAATATGACAACAGTACAACCCTATCCATTTGCAGGCACATTTGCTTTTCTTCAAACGCTTGACCTAACTCAAATAAAGCAAAGGAGCCTGCAAGCATGCGCACAAGGACAGTGCATACTTGATACGACAGACTTTCGACTGAAAAGAAGCCCAGCAGGTAACAGGCGTTTGGCTCAATGGCGGGTGACGTGGTTAATTGAACATTCTACCTCGCATCAACTTTTGTGGTATATTGACAGTTTTGTGCTCCGTAATCCGCCACTGCGCCAAGCGCCAAAACGTTGGTGGCAACCCTTAACGGACAGCAAGACAGTAGTAAATGTAGAATATAAATAATTCAATAATTACAAAATGAAAATCGTTTTAGATAAAAAAAGAAAAGTGGCACAACTATTTACAAATGAAGGTGTTCAAATAAAATGTATTGGAGAGTATTCTTATAAAAATATGCTTAAAGAAGATAAATATGGAAGTGAAGATAGTTTCCAAATCGATATTGATGAGTTCAATGAATACTTAAAAGACAAAGATGATATTCAAAGTATTGAAGAATTTCAACAGCATATCACAAACCATTTTACTATTAGATGAGGTCACACAAACTGACTACTCTGTTTTATATTATTGAAAGCCCATATTACATAGATACGTACATAGGACTTACAACAAGGACGTTGCAACAAAGGTTTTATGAACATAAAAGATCGAAAGAATGGATTATTGATAATTCTTTCTCTATTAAAGAAATAGACAGAATTGAGCACGACAATATCTACAACTTAGAAGATTATATAAGAGAAAGAAACCGTGCAGTAAATAAAGAAATACTTCTTATTGCTTCATATTCAAAGGAGTTTAATTTGCAAAATATATCTGATGGTGGAGAATGGGGTTCTCGTATTTTTTGGCAAATAAAACAAGAGAAGTGGGTTACCAAACATGGTAGTATTGAGGGGTTTATAGAATATAGACAAAGAGAAAGAAAAATAAGAACTTGGTTAAGTGATTGGGTTACTACACAGAAAAGACCTCAATTAAAGAAGTGGTTAAGCAATTGGAGTGCTAACAAGAAAACACCAAAATTAAGAACGTGGCTTGGCTCTTGGGTAGGACATAGAAATACACCCCTATTAAAATCGTGGTTGACTTCTTGGGTTAGTCATCGAAAAGCCCCCCAATTAAAAGTTTGGCTAAGAAATTGGGTTGTTACGAGAAAATCCCCACAATTGAAAATTTGGTTGACTTCTTGGGTTGGTAACAGCAAAGCACCCCAATTAAGAACTTGGTTAAGCGATTGGGTGACTGTAAAGAAAAGGCCTCTATTAAGAATTTGGTTAAGTCACTGGGTTGGTCATAGAAAAACACCTCGATTAAAAACTTGGCTTAATACTTGGGTTGGACATAGAAAAACGTCTACATTAAACATTTGGTTGCGATCGTGGATTGCTACTAGAAAAGCACCTCAATTAAAAACTTGGCTTAAGAATTGGGTTGCTATCAAGAAAACACCACGATTAAAGGTTTGGTTAAGTTCATGGGTTGCTATCAAGAAAACACCACGATTAAAGAATTGGTTAAGTTCTTGGGTAGTTACTAGAAAATCACCGCAATTGAAAATTTGGTTAAGTTCTTGGGTTGCAAACAGAAAGAAACCACTAATAAAAATATGGCTGAGTAATTGGATTGTTAATAGGAAAACCCCTCAATTTAAAAGGTGGTTAAATGATTGGGCTTTTCATCGAAAAAAACTTTCTTAAAGACACGAATATAAAATTGGATTCCTCTCGAAAAAGCACTGCCACCAACACGGGTTTTGCGTCAGGCGGGGTGATCCGTCAGCAGACGGACAAGCTGTGCAAACTTGGAGCTTTGTGCTTCTATTCAAGTGTAGTGCTGGTTGACAGTTTTGCGCTCCCCTGCCTGCTTGACGTTGTCAGGCAGGGAAATACGCCACTTCAACAATCGCCAAAACGTTATCGTTTGGTGAAGAAGCCAGTCCGCAAATAGCACATATGGTTTTTTTTGACACACAAACCAACCCTAAGCAAAACCAAAAGAGCTTGAATTTTGCCAACAGAGCGGATGACAACATCTAAACTGACACCGACAAGTTGTTGAAAAATATGTTCAATATATTGCACCAATCTAAAGCAAGATTTTTAACTTTCATGTAAATATTGAACAGCGGGGGCAACGATACAAATTCTGCAAACAGACAAATGAGGCAAAATAAACTGGTACAAATACCGAAATTTTACACACAGTTACCAGACGAAAATCCAGCCCAACTTTATGCTGTTTTAGAAATTAACCTAGATGCTGAATGGCCAAGAGCCGACATCAAAGTATTGAACACAGATCTTTCCTGCCTTCTTTTAAATACAGTTTTGCTATTCGGCTTAGGAGTTGGTAAAGCTGATACAGCTGACCTTGTAGGACTCGAAGTAAAAATCAAAAAAGCCAACTATTCACCAGGTACAGGTAAAGTTGTGAAGGTGAGCGAACAGAAAATCATGCTCGGCTTGACAAAAGGAGTTAAAACAAATGTGAGGCTTAACATTACGGACGAAACTGGAAAAGAACATACCGGAACTTTGTTAGTAAACTAATTACGATTTCATGCCTACAGAATTGTCCTCAACAGAATCTCAAATTAAAGATTATCGCCTGAAGCTAGGTGATAAGATCAGGCAGGTGCGTGAACAAAAAGGATACACCCAGGAGCAACTTGCGGATATGATGGACATCAACCGCTCCACCATTTCAAAAATTGAAAACGGAAAATTCAGCATAACGATAGACTACCTTGTGCGATTTTCCATTTTCCTAGATTATGAATTTAAAGTAATTGAAAGGTAGCAGATGGCAGATGTACACGACATAGCAACCTGAAGCTACAACATGAGCCAGATAATAGGATGGGATACAAAACCTGAAATGTTGGTGCGAAAAAATTATTGTTCTTTCTCTAAATTCTGAGCGCTATCAAATAAATTAATTCAACTAATAATAAGCATGAGTTACAGTATACAACTAAAGCAATTTTTAGATCAGGCAAAAACGGACAATCTTAAAACAAAACATTTTGAAAAATTGTATAAAGGGTTAAACGTAAAAGTAAGTTTTGGTCAAGGAAACACTGCTAGAATCCCTTGGATTTCATTTTTAAAAATACCAAATACTACAAGTGACGGAATTTACCCTGTTTATCTTTATTATAGAGATATTGAAATATTAATCTTGGCTTATGGCGTTAGTGAAACTAATGTCCCCGACTCAAACTGGAACATACAAGATAAACAAAGTATTTCCGAATATTTTAATGAAAACTATTCCCAAAAACCTGATAGGTATGGTTCATCATTCATATTTAAGGTCTACAATGTAAGAGATTTGCCTTCTAATGAAATGTTGGACAATGATTTAAATGCAATTTTGGAAATTTATTTCAATCAGTCCGTTAATAGAGTTTCAAAAGATGCCAAGGTCAAACCGCCTAAATCAAACTTCAATCTTGAGGAAATCCTGAATAATATCTCTGAATCAGGTTTGGCGTATTCAAGTCAATTAATCGCAAGATTCTCTGCCTCCCTCCTCACCAAACCTTTCGTCATTCTCACTGGTCTTTCCGGTTCAGGAAAGACCAAATTGGCTCAAGCTTTTGTTCAGTGGATTTGTCAAGATGAAAGCCAGTACCGCATTATTCCCGTGGGTGCCGACTGGACAAACCGTGAACCCCTGTTGGGTTATCCCAACGCATTGAAGCCCGAGGAGTATGTGAAGCCGGACAGCGGTGTGCTGGAATTGATTATTCAGGCCAATCAAAACCCTGACCTGCCTCATTTTCTGATTCTGGATGAAATGAACCTTAGCCATGTGGAACGGTATTTTGCCGACTTTCTGAGCGTGATGGAGTCAAAGGAAGAAATTACGCTTTATGCCGAAGGCACTGAACAAAACGATATTCCGGCTAAACTGAAAGTTCCTTCAAATCTCTTCATTATTGGCACCGTAAATATTGACGAAACCACAAACATGTTCAGCCCCAAAGTGCTCGACAGAGCTAATACCATTGAGTTCAGGGTTACGCAGGATGAAATGAAAAACTTCCTAGGCAATGTAAGAGACATTAACATGGATGCCTTGATGGGCAAAGGAGCCGGAATGGCAAAAAGCTTCCTTGAAATGGCTGCAGCTAAGGAGTTTGCTACTACAGATATTGATGAAATCAATGCTATACTGGTTCAGTTTTTTGGCGAGTTGAATAAAGCGGGTGCAGAATTTGGTTATCGCAGTGCAACTGAAATACTGCGTTTGATTCATCAGCTTACTGTTTTGGATAATTCGCTTACAACTCATCAAAAGATTGACATTGCCATCATCCAAAAACTGTTGCCCAAGCTGCACGGTTCACGCAGAAAACTGTGCCCAGTACTTGAAACACTGGGTTCGCTCTGTGTAGACGGAGATTATAAAATCATTAAAGATGTTTTTGAAAAGGCCGATTTTGATTTCAATGGTGCAAATGTGCTTTATCCGCTATCACTCGAAAAAATAACACGCATGTATCGCGGAGCCATCGACAACGGATTTGCAAGTTTTGCCGAAGCGTAACAAATGAAATCAGTATCAAACATAGAAATCAACCTTGATTCCGTTAAGGAAGGTTTGCGGCTTTGGATAGATGCCCGCAAGCCTGGTTCGTTGTTTGATGCGGAAGAAAACGCAAGTGAACATAATGAGGCCCGCTTTCAACTAGTTGAAGGATGCTTTTATGATTTTCAAATCAGCGACCCTGATTTTGTGTTGGGTGATGTTGGCGAAAACATCATACAACAGCACAAGCGAACCAAAAATCTAGGAACAATTGCTCCCAATATTTTTGTTGGTACGCTTTCAATTCCACTACTGGAAAGAGAATCCAGTCAGGAACGCTACAAAGTCGACTTAGAGGTTCAATCGATAAAATCGGGTTATCGTGATGATTACCGCGATATGCTGGAACTGATTACCGAAAAATGTACAGACCTTTTATTGCAGGCAAATTCACCGGTTTCCCAACATTTTGAAATTGATTACACCAAAGATAGCCAGACACTTTATCAGAAATTTTCCTTCATTAAGTCCGTAATTGGAACTGACGAGTTTGCCGAAGCTATTCACCGCATAGTTACAGTACCCGTAACAAAATGGACAGAAGCCACGGAAGAAAAGGACATTCGCAACGCCAGGCGATTTTCAAATGCCAATATTAAGGAAATACTGAAAGGCGGCAGACGAACCAAATTACCCGAGACGCATTATCTGAGAAACTACGGCATTGATACATTACCGGAACGAATCACAACCATCAGAAAAACGGATTCCGTTGATACTCCAGAAAATCGTTTTATAAAACATGCGCTTGAAAACTTCCTGAAATTCTGCACAGACATAAACAACAAAGCAAAAGAGTTCGGACACAAGAAAATGGAAAACGAGTCAGAATTATTGATTCGTGAACTTGAAGGACAGTTGCACCATACTGTTTTCAAAGACATTTCAAGACCAACAACATTAAAGCTAAACAGTCCGGTGTTGCAGCGAAAAGAAGGTTACCGGGAAGTTCTCCGTGTTTGGCTCATGTTTGACCTTGCAGCTAAACTTATTTGGAAAGGCGGTGATGATATTTATAGTGGTGGAAAAAAAGATACAGCCACCCTATACGAATACTGGCTTTTCTTTAAACTGCTCGACTTATTTCAATCCGTCTTCGAAATTGAACCTAAAGACATTTCAGATTTAATTATAGAAACGCCTGACGGCTTAAATCTTCGGATAAAACAGGGAAAATTTACTGCTCTAAGGGGTGTATATGATTCAGGCAACAGAAAACTGAATATTCGTTTTAATTACAACCGGTCATTCAGCGGAAGGAAAAATTATCCTGATTCAGGTAGCTGGACGACCACCTTGCGTCCTGACTATACACTTTCATTCTGGCCTTACGGCATTTCAGAAGCAGAAGCAGAGAAACAGGAACTTATTGTTCATGTTCATTTTGATGCGAAATACAAAATCGCCAACCTGGCAGATTTCCTGGAACAGAACACGGAAAATGACCTTGACGAAGAAAAGGCAGAAAACAGAAAAGGTATATACAAAAATGCAGATTTACTGAAAATGCATGCCTACAAGGATGCAATAAGAAGAACGGGCGGTGCTTATGTTTTATATCCTGGTGACAAAACCATTAACCAAAAAGGATTTCACGAAATTATTCCGGGTCTTGGTGCATTTCCGGTAAAACCTTCAAAAACCGACAGCGGAATCGGAGAACTGAAAGCATTTATTCTTGAAATAATTGAGCACTTCATAAACCGTGCTTCACAACGGGAGAAAATTGCTTTCAGAACATTTGACATTTATAAAAATCCGCCTGAATCTGACAATGCAGTCAAAGAACCATTACCGGAACCATACAACACCAACAGAGACTTAATTCCTGACGACACTTTTGTTTTGGTGGGCTATTACAACTCAGTGGAACAATACGACTGGATTCAACGAACCGGACTATACAATTTCAGAATGGGTTCAGGGTCAGGTTCACTTGTACTCGACAAAGAAACAGTAAGTTCAAAATACTTATTGCTTCATACTTCTGGAGACACTGACTCCGGTAACTTATGGAAGATTATTAGCAGAGGTCCTAAAGTATTTTCAAAAGACGACTTAATAAGAAAAGGCTATCCTACCCCATCTCAGGACAATTATCTGGTGATTCAAATCGAACCTGTAACAGACACCGAATTTGAAAATGTTAGCTGGGACTTCAGAAAACTTTCAAATTACTCGACCGGTAGAGCATCTGCATTTCCGTTTACAAGTAGTCTGACAGAATTAATGAAGAATAAAATAAGATAATATTCCGACCCTGCACAGCCACACACATTGCCAGGCCAAGAAAGCCAACGCTACAACCAAAGCCTGGAAAAGAGCTTGCAAATCCTGAAGCCCTCCCATTCCCAGCCATAATTAAATATATCCCACTGCGTTTACAAGCCGTTATTATTAATCTTTTAAATAGTAACGCTTGTATTGAGACAATTATCTAGGTTCTGCGAGAAACGGACGGTAGTTTTATACAGTTGAACGCATTTGCTAACAAAACTATGCTACAAAGCAATGGAATTACTTGAGACAACAGCAATATCGCATGAAATTGAACGCATAATCAATGAAAGCATTGATTATGTAATTATAGTTTCTCCCTATTTAAAAATAAACAACCGACTAAAGCCAAAGCTTACCAATTGTTTCTCACGAAACCAAAAAAATTTAATTATTTATCGTGAAAACGAACTTTCGGTAGAGGATAAAAAATGGCTAGACTCTTGTACCAATGTAACTTTAATTTCAGTCAAAAATCTTCATGCTAAATGTTATCTGAGTGAGAATTCGGCATTAATAGCATCAATGAACCTCTACGATTACTCACAAATTAATAATCATGAAATAGGTGTTAAAATAACTATTGACCAGAATGAAAAGGAAATGAACGAGCTTTTAGAAATAATTAGTTTGATCATTAGGACTGATCACCCATCGTTCGATTTTTCTGGTTATAGTGCGATAAAGCGAGAATATACGATGGGATATTTGTATAAGGAAATAGCTGCTAAATATGAGTTTCCTCAAAAGCACAAAGGATCTGACAGCACTTACGAGTTTATGTGTCAAATAGCTATTAAGTATCACAAGTTTGATGAAGAAGATTTCAAGCTTGATAAATCAGCTATTAAAAGAATAACTTTATTGGCCCCCAAAGTCTACGCGATGTTGAGAAGTGAGATCATTAAAGTTGGCCAACCGAAAATATAGTCTTCTGCATTTGACAACCGGTAGTTATACGATTTCGGGTGCTGTGTAAACCCGGCTGCTAACTTGAAACCTAAAAATAGCTCCCGAAAGACGGCTTGAAGTCTTCACGAAAAGCAGCGAGAAACATATGTACTCATATGTTTAAACAAGTCGATAGAATGACTTATTTTTTGTAATTGAAGGTAGTATCAAACCTGAATTACGAGCTACATGACTCAACCCGCGTGTTAGGGCCATACGCAAAGCCCGAAAACGCAAATAACCACAGCCTGTCCGTCTGCTGACGGATCATCCGGCATCGTGCGGCCAAGGTGGTGATATTGATTGTTGGTGTTTTGTACTTTGTGTGTTGTTTGGTACATTGCTTTCCGAAACAAAGCGTCGCTTTTGCTCCGGAATGGGGCAATTCGGTTGTGACAGCATTAGCCAAGTTTATTCAAACACACGAACCAGAAATAAAAGGCTTCTCCGATAAGAATATTTGGAGAATGAAGCAGTTTTATGAGACCTACAAGGACTTTCCAAAACTCTCACCACTGGTGAGAGAAATTAGTTGGACAAGCAACCAGCTGATTTTTTCAAGGTGTAAGACCATTAAGAAATGGAATTTTATCTTAAAATCGTTAAACAAGAAAATTACAGCAAACGTGAACTTGATCGACAGATCTCTGCAAGCTTCTTCGAGCGAACAATAATTGGTAATTCAAAACTCTCACCAGCGGTGAGAGAAAGTACTAGCGACCTTTCTAACGCATTCAAGGATAGTTATGTATTTGAGTTTTTGAATATACCTGACCCACACAGTGAAAGCGATTTACAACGTGGACTTGTAAGCGAGATAAAAAATTTCATTAATTTTATCCTATGAAGAAAGAAACCGTTTTGCAAGCGATTAATGAATTCCCTCAGGAAGTGAATTTGAATACACTCTTCGAACAGCTCATCGTGAAGGAAAAAATTGAAAAGGGCTTACTTCAAATAGAAAACGGCCAAACCGTGACACATGCAGATGTGATGGCTCATTTTAATAAAAAATGGTTGAAATAACCTGGTCTAAGCTAGCCTTAGAAGACTTGGATAGCATTCACGATTACATTGCCAAGGAATCTCCCTTTTATGCTCAAAAAACAATTGAAGAATTTATTGAAAGGGTTTCAGTACTTGCCACATATCCCGAAATAGGGCGTGAAGTTCCTGAATATGTTCGCAAGGACGTTAGGGAACTCATCGAAGGTAACTTCAGAATTTTTTCTAAACTCATATAAAAGACACCTATGAATCCAAAGCCAAAAAATAATGAAGCCAGCACATATTGAAATCCACGAAAATGAAATAATTATTTCGAATGAAAATAGACCGATTTTTATATTAGTTAGTTTGGTCGTTCTGACAATCATTTCCTTGATTATTCCAATTGTAGCAACAGCGATAGTACTGAATGAAGGAGATGGTTTAAAGTTTGGTCTACTTATTTCTTATTTAGTTGGTTGGGGTGTTGCATTATTTTTTATTCGACTAATATTGTGGAATGTATTCGGGAAGGAAGTGTTCCAGATTACGAATAATAGCATTGAATATTATTGTTCCTACAAATATTTCGTTGACAACCATGTAATCTATAAGTCTTGAAAATATTGAAATTTATGCGACACAAAACGAGGAGGCAACGGCATCAACATTAACCATTAAAGACCTAAACAAAGTAATTGAAACGAGTCACATAATTGCATTTCACGACATAGAACGCATCAAAAAAAGATTAAAAATCGCGAAATAATATACGCTTCCATTAACTACACGGCATGTACATCGCCCAAAACTTAAATACCCACTGCCTTTCCGTCCGCTGAGGGATTACCCACCTTCGCGCGGCCAAGGTGGTGGTAGGAATGGCTGGTGTTTTGTAGTTTGTGGGTTGTTTGGTAGCTTGCCATACGAAGCGAAATTTCGATACTAAACAAGCGAGTGCATGGACCAAACAGGAGATCGCTTAACCAACACAAGAACAGCAACGAGAAAGGGACAACCATGGTCAATTATGTGATTCGTTTTATGCTGACGGCGCTTTTGGTGGCTTGGGCAGTTATACCCTATTTTGAAACCGCGACAAACGGTAGTTTCTTGAATGAATTTATCGGCATAGGCCTATGGCCAAGTTTAGTAATCGTTGGAGCATTTTTTATGCTGGTAGGTTTTTATTGCCGGACTTTACAAAGGTGTTTGACTTTAATACGTCCTGAAAACCGCAAAATGAAGCCAACATCTGTTTGGTATATGTTTGCCATTCCATTTAACTTCATTGAAGATTTTTTCATCGTCATTCATCTTGCTAATTCAATAGAAGAAGAAAAGAAGACGAATCTCAAATTAAAAACCATTTCAGATTTTGGAATGATTTCGGGGATAGGATGGAGTATAGCACAACTCCTGTCGTTCGTTCCAAATGAAGTAGGGCAAATTGCGGGACTTGTAGGAATGGTGTTGGTTGTTTATCACTGGACCCAAATTGCCAAAATCAACAAACTGCTTGCTCAAAACAGTTGAGCGAAAAAAATGGAATTACTGAAATGATACACCCGAATTGTTCACGACGGTTTTGAAAAAACTCAGGTTTAATCCATGTTTAGAACGAGCTATTCTGTTAGTTAATCCCGAATCTTGTATGCCCCTAGCACCTGCAAAACACGAGTACTTGATGCCTAAATTTTGATGCGCTCGAAAACACCTATACGACTAACGCTGCTGCTTCTTTTTAGCGTTTTGACGGGGTACACCTACCTCAAGTTGACTCGTTTTTTTGCAATAGAGGCTTGTTTAGACGCAGGGATTTGTTGGGATTATGCAGATGACGAGTGCGGATGTAAGGACAATAATTACGGGCTCGATCGAAAGGTTTTAACAGATCCAAGATTCTGTGGTGGATACGATTTTGTGACGCGGAAACCCATCCCTATTAAGTTATTTCGGTTCAACGATTATACAGCTGTTTCCGGTTATACAAGCGACAGGGCTCGTTCGAGCCTGGGCCTATTTTACAAGGGCAAAGAAATCTACTACGAAAGCTCAGCTGACGGATATTACGATACCGTTTTACAGGCCAATTTCAATGGAGACGAAATTCCCGACTTTTTGGTGAGTTACACTTATGAAGACGGAGCCTCTTGGTATGGGCTGCTATCTTCCTCAACTACGACTTTTTCGACGAAGCATTTACTTGACGACTGGTCGGATATGTATTGCTTAGAAGGAGTGGATACCTTGATGAAAATTGAACCACTTCAACTTGTAGACCTGAATGGCGACGGTAAAGACGACCTAATTGTTAATCTGGTTAAAATAAACGAGACCGTCTTGGCCATTTCTTGCACCGATACGGTATTGGCCGAATGAATAATGGCGTGGCAACATCGCGGGTTTGGCGCTAGGCGGTGCCTATTGTCAGCTTACGGTTATTGAACTGGTTGAGCCTGAAACCGAGGTAAACGAACGAAGCGCTAAGACCGAAATCGTATTGTGTAGGCTTTTAGATAACTTCTTAATCTGATATGTTGTTTCTTAATGAGGAAACATTTACCTTCACGTAAACGATTGACAAGTGCAGTCACCAAAATTTAAAGTTGAGTTTTTAGAAGAGGCTGCCGCATTCCTTGACAGTCTTGACGAGAAAGTAAGAGTTAAAATTATTTACAACATCACAAAAGCAAGGTTTTCAAACGATAGAGAGCTTTTCAAAAAACTAACTGACGAAATTTGGGAGTTTAGAACATTGTATAATAAAACCCATTACCGACTATTTGCTTTTTGGGACAAGTCAGAGAAGACAGCGACGGTTGTGATTTCAACGCATGGACTGATAAAGAAAACAGATAAAACCCCACAAGCCGACTTGGATAAAGTAGCACGGATAAGGAAAAAATATTTTGAACTAAAGGACAAGAAAGATTGAAACCCTCTTCGGTTCGTGCATACGAAAAACTAAAAAATATACCTATGAGCAAGAAGCAAGGATTAAAATCCTACAGTTTAGACGAAATTACCGACAAACATATTGGTAAGCCTGGCACATCAAAACGAGAAGCTTTTGATAATGAGTTACGACTTGACTTGCTTGGGGAAGCAATTCGACAAGCACGCATAGCGCGTAACTTGACACAAGAAGAACTTGGTCGTCTTGTCGGTGTTCAAAAAGCCCAAATTTCGAAGCTCGAAAACAGCTTGACTGATGCAAGATTTGAAACTATAATTAAGGTATTTAAAGCACTCAACGCAAAAATAAATTTCAATGTGGAGTTGCTTAACCAGTCAGTTACGCTTGCTTGACGAAAAGAGGAAAATTTTGGTCACATCGTATTTTTTGTAAGAAGGGATTTTCTGAAGAAATAAAACCTCGTTTTTGCTACTGATTGGGAAGTGTCAGCGACAAAAGGCCTCGCCATTGAACAAGTCAAAGTCCCTCAGAAAATCCAAAACAGTACCCGTTGTGCGCACCGAAGATCCGCTAGGCGAAGCCGATATTCGAGCCTGATGCCATCCATCAAAGCCGTGGGCATAGGGTGTTTTCAAAGTTGCGTGAACTGGCTGGAACGAACTTGAAAAGGCTACCATCAGGATTAGTCGTCAGAATGCAGTTGAGTTAAGGTGTAAAATCACCTAAAAGGGGTATTGTGGGTGGAGCGTAGGCTTGCGTAATTGCCTATTGGATAGTACTATCCAAACCCCAACCCAAACACTATGAAGAGACTGTTATTGCTCACCGCGCTAGTAGCTGCGGCCCTATTGGTGGAGGCCCAGACTACGCAACCCAGCCGGGAACAACGTCCCGCACTGCAACAGCTAGCCGATCAATTTCCGTTATTGCCTGGGCAGCCAGCGGTACAACAACTCCAAAATTTAACTGCACAGCTGCCTGCCGACGCAAAACGAGCAGCGGCGGAGGCCGAGGCGCAGCGCCGCGGGATGCCCATTAGAACGGTATTGCCCGACGGTCGCGTTACGGAGGTGGCCCGTTTCGAAAACGGCCGTTTGTTTTACCGTATCAGCGAAAACCTCAATGCGGCACAAACCATCAGCATCGATAAGGTTTGGCCCGGTGGTGGCGCAGGATTAAGCCTCACGGGATCTGGCATGACCGTTGGCGAATGGGACGGTGGTGCTGTGCGTGTTACGCATCAGGAATTTCCGGGCGGGGCAGCTACCCAAATTGACGCTGTGACCACCTTGTCGGATCACGCCACCCACGTGGCCGGAACCATCGTAGGTCGGGGTACCCAGGCCAATGCCAAAGGCGGCGCTTATCAGGCCACCTTAGCGGCTTACGACTGGAACAACGACATGACCGAGATGGCGGCCGCCGCCACCAACGGCATGCTCATTTCGAACCACTCCTACGGACTCATCACGGGCTGGGCGTATGGCAACTGGTCGGGCGTGAACGCCTGGCATTGGTTTGGAGAAACCGCCGACAGCCTCGACCGCTATTTTGGCATGTACTCGACTGAGGCGCGGGAGTGGGACGTGGTAGCCAACAACGCACCCAACTACCTGATCGTAAAATCGGCCGGTAACGACCGCGGCGACGGTCCTTCGACGGGTGAAACGTATTACCAATGGAACGGCAGTGCTTGGGTCACCTCCACCACCAGTCGCCCCAGAGATGGAGGCGCAGCCGGTTACGATTGTATTTCGCACGCATCGCTGTCGAAGAACGTACTCACGGTAGGTGCAGTAAATGGCATTGCGGGCGGCTATCTGCAACCTTCGCAGGTGGTGATGAGCAGCTTTTCGGGTTGGGGACCCACCGACGATGGCCGCATCAAACCCGACGTAGTAGCCAAAGGGGTGAGCGTTACCTCGTCGGTTTCGACCTCAAATACGGCCTACTCGACCTACAACGGCACGTCGATGGCCACGCCGAGCACGACCGGAGGCTTGGTGTTGTTGCAGCAGCATTTTAAGGCCTTACGCAACAACCAAAACATGACGGCCAGTCAGCTCAAAGCCTTGGTGATCCATACCGCCGACGAGGCAGGAGCGCAAAACGGCCCCGACTACGTTTATGGCTGGGGGTTGGTCAACATCCGCAAAGCCGCCGATGTGATCACCAATGTGGGGAACAAACACGCCATACTCACCGGGAACTTGACCAATGGATCTACCTGGACCTACAATGTGAGTAGCACAGGAACGGAGCCCATCCGGGCTACGCTGGTTTGGAACGACCCTGCCGGTGCAGCTGCTCCTTTTGTGCTCAACGGCACCACCGCCGCATTGGTCCGCGACCTCGATATCCGCATCATCCGCAATAGCGATCAGGCCGTATTTAGCCCTTGGGTGCTCAACCCGGCCAACCGCACCGCAGCCGCCACCACCGGCGACAATACCCGCGACAATGTAGAGCAGGTGCTCTTGTTGAATCCCGTTGCAGGAGGTTATACCGTTCGTGTGACCCACAAAGGCACGCTATCGACCCCGCAGGCCTTTGGTTTGGTGATCAGCGGCATGAACAACACCGCGCAGGTGGTATTCCGTGTAGATTTAGGCAACCGTACGCCCAACCCGGCTGGCGTTCATATCGCAGGCAGCTTCCAAGGGTGGAATCCATCGGGCACGCCCATGACCCGGGTGGGAACCACTTCGGTATGGACGTATACCGCCAACTTGAACGTAGGCGATACGGTGCAATATAAATTTTTGAATGGCAACAGCTGGGGAACCGACGAAGTGATCAGCAGTGGCTGTAACTATCCCAATAGCACCAATCGTTTTGTGGTAGTACCGGCCCAAGGCATTACCTTGCCCGCCAACGAATTTGGTTCGTGCCAGCCCGCCTCGGCTCCTCGAGTGGCCGTAACCTTTAGTGTAGACATGACCGGCAGGACGGTTTCTCCGAATGGCGTGCACCTGGCAGGTAGTTTCCAGGGCTGGAATGCCGGCGCCTCGCCCATGACGCGTGTAGGCACCACCCAAGTGTATACACGTACCGACACCCTCACGGTGGGCACTTCGGCAGAGTTCAAATTCATCAACGGCAACAGCTGGGGTTATTTAGATACGGTGACGAACCAGTGGGTTGATTTTTCGGAAATATTGCCCAACAACTGCATCGTTGGTCCCAATGCCCCCAACCGTTGGTTTACCGTGCCCAACCAAGCGTTCAGCCTGCCCGTTTACCGTTTTGGCAGCTGTGCCACCAACGCCAGCTTCCTGAATGTCGATTTCGCCTCGGGTATTCCCGCAGGATGGTCGACCAGCGGCACCGCCAACGGCGTAGGGGATCCTGATGCGGTATTTGAGTACCGCGGGCCGAGCACCACGCCCAACGCAAACGTAGGTTCGCGAGGAGCTTACAATAACCGCGGCAGAATTGGCTCGCCCACCGCAGCGAATGGCTTTATGCTATTCGACTCTGACTGGCGCGACAACAACGGCGTGGTTGGCGCCTTTGGTACCGGTACGGCACCTTCGCCGCATGTGGTGGGCTTGCGCAGTGCCGACATCAATACCATCGGGCACAACGCGGTAACCTTACGCTTTAACCAGTTTTACCGCAAGTTCGAAGGTCCGGGTGCCAACCAAAACCTGACGGGTACCTACCTCGTTTTCTCCCGCAATGGCGGTCAGACCTGGCCCGATACCGTGGCCATCAACACCAATATTGCGGTGAACCTGGCTACCGACAGCTTTAGTGTGATTACGCTGCCAGTAGGCAAATACATCGGCAACACAGCCAATGCGCGTATTCAGTTTTTGTTTAACGGCAACTACTACTTCTGGATGCTCGACGACATCAGCATCAGCAGTACCCCTGCCCACGATTTGGTGCTATTGAACCAGACCATCGAAAACGGCAATACCGGCAATTTTTATGGCCATTTACCACTGAACCAAATGGATTCGTTGCGTTTCAGGGCGCGGGCTTACAATGCCGGTGCCGACGCGCAATCGGGCAATGGCCTGCGGGTTCAAATGTTCCGGAACAATACGGGCGTTTGGACCGAATTTAACAGCAACGGGAACGGCTTGTTGCAACCCGGCGATACGGTAAATGTGCAGGTGACCAACCCGCCATTTGTGCCCACGCAGCTCGGCTCGTACCGTGCCGCCGTGGAAGTAACCAACTTCCTAACCGATGTGAGTCCGCAAAACAACCGCGACACCATCAATTTTGAGGTTACCGACAGTGTATTCGCCCTCGACAACGGTGGCTTCGCTGCATCGGCCGTAGGCACCAACACCTTTGTGACGGGCAATGCCGACGGCATTAAACTCGCCAACCGCTATGTGCTCACCCGAGCAGCGCAGGTGAGCTCGGCTTTTGTACGATTTGCGAATACTTCGGTGGCCGGCGGTAGCGTACAATTCCACTTGCTCCCCGGTACTAACCTACAAACAGCAACCCCTATAGTTTCATCGACCATTCACACCGTTACAGCCGCCCAAATCCAAAATGGGCTTACGCTGCCGTTTATCGGAACGGCGCTTCAGCGCACCTTACAGCCGGGCACCTACTATTTGGCCATTGAACTTTTCAGTAATTCAGGTGCCAGCCACATGCGGGTACTCGATCAGCTGAATGTTCCCGTCCGCGACGACGCTTCGGTGGTTTTCTTACCCAGTTTCAACCAATGGTATTCCAACGGCAATGCCTTTTTGCTGCGTTTGAACGTGCAGCCGGCAGGTCCGGCACAGGGCGTAAACGTAACCTTTAGGGTGAATATGCGTAAATACCCGGTGAATCCTGCCGGTGTGCATTTGGCCGGTGGTTTCCAAGGCTGGAACCCTTCGGGTAACCGCATGAACTTGGTCGACACGGTCAATAAAATTTACAGCCTTACCTTCCAGGTACCTGCCAACAGCTCGCAGGAATACAAGTTTATCAACGGCAATCAGTGGGGCTTCGACGAGCAGAACGTGCTTCGCGGTTGTGGGATCGATAACGGTTTTGGCAGCTTCAACCGCCGCATCACGGTAGGCAGTCGCGATACCATCCTACCACTGGTGTTCTTCAACAGCTGTGCAACCAACCTCAACGAGCTCACCATTGCCGACATCCAATATGTGCCGTGGTATATGCTTGATTCGGGTTGGAATAAGTCGCTGTATACGGGCGATACCGTAACCGTGACGGGTGTAGCCACGATGGACGCCGCCCGTTCGGTGCTTAGTACGTCTTTCCGCAATACCTATGTGCAGATGGACAGTTTGAATTCGTTCATGCACTATCCATTCAGTGGAATTAACGTTCGTCAGCTCAATTTGGCCGATACGGCCAGCTTCCGTACGGGCTTCAAAGTTCGCTTCCGTGGCGTAGTTGCCGAGTTTGGCGCTACCAACAACAACAAACACCAGGAAACGCAGATCGATGTGTTCACGGGTGCAGGCGTGACGGTATTGTCGACCACCGCAGCTTTGCCGCCCATCCCGGAAGTGGAGCTCGATCGTTTTGTGACGCCCGATTCGAACACCTTCGTCTTCAACCCTTATGGTGAAGGATTTGAAGGCTCGGCGGTACAGTTCAACAACCTGGAAGTAGTTTCGGCCACTACCTTCAGCGGCAACCGTTTCGATGTAGTATTCCGCGACCGTCAAGGGCGCACCATCACTACCCGCGACGTAAGCAGCGCCATGCGCAGCCCTATTGCCTCCAATACCGACTCTACCGCGGCGTTGTTCTTCCGTGCCGGTCAGCGGTATGCCTATGTGCGCGGCGTAATTGGCCACACCAACGTAGGAGCCACCGGAACCGGCAATTTCCGCCTCATCCCACGCATCACTGGCGATATTGGTCCGCGTTTGCAGTGCTGGACCGACCTGTTTGCGCAAGGAAATACGTCGTTCTGTGCAGGCGATTCGCTGGTGCTTGAAACACCGTTAGAAGCGGGTGCTACCTACCAGTGGAAACGCAATGGGGTGAACATCAACTGGAGCACGACCAACCGTTTGGTGGTGTATGTGGATGGTGACTACAGCGTACAAAAAACCACGGCGACCAACTGCGTATCGCAGTCGCAGAACATTTGGGTGGAGGTAACCGCACGCCCTACGGCCATCATCAATTGGAGCGGTCCGTTGCATTTTGCGCAAAACCAACCCATCAATGCCGTGCTCAACGCTTCGCCCGAAGCAACGCTGCGTTTGACCAGCCCGAACGTATTTCCTTCGCCTTACGACCTTTTGTTTAGCGCTGCCCAAATTTCGGGCGGATGGATGCTCCAACCGACCAATCCAAGCTTCAACGCGCAGATGGTGGTTGTTCGCGACAGCAGCGTTGCCGATAGTTTGGGTTGTGTAGGCATAGCCAATGCCGCTCAGCTGGCCGGAAAAGTGGCCGTGATTTATCGAGGTGGCTGCGAGTTTGGCTTAAAAGCTTTAAGAGCCCAGCAAGCCGGCGCCATCGCGGTGGTCATCATCAATAGCTTCCCGAACCAAGTGCCACCACCTGCCGGACCTGGCAGCGTAGGCGCGCAGGTGAGCATACCGGTGGTGACGGTTTCGGCTGAGCAGGGAGCGATACTGACCTTTGCCATCCGTGCCGGTCAGAATAACCTGCAGTACGGTCCGCAGTTCAACGCCAACTACACCTACGAATGGTTGCGCGACGGTCAGCCGCTCAACAGCTTCGGAACCAGTTATACCGCTACCCAGGTAGGACGTTATAATTTACGCATCCGCGGCGGACAAGGCTGTACAAGTCAATCGTTGTACGTTCCGGTGAGCCAAAGCATTTTTGGTCAGACACCATGGCAGATTCAGCCGCTGAACGCAGGTGGAGCAGCCAACAAAACGGTGGTTTCGCTATCGGTGGTAGATACCCAAAACGTATGGGCACTCGAAGACCGTAATACATCGCCCACTACGGCTGTTCAGGTTTACCGCACCACCAATGGCGGCAACAGCTGGGCAACCCTTACCATTCCGAATACTGGCGGCATGGGCGCAGCGTCGATCTCGGCGGTGAGTGCCACCCGCGCCTATGTGACCCTCTTTGGCGATTCGGCACGTCAGGGTATTTACCTCACCAACGACGGTGGTGCCAGCTGGACACGTCAGAATGGTGCATGGAACAACAACGGCTTCCCGAATGTGACCTATTTCAGCGATCAGAATAACGGTATTTCGTTGGGTGATCCAAAAGGCGGCAGCTTTGAAATTTACACCACCACCAATGGCGGCAGTAGCTGGTCGCGTGTGTCGGCTGCGAATATGCCAGCACCTATCGATGCCTTTGAGGCAGGCTTAGTCGACGAAATTGCCGTGGTAGGTCAAACGATTTATTACCCACTCATCAACGGACGCATACTCAAGAGCACCAATGGCGGACAGAACTGGACGGCCCTGGTTACGCCAGCGCGCGGCCAGTTGATGGTAGCCTTCCGCGACGCCATGAATGGCGTGTTGTATGGTCCTACCAACCAAGCCTTTTACGTTACCAGCGATGGAGGTGCCAACTGGCAGCAAGCAGCTACGCCGTTTTTGGTAGGAACACCTAACGACTTCCAGTTTATCCCGGGCACCAGCCAGCCTACCTTGATGGTGAGTGGCAATTTTGGAACGGCCTTCACCACCGATTACCAAAACTGGCAGATGATCGACGGTTTCTTCCACCAGCGTGTACAGTTTATTGCACCAAACAAAGGCTGGTCGGGCGGATGGACGAGCACCAACAACACTACGGGCATGTTCCGTTGGAATTCGAACTTCTTCCAAGGCGGTACGCCACCACCGGCTGGCAACGGACGTATTGCAGGCAATATTCGTTACGATAACGGCAGCAGTACGCCGATCAACAATGCGCTGGTGGGCATATACAGCCTTCCTTCGATGGCCATGGCCGACAGCGTTCGCACCAATGCCAACGGTAACTTTGTATCGCGGCCGTTGCCAGCTGGCGAATACATGGTGGCTGCGCATACCGCTAAGGCCTGGGGTGGTGTAAATGCTACCGACGCCTTACTCATCAGCCGTCATTTTGCAGGCTTATCGACCTTGAGCGGCATCAAATTGCAGGCTGCCGACGTAAATGCCAGCAATTCGGTGAACGCTACCGATGCCTTACAGGTAAGTCAACGTTTTGTGGGTACGCTTTCGCAAACCAACAACCTCAATATCGTATTCCGCGCCGTGGGTACGCCGTTGGCAGCAGCCACTTCGGTGCATATGCACTCGGGTGGTGGTGTTGCCGCACCGTGGGTGTACAACATTGGCGAGTGGGGTAATCCTGCTACGCCGGGTGCCATGACCCGCATCGATTCGGTTCATTGGGGCTTTAGTCTGCAACCGGAGGCCTACTATGGCGCAGCAGTCAACGGTCCGGTACCTGCTGGGCAAAAAATCGCCCATATCGGCATCGTTTACCGTGCAAGTGGTCCGTGCGGCGGCTTTGGCGGCAATACCTCACCATGTCCCGAAGTGAAAGACGGTGCTGGCAACGACATCTTCCTCGATACCCGTGTGAATCCACCGTTCAGCACCAGCTGGCGCACCGGTGCCCGCATGAGTAGCACCAACGGTTTTACCGCGGGCGACTGGCTCTTTGGCACCCAAAACGTGATGCTGAACAGCGGGGATTCGCTCAACCGCGTGATTGCCGCCATTTGTGTTGGCGATGTAAACGGTTCGTTTGTGCCGTCGGCCACCAACCGTGAGCCTGCACGTGTGAGCTTGGTGAGCGACGAAGTGATTGCCTTGAGCAGCTCGCAATTCACCGATGTGCTCGTGAAAGTGCAAGATGCTTACACGATTGGGGCCTTGTCGCTGGTACTTGAGCTGCCGCAGGGCGTGGTGCTCGAAGATGTGCAGTTGGTGCCGCAGCATCCACAGGCACTCAGCTACCGCCTCGATGGCAATCAGCTGCGCATCAGCTGGTACAGCCTTCAGGCGCTGGCGATGCAGGCTGGCGATGATTTATTGCGCTTGCGCTTTGCACAGGGCAGCTTACAGGCAGGCAATCACGGCATCACTGTAGGCGGCGGGTCGGAGCTTGCGAATGCCCAAGGCGAGGTGATTACGAATGCACAACTGGCCATCCCGCAATTGGTGAGCACAGCTGCCAACAGCCTCAACGAACGTATGACTGCGGTGGCCTATCCCAATCCGTTTGGCAGCGCCACGCGCCTGCATGTGCATCTCCCCGAAGCGGGCGCACTTGAAGTGGTATTGCGTGATGTGGCCGGACGGCCGGTGCTGGCGCTTGACCTTGGCGTGCAAGATGCCGGCGAGCAAATTTTGCTCCTCGAGCGCGAACAGCTGGCTTCGGGCGTATACTTTGCTACCGTGAAACTACGTGGCGATCGTGAATATGTGCGTGTACTTCGTTTGATCGCTGAATAATGGCCATCTCTCAACTTTTAAAAGAAATGGCCATGCGAAAAGTTCTGATACTCCTCCTTACCCTGGTCGCCCTCGGCGGCGGCCGGGTGCAGGCTCAAGCGGTGGTAAGCGTGGGCAGCAGTACCGCCTGCTTGGGCGACACGGTTGGCCTCAACCTACAGCTTAATACCGGTACCGCCTCCATTGGGGCCATGTCGCTGAGTTTGCGCATCGATAGTACCGCTCAAATTGCTGGTTTTGTGCTCGATAATCCTGCCTTTGCCACCAACTTTTTGTGGAATGTACAAGGTCGAAACCTTCGCATCAGTTGGTACAGCAATAGCCCCGTTAGCTCAAACGCCACCCTTGGACGCATTTTATTGACGGGTGGCAGCACAACGGTGCAGTTCACCAATGTCGCTGGCGAAAACGAACTCGCTTTGGTCACCGGTCAGCTTTTGGCTGCCACCTTTACCCCGGGCAGCCTCAATCGGGTTAGCGGCACCCCGCCGGTAATTACCCGCCAGCCGCGCGACACTTCGGTGGCCGCAAACGCATCGCCCAGTTTTAGCGTACTCGTCACAGGAACAGCCCAGTATCAGTGGGAGCTCAGTACCGACGGTGGAAGCAGCTGGCAGAGTTTGTCAGGCAATACCAATTATACAGGTTTGTTCACCAATACCTTAGGCATCGTGTCGGCCACGCCGGCCATGAACGGCAACCGCTATCGGGTGCAGGTTTTTGGGGTGTGTGGACCGCCTCTTATTTCTACAGCGGCCGTGCTTACCGTTTCGGCTGGTGCCAGCAGTCAGTTGAATTTACTCACGGCACCCTCTTGCGACACGGTGTCGGTACGTTTACAAGCTTCGGTGGCCATGAACCCCGTGGGGGCCATCTCGCTTACCCTCAATTATGACACGCTTCTGGCGCAATTTGTTGGTGTTAGCAGTCCCATAGCAGCCATCAACAGCAGCCTTTTGGCGAATCGGGTAGGTAACCGCATCCTGTTGTCGTGGTTCAGCACCACCGGCGTAAGCTTGCCGGCCAGTGCCGATCTCTTTGTATTTCGTTTCCGGAACGTGACTGGTGGCTCGTTGAGCTTCCAAACCAATGCCGCAGGAGGCAACGAAATCGCCAATCTTACGGGTCAGCTGTACCCACTCACCTTTGGCTCGGTGGCATTGCCCGTTGGTGGCGGTGGATCTACGGCCAGCATTACCCCTGCAGGGCCTACCACTTTTTGTGCTGGCGGTTCGGTAGTGTTGAACGCCAATACGGGTACTGGTTTGAGTTACCAATGGCTCCGAAATGGAGTGGTGGTTCCGGGTGCTAATACCGCTGTCTTCACAGCCACCTTGGCGGGAAGCTATCGGGTGCGTGTTACTGCAGGCAGCTGTAGCGATAGCTCCAATGTGGTGGTGGTAACAGTAAATGCCTCGCCGGGCGCTACGGTCACGGCCGCAGGCCCTACCACCTTTTGTCAAGGAGGATCGGTACAACTCAATGCCAACACCGGCACCGGATTCGTATATCAATGGTTGCTAAACAACAGCCCGGTACCCGGAGCAACCAGCAGTAGCTTCACCGCAATAGCATCGGGTAGCTATCGTGTACGCATCACCAATGCTACCGGCTGTTTCGATACCTCGGCCGCGATAACGGTCAACGTTCAGAGCCGACCGGGAGCTACCGTAACGCCGGCAGGACCTACTTCCTTTTGTCCGGGTGGTTCGGTGCTGCTGAACGCCAATACCGGCACGGGCCTCAGTTATGTGTGGCAACGCAACGGGGTGAATGTTGCAGGTGCTACTACCTCCAGCATTCAAGCTACCCAGGCGGGCGACTATCGAGTATTGGTTTCGCTCAGCGGAGGCTGTTCCGATACTTCTGCAACGGTTACGGTGAGCCTCCTCGCAGCTCCTACTGCCAGCATTACTTTGAGCGGTGCAGCTAGCATTTGCCCGGGCGACAGCACGTTGCTCAATGCCAATACCGGCACAGGTTTCAGCTATGTTTGGTTGCGCAACGATACCGTCATCGCTGGAGCGAATACGGCGAGTTTGGTTGTTCGTTCGAACGGCAATTACCGCGTGCGCATCACCAATGCCGCAGCTTGTTCGGCTACCAGTACCGTTCAAACCATCGGTCTTTTGCCTCGCCCGGCTGCGCCAGTATTGAGCATCGTGGTCGATACCATTTTCGCCCGCCCGGGTACGGGTTTGTTGTGGTTCCGCAACGGTATTTTATTGGCTGGTGTGAGCGACAGTAATTTGGTGATCACCCAAACCGGTTATTATACAGCACAGCGCACCCAAGGTGCATGTGTGAGCGACAGCAGCAACGGAATTTTGGTGGATGCGGTAAGCACCGCGCCCGATTTGGGTTTTGCTGGCTGGAACATGTATCCCAATCCGGCGAGCAGTTGGTTGCAGCTCGACTTCGAGCTTACCAATCGCGAACCCATGATCCTGGAGGTGCGGGACGCTAGAGGTAGTTTGGTGCAGTACGAAGTATACCGACCAGAGTTTGTCGGTAGTCAGCAGTACCGCCTGGCCTTGGATCCACTGCCCGCAGGAATTTATTTGTTGCGCGCCAGTCAGGGCCAGCAGCAGCGCACCCAACGTTTTGTGATACAGCCGTAAACGCTACTAGTTATTGATGCAAACCCCACGAAAGTGGGGTTTTTTGTTCGTGGAGCCCAAAACGAATAAGCCACAACAAAAACGCGACCCCAGCGGGGTCGAACATGGGTAGCCAAAAGAGCCATAACGAAATACCGACCCCGGCGGGGTCGCACATGGGTAGCCAAATAAGCCACGGCCAAATACCGACCCCAGCGGGGTCGCACATGGGTAGCCAAATAAGCCACGGCCAAATACCGACCCCGGCGGGGTCGCACATGGGTGACGCCCCCAACGGCAAAAGGAGGCCGAAATTTTCTTAGTTGGCCGCTAAGCAACTGTAGCTCAAAGTATAAAGCGTACCCAAAGCAAAAAGCAGCAGCTGTGAACGCTTAGAGGGCATCGTAAAATGTAAATACAGGAAGTAGCAGGCCCTCACAATGTTGCAAATGTAAGTAACATGAGTGCAAATGGAAGGAGTTGCAAACGAAGAGATTTGCAGAATATACCTCTTTATGGGTATTGTGTTGCCTCGGCATTTTGAGCAATTTGCCGCTTGCAATGCATTACACTGCAGAGCCAACTAGCCGACTAATATTCTTATGAAAAAGCTGTTTTTAAGTCTGGTTGCCGTACTACTCACGGCAGCCGCCGCCCACGCCATCAACGTATCGGGCACAATTTCGTCAAACACCAGCTGGACGCTCGCCAACTCACCCTATGTGGTCACCTCGACCGTTACGGTTAACGCAGGTGTTACGCTCACCATCGACAGTGGTGTAGCCGTACAGTTCAATACAGGACAAGGGCTAACCGTAAACGGTACCCTCAACGCCAACCGGGTGAGCTTTGATGCAAGCAGCGCAACCGTGGCTCGGGGCCAGTTTGGCACCATCTTGCTTTCGGGCGCAGCCACCATTACCAACTGTACCTTCAACCGAGGTACTTTGCTCGATTTAAATGGTGCCGCCGCCAAAAATTTCACCGGCGTAAACCTCACCCGCTTTACCAACGGTATCAACATCCGCGGTGGCGCAACGGTGAACTTCACAGGTGGACTCATCAACGACTGTTCGACCGGCATCACCCTCTCGGCCAGCTCGCGCATCAACCTCAACGGTACCACCATCAGCACCATCGATGCCAGCGCTATGCTCTCTACCACCTCGGGTACCAACACCTTCTCGCTCGAAAACGTTTCGGTAAGCGGCATCGGTACCCCTATCAATTGTACGCAACCTACGAGCATCATCACCAGCGGCATCAACAGCTTCAGCAGCATGACCACCAACCAATGGGTCATCGTTGGTTACAGTTCTTTCACCGATTCATTGGTTTGGGGCACATTGCCCATTCCTTATTACGTAAGCAACATGAATGCAAATGGTCCGCTCAACATCGGGGCGAGCACCATTCGCATGGCATCGGGTACCAGCTTTTTTGCCAGCAGTCGCTTTATTGCCAACGGCACCACCTTCGATGCCCAAAGTACCACCAACAGCCGCGGACAATACGGCGGCATTTACCTGAGTTCGTTGGCCACGGTCACCAACTGTACCTTTAACCGCGGAACGTTACTCGATTTTGGGGGCTCTGGAACCAAAACAGCAACCAATTGCGTGGTGAACAAGTTTACCAACGGCGTGCAGATGGACGGAGGCGGAACACTCAACTGGAGTGGTGGTAATATCACCGATTGTTCGCGCGGGGTGTATATCAACAGCGCTCGCGTAAACCTGAGCTCGACAACCTTATCAACCATCGATAACGAGGCCATTCAAACTGTAGGTACCGAGCCCGTGATTAGTTTGAGCGGTGTGACCATCAGCAATGTAGGCACCCCCGTACGTATGAGCGCCATTGCCAGCTTGCTCACCTCGGGCAACAACCAATTTTTACAACTCAACACCCGCAAGTTTATCTGGGTAGAAAGCAGCAGCTTCAACTATACCGCTTACTGGGGTTACGTAAACATTCCGTATCACCTCACGAGCGGAATAACTGTATCGGCCAACGGACGACTGCAAATCGCCAGCAACAACATCATCAAATCGGCCAGCGCCATATACGTCGACGGCAAATTCATCGCTCAGGCGCTTGCCGGCGAGTCGATTTTCTTCACCTCCATCAAAGACGACAACTGGGGCGGCGACTCGAATGGCGACGCCAACAACACCAGTCCCGCGCGCAACGACTGGCAGGGCATCGATTTCCGGTCAACCTCAATCGATAGCGCCTCCTTGCTGAAACGTTGCCAAATACGTTTTGCGAACTATGCGATAGAAACCAATAGCTCGTCGCCCACCATCGATTCGTGTATCCTCAGCATCAATACCCGCTGTGCATCGTTCGAAGGCGAGTCGTCGCCCATCTTCATCAACAACAGCTTGGCCTCGAGTCAGCAGGTACCCATCGCCCTCGACTTCAACGCCGACCCGATTATGGCTGCCAACAGCTTTTCGTTTAGCGATAACCAGTACGACGCCATTGGTTTGATTGGTTCGCAGATTACCCGCAATTCGCTCATCAAGGTACGCGCCTTGGGAGCCATCACCAACATCACCTACGTGATGCTCAGCACCGACATCACGGTACAAGCAGGACGCACGCTCACCATTGCCCCAGGCGTGGTCATCAAACATGCGCAGAGCACCTTCTACTACAACCTTTTCCGGGTAGATGGCACACTCATCATGAACGGAAAGGCCGACAGCCTCATCACCATTACCTCAGTCAAGGACGATGCAGTAGGTAATCCGTTCGACACCAACAAAGACGGCAATGGATCCACCCCAGCCAGAAACGATTTGGGTCCCATCTTCATCACACAAACCGGAGGAGGCACCAGCATGCGTTTTGTGAACTTGAAGTACATGGGCGGTGGGTATTACACTACCTATTATGGCTTCAACAACGAGAACATCCGCCGCGATGCCGCCATTGTGATTTACAATGCTAGCCCGAGCATACGCCGCACCACCATCGAAAATGCCGAGTTTGGCATCTTCGCTTACCGCAGCTCCAACCCGGTAATCGACTCGGTGAGCTTCGTGAACCTGAGCCGCGCACCGGTATCGTTCAGCATGTCGGCTAACCCTGCACTTTCGAACATCAGCTTTACCAATGTCGGCTGGAGAGCCTTGGGTTTGCTTGGCCGCAATGTATCGGCCAACGGTACCGTTGCCCGCCGCAATGTGGCCGGGTTCAACAACATCACCTATGTGGTATTTGAGGAGATCAACATCAACCAAGGCACCCATGTAGACATTCAGGACGGTGTAATCATCAAGTTTGCCGACGGTAGCTCGCGCCTTTTGGTAGAGGGCAGCCTACGCACCTTGGGTACAGCCACCAACAAGGTGATTTTCACCTCCATGAAGAGCGACAATGTAGGTAATCCCGGCGACACCAACGGCGACGGTTCGGCCAGTTCGCCCAACCGCGGCGACTGGGACCGCATTGAGTTCCTCGACCCGAGCAACGATACCACCAGCCGCTTGAGCCATCTCGAAATACAGTTCCCGCAGCGCGGTGTGGTGATGCGTAACACCAATACCGTTTTACGCAATGTGTTGATCAACCAGGCGAGCAGCCACGGCATCATGACCTACGAAGCCAGCCGCCCGAATATCGACAGCACCACCATACAAAACTGCAATGGCGACCCGGTGGCCCTTTCGTACGCCTCCGATCCGGTATTTGGTCCGAATGTAGTGTTCAGCCAAAACATCAGCAGTGGCCTCTTTTTACACGAAACGCAACTCAATAGCGCCGCACAGCTACGGTCGAAAAATGTTGCTGGCATCAATAATATTGCGTACATCATAGAAAACGTCGACATCAACAGCGGTGGAAGGCTGGTGATTGATCCTGCCGTGGTGATCAAAATGCGCAGGATGTTCTGGTATTCAAGTTCATGGATAATGGTCGATCAAGGTGGCCTCACCGTCAACGGTACTGCCAGTCAGCCAGTATACATCACCTCTTGGAAAGACGACTCAGTAGGAGGCGACACCAACAACGACGGCAACGGCAGTGTGCCTGCAAATACCGACTTCAACTACATCCACTTTAAAAACGTAACCGATAGCAGCCGCGCCTACTTCAAAAATTCGCTCATCAAGTACGGTGGATATAGTGCCCAGGCCATGCTTATTTTCGAAAACAGCGCCGGTTTTATCGACAGCTGTAATCTCGAACACATTTCGGCCCGGGGCATACGTATTAGCGGAACCAGCAACCCGCGTATACGTAACAGCAAGTTTTTCAACATCCCAAGCAATGCACCGCTATGGATTTCGATGTTTAGCAACCCAGAAATTCACATCAACAACCAGTTGCAAAACGTAGCCTTCTACACCATTGAGCTCATCCCAGAAGTGTTTTCGCAAAATGCCACCTTCGTATTCCGCAGCTTTGCAGGCATCGATAGCATCACCTACATGCTCAACGATCAGGTATATGCGCCTACCTCCACCTTCGGCAATTTTGTTGTAGCCAACGGAACCACCATCAACGTTCCGGCCGGTATGGTGTTTAAAATGCGCAGTGGTACTACAGCCTTTGGCGTCGACGGTCGTTTGAATGTGAACGGCACCGCAGCCCGCCCTGTGATCTTTACCGATTTCCGCGACGACCAATACGGCCGCCCCCTCGACATGAATGGAGACGGCTCGGCAACAGCTCCCCCTATCTACCAGACCGGAAACAACAACAATAGCATACTATTCAATTTTGAGCCGGTAAGCAACGACAGCAGTACCATCCGCCACGTGCTTTTCCGCTACGGTTACCGCTTGGCCAATGTATTCAACGCCAATCCCGATTTCCGTCATGTACGTGCCGAGCGCCTCAATACCGGTATCCATTTGTTGGGCAACAGCACGCCGAAGATTGATAGCTGTACCTTCCACGATTTGTACCGCGAGCCGTTGAATACCTCTATCCTCACTTGGCCGAGCTCGGTATCGGGCAATACGCTGTCGGGTACCACCTATCGCTGCGTGGCCATCCCCGGCGAAACCTTGGTGCAAGACATCACCTTGGCAAAACGCAGCTTTGGCGGCATGGTCAACGTACCGTATTATTTCCCTTCGGGCTATACGGTGGCCAACAACGCAGTGCTTACGTTGAGCCCAGGATTGGTGCTCAAGTTTGCCAACGGTCAGGGTATGACGGTCAATAAAGGCCTCGTTGCCGAGGGCGGTTTCCGTGCCGACAGCAACATTGTATTCACCACCATTGTAGATGATTTTTACGGCGGCGACAGCAATGCCGATAGCATCCCTACCGCGAGCGAGCTGAATAATTCGTATTTCGGCGGTATTTTGGTGAACAACGAAGCCATCGACAGTGAGGTGCGTTTCAGGAATGTAATTTTCCGTTACGCCTACCCACTCTCTTCGCCTGAAAGTTATGGCTTCATCCGTACCATCAGCGCCAGCCCGAGTATTCGTAACTGTACGTTCGATCGAGGTATAGCAGCACTAGTAGCATCGGCAGCTTCCAACCCTGTGATCAACTTCTGCGACTTCAAAAATGTAGAATGGGGCGTGTTCAACGTGAACCGCTCGTTCAATATCGATGCGCGCAACAACTGGTGGGGCAATAACAGCGGTCCTACCCATGCTGGCAACCCAGGAGGAACTGGTGCCAAAGCCACCGACAGTGTTCGTTATTCGCCTTGGTTGGTGAACGGCTCCAATAACCCCATCATGGGCGATGTGAGCTTGAATGGATCGGTGCAGGCTTTTGATGCCGCCATGGTACTGCAAGCCAACGTAAGTTTGATCACGTTCAACGCCACCCAAAACATCGTGGGCGATGTAACCGGTAACGGAAGCATCACCGCCATGGACGCTTCGTATATCCTACAGTTTGTAACGGGCATCATCAATAAATTCCCGGCCGAGGAGCTCTTTACCACACCGGTATTCCCCGATGTGAGCCGCGCACGTTTCGCCCTGGGCGAAATGCAGGCTGCACCACAAAGCACAGTCGTTGTTCCGTTGTGGGTACGTGCCGCCGACGGCATATTGAGTGCCGATTTGGTACTCGAAGCTGATCCGCAGTTGCTGCAATTCCAAGCGGTGCAAGGCCTGCTGTCAGGCATGCAGCTTACGCAGCAGTACGACCTAGCAACTGGCCGCTTGCGTTTGTCGGTGGCGGGTCTACAACAGTTGCGTGGCGATGTGCAGTTGCTCGAGCTGGTTTTCAGCACGGGTGGCAGCGTAGGTTCGCATTTGTTGGCCCCAGTGAAGTTTGAAGCCGCTTATGGCAACGAAACCGACTTGTTGACTCAAGCCACCCACGGATTGGTAGAAATACAGGGACTGGCTACTTCGGTAGGTCAACAAGCCCATGCAGCTGCCAACAGCTTGCAACCGGTGTATCCGAATCCGGTAGAAGGCGAAGCCTGGCTCAACTTTGTACTCGACAAAGGCGGCGACCTGCTGTTGGAGGTAACCGATTTACAAGGCCGTCAGATGCAGGTACTCAAGTCGGGCCATTCCGATGCAGGCAGCTACCGATTGGCCTGGGATGGTCGCGATGCCGCCGGCAACCGACTGGCCTCGGGTGTGTACTTGATACGCCTCACCACAGCAACGGCACATTCGGTTCAACGTGTGGTAGTTAAGTAAGGATGCGTTTGGCTTTCACCTTAACGGATGCATCCATGAAAAAGATATTCATCGCACTATTGACCGCCCTGCTCTTCCAACTGGGAGGAGCAGCGGCCCAGTCGATACGCCTGCGGCTGCCCGATACCACCGCCTTGGTGGGCAGCAGTTTCCTGCTACCCGTCTATGTCGATTCTACCTTCACCGGTCGCAACATCATCAGCTACCAGGTGCAGCTCACTTACACCTCGTCGCAGTTGGTCGCAGATTCGTTGGTGACTACCGGCACAATGTCGGCAGCAGCCAATCCCATTGCCAACTTTGGGGGCTCGGGCACAGTTACCGTGGCCGCAGCTTCGGCCACGCCCTTGAGCGGCACGGGTGTATTGTTTTATGTGCGATTCAGGGTCATTTCTACCTTTGGTGGTTACAGCACCGGTATCAATTTTAGCACCGCCGCTACCAATACCTACCTCAACCAGGGCAGTCCAACACTCACCTTCCGCAACGGCACCCTTACGGTGCCATCGTTGCCGTCGATTGGTGTGAATCCGGGCTCGGCGAATGTGGTGGTAGGCGATACGCTGCAATTTACCGCCAGTGGTGGCCGCGCGCCCTACAGCTGGCGCCTATCCGACAGCACCCGCGGCAGCATACAGTCGCTCACTGCCAATACAGCACGCTTCATTGCAAGCACCGCGGGCATCACCTGGGCCATCGCTACCGACTCGAATGGCTTTAGCGGACAAATGAGTCAAGACTTGGTGGTTCGCAATTTCCGGATGTGGACCCGCGACAGCTCGCGCCTGCAAGGCACCGAACTGCTCTTGCCCGTTTATGTAGGCAACCTAACCCCCTGGAACGTGATTTCAGGCTCATTCGAGGTGAATTTATCGGCCCAAACCGGATTGCGTGTGCTGGGAGTTGAACGCAACGGTACCTTGCTCGCCGGCGTTAACCAAACCTTCTTGGGGCAACAATCGGCCACGAGCTGGGAGGTGAGTTTTGCCAGCCCCACAGCCCTGAGCGGTGGCGGCATACTCTGCTATCTGCGCATTGCTGTTCCCAATTTGTACACCTTCAACTACCAGTTTACGGTTAGCTTCAGCAACACCCTCTTCAACCAAAACCTCACGGCATTGGTGAGCAGCAGCACCCAAACGGCCATTGCCTTGCCGCAAATCACCATCTCGCCCAATAACGCTGAGGTGGTGGCCGGCGAAACCCGTCAGTTTACGGCCAGCAACGGTTTTGCACCTTACCGCTGGACGGTGAGTGACTCAACCCTCGCCACCATCAGCACCACCGGCTTGCTCACCGCGCGCCAAGGTGGGGTGGTAACCATTACCGCCACCGACTCGGTGAACGCCACCCGCAGCTCGGGCAATATCCAATTGTACGACACCCGTTTGTACGTACGCGATACGGTGCTCATAGCTGGCGATACCCTGGTAGACGTAGCTGTATTTATGGATCAGCTGCCGCAAGGGAAGTCGATTACAGCCGTATCGTTTGCTTTCGACTACAATGCCAATTTCTTACAGCCTTTGGGCGTGGTGCAGGCCGGTACCGCCAGTGCCAGCTGGTCGGCAGCCACCAACATGGTGGGCAACAACCGCTATTCCATTGCTTTGGCTGGAACCACAGCCCGTTCGGCCTCCGGCAATTTATTTTTTATCCGTTTTAAGGTGCTGCCCGCCTTTACGGTCAACAATACGCTATCCTTGAGCAACATCCAGGCTACTTTGAATGAGGGCAATCCCAACTTCTTGCTTGATAATGGCCAGATACGCTCGTTGCCTTGTTCGCCTGTGGCCACGGTAAGTCCTTCGGGCAATGTCACCTTTTGTGCCAATCAGCCCACCCAGCTTACTGGTCCTTCGGGTACCGCCTACCAATACCAATGGTCGCGCAACGGTACGCCTGTAGCTGGTGCCAACAACCGCTTGTTTACCCCTTCGTTGAGCGGCAACTATACCCTGCGTGTTTCGCTCAACAGCAGCTGTTTTGTGGTGAGCGATACCGTACGTGTGACCATCAATCCGTCGCCCATCGCCCAAATCACCCCGTATGCCGATACCTTGCACGCCTGCTCTGGCGATACCGTGGTACTTCGTGCGTACCGCGAGCCGGGCTATACCTTGCAGTGGTTCCGCAACGGCAACACCCTCTCGGGCGCAACCGATACCGTGTTTCGGGCTACACTCAGCGGCGCCTACACCGTACGTTCTACCCTCAACGGCTGCCAAACGCTATCGGCAGCTCAGCTGGTGAATATCCGTGCGTTGCCAACCAAACCAACCATCACCGTTACCGGATCGCCCGTATGTGCAGGCGACTCGGCCACCTTACGCATACCGGCGACCAGTCTGCAACGGCAGTGGTTTAGTGCCAGCGGACCCATCGCCGGCGCTACCGATACCGTGCTCCGCGTGCCTGCCGGCAAGTATACCGTTCGCCTTACCGATGTCTTTGGCTGTCGCGTTTTCGCCGACTCGGTAACAGTGGTTGCCGCCACGGCCTCGGCGCAAATCAACGCCTCGGGGGCAACAACGTTCTGTCAGGGCGGTTCGGTTAACCTCGACCTCTCCCAAGCCACCACCTTTGTGCGTTGGTTCCGCAACGGCATACAGCTGCCCGATACCCTTCGTCCGCTGGTAGTCAACCAAAGTGGAGCCTACACCGCTGCCTATCGCCTTTCGGGCAACGCATGCACCTTTACCACGGCGGCCATTCAGGTTACGGTAACGCCTAAACCGGTGGTTACGCTCGACAGCATCTTGCCGGTTTGTGTCAACAGCCCTTCGTTTCAGTTGATTGGCGGCCAACCCGCAGGAGGAACCTTTGTTGGTCCCGGCGTGGTGAACAACCGCTTTAATCCGAGCACGCTGGCACCTGGCACCTACTTGGTGAAGTATGGCGTACAAGTAAACGGCTGCAGCGATACGGCCAGTCGGTTCATTCAGGTGTTGGCCCTACCGGGCACTACCTTCCCCGTGCAAGCCGCCGTTTGTATCAATGCCCCAGCCTTCGCCCTCAGTGGCGGTTTGCCTGCCGGTGGCGTATATTTTGGCACTGCGGTGAGTGGTGGCAATTTTAACCCGGCCTTGGCGGGTATCGGTACCCATACCGTTGGTTATACCACCCAAAATGCCAACGGTTGTCGCGATACGGTGCTCCGCAGCATAACCGTGAATGCCTTACCAGCGGCGAACATCAGCCAAGGTGCTACGGCTGCATTTTGCCAAGGTAGCAGCGCTGTCCTCAACGCCAATACAGGCACCGGTTTCAGCTACCAATGGCTGCGCAATGGCCTTTTGCTTAGCGGACAAACTGCCTCCAGCTTGGTGGTGAACCAGGCAGGCAGCTACCGCGTGGTGGTGACCAATGCTTCGGGTTGCCGCGATAGCTCAGCCGTTACCGTTGTCACCGAAAATGCCCTGCCCAATACTACCGTTACCCCTGCGGGCCCCACAACCTTCTGTCAAGGAGGCGCGGTGGTCCTGAATGGTGTTTCGTCGCCCGACCGCAGTTATCGTTGGTTGTTCAACGGCAGTGCAGTGAGTGGCAACCTTACACCAACACTTACCGCCAACGCCAGCGGCACCTACCGATTGATTGTGACCAATGCCGTAACGGGTTGTTTCGATACCTCGGCCGCTGTAAGCGTGACAGTAAATCCGATACCCGCAGCACAGATTAGTCCCGTAGGATCGCTAACCCGATGTGTGGGCGACAGCGTAACCTTAAACGCTACTACAGGTACAGGCTTCAACTATGTGTGGCTCTTGAATGGCAGCGTACTGATCGGAAGCACCCAAGCCAGTTTACGGGTAGGTGCCGCAGGCAGTTATCGGGTACTGATTACCAATAGCGCTACCGGATGTTTCGATACCTCGGCAGCCGTAAGCGTGATCATCGTTCCTTTGCCTACGGCTACTGTTTCGGCAGCCGGTAGCACCACCCTCTGCGAAGGCAATACCGTAGTGCTGAATGCCAATACCGGTACTGGCCTTAGCTACCGTTGGCTACGAAATGGTGTAGCGTTGGCAGGCCAAACAGCGGCGAGCCTTACCGCTAGCCTGGCTGGAAGCTACCGGGTGGTGGTCACCAACGCAACAGCTTGCTTCGATACGTCGGCAGCCCTTACCGTAACCGTGAACCCGAAACCGGCAGCACCCGTTTTGACCACCAATGCCGATACGATTTTTGCGCGCCCAGGAACCGATTTACTGTGGTTCCGCAACGGCATTTTGTTGGCTGGCATTACGGATAGTACGCTCATCATCACGCAAAACGGAAGTTACCGTGCGCTGCGTTTGAGTACACAAGGTTGTAATTCCGACAGCTCGAATGCCATAGTAGTGACGAATGTAGCGGTAGCCGACAAACAAGTGCTTCAGGCACGCATTTACCCTAACCCAACGGCAGGTTTGCTGATTTTGGAGTTGGAAAGCTCGAATCATCATGCACTAGAAATCGAATTGCGTTCGGTTACCGGAGCCTTGGTGTATCAAAAGCGCTATGCAGCGGGCAGTTATGCCGACCGCGAACAGCTCCAGCTCGACGAACTACCACCAGCGGTTTATTTGGTACAGCTCCGGCAGGGTGAACGTTTGAACTATCAGCGCCTTGTCATTCAGCGCTAATTAACATTCAAGTAAGAGGGCGGGGAGGAATTCCCGCCCTTCGTTTTTTCTAGCATTTCAGCTATTAAATCGCTATTTTTGTGCTATTGGGTGATTAGCTCAGCTGGTTTAGAGCACTACCTTGACAGGGTAGGGGTCGATGGTTCGAATCCATTATCACCCACCATTTTCCCGCTAGTTGGGATTTTTTGTGCCCGCAGTAGTCAGCTGCTGTCGATCAAAGGCAAAAGCAAGCTCAGTCGACTACCATACAACGCACCCGCTGCACGGGTGGATGAGGTAGCGCTTGCAGGGGTTTGGAAGGTGTGATTGTGCCGCTAAGCCTCGGCAATTCGGCGGCCGAAGCCAAGGTAAAGGCGAGTGCAGCCAAGAGTGCTATCACAAAAACAGAATCGGCTATCCGGCTGTATAGTAGCTGCGTGGGGGATAGAAATCGTGTTTGCATGAACCACTTACGACTTGTCGTGGTTTTCGGATTGGTGCGGCCGTGTATTATCCCTGCTTTACCGTATTTTCGCCTCAACGTTACCTTATGTCGATGTCATCTCCCTCGCTGCTCGAGCAGCTCAACGCCAGCAGCGCCAATACGCTTTCGGCACAGCTGGGCATACGTTTTACGCGTGTAGAACCCGGTTTAGTAGAAGCCACCATGCCGGTTGACCACCGCACACACCAGCCCTTTGGGATGTTGCATGGCGGGGCGTCGGTAGCCTTGGCCGAAACCGTAGGGAGTGTGGGCTCGAATATGCTTGCTGGCGAAGGTCGTGCAGCCGTTGGCCTCGAGATCAACGCCAACCACGTGAAGTCGATCCGCACCGGAGAGGTGTTGTGCACGGCACACATCGTACATCAAGGCAAACAAACACACATCTGGGACATTCGCATCACGGGTCCCGAGGGGCAGCTCATCTGCATCAGCCGCTTCACCGCCGCCATCATCGACTTGCCCAAACCGTGATCCATACTACCCGGAAAAATACCGCCACACTGCGGCAGTTTGTCGCCGCAGCCACTACCGAGGGACTGCCGTGGGTGAGCTTTCGTTTGCCGGGAGAAAGCCACAGCCACTGTTGGCTGCAGCTCGACGCTACACCCGCCACCCTGGCTGCCGAACAAGCAGGTTTTGTGCTGGCACCTTTCGACTGGCCCCAGCGCAGCGCTACGTTCATCCGTCGCGATTTGGCTTTTACCGGTCTCGAGTTTAATCCCGACGCCTTGCAGTTTGGCACCCTCACCGCCAGCCAGCTGCTGCGGCTCACCCAGTTGCAGGCACGATTGGCGAGCGAAGATGCACCTGTTTTGACCAAAACAACGTTGCCGCCCTCTACGAGCCACCAACAGTATCAGCAAACCGTTGAAGCAGCCTTGAAGGCCATCGGACAGGGTCGGCTGCAGAAGGTAGTGCTTTCGCGCACCCTGCAGCTCCAGTTTGCCACGCCCATCGATTCCAGCGCTGTTTACGACGCCCTGTGTGCCCTCTATCCCGACGCCTTTGTGAGTCTGTGTCGCCTCCCCAGCGGCGAATGTTGGCTCGGCGCATCACCCGAGCTGTTAGTCGATTACCGCGCCGACGGCCTCAGCACCATGTCGCTCGCCGGCACCCGCGCTGTGAGCGATGATGACCAAGGCTGGCAGCCCAAAGAAGAAGCCGAGCAGCAGATTGTGACCGATTACATTCGTGAGCAGCTCGCCGCCCTGGGCATGGAGGTGAGCATCGCCCCCCGCGAGACCATCCGTGCTGCCCAAGTATGGCATCTGCGTAGCCGCATCGAAGCCAAAGGGCCGGTAGGCCTCACGGAGGTGCTCGAAAAGTTACACCCCACTCCGGCCGTTTGCGGCTACCCGCTGGCAGCTGCCCGCAGTTTTATCGCCACCCACGAGGCGCACCCCCGGCAGTTTTATGGAGGTTTCCTCGGACCCATACAGCCCGACGGCAGCGCCCGGCTGTTTGTGAACCTGCGTACCGCCGCGCTGAGCGAGCAGGCGGCCAGTCTCTACCTCGGTGGCGGACTGGTAGCCGGTTCCGACCTCGCCGCCGAGTGGGCCGAAACCGAAGCCAAAGCCCAAACCCTTTTAGCCGCCTTTCACCATGCCGGAATTGATCCACAATGAAGTAGCCGCCATCATCAGTGCCGGCCTGGCACGCCTCGGGCTCACCGAAGTGGTCATCTCGCCCGGTTCTCGCTCGGCGCCCCTCAGCCTGATGTTTGCCCGTCAGGGCAGCTTTCGCATACAAACGGTGCTCGACGAACGTGCCGCCGCCTACATTGCCCTCGGCAAAGCCCTCGCCACCCGCAAACCCGTCGCCCTCATCTGCACCTCCGGTACTGCCCTGCTCAACTACGCCCCAGCCATCGCCGAAGCGTGGTACCAGCGGGTACCGTTGGTGGTGCTCAGTGCCGACCGCCCCATCGCCTGGCTCGACCAAGGCGATGGGCAGGTGGTGCATCAAGCCGAGGCCTTGCGTACCCACCTGGTGGGCTATGCCACAGCCCCCGAGCAGCTGCACGACGACAGCGACCGCTGGCAGCTGCGCCGCAGCCTCAGCGAGCTGTGGCAGCAAGCCGTTCAACAGCGTGGTCCGGTTCAGCTCAACGTACCCCTGCGCGAACCCCTCTACCAATTACCCGAGCCTTTCTCCCCCGAAACCCAAGCCGTTTACCACAGCTACCGCAGCAGTGGCGAGCAAGATATACCCGAAGCACTGGTGCACGACTGGCACCGCGCCAGCAGCATCTGGTTGCTCCCCGGCGCCGGCAGTGCCGATGAGCTACAGCAGCAGGCCGTAGATGCCCTCGCCGCCGATCCGCGCGTGCTGGTGGTGGCCGAGCCGCTCAGCAATTTTACGCCCACCTTAGCAGGCATCGACGAGCTGTTGCGCATTACCGGCACCCTCGCCCTCCCCGAATTGATCATCAGCTGGGGAGGTCCCTGGCTTTCCAAACGCCTCAAACAAGCGCTGCGTGCGCATCCCCATAGCCATTGGCGCATCGACCCGCTGGGCCGCCCACACGACAGCAGCATGCGCCTGGGCGCCCTGTGGCTCGCCCACGAAGGAGAAGCCCTCACTGCGCTGGCCACCCTGCCCCGAGGTCGTGGCGACTATGCGCGACAGCAGCAGGAGCAGGCCGCGGTAGTGCTCGAACGTTTGAACCCGCTTTGGGCGCAGTTGCCGCATAGCGATCTGGCGGTAATGCGGCAGCTCCTCGACTGGCTCCCGGCCAATACCGCACTGCATCTCGGCAACTCCATGCCCGTACGTTACCAGCAATTTGCCGCCTACGGTACCGCACAGCGCGAGCTGCTGCATGCCAACCGCGGCACCGCCGGCATCGACGGCGTGACCAGCACCGCCCTTGGCTTCGCAAGCTGTTGGGAAGGAGCAACGGTGCTCATCACGGGCGAGCTGTCGTTTTTGTACGACCTCAACGCTTTCACCATCGATACCGTGCCGCCCAACTTCAAGGTGGTGGTGTTGCACAATGGCGGTGGCGATATCTTCCGCATCATCGACGGGCCGCGCCAGCAGCCTGAGCTCGAAACGCTCTTCGCCACGCCACGGTCCGCACAAATCGACAAACTCGCCGAAGGCTGGGGGCTGCGGGTGTTTGAGGCCCGCGATGCCCTATCTTTGCGCGACGCCTACCAAGCTTGGCAGTCGGCAAACCAGGCAGCCGTTTTGCTTGTTTATACCGATGCCGCCGCTAACCAGCAAGCGCTACAACTTTTCCATCATACTTTAACTGTTGCCCATGACCAGTAATTTGCCCTGGCAAACCATCAAAGCATACGAAGAAATCCTGTTCCAGTATTACGACGGCATCGCCAAGATCAGCATCAACCGTCCACACAAGCACAATGCATTTACCCCGCTCACCGTTACCGAGATGAGTGAAGCCATGGAACTTGCCCGACAAGACGAGCGGGTGGGCGTGGTGATCCTCACCGGCGAAGGCGGCAAGGCCTTTTGCAGCGGTGGCGACCAAAGCGTACGTGGCCACGGCGGTTACATCGGCAAAGATGCCGTTCCTCGCTTGAATGTGCTCGACTTGCAGATGCAGATACGCCGCATTCCGAAGCCCGTGGTTGCCATGGTAGCCGGCTGGGCCATTGGTGGCGGACATGTGTTGCACGTGGTGTGTGACCTCACCATTGCCGCCGAAAATGCACGTTTCGGCCAAACAGGCCCTATCGTAGGAAGCTTCGATGGCGGTTTTGGCGCCTCCTACCTTGCGCGTATCGTAGGGCAGAAGAAAGCCCGCGAAATTTGGTACCTCTGCGACCAGTACGACGCACAAGAAGCCCTCGACATGGGCTTGGTGAACAAGGTGGTGCCCCTCGAGCAGCTCGAAGAAACTACGGTGGCCTGGTGCCGCAAGATGCTCGCCAAAAGTCCGATGGCCCTGCGCATGCTCAAATCATCGTTTAACGCCGAGCTCGACGGGCAGGCCGGCATTCAGGAATTAGCCGGCAATGCCACCTTGCTGTATTACCTCAGCGACGAGGCCAAAGAAGGCAAAAATGCCTTCCTGGAAAAGCGCCAACCCGATTTTTCGAAATACCCAAAGTTTCCTTAAAACATAGCCCCGAAAGGGGCTTTTTTGTGGGCCGCTGCGTGCAGCAGGAATGGAACTGCCGACCAAAGGATAGCTGCATGCATCTTGGACCGAAGCAGCCTTCCCCGAGAAAAAAACCCGCGCGATTTCTCGATGTTCGGGCATTTTACGTACTTCGGGTATTCGAAGTTAGTCGCCTACATGAAGTTGAACCTCCTGGCCCTTTTGCCCCAACGAATACGTCGCCCTGCGGAGCAGCTGCTTCGCAGCAAGCCTATCCAAATGCTCGTTGCTTTTTGGCAGCGTATGTGGCAACCTAGCCTTTTCAACCGCAAGCGCTACCGCGGCCTCAGTACCCGCGGGAAGCTAGGCAGCGTGGCCTACACCGGCCTGCTCACGCTGTTCTGCTTTTATCTGGCCTTGGAGCTCAACCTGCTGTGGATTTTCGGCCGCATGCCCTCTATGGGCGAGGTGCGCGAAGCCGACATGGCCGTTGCCAGCGAGATATATACTGCCGATGGCAAGCTACTTGGGAAATTTTTCACCGAAAACCGCACACCGGTCGCCTACAACGAGATCAACCCCAACCTCATCCGTACCCTCATCGCCGTGGAGGACGTACGTTTTTACCAGCACCGTGGCATCGACGTGCGCGCCCTCTTTTCTGCGGTGGCCTCCACACTCAAGGGCGATCCCCGCGGGGCGAGTACCATCACCCAGCAGCTGGCTAAAAATCTGTTTAAAACGCGCCACGGCAGCCGTGGGCTGCTCAACTACATCCCTGGCCTGCGCATCATCAACGCCAAAGGCAAGGAGTGGGTGACCGCCTTCAAGCTCGAGTTGTTTTTCAGCAAAGAGGAGATACTCACCCTGTACCTCAATACCGTCGATTTTGGCCGCAACACCTTCGGCATCAAAAGCGCCGCCCGCACCTATTTCAATACCAGCCCGGCTGACCTCAAACTCGAAGAAAGCGCCATGTTGGTGGGCATGCTCAAGGCACCCACCTACTACAACCCCGTTTCGAATCCCAAAAATGCCCTCCGCCGCCGCAATACGGTGCTGGGGCAGCTCCTCAAGTACGGGGCCATCACGGCCAGCACCCACGACCGGCTGGTGCAGCGGCCCATACAGCTGCAGTACAGCGAAGAAACCATCACCGATGGACTGGCGCCCTACTTCCGTACCGAACTGGGCAAGTGGCTGCGCGACTACCTCAAGGCCGAATACGGCGACGAATACAACATCTACACCTCGGGGCTCAAGATCTACACTACCCTCGACAGCCGCATGCAGAGCCATGCCGAGGCTGCCATGGCCGAGATCATGAAGCGCCTGCAAAAGCGGTTCGACAACCACTGGCAGGGACGGGTGCCTTGGGAGCTCGAAAATGGCGAAGAAGATACCGCTTGGTTCAACAACCTTGCACGCACCAGCGAGCACTACCAGCGGCTAGCGAAAAGTGGGCTCGACGAACCCGCCATCTGGGAGCAGATGCTCGTGAGCCGTCCCATGGAGGTGTTTACCTGGAAAGGCAACGAAACGCGTGAGATGAGCGCACTCGACAGCATACGCTATCAGCTGCAGATTTTGCAGGGAGGCCTCATCGCCGAAGACCCCTTCACCGGACACATCAAGGCCTGGGTGGGCGGCATCAACTTCGAGCACTTCAAGTACGACCACGTAAAGCAGAGCAAACGCCAGCCCGGCTCTACCTTCAAGCCTTTTGTGTATGCCGCTGCCTTCGAAAATGGCTACGGCCCCTGCGACAAGCTGGTTGACCAGCCCGTAAACCACCGCTACCGCGAGCAAAATGCCGACGGCGAGTGGGAAGAGAAGGAGTGGGCACCCCGCAATGCCGACTGGAACTTTACCTATAGCGAGTACACCCTGCGTAGGGGCATGGCCAAGTCGGTAAACAGCATCGCCGCGCAGCTCACCATCGCCGTGGGTCCCGAGAAGGTAGCCGCCACCGCCAAAAAGATGGGCATTCAAAGTCCACTCAAGCCTATCCCCAGCATTGGTTTGGGCGTTAACGATGTGAGCCTCTTTGAGCTGGTGGGCGCTTACGCCAGCATCCTCAACAAGGGCGAATGGATAGAGCCGCATATGGTGACACGGGTAGAAGATATGGACGGCAAGCTGCTGTTCGAATACAACCCCAAGCGCGAGCGGGCGCTGAGTGAGGAAACGGCTTTTCTGATGACCTATATGCTACGCGGCGGTACCGAGGAGCCCGGCGGCACCTCGCAGGCGCTGTTTGAGTTCGATATTTTTTGGCGCAACGAGATTGGCGGCAAAACCGGCACCTCACAAAACTACAGCGACGGCTGGTTTGTGGGCATGACCCGCGATTTGGTGGTGGGCAGCTGGGTGGGTGCCGACCAGCGGCGGGTACGTTTCCGTACCTCGCAAACCGGCGAAGGCAGCAAAACCGCCCTGCCCATTGCCGGCGAGTTCTTGGAGTTGCTGTACAAAGATGAGCTCCTCGAGCGGGGAACCTTCCCACGACCAACGGTGACCATCGAGAAAGCTTGGAACTGCCGCACCGTGCTGCCCCGCAACGACTCAACCGCTACCGACTCGCTCATTGTGATGCCCGAAGATAGCCTCACCATCGACGGCTGAGTTTTTGAATACCAGCCGTTTCCCGTATCTTTGCATTTATGAATGAAACTAAGCGGCAGCTTAAAGTCGCTAAACTACTCCAAGAGGAGCTAGCCGACCTGCTCCAGAAGGAGATGCCGCAGCTACGTAGCGGCGCCATGGTCACCATCACCAAAGTGCGGGTATCGCCCGATTTGTCGGTCGCCCGCTTTTACCTGAGCCTCTTCGGCGGTCAGCCCGCCACGGTGCTGCAAGCCTTCGACGAAGCCAACAAAGAAATCCGTCTCCGCCTCGGCAATCGCATTCGGCACACCGTGCGAATTGTTCCGCATCTGCACTTCCACCTCGACGACTCGCTCGACTACATCGACCGCATCGATCAACTGCTCAAAGAAGACCCCAACGCGTAGCCCCCATGCAGCACGCCGAACTCCGCAAACGGCTTTCCGACATTTTCCGCAACCGGCCTTACCTCCGGAGCATGTTTTACATCCTCATCGATGTGCTCATTGTGAGCTTTTGGCACATCCGCCGCGGAATTTTGCGCTTTTCGCGCCAACAGAACGGACCCATCCACGTCCTCGATGCCGGTACTGGCCTGGGTCAATATACCTACTTCATGGCACGCAAGTTCCCGCTGTGGAACATTTACGCCGTTGACCAGTCGGCCAACGAAGTATGCGAATGCAATCGCTTTTTCCACGACCTGAACTACCCGCGGGTGTTGTTTCGCACCGAAGATTTGGAGACCATACAGCGGGAGAATACCTACGACATGGTGCTGGCGGTGAATGTGGTGGAGTACATTAGCGACGACCGCAAGGTGCTTGGCAATTTGTTGCACGCCCTCAAACCCGGCGGCATGTTGTTGTTGAGCGTACAGAGCGACAAGAGCAAGCAGGTGCAGCCCAACTTCACCAATAAGCTGCTGCAAAACAGCGAGCTGCGCCATCGCTACAACAATCTCGAGCTCAAGAAGCTACTCAAGGAGTTAGGCTACCGCAACATCAAAGCCCACTATTCGTACGGCATCAGTGGCCGCATAAGTACAGTGTTGGGTGTGGCCATCCCTAAAAATTTATTGCGCCGCTCGCGGCATTTTCTGGTGCTCATGCCGCTGTATTATTTGCTGCTGTATCCGGTTATTTTTGTGCTCAACAGCATCGACGCCTACTTTGTGCATTTGAGCGGCAGCGAGCTGGTGGTGAGTGCCTACAAAACCGAAGCGTGCGCCTGATTCGCCTCTTTGTATTCCGCTATCTGTTTTCGAAGAAGCGGACCAACTTCATCAACATCATTACCGGCATCTCCTTTTTTGGGGTGATGGTAGGCACGGCCGCCTTGGTAGTAGTGCTGAGCGTATACAACGGCCTCGAAGACCTTACACGGAGCATGTACAGCCGCTTTAATCCCGATGTGCGCATTTCGCCCTCGGCCGGCAAGTGGCTCGATGCCGCAGCCTTGCAGCAGGAGTTGCGCACGTTTAAAGGTTTGGCTACCAGTGCCGCAGTGCTCGAAGAAAATGCCATGTTGCGCTACGATCGTCATGAGTTTATTGGCGCCGTGAAGGGTGTCGACAGCAATTACAGCACCGTTACGGGCATCGACAGTTTTATACAGCGGGGCCGGTATATGTTGTGGGACGGTTTTGGGCTGCCTTATGCCATTGCCGGCAGTGGGGTAGCCTACACGCTCAGCATTTCGCTCAACGACTACCGCAATGTGCTGGAGGTGTATGTACCCAAGCGCGGCAAAATCGACTTGTCGCGACCCGACTTGGCCTTCCGCAAGCGCAGTTTGCTACCAGCAGGCTTTTTTGATGTGCAACCCGAGATCAACAGCCGGTATACCCTGGTGCCGTTGGCCTTTATGCAGGAGTTGCTCGAGCTCGACAGCAGCCGTGCCTCGGCGGTGGAGCTGAAGTTGGTGGCCGGTTACGACGCCCGCAAGGCCGTACGCCAGTTGCAGCAGCAGCTGGGCGATGGGTATTTGGTGCAAGATCGCGAGCAGCAAGAAGAAGCCATTTTCCGCATTTTTCAAACCGAGAAATGGTGGACCTATTTGTTTTTGTTGCTGATAGTATTGGTTGCTGCCATGAACCTGGTAGGAGCCCTCTCGATGTTGGTGATGGAAAAACAGCGCGACATTGCTTTGTTGTACAGTCTTGGCGCCACGCCTGGACGCATACGGGCTATTTTTTTGGCTTTGGGGCTCCTCATCACGCTACTTGGCGCCAGCCTAGGTGTGGGCGTGGGTGCAGGCCTGAGCGCTCTGCAGGAACAATACGGACTGCTTGAATTTGCAGGCAGCGAAAACTTCTTGGTAAGCGCCTATCCCGTGCAACTGCGTGCCGGCGATGTGCTGGCCACCTTTGGCGGTGTGTTGCTCATTGGTTTGTTGTGTTCGGTTTACCCCGCTCTCCGCGCCGCCCGCAATTTCAGCTCCCTTGGCGGGGTGAAGTGAGCCGACTTATTTTCGGGGAGAATAAGGCGAAGTCAATTGTATAATGGGTTATATCCCCTCTGTGACTCACGTAGCGAAGATGCGCCCAGCAATTGACAACGGTTGGCATTTTCCGCGGCTCCGTCGATTGAGCGGAGTCGTAACCAGGAGCCAAAGTCATCGGTAGCGTCGGTTGTGCATGCCGAAACCAGCAACCCATCCCCAGCGGAGTTGAACGTCGGTAAACGAAAACGGTACCATCCGCAACCCAACCCCAGCGGGGTTGAACATCGGTAAACGAAAACGGTACCATCCGCAACCCAACCCCAGCGGGGTTGAACGTCGGTAAACGTAAACGGTACCGTCCGCAACCCAACCCCAGCGGGGTTGAAGGTCGGTAAACGAAAACGGTACCATCCGCAACCCAACCCAAGCGGGTATTGCTGTCGATTAGCAGATAACCGGTCCGAAGTTATAAGTTGCGTCGGTTGAGCTTGTCGAAACCAGCAACCCAACTCCACCGGGGTTGAAGGTCGGTAACCGAAAAAGATCCCAGCCTATGACCAACCCCAGCGGGGTTGAACATCGGTAAAAGAAAAGGCTCCACCTATGACCAACCCCAGCGGGGTTGAACGTCGGTAACAGAAAAAGATCCCAGCCTATGACCATCCCCAGCGGGTATTGCTGGCTTGTTCGAAACGCCAGACCTTTGGTCTAAGCCGGAAGAAGGGTTGATGAAAATAGCCTCTAATTCTCTACTTCTGTTGTATATTACTGCAAATTTCAATAGATGTCGCCGGTAGCTGAACTTTTGCCACCCTCACTATTTTGGGACACGAATCTGGACCAACTCGATTGGGAGCAACATGCAGTTTTTATTGTAAATCGGGTAGTAGAAAGAGGCGATTATCCCCATTTAAAGCTGTTGATTTTGGTATACGGCCGTAAACCTCTAGTTGACCTATTGTTTCAGGTGCCATCGCTCTCACCCAAAACGCTCCATTTTTTGTGTGCTTTTTTTCAATTGAAGCCTGAAAAATTTCAATGTTACACACCCAAACAGTCGATCCCAAACTATTGGATTTAATCGTTCAGTTGTGTGCTATGCCACAATTGCAAAACTTCCATTTGGCGGGTGGAACTGCAATCGCTTTACAACTAGGCCACCGTTTGAGTGTCGATATTGACATGTTTACACCAGAGGTATTCGATGCCGTTGCACTCAAAGCAGCATTGGAATCGCAATATATGTTACGAAGTAATGATATTTTAATTAATGGCCTCCTCGGAGAAATAAGAGGTATAAAAACAGATTTTTTAAGTCATCAATATGCTTTATTGCAAGAGCCCATTGTAGTAGAAGGTATTCGCATGTATCACCTTAAAGACTTGACAGCCATGAAATTGAATGCCATCGTAGGCAATGGTACCCGTGCAAAAGATTATGTAGATATTGCCTTTTTGAGCAGCATTTTTTGTTTAGACGACATGGTAACCTTCTTCTCTCAAAAATATCCATTATCGAATGGGATGATGGCACTGAAGTCGTTGGCATGGCGGGAAGATGTGGCCACTCATGTTCCTATTCAATTTCGAAATTCAAACCTAAGGTGGGAGATCATCAATGCGCGAATTACAGCTATGATAGCGCATCCAGACAAGTTATTTGAGCCCTTATAGCAGCACTACTTTATCAATTACGTCTACTACTCTGCCGACGAGGAGCAGATGGCAAGTTATGTGTACAATGCGGGTGGCATGCACACCCACAAAGCTTCGGGCTCGGTGGTGTACAGTACGGTGAATGGTTACCCCAATTCGTTTGCTACGATCTCGGCCTATAACCAACCCCCGCACCCCTGCAAACTCGTTTACAGCTTAGAGGTCGTTGAGTTCATTGTAACCACACCAATTATTGTCGCGTTAAGATAATTTAGGACTTCCGCCTACCGAAAAGCAGTTACAAGGCCGTATTTTTAGCCATCCAAAAATGAAATCATGAAAAGAATCTTCCAACTGGTGCTGCTGCTGGTCCTTGTGCTCCACATGGGCATAGCCAAAGCCGACCAGGGCATGTGGTTGCCTATACAGGTAGCCAAAATCCACGGTATGATGCTCGACCGCGGTTTGAAGCTCAGCGCCGACGACATCTACAACATCAACCAGGCGAGCCTGAAAGACGCTATTGTGCGCTTGGGCGGCGGTTTTTGTACAGCCGAAATCGTTTCTTCCGAGGGTTTGTTGCTCACCAACCACCACTGTGCGTACGACCTCATCCAAAACCATAGCTCGGTATCGAAAGATTATCTCACCGATGGTTTTTGGGCCATGAGCCGCTCCGAAGAGCTCAGCAACCCAGGCCTTACCGCCAGCATCCTGGTGCGTATGGAAGACGTCACTGCTCGCGTGATGCAGGCCCTCGAAGGCGTTGAAGAAAGTAAAAAGGCGGCTACCATCTCTAAAATCACCAAAGAGATTGTAGAAGAAGCCAAAAAAGAAGGCGATGGCTATACCGCCGATGTACGGGCTATCTTTTACGGCAACCAATACATTTTGAGCGTGTACATCACCTACAAAGATGTTCGTTTGGTTGGCGCACCTCCGAGCAGTATTGGCAAGTTTGGCGGCGATACCGACAACTGGATGTGGCCTCGCCATACAGGCGACTTCAGCATGCTGCGCATCTACACCGGTGCCGACGGCAAACCCGCTGAATACGACGCCAAAAATGTGCCCCTCAAACCCAAGAAAATTCTCCCCGTAACCCTCGAAGGGGTACAAGAAGGCGATTACACCATGGTGATGGGCTACCCAGGTACCACCAACCGCTACCTCACCTCGGCCAATTTGGAAAGCAATCTTACCTACTACAACCAAGCCCTTATCGACCTTTTTGGCATTGAGATGCGCTTGATGAAAGAAGCCATGGACGCCGATGCCGCTACCCGCATAGCGCTCGCTTCGAGTTATGCTTCGGGCATGAATACCTACAAATACTTCATCGGTCAAAGTGCCGGCTTGCGCACCGACGGTCTGGTAGAGAAAAAGGCCGAATACGAAGCCCGCCTCACCAGCTGGATCAATGCCAACGACGAGCGCAAGGCTAAATATGGTAACATTGTTGCCGATATTGCCGCCGATATTGCCGAGTTTGGTCCTGTCAACAAACACTACCTCTACTTCGCCGTGGGCTTGCTCGGCTCAGGGGTATCGAACCACTCGAACCTCATGGGAGGCCTCAAAGGACTGCTAAACGAGAAGAAGCCCGATGCCGCTAAGGTGAAGACCGAAGCCGAAAGCATCAAAGGCAAACTTGACGAAACCTTCAAGGAATACTTCCCTGCCCTCGACGAAAAGACCTTTGCCGCCCTCTTGTTTCAATACCACAAAGAGATAGCTGCCGACAAGCAGCCACAGTTTTTGAAAGATATCGTAGCCAAAGGCAAGGGAGCAGATACACGTACCATTTTCGACAACTACGCGAAAATGGTGTACAGCAAGTCGATACTCACCGACCGTGCGCGCATGGAGAAGTTTTTGGCTAAACCATCGGCCAAAGTGTTGAACAAAGACCCCGGCATGTTGTATGCCGAAGCCATGATGAAGGTATTCATGGGCGACATTAACCCTCCACGTGCGGCCATCAATGGCAAGTTGTCGGCCAAGCGTAAAACCCTCATGGCGGCCATGATGGAGTTTGAAAGCAACCGCACCTTTGCTCCCGATGCCAATAGCACCCTGCGCGTTACCTACGGCAATGTGCTCCCTTACATCCCACGCGATGCCGTAGCCTATAAATACTTCACCACAGCCGAAGGTATTCTCCAGAAAGAAGACCCTAAAAACGAAGAGTTTATCGTGCCTGCTAAGCTCAAAGAGTTGTTGGTGAAAAAAGATTACGGACGTTACGGCAAAGACGGCGTATTGTATACTGCCTTCATCAGCAATAACGACATCACCGGAGGTAACTCGGGTAGCCCGGTCATTAACGGCAAGGGCGAACTGGTAGGCATTGCCTTCGACGGCAACTGGGAATCGATGACTGGCGACCTCATGTTTAGCGACAAAATGCAACGTTGTATCAGTGTCGACATCCGCTATGTGTTGTTTGTGGTCGACAAATACGCCGGTGCTGGTCACTTGGTAGATGAAATGTTGAAACGATAAGCAGCTACTGCCAACGGTATGCAACCAAAGGGCAACTCCTATCCGAGTTGCCCTTTCTTTTTGGGGCATACACCCGTTTGGGTAGTTTGTGGTATTATATTTGGTAGCTCTCACCAAACTTTGCAACCATGAAAAAGTACCTTCCTTTTCTTGTTTTTATCGCCTTTGTATTCGTCGCCGCCTGTAACTCGACGAAAATGGGTGAAAAGGTAAAAGAGCCCTTCACGAGTTCTAAATATTTTTCTTCGAAACGTTACTGGCGCAGTACCGGCAGCGGTACCAGTGCCGATTTAAGCATCGCCAAACAAAAAGCCTTGCTCGAAGCCCGAAAAAACCTTGCCTCCGAGGTGCAAACCAATGTGAAAGCACTCGCCGATCAGTACATGAAACAGCAAGATGTGGGCGATCGCGAGAACTTCGAAAAATCGTTTGAACAGCTCAGCCGCGAGGTGTTGAATACGCAGTTGGCCAATGCCTCGGTGATGGACCAAACTACCTACAAGAAAGAAAACGGGCAGTACATCCATTACGTAGCCATGGAGGCACATAAAAAAGACATGTTCAGAACCATGAAGCGCATTAACGAGTCGAAAACTTCGCTCAGTGAGGCACAGAAAAAGGAACTCGACAAAATGATTGAGGAGCAGCTCAAAGCCCTCGAAGATTAATGATTACGCTTTATCTCACCATAAAACCACCGCTAAGGTGGTTTTTTTATGAACGGAAGTATATGAACAAGACCAAATTCGGTCTAATTGTGGCTTTAGAACTATCTGCTAATTGAAAAGTAAAACGCAAGTAGTTAAAACTAAACAGAGACAACGTCATTCGAAGCATAAAAAAACCCGGATTGACCGGGTTTCTTTTTTTAATTGCCGCTTTTAGCGTAAATCAACCACTTCTACTCCGGGAAATTGCTTTTTGTCGAAGGCAAAGGTGGCATCGGCAATGCCTGAATTGGTTTTGAAGTTGTTGATGTTGTAGGTATACAAACTGCCGTTTTTATCAAAGACCACAGCTTGAACGATTTGTTCTTTTTGGCGATCGATCACCAAACGGATTTTAAAAAACGACTTCTTCTTGTCGGTGGGCACGATGTCGATGGTGTGTACCTTGTTTTTGCCGCGATTGGATTCGCCGATATAGTAACTTTCGAAGCCCTTTTCGTAGATCGTAAACAAATTGGTGGGACTCAGCTCACCTTCGGCAGGTTCAAAGGGGCTCACCGTTACTTCGTTTACTTCTTTCAAATAGGTCCACAAGGTTTTTCCGTCGCAGATGAGGGTTTGTTCGCCCAATTCGAGCCTGAACTTTTGACCTTTCATGAAAACGCGGCCCTTTTGGTTTTCTTTGATGTTCTCTTTACGGTTGTCGATGGTGAAGGCCACCTCAGCTTCGATAGTTTTGTAGGTGCGGTAATTTTTGCTCAGTCGGCTCAGGATATTGCGCGACTTCGCATCGTTTTGACCCCAGGCCACCGTAGTGCTGAGCGTCAGAAGGAGTATGAGGAGCTTTTTCATAATCATGATTTATCGTTCAGCCTGTTCAATAACTGTTCCAACGAATACTCGTCGGGGATGAGTACCTCACGGGCCTTGCTGCCTTCGAAAGGGCCTACCACACCTGCGGCTTCAAGCTGGTCGATAAGTCGGCCTGCACGGTTGTAGCCCAGCTTCAGGCGACGTTGCAGCAAACTGGTTGATCCTTGTTGGTTTTGAACAATTACGCGTGCAGCATCGTCGAAGAGCGGGTCGCGGTCGTTCGGGTCGAAGTCGCTCGCACCTCCGCCCTCATCGCCGTCGGAATATTCGGGCAGCAACCACGCATCGGGGTAACCTCGCTGGCTGCCGATGAACTCGCAGATGGCTTCTACTTCGGGGGTATCAACAAAGGCGCACTGCAAGCGCACCAGGTTCGAGCCTAACGATACCAGCATATCGCCTCGACCAATGAGCTGCTCGGCGCCGCCTGCGTCGAGTATGGTGCGGCTGTCGATTTTGGAGCTCACCTTAAAGCCGATACGTGCCGGAAAGTTCGCCTTGATGGTGCCGGTGATGATGTTTACCGATGGACGTTGTGTGGCGATGATGAGGTGGATGCCTACGGCTCGTGCCAGCTGCGCCAGTCGGGCAATGGGGGTTTCCACTTCTTTGCCTGCGGTCATGATGAGGTCGGCAAATTCGTCGACTACCAGCACGATGTACGGCAAAAAGCGGTGCCCGTCGTTGGGGTTGAGCTTGCGTTTGGTGAACTTGGCGTTGTACTCGATGAGGTTGCGCACCTGTGCATCTTTCAGCAGGTCGTAGCGGCGGTCCATCTCAATACACAACGAATTCAGGGTGTTTACCACCTTCTTGGTGTCGGTGATGATGGCATCGCCCGAATCGGGAAGTTTGGCTAAAAAGTGTCGCTCGATGTGTTTGAACAGCGATAATTCTACCTTTTTTGGGTCTACCAGCACGAGTTTGAGCTCGCTGGGATGCCTCTTGTACAGCAGACTTACCAATATAGCGTTGAGTCCTACCGATTTACCTTGACCGGTTGCACCGGCCATGAGCAAGTGCGGCATCTTGGTGAGGTCGGTCACAAAAATTTCGTTCGATATGGTCTTGCCCAAGGCAATGGGCAGCTCCATCTCGGCATTCACAAATTTTTCTGACGAGAGCAACGTACGCATGCTCACCACTTCCTTGTGCTGATTGGGCACTTCTATCCCGATGGTGCCTTTGCCGGGCATGGGCGCAATGATGCGTATGCCCAAGGCCGCCAAACTCAGCGCAATGTCGTCTTCGAGGTTTTTGATTTTGGAGATACGTACGCCGGCAGCAGGCACTATCTCGTACAAGGTTACAGTAGGCCCTACGGTGGCGCGTATCTTGTCAATTTCGATATTGTAGTGCCCGAGGGTCTCGATGATTTGGTTTTTGTTTTTCTCGAGCTCTTCGGGATTGATCTGCACCTTGTTGGTGCCGTGTTCTACCAACAGGTCGATGGGTGGGTATTTGTAATTCGACAGGTCGAGTTTAGGGTCGTACAATTCCGACGCATTTAAGGCCACCTGCGCGCCTTCAACCAGCTCGTCTTCGGGGACTTCTTCTATCTCAAATTTGTCGTCGGAGGTATGCAGCGGACTCACCTCCAGGGGGGCAACCGTTGCTTGCAGGTCGAGCGCCTGCTCTATTTCTTCGTCGCTGAGCGATTCTTCTTCGTCGTCGGTCCAGGGCACCTCTTCGGTTAGGTCGATGGTGGCACTGGGCTCGTCGGCGATGGGTTTCACGCTGCGCTGCACATGGATGCTGGCCTCGGGGCCTAGGTCTTCGTCGTCGGCATCGGCATCGCGGCGAAAGCGGTCGGTGAGGGCGGCGGCGCTAAAGCTGAGGTTGTAGCGCAGGGCGGCATACAGCACCCAATACACCAGCACACTCAATCCGGTGCCAACGCTGCCCATGAAGCCGATCAACCAGCGGCTGGTGTACAAGCCAAATTCGCCGCCAAAGGGGAAGGCCAGGCCGGCGAGTTCGTTGAGCAGGTAACCCAAGCTCCACGACACACTCACCAAAAGCAATAAACTGTGGTAGATGGGGCTAGCTAGCGCATATTTCAAATCGGCAAATACCAGGCGAAGGCCTACCAACAAAAAGACGAAGACGAGCAAAAAGCTCGACAGGCCAAATCCTTTAAAAATGAAGACATGGGCGAGCAGGGCACCAAGCCTGCCAAGCCAATTGTCGACCTCGGTTTCGCTGCTAAACAAAAAGCCAAAAGCCGATCCGGTGATCTGGCTTTGGTCGTTTTTCCAGGTAAACAAATACGATATCATGGCAATGGCCAGAATGCCGGTAAACAGCAAGAGGCCAAAGCCTGCCAGGTTGCGCGCGCCATTGCCCGAAAGCATGCCGCTGAAATTCGAAAAGTCGAAACGCGGGCGACTGCTGCGTGGTGCTTTTTCGGCCGGGGTCGACTTCTTTTTGAATTCGTTGCGCATCTAGGGGTTTTATCAAAAAATCAGCGTCAAAAATACGCTTTTTTCTGGCTCCTTATTCGTTGTACAATACTTGTAACACCGTTTGGCCCACTGCACGCAAAGTGGCCCTGTCAATGATGTCGAGGGTATCGTCGTGGGTATGCCAGTAGCTGCCAAAACCGGTCGACGTTTGAGGATCGTGCTGAATGATGTCGATCATGGGGATACCCGCCAGCTTGTTCACATAGTAATGGTCGTCGGTAATGGGTGTGGAGGCTTGGTTGCTAAACCAGGCGCCCATGCCTATGGCGTAAGCAGCATCCCACACTTTGCGTACCACTTGCGGGGCATAATAGGTGCTGAAGCCTTCCTGGTAAAAAACGGCATTTTTAGCGCCCACCATGTCGAGCAAAATACCGTACTGTGCCTTGTAGCCAGGTACATGGGGGTTTTTCGACCAATATTGTGAGCCAAGGCAGTAGCTGTCTTGTACCTCACCGATGCCGTAATCTTCAAGGTCGAAGAGCACTAGGTCGATTCCTATGTTCACCGGCGTGGTGGCCAGTTGGCGGGCTACTTCCAGCAAAACACCTACGCCCGAGGCGCCATCGTTGGCCCCGTCGATGGGTTCGTTGGTGCGCTCATCGTCCATATCGGCACGGGGGCGGGTATCCCAATGGGCGGCGAGCACGATGCGCTTTTTGGCAGCGGGATTAAAGCTGGCGATGATGTTTTTGAGTGTGAACGACTTCCCGTCGTGGGCTTTTACTTGGGCACTTTGCACCAACACCGTATCGGCATAAGCGGCGAAGGCTTGCTGCAACCAGCTGGCCGTTTGGGCATGGGCCTTCGAGCCCGGCGTACGCGGACCAAAACTCACCTGCTTCACTACGGCTGCATAGGCACTGTCGGCATTAAATTGGGGCACTTCCACAGTTGGCCGGTCGGGTTGCGTGGTGGAGCTGGCTTTTTCTTCGGTTTTATCGTTTTTACAGGCCGTCAAACCGGCAAAAAGTAGGAGAAAGATGGTTTTTTTCATGAGTAAGGGCTTAAACGAACGACCAGCTGCTGCCTTCTTTGCTGTCTTTTACCTGTATGCCCAGCTCGCTCAGCTGGTTGCGGATGCGGTCGGAAGTTGCCCAGTCTTTGTTTGCCTTGGCCTGCGCCCGCAATTCCAGCAGTAGCTGCATCACGCCGTCGAGCTGGTGGGCTTCGCTAGCCGATTCGTCTTTTAACCCCAAGATGTCGAAGGCCATCAGGCTGGCTTTTTCTTGGAGTAGCTTCAGGTCGCTGGCGGTGATGGTCGCCTGACCGGCGGCAATCAGGTTGGCTTGACGAATGGTTTCGTACAGCTGAGCAATGAGCATGGGTGTATTCAAATCGTCGTTGAGAGCATCGTAAAACGAGTTTACTAGCGATTGCACATCAAAGCTGGTGCTTGTATCGCTGGCTTGCAGGCTGGCCAGGGTTTTGAGCCCTTCCATAAATCGTTTTAAACCTTTTTCAACACCCTGCAGGGCTTCGTTGCTGAAGTCGAGCGTAGAGCGGTACTGCGCCTGCAAGATGAAAAAGCGTAGTGTCATGGGGCTGTAGGCCTGACTCAAACGCGGGTGCTTGCCGCGAAATAGCTCGTCGAGCGTGATGAAGTTGCCCAGCGACTTGCCCATCTTCTGCCCGTCGATGGTAATCATATTGTTGTGCATCCAGAAGTTCACCGGATGGTGACCGCAGCTGCCTTTCGATTGGGCGATCTCACTCTCGTGATGCGGAAATAGGAGGTCCATACCGCCACCGTGTATGTCGAAGGTTTCGCCCAGGTATTTTTTGCTCATGGCCGAACATTCGATATGCCAGCCAGGGAAACCTTCGCCCCAGGGCGAGGGCCAGCGCATGATGTGCTCGGGTTGCGCTTTTTTCCAAAGAGCAAAGTCGGCTGGATTCCGCTTCTCATCCTGACCTTCCAGGCTTCTGCGCTCGTTGCCGGCACCGGCAATGAGGTCTTCTACCACCCTGCCGCTGAGTTTGCCATAGTCGTGATTTTTGGCGTAGGCCGTTACGTCGAAATACACCGAGCCATTCACTTCGTAGGCAAAACCGTTGGCGATGAGCTGTTCTACCATGGCAATTTGCTCGATGATATGTCCCGATGCGCGAGGTTCGATGGCGGGTGGACGGTTGTTGAGCAGGGCCATGGCTTCGTGGAAGCTCAGGGTATATTGTTGCACCACCTCCATGGGCTCGAGCTGCTCAAGGCGTGCCTTTTTGGCGATTTTGTCGTCGCCACTGTCGCCGTCGTTTTCGAGATGGCCCACATCGGTGATGTTGCGCACATACCGTACACGGTAGCCCAAGTGCTCCATATAACGTACGAGCACGTCGAAGGTGGTATACGGTCGTGCATGACCCAAATGCGGGTCGCCATACACCGTAGGTCCACATACATACAAGCCTACAAAGGGTTCGTTGATGGGCACGAAGTTTTCCTTCTTGCGGTTCAGGGTGTTGTAGAGTTGTATGGGGTGGTGCATGGCGACAAAGATACGAGCGAACGGCTTATTCTTCGGTGGCGAAATAGAGGCTACTCAGCACCGGGTAGTGGTCGCTGAACTTGCTGCGCAGCACCTGGTGACTGAAAAATTCAAATTGCGACGAGGCGAAAATATGGTCGATACGGAACGACGGGAAAATGCCTGCATAGGTGTTTCCGATGCCGTTGCCTTTGGCTATAAAACTGTCGTGTAGCTCGCCACGTACTTTTTGGTAGGCGTAGCTCGATGGCAGGTCGTTAAAATCGCCGCAGAGAATAACGGGGTAGGGCGAGCGGTTTACCTGCTCTTCTACGATCAGCGACTGCACGGCACGCTCACGGGCGGCGTCGCGCAGTTTGCCCATGATTTTGAGCAGCCCGCGTTTGCGTTCTTCGTTATTGTCGGCGAGGTCGGTCACATAGGTGTACTCCTCGTTGCGCAGCCGGTTGCTCTGCAAATGGATGTTGATCACCCGCACGGTATCGCGCTCAATCACCAAATCGGCATAAATGAGGGCATTGGTGGTTTTTTTGCTCTTAAACGGCACAAACCGCTTCTGAATCATGGGGTAGCGACTAAAAATAGCCATGCCGGCAAAACCTTCATGCCGCAAATCGCGGATTTTTTCGAAATAACCCGATTTGTAGCCGAGCGTATCGAGTAGAAAGTCGGTAATGTCGTGCCGGCCTCGGGCTTGGCTGCTGTATTCCTGAAAGCACAGGATATGTGGATTGGTAGTGCGAATGAGTTCGGCTACGCTGGTCTTGGTGCGGCCTACCTCGGCACGTTGCCGACCGTTTTCCATGAAGCTGCCTATGTTGTAGCTCATCACCCGTATTTCGTTGGGGTTGCTGCTTGTGCTGCTGTACTGCAGCAGACGATTGTTTACCGGAAAGCCCAGCACCAGGGTCACAGCCGAAAGCCAAATGAGCCTATCGCGCCGAAATCCCCAATACAGCACGAAGGCAAAATGCACGAAAAGCAAGGGCAGCGCGGCATAGGTCAGGAAAAAGAGGTACCAAAACTCGTCGGGGCTGATGTAGGAGGCGGCGTAGGTGAGTACCGACGCGAGCGCAACCCCTACGTTCAGGAGCAGGAGCAGATGATGCAATCCCCGGGCAAGCAAGCGCATGGTTTATTGTTTACTGGCCCTTAAAAGTAGTGTTTTCTCTTCTTCCGAAAGACTGTCGTAGCCCTTGCGGCTCACTTTATCGAGCAAGGCGTCGATTACCTCCTGCGGCACCCGGCCACTGCGTGGGGGGGTGGTGGTGCGGTGACTTACGGTAAGCTTTGGCTTGCGGCGACTGAAAAGGGTAACTAGCCAGTCGGCCAGGCGGTTGAAGCCCTTAGCAAGGTCGCGACCACCTTGCAACTGTTTGATGTACACAAAGCCAAAGGCGGCGCCACCGAGGTGGGCGAAGTGCCCGCCGGCATTGCTTCCGCTTATCTGCAGCAGGTCGAGGCCTATCATCACCAGTGCGAGGTACTTCAATGGCACATCGCCAAACAGCAATAAACGGATGGTGTAGTTGGGAAGCAGGGTAGCCGTGCCCACCACGATGGCCAAAACACTGGCCGAGGCACCTAGCGCATAGGCGTTGGGTACCATGCTGTCGAACAATGGAAAAATATTAAAGGCGGCCACATACACCAAAGCGCCACTCAATCCACCCAAAAAATAGGTGCTCACCAGCTTTTTATTGCCGAGATATTCCTGAAAGATGCGGCCAATCCAATACAACCACAACATATTGAAGAGGATGTGGAAAAAGCCGGTATGCAAAAACATATAGCTGATCAAGGTCCACGGCCGAACCAGCAAGGTAGGCAAGTAGGCGGGCACCATGCCCCAGCGCGCGATATCGGCATACCAGCCGCTGCGCAGGTCGAACAGGGCAAAAAGTACTGCCAGCAGGTTCACCACCAAAAACACCACCAGGTTGGCGCCGATAAGCTGATTCAAGCTGTTGCCAGTGCGGAACAGCTGATTTTTCAACTCCTGAAAAACCGATTGTGCCATAACGCTTTAATAAAAATTAGTTCGGTCGCTGCGGTACCAGTAGCGCACTATCAGAAAGCCAAACAACATCCCGCCGAGGTGAGCGAAATGCGCCACATTGTCGTTGGGGTTGAATTGTACGGCTTGCCAAAGCTCGTACACCACGTAAAAACCAGCGAGGTACTTCGCTTTAACGGGAAAAGCAAAGAAGAGGTATAGGGTGCTGTTGGGAAAAAGGTAAGCGAAGGCTATCCATACGCCGGCAACGGCACCGCTGGCGCCAATGATGTTGGGCAGGTTGAGTACGTAGGCTTTTTGCGACTCCAGATAACCTACCTCGGCGCCGCTCGCGGTGCTCAACTGCCTGTTGAGTTGCTCGAGTACGGGTTGCAAGTCGATGAGGTATACCACTACATAGTGCAAAAAGGCGGCTCCAAGGCCCGTGATGAGGTAAAAGTTCAGAAATCGTTTGGGCCCCCAGATGTTTTCGAGCACCGAGCCAAACATCCAAAACGAAAACATATTGAAGAAGATGTGCCCGAAGCTGCCGTGCATGAACAGGTGGGTGATGGGCTGCCACAGGCGGAACTCGCTGGCGCCAGGCAGGCGCAAACCAAAAATATCGACGAGGTCGACCCGCATGGCGTTGGCCATGGCAATGGTGCCGAGAAAAAACAAGCCGTTGATGATGAGGATGTTTTTGACCACAACGGGCAAAAACTCAAAACGGCCGGGGCTAAATTGTGTACTCATGCGGACTAAAGATAAGCGACTCAGCTGAACCTTCGGGCAATTTCGTCGAGCGGTATTTTTACCAGCGTCGCCCTGCCGTCGGGTGCGAAATGAGGTTGTTCACAAGCAAACAACTGGTCGATAATTAGGTTCATTTCGGGGCGCTCGAGACTTTTCCCCACAGGCAGGGCGCCGTAGCGCGACAGGGCGCGGGCGAGCTGCTCTCTACTTCGGTAGATGGCTTCATGGGGCTGCTGGCGCAGCTGCTCGAGCAATTCGTCTACGAGTATGGCGAGCTGTGAGGGCTGCAAGTCGGCGGGCAGGCCCGTTACCTGCCAGGGGTCGCCCGTGCGTATTTCGAGTCCCAGCCGCTGCAATTCGGGTAAAACGGGCTCGAGCAGCAGGCGGTCGTGTGCCGATAAGCTCAGATTTTCGGGGAAGAGTAGCTGCTGACTGTTTACGGCCTGCTGCTGGTGCAGGTACCGTTCGTACAGGATACGTTCGTGGGCGGCATTTTGGTCAACGAGCAGCAGTCCACTTTTCACCTGCGAGCAGATGTACCGTTGATGCAGCTGAAAAAGTTGCTGCTCGCCGGCCGGTTGCTCGTCGCCCTCCACGGGTTCGGTGGCCGGGAATATCTGGCCTTGTCGGGGTGCCGAAGCAATTTGATAGAAGTCCTGCCAGCCATCGGGCACGGCGGTGCGCGCTGCGCTGGGGCTGTTGCTCGCCGGTTTTTTTTGATCGAAGGGGTTGTAATCGGGGTTGAAACGGATCACGGGTGGCCGCACATCTTCGGGGGCTTTGGGGCTCAGGTCGATGCCGTCGAGGCCTGTTTCGCGTTCAAAGTCGAGCGAGGGGGCCACGTGGTATTGCGACAAGGCTCGGCGCACCGCGGCTTGTAGGATGGCATAAACCGCTTGCTCTTCTTCGAACTTGATCTCGGTTTTGGTGGGATGCACGTTGATGTCGATGCGGCGCGGGTCAACTTCGAGGTAGAGGAAGTAGGCGGGGTGGGTGCCTTCAGCGAGCAGACCTTCGAAGGCGCCCATCACGGCATGGTGCAGGTAGCCGTCGCGGATGAAGCGGTTGTTGACGAAGAAGTACTGCTGTCCCCGTGTTTTGCGTGCCTGTGCGGGTTTGCCGATAAAGCCGCTCACCTGCAGCAGCTGGGTTTGTTCTTGTACCGGCACCAAGGCGCTATTGATGGCGTCGCCCATCACGCCTACGATGCGTTGACGTAGGTTACCTGCTTTGAGTCGGTACAAATCGGAGCCGTTGTGTTGCAAGCGCAGCGCCAGTTGTGGCTGAGCGAGCGCTACCCGCAAAAACTCCTCCACCACATTGCGAAATTCGGTTTCGTTTTTTTTGAGGAAGTTGCGCCTCGCAGGTACGTTGTAGAACAGGTTTTTGACCAATATTTGGGTTCCGGCCGGGCAGCTGATGGGCTCCTGTTTGCGTATTTCGCTGCCTTCGATGTGTATGGACGTGCCGAGCTCGTCTTCGTGCCTGCGACTGCGCAGCTCTACCTGGGCAATGGCCGCGATAGAGGCAAGGGCCTCGCCCCGGAAGCCAAAGGTGCGGATGGCGAAAAGGTCGTCGATGTTCCTGATTTTGCTGGTGGCATGCCGCTCAAAGGCCATGCGGGCGTCGGTGCCCGACATGCCGCAACCGTTGTCGATGACCTGTATCAGCGTTTTGCCGGCATCTTTTACCACCAGTTGAATATCGGTAGCGCCGGCATCTACGGCATTTTCGAGCAACTCCTTCACTGCCGATGCAGGTCGCTGCACTACCTCACCTGCGGCGATCTGGTTGGCCAGTGCGTCGGGTAACAATCGGATTATGTCGCTCATTGGGGCGTATTACGCGAAGAATTGCCAAAAAAGCGGTGAAAGGTGCCACTACGCCAGGCCACATAACCGGCCATGAGTATAAGGGTGGTGCTTAGGTCGAGATATCCTTGGATGAGTAGATAAAACATACCTCCAAGCAGTACCACCAAGATGAGTACATGGCGGTTGCTGCGTTTGTTTTCTTGCGCTCGGGTGCTGTAGTTGCGCCTGAATTGGATGCGTTTCCCGCCGCTGTCGGGTGCTGCCTCGCCGGCGAGCTCGCGTTTGCGCTGCGCACGGGCTTCGGCCTGCTCGTCGTAATAACGCGGGGTGTAGTCGAACTGCCGGACCTTGCGGGTTTTGAAAAACGAAAACAGCATACTGCAAAGATACGAATTTTGGCGCGGAGCGGCTTCGGCCTTTGAACGACTATAAACCGAAAATCGCAGCATTGGTATGAAGAAAAATTATATATTTCGGTTTAAACTATTTTCATGTCAATGGCCCCCATTACGGTAAGTGTGCGTGTGCAGCTGCCGCCTCAACAGCTTTGGAAGCTATGGAACGATCCTGCTCAAATCGTACGCTGGAACGCTGCCAACGACGATTGGCATACACCCGAGGCAGCCAATGATTTGCGGGTAGGCGGAAAGCTCCAATCGCGCATGGAAGCCCGCGATGGTAGTTTTGGTTTCGATTTCGAGGCGGTGTACGAAGTGGTAGATGCACCAAATCGCCTGGTTTATCGTTTGGGCGACGGCCGTAGCGTGGAGCTCGAACTACATGCTGAAGGCCATGAAACCGTGTTGATGCAGCGTTTCGAGCCAGAAAATGAATTCCCTGTAGAACTCCAACAGCAAGGGTGGCAAGCCATACTCGATAACTTTAAACGCTGGGCAGAAGCTTACAAAGGGGCTACGGCGGCTCATTTCGCTCAAGAAATACGCATGGCGCCTGCGGCATTGGCCGAACTCATGCTGCAAGAGCTTCCGTATCGGTATTGGACCGCCGTTTTTGACCCAAGCTCACACTATGTGGGCGATTGGAAGGAGGGCAGTACCGTCGATTTTTTGTGCACATTGCCCAATGGCGCCAACCGCGGTACACGTGCCCGGGTAGTGGCATTTCGGCCGGGGCAGTACATACGGCTAGTCCACCAAGGTTTGATCGAAGGCGATACCTTCATCAATACAGGGGCCGAAGCCGAAGTTTGGTTAGGGTTAAACGAAATATACTCCTTTAGTCCACGCGAATACGGTTGTTTGCTCACAGTCGATGTGGATGTTCCCCATCAATATGCCGATTATCTGATGACCCAGTGGCCGTTGGCTTTGGCACGTATCCGCGAATTGGCCGAAACCCAAATTCCATGATCTCAGCACCTTTTCCGTGTTTGTGGACGGCGCACGATGCAGCTGCCATGGCCGATTTTTACTGCAAGCTCATTCCCAACAGTCGCGTGGTGAACGATTCACCTGCGTCGATTGAACTGTTGCTTGCTGGTCAGCCGCTGCTGTTGTTGAAGCAAGGTCGTAGTGATGGGCTTTCGGAGTCATTTTCGCTGGTGGTTTTGTGCGACACCCAAGCCGAAATCGATTATTTGTGGGCAGCACTTACCCGCGACGGCAGCGAAAGTCGATGCGGTTGGTGCACCGATCGGTACGGCCTGAGCTGGCAGATTGTGCCCCGCGGCTTGTCGGAGTGGTTGCAGGATGCCGATGTGCTAAAGCGGATGCTGACGATGCAAAAGTTGGATATCGACCGACTTTTACACGGAGATTGAGCATTTTTTGGCAGAAAATGCCTCCAACACCGTATTTTAGCGCCAAACCTTCGTTTTGACTCCACTCAAACACAGTTTTTCGGCTTACTTCCTCTTCGCCGCCACCTTGCTTTTGGGCTTATTGGCGCTGGCCGGCAATGCCCCTGTACGCCGTTTACCCGATGTAGCAGCCAATACCACAGCCCTCGAACGAAAACAAGCCGTAGTGGATAAACGATTCCATGTACCGCAGAATGCTTGGGTTGATTCGGTATATGCAGCTCTCAACGATACGCAACGTTTGGCGCAGCTGTTTATGGTAGCGGCATTTAGCACCACCGATAAGCCCGATGCCAAGCTCGAAGCCCTGATACGCAACTACAATTTGGGTGGACTCATCTTCATGAAGGGTACTCCCGTTCGTCAGGCAAACCTCACCAATCACTACCAATCGCTGGCCCGTACGCCCATGCTCATCGCCATGGATGCCGAGTGGGGCCTGGCCATGCGCCTCGATTCGCTGCAGCGTTATCCCTACCAGATTACGCTGGGCGCCATTGCCGACGATAAGTTGGTGTACGATATGGGTCGTCAACTGGCCATGCAATGCCGCAACATGGGTGTGCATATCAGTTTTTCGCCAGTGGTAGATGTCAATAATAACCCCGCCAATCCAGTTATAGGTCACCGTTCGTTTGGCAGCTCCAAATACGTGGTGGCCAACCGTGGCGCTCGCTACATGCAGGGGTTACAAGAGCAGGGCATCATTGCCTGCGCCAAACACTTCCCCGGCCACGGCGACACCGATGCCGACTCGCACGAGGCCACGCCGGTGATTCGTGCCGACCGAAAACGCCTCGATACCTTAGAGCTCTATCCCTTTCGGCACCTCATCAACGAAGGGGTAGCCAGCGTGATGGTGGCACATTTGTCGGTTCCCGCCATCGATCCTACCCCCAAAACACCCACTACTTTATCGCCCAAGGCCATCAACGAGCTGTTGCGGCACGATTTGCGGTTCAAGGGTTTGGTCTTCACCGATGCCTTGAACATGAAAGGGGTGGCCGACCTGTATCCTCCCGGTGAGGTAGATGCGCTGGCGCTACTCGCCGGCAACGATATCCTGCTGTATTCGATGGATGTTCCCACAGCCATACAGCGTATCTTGAAGGCTGTAGCCGACAAGCGCATCAGCTGGAAGCAGTTAGAAGGTCGGGTGAAGAAGGTGTTAGGTGCAAAGTATTGGGCAGGACTGCACCAATATCGTCCGGTGAATACCGACAGCTTGTTGCTGCGCATGCAGCCCTTAGAGATGTACACGCTACATCAACGGATCTTTGAGCAAGCGGTTACCTTAGTACGCGACGACAAGAAACAAGTTCCTTTGCGCGCCTTGCCGCTCAATACCTTATACGTTGGCATTGGCGGTGCACAACCTAGCCGCGAAGCCTTCGATGCCTATGCCTTGTTTCACAGTGCGGAATTCTACCAGCTGCCCATCAAAGCCGATGTCGTACAGTTGCAGCAACTGCGCGAACGTATCGAAAAAGCCGACCGAGTAGTTTATGCCTGGCACTTGCCCACCCAGAAGGCCGGTTTGCGGTGGGGCATTGATACGCTCACGCTCGACAGTTTGAAACGTTATGCCGATGGCAAGGCGCTTACCCAACTTATTTACGGCAATCCATACAGTTTGCAGCTCCTCAATTTTGGGGAGTTGGTGGCGGTAGGCTACGAAGAACACCCCGCAGCCTTTCGGGCGCTCACCAACGCACTTTTTGGCAGCGGGAGGTTTAGCGGCCGTTTGCCAGTAACCATCAACGAACAGATGCCTCTAGGAAGCGGCTTACGAACCAGTGGGCAGTTTAACCTCCGCTGGGAAACCCCTGCTGCCCTAGGAATGCAGCCTTCGGCCTTGCGACAGCTCGATACCCTCCTGCAGGCGGCGGTGCGTATGGGTGCTATGCCCGGGGGGCAGCTCCTCGTGGCGCATCGCCGCAACGTGATTTATGCCCGTGCGGTGGGCTTTCAAGCCCGTGATTCGCTCACACCCGCCACCTTGGCAACGGTATACGACCTCGCCTCGGTAACCAAAATAACGGCAACCACCGCAGGGCTCATGGCCTTACACCAACAGGGTAGGCTACCGATCGATTCCTCGCTCGGTTTTTTTTTGCCTGAGCTTGTCGGTACCGATAAGGCCGATATCACCCTGCGAGAGCTGCTCAGCCACCAGTCGGGTTTACCCGCTTACCTGCCTTTTTGGAAGAACACCATGAAGGGAAAGCAACGCAATCCCGCTCTTTACCGCAGTGCCCACAGCGACAGCTTTTCGTTGCAGGTAGCCGATAGCCTGTGGCTGCGCAGCGACTTTGCCGACAGCGTTTGGTATTGGGTGAAGTCGGCACCCTTGAGTGGCCGAGGGAGTTACCGCTACAGCGATTTAAGCATGCACATCGCCTGGCGTATTTTGCAGCAGCATCTGCATCCGCAGCCAGCCGTTTGGCTCGATAGCATGTATTATCAACGGTTAGGTGCCCATACCTTGGGGTATCGCCCGCAGCAGCGTATTCCATTAGCGCGCATCGCCCCCACTGAGTTTGATCGGGAATTCAGGCAGCAGCAACTGCAAGGGCAGGTGCACGATCAAACCGCAGCCCTGCTAGGCGGTATTGCCGGGCATGCCGGTCTTTTTAGCACGGGTCCCGATTTGTTACGCTTTTGGGTACATGCCGCAGCCCCTGGCCGTTTGGCCGCAGCAGCCATTTGGCCATTGGGCACCTTAGAATTATTTACGTCGCCACAATTTGCGGGTAATCGGCGTGGCTTGGGCTTCGATAAGCCCGAAACCGAACGTGGGAAAGCATCACCAACTGCTGCCAGCACTCCAGGCAGTAGCTTCGGGCATACAGGCTTCAGTGGTACAGCCGTTTGGGTAGATCCTCGTAACGAGCTGTGCTTTATCTTTTTGAGCAACCGCATCCATCCCGATGCCGGCAACACTCGCCTGCTCGATGCCAACGTGCGCACCCGCCTGCAGGAGCAACTTTACCGCGCATGGGATGCACGGGTGGTTGTCGATCCAAGAGGGCAAAAACCAACTCTTCTGGAATCAAAAAGTTTAGATTAGATACATTTGCAATGCGCTCTATTTTATGATTTCCTGACGTCAGGAAGATGTAAATTTGAGCCAAAAACGCACTTTTTGAATAATTGAAAAAAGTTGCGTGAATCGTGACATTAATGTATTGTTATATTGATTAGGTTTGAATTTCATCCAAACCAATCTGTATGAAATCTGAAGAAATTGAAGCATTGCTCCATACGTTTGAGCGTGCGGTTTACCGTTCGGACGACGGTGAGCTGGAAAGTTGGAGCGGCCGAGAGCTTCAACAAATATTGGGCTACACCAAGTGGGAAAATTTTTACAAGGTGATCGAAAAGGCCGTGCAATCGTGTTTGGAGGCAGGTATAAACCCCCAATTCCATTTTATTTCGGGTTATCGTGAGATTAAGTTGCCACGCGGAGGTGAACGTACCATGACGGAATACGCCCTCACACGGTACGCTTGCTACCTCATCGCGCAAAATGGCGACCCCACCAAACCGCAAATTGCCTTCGCACAAACCTACTTCGCGATGCAAACGCGAAAATTAGAGCTCATCGAGGCGAGGTTGAAAGAAAGGGCGCGACTACATCATCGCCTGAAATTGACCAAGGCCGAAAAACGACTGAGCAAATTGGCAATCAACCACGGGGTAAAGGCGACCGAAATGGGTAAACTACACAGCCGAGGCGATGCTGCTCTTTTTGGTGGCCCCGATACCCAAGCCATGAAACAGCAGTTAGGCGTGCCACCCCACCGTCCACTCGCCGATTTTTTGGGTACTATGCTCATCGTGGCCAAGGAGATGTCGGCCGAAATGACAAGCTACAAGGTGGAAGATCAAAACCTGATTGGCCTAGAGCAAGTAGCCACAGAGCACGAAAGCAACAATGCGGCGGTGCGGCAAATGCTTTTGGCCAGAGGCATTAAACCCGAATTTTTGCCGGCTGCCGACGATGTGGAGGAAGTAAAAAAACGCTTGTCGAACGAGCAGAAGCAGCTCTCTAAAAATGCCCGCAAGCTACCACCGCAAAAACCGCTCGATGGCTTTTCGAGCCCCGATGCCTAAACCACAAAACGCCAGATGAGCTTACCCAATATCGTGCCTCGGGTAGGATCGGCTTTGCCAGTGGTGGTATCGTAAACCTGGTTTACGATGAGAAAAAAGTCGGTACCAATCCGCGGAATAAACTGCAAGCGGAAGTTGAGGTTAAATTCGTTTTGAGCCGAGTTCCATTGGCTGAGTAACGAGCCAAATAAATTGGGATGTAGGGCATAGGCTACCCTGGCGCCAACCAAATCGGTTTGGAAGCTGCCATATGGCAATCGTACAACGTTTTTTTCGTAGCGCAGACTTACATTGAAGTATTTAGAAGTACGCCACAGCAACTCGTTGCGGCTTTGTACACTTTCGCCATTGTAAAACTCGCCCCAGCTCCAATTGCTGGTGAGCGAAACTATCCTGCCGCGAAAGGTGCTGAGCCTGGCGTTCGACTGCCGCCACCAATACAAGCCTGCCGGAATCACGATGCCCGGTGCTATGGTAAAATTACTGCGTAACCCTTCGGCAACTACCGCATGATCGAGAGTGATTCGTTCACCCTTGCGCGTGTCGAAACCAAGGTACTGAAAGCTATAACTGAACGATTGTATGGCGCCATTATCGTCGTATTGGGTGTTGGTGATGTTGAGCGGACTAAAATCAAACTGACGTATCCACCGCAAGCGGCCCTTGGGTCGGGGTTTGATGTTGATGCCAGCAAACTGCTCCCTAAAACTGCGCCGGAGGAGGAGCCCTACTTCGGGATTAAACTCGGCGGGACCGCGTTGGGCCGACGCAAATACGTTGATGAGGTCGTTGGGGTAGCTTACAAAAAAGCGAAAGGCAGTGGCGGCTGGATCGTAGCCGTCGTCGGTATTGTAGGTTTGCAGCACCGCACCGCCAAAATCGAGATTTTTATTGCCCAAAAATTTAGACGTGCTGAAGCGACCATTCACGCCCGTAGTGCTGTGCCAGCGGTTGCCCGTGATGGTATTGGTGGTCATGGCGCCAATCACACTTTGGTTGCCCACATCCTGCCGCCACGAAGCTGTGGTATAATTGGTGGAGGGCTGGCCTCCACTCGCAGCGGTTTGAAGGCTCATCAAACCAAAGGTGGCATTGTCTTCTTTGCCCAATAACCGAGCGCCAGCAACGATGGGAACGGCTTCGCGTTGCTCGTTCAGGCCAATCCGCCGCGTATAAAACGGGATGATGCGGTTGCCACCAAAACCAAAATTGAAAAAGTCGTCGCCTTCGAGAAAAAACTCACGTAGCTCGGGGAAAAACAACGGAAAGCGGGTGATATTCACCTGCTGCTGGTCGGCCTCTACCTGGGCAAAGTCGGTATTGAAGGTAAGGTTCAGGCGATAGGTGGGACTGAGCAGGTAGTTGATATCGCCTCCCACATTGCCCGTGAGGCGCTTGGCGCCAGGCTGCTGCTCGCCACCGCCGATGGCGTAGGGTTTCACCTCCACAAAACGTTTGTCGCGCAGTTGGCGTAAACCGCCTAACTCACCAGCTAAATTGAGCTGTTCGAGGCGGGCATCGCGGCTCCAGCCCTGCCAGCGCACCTGCTCGCGCTTGCGGCGAATGTTGCGCTCGAAATTGATGCCCCACAACTGCTCCTCGAGATGGGCCCGGTACTTTAAGGTGTAGAGCGGGATTTCAAACTCGGCAAACCAACCTTCGGCAGTAACCCGCGTTTTTACGTCCCAAACGCCGTTCCAGAAGGCATTGGTAGATGCTCCATTGTTGTATACCTGTGCATCAAAACGTGCCGCATTGGGGTTGGTAACAAACAGAAAACCATTGCGTTTGTCGTGGTAGGTGTCGATAATCACCATGAAGTTGTCGTCGAGGCTGTAGTCGAAGTCGCGCCGCAACTCCCGGGCTATAAGCTTGTTGGGCGCGCTGTCGTAACACCAAACGGCCACGTACAGCTTGTGCTCGTCGTAGGCAATGGCCACTTCGGTACGTTCGCTTGCCGCTTCTCCCAATTGCAGCTCTCGCTGTGTAAATCGGCTCACCCGCTCGGCCTGCGACCATACGGCTTCGTCTAAGCGGCCATCCACTACAATTTCTTCGCTCGTAAACTGTGCTCGCATGCGCTTCTCGTCCTGCCCGTAGGCGAGCGAAAGTGAAGTTAACGAAAGCATAAAGAGGAGCAGTAACCGCATGGAAGCGCGAAAATAGCCATCATTGGGGCAGTTGTACAGGAATTAAAGCGAAAGCTGCACTTTTTTCTTTCGAAAGCGTTGTACCTTTCAAGCAACTTATTGCATGAACATCGGAATTGTTTGTTATCCCACCTACGGTGGATCGGGCGTAATTGCCACCGAGCTCGGAAAAGCGCTTGCAGGCCGCGGCCACCAGGTGCACTTCATCAGCTATACCCAGCCGGCACGGCTCGACATATTCATGGAAAATGTGTTTTACCACGAAGTGGCCATGGTACATTATCCGCTTTTCGAACATTCACCCTATGTGCTCGCACTCACCGGCAAGCTCGTGGATGTGGTGAAGTACGAAAAACTCGACATCCTGCACGTGCACTACGCCATTCCACACGCTACGGCCGCACATCTAGCCCAACAAATATTGGCCACTCAAGGCATACGGGTAGCGGTGGTGACCACACTGCACGGTACCGATGTGACCCTCGTAGGCAAAGACCCCACCTTCGAGCCCGTGGTGAGCTACGCCATCAACCAAAGCGATGCCGTGACCGCAGTGTCGGATTTTTTGAGAGACGATACTTACAGGCACTTTCACGTCGACAAAGACATTAGCGTAATTCCGAACTTCGTCGACCTGAATCGTTTCACCCACCGCTCAAAAAGTCACTTTAAGATGGCCATCGCGCCCAATGGCGAACGGATTGTAACCCACATTTCCAATTTCAGAAAGGTGAAACGCATCGATAATGTGATACGCGTTTTTGCAGGCATCCTGAAGGAAGTTCCGGCCCGGCTGTTACTCGTTGGCGATGGACCTGAGCGACAAAAAGCCGAAAACTTATGCCGCGAATTGGGTCTCTGCGACGAAATACGTTTTCTTGGCAAACAGGAAGCCGTAGAAGAGCTCCTGAGCATTAGCGACCTCTTTTTGATGCCTTCCGAAACCGAAAGCTTCGGACTCGCAGCCCTCGAAGCGATGGCCTGTCAGGTGCCGGTTGTGTCGAGCGATGCTGGCGGACTTACCGAGGTAAATGTGCACGGCGAAACAGGATATGTGGCACATTATGACGATATTGACGCCATGACCCGCTTTGCAATCGACATACTGCACGACGACCAACGTTTGGCAGCATTCCGCAGTAGAGCACTCGCCCAAGCCAAACGATTCGATATTCACAACATCTTGCCCCACTATGAAGCACTTTACGAACGCACCCGCGCTGCTGTTTTTGCTTAGCAGCCTGCTCCTTGCCTGCGCTAGCCAAAAGCCCGAACCGCTGACGTTTGAATACCTCAGTGGGGTGTACGAGCACAGCTATGTCGAAAAAGGCGCAGAAGCACAGCTCATTGGCAGCACAGCAGACTATGAAAGTAAGCTCAAAGCACTGGGCTGTACCCCCCAAGGCAAGGAAATTGAGGGCTTCGACTTCGAAAAACGGAGTCTCGTGCTCCTGTTTGGCGGCACCCGGCCGAGCAGCGGCTACAGCATCCAAACCGACAGCCTCATTCGTACTGGCAAGATGCTAAAGCTTGTGGCAATTTTGCAAAAGCCAGGCGAAAACTGCGTGGTGGCCGATATGATTAGCTATCCCATGCAACTGCTGGCTATCGACAAGCCCGCCAAAGGAACTGAGCTGACGCTCAGCCTGAAAGAAAAAACTACAGACTGTCGTTAATGTTTGCAGCTTAAAGATTTTCGTATATTTGTATTGTTTTGGGAAAAGCCTCTAAAATAGCACTGTTCACCTCCTTACTCATGTTGTTGGGTCACGCGCTTGTGCCTCACCACCACGAGATGGCGCAGCAACATCCGTACATTGGGGTAGATTCGAGCGGCTTCCTTGGCGATCTCTTTGACCTGAACATGGGTGACAATCACCTCGAAGAAATACGCCTCAACGAATTTGAAGAAGAATTTGTAGACCTTGCCCAGAGCGACAGCGATATCGCACTTTTGGGTACTTGGCTGAGTCTCCCGCCCATCGAGGGCATGATCGACGAATCGCCCAAGTCGCAAGCTGCTACCGAGCTCATCGTCCGCCTCCTGCGTGAGGCAACACCCCGCCGCGGTCCCCCGCAAGAATAAATCATCCGCTTTCCGGCTTCCTCAGGGAGTCATTGTTTCATCGGTCCGCATGCGGACAGAAAGCCTGATTTATGATCGACCGCATCATTCATTTTAGCATACACAACAAACTAATAATAGGGCTGCTGGTGGCCTTATTAGCCAGCTGGGGCATCTATTCGGCCTTGCACCTGCCCCTCGACGCTGTACCCGACATCACCAACAATCAGGTGCAGGTAGTCACTGTGTCGCCGGCGCTCGCCCCACAAGAGGTGGAGCGATTCATCACCTTTCCCGTTGAGCTGGCTATGGCCAACTTACCCGGTGTGGAGCTGGTGCGCAGTATCAGCCGTTACGGGCTGAGTGTGGTTACCATCGTTTTCGACGACGAGGTAGAAACCCTGCGCGCAAGGCAACTGGTGAGCGAAAAACTCGCCCTACTGCAAGGTGAGCTCGACCCCAGTCTCGGCTTGCCGTACATGATGCCGATCACCACCGGCCTCGGCGAAATTTATCAATATACCCTCACCCCCAAACCCGGTTATGCCTCACGTTTCACCGCCATGGAGCTTCGTAGCATCCAAGATTGGCAAGTAAAACGTCGATTGGCGGGCATACCGGGCGTGATTGAGGTGAGCAGCTTTGGTGGTTTTTTGAAGCAGTACGAAGTGGCCGTAGACCCACAGCGACTCAGCAGCTACGGTCTCACCATCAGCGATGTGTTTGCGGCCGTGCAACAAAACAACGGCAATGCCGGTGGCAGCTACATCGAAAAGGGGCCGAATGCCTATTACGTACGTAGCGAAGGTTTGGTAGAAAACCTCGAGCAGCTGGCGCAAATCCCAATCAAACAAAACGGAGCAACGCCCCTAACCCTCGGGCAAATTGCAGAATTGCGGTATGGACATGCTCCACGTTATGGCGCCATGACCAAAGACGGCAAAGGGGAGGCCGTGGGAGGCATCGTGCTGATGATGAAAGGCGCCAATGCCAACGAAACACTCACAGAAGTGCATAAGCGCGTGAAAGAGCTGCAAAGTAGCCTGCCCGAAGGTTTGGAGTTAAAACCTTATCTCGACCGCTCAGAGCTCGTGGGGAAAGTGATTGGTACCGTGGGCAAAAACCTCATCGAGGGTGGACTCATCGTAGTGTTCATCCTCATTTTGTTGCTAGGAAACCTGCGGGCAGGCTTGGTAGTGGCTTCGGTGATACCCTTGGCCATGCTCTTTGCATTGGCCATGATGCGTCAGTTTGGGGTATCGGCCAATTTGATGAGCCTCGGCGCAATCGACTTCGGCCTCATTGTCGACGGTGCCGTGATCATTGTGGAGAGCATCGTACACCGCTTACATCATTCGGGTAAAGGCGGACTCCTCAGTCGCCGTGAGATGGACCATCTGGTCTACGATTCGTCGGTAAAGATCAGGCAGTCGGCAGCTTTTGGCGAAATCATCATCCTCATCGTGTACTTGCCTATACTGGCTTTGGTGGGTGTAGAGGGTAAAATGTTCAAACCTATGGCCCTAACAGTGGGCTTTGCCATACTCGGAGCACTCATTTTATCACTCACATATGTGCCCATGATGAGTGCTCTGTTTTTGAGTCGTCGCCCCGACGCACGTGAAAACTGGGCCGATAAGCTCATGAAAAGAATAAATGCCGCTTATCGCCCGGCCTTGGAATACAGCCTACGAAATCCGAGAAAGGTTATGCTGGCCTCGGGTCTTACCTTGCTGGCTAGCTTATGGTTGTTCACGCGTTTGGGTGCCGTTTTCATCCCCAATCTCGAGGAAGGCGACTTGGCCATGCAGATGACCGTAGCACCTGGCAGCTCGTTGAACCATAGCATTGCCAACAGCACCAAGGCTGAAGCCATTTTGCTGGCCAAATTCCCGGAGGTGCGTGCCGTGGTGAGCAAAATAGGTACCGCCGAAATCCCTACCGACCCCATGGCCGTGGAAGATGCCGACATCATGATCTTGTTGAAACCCAAAACCGAGTGGACCAGTGCCAGCACCCGTGAAGAGCTGTCGGACAAGATGAAGCAGGCGCTTGAAGCACTTCCAGGTGTGTCGTTTGAATTTACCCAGCCCATACAGCTGCGATTCAACGAGCTCCTCACCGGAGTGAAGTCAGACATCGCCGTAAAAATTTATGGCGACGATCTTGCTACCCTAGCCGAGCTTGCCGAGAAGTCGGCCGCAGTGATACGGCAAGTAGCAGGTGCTGGCGACGTACTGGTACAACAAACCGAAGGCTTACCGCAGCTGATGATCCGCTGGCAGCGCGATAAAATTGCCGCCTACGGACTCAACATCGCTACCCTTAACCAAGCGGTGCAAACTGCCTACGCCGGCGCCTTTGCCGGGAAGGTGTACGAAGGTGAAAAACACTTCGACTTGGTGGTACGTGCAACGCCTGCACTGCGGTCGCAACTGGAGGCCGTTGAACAGCTGCAGTTGCGCACCCCCAATGGGCAGATGGTGCCCATTGGCGCCCTGGCCGACATCCGAATGGAACCGGGTCCCATGCTCATCAGCCGGGAAAATACCAACCGCCTCGTATCGGTGCTCATCAATGTGCGCGATCGTGATTACGAATCGTTCGTCAAAGAAGTGGAGCAACGCTTGGCCAAGGAAGTAAAGCTGCCAAGCGGCTACTATTTTACCTTCGGTGGGCAGTTCGAAAATCTGCAGCATGCCCGTAGTCGCCTCGCCATTGCGGTGCCGGTAGCCTTGGCGTTGATCTTTTTGCTGTTGTATTTCACGTTTGGTTCGTGGTTACAGGCCGCCATGATATTTTCGGCCATCCCGCTATCCGCCATCGGTGGCATTGCCGCCTTGTGGCTGCGCGATTTACCATTCAGCATCTCGGCGGGTGTGGGTTTCATCGCCCTGTTTGGGGTGGCAGTGCTCAACGGCATCGTACTCATTGGCTACCTCAACCAGCTTAAACAGGAAGGTATGCACGATGTAGAAGAACGTATTCGCACGGGCAGTTTGGTACGCCTGCGTCCGGTGGTGATGACTGCCGCCGTGGCTTCGCTGGGTTTTTTACCCATGGCCTTGAGTACCGGCAATGGAGGTGAGGTACAGCGACCTTTGGCCACGGTGGTGATTGGTGGACTGGTTACGGCCACTCTGCTCACGCTGGTGGTACTTCCCGCCCTGTACCTGCTGCTCGAAAAGCGTAAAAAAACGGGTACAACGGGCATGGCCGCGGTGGTTGTAGCACTTTTAGCTGTATTTGGTGGCAGTGCGCAAGCCCAGTCGCCTTTTGCGTCGCCCGAAGCCGCCATACGTACTGCGCTCACCAACCATCCCGAGGTCCGCATGGCTCAGCTGGAGGTAGAACGCGCCCAAAGTCAGCTGAGAACGAGCTGGGATCCCGGCGAATTTACCTTCGACTGGCAACGAGGACAGCTCAATGCCGCGCCTATCGACAACTTCTTTACCTTCCGGCAGTCGTTTGGGCAGCCAGCCGTGGCCTTGGCGCAGCGTAAGTACAACCGCATGGGCGTGGCTTTGCAAGCAATTAAGCTGCAACAGCGGACGCAAGAAGTAGCGGCGAGGGTGTTTGAATGCTGGCAACGATGGGCTTGGCAGTCGGCAAGGGTAGCTGCCTTGCAGCAGCAGCTGCTGCGCTATGCGGAGTTTAGCCGCATCGCCGAGGCGCGCTACGAAGCAGGAGCAACCAGCCTGCTGGCACTAACCATTGCCCGCCATCAGTACGACGAAACGCGGCTCCAGCATGCCGATGCAGTGGTAGCGCGGGAAGAAGCCTTACGTCAGCTACAGCTCGAAACCCGCAGTGAGGCTCTGCCTTCCGACAGCCTTCCGCTGATACAGCCGATACCTCTCCCCGAAACCGCGGCCAGCTTACCACCCGCCATGCAGCTGCAACAACAGCTCAGCCGGCAGGCGCAACAAGCCTGGAAAGTAGAGCAGTGGAAGTTTAGCCCCTCCCTATCGGCCGGCTATTTTGTGCAGGAGCTCGAAAATGTTGGGGGCTTTCAAGGCTGGCAACTTACGGTAGGCATACCACTTTGGTTTCGGCCCCGTGCCGCACAGGCGCAGTCGGCCCGCCTCGGCAGCCAAGCGCAGGCGCTCGCTACCGACTACGCCCTAAGCCGACATGAGATGCAGCTTGTGGCCGCCGGCAGATTGGCGCAGCAGCAATACGAGCGGGTAAAGTACTACCAAACCACCGCCACCGAACGCGCACAGTTTATGGCCGACAATGCCGAAGCCCTCTTCCGCAAGGGCGAAATCGAATATGTGGAATACATTCAAGCACTCGATGCCGTATTGCAGATCCGCCTCAACCAGCAGCAGGCCCTTTATCAGTATCAACTGGCAGCCTTTAGTTTGCTGCAGTTGCGTAACCAACAAATCCATTAAAATGAAAAAGTTAATCCCTTATATCCTCCTTGTAAGCGTGCTACAAGCCTGTGGCAGCCAAGAGCCTGCGCCCGAAGCAAGCGAAATGGCAGCATTAGCCGACACCCTACAACTCACGGCCGATCAGCTCGAGAAAGTGGGCATAAGCGCTACGGCTCCGGAGATGACCCAAATAAACACCCCCGTAGAACTCAACGGTCGAATAGAACTGCCTCCGCAGTACATGGCCGATTTAAATCCGCCCCTACCCGGATATGTGGTGGAGTTGCGTGTGAAAGGCGGCGAAGCCGTGAAAAAGGGCCAACAGCTAGCCGTTTTGGAGCATCCCGACTACATCGAACTGCAGCGCCGCTATTTGGAGGCCAAAAGTTTGTTGGCCCTTGGCGAACGCGAGTACCAGCGCCAGCGCGACTTGGCCAAGGCCGAAGCTACTGCCGCCAAAAGTCTCGAGAAAGCCGAAAGCGACTACCGCATTCAACAAGCCAACGTTGCCGCCTTGGCGGCGCAACTCAAACGTTTGGGCATCGACCCCGATAAGCTCACAGCCACTACCCTACACACCACCATTACCCTCAAAGCCCCGTTCGATGGTTTTGTAGCCTCGGTTGACGGGGCCATAGGGAGATTTGTTGGTAGCGACAAGCCGCTGGTGCAGTTGGTGAATAAAGCCCATATGCACGTGGAGCTGCAGTTGTTCGAAAAAGACCTCGACAAGGTAGCCATCGGGCAGAAGTTGACCTTCCAACTTCTCAATGCCGGTCAGCAGCGTTTTCGTGGCGATGTATTCCTCATCAGCCCAACGGTCGATCCTGTTACGCGGTCGGTGAACATCCACGGGCATATCGACGACGAGAACGACTTCTTACGTCCCGGTATGTTTGTCAAGGCCCGCATCGAAACCGGATCACGCCGTGCTTGGGTATTGCCAGGGTCGGCACTGGTACAAAGTGGAAACAGCTATGTGGTATTTGCTGAACTCAAGACGGGCAGCTACCGCAGAACAGTTGTGGAGTTGGGTCAGCAAGCCGAAGGAAAGGTAGCCCTCAGCGGCATCGACAGCAGTATGAAGTACGTGCACGAAGGGGCAGAATACCTTGAGGCCTACTATCAACAACTTCTTGCACCCGAAGAAGAGTGAGCATTGCGTATCTTCGACCAAAAGCAGAGGCATGACAGGCAAACATGAAGATAAGCTACACCAGCAAGGAACGGCATTTGGCAAATTTTCCGACTACCTGGGTGAGTTTGTATACGGCGGAATTGATGGCAGTGTAACCACTTTCGCAGTAGTTGCAGGCGCCGCAGGCGCCGGATTGGAGTCGAACGTGGTGATTATTCTGGGCTTTGCGAATTTGCTGGCCGACGGTTTTGCCATGAGCGTAGGCAGCTACCTCAGCAAAAAGAGCGAGCAGCAGAACTACGACAAACATAAAAAGGTAGAGTATTGGGAGGTGGATCATTTGCCCGAAAAGGAGAAGGAAGAAGTACGTGATATTTACCGCGCCAAAGGTTTTGAAGGCGAATTGCTCGAGCAGGTGGTGGAGGTGATTACGAGCGACAAAGACCGTTGGGTGGATGTGATGATGAAAGAAGAGCTGGAGATGATGGAAGAGCAGCGCTCTCCACTCGCCATGGGTGCCGTAACCTTCGCCAGCTTTGTAACCATTGGTCTTATTCCGTTGCTCGTATATGTGTACGATTATTTCAGTCCGCTTACTGCCGATTTATTTGTGGTTTCGTCGGTGATGACTTCCGCTGCTTTTTTGTTGATTGGCTGGCTAAAAACCTACGTTACACAAACCAGCCGCTGGAAAGGTATGCTCGAAACCCTGGCCTTGGGCGCGGCAGCAGCCGTGTTGAGTTATGTGGTAGGTAACTGGCTCGAGCAATTGATTGCCTGATGCGCTGGATAGCCTTGCTGCGAGGCATCAACATCAGCGGCAGCAAAATCATGAAGATGGAAGCACTGCGGGAGCTTTGTACTGGTTTAGGCTGGGAAGCGGTGCAGACCTATATCCAAAGTGGCAATATCGTATTTAGCAGCACCCAAACGCAGCACGAAAAGCTGGAAGAACAGCTCGAAAATGCTATCCGTGAACATTTTGGCTATGAAGTTCCGGCATGGGTGTTTAGCGCCGAAGAGCTGAAGAGCTGGTTGGCGCACAACCCTTTTGCAGCTGACCCTGAAAAAGCTGCCGACCGCCATTTTTTTACCCTGCTCAAGCAACCCTGTAGCGACGAAGCCTTTGCCAAACTCGCTGCCAATGCGGTAGCACCCGAAGCTTTGGCCTGGAACGGCAGGATGGTGTACTTTTATGTACCTGCCAACTATGCCCGTAGCAAACTCAGCAACACCTTCGTGGAGCAAAAATTGAAAACTCCAGCCACCACGCGCAACGGCAAAACCCTCGCAAGTTTGGTTGCGTTGGCCAATTAAACTTTTTTGCGAGCAATAACGTTTGCCTAAAGCCTAAGTAAATCGGGGTATGACCAAAGCACTTGTATACATCGTTTTGCTGCTCAGCAGCCTCGGCTTAAGGGCAGGAGTGCTGCCTTCCGATTCGTCGAAAAAAGACGGTGTGGTGGTGATTCCGCTACTGTATTATACCCCCGATACCCGGTTGGCAGCAGGAGCTGCGGGCGTATACTATTTCCGCACGGCAGCAGGTTCGCTCGACAGTGTTTCGCCACGGCTCTCCTATGTGCAGCTGCTGGCCGATTACACCCAGAACCGACAACTCGATGTGTGGTCGCTCTGGTCGGTATTCACCAAAGCCGAACGTTACCTCATCAAAGGAGAACTGCGCTACCGGAACTTTCCCGACCGCTACTTTGGGGTAGGAAACGCCACTACACTGGCGCAAGAAGAACGGTATTCTTACGACCTGTTCAGCTTTAAACTGCTTGCCATGCGACGGTTCGACAGGTATTGGTTTGCCGGTATCGATTACCAGCTGCGCCATCAGTTCAATTTCAAGCAGTTTAGCGATGGCGACCTGTTCAACAACCGCGTAACCGGTGCCAATGGCGGTACAGGCTCGGCAGTGGGGCTCGTGGCTACCTACGACGATCGCGACAATATCGTGAATGCTTCTTCGGGACATTTTTTCGAATTTTCGTCGTATTGGTACCGACCGGGTTTTGGCAGCGACTTCAACTTCAGCAACTACAACCTCAGCTATGCCACCTATTTTAAATTGCCTCATAAGCTGGTATTGGGCGTAAATGTAGTAGGGCGTGCCAATTTTGGCGATGTGCCCTTTTTAGACATGGCACGCATTGGCAACGACGATATTTTACGTGGCTACCCGGCCAACCGCTTCCGCGACCGCAACATGTACGCTTTTCAAGGCGAGTTGCGCTTCCCCATCTGGCGACGATTCGGTGGGGTGGCTTTTGCTGGTGGTGGCGATGTATTTGCCACGGCCGACGACTTATCGCTACAGCGGTTCAAATACTCTATCGGTACCGGCCTGCGTTATGCACTCAACAAAAAAGAAAAGCTCAACGCCCGCGTAGATGTGGGCTTGGGTCGTGAAGGCCCTGCCTTTTATATTTCGGTAGCCGAGGCGTTCTGAAGCAGCATACTTTCGCGCAGATACTGCCCGGTATAGCTGGCTTCGCATTGGATGAGGTCCTCGGGAGTGCCGGCAAACACCAAATAGCCTCCGGCATCGCCACCTTCGGCGCCAAGGTCAACTACCCAATCGGCGCAACGTATCACTTCTTGGTTGTGCTCAATTACAAGCACCGAGTTGCCTTGGTCGATGAGCGCATTGAGGGCGTAAAGCAGCTTTTTGATGTCGTGGAAATGCAGTCCGGTGGTAGGCTCGTCGAATACAAAAAGGGTATCGGTGGCTTGGTTGCCCTTGGTGAGGTAGCTCGCCAATTTAATCCGCTGTGCCTCCCCGCCTGATAAGGTAGCACTCGACTGCCCTAACTTCACGTAGCCAAGGCCTACATCTTCGAGGGGCTGCAAACGTTGGACGATGTTTTTTTGGTCGTGGAAAAACACGATGGCTTCACTCACCGTCATGTCGAGTACGTCCGACACATTTTTGTCTTTGTAGCGCACCTCCAAGAGTTCGTCTTTGAAGCGGCGGCCTTTACAGCTGTCGCACTCGAGGGTGATGTCGGCCAAAAATTGCATGCTTATGGTCACCGTACCTTCGCCCTGGCAGGTTTCGCAACGACCTCCTTCAACGTTAAACGAAAAGTGGGCCGGTTTGTAACCGTTGATTTTCGAAGCCTGCTGTTCGCTAAATAAAGTGCGGATGTGGTCGTAGGCCTTGGTATAGGTTACCGGATTGGATCGGCTCGACTTGCCAATCGGATTTTGGTCAACCAGTTCAATGTCTTTGAGTCCCCTGAAGTCGCCTTCGAGCCGGTCGTAATTCCCGGGCTTTTCGCCGTAGCCGCTGGTGATTTTTTTCACCGCCGGGTAGAGTATTTTTTTGATGAGCGATGTTTTGCCCGAGCCACTCACACCGGTCACCACGGTTAGATTGTGCAAGGGCAGTTCTACGTCGATGTTTTTGAGGTTGTTTTCGCGAGCACCTTTCACCACGATGCTGCGCTTCCACGGACGGCGGCGTGCAGGGGTGGGTATTTGCTCGCGGCGGCTGAGGTATTGGCCCGTGAGGCTCTGCTTGTCGTGCAGCAAGGCGTCGAAGCTGCCCTGGAAGATGAGCTCCCCGCCGTGTTGCCCGGCCATGGGGCCGATATCTACCAGCTGATCGGCAGCACGCATCACCGCTTCTTCGTGTTCAACCACGATTACCGTATTGCCGTTGTTACGTAAACGCTCCAATACGCCAATCAAGCGTTGGCTGTCGCGGGGGTGGAGGCCTATGCTGGGCTCGTCGAGTATGTACATGCTGCCCACGAGGTTGCTGCCCAGTGAGGTAGCCAGTTTGATACGTTGTGCTTCTCCGCCACTGAGGCTGTTGCTCAAACGGTTGAGGGTGAGATACCCCAAGCCCACATCGCTGAGGTACTGCAAGCGGTTGGTGATTTCGGCCAACAGGCGGTTGGCGATTTTTTGTTCGGTTTCGGTGAGCTGCAAAGCTTTGAAAAGCGCCAGCAGCCGGTCAACAGGCTGCAACACCAATTCAATGATGCTGTGCTGCTCGTGAGTAGCGGCATCTACCAGCTTCACATAGCCGGCATCTTTCCGTAAACGTGTACCCCGGCAGTCGGGACAAACGGTGCGCCCGCGGTAGCGGCTCAGCATCACACGGTATTGGATTTTGTACGATTGCTCTTCGAGATAACGGAAAAAGCTGTCGAGGCCTTCGAAATAGCTGTTGCCGGTCCAGAGTAGCTTTTTTTCGCTATCGGTGAGCTCAAAGTATGGCCGATGAATGGGGAAGTCGAAACGGATGCCGTTTTTCACCAGTACATCGTTCCATTCGCTCATCTTTTCGCCGCGCCAAGGTGCAACAACCCCCTCGAAAACGCTTAAACTTTTGTCGGGGAAAACCAGCTCTTCGTCGATGCCAATCACGCTGCCAAAGCCTTCGCAGCGTTTGCAGGCGCCGTAGGGGTTCGAGAAGCTGAACAAGTTCACGCTGGGCTCTTCAAAACGTTCACCATCGGCTTCGAAACGGTCGCTATACAGTCGGTCTACGCCTTCAATTTCGGCGAGGGCATCGCCATGACCTTCGAAAAAGGCGGTTTGTACCGAATCCGACAGCCGATGCACCTGCTCCTCGTCGGCCGGGTCGATGGTTATCCGGTCGATGACCACATACACCTGCTCGCCAGCAAGGGCGGTCAATGCAGCTGCATCGCCGAGCAGCTCTTCGATGCGCAGCAACTCTCCTTTCACCCGTATGCGGATGAAACCTTTTTGCTGCAGAACGGTGAGCTCTTGCTTCAGCTGCCTGCCTTCATGAAATACCAGCGGACAAAGTAACAGCACCTTGCTGTCGGCGGGCAAAGCCAGGAGGCTATCTACTACGCTACTCACCGTGTCTTTGCGTACCTCTGTACCCGAAACGGGCGAGAAGGTGCGGCCTACACGCGCAAACAGCAGCTTGAGATAATCGTATATTTCGGTTGAAGTGCCAACGGTGGAGCGGGGGTTGCGGCTGACCACCTTTTGCTCGATGGCCATGGCCGGCGCAATGCCTTTGATCCAATCTACTTCGGGCTTTTTCATGCGCCCCATAAACTGGCGGGCATAACTGCTCAAACTCTCCACATACCGGCGCTGCCCCTCGGCATACAGCGTATCGAATACCAGCGACGACTTACCGGAGCCCGACAAGCCGGTAACTACCACCAACTTATTGCGGGGAATGGCGAGATCAATACCCTTCAGATTGTGCAAACGGGCATTTTTGATGAGTATGTAGTGCCGGGGGTCCAGCGAATCAACTTGGGGTAGTGACAAGGCAGAAGGATTCAAAACGCGAATTTCGGGAATAACCATTGAACAACAAGGGTCGCCGCCATTTTGTTGCAGCGAGCAGCAAGCTTTCGCCTAAAAGCTCGACGAGGGTAAATTTTGCTCGATTAGCGCGTCGTATACACGTTTTACCCCGGCTAATCTACTTGCATAGCTTGCTTGTCCAAGCAAAAGTGACGCGGGCTTTCACCAAGCTTTTTTCAGCTGCGCGTGACCTCATGTGAGTTCTTGGGCTGTGTCACGAAAAGATCATTTTGGTTAAAGTTTTCTTAAAAGGGGCGCAAGCATCGTCTAAACCGTATATTAGCACCATCAACCTTAAAAAACAAGTCGCCTATCGCCTGAGCTCTACCTAACCAAATCTTCTTACAACTATGAAAACCGTTGTGAGTGTTAGTGACCAAGAGCTCATTACACGTTACCTCAAAGGCCATGAGAACAGCTTAGGCGTTCTTATGTTGCGACACAAATCTCGCGTTTATACCACCATCTACCAGCTCGTGAAAGATCGCGATGTGGCAGAGGATATCTTTCAGGACACCTTTGTCAAGGTGATCGACACTGTCCGGTCGGGCCGCTACAACGAAGAGGGTAAGTTTTTACCTTGGGTACTGCGTATTGCGCACAACCTGTGTATCGACCATTTCCGTCGTGGTGCGAAAATGCCTACCATTCAGCCGAAAGACGACGATACCGATGTGTTCAGCTTCCTCGATTTAAAAGAGGAGTCGGTAGAAGATCGCATTGTACGCTTGCAGTCGCACGAAAAGGTGAAGCAACTCATCCAGCACCTGCCCGAAGAGCAACGCGAAGTGTTGGTGATGCGTATTTACGGCGGCTTAAGCTTTAAAGAAATTGCCGACGTAACCGAAGTGAGCATCAATACCAGCTTGGGACGTATGCGTTACGCATTGGGCAACCTACGCCGACTCATCGATAAATACCACATCAGTTTGTGAGCAGAAGTAACGCCTGGTTGACGATTTTTTTGAGGAATATATACCAAGCCGCCAAACACGGCGTTGGTAATTCAAATCTGATCTATGACCGAGAGCGTTACTTCCTTACAACTTCTGCTGCACATCACCAACGAACTGCCCCCCGCGGAGCGCAATTCGTTTGAGCATTTGCTCGTCAGCGACGGCGATTTGCAGCATGAGTACCAACAAACTGAGCAGCTACTTGCACTCCTGCAATGCGGCGAGCTGCTGCAACCCTCCGACAGCACCATGAAGCTGTTGCTCGATTACGCCTCGCACTAGCGAGGCTTTTTTTTGTGTAGGCACGGTGGGTGGTGGTGAAGTGAGCTTGGCTATGTCCATAGTGGCGAGCTGGAATTAGTATATCAGTGACCTTTTTTCTTGAAATCGAGTCGCCACGGCCAATAAACACACTAAAACGTTGAACAGTGAAGCGTGCTGCGTGGTTAAAGCAATTGAAGTAAATGCGTCAACACAGTTGGCGTACGAAAGAGCACCACACGCAACCATTGGATACAGCCGCCTTTCTGCGTATTTTCGGCCATGCGCCGGAGCGAACGTTTTGCCTTTGTCATCGATTACTTTTTACGCACAGCTCCCGAAGCTGAAACCGAGCTATTTTACAGCAACCCCTACGAACTTTTGGTTGCTGTGGTACTGTCGGCACAATGCACCGATAAACGTGTGAACCTCACCACCCCGGCACTCTTCAAACGTTTTCCCGATGTGTACGCCTTAGCACAAGGGGGTGAGGATGAAATTTTTAGCCTCATCCGCAGCATTTCGTACCCCAACAATAAAACCAAACACCTCATGGGCCTTGCCCGGGTGCTCATCGACGAATTCGGTGGCGAGGTGCCCTCCGAAATCAACCAGTTGGTTCGCATACCGGGTGTGGGGCGAAAAACCGCCAATGTCATTGCGTCGGTCATCTTCAATAAACCCGCCATGGCCGTCGATACCCATGTGTTTCGGGTGTCGGCCCGTTTGGGCTTGACGGTGAAGGCCAAGACCCCCCTCGAAACCGAGAAGCAGCTGGTGAAATACCTGCCCGAGATGCTCGTTTCGCGGGCGCATCATTGGCTCATTTTGCATGGCCGCTACGTATGTGTAGCGCGCACGCCCAAGTGCACACAATGTGCCTTAACCGAAGTATGTAGTTTTTACCAAAAGCAGCAACGCAAGGCCGCTTTAAAGTCAGTTAAACATGTTTGAAACCTCGCTCACCGGAAAAACCGCGCTCGTTGGTGGCGCCACCCAAGGCATTGGCCGGGCTGCCGCCATGCTACTCGCCGCTCAGGGGGCCAATGTTGTGCTCATGGCACGCAATGAAGATAGTTTACTAGCCACCCTGCAAGCGCTACCCAACTCAGGCAAACAAACGCACAACTTTTTGGCCTGCGACTTCAACGATACCGCCATGCTGCAGCAGCTTTTGCAAACTTGGACCGGCAGCGGAATGTGCGCCCACATTCTGGTGAATAATACGGGCGGTCCGCCAGCAGGTCCGATCGTGTCGGCCAAGCTCGAAGAATTTGAATCTGCTTTCAGGCAGCATTTGTTGGCCAACCATCTGCTGGCGCAGGCTGTGATCCCCGGCATGAAAGAAGCAGGCTACGGACGTATCATCAACGTAATCAGCACCTCGGTGAAGCTACCCCTCAAGGGTTTGGGTGTTAGCAATACCATACGTGCAGCAGTCGCCAACTGGTCGAAAACCCTCTCGAACGAGCTGGCACCCTTCGGCATTACGGTGAACAATGTGCTGCCGGGAGCAACCCGAACGGGGCGTTTGGAACAAATCATCCAGAACAAGGCCACCAAAACCGGGCATGAACCCAGCGACGTCGCCGCCGAAATGTTGGCCGAAATCCCCGCCGGGCGTTTTGCCGAGCCCGAGGAGGTAGCTGCCGCCATCGCTTTTCTGGCCAGTCCGGCCGCTTCGTACATCAACGGCATTAACCTACCGGTAGACGGCGGCCGCACGGGAAATTTGTAAGAAATTTAGTATGTTTGAATAACGCTTAGTTATGAGGCTGTTAGAGAGAATTACCATAAATCCTGAAGTTTGTCACGGTAAACCTTGTATCAGAGGTATGCGATGGCCAGTTGCATACATCCTTGATATGCTTGGAAGTGGAATGTCAAACGAACAAATTCTTGAAGACCATCCAGAACTTGAACAGGAAGATATTAAGGCCGCACTGTATTACGCGAAATTATCGATTTCGGGAGAAGCCATTCAAGAGGTAGCGTGAAATTCTTATGTGACGTGCATATCTCATTCAAGCTAACAAAATGGTTGAATGAGGCTGGCTTTGAAGCAATTCACGTCAATAATGTTTTAGATAGTTATTACACGTCTGATGAGAGAATTTCAGCTTATGCGGATATGTATGGGCTCATACTTATTTCAAAGGATTCTGATTTCAAAAATCAACATCTTCTCAAAAAATCTCCTAAGCATTTAATTAAGATTAGCTCAGGCAACACAAGTAATGAACGTTTAATAGATTTAATGAGAAGACATATCCACGTCATAGAAAAACTATCATCAAAGTCTTGCTTTTTGTTGGAAATTGAAGCTGAAAAGACTATAATTTTCATTTTGGATTAATAAGATAGCCATCACGCGGCAGTATACATGGAAATCCTCAACTACATCGACGGTCGACTTCAGCCTGCACGCAGTGGGCAATGGCTAAACAATTACGAACCTGCCACCGCGCAGGTGTACGGCAGGCTACCCGATTCCGATACCGCCGATGTGGAGGCGGCAGCTGCTGCTGCCCAACAAGCTTTTCCAGCTTGGTCGGCCACGCCGGTGAGCGAACGTGCCCGACTGCTCAACCGTTTGGCCGATTTGCTCGAGCGCGACCTGGATGTACTTGCCGCTGCCGAAAGCCGCGACCAAGGCAAGCCTGTGGCACTCGCCCGCCGCATGGATATCCCTCGTGCCATCGATAATTTTCGCTTTTTTGCATCGGGCATTCAGCATTTTGCCAGCGAAGCACATACTACCGATGGCACTGCAATCAACTACACCTTGCGGCAGCCGCTTGGCGTGGTGGGCTGCATTTCGCCTTGGAATTTGCCTTTGTATCTGTTTAGCTGGAAAATTGCTCCCGCCTTAGCGGCAGGCAATACCGTTGTGGCCAAACCATCGGAAATCACCCCAGCCACGGCCTTTTTGTTGGCACGTTTGTGCATGGAGGCGGGTTTTCCGGCGGGTGTTCTCAACATCGTGTTTGGCTTGGGGCCCAAAGTAGGGCAAGCCATGAGCGAACATCCCCGCATTCCGGCCATTTCGTTTACGGGCGGCACGGTAACCGGTTCCACCATTGCCCGCACCGCTGCACCGCTGTTTAAAAAGTTGTCGCTGGAGCTGGGAGGTAAAAATCCCAACATCATCTTTGCCGATGCCGACTACGACAAAGCGTTGGCTTCGGCCGTGCGTTCGTCGTTCACCAACCAGGGCGAGATTTGTTTATGCGGCTCGCGTTTGTTGATAGAGCGTAGTATTTACGATCGCTTCCGCGACGATTTTGTTGCTGACGTGGCACAACTAAGCTTGGGCGACCCAGCAACCGACCCCGATTTAGGCGCCATTGCCAGCGAAGCCCATTACCGCAAGGTGTTGCATTACATTGAATTGGCGCAACAAGAGGGAGGCAAGTTGCTCACTGGCGGTCATGCTGTTTTCCCGGAGGGCCGCTGTGCTAGCGGTTGGTTTATAGCACCTACCGTATTCGAAAACCTGCCCAACCACTGTCGTACCAATCAGGAAGAGATTTTTGGTCCGGTGGTCACCCTCATCCCGTTCGATACCGAAGAAGAGGCCCTCGCACTGGCCAACGATACCGTGTATGGGCTCGCTGCGCAGCTATGGACCGAAAATTTGAGTCGCAGTCAGCGTCTTTCGGCACGTTTGAAATTTGGGATTGTTTGGGTAAACTGTTGGCTTTTGCGCGATTTGCGTACCCCCTTTGGTGGTGCCAAGGCCTCTGGAGTAGGGCGTGAAGGCGGCTGGGACGCCCTCAAATTTTTTACCGAGCCCACCAATGTGTGTATTCGTTACTGAGCGGTACCACTATGTGATTATTTGCCTGAAACTCGCTGATGCAAAGAGGTCGGTAGTTGACCACTTGGTAAGCTAATTTTTCCTTGTTTTAACAAATACGGCTTTCGGATTGTTGTGCTCTACTGGCGCGAGAGAAATTTCATTCCCGGTAAAAAGCTAATAACCAATTAGATATACGTGATTAAAATAAAAATTTAAATCTCTTGTAACGTTTGGTGACCGATTGGGCTATTGGGTGTGAATCTAAATCAATTCAAAAAATGAAAAAGAACATTGTATTCGGAATGCTGGCTCTGGGAGCCTTCTTGATGAGCTGCGAACCCCAAGAGGTTTTTGATCAGCAATTCACACAAGCGCCAAAAGACACGGTTTATACCAGTGGCTCACGGGCTAACTTCAGATTGAATGGTGTAAGTGCCGTTCAACAATCGGCAGGTTTTGGATTATCGTGCTTCGACAGCACCACCAACGGTAGTTTCTGGGCGCTCGCAACTGGTAATAATGTAAACTACGACCCTACAGCCCGTACCCTCAGTGCTGGCGCGAACGACACCATGTTTGCCCTCATCTGGAACAGTGCTACTGCTGGCGTAGGTACCTATACCTTCTCGCAACCGCTCGATGCTTTCTGCTTCATCGATGCACCCGGTCGGTTTTTCCGCCAGTACGATGCGCAACAGCTTACGGTGACCATCGTTAACGTAACACCCGATTCAATTTTCGGTAGCTACAGCGGCGCTTTGCGGGAGTACCAGGGCTTCACTGTAGATCCACAAGGCAACATCATCTTCAACTACACAGGTTTAGTTGACTCGGTGAACGCCGTATTCGGGGTGAAACGTAATTCTTGTATCTAACCCTTAACTGTTAAGAGCGGGAGATGGTCTCATCTCCCGCTTCTACTATGCTTAGCCAAGATCAATTTTTGCAACTGCTACATGGCGCGCTTCGCGGCGACAAACGCTGTGAGCGTCTCATTTATGAGGGCTATGTGGGCTTTGCCTACAACTTGGCACGTAAGTATGGTTTTAGCGACGACGATGCAGCCGATGTGGCCCAAGAAGCCCTCATCATCGCCTTCGACAAACTAAAAAAATACCAAGCCGACAAAGGGACTTTTAAATCGTGGCTCGCCAAAATCACCATTAATGTTGCTCTGAAAATGAAAAAGAAATTATCGGTCCACACATCGATGGAGAATTTTGACCAGCTCGAAGAATTAGTTCCGCAAATCGACGCACGCATCTTCAAATTGCAGGACGTTTTGCCTCGCCTCGATGCCGAACAGCAAGAACTTTATACGCTGTATTTCGAATATGGCATGAACCACCAGGAGGTGGCCGATAGTTTGAGCATCAGCACGGCAAATTCAAGAGTACGCATACACAGGCTCGTCAAACAACTCAAAACCCTCTTCCAATGAGTGCACTACATCCAAAATTGAATTGGGAAGAATTCGAAAGGGTTCGGGCCGAACGCAAACGCCGCAAGTTTTGGCTCTGGTTTGGTGCGACGTTTGGCTTGATAGCTTTGGTAGGTGCTACCAGCTACTGGGTGTACGTTGAACCCGCCGCGGAGCAGACCAAAACGAGGAGTCGCGTCGAAAAGCCGCTCATTCAGCAGCAGCCAACCCAACAGCCAGAAGGTGCGTTAGCTGAAGAAAACTTGATATTCACACAACCCAATACCCCTACTAAACCAACGCAAAAAGCCACCGCTACACCTGCAAAAGTGACCACAACTGTGCGAGAAACAAGTCTGCTCACAGCTGTAAAAGATGAAAATGAGGTGGCAACAAACATCACAGCAGTCGAGAGCGAGCCAGTAACCGCCGTTCCATTACCAGAAGTGGTGCAGCAGTCGGTTGAAGCGAAGCCTACTCCAGCAGAGCCAACGTCCCCTGCACCAAGCGTGGTCGCCGCCGAGACAGTCGATTCGTTGCCGGCTGTGGCCGACCAGCAGTTGGCTCCTAAAAAATTACGTACTCCTCGAAAACTCGATAGCTGGCTTGCGCTGTCGTGGGTGCCTTGGCATACTGCCGAATTACGTACCGATAGGTCGCCCGCCGGGGGTTCGCTCAAGTATCGTCCGCTCAACAGTGTTCAATTGAGCTGGGGTGTGTCGGTAGTGAAGCGCGAACGCTGGCGTTTGAGCGTTGAGCCGCAATATGCCTTGCAACGGTTTCAAATGCAGCTGAAGGGCGATTTGGAGTCGTTTCAAATTGCGCCCGGCTCGGTAGTGGGCTATATACAAGATTTTAAGGGCATAGAGCCCATCATTTCCGATACCGTTCGTGGCAAAGCCCTGGTGCAAGCCTATGCCAATGGGGCACAACACGATTTGTTTTTACCGGTGACCTTAACGGCTCAACTGTGGTCGCGCAATAGCCTGCAAGTACGGTTTAACGTATCGGCAGGGATGAACTATGTGCTGTTGCAACGCGGACAATGGTTCAATGGGGCAGAGATCTACAGCTTGAATGCCGCTGCCGGTCGTTTTGGGCTCATGGGCGCAGGCGGATTGCAGTTGGTGTATCAGCCCGGCAGAATCGCGTACCAACTGGCCATTCAGTCGGTGTACCGCACCACCACCACGGCCAATCAGCTGCCGTGGCGCAATCAGCTCGGGCTTTCGGTGATGTTGCCGTTAACAAAGTGATGCACTAGCACTTAATATTAAGCAGTTGGCCAAGCATGAGTTTGGCCATTTTTGTATTAACTGCCTATACAGAACGTATCTTTACCCGATATGCCGATAGCCAATAATCTAAACTCCGAAATTCGATTCCAAGCCTGGTTAGTGGTACTGGGTGTGTTGCTTATGGGGGGTAAACTGTTGGCTTGGCAGCTTACCGGCTCACATGCCATTTTGAGCGATACCGCCGAAAGTTTGGTGAACGTATTGGCGGGGAGTTTTACCTGGTACAGCTTGGTTTGGAGCGCCCGTCCCCGCGACAGCAATCACCCTTACGGGCATGGGAAAATAGAGTTTTTGGCGGCAGGCATCGAAGGAGCTTTGCTGGCCCTGGCCGGTTTGCTCATCGTGCTGAATGCGGTGATCGGATTGTTTGAACAGCACGAACTAAAATCGCTCGACTGGGGACTGGCCATTATCGCCACTGCCGGCCTGGTGAACTTTATGCTGGGGACTTGGGCACGGAAGCGTGCAGCCAAAACGCACTCCCTACCCTTAGACGCCGGTGGCAAGCACCTTCAGGCCGATGGCTACACTACTGCAGGTTTGTTGGTGGGCTTAGGTTTGGTTTGGCTTACCGGCTGGTGGTGGATAGATGCTTTAGTTGCACTGCTGTTTGGTTTGTTTTTATGTTATACAGCCTGGGGCATCTTGCAGCCTAGTTTAGCCGGCATCATGGACGAGGCCGATGAGCAATTGCTCGGTAGGGTGGCCGAAGTACTACAACAAAATCGGCAAACCGACTGGGTTGATTTTCACAATATGCGTATAATTCGTTACGGAAGGATGCTGCATGTAGATGCGCATCTTACCCTGCCGCGGTATTACGATGTGGAGCAAGCGCATGAGGCCATGGACCAAATCGACCGCTTAGTCACTGCCGAATTCGGGCAAAAAATGGAATTTTTCATCCATGTAGATCCTTGCCTCCCGAGTAGTTGTGGCATTTGCGCAAAGGCCGACTGCCCGGTGCGCAGCACTGCCTTTAGCGGATCTATGTCGTGGGAGCTTTCGCTATTGATGCAAAACAAGAAACATCAAGCTACTTCGCCTGTCGGTTCTTGATGGTTTTGGTAAAGCCAGCTCGAAAAAAGACGTACAACAATACCCCGGCCATACACAACAATTCGAGCCACCACAAGCGAGCTTGCATGCCCGCCACCAAGCCGCCGCCCAGGGCCAATCCTAGCGCAAAGTGCATCAGGGTATTTGGTGCAGGTGGAGTTTGAGGCGCACTCATTTTCCGTCGGGGATTACGGCCATACATTTCAATTCAATGGCAATGGCGGTAGGTAAAGCACCCACTTCCACCGTGGTACGGCAAGGTTTAGGGTCCATATCGCGGAAGTATTCGGCATAAACGCGGTTAAACGTTTTGAAATCGCGCTGCATGTCGGTGAGGAATACCGTAATGTCGACCAAATCTTCCATGCGGGCGCCGCTCGCTTCTAAAACAGCTTTTACGTTGGCCAAAACCTGATGTACCTGAGCTTCAAAGTCGAATGCTTCGAAATTACCGTTTTTGTCGAGCTGCAAGCCGGGTACCTGCGGGTTGTTGGCATCGGTACCTGCTGCGCGTGGGCCAATGCCCGATAAAAAGAGAAGGTTGCCCACACGTCGTGCATGGGGATACAGCCCCACCGGATTGGGGGCGCTGCCAGTGGATATACTGCTCATGCAGCTAAGTTCGTAGGAAATTGCGGCCCGTCAAAGCCTCATTGTTTGTTGGCTACAATGGGTGTTTCTTGAATGATTATGGGCAGGTCGGAGTTTTTCTGGAATACCTCTTTACACACCAGGTTCAAAACCTTTCAGTCATTTTGGAGCAGCAAGTACAAATAACTACTGTAAACGAGCTTCAAACCACATTGAGCCGAACGCGGATTTTTTCCCAAAAAGGAGCGTTTGGGGCATACCAGCTGATGCGGGCTTTGATTTTTTCGCCTTGCAAAAGCGCTTCACCAGTAAGCTGAGCTTCGGGCAGTGGTAAAAATCCTAGGCTTCTTTTTGCGTGGAACAATTCAATGCGGTGCAATCGCGTAGCACGCTCATAATGATGTTTTATTTGCAACGGTACGTCGGTCGATAAACCGCCGAGATCGCGACTGCCACACACCAGAAAGGCATCGCATAACAGGCGGTAGTTGCGTATTGGCGCGAGCGCCGCCAAACGAAAGGGCCGCCAGCTGCCAGCAAGGGGAAAGTGCAACTCCATGATTACTTTTTTGCAGCGCTAGCAGGAATGTAAATGCTCTCGAGATAGGCTTCTACATCTTCAATTTCCATGGGAACCATGTCGAGAATTTCGGTGAACTTGCTTTCGTGTACCATCTTTTTTCGTTTTTCTTACCCCAAAGTTGAGCTATGGTCTTGACATCTCTTGTCAAGTTTCGAAAAACCAAAATCCGACGTTAAAAAGTGGCTGGAGAGAAGCGTTAAATGAGTTTTGTTGCTTTTTGACGGAGATAGTCAATGAACTCTGAAGGCCCCAAAGGCTCAATATCGTCGATGAGTCCGAGGACAAACCGACCCACACCGTCGTAACCGCCTACTTCGCCTTCGAAGCGCACGCTACCGTCGTTTTCTTTATGCAGGTGCATGGCTGCCGCAGGGTATTCTTCTCTGAGCAAGTTGGAGCTGAGCAGCCCCATCTTAAAACGAACTACTTTCGGTTTGTGCAAGGTCATACCAAAGGCGTCTTGCTTGCGGCGCTCGTGCAAGTACTCAAATTGCCAGGGGCTGCCCTCAATGCGTACTAAACCGATGCGTTCGATTTTGAAAAATTTGGTAGTTCGGCTGCTCACCTCCAAACATTGTACGGTGCTGTACTGGTCGGAAAAGGCAAAAGGTTCTACGAGGCGGTTGCTGATTTGATGCGAGCTGGCCGAACGATAATCGAGCAGCACCACTTGCCGCTTGTCGCGGATGGCCTGGGCCAGGAGATGGAAGTTGGCGCTCATGCTTTGTCGGTGGAGCAGGCCAACTTGTTGTGCTGAGCCACTCAGGGCCTGTACTTTCTCCAACAAAATTTGACGCAGCGGTCCTTCGGGCAAGCCCACTAGTGCTTCTTGTAAGGCTTCGGCTTCTTCACGTTTGAAGGCGATATTTTCACTCAATTCTTCGGCACGCGACAATCGAAATCGCTTCGATAGCTCATTTTGGATAAGTTCGAATCCGGTTTCTTCAAAGATGCGCAAATCGCGGTAAACGGTCCGGTACGATACTCCCACCTTCTCGGCAAGTTCGTGTACGGTATAGCCCCGTTTCGACGACGAAAGGAGGTTGAGCTCGCGAAAAAGCCGCAAGAGCTTGCCAGGATCTTTCATCGGCGCAACACCTCTTCAACCCAGCCCTTGCCCCACTCGTCGATTTCGGTGGCCGACCACAGTTCGGGATAAAAAATCCGTTTTTGGAAGCGTGGCGGCAGGTATTTCTGCCAGTTGGTGCCTCCAGTAGCGGCGATGTCTTCGGGTTTGCGCTCTAAGTAGCGTACGGCCGATTTGTAATGCATCAGCGGCCAGTTCACATTTACCTGTAAATCAAATTTGCGCAAGGCATCACGCACTTGCTCCTTCGATTTTCCATCGGGCATGGCACGGTAACGGCTGTACAGGTTATTCCCTTCACGCATTTTGCCTAAAGCGATGAGCGACTCTTCGTAACGCGCTTCAAATTGTTTGAGGGTGAGGGTCTTTTTACCGGTGCTCAACTCAGTGGCGCCTTGTTTCCAATAGATGTACTCAAATTGTTCATCCAGCGGTTTCTTGAGTAGCTCCTCAGTCCGGTGGTTTTTGTCGATGAGATTCACAAAATCGGTGGCATTGATCTCGATTTTGCGGTATTGTACCGACTGAAATCCGCTTGCTGGCAGCAGGGCCATGCGGAACTTCAGAAACTGGTCTTTTTCCATGCCTTCAACCATTACCTCAAACGAGTCGATAAGCGCGCGGAAATAAGCGGTTAATCGTCCCACCCGAGCTTCCATCCACTCGGCTGAACGCTCGCCAGGGGCAAACATCTGGTCGAACTCGTGCATGCACAAATTGAAGTAGAGCTCAGTTATCTGGTGGTAAACGATGAATATCTTCTCGTCGGGCAAATGGGTGCGCGGATTTTGCAGATTAAGCAGCACATCCAAATGGATATAATCCCAATACTGCAAATAATCGGTATGTATGAGTCCTTCTAAATACGAAAGCATGTCCTGCCCCATGGCGGCATACTTCTCTTCGAGGCGTTCAAGTTTAGCGCGGATTTCAGACGTAATCTCCATAGAACGAAAGTAAGGACTTCAATCCAAAAAAAAACCGGCCGGCCCCAACGGATGCTGTAGACCGACCGGCACGAACCTAAATACACCTCAGGTGAACAACACCTGTGTATTTTCGCCCGCACAGCGGGCATAAAAGTCTCCTACGGTGAGAATTTCGTCAACACCTTCCCAGAGATCTTCTTTTTTCATATGGAACATATCCATGGCAAGCTTGCACACGAATATTTTACCGCCCGATGCCTGGATAATTTCCAGAAACTCGCCAACGTCGGGGATGTCGAGTTTTTCCATTTCTTTTTTCATCATGTGCGTTACGAAGTTCTCCATGCCGGGCAAACCTCCCACCAAGGTGGGCATATGCAAGGCAGGATTACCAACAGCGGCTACATGCAGGTGATTCATACGTTCTTTTACTACGGCTTCGAGACCAAAAAAGGTGAAGAACATCTCGGCTTCGATGCCTTCCATGCGTGCGCCGTTAGCAAGGATAAGTGCCGGGTAAACGCCGTCAAGCGTGCCTTTCGATACAATAATCATCACTTTTTTCACTGGCTTGGCTTCGGTCATTACCTCTGCTTCGGGCATAAATTGAGTTTCCATGATGTGAGTCTTTAAATACAACTAGCGGGTTTGGGAATTCCGGCAATTTTCGACGCTTTTTTCAACGGACCATTGGGGAATAGCTCATAAAACGTTTTGATGTCGACAACACCAGATTTGCCGATGCCGCGTATTGAGAGGGCCGAGCCTTTCAGCTGTTGGTCGCGTAAGTAACGAAGCACCTCCCAATGACGGGCACCGAGCGGACCTACCTGTTCTTGGGTAGCGATTTCTTCGGCTATGGCTTCAGTCCATTCTTCAGCTTTGGTGAGATAGCCTTCGGCATTCACGTCGACGGCTTTTCCTGCAATTAATTTTTCCATGATTGGGTGTATTTAGGGGTGGATGGTTTCGAGATGTTTTCCGCTTTTCTGCATTTGAGGTGTAATCATCGGTATCGACTTGCCTTCGAGCAGCATGTGGAAGTAAATCCAGTGGAAGGCCAGTTTGCCCATATGATTCATGCGGCTCTCGTTGAGTAGCTGCATAGGGCCAATGCCTGCGATGGGGAAAGTACCTTCAACGGGTTCAGTATCGTAGTTGAAGTCGAGCAATAACGCCTTACCGTGACCGGTCTCCACGAAACAGTTGGCGTGGCCGTCGAAGTCGGGCTGTACGGGTAACTCAAGCAAGTAGCGCACGACGTTCGCTGCCAGCAACTCGGCTTGGAAGTGGGCTACCGAGCCGGCCTTGGAGGTGGGCGCATTGGTAGCGTCGCCTAGCGAGAAGATGTTGCGATACTTCTCGTGCTGTAGGGTGTTTTTGTGCACCGGTAAAAAACCAAAGTCGTTGCCCAAACCTGAATCGCTGATCACGGGATCGCCTAAATTAGTTGGTACAGTGACCAATAAATCGTAAGGAACTTCAATACCGTCGTATGAAATCAGTTTTTTGGTGGTGTTATCGATTTCCATGACCGAAAAGTCGGTCACTACTTGTATTTGTTTTTCGTCGAGCAAATGCCCGAGTTTCTCGGCGGCAATGGGTTTGGTAAAAGCTCCCGAAAGTGGGGTTACATAGGTAATTTCCACTTTGTCGCGCATGCCTTTATCGGCAAAATAGGCATCCGATAAAAACGCAAATTCCAGCGGTGCCACGGGACACTTGATGGGTGTTTCGGTGATGTGCACCACTAATTTACCGCCTTCCCAGTCGCGCAACTTATCGCGCAGGGCCATGGCACCTTCGAAAGTATAGAAGTCGAAGATGTTTTTGTGCCAGTCGTCGCCAAGCATACCCGGTGTTTCTTCGGGCGCAATTCGAGTACCTGTGGCCACCACGAGTAGGTCGTAGTGAATTTCCTGTCCATCGTCGAGCAAGAGGTGATTTTCGTCGGGTTTAATCAAACTGGCCTTGGCATGTTTGAACTGAATTCCTTTGGGTATGTAGTCGGTTTTCTGACGGTAGCAGTCTTCCGGCTTCATTTGATCGAAAGGAATGAAGAGAAATCCAGGCTGGTAATAATGCCTGGGTTCGGGATCGATTAGCGTGATTTTGTACAAATCATGCGGTAGTTTTTTGAAGAGATGCCGGGCCAGCATGGTGCCTCCCGAACCGGCTCCCAATATCACGATGCGTTTCATGGGGTGGAATTTTCAGTAAAGCTATATAAATGGATAAGAATATCCAAATATATACTAAAGAAAAGTCATGAAAATATTTCTGAAAGTGTGAAAAAGTTAAAAAGGAGAGTTAAAATCGACTAAACGGGGCAGTATCAAGTCTTTTTCGCTCAAAACAGGCTGATCGATACCCCATTCTATACCTAAATCGGGATCGTTCCAAAGGATACCACCCTCCGATTCTTTGTTGTACAGTCCGGTGACTTTATAGGCAAATAAAGTTTCTTCTACTAAGGTGAGGAAACCGTGTGCGAAACCTGGCGGTATCCAAACCATGGTTTTGTTTTCTTCGGTAAGCCGTATCGAAAAATGCTTGCCATAGGTAGCCGAAGATTTACGCAAATCTAAAGCAACATCTAATACCGCACCTCTGATTACACGTACCAACTTTCCCTGTGCATAGGGCGGTGCCTGAAAATGTAAACCCCTCAATATGCCCTTGCCCGAAAAGGATTGATTGTCCTGAACAAAATCGGTTGGCAAGCCGGCAGCGCGGAATGCCCCTTCGTTGTAGGTTTCCATGAAGTAACCGCGGTGGTCGCCAAAAACTTTTGGCTGAACAACCAATAATCCTTCAATAGGGGTTGTTGTAATCTGCATCAGTGAATGGGGTGCACAGCTAGATAAGGGTAAATGAGCAGATACACTATGGTTCCTGCGGTGTACCCCAAAAAGGCCAACAACGATATCTTCTTGAAATACCAAATGAAATTGATACGCTCCATGCCCATCACAGCAACACCTGCTGCCGAGCCAATAATGAGAATGCTACCCCCAGTACCGGCGCAAAAGGCCATCATTTCCCACATCCAGTGGTCCATTGGGTATGTATTTAAATCGTACATGCCCATACTCGCTGCTACCAAAGGCACGTTGTCGACAACTGCCGAGAGCAACCCGATCACATATACAATTACTTTCATGTTGCCAATCGAGTCGTTGAGCCACTCTGCGGTAACGCGCAGAATGTTCATGGTTTCGAGGGCCGAAATAGCCAATAAAATACCCAAAAAGAAGAGCACACTCGAGGTATCAATCTTACTCAACGCATGAATGGCCGAGTACGGTTTCTTTTCTTCCTCGGTTTTGTCGATGTGAATCATTTCCGAAACCACCCACAATATGCCCAAGCCAAACAACATGCCCAAGTAAGGTGGTAGATGTGTAACGGTTTTGAAAATAGGTACGAATAACAATGCACCTACACCCATCACCAACATCAAACGGCTGCCCTTTACCAACTCCATGTGCTCCGCAGCAACATAATCGTAGGGAGCCCGTATCACCCTGCCTCGCATTTTACGAGCCACGATGAGTAATGGTATCGCTAAGCAAACCAATGAAGGCAAAAACAGCGTTTTCATGATGTTTACGGCCGAAATCTGTCCTCCAATCCACAACATGGTGGTGGTTACGTCGCCGATGGGTGACCAAGCACCGCCAGCATTGGCGGCAATGATCACCATGCCGGCATACAACTTACGCTGCACATGGTTATGCACCAGCTTTCGTAAAAGCGAAACCATCACGATGGCTGTGGTTAAGTTATCGAGTACGGCCGAAAGGAAAAACGCCAGAACCGATACGATAATCAGCAACATCTGGCTGTCTTTGGTTTTGATGCGGTTGGTAATCACCTTAAAGCCCTGATGCGAGTCGATTAGCTCCACGATGGTCATGGCACCCAACAAAAAGAACAAAATTTCGGCAATCGAACTCAAGTGGTGAGCCAGTTCGTGACCGGCATATTCACGGAAGATTTCAGTCTGGCTAAGTCCGTCAATGGCACCTTCTAACTTCAGTTTTTCCACGAAATGCGTAAAAATCTCGGCGGAGAAAATACTATCGGGGATAGGAAAAAGGGCAATAATGGTCCAACTAAGCACAGCCGTTAGCAAAGCAGAGGCTGTTTTGTTGATTTTGATGGGGTGCTCCAGTGCAATGGCTGCGTAGCCAAGCACAAACACCAGGATCATAGAAAGTATCATAACGCTGTGATATGCGCGACGAAAATAAGAATTAAACCACGCAATGAGGCCCCCGCTTTGTTATAATTCTGCTACTAGTTTAAAGGCGAAGCGATTCTCTACTTGCGGTGCTGCGTTTGGACCAAAACCATAAAAAACACCAACACCCCAAAATTGGTCTAAAAGGCGAATTCGCGTGATTTTTATCCCTGTTTCGTAATAGCCTTGCTCCAAATCCCTCACCCTAACAAAAAAGGGCTCGGTAAATTGATGTTGCTGAGGATTACGCATACTTCCGAAGATCAAACGATTTTCTACAGAAAATATCGGCGCCTGCTTGGGAGTGCGCAGCAATAGCGACCCAAAACTATGCGTCCAATGCAGTTGCACAAACTGCCGTGTAACAAAATCGTTTGCATCGAAGGTTTGAAAGGTGTTGGGCGTGTACAACAAATTGTCGGTCCCCACACCTCGGGCAAAATAATGTAAAAAGAGAGGGAGGTTGTCGCCTATGAGTAAACCACCGCTCAGATTGAAGGTCGATTTACCTGCATTGCGCACAGTAAAGCTTTTTTCGACACGCCCTTCCATGCGCTGGTAATTCAATTTACCTCCGAGAGCACTCAAACCCTGGGTATAGTTGAACCAGAACACGGGGTAATTGGTACCAACGCTGTATTGCCTGTTTTCTAATTTCACATAACGTTCTCTGAAGGCGTACCGTAACTGTACTCTAAATTCTGTTACAGCGAATTCGTTCGGATTTAGCGCCGTTGGAGCAATGCCGTCGGCCACGTCTTGCAGCTCAATGAATCGGTAAAGGTACCAAGGGGTTTGGGTGCGGTATTGCGTACGTAAACCGATTTCGCCGTTCAAATAGCGCCAGTTTTTAAATTGTAAACGGACTTGATTTTGGCGCACACGATCAAAATATTGCCTGAAGTAATTCCACAGCAATTCGTTGTCGGTCGAAAATATGGCTGTTTCCCCGGTATAAAACTGATACCCCCCCGAGGCCTCTAAATCGTTGCTGTGATCAACACGCAGTATCCAATTCTTACGTCGGTCAAGGTGCAAATCTAAATTCCCGCCATATTTAGCCTGTTTATCACTGAAACCCCATGCAATGTATCCGCCCACCGAGAAGTGGCGACTCACACGGTCGTTGGTGGCAGCACTCACCCCCAAACGTAAACCCTCGTAGCGGTTGGCCGAAAACATCTCACGAAGCCTAAAATCGACAGGCCCTACGGCCAACTTACCCGTAGTAAGCGCCAACAGCCACTTGGTACGCTGCTCGAGTTTGGCAATTTTGCTAATGCTATCGAGAAAACGGTAAGTTTCTTGGTCGCGGGCGGTGATGGTATCGAATAAATAAGGCTCCCAAAAGCTTTGCGGCATTTGTGAGGCTTTATCGGCTACTTCCACACCGTTCATACCAATCTCGCGGCGAGTCAGCACCGGGTTTATTTCGATATCACGGAGATAAGAACGACCAATACCCAACGGCTGGATGCCAGCAAGCCCATTTAGGCTTGTAAAACGGATGTCGGTGTGCAGCTGCTCAGGAAACCACTTGCCATTGCTAGCCTGCTTATACAATTGCCGGATGGCGATTTGCATGTTTTCGACCGTATCGGCGGGCTCGGCTATCACACTCTGCAAAGCGTAACTGCTAGTATTGATGTACAACAAACCCCGCATGCCGGAAAAGTTTTTCCCTTTTCGGGGCTTAAACGATACAATATACACCGTGTCGCGATCGGTATAAGTGGTGTCTTCGATGGTAAAAAAGTAACGCGAGGTGCTGCCCGGACTGATTGGGTTGAGGTATTCTACCTGCAAAATTTTGATGTAATCCTTATAGAAAGAAAACGACTGCAACTGGGCCGAGAGTAACACAAATACTGGGTTGCTGAAGCCAGAAGTGCGTGTGGCAAGTACCTGTTCGTTGCTTAAATCGGGCGAGCGGAAACTTCTCCGACTAATGGATTCGGTAAGAAACAAATCTCGTTCGCGGCTATAGTTGCGGGCTTCGTAAGCGGTAGAGTCGTAAATGATGGTGTCTTGTCCGTTCTTGAGCCGCTTACGCACATATGGGATAGTATCGAGTTTAACATTACCGGTATCGAGGGTGACCACAAATTTGTTATAAGCCATGTACCGAAAGGCGTTCAAATTTTCGGGGTCGTTGTCTTTGCGGCGTTCTACCGCTTGGCGGATGATGCGGTGAGCGGGATTTTCGCCAGCCAATACTTGTACCTCTTGCAAGGAGAGCGTTTTTCGTTCGAGTTTGATTTCGATATACCGTCCACTGGGGTTGTACACCACCTTGGGGGCATAACCCACATAACTTAGGCGGATAAGTTCAATACGCCCCGAAACTTCCACCTCAAATTTACCGTCGATGTCGGTGATGGTACCCGTTCGGGCATCGTTCACCACCAGGTTGACGAATGGCAGGGGCTCGCCGGTTTCACTGTCGATGACTTTACCTCGCAAACTTTGTTGCGCCACGAGCATAAACGGGCATAAGAGCAAGAAAATGAGCAGTCTGTACATAGTTCAGTTTGGTATACGAATCTAAACCCCCAACACATTAAATAGTTTATCATGGGTTAAAAAAATGATGCAACACATTGCAGTAGTGGCTTTGCTGTTGGTTAAACGCGTATTTTACGTCAGTGAACTTCGATCCAGCCGATCCCATAGCCGTACAGCAGGTGGTAGATGCCTACCTGCAACAATTTATGGCCGATTTTTTTGGTGAGCGCCAGCCCATATCGGCGGCCGACCGGAAGAATAATTTGCTGCAGTCGCTCGACTTTGTACCCGATACCGAACAGTTGGAGTTGGTAGATGCTTTGGTGCACTATCTCGACGAAGGAGCAGCCGGCTCTGTTTTTTTGTTAACGGGCTCGGCAGGTACCGGAAAAACCAGTCTGCTGAAGGGATTAGTGAGTCAGTTAAAAAAGGAGGGCACCCAGGTGTATCTGCTTGCCCCAACCGGACGTGCTGCCAAAGTATTGGGCTGTAAAACCGGTGTAGCGGCTTCTACCATTCATAAGCAGATTTATCTGCTCGAAGAACGTTTCGACGCCAAGGGGGCGATTCACGGCTTCAGCTTTATGCTGCGTGAGTTCGAGACCGAGGAGCCCGCGGTTTTTATTGTAGATGAAGCCTCGATGATTGCCAGTTTACCGAGTCGCGAAGGCTTATTGCGTACCAATGGATTGCTACAGGACCTGTTGCATTATGTTTTCGATAATTCGGGTTGGAACCGCCTCATTTTTGTCGGCGATCCATATCAACTTCCGCCGGTGCACGAGCTCGAATCGGCTGCGTTGAGCCCTGCCACCCTCGAACAACTTGGTTTAGAAGTAGGTGGTTATCAACTCGAAGTGGTGAAACGTCAGCAAAGTCATTCGGGCATACTCGAGCTAGCAACAGCACTGCGCGACCGTTTGGTACAACGCAAAGGTTTTGAAGCAGCCGATATGGAGTTGCCCGACGACATTGTGCAGATCAACAGTGTAGATGCGGCGTTGGAGCATTATCTCGAGCTGTATCGACATGATCCAGAGCAAGCTACTTTTGTTACTTACAGCAACTTTTGGGCGCACCGCATCAATACCAAGTTTAGACGTCTGCTATACAACGAACGAGATGCCTTGCCCAAAGCAGGTGAGCAGTTGCTTGTGATCCGAAATCACTACCTCAATAAAACCGACTTCATCGCCAATGGCGAACAAGTTGAGCTCATTGCACACGAGGAAGAGCTCGAGGACTATGCGGGCTTACGCTGGCTCAAGGCGGAGTACGGTTATTCCGACATCGATGGACGTTACCACCAGAAGCGTGGCCGTTTGGTGTACGATTCGTTGGTGAGCAAAGAAGCGGGCTTAAGTCAAGCGCAACACCAATTGTTGCTCATTGCGCGGAAAAATGCCGAAAGTTACGGGCCCTTCGATCCGTATCTGAATGCTTTACAAGTGAAATACCCCTACGCTATCACCACCCACAAAGCCCAAGGTGGTGAATGGCCTATTGTTTTCGTTTTGATGGAACGCCCTTACGGCGGCGAAACAGCCTATATGCGCTGGCTATACACCGCCATCACCCGTGCGGGAAAGCAGCTGTGTTTGGTTGCTCCCAACTAACTAAAAGGTAAAAGCCAGAGAAAAGCCTGGCAGGAATCCCTGAAGGTTTATGCCAGTACTCATTTGAAAGCTCTTTTGGGTATAACTGTATTGCATTTGCATCAAACGAAGCTCCGAGCCTAACATCCAGCGCCGATGTAATTTGTACCACAGCTGCGCCGAAATAACACCATTCGTTGCTCTTTTGTTGTGGGCAATTTCGTAGTTAAGCCCCCAGTTCCAACGCGCATTGATAGGGTATAGCCGCAAGTGGTTTAGTCCAGCGGTTATAACTTGGTTGCTGTTTACCTCATTTTGGAAGGTGGTTTGATCTTGCTGGGCTGCAAGGGTTAAGCCGAGCGCTTGTTTTTCGTTCAAAAATCGAAGGTAGCTTGCGTAGATCATGCTGTTGTATCCCCTGTTTTGCTCCGACGTATAAAGAGAAACGTTAAAGCCCCCGCTTAACCAATTTTTGGGAACTTGAGGTTGTGCTTGGACAGTTACACACCCGCTTAGGAGTGCGATTACAAGAACGAGGGCAGGTATTTTTTTCATGAGCTTTTAACGTGCTGTCTACTTTTTTGGTACAAAAAAGGCCGCCCGAAGGCAGCCTTGTCGTAAAATGATCATTTTTTAACTTCCGCAAGCTTCGCAAGCGTCGGGGTTGTCGAGCGAGCAAGCCATCTGTGCGAGGGCTTCTTCTTTGCTGAGCTCGGCCGCGTCGACGGCAACAGCTGCTGTTTTAGGTTCGAGTGCCACTTCGGCTTGCTTCTGGATGGTGAACTTCACCGCATTGGCCGCAGCCTTGGTTCGCAGGTAGTACATGCCCGTTTTTAAGCCGCTCTTCCAAGCGTGGAAGTGCATCGAGGTGAGTTTTGCAAAGTTCACATCGCTCATGAACACGTTCATGCTCTGGCTTTGGCAGATGTATGCACCGCGGTCGGCAGCCATGTCGATGATGGTTTTTTGTTTGATCTCCCAAGCGGTTTTGTAGATTTCTTTCAGCTCATCGGGGATCTCGGGAATATCGAGCACCGAGCCGTTGGCTGCAATGATCTTGTCTTTGAGCTCCGTACTCCAAATACCGAGTTCGATGAGGTCGCGTAGGAGGTGTTTGTTCACAACCACAAACTCGCCGCTCAATACCCTGCGGCTGTAGATGTTTGAGGTATACGGTTCGAAACATTCGTTGTTGCCCAAAATTTGGCTGGTCGATGCTGTTGGCATAGGTGCCAGCAGGAGCGAGTTACGAATGCCGTGTTTTACCACTTCTTTTTTCAGACTTGCCCAGTCCCAACGATCCGTAGGGGTTACATTCCACATATCGAATTGGAAAATTCCTTTGGAAGTTGGCGATCCTTTAAATGTCTCATACGCACCGTCTTTGATGGCCAGATCTTTCGAAGCGGTCATGGCGGCAAAGTAGATGGTTTCGAAGATATCGCGGTTCAGGGCTTTGGCCTCGAGCGAATCGAAGGCATAACGCATGAGGATGAATGCGTCGGCCAAGCCTTGAATACCAATACCAATGGGGCGGTGCCGCATATTCGAGCGACGTGCTTCTTCGATAGGGTAATAGTTGATGTCGATCACCTTGTTGAGGTTCAACGTAACGGTATAGGCGATATCGTACAACTTTTGGTGATCGAAAGTTTTGTCGGCCTTCACAAAACGTGGTAACGCAATGGATGCGAGATTACATACGGCCACTTCATCTTTCGAGGTATACTCGATGATTTCGGTGCAGAGGTTACTCGAGCGTATGGTGCCCAAGTTTTGTTGGTTACTCTTGCTGTTGCAAGCGTCTTTGTACAACAAATACGGTGTTCCGGTTTCAATCTGCGATTCGAGTATGGCAAACCACAGGTCTTGTGCTTTTACGGTGCGACGGGCGCGATCTTCCTGCTCGTAGCGGGTGTACAGCTTTTCGAACTCTTCACCCCAGCAGTCGTACAAGCCTGGGGCTTCGTTCGGGCAAAACAAACTCCAGTCGCCATTGGCTTCTACCCGTTTCATGAACAAATCGGGTATCCACATGGCGTAAAACAGGTCACGGGCACGCATCTCTTCCTTGCCGTGGTTTTTCTTCAGGTCGAGGAAGTCGAATACGTCGGCATGCCATGGCTCGAGGTAAATGGCGAACGATCCTTTACGCTTGCCTCCACCTTGGTCAACATAACGAGCAGTATCGTTAAATACCCTCAGCATAGGTACAATACCGTTAGAAGTACCGTTGGTGCCTTTGATGTAGCTGCCGGTTGCACGTATGTTGTGAATGCTCAGCCCGATGCCGCCTGCCGATTGGCTGATTTTGGCGCACTGCTTCAGGGTGTTGTAGATGCCGTCGATGCTATCGTCCTGGGCCGAGAGTAGGAAGCAGCTCGAAAGCTGTGGCTTTGGTGTGCCGGCGTTGAAGAGGGTAGGCGTGGCGTGGGTAAACCAACGCTCACTCATCAACTCGTAACTTTTTACTGCCGATTCAATGTCGTCGCGGTGAATGCCAACGGCTACACGCATGAGCATGTGTTGCGGACGCTCTACAATTTTGCCGTCGATTTTGAGGAGGTAGGACCGGTCGAGGGTTTTGAAGCCAAAGTAGTCGTAATCGTAATCGCGGCTATAGATGATGGCCGAATCAAGCTCCTCGGCATGACGATCGATGATTTCCATCACATCGTCGGCAATAAGCGCCGCGGGCTGACCGGTTTTTTTATCGACATACTGATGTAAATCGCGCATGGTTTCGGAAAACGACTTTTTCGTTTCCTTGTGCAGGTTCGAAACGGCGATGCGCGCAGCGAGTATGGCGTAGTCGGGGTGCATTGCCGTCATCGACGCAGCAATTTCAGCAGCGAGGTCGTCGAGCTGCGTAGTGGTCACACCGTCGTATAAACCGTTGATGACCTTTTTGGCCACTTCAATGGGTTCTACGTACTCGGGATTGAGCCCGTAGCACATTTTCTCGATGCGGGAAGTGATTTTGTCGAACTTAACCGGTTCCCTCCGGCCGTCTCTTTTAATTACATGCATGCTTTGGCTGGTTTAGGGTTTTCATTAAAAGTCTTCGTCCATGCTGAACGTTTGCTTCTCGCGATTCGAGCCTACGCCAGCCTTCTTGTATTCGGCTACGCGCTTTTCGAAGAAGTTGGTTTTGCCTTCCATCGAAATGAGCTCCATGAAGTCGAATGGGTTGCTCACATGATAGTGCTTCGGCAAACCGAGGGTACTCAGCAAGTGGTCGGCTACATACTCAATGTATTGGCACATCAAATCGGCATTCATGCCAATCAAGCGTACAGGGATGGCGTCGACAACAAATTCTTTTTCAATTTCTACCGCATCTACAATGATTTGTGTCACGCGGTCGGCTGGCATCTTGTTGGCCAGGTGGCTATTGTACAGCAGGCAGGCAAAGTCGCGGTGCAGACCTTCGTCGCGGCTGATGAGCTCGTTCGAGAAGGTAAGTCCGGGCATGAGGCCACGTTTTTTCAGCCAGAAGATAGAACAAAATGAACCCGAGAAGAAGATGCCTTCTACTGCTGCAAATGCAATTAAGCGCTCAACGAACGAGCCATTGCTGATCCAGCGGAGGGCCCACTCGGCCTTCTTGGTCACGCACGGCAAATTTTCGATGGCGTGGAATAAATAATCCTTCTCTTTCGGGTCTTTGATGTAGGTATCGATGAGCAACGAATAGGTTTCGCTGTGGATGTTCTCCATCATAATTTGAAAGCCATAGAAGCAGCGCGCTTCCGGATATTGCACTTCGTTCAGGAAGTTGATGGCGAGGTTTTCGTTTACAATCCCGTCGCTGGCTGCAAAAAATGCGAGCACATGCTTGATGAAATGTTTTTCATCGGCATTCAGCCGGTTCTCCCAATCGGTGAGGTCCTGCGAAAGATCAATTTCTTCTGCGGTCCAGAAACTTGCTTCCGATTTTTTGTAATACTCCCAAATGTCGGTGTGTTTGATCGGGAAAAGAACAAAACGGTCTTTGTTCTCTTGTAAAATGTGCTCAACCATATTAGTATATCTTGTTTTTGTTTTTTGAGTGCTGGCCGAGCATTCCGAAGCGGTACCGACGACAATTCCGACTACAGCCCGGAGAGAACTGTAGCAATTCAATTGAGAAGGTCAGGTGGCTGTAGCGTGTTCAGCAGCTTTACAAAATTTGAAAACAAACAGTCGTCGTTGTCCACAACCATTTTTGACTTATACACAAAGGCCTTTTTTTAAATTAAATACTTGAAAAACAGACAATTACACAATTTTATAAAGTTTACTTTAAGTAATTGTTAACGAAATGCCCGGCAACAGTCCTGAAAATCAGGATAGAATGGACTCGATATAAGAAAATAGGGGTGAATGCTGTTTACTTTACTATACAGTTGTAATTTTAAAGCCTTGCTTACCCCCTGCTTATGAACAAACGAATTGGAATCCTCCTGCTTTTTGCCCTCTTGATGGGTACAGCTCCTGCCGTTGTGGCCCAGGTCAAGTTTAGCAAAGACCTTCGCAAACTCACCGAGTGGTATGCGGGTCGTTACGAAAACGTTTCCCAAGTACGTCGCGATAGCTTGGCTCAGCCGGTTTTGGTATACGTAACCCCCATATGGGAAAATCTGGTCTCCGACGGCATCTGGATGTACGAAGAAATCACCGACCTGCAAAAGAATGTGATCAGCCAGCGTATCTATCGCTTTGCCGATGTAAATGCCTTTCAATGGGAAGCCGTGATTTACGAACTGCCCGGTATTGAACAATATGTGGGTGCCTGGCAAAATCCGTCGGCTTTCGACGAGCTCGACCCCGAGGTAGACCTCAACGGCCTGGCCGATTGCACCATCATCTTCAACAAAAAGGGAGAGACCAAATACGCAGGCGCCACCATTCGTAAGGAGTGTAAATACGGTAAGAAGAACGCGTATTACGTTACCAGTGCGATAGAGATTTACGAAAACAAGATTATCCGCGCCGATCGTGGTTTTGAACACGACCATACCCAGCTTTGGGGTCCTGTAGGGGAAGAAAAGGGTTGGGAAATGAAAAAAATAGACCAGAAACTGGTCGACGCCAAAGAGAAAGCCAAAGCGGATGCCGAAGCAGCCAAAGAGAAAAAGCGGAAAGCTGCTGAGGAAAAACGGGCTGCTGCAAAAGCAAAGGCCGAAGCCAAAAAGGCGAAATAATAAACCGAAAATAAAAACGGCTGCTCCATCGAGCAGCCGTTTTGTGTTTTAGGCCTTAACGGCTTGTAGGGCAGCCTCGTAATTGGGCTCCTGACCAATTTCGGGTACCTGTTCGCTGTATACCACCTCTCCATTTTCGTTGATGACTACCACGGCACGGCTCAATAAGCCGGCGAATGCGCCCGTAGTGATGGCTACGCCATAGTCGTTACCAAAATTGTGGTTTTTGTATTCGGCCAAACTCACGCAGTTGTTAATGCCTTCGGCTCCGCAAAAACGTTTGTGGGCAAAGGGCAGGTCGCGGCTGATGTTGAGCACTTGGGTGTTTTCAAGTGCCGCAGCCTCTACATTAAACTTACGCACCGAGCTGGCGCATACGTTGGTGTCGATGCTCGGAAAAATATTCAAAACGAGCTTTTGCCCTTTGAAGTCGGCCAAACGTACGTCAGCCATGGCTGTGTTGGTGAGCGTAAAGTCGGGCGCTGCAGCACCTTTTTGAGGAAGCGTTCCGTTGGTTTCAATGGCGTTGCCGCCGAGGGTGATAGTTGCCATAGGGTTATTTTAAAACCCAATAAACAGCAAAGCCGGAAAAAGGTTGCTTTCTCCGGCTTTTTTTTGGTTCGGTTTGGTTGGTTTATTTGCCGAAGCGGGTCCAGGCCAATTCGGTGAGTGCTTCACGGTGGTCGGGGTGGGCAATGGTGATTAGCGCTTGCGCCCGCTGCTTCAGATTTTTGCCATACAGGTCAACTACTCCCCATTCGGTGGCTACATAGTGCATGTGGGCGCGGGTAGTGACTACACCTGCGCCTTCTTTTAAGGCAGGTACAATTTTGCTAACACCTTTGGCTGTTTGCGAAGGCAGAGCGATAATGGGTTTGCCACCTTCCGACAACGATGCACCCCGGATGAAGTCCATCTGCCCGCCTACACCCGAGTACATTTTGTAGCCGATAGAATCGGCACACACCTGACCGGTGATGTCGATTTCGATGGCCGAATTGATGGCGGTTACTTTAGGGTTCCGTCGGATGACGGCTGTATCGTTTACGTATTGCACGTCGAGCATGGCCACCTGCGGATTGTCGTGGATGAAATCGTACAACTTGCGGGTACCCATGGCAAAGGTCGACACGATTTTACCCGGGTGGATACGTTTCATACTGCCGTTGATGACCCCTTTTTCGACAAGTGGTAGTATCCCATCGCTGAACATTTCGGTATGAATACCTAGGTTTTTGTGGTTCATCAGGAATTTTAGAACAGCATTGGGAATGCCACCAATACCCATTTGGAGGGTGGCACCGTCGTCGACCAAGCCCGCCACATGCTGACCAATACGCGTTTCGATATCGTCGGGTTCGCCCAAATCGAGTTCGTGTATGGGCTCGTCTACTTCGCACCAAGCATCAAAGCGGCTGATGTGTACGAGTCCGTCGCCATGCGACCGGGGCATTTGTTTGTTCACCTGCGCTATCACGATTCTGGCCTTTTCTATGGCCGCGTGAGAAGCCTCAACCGAAATACCCAACGAACAAAAGCCGTGGTTGTCGGGTGGCGACACATGAATAAGTGCCACATCTACCGGGAGAATGTTGCGGCGGAACAGCAAAGGAATTTCGCTCAAGAATACAGGAATGTATTGCGAAATGCCCGCTTGTACCGAAGGGCGGATGTTGCCGCCGATAAAAAATGCACTCACTTTAAAGCTATCGGCATACTCGGCTTTGGCGTAATCGGCCGGACCTTCGGTATGCATATGATACAGTTCTACATCGCGTAAATCGGCATGACGGCGCGAAAGTGCTTCTACAAGTTTGATTGGCGAGCCTGCGGCGGCTTGTATGTAAACGTGATCTCCTGAACGAATAAGCGATACCGCTTCATCGGGTGTAACAGCTGGTTTCATGGGTGGATGTTTTTGACAAGCCAAAATTAGATATAATTATCCAAAATAGATAAAGACAATTTTATCTTTTTTAAAAATACATTTTTTTATCGCCTCGTTTTTGAAAAAGAATTCGCGCATGTATCTTGACCCATTGTAACAAATACATCAAATCGCTATGCGTTTTTTACTCTTATCTGTTTTGTTTGTTTTGGCACTTTCGCCCGCACAAGCTCAGCTTCAAAATTCGGGGCAAATGCTTAACAATGCCAATGAGTTATACCGCCAGGACAACGATTCTATGGCCATGGAGCTTTATAACGAAGTTTTTATGGGCGACACCAATTACGTTTTGGCTCAGCTGCGCGCCGGAAAGATTGCCTACGAAAAAAAAAAATATGGCCGTGCTATTGAACAGCTGAAACGTGCCGACCAAATCCCGTCGCCTTTACGAAATGAGATTTACAACTTGTTGGCATTGACCTACAACCAGCTTAAAATGAACGATTCGGCCGATTATTATATCTCCGAAGGTATGCGGTTGTTTCCTGTCGATCCAGTTCTTGTTTCGAATAAAGGGTATTTCCTGTATGCGCGTTACGATTTTAAAATGTCTGAAGAAGTGTTGTTCAAGGCACTCGACATGAACCCGTTTGCTTCAAACCCACACTACTTTTTGGGGTATCATGCAGCCGGGCAGCAGCACATGGTGCATGCCTTAATGGCCTGGGGCATGTATTTGCTTACAACTCAAAATTTCAAGATGCTGAAAGAGATAGAAGCACTCAGTGATGGAAGCTTTCAGATAGAGGAGGGATACAAGCCTAAAGCGCCTTACTCGGTGAATGATTTTGAATCGGTAGACGAAAAAATGCTTGCTAAACTTCCACTGAACCAGGCTTACAAAACCAAAATAAAATTCGATGCGGCATTGATTAAACAATACAAGTATCTACTTGAGGCATTTAATTACGACCCAAACAGCACCGATACCTATATGAAAGTGTATGGGCCGTTTTATGCTGAACTTAAAAAACAGGACTTACTTGAACCTTTTGTACGCTTGTTGATAGGGTCGATGGATAGCGAAAACAATAATAAGTGGCTAGAATCGAACAAAAAGAAAACACAAGTGGTGATTGATTTAGCCAATGCCGAGTTGCGGAAAATCATGGACCGTCAGGAACTGATAATACAAGGAAAAAAAGTTGAGGCCGAATGTTGGTACAACAGGCAAAAAATAGAAGCGCTCGGTGAAGCCGAAAATGGCGATCTCAACAAACGTTTGGGTTATTGGTACATTTTTGCGTCGAATGGAGTTTTAAAAGCTGAAGGAAACTACAGTTCGGGGAAGCGCTCGGGCATCTGGAAGTATTATCACCTTACCGGTTGGCTCGAAAATGAAGTAGAGTTTGTCGACGATAAAAAGAATGGCTTTTTCAAACAGTATTATGAAAATGGTCAACTGCAACAAAACATTTCGTACAAAAATGATCTTGCAGAAGGTGAAGCCAAGTTCTACCATCCTTGTGGAGCATTAAAAAAGGAGGTGAATTTCACGGCCAATGAGCAAAATGGTATGGAAATCACCTATCACGTGAATGGTAAACTGGAATCGAAATGCCGAGTAGTCAATGGCAATTATATCGATACGGGTTATACGTGGTACGTGAGTGGTCAACCTGCCTTGAAGCTGATTTACAAAGACGGAAAGCTGAATGGCGCGTATGAAGAATTTTTCGAGAATGGTAAGCTGATGGCCAAGGGCATGTACAATGAGGGGAATAAAAGCGGCATTTGGTGGTATTACCACAACAATGGGAGGCTAAGAAGTACCGGAAACTACAACGATAAAGGTGAAGAAGAGGGTGAGTGGAAGTATTACAGCGAAGATGGCCGGAAGGACCGTGTACTGAATTTTTTAGCTGGTGAGCTGAACGGCCGTCAAGAATATTACGATGATAAAGGCGTACTCCGTCAAATGTCGACTGCCCAAAAGGAAGGCAAGTTTGTAGAAGAGGTAAGGTACAATGAAAGAGGCCAGGAAATAGGAAAGTTTGGCAATAGGAACGGCAACTTTACCATAGAGTCGAAAAATACTGCAGGCCGAATCACCATGAAAGGAGCCTACAAAAATGGCTTCATGGATGGTACTTGGGTGTGGTACTTCCCCAATGGACGTGTTTCTAAAACAGCGGAGTACGCGAATGGAAGAAAAAATGGCAATGAAAAAATTTATAGCATAGAAGGTGCTTTACTTGAAGACAACAACTACGAAGAGGGCAGCCTAGAGGGCGTTTGCACCGATTATTATGAAACAGGCAAAGTACGCGTGGTAGCCGGGTATAAAAATGGAGAATTGGAGGGCCGTAGAGTCTTGTATTATTCGAATGGAAGCCTGCAAGAAGAAGCTTTTTTTGCTGGAGGCGAAGCTCAAGGTATTGAGCTGAATTATAATCCCGACGGTAAATTGAGCAGCAAGTTACTGTACAATTCGGCTTATGGATATTCTACAGAACAAGGCTTTGATATCAATGGCCAGGTTTCGATAACTTCAAATCCGTTCGCCCTCAAAGGCACAATTCAAGCACGTACTACAAATGGAGATATACGTATAGAGCACCAAACGAATTGTGGCTATTTAGTCGGAACAAGTATCTTTAAAAATGCGCTAGGCAAAGCAACCAACATTAGCAATTACCATCTTGGACGCCTCCACGGTACAAGTCAAAGCTATTATTTCGACGGCTCCGAACGGATGACCATGCATTATACGAACGGCGTTCAAGATTCGCTCGAAATAAAGAAGTATCCCAATGGTGCCATCGAAACCAAAGGTCGTTACCACAATGGCTACCAAGTAGGCTTGTGGGAATACTACCACGATAATGGCAAGCTCGATGGCAAAGTGTATTTCGATAGCCTTGGTCAACGCCAAGGGTGGGCCCGCTATTACGATATGCTGGGTGAGTTGATATATGCCAAATTTTACTCCGACGGAGAAACCGATAGCATCGCCTGGATGGACGCCAGTGGTAAGCTAGGGAAAGCCATGGCTATCGCCAAAGACAGTGTAACACTCACGACTTACTTCCCCAACGGTAAAGTTTCGGCCATCGAAACTTTTGTGAATGGCAAGATGTCGGGAAAAATTCAACGATTTCATTCTGATGGTAGCGTTATGGAAACATTTACGTTGCTCAACAGAAAGTTGAATGGGACGTTCTACTACGGCTATCCAGGCAACAAACCAAGAGCTACAGGCAGCAGCGTGAGCGACGATTATCATGGGCGCATAGTCTTGTATCGCAAACCGGGCATTTTATTTTCGGAAGAAGAATACAATTCCGATATGCTGGATGGAGAGGCTATTTATTACGACACCGAAGGCAAGCAGATAGCCAGATTAAAAATCAAATACCATGAGAAAGTTGCTGATTAGCCTGATTTGCTTCCTCCTTTCTTTACAACAACTGCGTGCCCAGTACCCGCTTGAATTACTCGAAAAGCACTGGGAGATGGAGATGTACCACGAGAAGGGCGTACCTCAGGCCCGCGTGAAAATCAAAGAAGTATTTGTATTCAATACGAGCCAGGGAGCGCAGCATTCCAAACACAGCATATCGTATGGGTTTTTTGCCAAATTGAGCGATGTTGAGGCGTATACGCTCGTGCCCATTGCTGGGGGGAAAATGAAGAAGGTGAAAGTAACCGACTTTAAGGACCATTCCGACATTGACGACAACATATTTTACGACGACAGCAGAGAGCGGAGCTTTAACTTCCCTGAGGTGAATGAAGGCGCACAGGGCCATGTGAGTTATACCCTTACTTTTCCGGATGTGCATTTGTTGGGCTCTTTCTTTTTTTCGTATGGTTTGCCTGTGAAGCACGCTTCCATGACGCTGATTGTACCAGAAGAATTTACTATGGACGTTCGGCTTTGGAATGGTGGTGACTTGCGTATCGATTCGAGTGTAAGCCGGAAAAAAGGAAGTACCATCTATTTTTGGGAGGCCAAAAACCTCAAAGGGTTAAACGGCGTAGACAATGCGCCTTCGCCACGGTACTTCCATCCGCACCTGACGTTTCGGGTGAAGTCGATTACGCGAAAAGGTAAAACCGATGATTTCGACGGGGTTGCAGGTTTATACCGTACATATTACCCCAACATTCGCCATGTGTACGAGGAGGAACATCCAGAGATTAGGAAGTTGGTGGATTCAATCATTCAGGGTAAATCTGATGAGCTTCAAAAAGCAGAAGCGATTTATAGTTGGGTGCAAGAACACCTAAAATATGTGGCTTTTGAAGAAAATTACCGTGGTTTCAGACCCTATTCTCCTACCAAGGTGCTGAATGCGCGTTTTGGCGACTGCAAAGACATGAGTTCGTTGCTATACAGCATGATGCGGGAAGCAGGCTTGCCAGCTTATATGGCTTGGATAGGTACCCGCGATTTGCCTTATCGATATAGCGAGTGGCCGGCACATCATGTAGACAATCATATGATAGCAGTCTTTCATCGCAGCGATACGACCATTTACCTCGACGGTACAGGAAGCTTTACCCCTTTCGGCTATCCAACTTCCATGATTCAAGGAAAAGAAGTGCTCATAGGTATCGACAGTCAGCGCTTTGTGCTTAAACAGGTTCCAATCTTGACCCCGGAAGCGAATCAAAGAATCGACAGTTTAGTGCTGCGTTGGAACGGTAAATTCCTCGAAGGAACCGGAAATAGCTTGGTGAATGGGTATTTCAAAAGTGATTACACGTATCTCTATGGATTTTCGGATGCCGAAGAGTTGCGCAAACGATTGAGTGAATATTTAGCATTGGGTAACAACTCTTTTTCAGTAAAACAGGCCAAATTCGTGAGTGGAGCTCGATCCAGTGCGCTGAGTAGGGTCGATTTCGACTTCACCTTGCGGGAGTATGCGATTCCGCTCGACCAAGAACTGATTGTAAATCTGAATCTCGACAAGTCGTTCTTGAACTACAGGGCCGATATAAAAACCCGTGAGTTACCCATCGAATTTGAAAACAACAGCGAGATTATACGCCATGTTCGTTTCGATATACCTGAAGGTTATGAGCTTAAAAGTGTGCCTCAGTCTACCAGCTTACATGCCAACGGCTTTTCGTTTGAATTGAACTATGTGCTCGAGGGCAACCGGGTGTTGGCACAGAGCAAACTCACCAACCGGTCGCTTTTATTGAACAGTAATGAGTTGATTGCCTTTAGCAATTTTCTTGATGAACTACGTAACACCTACAAACAAGCCATCATTCTTAAGAAGAAACCATGAATAAAGTCCTTTTTTTTAGCCTCTTGCTATTGAGCACGGCGCTAAACGCGCAAAAGCTGGCCTACAAAAAATACGATTGGAAGGCAGCTCAAAAAGCCCCAGAATCGGATACCAGCCAAAATGCAGTTATCCTGGAAGACTACAAAGCCATGGAGTTCTTTTACAATCCCGAAAAAAAGAACAATCTCGACATGGTACGCACTTATCATCGTCGTGTGCAGGTGAATACCGAGAAAGGCATAGAGCAATACAACCGCATTTCGTTTTATTACAATCCCGACGAGGTAATTCTGACCATAAAAGCACGCACAACTGATAAAAATGGTAAGGTCACTGAGTTTTCGAAATCTAATCTGCGTGAAGTAGACAGTGAAGAGGGCAGAATGCTCAACTTTCCGATCGACGGAGTAAAGAAAGGGGATGTGATTGAATACCTATACCAAGTAAATGAATCCCCATCGTATTGGGACAGGGTTTTCATTCAGTACGAATACCCGGTGCAGCATAGCAGGTTTGAGCTCATTTCTCCCGAGAATTTGAAGTACGATGCTAAAATTTATAATGGTACTATGATGCGTACCGATACCAGTTACGACGAGCGCAACTTCACCACCATTTGGGCCGATAACGTAATGCCTGTACGCGAAGAAAAGTATATGTATGTGCAACCCAACCGCATGCGTATTGACATGAAGTTGGCCTTTAACAGCGCTCGCGGTAATGCACGCTTGTTTACTTGGACCGATGCTGCTCAACGTGTGTTCGAGGGGCATTACACCTACACCAAAGGGGAGTCGTCGGCCATAAGGAAATTTGTTAAGGGACTGAAGATGCCCGAGGGCATGACCACCGATCAACAAATTCGCTGGCTTGAGCTACGAATCAAAAACGACATTGCCGTGCAGATGGGGGCTTACACCGACTTAGCCGAAGTCATTAAAAATAAGGTAGCCAGCCCGAAAGGAATCAATCGTCTTTTCTCTGCAGTGTTTTTAGAACTGGGCATCGAACATGAATTAGTGCTGACTAGCCCTAGAAACAAAATTCGGTTCGATAAAGAATTTGATCATTGGTCGGTTTTAGACGAGTACATGATTTATTTCCCAAGTACCAAAAAGTTGATGGCTCCAGATGAGTTAGGTTATCGTTACCCGTACGTAAACGCCTATCTAACGGGTACCGATGGCTTGTTTATTTCACAAGTGAAGCTTGGCGATGTACTTACTGGATTGGGAAAGGTGAAGTACATTCAACCTTTCACGGCTGAGCAAAACACCGATGTACTATATGTGAAAATGAAAATCAATCCCGATAAGGAAGAAGCCATTTTGGACATCGACCACGGTTTGGGTGGGTTGAGCGGTGCTGGTTTTGTGCCTTATCTCGGCTTAATGAAACCTGCCGATGCCGATGAAATTTGTGAGCGCATTTTGAAGTCGGACATTGCTGATGCACGCTTGAAGATGAAGCCCTATCGGAAAGAGATGACCGTTGCAGGCTTGGACGAACGTTTTCACCTGCAAGGGGTAGTTACGACCAACGAATTGGTAGAAGTAGCAGGCGAAAAGTTGCTATTTAATATTGGCCAGTCCATTGGTCGTCAAACCGAATTGTACCAAGAATTTGATCGGGTGCATCCGGTCGAAAATAGTTGGAATAGGAAGTACATCCGCGAACTGACGCTTGAAATTCCGGAAGGATATGTGTTACAAAATCCCGATGCCTTGAATTTTGATGTGAAACATACACGTGATGGTAAGCTACTTAGTGTTTTTGCGAGCAGGTATGAATTGCAAGGCAATCAGCTCAAGGTAATAATCGACGAATATTACACCGAAATCTACATGCCGGTAAGTGAGTTTGAGCAATTCAAGGCAGTAATTAATGCAGCTGCTGATTTTCAGAAGGTTAAACTGGTATTTGAAAAGAAAAAATAGTGTGGGGTATTGCCCTTGTATTGGCTTTGATTCTGGCGCCAATACGCAGCGATATTAGCCCAGAAGTACTAACCGCTACTTACGCCCCCTCACCCTCGGCATTTGCAACAGTGAGGGGGATGCAGGTACATTACCGCGTGCAGGGAAAAGGCCCTGTGCTGGTATTGTTGCACGGTATGGCCAGTTCGTTGCATACCTGGGAAGACTGGGTGGCGGTGCTCGAAAAAGAGTATACCGTGGTTACGCTCGATTTGCCCGGCTGGGGTTTGACCGGTCCCGATCCACAGAAACGTTACCGAACGGCCGATCAAGTCGATTTTTTGAAAGCCTTTACCAGCCAGCTGGGTCTAACTCGCTTTTTTCTAGGAGGCAATTCTATGGGGGGCAACTTTGCTTGGAATTATGCCCTCCGCTATCCTGCCGATGTGCTGGGATTAATATTAGTAGATGCTGCTGGTGCGCCTCCAGTTAAAGCACAACAAGGTGGTCGCCCGAGTTATTTTTCGGTGGTAGAAACCCCTGTGCTCTCGGGCTACTTCAGCAAGGCCACCCCCAAGGCGGTTTTTCGCTCCTTGCTCAAGCAAGTGTATGCCGACGATACCAAACTCACTCCTGCTTTGGTCGATCGTTATTATGCGCTTATGCGGCGCGAGGGCAATCGTCAAGCTTTCATCGACCGCGTTGCTCAGCGCGACGGCCAAACGAATCGCTTTGATGATTTGAAAACGCTGGAGCTGCCCGTTTTGATCTTATGGGGAGCCAAAGATGCCTGGATACCCGTTAGCGACGCGCACCGCTTTTTAAAGCAGCTGCCCCATGCAAGCTTGGTGGTATTTGAGCACTTGGGGCATGTGCCCATGGAAGAAGACCCTGCAACTACTGTACTACCCGTGGTGCACTGGTTGGCGAAGCATTAATTACATCCTTTCACGAACAAAATAGGGCAACATATTGCGCCAGGTGGGCCAATCGTGCGTCCATTCGGGTCCCCAAATGCTGAGCTCGTGCGGGATACTTTTGCTGTTTAAAACGCCACCAAAGTCGTCGGAGGCATTGGGGTCTTCGTAGCTGCCGCTGCCAGTGGCGATGATGATGCGTCCCTGACGGATGGTTTCGAGCAGGTGATGGTCTTCGAGGTTGGGGATGTAGTGAGAAGGACTGTTGAAATACACTTGGTCGTTGTAAAAGCCTTTGGTGTATTCCATGAGGTTATATACACCACTCATAGCAATTACGCCGTTGATGAGGTCGGGGCGGCGCAGGAAGAGGTTCATGCTGTGCAAAGCTCCAAACGAAGCACCCGCTACCACGATGGGTGTTTGTTCGGAGGTATTTTTTTTGATGTATGGAATTACCTCGTCGAAGATGTAGCGGTTCCATTGTTCGTGTCGGGCTGCTTTGTGCTCGGGGTGCATGCTGTCGTTAAGCCAGCTTTCGTTGTTGATGCTATCGACCGAAAACACCTTGCACTTACCTCCATCAATTTGTTCTTGCAAGCTGCTGATGAGGTGAAAGCGCTCGTACTCGAGATAGTCGGCCGCAGCTGTAGGCACCAAAAGCAGCGAGAAGCCGTAATGTCCGTAAGTAGCGATGGGCATGGGTTTGTTGAGTGCCGGACTAAACCAGCCGTTGATTTCGCGATGCATAGCGGTGATTAAGGGTTTAAGTTCAAAAACTAAGCATTATTTGTCAAATGCGGAAATACGAGAGCGATACCCACAAGTTAAAGCGTAATTGAACAGATGTAGGTTATCGAACTGAGCGTACGGTAGTCACAAAAAGGGATGCGCATCGCCCTCAAGAATTGGCAAATTCAATAGCGTAAGACCAGCCTATTGGTTGATTTTTCGGTTCAAATTCCTTGTATTATTGAGGTATACTTCAAATAATACAAGGATAATTGGTTGAAGGAGATGATTCTTAGGAGTTCATGAGTAATGGTAAACATCCTTCTATGTTAGATATACAGAGTAGCTTCTAAAAGTTATTTTGAGCACGACAAAGAGGTTAGTTTGTCAGGAAGCCTTTTTGCACGGGTTGGTGGAGAAACTCCTTGTGATAGAAAAAAGTCTGAAGGTTCTGACTTCAATGAATAAGAGCAGCCGTTATTTGCCGTATACTTGCCGCCCTAAAGGAATAAAAACAACATTACCATTAGCTCAAATTAGTAGATGAAAGGAATAAGATTATACCTATACACAGCTTTTGGTAATTTAATGGTCATGCTATTGGGCAAAGTACGCGCCAAATATTTCTTCGAAAGAATGTACTGGCGCCTGATGTGGATTCTTGAAAACAGAAAACTTACTAACGACCAATATAAAGCTGCTTTTACTCAAGTTTTTGGCCTTTCCGTTGAATTTTTCGCCAATAAAAGAATCTTAGACATAGGCTGCGGACCTAGAGGAAGTTTGGAGTGGACACCCGAAAGTAGCATTTGTTTTGGCCTAGACCCATTGGCAGAAGAATATCTAAAGTTGAATCGAAATCGTCACCGCATGACTTACATTTCAGGCAATGCCGAGTCTATGCCCTTCGTTGACGAAGAATTTGATATAGTCAGTTCCTTCAATTCTCTGGATCATGTGGATGACCTTGAAAAGGTATTGCCAGAAATTACAAGGGTGATAAAAACAGGGGGCGACTTTTTACTTGTTGTGGATATTCACGAAAAACCGGCATTGTGTGAGCCTATTGCTATAGGCTGGGATTTTACCCAAAAATTGGCTGAACAATTCGATCTGGTTTTCGAAAAACACTTTAAACGGAGTTCACAGGTATATAGAAGTTTGAAAGACGCAATTCCTTATGAAGGTGGTGATTATGGCTTGTTGGTAGCACGCTTCACAAAAAATAGCACTTAATTGCATTTAGGCATACAAGATTTTTGGAATTGTGTTAATTTTGCATCAGCTTATCCAGAAGGACGGAGGGAACGGCCCTACGAAGTCCTGGCAACCGCAAATCAAGTCACTTGTCTTGGTTTGGGCTGGTGCCAATTCCGCTGCCACTAACAACTACTTGAGGCAGGAGATGAGCAAGCAGTAATCAGCTGAAAAGGGCTGTGTGCTACTTGCAAGTATGTACCCGACACCTTCGGGGATGAGCTAAACAAAACGTTTGGCTTTTTTTATGCACTACGATATTCAGGAAGAGGTTAAGAAGCGCATTCTGGTGCTCGACGGTGCCATGGGCACACAAATTCAGAATTATAAACTCAGCGAAGGCGACTACCGCGGTAGCCGTTTTGCCGATTGGCCCTCCGACCTCAAGGGCAATAACGAGCTTTTGTCGCTCACTCAGCCGCACATCATCGAAAACATCCACCGCGCCTATTTTGAAGCAGGTGCCGATATTGCCGAAACCAATACCTTCAACGCACAGCGCGTTTCTATGGCCGACTACAACATGGAAGCGCTGAGCTACGAGCTCAATGTGGAATCGGCTCGATTGGCACGCAAAGTAGCCGACGAATTCACCGCAGCAAATCCCGACAAACCGCGCTTTGTGGCTGGCGCCATGGGGCCGACCAACAAAACGGCGAGCATCAGCCCCGATGTGAACAACCCTGGCTTCCGCAGCATCAGCTTCGATGAATTGGTAGAAGCCTACTACGAACAAGTGAAGGGACTGGTTGACGGTGGTGTGGATGCCCTGCTGGTGGAAACCATCTTTGATACGTTGAATGCAAAAGCGGCACTTTACGCCATCGATAAATACTTCCGCGACCGTCGGCAGCAGACTTTGCCCATCATGGTGAGCGGTACCATCACCGACAACAGTGGCAGAACGTTAAGCGGACAAACGGTAGAGGCTTTCCTGTACTCGATGTCGCATTTGCCGTTGTTGAGCATCGGTTTGAATTGCGCTTTGGGAGCTGCTCAAATGCGTCCCCACTTGCAGGCCTTGTCGAAAGCGGCCAAATTCCGCATCTCTGCCCATCCCAACGCCGGCCTGCCCAATGCCTTTGGCGAATACGACGAAAGTCCGGCCATGATGCGTGCCCACATCAAAGATTTCCTCGACAACAGCTTTGTGAACATCATTGGCGGCTGTTGCGGCACCTCGCCCGACCACATCCGTGAAATTGCGGCCGAAGCGGCACTGCACCATCCGCGTACAGCCCCTGCCTTAGAGCCCGTGATGCACCTCAGCGGCTTGGAACCGGTGAGCATTACCAAAGAAACCAACTTTGTAAACGTGGGCGAACGCACCAACGTTACCGGCTCGCGCATGTTTGCCCGCCTCATTAAGGAAGAAAAATACGACGAGGCCGTAGAAGTAGCCCGTCAGCAGGTGGAGAACGGCGCCCAGGTGATCGACGTGAATTTCGACGAAGGCATGCTCGATTCGGAGGCAGCCATGACCCGTTTCCTCAACCTAATTGCTGCCGAGCCCGACATTGCCCGCGTGCCGGTGATGATTGACTCTTCGAAATGGAGCGTTATCGAAGCCGGTTTGAAGTGCGTGCAAGGCAAGGCCATTGTAAACTCCATCTCCCTGAAAGAAGGCGAAGAACGCTTCCGCCATTACGCCCACCAAGTGCGGGCCTACGGTGCAGCTGTGATTGTGATGGCCTTCGACGAGCAGGGCCAGGCCGACAGTTACGAACGCCGCATTGAGATTTGTCAGCGAGCCTATAACATCCTAGTCAACGAAATAGAGTTCCCGGCCGAAGACATCATTTTCGACCCGAATATCCTTACCGTAGCTACGGGCATTGAGGAGCATAATAACTATGCGGTCGATTTCATCCGTGCCACGCGTTGGATCAAAGAAAATTTACCAGGCGCCAAAGTCAGCGGCGGGGTGAGCAACATCAGCTTCAGTTTCCGTGGTAACGATAAGGTGCGCGAAGCCATGCATGCAGCCTTTTTGTACCACGCCATTCAAGCCGGTATGGACATGGGCATCGTAAATGCTGGGCAGATTGAAGTGTACGAAGAAATCGACAAAGAGCTGCTCGAGCATGTAGAGGATGTGTTGTTAAATCGCAGACCCGATGCTACCGAACGTTTGATTCAGCTTGCCGAACAATACAAGGGCGGCAAAGGCAAAGAAGCGATGGCCAAAGACGACAGTTGGCGACAGCAGCCGGTTCAGGCACGTTTGACCCATGCCTTGGTAAAAGGCATCGATGAATTTATCGACACCGACGTAGAAGAAGCCCGACATCAGTTCGACAAACCTCTGCAAGTGATAGAAGGTCCGTTGATGGACGGCATGAACGTGGTCGGCGATTTGTTTGGTGCTGGTAAGATGTTTTTACCTCAAGTGGTTAAAAGCGCGCGGGTAATGAAAAAGGCGGTTGCTTATTTGATGCCCTATCTCGAGGCTGAGAAGCTGGCCAACCCCTCCGAAAACCAACAAGCCAAAGGCAAAATACTGATGGCCACTGTGAAGGGCGACGTACACGACATTGGCAAAAATATCGTAGGCGTGGTTTTGCAGTGCAACAACTACGATGTGGTGGACTTGGGCGTGATGGTAAGCTGCGAAAAGATTTTGCAAGCCGCTATTGAGCATGAGGTAGATGTGATTGGCCTTTCGGGTTTAATTACCCCTTCGCTCGACGAGATGGTGTTTGTGGCCTCTGAAATGGAACGTTTGGGTATTAAAAAACCACTGTTGATTGGCGGTGCTACCACCTCGCGGGCACATACCGCCGTAAAAATTGCACCTGTCTTCAACGGCACGGTGGTTCACGTACTCGATGCAAGTCGTTCGGTGCCCGTGGTGAGTTCGTTGCTGAGTCACGATCAGCGTGATACCTTTGCTGCGCAAACCAAAACCGAATACGACAAGCTACGGGAGGGCTACCTGAGTCGTGGTCGCGAAAAGGCGATGTTGAGCCTCGCCGATGCGCGTGCCAACCGTTACCTTATCGAATGGAAAGCCGAAGATTTGGCGGTTCCTGCCCAACCCGGCATTCATGAATTGCGTCAATACCCGCTGGCCACTTTGGTGAATTACATCGACTGGACACCGTTCTTCCAGGCTTGGGAGCTGCACGGTAAATACCCGAATATTTTACACGACGAGGTTGTGGGCGAAGCAGCCACCAAGCTTTTTCAAGACGCCCAGGAGATGCTCAAGAAGATAGTGAGGGAGCAGTGGCTCGAGGCCCGGGCGGTATTTGGCCTATTTGCTGCCAATGCGCAGGAGGATGATATATTGCTGGATGACGGAACAAGGTTTTTGAGTTTGAGACAACAAGCCAAAAAGGCCGACGGTTTGCCCAATATAGCCCTGGCCGACTTTGTGGCCCCCAAAGCCACCGGCCTGAAAGATCATTTTGGTCTCTTCGCCGTGGGTATTTTTGGGGCCGAAGAGCGCGTAAATACCATGAAAGCGGCCCACGACGACTACAATGCCATCCTGCTGCAATCGTTATCCGACCGTTTGGCAGAGGCTTTTGCTGAACATCTGCACGAGAGGGTCCGCAAAGAGTACTGGGGGTATGAGCCGCAAGAGCAACTGAGCAACGACGAACTGATTGCCGAAAAGTACCGCGGCATACGTCCTGCACCGGGGTACCCTGCCTGTCCCGACCACCTCGACAAACGCACCCTATGGCAAGCGTTGCAAGTAGAGGAACGAATAGGGTTAACGCTCACCGAATCGATGGCCATGTGGCCTGCGGCGGCAGTTAGTGGGTATTATTTGGCCCACCCCGAAGCCAAATACTTTGGTGTAGGTAAAATTGATAAGGACCAGGTAGAGGATTACGCAGCGCGCCGAGGCATTGCCTTGAAGGATGCAGAAAAATGGCTATCGCCTACTTTAAATTACAATCCATGAAGATTACAGAACATATTCATACAGCCAAAGACACCCTTTTCTCGTTTGAAATCCTTCCTCCACTCAAGGGCCAGGACATCAATCAGATTTACGCAGGCATCGAACCCTTGATGGAGTTCAACCCGCCGTTTATCGACGTTACCTACCACCGCGAGGAGTTTATCATGAAACCCCTGCCCGACGGCACCTTCCGGCGCATCACCACCCGCAAACGTCCCGGAACTGTAGCCATATGTGCGGCTATCATGAACAAATTTAAGGTAGATGCCGTGCCGCATCTCATCTGCGGCGGCTTCAACCGCGAGGAAACCGAAAACGCCCTCATCGATCTGCACTTTTTGGGTATCGATAACGTATTGGTACTCCGCGGCGACAACTTGAAACACGAAACTGTATTTACACCCGACCCCGATGGCAATGCCAATGCACTCGAACTGCTGCTTCAGGTGAAGGAAATGAACCAGGGCAAATACCTCGACGAAGACCTCGTGAATCCGGTAGCTACTAATTTTTGTATAGGTGTTGCCGGGTATCCCGAAAAACATCAGGATGCACCCAACATGAAGTCGGACTTGGCGTGGCTCAAACAAAAAGTGGATGCAGGGGCAGAGTTCATCACTACCCAGATGTTTTTCGACAACAGTGCCTACTTCACCTTCGTAGAAAAATGCCGCAAAGCAGGGATCGATATTCCGATTATTCCCGGCATTAAGCCACTGGCTACTAAAAAACAACTCACCGTATTGCCGAAGGTGTTTCACATCGACATACCCGAAGCCTTGTCGGACGCTGTGGAAAAAGCCAAAGACGACAAGCAGGTGAAAGAAATAGGTATTGAATGGGCCATTCAGCAATGCAAAGAGCTCAAAGCGTTGGGAGCGCCAGTGCTGCATTTTTACACCATGGGCAAAAGCGACGCCACCAAACGCATCGCGAAGGAAGTGTTTTAAAGAGCAAGCAATGGGTTGCACGAAGGTGCCTGCTTAAAGCTTGGTAGCTGACAAAGGGCAACGCTACAACAAAGTTGGAGAAGCGGCTTTTCTGAAGTACCTTCGTCACCAAACCTCAATACTATGATCGGCTGGATAATCTTTGCAGTACTCGCTTTGGGTGGATTTGTATTCGCACTGACCTATTACACCCGCGAACCGCACTAAAACAAAACCCTGACCTCGGTCGGGGTTTTTGCATAAAAAAGCGGACCTATCTCTCGACGGGTCCGCTAAGCGAAATCTGATCTATGTACAAAAGCTAGTTAAGCTTAAGTTCGATGGAGTAACGCTGACCACTCAATACCGGGTCGCCAGCTTTTTGGATGTCCTCGAAACTGCGGCGCAGTTGCTTTTCGAGCAAGGGAGAGGCCGATTCAATTTCGAGCACTTTAATTTTCCCCAGCGAATCGACGGTAAAATGTACTACCGGTTTTTCGTCGGAGAAGAGCGACACAATACGCGATGGGATGCGCAAGTCGCGGTTGATTTTGTCCCACATCTGTTTTACCGTTTGCGTGGAACTGTTTTTTTCTTCGGCACCGTTGGCACGAAGCTGACCAATGAGGCTGCCGATTACAAGCAAGGTGAGCACTATTTTTTTCATGACGTTTACCGCTTAGGGTCTTTAAGAAGTTGGGTGTAGTTGGGCTACATCATACAAGTCGTACAAAGATCACTCAGGGTTGCATCACTTCTGGTTAAGTTGGTGTTAAAGCCTCCTAATGGAATGTTAAATGTTTAAAAATGTGCCCCTTAAGCACCATTAGAAAGGTTTTAGGTCGGTTAAAAAAATTTTAAAAAATTCAACCGTCATGCAATCTAATTAGGTCGGGCTAAAGAATGCACCAGATAAACATCAAGAAATCAGCAGTTAATGAATTTTATAACAGCGATTCAGTCATAAGTCGGGGAATAACTGACCTAGGGCCGTCGGCAGGCAGGTCGCACGATTGATTATCTTAACGCAACAAAGTAAGGATATGACGCAACGACTGAGTGGCCAAGTAGCCATCATCACCGGAGGAGCCAGTGGCATTGGCAAAGCAGCAGCACTTAAATTCGCCCGTGAGGGTGCGCAGGTGGTGGTGTGGGACATGAATGCCATCACGGGCCAAGAAACCTTAACTGAGTTGGCAGCCATCTCAGCCGGTCACCGCTTCGAGCAGGTAAACACCACCAACTTGGAACAAGTAGAAGCTGCCACAGCAGCGGTTTACGCTGCCTACGGTAAAATAGATATACTGGTGAACAATGCTGGCATCACCCGCGATGCAACCTTGGCCAAGATGACCACCGAACAGTGGCAGCAGGTGATCGACGTGAACCTCACCGGGGTGTTTCATTGCACCAAGGCCATTTCACCCTACATGGTTGAAAAGGGCAGCGGCCGCATCATCAATACTTCATCGGTGGTGGGTTTATACGGCAACTTCGGACAAACCAACTACGTGGCCACCAAAGCCGGTGTGATAGGCATGACCAAAACCTGGGCTCGTGAACTGGGGCGTAAGGGTATTTTGGTGAATGCCGTAGCCCCTGGTTTTATTGCTACCGATATGGTTGCCGCCATGCCCGAAAAGGTCATTGAGATGATGAAAGCAAAAACGCCACTCAACCGCCTGGGTACGCCCGAAGATATCGCCAACATTTACTGTTTTTTGGCTTCTGAAGAAGCCTCCTACATCAGCGGCACCTGCATCAGCGTAGATGGCGCCTTAAGTCTCTGATATGCGCAAAGCCGTCATTACCGGAACGGGTCATCATGTGCCCGAACGAATAGTTCCGAATCAATATTTCAACGATTTGCTGGGTGAGGACGTGGATAGCTGGCTGCGGCAGAACGTGCACATCGAAAATCGGCGATGGTGCGCCCCCAACGAGTCGACCGCCGACTTATGCGTGGCCGCAGCGCTCAAGGCCCTCGAGGCCGCAGGCCTCCCCGCCGATGCCATCGATTTACTGATAGTTGCCACCGACACCCCCGAATACATCTCCCCGTCGACTGCAGCCGTAGTTCAGGACCGACTTGGAGCACGTAAGGCGGGTACCTTCGATTTGAATACCGCCTGTGCTGGATTTGTGACGGCACTCGATGTGGCGGCTAAATACATTGTGGCCGACGAGCAGTATGGTCATGTGCTGGTGATTGGCGCCTATGCCATGAGCAAGTACTTGAATATGCACGACAAAAAGACCGTTACCTTGTTTGCCGACGGCGCCGGCGCCGTGGTAGTGTCGGCCCAACACGATACCCAGCGGGGATTTTTAGCCAGCGAGCTCCGCACCGAAGGGCAATATGCCGGCTGGATGGGCATTTATGCCGGTGGTACCCATCAACCGGTAGATGCTGGCGTGGTGGAGCGCAAAGAGCAGCTGCTGCAGTTTGTGCACAAGTTCCCCAAAGAACTCAACCCTACCTACTGGAGTGAGATGACCCGCAACCTCTGCCAGCGCATCGGCGCGCAACCCGCCGATATCCAGCATTTTTTCATCACCCAAATCAACATCAACAGCATTTGGGCTACGCTCGACATCCTGGGTCTGCCACACGACCGTGCCACCTACATCATGCAGCAGCATGGATATACCGGCTCGGCAGCCATTCCCATGGCCTTAGATATCGCCGCAAAACAAGGCACCATCCAGCCCGGCGATCTCATCTTTTTAATCGGTAGCGGTGGAGGTCTTGCCTTCGCCGCCGCCGCATTCCGCTTTTAAAACCAAAGAGTATGCAAAGCACCCGCATCGTCACCCCACGCATTACCCAGCATGTACTGCTGGGCGGACAAGCCGACAAGCCTGCCCTGCTGTTCATCCACGGCAATGCCTCCTCGTCGATTTTCTGGAAACGGATTATCGCCGCCCTCGAGGACGACTATTTCTGCATAGCACCCGACCTGCGGGGGTATGGCGGCACCGACGACCTCACCATCGACGCTACCCGCGGCTTTGGCGACTTTGTCGACGACCTGCTGGCGCTGCTTACCCAGCTGGGTGTTGACCGCTGCCATGTGGTAGGGCACTCGCTCGGCGGCGGAGTGATTTGGTCGCTGCTCGCGGCAGCGCCTGCTCGTTTTTACAGTGCTACCCTCGTGAATCCGGCATCGCCCTTTGGGTTTGGAGGAACGAAAGATGTCGACGGAAACCCGTGTTTCGCCGACTTCGCCGGTTCAGGGGGCGGCATTGTGAATCCCAACTTCGCACAAAAAATCTCCGAGGGCGACCGCAGCAGCGACGACCCGCAAGCCAGTCCGCGCGTGGTGATGAACGCCTTTTACTGGAAGCCGCCCTTTGAGCCCGACTGGATAGAGCAATTGCTCGACGGCTTGCTCACCGAAAAGATTGGCCCTGAACGTTATCCTGGCGATTTTGAAGCCTCTGCCAACTACCCCTTTGTAGCTCCAGGTAAGTGGGGACCCATCAACGCCTCGTCGCCCAAGTACCTGGGTACTACCGTGCCCGACTTCATTCAACGGTCGGTGGCCGTACCCATTTGGTGGGTGCGTGGCGATGCTGATCTCATCGTGAGCGACCAATCGTTTTTTGATTTTGGCACCCTCGGCAAGCTGGGTTATATCCCCAACTACCCGGGCGAAGCGGTTTACCCTCCGCAGCCCATGGTGAGCCAAACCCGCGCAGTGCTGGAGCAGCGTGCCGCCTTGGGAGGTGAGTATACCGAAACCGTCATGACCGATTGCGGACACAGTCCATTTATTGAGCAAGAAGCCGAGTTTTTGCATCAATTCCGTCAATTTTTGAAAGGCCGATGATTACCGCCACCTGGATTATGCTGTTGGTGTACATGGGTCTCACGGTAGCTATCGTGGCCCGTGCTGCCTTGAAGGTGAAAAGTTTGTCGGACTATGCCGTGGGCAATGTGCGCTTTTCGCCAACCGCCGTGGGCCTTGCCTTGGCTGCGAGCATGACCAGCGCCGCCACCTTCATCATCAATCCTGGTTTTATAGGCCTCTACGGCATTAGTGGGGTAATTAGCTACGCCGTTGTATTGCCCATTGCCGCCCTCAGCTCCTTGGTCGTGCTCAGCAAGGGCTTCCGCAAATACGGCCAAACGGTAAAAGCATTGAGTTTGGCCCAGTGGATGAGCAGCCGCTACAAAAGCGAAGGTTTTGGTTTGTTTTTCGCCTTTTTGGCCTTGTTGCTCATCACTTTCATTGTGCTAATCGTGGTGGGGCTTACCCAAATTTTAGCGCAGTCGTTGCATGCCGAACCCATGTGGGTGATGTTGGGCGTGGTGGTTTTTGTGTTCGGCTACATGATGTTTGGCGGCGCCAACTCGATGGTGTATACCAATGTGATTCAGGCCGTGCTCATGCTAGTGGTAGCATTTATCCTGCTTGGCAGCGGCTATGAGCACTTCAGCGAAGGGGTACATGGCTTCTTGGCCAAGCTCGAAGCTATCGACCCCAGTTTGGTGGCCACCACCGTACCCAACAGCTTATTGTTTAGAGACTGGTTTGAGATAGGCTTTGCGCAGTTTATGATTGGGATCGCCATCGTTTGTCAGCCCCACATCATCACCAAAGCCTTGCTGCTCAAAGAAGAGCGCGAGGTAAATCGGTTCTTGACAGTTGCCGTAGTCGTGGAGCTCATCTTTTTTTCTGTGGTGTTTACCGGTCTGTACGCCCGGCTCATGTTTCCCGACCTCATGCTCAACGGAGCAGCCATCAAACCCGACGCCCTTTTGTCGGCCTATGTGGTGCGTGAGTTCCCCGTTTGGATTGGTTTGGTAGTGGTTTTGGGACTCATCTCGGCTGGTATTTCAACGCTTGAAGGGCTTATCCAGTCGATCAGCACCACTGTTTCGAACGACCTGCTGCCGCCGCTGTTTCCGGCCTTGACCGAATGGTCGGACCGCCGCCGCATTGTACTCAACCGATTCATCATCGTGGCTATTGGTGTAGTGAGCGCCCTGCTCAGCGCACGGCAGCTGTTGTCGCCCAGCCTTAGTGTGGCCATTTTTGCGCAGAATGGTGTGTACGCCTACTTTGCCGCCGCCTTTGTTCCGGTATTGTTTGGCATGTTTGTGCCCCATGCTGGCAAAGTTGTGGTGATTCCCGCCTCGCTGGTGGCCCTGCTCATCCATTTTGGCGTGTATTATGGCGAGCTCACGCCCTGGATGCAGGCGGCGGTGAAAAACCCCGCTATTCCTGCCGCCCTGGCCATCAGTGGTAGCGTGCTTACCGCTGTGCTTTTGTATCTTTTGTCGTCAACCTCAAAAAAGTAAAAGGTGTTATTCGATTGGAGTAGCCGTTGGAAGCAGTACAGTCCCGAGCAGGTGGCCGTGAAAGAAGCCCTTACCGGGCGGGCCATGACCTATGCCGAGCTCGATGCCGCCGCTTGTCGGCTGGCGCAGCTGTTTAGTACCCAGGGCCTGCAAGCCGGCGACCGTGTGGCCGTGCTCAGCGAGTTTTGCCTCGAGTATATCGTATTGTTTACCGCCGCTCAAAAGACGGGTATCGTATTGGTGCCCCTCAACTACCGACTAGCCCCCCGCGAAATCGACTACCTCCTGGGCGACAGCAACCCCGCCCTGCTGGTATATGCTCCCAAGTTTGCCGACCAGCTCGAACACGCCCCACAGGCCGCCGGCATCCCGCAGCGCAGCATGGCCCAAATTGGCGCCATCGCCACCGACACGGCATTTCCTGCCAGCTTTACGGCTGTGCCGCTGCACGAAAACGACCCCATCTTCATCCTCTACACCAGTGGCACCACCGGCTTCCCCAAAGGAGCCCTGTACACCCATAAAATGTTGGTGTGGAACAGCTTCAATACTGCCTTACGCCTGCAAATTACGGGCAGCGACCGTACCCTGATGTGTATGCCGCCCTTCCATACCGGCGGCTGGAACGTACTCACCACGCCCTTCCTGCACTTTGGCGCCACGGTGGTGCTGTTACCGCAGTTCGATGCCGACCAGGTGCTGCGTCTGCTCGAAGAAGAACGCATCAGCCTGTTTATGGTGGTGCCTACCATGATCCGCATGCTCGCCGACTCACCGTTGTTTGCGTCGGTGCAGCTTCACGCCCTGCGCTACTTCATCGTGGGTGGCGAAGCCCTGCCCATTGCCGTTATCGAGCGCTGGGCCACAAAAGGAGTGCCCATCCGCCAGGGGTACGGACTCACCGAGGTGGGGCCCAACGTCACCTCCCTGCCCGAAGCCGACGCCATCCGCAAGCGGGGCTCGATTGGTTTTCCCAACTTCTACCTCGAAAGTAAGCTGGTGAACGAAGCCGGCGAAACCGTGGAAGGAGCTGGCGAAGGAGAATTTTGGCTCAAAGGAGAGGTGGTAAGCCCCGGCTATTGGCGCAATCCCGAAGCTACGGCCAAAGCCATTGCCGACGGCTGGTTCAAAACCGGCGACCTGCTGCGGCGCGATGAGGAGGGTTATCTGTACGTAATCGACCGTTTGAAGAATATGTACATCAGCGGGGGCGAAAATGTGTATCCCGCCGAGGTAGAGAAATACCTGCTGCAACACCCAGCGGTGCAGGAGGTGGCCGTGATTGGCGTGCCCGACGATAAGTGGGGCGAAAGCGGCAAGGCCATCGTGGTGCTCAAGGCCGGCGAAACCGCCACCGACGAACAGCTGCGGTCGTTTTGTTTGGGAGGACTGGCCAAGTTTAAGGTGCCCAAACATTACGTTTTTGTGGAGGCCCTTCCCAAAAACGACACTGGCAAAATCGACCGCAAGCAGCTGCGATAATTCACCTGTAGGTGGAAAAATGAAATGATTCGCTCTACAAATTAACATTCCTGAAATTTTCACGTAATTTGGTTTGCGCGTTAACACACCTCCACCGTGATTAGAACAACAGAAAAAGCAAGAAAGTCGAAGTTGATCGTGTGGGTATTGCTGCTTTTTCTGGCGCCTACCGCAGCGCTAGCCCAAAATCTCATACAAAACGGTCAGGCCGATTTGCGGGGCCGTAGTTTCAACGAAGCCGTGCATCTCGATGGGGAGTGGGGCTTTTATTGGCATCAACTCATCGATCCGAAAGCGTTCGACGGCAGCAGCCCCGAGACCATTTACTTCCCGAAACGTTGGCGCGAGCTCGAATACCAGGGCAAAACCTTGCCAGCACGGGGTTATGCGTCGTATACCGCGCGCATCCTCATTTCTCCTTCGATGCGGCAGCTGGGGTTCGACATGCCCGATATGTACACCAGCTACCGGATGTATATCAACGGCAAGCTGCTGGTCGAAAACGGCAACCCCGACAGCATTTCGTCGCGCGCGGTGCCACGCTGGGAGCGTAAGATTGTGAACTTGCCCGAATCTTTGGGCGACACCCTCGATGTGGTGATCCATGTGGCCAATTTCTGGCATTCGAAAGGCGGGCCCTTCAAACCCATACGGTTGGGCGATGCCGAGATGCTGTCGACCGACCGGCGGCTCGACAACGCCTTTGACCTGGTGCTCTTTGGCTGCCTGCTCATGGGCGGCTTGTTTTTCCTGGGGTTGTTCCGCTTTGGCAATCACGACAAGGTGTTGCTCTTTTTTGCCCTCTTTTGCATTACCTATAGCTACCGTATCATCGGCACCAGCAACTATGTGTTGCACCAGATTTTGCCGGGGCTGAGCTGGCATGTAGCCGTGGTGCTTGAATATTTTTCGCTCTTCGCCAGCATTGGTTTCTTCAGCTTATACACCCTGCGGCTGTATCCCAACGAGTCGAACGAGCTCATCATGCGCATCGCCGTAGGCATCAATATGCTGCTGGCCGTGCTGGTGCTCATCACACCGCCGTCGATATTCACGATGACCATCAATCCGTTTTTGATATTGATGAGTTTTTTCATCGTATACATGTTTTATGTGTACTTCAGGGCCTACAAAAACAAACGGCTCGGTTCGGGATACGCGCTGCTCAGCACAGCGGTGGTGCTGGCGGTGATGACCCTCATCAACCTGCAGTACTTTGGCATTATCATGCCCGATAAGTTCATCATCTTTTTGGGATACATTGCCTTCTTCTTCCTGCAGTCGCTCATCCTCAGCTACCGTTTTGCCGAGCAGCTCAACAGCGCCCGCCGCGAAGCCGAAACAGCACTCAAGGTGAAGTCGGAATTCCTCAGCACCATGTCGCACGAGATTCGCACCCCGCTCAACTCGGTGATTGGCATGACCCACATCCTGCTGCGCGAACGGCCGCGCACCGACCAGCAGGAGCAACTCAATGTGCTGCTGTTTGCCGCCCGTAACCTGCTGAGCATCGTCAACGACATACTCGACTACAACAAAATAGAAGCCGGCAAGATTACCCTAGAGTCGATACCCGTCGACCTCACCAACCTCTGCCGTAACATATTCTTGGGCTTGCGTGCTCAGGGCATCGAAAAAAACCTGGAGATGAAGCTCGAGCTCCCCGAGGAGCTGCAGAAGAAGCTGCTCACCGACCCTACACGCTTGAGTCAGGTGCTGGTGAACCTGCTGCACAACGCCATCAAGTTCACCAAAGAAGGCACGGTGAAGCTAGAGGTGAAGTTGTTGAGCAAGGAAAAGCGCAAGGTGAAGCTGCACTTCGCCATCATCGATACCGGCATCGGCATCGCCCACGAGAAGAAGGAGCTCATCTTTGAGCGCTTTACACAAGCCGACTCGTCGACCTCGCGCTCCTTTGGCGGCACCGGCCTCGGCCTTTCCATCGCGCGCCGCATCCTCGAGTTGCTCGGCACCCGCCTCGAGCTCGAGAGTGTGGTGAATCGCGGGTCGACCTTCCACTTTATCCTTCAGCTCATTGAGAGCGACGAAGACATCACCCTCGAAAACAGTCAGCAGGCCCTGCTTGCCGACGAGGAACAAGGCAAACCCCTGCATGGCGTCGACATTTTGTTGGTAGAAGACAACGCCTTGAACGTATTGGTTGCCCGCGCCTTTTTGGAGCGCTGGGGAGCCCATGTCGACGTAGCCACCAACGGCCAGGAAGCCATCGATCGGCTCGACTCGGGTCGGCACAAGCTGGTGCTCATGGACCTGCACATGCCCGTGATGGACGGCTACGAAGCCACCCGCAAGCTCCGCGCCCGCGGAGAAACGCTGCCGATCATCGCCTTGACCGCCAGCCTGCCCAAAGAAATAGAAAAAGACGCCCTCCGTGCTGGCCTCGACGCCATTGTGGTGAAGCCCTTCGACCCGGAAGACCTACGCCACAAGCTGCTGCAGTTTGTACAAGCCGCCATTCCGGCCAACCCCAACCCCGGCGCATGAAGCAGCTGGCACTAACGGTGGGCTTGCTGCTACTGGTGACTGCAGCAGTGGGCAAAGACAAGGAGAAGAAGTCGAAGAACACCTTCATCGGCCTCGGCCTCGGCGGCGCACAAGCTGGTTTTGTCGATCCTATCCAGTCGCCTCGGGTGTACAGCGGCTACGGCTTGTTGACCAGCATCGCCATCGACCGCTACCGCAAGGGCTACCAGCAATACACCCAGCTGCAGTTTAGTCCCGTTACCGTAAACAACGGCAGCGGCAGTCGTTTTGGTGAAAACCCCGCCATGAGTTATTCGTTGCAGGTGAGCAGCGGCTGGCTGTGGCGTATTCCCGCACCCTTGGGTCGCTTTAAGTGGTATGCAGGCCCTGCGCTGCAAACCTTCACCCGCATCAACATCAACCCTGCCTTCGGCAACAGTACCCTTGGCCTCATGGCCCATGCCGGCGTAGGGGTGGCCAGCAGGGTAGAGTTTCCCTTCCGGCTGCGCGACGACCGCGAGCTGCGCATCTGGTTTTTGACTTTCAAGCGTAAAGAACACCGCCCGCTGGTGGCAGGCTGGGAATGTGAGCTGCCGCTAGCCGGTTTCCACGCCCGCCAGCCCTATGCCGGATTGTACAACGCCATCGGCAACGATCCCGTGGGTGGCATCTTGCAGAGCCTTGGAGAGAATACCCGTTTTGCCGGCGTGGGCAGCTACTGGTATTTCCGTCAGCAGCTGTACCTGCACTACTACCTGCGCAACGGCAACGCCCTGGCTTTGGGCTGGAACTGGAACGCCTACCGCCTCGAGCGCGACGGCTTGGAGGCCCGTTCGGCCTTTGGCGGCATACAGCTGAGTTTGAAGTTTAGGCTCGACCAAAACAAACTGCACCGATGAACAAGTGGATGTACCTGCCGTTGCTGGTGTTGAGCACCGCCTGCAGCAGCTCGTTTTTGGGCGAGCAGCCCGCCGACGATGCCCGCGAGAACTTTGAATACCTGTGGAAGGAAGTGCAGCAGAAGTACAGCTTCCTCGACTACAAAGGCCTCAACTGGGACTCGGTATATACCGTGTACAGCGGCCGTATTCAGCCGCAGATGAGTCAGGAAGCACTCTTTGAGCTGCTCGCCGAGCTCACCAACACCCTTCGCGACGGACATGCCAATGTGTTCGCCCCCTTCGACTATTCGGTGTATTACCCCACCTTTTTGAATAGCCCCGAAAACTACGACAGTCGCCTGCTGCTCGAGCGCTACTTTTTGCGCAACCCGCGGCAGTACAGCGTTACCGGTCCGTTCCAGCATACCGTGCTCGACACCTTGGGCCAACGCATCGGGTTGGTGGCCTACCGCTCGTTCGGCAGCAGCTTTACCCGCGCCGAGATCGACTATGTGCTGCAGCAGTTCACTGGCGTTGACGGCGTGATCCTCGATTTGCGCAGCAATGGCGGCGGATCTATCCAGCTGGCGCACCAGCTCGCCGGCTACTTTGCCGCCAACCGCGTAACCAGCTACTACAGCCGCATCAAAAGTGGCCCTGGCCGCAACGAGTTTACCCCCGAGCAGCCCGTGGAGGTGATCCCCAGCGGCTCGCCCTACCGCTACACCGGCCGGCTGGCCGTGCTGGTGAACCGCCAGTCGTACTCGGCCACCAGCATGTTTAGCTTGCACGTTCGTGCCCTGCCGCAGGCGCGACTCGTGGGCGACTCAACCGGCGGAGGCCTCGGCGCCCCCAATGGCGGTGAGCTGCCCAACGGCTGGACCTATCGCTTTTCGGTGACGCAGAGCTTGAGCGCCGAGACCGACCCCAGTGGTGCCCGCTACAATTGGGAGGACGGCGTGCCGCCCCACATCCGCGTGAACATGCAGGCCGCCGACGCCCAGCAGGGCTTCGACAGCATCGTGGAGCGGGCGATACGCTACATCATCGACGGCAACTGAGTACATGAAGCCCAAGCTGAAGATATTCCAAGACTTTGTGGCCAGCCTGCTGCCCCACGAGCTCATCTACCTGCAAGGCATCCACCAGTTTCAAGACGCCGAAAACATCGACATCCTGCAGCGCATGTACCGCTGGGTGGTAGAAGGGCAGCGGCAGCCGTTCGACGATAGCATCGACAAACGCAAATATTCGGCCCTCATCCAGTGGGTGAACCACAAGCTCGCCGCCATCGACGTGGACATGGCCTTTGAGCAAGCCAACGAGCTCGACCGGCGCATCATGACCGATACCGTAGATGCCGTCGTCGAAAAGCAGCTCATGCAGCTGCTGCGCAGCGACGGCTCGGCCTACTACTTCATGCGGAATTACGAGCTGCTGGGCAATTACCGCCAGTATCTTCTCATCCGTATGCGGTTTCGTGAACACCGGCAGGTGAACGACTGGCTAGAGCAGCATGCCACCCAGTTTGCACGCGCCCAGCACGACTACCAACGGCTGCATGCCGCTACGCTCGAGCTCACGCAGGCCTACCGCGGCGGGCAGCTGCCCACACAAGATTGGGCCCGCGAGCTCGGCGACCTCTTCCTCGACGCCAGCCGCGACGGGCTCAACCGCTACCTTGCCTTGGTGCGGCTCACCTTTTGGCACTACAACCAGCGTAGCTATGCGCAGTTGCTGCCCTTTTTCGATGCCCTCGAATCGGCCTTCACCCACGGGCAGTTTTACTCGAAGCGTTTGCTGATGAACTACTACAGCAATCGCCTGCTGCTGCATGCACAGCTCGATCAGCTCCCCGAAGCCGCCAGTTATGGCTATTTGTCGGTACGCAACCGCAATGCCGACTACGTATACTATCTCACCAATTTGAGCGCTGTGCTGCTGCGGCAGCATAAGGCCCGCGAAGCCATGGAGCTGTTGCGCAAGGCCTTCCCCGACCTCAAGCAGAGCACGAGCTTCCATACCCGCACCAGCTTTGTGGCGCATTACGTGCGCTGCCTCAACGAAACGGGGCAGCCACAAGAAGGTGAGAAGTACGCCGAGAACTTTGTAAATGCCTACAAAGAAGAGGTGTTTGAACAACGCTGGCACCTGCTGTACACCAATTACCTGCAAGCGCTGCTGATGCAAAAGAAGTTTGCGAAGCTTATCCGTACGGTGCGGCTCAACAAGCTCATGGAGCGGGAGCTCGACTACCGCAAGCGCCGCCACTACTCACCCGCCCTGAGTTGGTACTACGCCATTGCCCGTTTCCACGAAGGGCAGATTGAAAAAGAAGAGCTACGTCAGGCCGTAGAAGCCTCGCTCGAAAGTTTGCAGGCCGACCTCCACCGCCGTACCCACCTGCTGCAGCTGTGCGATGAGCTGCGGAAGTGGGCTCCCGATGTTTTCGACCGAATACGGTCGGGCATACTCCAAGAGGGTGTATATACCTGAATAATAGCTTTATACTAAATTATTGAGCTGAAAAGCTCTTTATGTCGGGGGAATACTACCCGCAGCACCAAAACCGAGCGGTCGATAAAAGAGGTAGCTTAATGTACACTTAACAGAAAGCCACTTCTATGAAAAAAAATCCCTTGTATTTGCTCCTCATGCTCGTAGCATTAGCGGTAGGCGTTAGTTCATGCGCCGAAGACGAAGACACTACACCAACACCCACCACGCCAGTAAATCCGATAGTGGGCACTTGGAAGTCGGTAGGCACCGACATCGCCTTTTTGCTTCGTTTTCCGCCGGTGAATTCCGACTCTATTTGGGCAAAATTTTCGGCCAACAACACCTATGAAGTGAAAAGTTTCGACACTGCCGGAACTGCTCTCACCTTCACCGGTACATGGGCGGCCACCAAGTCGAGTGTAAACAACATTTACACCATCACCCTCAACCAGTCGGCACCGTCGGCAGTAACTTCGGAGGGTATTTTTGAAGTATATGCCGCCAGCACCGACAGCATGTACTACGAAGTGTTGCAAACCAACCCTTCGTTGCCCGGCTTCACCGGACCTACCCCGGCCACCGGTTTTGGCTCTACCTCGGGCACTGGTTTACAGCCCGGCTGGAACCTGCAGAAGTTCAGAAGGCTGAGCAACTGATTTAGCGTAAGGAGATGGCGGAGTTTTCCGCCATCTTCGTTTTTACCAATCTTGACGTATGAAAAAGTACCTATTGGCCGCGCTGCTTAGTCTGTGCCTGGCTCCCCTGTGGGCACAAGAAAACGGGCAGGGCAGCATTCACTGGCTCGACAGGCCTGTGCCGCAGAAGGAAGAAAAGGAGCTGCAAGTTTTTGCGCTGTTCTACAACCAGTGGGTAAACAGCAATTTGCAGGTGACACAGCCCTTTTTTCAGGGGCAGGTAATTGGCAGGCTCTTTGGCAGCAATACCACCACCACCCACGCGGGCCGCTCGAGTTATTTCGAGCAGCGGCTGTTGCCCTTTTTTATTTACCGACCCAAGCTACTCGACGGGCGGGTGCTGCTGCGCACCTCTTTTGAGATCGACTGGACCTGGGGCGACAACTCTTACGGTGCTGCTGGCAACCAAGGTGCCGCCATCGCCGGCGACATGGTGAACCTGCAAACGCAGAACGTAGAGCTCGAATTTCTGCTCAACCGCGGCTGGACCATCAATATGGGGCTGCAGCGGATGTTCGACAATGGCGCCAACCCCTACCGTGCGCTGTTCGACGAGCTCACCAGCACCGGCTACCGCCTCACCTATTGGGGTACCGACGGCGTGGGCATCAACATCCGCCGCGACCGCGACTTTTACCGCTACAGTCTAGGCTTTTACCAGCTGTACGAAAACGACATCCACGAAAACGACGACGCCACCCTCACCATGTTCAATTACGAGCGCGACTTCACCAAAAGGTGGACGCAGGGAGTGAGTGCATGGTATGTGCAAGACCGCGCCAATGGGCAGGGCGGCGCCATCGGCAACGGCCCCGGTTCGGCCCTCGCCGAGATGAACGGCGCCTACCGTTTTTCGCTGGGCGCTACCCCCTTCAAGGCCGATGTGGTGTGGCTGGGTACCCACGGCAGCTACAATGCCGGCTTCCATACCGGTAGGCTGTTGCTATCGGGTTACGTAAACGCCAATTTGGGCAATATCCGCACCGACAGCAGCAACGCCCTACTCTCGCGCATCGCAGGCGTGGGTGCCAACCTACGAGCCGGCTACAAATACGGGCAAACGAGCGAAGACGCCGTTTTTGCAGACTTGATCTATACCAGCGGCGATAAAGACTTTACCGACAAACGTTACACCGGTGTGATTACCGGCAACACCTGGGGAACTCCCGCCGCCATCTTCATCAACCACGGCGCCTACCTGCTGTTTACCCACGGCAATGTGGTGAATCGTTTTGCCGCCGCCGTGAACGACATCAGCAATGCCGGCTACGGCCTCGTGGGAGGCACGGTGAACTTCCACCGCTCGCTCATCAAAAACCGCCTCGACGCTAAGCTAGGCGGTGCCTACGCCCTCGCCAACGCCCAACCCGCGGGTGGCGGCAGGCATATGGGCACCGAGCTCAACTTTAAGCTGCGCTACGTACCTAAGGTATTCATGGACTTGGAGTTGCACGCCGCCTACCTCGCTTTAGGCAACTTTTATGACTCGCCCGTGGTAAACGGCAACAAAACCAGCCGCCCCCTCGACCCATGGACGGTGCTGTTGGTGTATCGTTGGTTAATCTTTTAACGACTATGAAAACGTTCACCCTCTTCTTTTTGCTGCTATCGGTTCAACTTTTTGCGCAGCCTTATGCCCACAAGCCGCTCAAAACCATGGACGAGCTCGACTATCCCTATGCCGTGAAAAAGCTACGCCTCGACACCGAGCTGGAGCTGGCCTATATGGAAACCGGCTCGGCCGACAAGCCCGTGCTGCTGTTTGTGCACGGCTTGGGCTCGTATGCCCCCGCCTGGAAGAAGCAGCTCGACTACTTCGCGCAGCAGTACCGCTGCATCGCCATCGACCTGCCCGGCTACGGCCGCTCGGCCAAGGGCCCCTACGAGGGCGGCATGGCCTTCAATGCCGGCGTGCTCCTACGTTTTGCCGACGCCCTCGGCCTCACTAGCTTTACGTTGGTGGGCCACAGCATGGGCGGACAAATCGCCATCACTGCAGCACTCACGGCCCCACAGCGCATCAACAAGCTGGTGTTGGTAGCCCCCGCAGGCTTCGAAACCTTCGACGCTGGTGAAAAAGCGTGGTTCCGCGACATTGTCACTGCCCGTGGCACCAAAGTAACGCCCGCCAAGGCCATTGTGCAGAGCTACCACAGCAACTTTTACAACTTTCCGCCCGAGGCCGACTTCATGATACGCGACCGCCTGGCCATTCGTAGCGCTGCCGATTTTGATTGGTACTGTTACATCATCCCCAAGGGGGTGCAGGGCATGGTAAATGAACCGGTTTATCACCTGCTGCCGCAGCTGAAGATGCCCGTTTTGGTGGTATTTGGCGAAAACGATCAGCTTATCCCCAACCGCTTTTTGAACGGAGGTCCCACCGCTGAGGTAGCCAAAGCCGCCGAGCGTATCCCCAACCACAAGCTGGTGATGCTGCCCAAAACCGGGCACTTTGTGCAGTTCGAAAGTGCCGAAGGCTTCAACAAAGCCTTGGCCGAATTTTTACCGTAAGATCCCTATAAGATAGAAAAGCGCCCGAGGGCGCTTTTTTTATTCGATGCGGAAGGTGGCGTTTACCACGGCGGTGATTTCCTTTTCGATGCTGCTGGCATCGTTGATGCCGTAATCGGAGGTAAGGTTGCTGTTTACTGGCGTGATTTGCAGCACGCCCATACGTGCGCCTGTGAGGGGACCCAGCTCGCGGCCTGTGGCCTCGGCGATGCGGGCAGCCCGTTCGGCAGCGTCTTTGGCCGCTTCGGCCTGTATTTCAATTTTGATATCGCCTATTTGGCTGTAGTAGTATTCGGTGCTTTCGATGCTCACGTTTACGCCCTGCTCAATGAGGCCGCCAAGCTCCTGCGAGAGGGCTTCTATTTTTTTTACGTCTTTCGAGCTCAGTTCGAAACGTTGGCTGTATTGGTAGCCGCGCAAGGTGGTTTGTTGCCCATTTTGGTTGTAGTTGTAGTTGGCGAAGCTAAACACGGGGTAAAACTTCACCGAGGCCGGGTCGATGCCTTTTTCTTGAAGAAAAGCGAGTATGATGGGCTTTTGGGCGGTGATGGCGCGGTAGGCTTCGAGCTGATCGGCCATTTCGAGGCTGGCGTTGGCGCGGAGTACGCCGATGTCGGAGGTGAGCAGCCGTTTGGCCGAGCCGGTGACAGTGATGTTTTGGTTGGCCGAGGAAGTACTTCGCCAGGTGTTGCCAATGAGTACAATGCCGAGGATGAAGCCGATAGCCAGAATGCTGCTGCCGATGAGGGTGGCGCGGGTGTTTTGCATGATGCTCAGGGGAGGGTTTAAGGGTTAAGCAGGCGGATGTTTTGTAGTCAAATATACCTTTTCGCAGGCAAAACGCCGTATGTGCCGGCTTAGTACTCCCACACTGTAATTTGGCCTTCACATAAGCCCCGAACCTCCGCTAGCCACGCTCTTCGAAGTGTTTCGAAAACAAATCACATCCTCCTTTTTGTAGCTAGGAATGATTGGGTATCTTAGGATTTGAAGGGAGTTGAAATTTGAAGTAGTTTTTATGCAAACAACGTATCGTATAGCAGGCTTGATTTATTTAATTGTGGTTTTCGGTTGCAAGAATGGCAACAGCCCAAAGATTGCAGAAGTTGAAAATCAATGCAATCCATACTTCTATTTTGATAAGGTTGAACACTATTTCTTAGACATGGAAGAAGATAGCCTTTGGGAAATAGAAGAGAAGACGGAAAAAACGGATAAAGAAATTAAACAATTGGAATTGCTAATTCAATATACCCCAGATAAATTAGAAGACACCACCTATTTAATTGATTTAGAAAAATTAGATTTTGTTAAGACGAATATTGACTCCAATAAATTTGAACAACTCAATAGTATATTTTGTAAAAGGAAACACAAAGAAGTTATTGCGATGTCTTGTATTGCAATCTACCGTGACATTCTTGTTTTTAAGAGAGATAACAAAACGATTGGGATAGCAAAATTATGTTTTGATTGCGATAGATATGTGATTACAGGTACGTCACTAAATTCTGATGACTTTGGACAATCGGGAGATTTTCAGAGACTTTATGAAGTGCTACACTGAGTAATGGAGGCTAGTGACCACTTAAAAAACTGGGCGAAACCGAAAAGCCTTATGAGTAGTAAGTTAAAAAGAAACTAGTATGAAAAGGAGCTATTTAGGACTGTTTTTGTTTGGGCTTTTAATTTTGGTGGCGGTCATGACCAATCCAAATCAAGCTGTGCACGAAGAGGCGTTAAAAGCTAAAGTTAATTCGTATCTGCAAAAGTCGATGACAGATGAACTCTCAGAATCGAACAACGAATGGGAGCAAGCTGGACAGGCTTTAGGTTTTTTGTTCGGAGGTGCAATCATCGATAAAGTCATCACTAATGTAGTTACAGTTGATAATTACGTTGTATTTTCCATTACTAAGATATCCTGGGGAGGGGAGTCGAGACTTATAGGGATAGGCATTTTTGGTAATGTATTTCTCACTAGTAAACTTGATGAAGCGTTGAATGAAGGGCTGTTAACTGAATGAAAAAAGAAAATTAATTGCAAAGATTATTTTAAAATTGGATCTATGTAAAATACCAATACCCCTTCACATCACATTTTGCTGCTACAAATTAGGTGAGGGTGAAGCTTAGTCTAGCCTGAAGACTATTGAAACCAGTGTAATAAATCACATGAACGACTTAAAAATGGACCTCTGCTGCCCGTACAAAGTATAAAATGCAGATACAACTGTAACTTGTGACCATGCAAGACTTCATAGATCAAGCAAACAAAAATGGTGTATTGCTTTCGGAAACGGGCCTATGCCAATGTTGTGTGGCCGATTTTGAGCAAGGGATTTTCGACTGTATGCACCATTACCAGTACGGCCTGGAACTAATCGACTTTAGTCAGGCCGAGAACCTGATCTTCCGGTTTTTAAGTGTGGATGCACATGCTTTACAACATCCAGAAATACATGGTCGGTGGAGCAATCATTTCCATTTGACCAGGCTGAACTTAATGCTCGAAAAGAAAATACGTTGGGATTATCAAAGCTCGCCCGTACTCAGCAACTATTTAAATGCTTACAAAGCCGATAGACCCAACGAAATCCTGATTCCTCCAGCGCCCACGAACAGGGGGAACATCACCACCAAAGACTTTGTTGCCGTTAGCTCGGCAGAGGCGTGTATGCATTTGATTAAACAATGGGCCGAACAAGTGTATGCTGCATGGCAGGATAATCATGCCCTAGTTTCTCCCATCGCCGATGGATTTTTAAGCACGAAATACAAGACCTAAAAATAGGCAAGCAAATAGCTAGCTATTTTATTCAACCAACTGGTACTGCTGCTTCAATTTCGCTTTGATTTCATCCGCATGTGCATCGGTTAAACCAACGGTGGAATTGGTTAGGATTAATTGGTCTTTTAAGGTGTTGGGAAAGCACCACACTGAGTTGCAGCTGTTGACGGGTTTTTACTGGAAATTTGCACACCTATAAACTAAACTGCGGCGGCGGCTTCGTTAGTTATGGGGCTGTAGAACCGGTTGGAGGATGAAGTCCGATTTTTCCATTGTTCAGGTTCATGGAGTGGTTGCGGGGTAACGACACGCGCGGCAACTTGCAGCTTTCCTGCTAAGGCGATGCGGCCGCCAAGCACGAAATGGTACAAGGTACTTATATTTACAAGCGATACCCCTAAACTAAAATTTAAGCATGCCAGTACAAGGTCAAACCATCACCAACCCAACCAATGGCGACTCTTATACCTTTATAGAAACGGCCAAAGACACAAACGGAGCACGTGTTTCGATGAAAGCATCGATCAAAAGTAAGGGGCAGCTTGTCCCCAAACATTACCACGTGCTGCAAGACGAAACCTTCGAGGTGATCTCGGGGCAATTGACTGTTTTTTTTGAAGGACAAACCCGGAAAATTACGGCTGGCGAAAAAATAACCTTTCCCAAAAACATTCCCCACAATCACTACAACGACGACGACGATACGGTAGTGTACATACACACCGTGACCCCAGCCTTAGACTTTGACTATTTGATCGAAAACTTGGTTGGCTTGGCTGCAGACGGCAAAAGTAAAAATGGAAAATACGGTTTGGTGCAGGAGTTGGTATCACTGAAATATTTGGATAGTAAGTCCTACCTCGCCGACCTACCGATGGGTGTACAGAATATACTCATGAATACCGTGGCACCCGTTGCACGACTATTTGGTTACCGTGCCATTTACCAAAAGTACTCCGGCATAGAAAAGTAACAACGCCGTTAACGCAACTGATTTTTCAAAAGCCTAGCTTATTTCAGAAGATGCTTACACCAGCTGGCCGCTCACTTTTTGGAAGCGAAAACAACTGGATAATTGGTGCTTAATTGAAAGACATACTTCGCCTACTTGGGGAATCGTTTGGCGTGTGCGAGCCACGACCTTTAGCCTCTATTTTACGTGCAGTAGCATCGCCAAACGTTCGTTTTTGCACCTTGGTTAAACTATCGCCCAAAAACTCGTTGATGCGTGCCCTACTTTTTTTGCTGCTAGCAACTACCCTGGCCTGTTCGAAACCGCAGACCACGACTACCGAACTGCTACCCGAAGCATTTGTGGGTACAAAAAATATCACCTTCAATGGGGTGAGTGTGAATCTGGTGATCGATAAACCAGCGCTCAAAGAAGTGGATGTGTTGGTAGTATATCACGGAACAGTGATGTACGACAGTTTGATATTAAACGCCTCCACCGAGCTAATCGACAGGGTGAAAGCGATTTTAGACCGAGAAGATATGATGATCGTGAGTGTGGCCTACCCGGAACAAAACCTCTTGTTTGGCGACAATATTCGCGAAGCAGAGGCAGGCTTGCTTTGGGTCAAAAATAGCGCAAACCAAGAGTTGGGCGTGAAAGTAAAGAAGGTGTTTTTATTGGGTCATTCGCAGGGTGGTTATTTGGTTACACGGTTAAATACCATGCATCAAACCAATGGCGTAATTGCCAACGGGCCGGGCCCGTTGAACCTGGTGTACCGTTGTGGCTTAGAAGAAACCGGCACCATCCCACGAGGAATAACGTGCACGCTGCTGCGAAATACCTATGGCACCACCACCGCCAATCCAGCCGCTTATTTTCAGCGCTCACTCCTGAACTTCACCTCAGGCTTTAAGTCCGACATTTTGTTGGTGCAAGGACTCAACGACACGCCCATTCAGATGTACTCTTGGCCAACCTTCAAGCAGGAAGTAATGAACTGCACCAGCTGCCAAAGCACGCAGATTTTAGAATTGGCCGGAGAGGGGCACGGCGCACTGTTTTCCAGCCCCACCGCCAAAACAGCCTTCAACAACTTTCTTGCTGCGAGATGAAAAGGATAGTGTTACAAATGGATTGGAGCTGGTTTCAACCGCGTATACTAACGCACTAACGGAGGCATAAAGAGAAGACGATGACGTGGGCACTTTTACTCGTAACGACTGTACTAAGTACTTGTAGTTGATTACCAATCCCTTCTAGTTTACAAGCATTCACACTGCTTGTGGTTGAGTAAGGGCAATAAACTTGGTAAAATTTACCTGAACACGTATAATTGTGATAATAAACACACGTGTAATGACGACCAAGCTAACCTTGACGATAGACGACGCGGTAATCTCGGACGCAAAGAAATATGCGAAACAAAAGGGCAAAAGTTTGTCTGGCCTAGTAGAGAACTACCTCCTGTCGCTTACTGCGAAAGAAGGCAGTTCAGCAGGTATTTCACCCAGCGTTTTGAAGCTCATGGGCGCTATTGAACTGCCTGAGGATTTTGATTATAAAAAAGAGGTGACCAGAGGTTTGGCCAAGAAGTATAAATTATGAAAGCCATTTTCCTCGATACCAATGTGCTTATTGATTTTTTGGCCGACAGAAAACCCTTTTCCCGAGACGCAGCCAGGCTTTTTGACTATTCATTAAAGCAGATGCTGACGATTTACGTTTCTGCTGTTTCTTTCAACAACATCTATTACATCATACGACAGTCGCGCTCACACGCCGTAACGCTAAAACTGTTGAACGAATTGAATACTTGGACGGAGGTTATAGATGTTACCAATGTTGTTATTCAAAAAGCTTTGGTGTCAGAATTTAAAGATTTTGAAGATGCCATTCAGTACAACTGTGCAAAATCAGTGAAAAGGGTTGAGTTTATTGTAACCCGCGACACCAAAGACTTTAAAAACAGCGCACTTCCAGTTTTAACACCCACTGAAGCTGTTTCGTTGCTTGAGAGCATAATCGGCTAAAAGCTGAGTTCACCCCAATTCTGTTTTAAAGTAACTGAACAGCCTCGGCCACCACATTTAGGGGTGGATGGCAAAAAGGTAACACACTACCCGATAGCAGTAGCTGGTTTTGAATACCATAAAGTCGGCACTCAACAAGCCGAAAGAGATAAGCTCAAGGAGCAAGTACTGGCAAAGTATAATTTCCCATTACTCCGTTTTAGAACCAATGAAAGCAACGAAAGGGATATATTGAAGCGGAGGCTGTTGGAATTACAAGAAGGTAGCATCTAACTCAATTCTGGCTGTTTACCTTTACCCCATGCACGTTTTGCAGCTCGAAACCCCACGCTTGTACATTCGACCGTTGATGCTGGACGATTTGGCCGATTTTTACGACTACCGTAGCAAGCCCGAAGTGGCCCAATACCAAGGCTTTGATGTGTTTAGTTGGGAGGAGGCCAAACGATTTATCGAAGAAAATAGCACCAAAAGCTACGGAACGGCCGGCGAATGGGTGCAATATGCCTTTGCGAGCAAACTCTCGGGTCGGATCCTGGGCGACTGTGCCATCCAACTCCACCCAAACGATGTGCGCATTGCCCAGGTAGGCCTAAGCATTCATCCGCAGGAGCAACAAAAGGGATATGCCAAAGAAGCGCTCTCGGGCATTTTAGACTTTCTGTTCACCGATCAGGGCATCCATCGGGTGGTAGAAACCGTAGATGTGGAGAATACCGCCTCCATTCGCCTGCTTGAGAGCCTCGGTTTTAGGCGCGAAGGCCATTTTGTAGAGAACATTTTTTTCAAAGGGAAATGGGGTAGCGAATACCAATATGCCCTCCTGAAGCGGGAATGGGCGCGCAAGTCGTAAGGCCGTAGCCGATTTTCGGTGGGCTCACCTTAACCGACAGACCTTCCAACGTAACGACTTATTTAACTTTCCTGTACTTAATATTCCTATGGATGGCTTACACGGGTTTCAGTAAATTGGGACCAGTACAGCTAGGAGGGCAATTACATGCTGTTGGTGCAACAATACATTCGGCTTAATGACCTTCTAAGCTAAGCGTCCTATTTTCGAGCAATTCATTTCTTAAAAGCGTGTGATGAAAATAAACCGATTGTTAATCAATATTTGTTCGGCGCATCTGCCAGAGAGCAAGCTATTTTACACCACTTTATTCGATTTTAAGGTCGATTACGATAGCGATTGGTTTGTACATCTTATGTCAAGCGACAAAAAGCTGGAGTTGGGTATTATCGATAAGAACAACGAATTGGTGCCCGAAGCTTGGCGAGGGCCGTCGGCAGGCTCGTTCATCACCTTAGTGGTGCCCGATGTAGATGAACTTTATGGATTGGCCCAAGCCAGAGGTTTTGTAGTTATTCAAGCTCCCGAAGATACCTTTTACGGGCAGCGGCGTATGCTGCTACAAGACCCAAACGGGTATTTGGTAGATGTATCGTCGATGATGTAGCGATTTTCTTGAAAGGTGCATGGCCAACCGAGCTGTACGTTAATTTGTTGTTTAGCTTTTGGAGGCGTATGTGTAGATTCAAGTTACTTGTAGAGCCTCGTTAGACTTTGCTCGAACAGAAACAGTGCGTTTTGGTCGCACTTGGGTAAATTTTTTTGTGTAAGGGTTACAGCCATGCCTGAAATCGTTTATTTCGAATTAGCACGAGCAAGGCACTATCTTCGGAATGATATATTATACTTAATCTATAAGTTTGGTACTAATCAGCTTTATGGTCTATGGCATGACAGAGTCTCATTTTTTAAACACCATCTTCCAGCCTGAGAAATTCCGTAAAGAAGAGTTTGAGTTGATCGTGAAACAGTACGAACGTTTGGAATTCGCCAAAGGCGATTATTTTATCACCGAAGGTTCTACGGCTAACTACTACTATTTTATGGAGAGTGGCTATGCACGTTCTTACGTAATCGATTTAGAAGGCAACGACATCAGTACCAAGTTTTTTAGCAGCACCGATATTGTGATCGACTGGCACTCGTATTTCCTGAAAACCAAGTGCCGCGAAAACATTCAAGCCATCACGGCTTGCGTAGCCTGGAAAATCACCTTCGAAAATTTCATGAAGCTGTTTGCAATTGAGGCGTTTCGTGAAGTGGGTCGAACTCGCTTAGTCAACAACTATTTTGAACTAAAAACCCACTCAGTTTCCATTATTGCCGACCCAGCCAAAGATCGTTATTTAAGCCTTTTGAAAGAAAAGCCTGACATAATACAAAATGTGCCTCTGAAACAAATTGCGACCTATTTGGGCATTACCGACACCTCTTTAAGTAGAATAAGAAAAGAAGTAGCCGACCAAAAATGAATACGTTAACACACTACTTTATCCCCGAATGGGTATCGTTATCCTTTTTGCTAGTTATTCCATTGCCGTTTGTGATGATTGCTTTTTTGATTCGCCGTCAAGCCAAACTTTTAAGGTACAAATCTGCTTTTGCGTTCACGCTGATATTTTTTGGAGCCTATTTGGTCTACATAATTTGGGCGAGTCTTGCCGGTTTATTCAACCAGGTGCTATTCCCGCCCAAAGTACTTTTGTTAACTACCTTTCCGTATGCGATTTTTCTTTTTATGTTCTTAGCTAAAACGCGGGTGTTTAACGACTTTCTCATGCATACGCACATTGAGCAGTTGGTAGCACTTCATTTTTTTCGGGTGGTAGGGGGATTTTTTGTGGTGTTAGCCTTGTACGATGCTTTACCGAAGCCTTTTGCTTTTATAGCTGGATTTGGAGATGTACTTACTGCACTGAGCAGTGTTTACGTGGTTAAGGCCATTCAAAACAAAAAGGCCTATGCTAAAAAGCTCATTTATGCTTGGAATATTTTCGGCACGGCCGACATTCTCTTTACCGCCATTGCAGCCAATGTGCTCACTAAAATCTCGTTGGATACTGGCTCTATGGGGGTTGACACGCTTGCTTTTTTTCCATTTAGTATTATTCCAGCCTTTGCACCACCAACGATTTTATTTTTACACTGGACTATTTTCAAAAAATTGCGTCAAATTTCGGTCTAGTTTCATTTCTTGTCCTATGACAAGAATGCCCATTTGAAGGGAGCATAGTTTTGTTTCATCATTCACATTAAAAATGAAAACGATGGAACAGAAAACAGAATTTATGCTCGTGTTCAGATTTGAACCAAACTTCGATCATCAACCCACAACCGCCGAACTTGGCGAGATGCATCAACAATGGGGCGCTTTTATTGGGAACCTTGCAATTCAAGAAAAGTTGATCAGCACCCATCAGCTGGGTTTCGAGGGCAAACAGATTTTTGCCGACCGCACGGTAACTTCGGGTGTTTGTGTAGCCAACAAACAAATCGTTGGAGGCAATATGCTAATAAAAGCTAACGATCTTGATAAGGCCGTGGAAATTGCTAAACACTGCCCCATTTTAGAAATGGGTGGTTCGGTTGAAGTACGTGTCATTCAACCTATGTAAGTCAGATTATTCAATACAAAAACATCAAAAAAATGAAAAAGAATATGATAACATTCGTCATCATCGTAGGAATTGCACTCGTTGCATTTATAGGCTTTGGCTTATTCAAAGCTCGCCAACTCACTAGCATTCAAATCATTAAATCAGTAACCATACAAGGTTCAAAAGAAGAAGTATTCGACATGGTGCGGTACTTGAAAAACTTCCCAAAATGGTCGCCGTTTTTGGCCGCCGATCCTGCACAGAAATATGAAGTGAAGGGGACCGACGGTCTTGTCGGTGCACAGTACCACTGGGATGGTAACGGCGGAAAGGACTTGGGCTATCAGGAGATAGTAAAAATCGACGAGCTAAAGTACATTGAGATGCATTGCGCTATTCAAAAGCCTTTTGTAGCCAAGCCAATATTCGCATACACTTTTACTGAAACGGCAGCGGGTGTAACCGTAAAACAGGACTTTAAACTAGAATCGGGTTTGGTTGATGCCTTTTTTATGTGGTTGTTTGGCGCTAAACGAGAAATGGAAAAAACCAATATGCAAGGTTTAATGCTGCTCAAGAAAGCCATTGAACAAAGGTAACTTGCGGCTTTTGGTTCAGCGAAACTCCTTTATTCCAGTCTAGTTCATCGCTTGGCTGGGGTAAAGGAGTTTTTACATTCCGAGCTTTTGAAATACAGAAGGAGGTGAGGTATCGGTTATTCCTCGGATCATTTCTCCGCACGTATACGGCGAATAATGAGCTTAATCTCCGCATATATGCGGAGATTAGTGTTTATATTTACCGCATCGTTTTTATTTATATGGCAAAGTACATTTACCAATATCCTTATTGGCCGTCGTTTAGCTGGCAGAGCGAACGAGTAAGCCAAATACTGGGCGAACTGCGCTATCTACAAGGGAAGCTTGTGGGGCAAATGAAAACCGTTGGTTTTGTCACAAAAGCAGAAACGAATTTGAACACCCTAGCCATCGATGTGGTGAAGTCTTCTGAAATAGAAGGCGAAAAACTGGACTACGAACAAGTTCGTTCTTCCATTGCTCGTCGACTTGGGATAAACATCAATCCGCTGGTAGCGAGTAGCAGACATGTGGACGGCGTAGTGGAAATGATGCTCGATGCCAACCAACATGCGTTTCAACCGCTTACCCATGAGCGTCTGTTTTCCTGGCACGCTGCTTTATTCCCAACGGGATATAGCGGCGTGCACAAAATTGAGCTTGGAACCTACCGCTCTGGTGAAATGCAGATTGTATCGGGGGCCATTGGAAAAGAAAGGGTGCACTACGAGGCCGTACCAGCCAATCGTGTGAAACAAGAAATGGATGCTTTCGTCAGCTGGTTTCAGCTCAACGAAGAAGTAGACCCCGTACTAAAGGCAGCCATAGCGCATTTTTGGTTCATCATCATCCACCCATTCGACGACGGTAACGGCCGAATAGCTCGGGCACTGTCTGATATGATGCTTAGGCGTGCTGAAGGAACTACTGAGCGTTTTTATAGCATGTCGAATCAAATATTGCACGAACGAAAACAGTACTACGAGGTCTTACAAAAAGTACAACACAGCGAAAGAGATATTACCGAGTGGATTTTGTGGTTTTTGAATTGCCTTAAAAAATCGCTGGAGGCAACCCAATTACTATTAGAAAATATATTCCGCAAAAGTGAATTTTGGAAAATACATGAAGAGCTCGAAATAAATGAGCGACAGCGTTTGATGCTTAATAAGCTGCTCGATGGTTTTGAAGGGAAACTAAAAACGTCGAAGTGGGCAAAAATCACCAAGTGTTCGCCCGATACAGCCCTGCGCGACATCAAAGATCTCATTGAAAAAGGAATACTTCAACAGGAAATCCAAGGCGGTCGCAGCACGAATTACGAACTGGTTCGCTTTTGAAGATACCCTGTTGTGCTTCTTGAATGGTTGTGTACTACCTATTGAAGCACGGGAAATCTAAACCCAAATGGTATTCATGCTTAATTCACCTGCATAATGCGGGCATTGCCCAACTGCTGGTGTTGCAACTCTGGCCGACCGCGGTACAAAATCTCTCCGTTACCGTTGGCGCGGATATTTAAATTGTTGCGGGTATATACTTCTATGCTGGCCGGACCGTCGAGATCGATATACGTGAAGTCGCTGTTCAGCTCAAACAGCTGCAGTTTGCCTGCACCTTTTACTTCTACATAATTGCTTTCGGCTTTGCCCGATAAATTCACGAGCCCCGAACCGTTCATCTTAATTTCTACCGAAGCCAACTCGGCAAGCAGCTTGATTTTGCCTGCACCCACAATCTGAACGTCGAGATCAGTGGCGGTGAATTTATTCAAGCCGTTGATTTGACCATCGCCCCGTACGGTGAGATTGGTGAGTCGCGGCAAGGTGACGAAGATATCTACATCCTTGATGGCATCGCTCAGGCAGCGTTCGCTACTGAGCACCAGTTGGTCATCGACAATGCGGGTTTGGATAAGTGCCTGGATGTGCGGCGGAGCAATTACCAACACCTCGAAGCGGTTGCCTTGGCTCACGTTTACATTGCCTTCAAACTGCAACTGAATACCGGTAAAGCCTACAAGGCTACGCTCCTGGCTTTCGCGTATGCCGCCACCCTGCACGCAACGTACGCGGGTGCATGCCGACATACTCTGCACGAGTGCCAAAAGAAGCAGGAGGCGAAGGAGCGGTTTCACGTTTTAGTTTTCGATGCAAAAGTAGGCTTAACTCCCCTAAAATGAAGCGTTTAACCAAAAGTTGATGAAAAATACCATAACTGGGGTAGGCCCTACTACGTGCTGGTACGTAAAAAACAACCCGGACGTTTCACAACGCCCGGGTCAACCAAACTAAACCTATGAAAAACTACCGGTTTAAAACCGGGATGTCTTATGCAGATTTTGAGTATTAACGATAAGCTAACCGTTTTAGTTTCCGCAAGATGAATTTTCTTCTAATTTGATTGCGGTAGCTCATGTAATACAAGAGCGGTACCAGCACCAAGGTGAGGAAGGTGGCAAAGGTAAGACCAAAAATGATGGTCCAGCTCAATGGCCCGAAAAAGGCTACACTTTCGCCACCGAAGAAGATGTGCGGATTCAACTCGGTGAAGAGGGTGCCGAAATCGATATTCAAGCCTACCGCCAACGGAATCAAGCCCAGGATGGTCGAGAAGGCAGTCAACATCACCGGGGTCATCCTGATTTTACCGGCTTGAATAATGGCTTCCTTAAGTGAAATGCCTGGTTTTTCGAGCATCACATCGATGTATTCAACAATGAGGATACCGTTTTTCACCACGATACCGGCCAAAGCAACCACACCAATACCGGTCATCACAATGGAGATAGGCATGCCTGTGATGATGAAGCCCAGCAATACGCCAATGATCGAGAAGACGATTTCGCTGAGGATAATGAGGGTTTTATTGATGGAGTTGAACTGAAGCACGAGTATCATGAAGATAAGACCTATGGAGATGAGCATGGCGTTGCTCAAGAAGGCGCCGGTTTCGGCTTGCTCTTCCTGCTCACCGGTCATGGCGATGGTGTAACCTTCAGGGGCATCGAAATCTACCAGCGCTTTGTTGATGTTAAACACCACTTCGTTGGCCGTGAAGCCACTCAATACGTTCGAGCTGATGGTCACCACACGCTTCTGGTTTTTGCGCTTGATGCTGCCGTACGAGTTGGTGTACTCGATTTTAGCTACCGACGAAAGCGGAATCTGGCGGATGGCGCCTCCTGCGTTCATGTCGCGGAAGGTGATGCGCAGGTTGATGAGCTTCTCTACATCCGAACGTTGTGCCTCGGCATAACGTAGCTGGATGGGAATTTCGTCGTTGGCATCGCGGAATTTGCTCACCTCTTTGCCGAATACTGCGGCACGGATCTCTGAGCCTATTTGTGCGGTGCTGATGCCTTCGCGCTGTGCCCGCTCGCGGTCGACGCTAATCACCAACTCGGGCTTGCTGGCCTCGAGGTCGCTCTTCAGCTCTTCGATACCGGCAATTTGCAGCGAGTCGAGATAACGCTTCAGCTGGTTCGATACTTCGCCCAATACGGCAAAGTCGTCGCCGCTGATTTCGATGTTGATGGGCTTACCCGTGGGTGGTCCGTTTTGCTCTTTGTCGACCGTAATCTCAACGCCCGGCAAGCCTTTAACGGCTTCACGCACTTTGTCGATGTACGGCGCGGTAGATTCGCCATCGCGTTTGGCAAATTCTACGAAGGCCACAGTTACCTTGCCTTTGTTGGGCGAGGCAGCACGGTCGCCTGCCATCGGATCGCCGGCACCTATGGCCACATTGGCGATGATCGACTCTACGATCGGGTTGTTTTTACCCACGGCCTTGGTTACCCGCTCTTCTACAATACGCGTTACCGAGTCGGTTGCGGCTTGGTCGGTACCTACGGGCAGGTTGATGTAGGTGTACACAAAATTCGGATCGCCGTTCGGGAAGAACTCTACTTTGAGTCGTCCGCTGCTGGCAGCCATGATGGTGGCCACGATGGTGCCAAACAACAAGGCAACCATACCGCCCATGATGTATACAGGACGTCTGCCGCCAATGGCCCAACGTAACAAACGTTCGTAGGCGTTTTGGGCTACTGGCCACTGCTTGTCTTGGAACTTATGAATGGCTGGGGTGAGCACGTAGCGGTTCAGCCACAACAGGCCTACCACAAATACGAGGAAGTTGCCCATGCCTACATTGCCCGACAAGTAAAAGATAACGGCTACTGAGATGAAGCCCAAGGAGGCAATTTGCAGGCTGCGTTTTTTGGTTTTTTTCGCGAAGTCGTCTTCCTTGTGGAACTCAGGCTTCATGAACTGCACGGCAAATACCGGGTTGATGATGTAGGCCACCAACAACGATGCCATCAGTGTGAGGATGAGCGTGATGGGCAGGAAGAACATGAACTTACCTACTACACCACCCCAGAAGGCCAGCGGAAGGAAAGGAGCCACCGTAGTTAAGGTACCGGCCATTACGGGCAGGAACACCTCACCGGCCGCTTCTTTTGCAGCGCGAACAATGTTTTTACGGCCGTTGGCGAAAATACGGTGGGTGTTTTCGATCACCACAATGGCGTCGTCGACCACCACACCCAGCGCCATGAGCAGCGAGAAGAGTACAATCATGTTCAAGGTGAAGTCGATACCCGGCATAAACAAGAAGGCCAGGAAGCTCGAAAGCGGAACCGACAGTCCCACGAACATGGCGTTAGTAGTACCCATGAAGAACATGAGCGTGAGCGTTACCAAGATAAAACCGATGATGATGGTGTTCACCAAGTCGTGTACCGTGGTGCGTGTAAATACGCTCTGGTCGCCGGTTATGGTCACCTTTAGGTCTTTGGGCAATTTGGCCTTCTCTACATCAATCAACGCACGTATCTCGTCGGCGGTAGCGATGAGGTTTTCGCCCGAACGTTTGATTACGTTCAAAGTGATCACATTTTCGCCGTTCAAACGGGCGTACGACTCTTTTTCTTTGAAGCCATCGCGGATGGTGGCCACATCTTTCAGGTAAACCGTGCTACCCGACATGCCCGTTACCACGATATTGTCCAGCTCTTGCACTTTCGAAAATTCGCCCACCACACGGATGGCGCGTTTCATGGGGCCGGTATTCACATTACCCCCCGAAATGGTCATGTTTTCGAACTTGATGGTACGCTCGATGTCGTCCATGGTAATCTGCGCGGCCTGAATGCGGTACATGTCCACATCTACCTGCACTTCGCGCTCCATGGCACCCACCAAGTCTACCCGGTTGATGCTTTTGATCCCTTCGATGCGGTCTTTGATGTTGTCGGCATATAGCTTCAAACGGGCTAGGTCGAAATTACCCGAGATGTTCACGTACATGATCGGAATCTCCGACAAGTCCACTTCTAGCACCACAGGCTCCTGCGGCAAATCGGTGGGCAGCTCGGAACGGGCCTTATCAACCGCGTCTTTCACCTTCTGCTTGGCTTCGGTAACGTCTACCTCAGTGCCAAACTCCACAATTACGTTCGAGAAGTCTTGCAGGGAATTAGAAGTAAGCTTTTTGATACCCGAGATGGCCTTGATTTCCTTCTCGATGGGTTTGGTCACCAGGTTTTCCATGTCGGCGGGCGATGTGCCGGGATAAACCGTGCTCACATAGATGGTAGGAATAACAATTTCGGGGAATTGCTCCTTGGGGATGGTATTGTATACCTGCAAGCCGGCCAGGGTGATGATGATCGACAAGATGAAGATGGCCACCTTGTTGTCGATCGCCCAGCTGGTAGGCTTGAACTCTTTGAATTTAAATTCGCTCATGAGGCGTAGGTCTTAAAAGGTTCAGAAACTGATGATCTGGCCTTCGTTCAGGTCGTTGTATCCCGTAGAGATCACCTGATCGCCGGCTTGGAGGCCGCTCACTACCTCGGTATTGGCTCCGTAGGTGCGGCCCGTGGTGATGGTGCGTTTTTCGGCGGTGTACTTCTTGCCATTTTTCACGGCTACAAATACAAAGTCGCCCATTTCCGACTTCTGCACCAGGTTAATCGGGATAATCAATGCCGAAGGATTGGTGTAGTCGTTGATGCGTAGCTGCGAAATCATGTTGGGGTAGTAGTCGCGCTGGTTGGCGGTAATTTTCACTTCTACACGGAAAGTACGGGTCATGGGGTTGATGGCCTTGGCGGCATAACTCACCGTAGCATCAATTTCTTTGTTGAGGTCTTTAAAAAGGACCTTCACCTTATCGCCACTTTTCACCTTGGCAATATTGCTTTCGGCGAGGTCGGCTATCACGCGCAAGTCGTTGTAGTTGATTACACGAACCAATGGAATACCAGGCTGAACGGCTTGGCCAATCTTCAAATTCACCTCATCCACAACACCGTCGATGGGCGACTTCACGCGGCTCATATTGAGTTGCTCGTTGAGTGCAGCAAGATTTTGCTCCAGACTCTCTTTTTGAGCCTTTGCACTGAGATATTGCACCTCACTGCCAATTTTCTGTTTCCACAACGATTCTTGTTTATTGAATAAAGTTGTAGCAAGGTTAAGTTGGGTCTTAACTTGATCAATTGATTTTTTAATGAGTTTTTGATCTAGCTCAGCAAGTACTTGGTCTTTCTTTACCTGATCGCCACTGCGAACCAAGATGCTGCGTACAACACCCATCGATTCGGCCGATACGTCCACATTTTCGCGGGCGTCAACACGGCCTTGTACATCGATATAGGTTTTGAACTCGGTGGGAGCAAGTGTCGTCAAAGCCACGGTTTTGCTGGCCACTTTGATGTCGCCTGAAGCTTCGAGCTCGGCTTCTAACTTTTTGATTTCGGTGGTCAGCGCTGCTTGCTGCTTGCGAAGTTCTTCAAGTCGTGTTTTCGGGTCGTCGGATTTCGACGAGTTGCAGGCGTAAGCCAAACTCACGAGGATTACGGCTGCTAAAAGACGGAATTTCATATGGTTGTGATACTTTTTTGTGGGGTGGATTATTTCAGGAGCTCGCCTTTGGCTTTCTCCAATTCTATTTTGGCGACGATGAGGTCGTAAACGGCCGAATAGTAGCTACTTTGCGCTTCGCGGTAACCTGCTTCGGCACTCACTACTTCGAGATTAGAACCTACACCTTCTTGGTATTTGATGCGGCTCACCCGCAAGACTTCTTCGCTGAGCGCAAGATTTTGTTTTTGTATTTCTACACTTTGGTAAGCGTTGCGCAAGCTGATTTCCGCTTGACTACTTTGCAGTGCCACTGCTGTGCGAAACTCGGCTATGCTGTTGTCGATTTTCATCAGGCTCAGCTTTTTCTGCTGGGCGCGGAAACGTTTGTCGAAGCTGTCGAAAATGGGCATATTGATGCTCAAGCCGATGGCGCCGAAGGCAAACCAACTGCCGTTGGGGTCGCTTACCTGGTTAAATTGATTGGCACCGGCTAGAGCACCTCGGGTAAGCTGTGCTCCTATGCTCGGGAGATAACCCGCCCGCACATTTTTGAGTTCGAGTTTGGCGGCTTCTCGTTGGGTTTGCAGCAATTTGAACTCCGGCCTCTTGAACGGATCGGCGGGGGTAGTATTCAAAAGTTCGCTGGTTACCATGGCATCGGCAATTTTGCTGGTAAGCTGAATGTCCTGATTGGCGGGGTAGTTCATCTGGAATTTCAGCAGGGCTATCGATAGCTCGGTGAAACGAACAATTTTGTCGCGTTCGTTCACCAGATTGTTCCGTTGTACATTCAAACGGTCAAGGTCGAGCTTCTCAACCAATCCATTTTTGTACATCGAACGCATCTCGTTGAGAGTGCTGTCGATGCGGCTGACGTTTGCATCGAGTAGCGATACGCGTTCACGGTTCACCAATACACTGTAATAGGCCTTTTTTACATTTTCAATTACCTGTACACGGCTGATGTCGCTGGCGCGGTAAGCCAACTCCTTGTAGGTGCGTGCGGCCTGCAAACCCACGATGTACGAACCATCGAAGATGAGCTGGTTAACGCTCAGCACCGCCTGACCGCCATATTGAGGCTGGAACTCAACGGCGATGGGCTGGCCGGGAGGTCCGCCGAAGATGGCGCCGTCGGGGATGATGACTTTTTGAATGATGTAATTGTTGCTGAGAGACAGGCTTCCATTGATTTTCGGGAAGCCGATGGACGTAATCTCGCGAACGCGTTCGCGGGCGATCTTTTCGTCGAGCTCGGCATTTTTGGTAGTGACACTGTTGGAGAGTGCATACTTAACGGCCTCGTCGACGGTGAAGCTGCTTTGCCCCTGGGCCGTTGCTGTGCTCAACAGCAAAAGCAGAAGCGCGGCAATACTCCGGAGCGGATGTTGTCGGGCAGACATGAATAAAAAATTATTTGGGTTGAAATGGGTCATGTTTCTCTAAAAATTTCTGGGCAACCTTGATGCCTTTGGGGGTACAAATGCCGTTGAGGAAGGTGAGTATCATGGTGCGCATCACTTCGCGCATCGATTTTTGAATGCCTTTTAAATGGGTGGGCTCTATCAACATGTCGATATGCTGCATGTGCATGCTCACCACAATGTCGATGTCGAGATCTTCGCGAAACAGTCCTTCGGTGATGCCCCGTGAGAAGGTGTTGTATACGTCGGTACGGATTTCTTTGTGGCGGTATTCCTCAAAGCGTTGCCACAAATCGCCGTAATATTTCTGCATATCGTATAAAAATGCAGGGTTGATGGTTTCCACAAAGGCTACACCCATGCTCGAGGCACGCAGGATGTACTCGATGGCATTGGCCGAGTCCTCAAACTGACATTGGGTGTCGTGTTTGTGGAAGTCGAGATAATCCTGCACCATACGCTCTAGCAATGCTTTTTTATCGGGGAAGGCAGCATAGATGGTTTTTTTCGACATGCCGAGGTGGTTGGCAATGTCGTCCATCGTGATGCTTTTGATGCCGTAGCGAAAAAACAGCTCACGCGTTTTGTTGATTATCTGGTTCTCTAGCTCCATTTTTTGAATTCGGTGGCAAAACTATGGAAACTTTTAACCAATCAATAGTTTCCATAGTTTCATTCTTGTTAAATTTTTTGAAAGAATTTTTATTTCGTTAACAACAGCAAGCTAATTTCTCAACACTTTCCGAAAACCAACTCAGCCGAAACCCTGCGCTTCTGCTATCGATTGGCTATCTTTGTCGCCGTGAAGCCTCTTTTTTCTTCCGATTTTACCTTGGGCATACTGGGCGGTGGGCAGCTCGGCAAGATGTTGCTCTACGATACCCGCAAGATGGACATCGCCACCAAGGTGCTCGACCCCGCAGCCGATGCGCCCTGCCGTCTCGCCAGCAATCGTTTCGAGACGGGCAGCCTACTCGATTACGATACCGTATTGGCCTTTGGTGCCGACTGCGACGTGCTCACCATCGAAATTGAACATGTGAATACCGAGGCCATGCGCGAACTGAAAAGGCGAGGCGTACAGGTACATCCCGACCCCGACGCGCTGGAGTTGATCCAAGACAAAGGCCTGCAAAAGGCTTTCTATGCCCAGCACGGTATAGCCTCGTCGGCCTACCGATTGTATAACGGCCTCTCCGAGCTCGAAGCCGCCATTACCGACCGAACGCAATCGTTGCCCGTGGTGTGGAAATCGCGCCGCTTCGGCTACGACGGCAAGGGCGTGCGCATCTTGCGTACCACTGCCGACCTGATAGGCCTACCCGATACGCCCTGCCTCACCGAGGAGTTGGTAAACATCCACCGCGAGCTCGCCGTAGTGGCCGCACGCAACCAAGACGGCGAAATACGCTGCTTTCCGGCCTGCGAGATGGTATTTCACCCAGTAGCCAATTTGGTAGAGCAGGTGGTTTGTCCCGCCGCGCTGCCACAGGCGTTACTCGATAGCGCCGAAGCAGTAGCCGCACAGCTCATCGAGCAGCTAGGCATCTGCGGACTCCTCGCCGTTGAATTTTTTGTGACCCCGCAGGGCGAATTGTTGGTGAACGAGGTAGCGCCCCGTCCGCACAACAGCGGCCATTTCACAATTGAGGCCTGTTTTAGCTCGCAGTACGAGCAGCATCTGCGTGGTATCCTCAACCTACCACTCGGCGATCCTTCGCTAAAGTGCCCCGCCGTGATGGTGAATCTGGTAGGCGCCGAAGGCTACCAGGGCAAGGTGAAGTACGAGGGAGCCGCCGAAATATTGGCCCTGCCAGGCGTGTATTTACATGTATACGGCAAAACCGAAACGCGTCCATTCCGGAAGATGGGCCATGTAACCGTGGTACGGCACGAGCTGCACGAAGCCCGGGAGCTGGCCGATCGAGTAAGTAAAACTTTAAACGTAATCAGCATATGACCGACATCCGTGTAGGCATCATCATGGGCAGCAGCAGCGACCTGCCAGTGATGCAGGAAGCCGCCCTCGTTCTCGACGAACTGGGGGTGAAGTACGAAATCACCATCGTTTCGGCCCACCGAACCCCTGAGCGTATGTTCGACTACGCCACCAAAGCCGCGGGTAGGCAGCTCGAGGTGATTATTGCCGGTGCCGGTGGCGCTGCGCATCTGCCGGGCATGGTGGCTTCACTCACGCCGCTGCCGGTGATAGGCGTACCCATCAAGTCGAGCAACAGCATCGACGGTTGGGACTCGGTGTTGTCTATTTTGCAGATGCCTGCTGGTGTGCCTGTGGCCACGGTGGCTCTCGGAAATGCCCGCAATGCCGGCATTTTGGCTGCACAAATTGTGGCCACACACGATGCCGTGGTGATGCAGCGCATACGTGAATTCAAAGAAAAACTACGCGATAAAGTCCTCGACGATGCCCAGGATTTGGCCGAACGTGGCTTACGCGACTACCTCAAAGGCCGCGACTAACGCCCGGCGCTTGCCCTGGCTGCTTTTACTGCTGCTAGGAGCTTGCAGCACACCCGAGCGCACAGCACTGCAAAGCCTCGACGGCAGCCGCGTTTATTTCGACAGCTTGGCCGTCGATCGGCTGCGGTTGGTATTTTTTATGGGCCCGGAGTGTCCCCTGAGTGAAAATTATACCGCCGTGGTAAACCGCTGGCACGAGCAGTCGGGCGACAGCCTGCAGGTGGTGGTGGTGATTCCCGGCGATTACGACAGCCGCGATAAGGTACTCGATTTTCGCAGTCGCTATCGTTTGGAAGCCCCCGTATACCGCGATACCAGTTGGGCACTCACCCGTCGCTTGGACGCGCGAATTACCCCCGAGGTGGTGGTGTTACGCGGCCAAAAGGTGGTGTATCAAGGTGCCATCGACAATTGGGCCATTCGTTTGGGTCAAAAACGCCGCAAGGCTACCGAACACTATCTCGATAACGCAATTGAAGCGTATTTTGCAGGAAGATGGATACATCCAAAACGTACCGAGGCGGTAGGCTGCTTTATCGAATTGCCGCGCTGAGCTGGCTCACAGCGGTATGCGCCTGCCAGAGCAATTCAAAAGAGACGGTGACTTGGAGTGAACACATCGCTCCGATTGTTTTCCGCGAATGTACCCCATGCCATCGTCCGGGGCATGCCGGTCCGTTTTCGCTCATGACCTATGCCGAGGCCAGCCGACGCGCACAGCTACTGGCAGCGGTAACCGAAAGCCGCTTCATGCCCCCGTGGCCTGCCGATGTGAGCTACCGAACGTTTGTCGGGCAGCGGCACCTTACCGACGATGAAATTGCGCTTTTCAAGCGCTGGGCCGACCAAAAAGCGCCCTTGGGGGATAGTACCCTTGCTCCGCAGCCACCCGTTTATCCCGAGGGTTCGATGTTGGGCACACCCGACGCCGTAGTGCACATCGATCGGCCTGTACAAATCCCTGGCAACAACCGTGAGCATTTTTGGATTGTAAAAATACCCTTTGAGCTGCCCGAAGCCACCTACCTCAAAGCAGTAGAGTATGTGCCGGGCCACCGCAAGCTGGTGCACCACATGAATGGCCACCTCATCAATTACGACGAAGGAAAAAAGAAGAGCGTTTTTGGTGGCGGCCGGCATATCGACCCCGACCGTGTGGGCTATGTGGAGGGGTATAAGCAGCTTGATTTGGCCAACGACGACGGTAGCTTCCCACCGCTTACCACCAGCGTAATGAACTATTTGCCCGGCATGCAGCCCGTGGTTTACCCCAAGGGAATTGGCGGCTGGCCCATTGCCCGTAAAGGCGTTTTCTTGCTCCGCGACATCCACTATGCCCCTTCGCCCATCGATACCGAAGATGCGGCTTCGCTCAACTTATTCTTCACCAAAACGCCCCCCGAACGTCCAACCATGGAAATTCAGCTAGGCACCTTGGGCATTTCGGAAATTGTGCCGCCACTCATTATTCCGCCCGATACGGTCATGACCTTCCGTACACGGGCAACGGTGCAAGAAGACATCAGCTTGTTGACACTCAATCCGCATATGCATCTGTTGGGTAAGTCGTTTTTGGCGTATGCGCTCACCCCTCAAGGCGATACCATACGACTGGTACGTATCCCCAAGTGGGACTTTCGCTGGCAGTACAACTATACGTTTCCAACCATGGTGAAGCTGCCGGCGGGCAGTACGGTTTACGTAGAAGGGGTGTTCGACAATACCCGAAACAACCCCAACAATCCGTTTGATCCGCCACAAACTGTGCGCGAACCCGAAGGCAATATGCGCACCACCGACGAAATGTTTCAGCTCATCATCACCTACCTGCCCTACCTGCCCGGCGACGAAAACATCCGCTTGGGGGAGTAGGGTTTCGGAAGCATTAATGCCAGAGTACCAACACAACACGGCTGTTGCGAGCTTGGTGAAAAAACAAGGGGCGTATTGCCCAATAGCATGGGGAGTTTAATCTTCGAGCAGCTCGGCTTTGTAGCCCACTGCTTGCAGACTTTCTACCACTTGTTGGGGCTGCAAACCTTCGGCTTCTACGGTCAATATGCGGTCGGGATGGGTGAGGTCAACTTCCCAGTGTTTGAGGCCTTTGAGGTTATCGAGTTCGGGACGAACGGTATTGATGCAGCCCGTGCATTTGATGGTCGATTTAAAACGAAGTGCGTTCATGGGCGAAAGTTAGTTGATTTTGCGGTAATTGAGTAGGAGGCTGTTGCTCACCACGCTCACCGAACTGAGTGCCATGGCAGCGGCGGCAAGCATGGGATCGAGCAAAAAACCGTTCACCGGATACAGTATTCCTGCGGCGAGTGGTATGCCAATAAGGTTGTAAATAAATGCCCAAAACAAGTTCTGCCGGATGGTTTTTACCGTTGCGGCCGAGAGGTTCAGTGCTGTTTCGATGCGGCTAAGGTCGTTGTGCAGCAAGGTCATGTCGGCCACGTCGATGGCCACGTCGGAGCCGTTGCCCATGGCAATGCTGAGGTCGGCACGGGCGAGGGCCTCGCTGTCGTTGATGCCGTCGCCAACCATGGCCACACAGTTGCCCTGTGCTTGCAGTTCAGCGATGTAGTCGCCCTTTTGTGCTGGGCTGGCCGCAGCGAGTAGTTGTTTTATACCGGCCCGAGCTGCCATAAACTGCGCTGCTGCGGGATGGTCGCCGGTGAGCAGGTGTATGCTTATGCCGCGCGCTTCGAGTCGCCGCAAGCTGGCCACCGCCTCGGGTTTGAGCTCGTCGCGGAGCAGGGCAAAGGCTACGGCTTGCTGCTCGTGGGCCAGCCATACCAAACTGGCGCCTTCGGCACGTGCTTGTGCGGCCTGCGTTTCGAGCTCGGCGGAGATGGGTATTTGCTCTTCCTGCAGCCAGCGGTCGCTGCCTGCCAACCAACGGTGATTGGCAAAGCTACCGCTCACACCCTTGCCGGGATGGGTTTTTACTTGATCGAGGGCGATGGCCTGCACGCCATCGGCAGCCAGCCTTTTGCCGATACTTTCGGCGAGGGGGTGGTCGCTGGCCGCTTCGAGGGCCATCCAAATGGCTTCCCAGGCGCCCTTTTGCTCTAAGCCTGCCTTTTGCCATACCAGCGCATCTACCACCGGTTTGCCGGTGGTGAGTGTGCCGGTTTTATCGAGTACCAGCTGCGTAATTTGTTGGCTCTTCTCGAGGCTCGAGGCATCGCGGATGAGGATGCCCTGCGCGGCACCTTTGCCCATACCTACCATGATGGCGGTGGGTGTGGCCAAGCCCAAGGCACAGGGGCAGGCAATGACTAGCACGGTGATGGCGGCGAGAAGTGCCTGTGAAAAGGCATCGGCACCGCCTAAAAAGTACCACAAGCCAAAGGTTAGCATGGCAATACCCAGCACCACGGGCACAAAAACGGCAGCAATACGGTCGACGAGCGCCTGCACAGGTGCTTTGCTGCCTTGCGCTTGCTGCACACGCGCTACGATGCGTGCCAATAGCGTATCGCGGCCTACGCCCGTAGCTTCAAGCTCGAGCCTTCCGTCGCGGTTTAGGGTGCCGGCATACAGCCGGTCGCCGGGTACTTTGGCTACGGGCAAGGGCTCGCCACTAAGTAAGGCTTCATCGACAAAGCCGCTACCGGCTGCCAATACCCCGTCGACGGGTATTTGGTCACCAGCACGCACCAGCAGCCGATCGCCGGGCTGTACAGCGCTCAGGGCAACCGCTTCGGTATGTTGGCCGCGCAGGAGTAGCACCGTCTGAGGCTGCATGCCCATGAGCTTGCGCAGGGCCGAGGCCGTGCTGCTTTTGGCTCGCTCTTCGAGTACGCGCCCTAAGAGGATGAAGGTGATGATGACTGCGGCCGACTCGAAATACACATGTGGATGCAGACCGCGTTGGTGCCAGTATTCAGGAAATAAGGTATTGAAGGTGCTGAAGCCCCAGGCTATGGATGTGCTCAGGGCAACCAAGGTATCCATATTGGCTTTGCGGTGCTTGAGCTGTGCCCAGGCGTTGCGAAAAAATTGACGTCCAAACCAAAACAACACGGGCGTGCTGAGCAGCCACTGATAGAGGTTGGTGCCGGGCAGGTCCATATAAAACATGCCCAAAACCACCACGGGGGCCGTAAGCAAGCTGGCTCCAAGCAGTTGTCGTTTCAGGTAGCGGTACTTTTTATGTTGTGCTTCTTCGGCAGCGGCCAAAGCATCGTCGGCCTCGAGCTGGAGCTCATAGCCGATGGCAGCAAGGTTCTTTTGCAGCTGCTCGAGCACCGAAGGTTGGTCGTACGCCAACTGCACAGTATTGGTGGCCAGGTTAACGGTAGCCTGACGGATACCGGGCAGCGTTTTGGCAATAGATTCAACGCTTACAGCGCAGCTGGCGCAGCTCATGCCGTTAACCGGCAGGGTGGTGGTAAGTACGGGCATACAACAAAGGTAGGCGCAAATGGCCTACCTCTTTCAACTGCATTGTACCGCTTTTCGGTTCCAAATTGCGGTAATTTCAGCTTTTGCTGCCTCTACGCACTAGTGGCGGGCCGTACAGCTGCAGCCGTGATGCATGAAACTTTCGGTATCCTCGTGCCAGGGGAAGGCGGCATTGTAGCGAGGACTTTCCCAGTAAAACTTGCCTCGGGCTTTCTCGCGGCTCACCAGCTCGTTCATGGTTTCGGTATCGTACATCCTGCCGTTGATGAGCACATACCGAAGGCTGTTGCTGTTGCGGATATCCTCGAGGGGGTTGCGGTCGAGCACCAACACATCGGCCAGCTTACCTACTTCGAGGGAACCAAGCTGGTGGTCGAGTCCAAGGTAGTGTGCGCCGTTGAGGGTAGCCATTCGCAGGGCCTGGTGCGGGGTGATGCCGCCCTGCTGCAGGCTCCACAACTCCCAATGGGCGCCCAAACCTTGCAGCTGACCGTGTGCACCTAAATTCACCTTCACCCCTTGGGCGGCCAAGGTGCTGCACGTTTGGCTCACCAAAATGTGTCCATTTTCATACTCTTCGTCGGGTGCCATGGTGCGGTGGCGCGAGCGGCTGTCGATGATGGCACGTGGGGTGAACTTGAGCAGCTTCTCCTCTTTCCATACTTCTGTTTTTTGGTACCAGTAGTATTCGCTGTTGAGTCCGCCGTAGTTCACAATCAAGGTAGGGGTATAGCCTGTTTGGCTGTTTTTCCATAGGGTAAGCACGTCGTTGTACACGGGCGCTACTGGGATGTTGTGCTCAATGCCGCTGTGGCCGTCGAGCAGCATGGTCATGTTGTGGTAAAAGGTGCTGCCACCTTCGGGCACTACCATCATCTGGTTTTCGTAGGCGGCCGCAATCACCATCTGCCGCTGCTCGCGCCGGGGTTGGTTGTAGCTTTTCACCGAAAAAGCGCCAAAGGCCTTGGTACGTCGTATGGCGGCACGGGCGTCGTCGAGGGTTTTGATGTCGGCTTTTACATCGGTATCGGCGCCATACAAGATAAAGCCAGTCGAAAATAAACGCGGTCCTACGGTATGGCCACTCTTTTGTAGCTCGCTGAGGGCGAAAACGGTTTCGGTATGGGCCGAAGGGTCGTGGGCCGTAGTAACGCCGTAGGCCAAATTGGCATAAAAGGGCCAGTGCTGCTGCATCGAGAGGCCATCGCGGAAGGCGCCAATGTGTGCGTGTACGTCGATGAGGCCTGGCATTAGCGTCTTGCCCTGCACATCTACCTTGCGGGTGCCGGCCGGGATCGGAGTGGTGCTGTCGCCCACGGCTTCGATGCGGTTGCCATGCAGCAAGAGGATGCCGTTTTCGATCACCTCCTCGCCACGCATGGTGATGATGCGCCCGCCGATCAAGGCAATACGGCCTGTGGGCTTGTCGGTGGGAAGCTCCAAACCGATGGCAATGCCTGTGGTATCGATGGGTGGCAGACTGTCGGGGGCGCCGGCCACAAAGGCAAAACGGTTGCGCAGCTCGTTGCTGAAATACTGCTCGCCAAGGGTCCAACATACGCGCTTGCTGTCGGCGGTCCAGTGCAGATTGATGCCGGCATCGCGCGAGAGCCGCGCCACGGGGTAGCTGCTGCTGTTCGGGTCGAGCTCTACCGTTTGCCCGCTGGGGGGCAAGGCGGCAACATAAGCTTGCTGCAGCTGCGTGAAGGCTACCCAGCGGTTATCGGGACTCACCACCAGCCTGTTGGCGTATTTGCTCTGCACATGGGTGCGCACGTCCTTGCCGTTGAGGTCCATGCTCATCAACTTCTTGGTGATATTGCCAAAATATGCGCCGCCGGTTTGGTAAAAGATACGTTTGCCCGTGCGGTCGAAAACCGGGTAGCTACCGCTCTCGCCGAGCAGCACTGGCTCTCCACCGGTGGCCACCATGCGGTAAATGCCGGGCTCGGTGCTGTGGGTGAGCCCCTGCTCGCTATTGCCTGCTTCTTTTTCGAAAACCAGCTGTTTGCCGTCGGGCGACCAAGCCGGACTCCGGTAAATGCCCCGCTGCGTGCTCAAACGTTGTACCTTGCCGCCGGCAGCGGGTATGCGGCAAAGGGTGGCCATGCCGCTATCACTCCAGCTCACAAAGGCGATACTTTTGCCGTCGGGCGAAAACGCCGGGTCGAACTCAAAGTCGGTACCGCTGCTCAAACGTGTGGGCGTACCGTTGGGTAGCGATTTCTTCCACAGGTAGCCGAGGGCGCTGAATACAAGCGTTTTTTGGTCGGGACTGGTCACGGCCTGTCGGATAACCTTGGCGGTGAAGCGGTCGGGGGCGGCATCTTGCTTGAAGCGGAGGGCATGTTGTATTTTGAGGGTCATCTCGGCTTCGAAGGGTATGGGGGTGCTGCTGCCGGTGGTGATGTCGAGCAGGTTGATTTTGCCGCCGTACCAAAGCAACAACTGTTTCCCGTTGGGCATCCAGCAATAGTTGGGATAAACGCCAAAGATGGCCCAGGCTTCCTGCTGGTCTTTGTTGAGGCCGTCGAATACCGGCCACTCTTCGCCGCTGCTGAGCTCATGCAAGTACAAGACGGTTTTGGTGCGCACCCGCTTCACAAAGGCAAGTAGCTTGCCGTCGGGCGAAATCTGGGGACGGGCGGCACCGCCGGGACCTCCCGTGATGGTTTTGGTGCTGCCATCGCTGAAGTCGTACCTCTTGACGACATAAATCTGGCTATTGGGGTCTTTGTTGTATTGAAAATAACCTCCTGGATATACGTCCTCGCTGTAGTAGAGGTAGCGGCCATCGCGGCTGGTACTGGGCTCGTTCACGTCTTGTTGGTCGTTTTTACGTTTGGTGAGCTGTACGCCACTACCGCCGCTGTGGTGGTACATCCACAATTCGCCGGCGCCCAACGAACGCGAGGAGGTGAAATGTTTGCGGGCAATGAGGTACTCGCCATCGGCGGTCCAAACGGCATTGTTGAGGAGCCGGAAGTCTTCCTTGGTCACCTGGCGGGGATTGCTGCCATCGGCTTGCATCACCCAAAGGTTATCGCCACCGCCAGCATCGCTGGTGAAGCTGATCTTGCGGCCGTCGGGGCTAAAGCGGGGCTGGATTTCCCAGGCACTGCCGGTTCGGACTGGGGTAGCCTTACCGCCGGTGATGGGCATGCGGTAAATATCGCCGAGTAAATCAAAAACTACGGTTTGGCCGTCGGGACTCACGTCAAGATTCATCCAGCTGCCTTCGTTGGTGGTGAACTCAACGGTTTTATAGCCGCTGGTTTCGGGGGCGTTATTTACATCCCAGCCTTTTTTGCTTTTGGTGCTGTCGGGTTTGGGCTGCGCAATTACACAAAGGGGGAGCAAGAACAGAAGTAGGGTTTTCATGCTGCAAAATATGAAATTACCATCCATGCGGATAAGGACTCGCTATTCGCGCCTGCATTATTGTTTCGACAAATAAGCTCAAGCGTTTTTACTTAAAAAAAGCGTGCTCAACGGAAGAACATAGATTACCTTGGAGTGGCCTTGTCTCCGGGTTTATGCAGATTGCGTTCCGTTAAAACTTGGCTAAGATTCCAACCGAAATGGACTTACACATCCAGTGCGTCGTTTTGCGAACAAGTTCGGCGACTTGCAAGTTTACAATTCATAAAAGCAACTTAGCAGCCGCCTCGCTGCACGATTAACAAGAAATTTTGACTTACCGATTCGCCTCGGTTGTTTTGAGCTGCTTGCCAACGGGGCATTAGTTTAACTGCTTCGAGTAAATTTTTGTCGATGCTCGATAATCCACTGCTCGACACCAAGACCACATTTTCTATCTCACCGCGTGTATTTACGGTAAAGCGTATAGTTGCGGTACTTATAGCATCTTGACCGATTAGTTTATCAAATTTAGTGGCAAAATAGGAGTGCCATTTCGCTTTACCGCCTATGTAAGAAGCTGAATTCTCGGGAACTAAGGTTAAGGTTGTTTCCAGCTTGCCTTTTTCTTGCTCATTGGTCGATGCATTTTTGGCGCTGTATTGCACTAGAACATGAATTTTATCACCAATTGCCAGCTCTTGCAAAAGTTCTTTTTGTTTTAAATTCAATTGAGGCGATGTTCCCACAGCTTTCCGGGTGCCGTTAGGAGTGGTCACTGCTATTTCGATACTGTGGTAGTGCTCGATCCATTTCGATGGATAGTCATCGAGTAGGTTTTCTATGGTTGTAGCTTTTTTAGTTTTTGCCAGAAATACGGGGATGTTAAAATCACCTCTCAATTCGTAGGATAAGCTATTTTCTTCGACGCCATTGTTTTTATTGGATGCTATACCCCAGCTTCCTGTATATGAAGTAGTTTGGGCGTTAATTGTTGCACAACTGAGGAGAACTAAAATACAGATGAAGGAAATTTTTGACATAGGAGTTGATTTTGTTTGGCATTCAAATGTAGGTATCCCTTTTACATGAATTGGTTAATGAGTGGTTAGCGACTTGTTATTGAGATGTTAATGCGCAAAAGAATCTGTGATTAAATACTAAATTCAACGATTCATGAGTATGCATAGATCCATATATTTTGTACTTCTTTCTTCAATTTGTTTGATAGTAGTACTACTTATTCAATTGTACTGGGTTGTTGAAACTGCGCGCGTCAAAGAAGCATTGTTCAATGATAAAGCGCTTAGGGTATTGGCCAAAACCAAAGAAGCTGTACAAGCAAATTCAGAATTATGTAAGAATATTCAAGGGGCTTCAGCTGTGGAATTAGGCCTAGACACACGTATAAGTATTGGCTTCAAAGACAAGGCAATTATCGATTCCATCTTGAAGCATTTCATGCAGGAATACCAGTTTGAAATCGACTATTCGTTTGAATTAATAAATGCGTCGCCAGTAAACCGACCAAAAGGCGCATACAATGCTAATGTAATCACAGCGCTCCAGCTGGATTTGAATCGTGAAGTAGAATTTAAGCTCATTCTTCCTCAAAAGAAACATTACATACTTGCTGAGATGGGTCCTCCATTTTTAATAGCAATAACCATATTGATATTAATGCTTGTTATTTTTTGGAGAACTTTTATTGCATACAATAGAGAAAAGGCAATAGCCAAATTAACTGCCTCTTTAGTAAGTAATATGACGCATGAACTCAAAACTCCGCTCACGAATATAGCACTTGCTGGAAATTTGATTTCGAGAGAGCTATCGGACAATGAAGGCAATAAAATAAGTCGATATACCTCAATAATCTTGGGTGAAAATGAAAAATTGAAACAAGTTGTCGATCGTGTGCTTACTATGCAGCTGTTTGAAAGCGATCAGTTACCGATAAAGCTGAAAAGCACGAACGTTCACGAGCTTATTCTAAAAGCAAGTAAGTATTTCGAACTGCAAATTGAAGATAAAGCAGGTCAATTGGAACTGCATCTCAATGCGGAGCACTATTGGCTATTTGCAGATGAAACTCACCTCACCCATGCTATGCACAACCTTATTGATAATGCCATTAAATACAGCAATTGTGAGCTCCATGTGGTAATTCGGACGTACAACGAAAAAAATAAATTTTGCATGAGTATTAGGGATTCGGGCCCAGGAATTGCAACTGCTTACCAAGATTTGATATTCGATAAATATTTTAGAATTCCTCAAGGTAATGTGCATGATGTAAAAGGTTATGGCTTAGGCTTGAGCTATGTTAATCAGGTAATAAAAAGTCATCAGGGTAGCATTCAAGTGAATAGCGAACTGGGAAAGGGAACAACTTTTATCATTTCCATCGGGCATGAATAACACTATTCTTAATCTGCTTGTTGTTGAGGACGACCCTAGTTTAGGCCCCTTATTAGTCGACGCTTTAGCAACAGATGATTTAAATGTTGTTCTGATTCAAAATGGGGAAGAGGCACTGCTGAAAATTAAGGAAAGACATTTTGACTTTTACGTTTTAGATGTCATGCTGCCTAAACTAGATGGTTTTAGTCTGGCTAAAACTATTCGGGCAATAAATACCCATGCCCCTATTCTTTTTATTACTGCTAAAGGACAAAAAATCGATAAACTCACTGCGTATGCGATTGGTGCCGACGACTACATAACAAAGCCGTTTGATTTTGATGAGTTACAATGGAAAATTAAGGCAGTAAAAAGAAGGTTGAGTGAGCATAAGATAAATATCGCTGTTGTTGCAATGGGTAGTTTTAATATCGATTTTGAAAATTTATCGTTGACTTCAACAAGTGGAATTAAACGGATTACTGCTAAAGAAAGCGCCATTTTGAAGTGTCTCTATGAGCATCGAAATCAAATTGTTAAAAGAGAAAAATTGCTGATAGATATCTGGGGAAGTAACGATTATTTTTTTGGGCGCAGTTTAGATGTGTTTATCGCCAAATTGCGAAAGTACCTACAGCAAGATGCTAGGGTACAAATTGAAACAGTGTTTAAAGTCGGTTTTATTCTGCATATGCCAGAATAACAATCAACTTGGCCAGCAGCTACACAACTGGAGCTGGCAGCTTACCGAAACGGGTACACAACGGTATCCACTTTCGCTGGCAGGGATACCCGCAGGGATGTATGTGCTGGTGCTGGAAACGGGCCAAACCAGCTCCTACCAAAAGTTGGTGGTGCAGTAGGGTATCCGATTGATAGTCAGCACAATTTTATTTATATGTAATGTTTGCAAATAACAAAACAAACTGTAACTTCCCTGCATGAATCGGTTGTTAATCGTTTTGGTTTTTGGCTTGTTGAGCGCACAAAGTTTGCAAGCGCAGTACCGCGACCCGGCCCAAAATCCACCACGATGGATCATTTGGCAGAGCCATATGTCGCCCATTCCGTTCGATTATGTGACGGATGTGGCCATCGATGAAAAGGGCCGTAAGTGGGTGGTGTTTTGCCAACAGTTTGGTGCCCGTACGGGTGGAGCGGTGGCACGATTCGATAGCACCGAATGGAAGATATGGCCGTATGGCCCGTGGGCATGTATCAACATGATTTCGGTAATACCCGGTGACACCGCTTTTTTCGGATTTTTTCATCCATCATCTAGTTTTAACATGCAAACCATTGTCAACGACGAAATCAAAAGTCTTGAACATTGTTATAGAAGCACACAATACCTTGATGTGCATCGTAGTGATACAGGCTTAGCGATACTTGACTACCGGTTGCAGCTTTTGAACGACTTGGGCGATTGTGAAAAACTAAATACAAGCATTACTTTTTACAGCATGTATTGGGGTGTTCCGGGCAATTGTTTGTTGGGCACGGCCAATAACGGCATCTATGCCTACGATGGAGTAAATTTTAGTCCTTTGCTTACAACCATCGACTCGGTAGACCTGAGCTACGCCAACATCAACGCCATGTTGTTGGAGCCCGACCGATTTGCGACCAACGGTTTGGGCGGAAAATTGTGGTTTGCTTTCTTGTTGCCCGGGCAAAACGAATCGAAAAGCGGAATTGGGGTGTGGGACGGTCGGAAGGTGAAAATCATCCGTCGCGAGCAAATGGGCATACGCAGCAACTTCATTGGCCATATCAAACGCAATCCGGTAGATGGCAGCATATGGGTAGGATCGTTAAACGGAATAGCCCGATACCACGAGGGCCGTTGGCAGGCCTTTAATGTAGGCGACGCATTTATGGTAGGGAATGAAGTTTCGGCGATTGAGTTTGATGCTTTGGGCAATACCTGGATAGGCACCAATAACGGCTTGGTGGTCTATAATCCTAAGGGGGTGGTATTCAGCAAACCCGAAGCCCCACCAAAACCCGCGAGCCTGAGGTTGTTTCCTAACCCGGTAGCCGACGATTTGGTGGTGGAATACGATGCCCAATTCACCGGCACGGCCCAACTGCGCTTGAGCACCCTCAGCGGTCAGCAGCTACACAGCTGGAGCTGGCAGCTTACCGAAACGGGCACCCAACGGTATCCACTCGCGCTGGCAGGAATACCTGCAGGGATGTATGTGCTGGTGCTGGAAACGGAACAAACCAGCTCCTACCAAAAGTTGGTGGTGCAGTAGGGGGTATCCGATGGATAGCCAGCACAATTTTATTTATATGTAATGTTTGCAAAGAACAAAACAAGCTGTAACTTCCCTACATGAATCGGTTGTTAATCGTTTTGGTTTTCTGCTTGTTGAGCGCACAAAGTTTGCAAGCGCAGTACCGCGACCCGGCGCAAACACCACCACGATGGATCATTTGGCAGAGCCATATGTCGCCCATTCCGTTCGATTATGTGACGGATGTGGCCATCGATGAAAAGGGCCGTAAATGGGTGGTGTTTTGCCAACAGTTTGGTGCCCGTACGGGTGCAGCGGTGGCACGATTCGATAGCACCGAATGGAAGATATGGCCGTATGCCTCGGGGGCATGTATCAGCATGATTTCGGTAATTCCCGGTGACACCGCTTTTTTTGGATTTTTTCATTCATCATCTAGTTTTAACATGCAAACCATTGTCAACGACGAAATCAAAAGTCTTGAACATTGTTATAAAAGTAGAATTTATTATAATTTGCATAATACAGACTCGGGTTTAGCGATATTAGTCGATAGCTTACAGTTTGTTAATCACACTGGCGACTGTAATGTGTTAAAGACAACTATTCCTTTTTATAGTATGTATTGGGGGGTGCCGGGCTATTGTTTGTTGGGCACGGCCGATAACGGCATCTATGCCTACGATGGAGTAAATTTTAGTCCTTTGCTTACAACCATCGACTCGGTAGACCTGAGCTACGCCAACATCAACGCCATGTTGTTGGAGCCCGACCGATTTGCGACCAACGGATTGGGTGGAAAGTTGTGGTTTGCGTTCTTGTTGCCCGGGCAAAACGAATCGAAAAGCGGAATTGGGGTGTGGGACGGTCGGAAGGTGAAAATCATCCGTCGCGAGCAAATGGGCATACGCAGCAACTACATTGGCCATATCAAACGCAATCCGGTTGATGGCAGCATATGGGTAGGATCGTTAGACGGAATAGCCCGATACCACGAGGGCCGTTGGCAGGCCTTTAATGTGGGCGACGCATTTATGGTAGGGAATGAAGTTTCGGCGATTGAGTTTGATGCTTTGGGCAATACCTGGATAGGCACCAATAACGGCTTGGTGGTCTATAATCCCAAGGGGGTGGTATTCAGCAAACCCGAAGCCCCACCAAAACCCGCGAGCCTGAGGTTGTTTCCTAACCCGGTAGCCGACGATTTGGTAGTGGAATACGATGCCCAATTCACCGGCACAGCTCAACTGCGCTTGAGCACCCTCAGCGGTCAGCAGCTACACAGTTGGAGCTGGCAGCTTACCGAAACGGGCACCCAACGGTATCCACTCTCGCTGGCAGGGATACCCGCAGGGATGTATGTGCTGGTGCTGGAGGCCGAACATGTAAGAGTAACAACCAAACTTATTAAATATTAAGCTATGAGGATTTTTTTTAGTTGTTTATTAGTGTTTATGGTTGAGCTAACTAATGCTCAAACATCAATATTTCCGGGTTTCATTTGTAATCATGAACCATCGCCTCAAACGAATACACTGTCTTCGGGCAGCCTGAGTTCGAATGGTGATGCCATTACCCCCAAGGGCGAACTGCATGTTTTAGTGTTGTTTATTTCGTTCGATGATAATACGAATACAATATTCGATTATCGTTCTCCTAACAATCCTAATGCACAATTATATTGGGCCCCTAACGATTTACCGAATTGGGCTAAGGGGGAGAGTAATGATCTTTTCGATAAAACCACTGCTACAATTGGGCAAAAGAAAAACTTAAGCAATTGGTTTTCGATCATGTCTAAGGGCACCTTTAATGTAACGGGTGAGGTTTTTCCAGAGATGATTATTTTGCCCGCTTCTGCCAGAACTGGTAATTCACAGCAACTTGCACTCAATCAAATCATCAACAACCCTGCCTATGCCAATTACCCTTGGAGTAATTTCGACCGGCGGTCAAGGAAAGGTGGAAGTTGGGGTGAAGACAATTCGAGCTCCCCCCCAGACGGTTGGCTCGACTATGTATTCGTAGTGTACCGCGAGCAGGGTGTAACTACTGGGTTTGCAGGAGTTAGTTTTAATGCAAGTGTAAATCCCAAAGTGGCTCTGGGGGCCACAGCTACTTCGTTTAATTTAAACGACCCACTCGACAATATGCGAGGCTACTTTTTACATGAACTCGCTCACCATACGCACATGACCGCGCATTATAATGGTGCGAATGATGTACGTTCGGATGGTACCTTTTTTACCAATAGCCACGGATGGGGCTTTATGGGTTCGTATTTGCCACAATTTGAAACAGCCAATGCATGGGAACGTTGGTGGCTAGGTTGGCACAACCCCATAGAAGTAACAGGCGATGTTACCCTATGGTTGCGGGATTATATGTTACAAGGCGATGCTGTACGTATTCCTTTACCGGGCTCACCCGACGATGAGCTTTGGTTGGAATATCATAGTAGAGTTCTTAGAACAAGCGCGAATCATCCAAGTGACTTTGATCAAAAACCAGTTTTTGGAAATCCACCAGGCACTCAACCGGGGCCGGGCTTGTACGGTTACGTGACCAAAGGGAAGAATAATAAATCGATACCAGTCAATAACGACCAAACCAATTTTATTCGGCATCTACATAAAGAGGGTAATAAGGATTTTAAATATGTGCGTGATGCAAGTTTGCCTAGTTACGCTCCATCACGCTACGCATATTGGGTCGAGAACGATAATCCTATGTCGGGCTATTCAAAGTATCAAGGAATACTGTACGATTACGACGAAGACGGGCTCATACAGAAATCTTTTAGTGATGGTAACGCTTCCGTCTCCCAAAGTAGTGAGCAATTCTTGGTGATTAATAGCAATGGACAACTAATTAATCGTCATAGTTCGACACAAAGATCGATAAGCAGTAGCAGTTTAGCCAATGTGGAAGTCTTAGGAGCTTTAAACACGGGTAAATTATTGGCTTTTGGTTCAGGAACGAATAATATCCCCGATATGAATGGATATTTGATTAATGAACGTTTTGTACTATTGGATAAAAATAACAAAGATGTCGCCGTTACTGCTTTACCCTTTCAAGCGAATGATCAAGTTTTTTTAATAAAGAAATGGAATAACAAATACTTAGTACTTTTTTTTAGAGCCCTAGACTCAAAAAGACTAATAAAACGATTTAATTCAGACTGGACCGAAGATCTATCATTTACAGAAGTACAGTATACTACATCAGGGGTTAACGATTACAGCAAGCAGTTTTTTTTCGAATTTGATGCCTTAGGGAATATTTATATAGTCAGCGTATTATTCTTAACGGTGAACGGACAAAGCGTTAAACCAGTTGTAAAAATAAATTCGGCAGGGACGGTTGATTATAACTATAGCAGTCAGCAAATATATTCTGTTTCAAGTATAGCTTCTATACGAGCTGTTCATCTAGATAATGCAGGTAAATTATTGTTAGGGGGTAGAAGCATTCGTATCAATGGTATAGCCTACCATTTGATTCGATTGAATCAAAATGGAAGTATCGATGCCACATTTGCTCATTTGACACTACCTGAAAACAATGCATTTATTTATGGAATAACGCAATTGCCGGGTTCTGGAAATTATCTTGTCACAGGAAATTATTCGGCTATAACTCCATCTACTACTAAGGGCTTGTCTATTTTAGATAATTCAGGTAGTGTTTTGTCGGGTTGGAGTGGGGCTGGTTTTACCGTAGACAGCAAAACAATTGTTAAAGTTCACTTGCTTAATCAAAGTGAGTTATTGTTTTCTGGTCAATTTACTTCCTTCAATGGTATTGATTATAGCAAAACCCGACTTTTCAAAACCAATTTGAATGGTGTGGTAAATACTTCTTTTAATTTTAATTTACCAGACATATTTGGAAACGAGACAATTTTTCATGAAGTCATAGACCAGACCGAGTTGTTTGTCACAGCAATGAACTCTGGTCCCGCAAATATGGAGTATAACTCTATCTATTATGAAAGGTCTAGTCCTACGGCTACTTCAGATTTTACCTTAGCAGTAACTGGAAAGTCTACCGATGGTTTCACTATCGGAGATGAACTAGGATTGTCTGGCATCGCACCCATTCTACCTCATCCAAGATACAATAGAACAGAAGTTTCAATTGAGCCTGTTGTTCTAAATGGAATTTCCGTGAAGGTGCTGAGTGAAGCAAATGGTATGATGCAGCTCCAAATAAAAATGAATGATAGGGAAGTTCGGGAAAATAAACGGTGGTGTGGATATATGACCGTACCACCTACAGGAGCAATAAACGGGAATACACTTGTATTAAAGTCGGGAAAGAGTATTCTTTTTGACCTGAGTGGTACGCCATCGAGAATTTTTAAGAATCCGGATACAGAACAATTTGGTTTGGAATTCTCTCATGTTAATCCTACCCATTTCGTATTGGAATCAGGTAGCAGGTTTTTACTAGAGCCCAATTCAAGCATTGAAGCAACGCGATTAAGTCAAATTGAAGTTGCAGCTGGTGGCGAAATGATTTTAGACCAAAATTCCATGGTACTGGCTACAACGAAAGCAAAAATTATTGTAAATGGCACGTTAACTTTAAAACAAGGTGCCATGTTATTAATTGATGAGAGCGCTGAATTGATCATTAGGAATGGGGCTCAATTGGTATTGGAAAGTAATTCAGCACTTATTGAAATTCGGGGAAAGTTGGTTATTGAAGAGAATGCAACTTTCAGCATTACTGGAATTCCTGGTGGAGAAATTGGTTATGTTAAGTTTTATCCCAACGCAATAGTTTTGGCCAATCCTGGAAGTAAGATGGTACTCGGGGAAGTTGGAAATCTACGTAAGGTAATGGAACTTGCACCAAATACTAATCTTGTATTACCTACTAACTTAGCCTCTTTTGAAATTCGTCACGGAGAGGTGAAGCTTGGTGTTGCTAGCAGAATAGTTTCACCGGCAAAGGCCACGCTTCTCAATTCTCGCTTTGATTTGGAAGGTAGCACTGGTAGGCATCTTGGGTTATTGCTCAGCGGAAACCATTTGCATGATCTAAGAGGTAATTGGTTTTTGAATGCCGTAACAGGTTTAGAAATAAACTTAAATGGTAATTTGAATCAACCAAATTTGATTTCTAATAGGTTCAACAACAATCAAACCGGTTTATTAGTACATAGTGGCGGTCTCCTAGTTACCGGTTGTTACTTTAATACGAACAATACTGCTTTGGTTTTATCGGCCATGTCGGCTACTACACAAGTAGTTGGTGGAAATTTTAATGAAAATGGTAATGGTATTAGGGTTTCCGGAGCTAATAGTAGCCCGATTATATTGTCAGGAAATTTGATTCAACGGAGTACAAGCAGTGGAATAGGTATTGATGTGATACAAGGAAATGTTACCCTGCGAAGTAATACCATCAATAGAAGCTACATAGGTGTAAGTGCAAATGGAATGGCTTCTCGAGTTCGAATGGCTTGTAACCAAATTTCAAATGCTTCTTTTGATGCTGTGAGTATTACCGATCATGCGGTTGTTGACATGTCGAATCAAGCAAGAAATAAAATTCTCACAAGTGATTATGCAGTTGATTTGAGTTCAGGAACTGTTTTATTACAGAATGGATACAACGATTTCAGTTTCGGAAATAATACAGTAATTGAAGGTATTTTAGCTCCGACTTGCTATACATTTACTACGATAGTCGGTGGCTTTCAAGAGTATTCCTTTTTTGAGTTACCTGCTGATAACAATGCCTTTGAGAGTTCATTTCAGTATCCCTCGCTTCAGTCTGGTTCAAGTAACCTGCCAATTTCTGGAAACGTGATGTATGTAAATGACCATACGTGTGTATCTGTTGGTAATATTTGGGTAGATCCCCTAACCTATTACCCTGTTTTTAGAAAATCGAATAACCCCAACATTACATTTGTAAGTTGTGGTCAAGCGAGTCCTCCGTGGTGGAATGATGTTTACAATGCTATAAATCTTGAGTCGAATCCATCCACATGGTTTGTAAGCTCCTCTCTGTTTCCAGGCGTAGAACTAAAACAAGCGATTCGCTCAGCTCTAAACGAAATTTCAACTACCATCGATCAACCAGGTAATGATTCGTTGGCATTAGAAATGTTCAAGCAAATTCTTACCGCGAACTACACAAATATGAATGATGAAGGTAGAGGATTACTTGCAACCGCGAATGAAGCTATGAATTTCGCATTAAGTAATGCTTACTCCCTAGGTATTTTGCCTGTCAAGTACGGTACAGTACCTGAGCCGCTCAACGATAAGGTATTAACCATGCTACAAACCTTAGATGACCTAATCAATAGCAGCGATGAAGCTCATACAAAAGCTAAGTATGCTCTTGATAAGGTGCTCTTGTATCGTTTAGCAGGTCATTACGAAACTGCCATTTATACGCTTCTGAACAGTGAAGCGAATCAACATTCGAATTATCTTTATTGGGAATGTATTTTAAACGCTGAATGGGCTTATTTTCAAGGTAATTTAAATGTAGATCAATTTGCAGCAGAAACACAAGGGTGCATGCAGTTTTTCCAAGCACGTCGAGCGAATAGAACTCGACCAGAGAATCATCAGATTGTGAATGACTTGAAGACTATTGCCAATACTATTACCCTATCGCCTAATCCAACAAATGCCACAAGTATCTTAACTTTTTCGACTGGTGAATGGAATACTTATATCCTTGTGAGTGATATAAATGGTAAAACTGTTCATACTGATGTTGTTGAAGCAAACCAAAGTCAGTATACCCTAAATTCAACCTCTTTACAACAGGGTGTTTATTTTGTTGAAGTAAGGGCCGAAGGTGGTGTACCAAGTCGGATTAAATGGATTGTAAATAAATAGAACAAATAATCGAATGTTAAAAGGCTAGCCAAAAATTGCTAGCCTTTTTTCTTTTTATTTTAATTGAAAACTCAAATTTATAAGGCTGTTATGTTGCATATAATCGAGTATTTTAAAAGTCTATGGTTAAGCTTAAAAGAAAGGGTAGATAATCCATTTCAAGCTAAGACAACTACACCTTTTGGTAGCGCTTTTTTCATTTATTTAGTTCTTTATAATTGGGTTCTTATTTATTCGGTATTGACCTTTGACAATTCAACTTCTTTGAATCAAAGAGTTCTATTTATCCGCGATTATCTTCAGCATTTGAATGTAATACAAATGTTAGTGTTAGTTACCGGCTATGCTTATCTCTCCATTGTTCTGTTTTACTTGACAACGAACATTTCCCTGATTATTACTTTAATTTTTAAAAAAATTCGAATCTGGATATTAAGTAATTTGGAAAGAAACAAATTGGTTGCAATAGAAGAATTCAAGAGGGTTCAAGACGCACTGAAAAATTTACGTTCAGAAAATAGTGAGGTCAGAAAACAGCTTGAGGAATCTGAAATGGGAAAAAAGTCGGTTGAAGAAGAAAATAATTCTTTGAGGGGTGTTGTGGATAAAACTAAAGTAGAACTCGAAAACTCTACTAAGATGTTCGAAGAGCTTGAAAGCAAGCATGAAAGCTTAAATCGGAAGTTTATAGGTTTAGTAGCCAATCATGCCAAGTTCAAACTCATTTCTGCCTATTATGGTGTGGAAGGGTACTTCATAAACGTCAAAGACATAATTGAAAAAGAACTTGAGCAGAATAATCAAGTAGAAGTAATGAATAAAACGTTTCAAGTAGACCCTATTAAAGGGCAGCTAAAACGTTTGGAGGTTACTTTTGAGATGAGAGGTGGAATTCAGTCAGCAGTATTTCAAGAGTACGATACTCTTGTTTTAAACGAAAACGGTCTAATAATACAAAGTAGTTTAATTAACGCTCAGGAGAAAGGAAATATTAATACAAATGCGAGTAGTTTGTTCGAAATGATGCCAGAAAATTGGCAATTGGAGTTTACGAAAGATGGTAATTCTCTGTTCGAGGATGTATTCATAAGCCGTGAGAATGATTATTCGAGGAATGGCGTATTGGCTTTCCGTATTCGAAATTTTAGAAATATTGGAGCAGCGGTATCGTTTGATAAGTATAATTTAGACGGAAGCCTACATGCCAATGAGGACTTAGTTAAGTTGTCGGATATTGAGTTTATTGGGGTTGATTCTCTTGGTTATCGTTTGGTTTATCGCAAGAAGGACTGATTGTAAAAGCTCTTTGGGAGATCTCTCAACAGGCTAATTTCCTCTTCAATTTTCAATAAACCCGTCTCCCCTTTTCAAAAAAAACGCTAAAAAGCAAAAACAAGCGTTAACCCCCTTTAGCATTTTCTTATTTTCAACCCACCTATGTGGAACCAACTAAAACCCTACCGCTGGTGGCTCATGGCTGCGGCGGCCTTGCTTGTAGTGTACGTGGCCTATGCCTCCTTTTTCCGTGCCGAGGTAGAAGAAGTGTCGGTAGTTGCCGAAGTGAAGCGGGCCGACTTCACCGCCGTGGTGGTTAGCTCGGGTGAATTGGTGGCCAAAAATTCAGAAAATATCAACGGCCCCGAAGGTCTCCGTCAGGTAGGCATCTGGCAGGTGAAAATCCAGGACCTGGTGGCCGAAGGGTCGGTAGTCAACGAAGGCGATTACGTGGCGGCGCTCGACCAAACCGAAATCAGCAGCAAAATACGCGACACCGGTGCCGAGCTCGAAAAAGCCGAGTCGCAGTTTTTACAGGCCAAGCTCGATACCACGCTCACCCTGCGTGCTGCCCGCGACGAGATACTCAATATGGAGTTTAACCTCAAACAAAAGCAGATTACCCTCGAGCAGTCGCGCTTCGAGCCACCCGCCATCATCCGCCAGGCTGAGCTCGACCTCGAGAAGATACAGCGCGATATGGTGCAGATACGCGAAAACTACAAAGTGAAAAAACAACAGGCGGAAGCCAAGATGGCTGAGGCGGGGGCCAATTTGCAGCAGGTGAAAAACAAGATGGACAATTTGCAGAAGGTATTCGGCGAGTTTACCATCACAGCACCCAAGTCGGGCATGGTGATTTACATGCGCGAGTGGGGCGGACAGAAGAAAAAAGTGGGCAGCACCATCTCACCCTGGGATCCAGCGGTGGCCACCCTGCCCGACCTGCGCTATATGCTCTCGAAAACGTATGTGAACGAAGTGGATATCCGCAAGCTCAGCAAGGGGCAGACCGTAGAAATTGGCCTCGATGCCTTCCCTGAGCTCAAGCTTAAGGGCAAGGTGGAGCAGGTAGCCAACGTAGGCGAGCAGCGCGGTACCACCGACGCCAAAGTGTTTGAAGTGGTGATAGAAGTGCTGCAAAGCGATACGAACGTACGCCCGGGCATGACCACCAGCAACCGCATCCTTACCCGCACCATACGCGATACCTTGGTGATACCCATCGAGGCGGTGTTTAGTCAAGACAGCATTTCGTTTGTTTACCTCAAAAACGGCCTGAGCATCGAGAAGAAGCAGGTACGCCTGGGCGATGCCAACGAAAATGAAGTGGTGGTTGCGGCCGGTGTGCAGGTGGGCGACCAGCTCATGCTCACCGAACCCGAAGGCATGAAGGAAAAGAAAATTGTGCTGCTCCCTGGCGAGAAGTCGAAAAAAACTGCCGCGCGCCCGTGAACTACCTCCGTTTGTTGAGCAACTTCCGCATCGCTACCGATGCGCTGCTGGCCAATAAGGTACGCTCGGCGCTTACTGCCCTGGGCATCATTTTCGGGGTGGCAGCTGTAATTGCCATGCTGGCCATCGGCAACGGCGCGCAACAGGAGATACTCGATCAGATAAAGCTCGTGGGCGTGAACAATGTGGTGATAAAGCCCATCGTAGAGCAGGAAGAAGGCAAGGTAGACGAAAAAGCCGGCGGGGCCGATGCCAGCCAGAAGCCCAAACGTTACAGCCGGGGCCTCGACCTCGAAGACGCACGCAGCATACTTACGCTCATACCCACGGTGGAGCAGGTGAGCCCCGAGGTGGTCTTCGAAACCGACATCATCCGCTCGGGCTTGCGCCGCAGCTCCCGCATCGTAGGGGTAGAGCCAGCCTACTTCGAAATCGCCAACCTGCCGCTCGACGAAGGCAGCCACTTCACCGCCGAGCAGCTCGCCAAAGGGCAGGGGGTTTGTATCATCGGCGCCGGCATACGCAAAAAGTTTTTCACCAACGAAGTGGCCCTCGGCAACTACATCAAGGTGGGCAGTCACTGGCTCAAGGTGGTAGGCATACTCAGCGAAACGCTGGTGTCGGAGAAGGCCATCGAAAATTTGGGCATACGCGACTTCAACATGGACGTATACGCACCCATCAAGACGGTACTGGGGCGCTACATCAACCGTTCGTCGGTGCTGGTACCCAAGCAGGAAGACGAAAGTTTTTTCATCGACGGGGTAGAAGTGGGCGGCAACGACAAAGACAAGGGGCCGATCAACTACCACCAGCTCGACCGTTTGGTGGTGCAGGTAGAAGCGCCGGAGGCCGTGGCGCCCACCACCGAGGTAATTTTGCGCATGCTCACGCGGCGCCACAACGAGGTGGTCGACTTTGAAGTGACCATCCCCGAGCAGCTCCTCAAGCAGCAGCAGCGCACCAAAGACATTTTCAACATGGTACTCGGTGCCATTGCCGGCATTTCGTTGCTCGTGGGTGGCATCGGTATCATGAACATCATGTTGGCCTCGGTACTCGAACGTACCCGCGAAATAGGCACTCGCCGGGCGCTTGGCGCCACCCGCAACGACGTGGTGAGCCAGTTTATGTTCGAAGCCATGCTCATCTCGCTCAGCGGTGGCATGGTAGGGGTAATTCTGGGGGTGAGCATGGCCTACTTCATCGAAGGCATCACCGACATCAAAACCATCGTCTCACCCTTGTCTATTGTGTTGTCGTTTGGCGTATCGGCCGCCATCGGGCTCATCTTTGGCATCACCCCCGCCAAAAAGGCCGCCAGTCAAAACCCCATCGAATCGTTGCGTTATGAATAAACTTTTGCTCCTGCTGTGGCTCATCGCTGCCACACCTGCTTTTGCGCAGCGCATCGAAACGCTGAGCCTCGCCGACGTGATTGGCATGGCGCAGCAGAAGTCGCCCGCCTACGCCCGTGCGCGCAACACCTTCGAAAACAACTACTGGCGTTACAGAAACTACCGCGCCAGCATGCTGCCAGCGCTCAACCTTAACGGCACCCTACCGAACCTCAACCGCAGCATCGAGCGCATCACCCTGCCCGATGGTTCCGACGCCTTCGTCGACCGCTCCCTCGCCACCTCCAGTGCGGTGCTCAGCATCGACCAAAACCTGCCCCTCACCGGTGGCCGTTTTTCGGTACTTAGCGGCCTGCAGCGCATCGACCTGTTTGGTGCCACCAACAGCACCTCTTTTTTGAGTACACCCATCAGCATCTCGTACTTTCAGAACAACGTTTTTTACAACGACTTCCGCTGGCAGCGTCGCATCGAACCTTTGGTATTTGAAGAAGCGCGCCGCGCCTATGCCGAGCAAATGGAAGACATTGCCCTGCAAGCCACCAATCTGTTTTTTGAGCTGCTGGCCGCCGAAAACAACTTCCGCCTCGCCGAAATCAACCTCGCCAATACCGATACCCTCTACAAAATTTCGAAAGGCCGCTTCGACCTCGGCAAGATCGCCGAAAACGACCTGTTGCAGATAGAGCTGTCGCTCCTCAACGCACGCAATCGCGTGGCCGAAACTGGCCTCGAGCTCGAGCTACGCCAGCAGGACCTGCGTCGATTTTTGAGCATACCCGATGCCTATACCCTGCAACTCACCGTACCCGAAAACACACGCTTTTTTGAGGTGAGCCCCGAACGAGCCCTCGAAGAGTCGCGCAGCAACCGCCAGGCCGTGCTGCAGTTTCGCCGCCGCCGCCTCGAAGCCGAGCAGCAGGTAGCCCGCATGCGGGGCGAAAACGGCGTGCAGCTGGGCATATCGGCCAATTTCGGACTAACCCAGCGAGGTACGGTGCTGGGGAGTGTGTATACCAACCCGCAAGACCAACAAACTGTGGCACTCACCTTGAATGTGCCTTTGGTGAACTGGGGGCTCAATAAAAGCCGCATACGGATGGCCGAAGCCAACCGCGAACTCACCGAAGTGAATGTGCAGCAAGATGAAATTAATTTTGAGCAAGAAATACGGTTGCAGGTGATGCGTTTTGCCATTTTGCGCGACCAGCTGCTCGTTGCCGCCAAAGCCGATACCATCGCACAAAAGCGCTTCGAAGTCACCAAAGAGCGCTACCTCATCGGTAAAATCAGCATCACCGACCTCAACCTGAGCATACAGGAAAAGGATCAGGCCCGCCAAGCCTACATACAAATGTTGCGCACCTATTGGAACAACTACTACCTCCTTCGGCGGCTTACGCTCTACGATTTCGAGCGGGCGCAGAAAATCAGTCCACGCAGCGCCGAACTGCGTTAGGCAAAAAAAAGCCCCCCCGTGGGGAGCTTTTGCGCAACGGCTGTTAGCATGGAGTAGATGCGTTAGAAGCTGTAATTGGCGGGGTACTTCACCTGATAGTTCAGCTTGAGGCTGGTTTTTTCGCCACCGGGCAGATTGATTTTCCAGAGAAGTTCCCCGCTACTTTCGTCGTATGCAGCTGCAGGTAGGGCTTCGTAGCTGATTTCCACCGAGCGGCTTTTACTCAGCGGAAGCTGTTCCTGTACCTGCAATACCACCGCATAGTCTTTTTGGTTGCGGATGTTGATTTCCCATTGGAGCTGTTGGCGGATGCTGCTGCCCACCACCTTACGGCTTTCTTGGTCGAGTACCAGCTTCCGCTCAATCACCAGTCCACGGTCGCGACCAAGGGCTAAGCGCAGTGTATCGCCAGTCGACTGGGTACGCACCTCTGTTTCGCCCACGAAGGTGCCTTGGTAGTACAAACTGGCCTTGCCATCGAGTAGGTTGAGGTAGGCCCAGGGCGACAGCTCGGCTATGAGAAATACATCGTTGCTGAGTTTGGGCACCGCCTGATGGACATAACGGGCAGGTGCTTCAACATCTTTGATGGGCACCCGTTGTTTTTCACCATCGGTGGGTATGGTCTGCCTGTTTTCGATCACATACTGCAACAATTCCGGCGAACGCGGCAACAGGGTCGATGGGTCGATGGTAGAGCCACGTGCACGTATACCGTCGATGAAGTAAGCTTGTCCGCCACCTCTGGATCCGCGTACAGAGTACACTCCAGCAGTTGTTGCGGCTGGTGTACGGTCGAAGTCTTCTCTGGTGAACGTGCCTCCGGTGCTAATCTCATCTTTTGAGATTAAGGGTGTTTCGTAATCTATCATCGATATTTCTTGAAGGTTGATTCCCGATGTCATGGTTATATCTGCGCTAACCTGTTCACCAGTAGTAGTGCTTATATAAATTCCCGAAATTTCACTTGGGTTATAGCCCACGTAAGAGGCTTTGAGACGATACTTACCAGGTTTAAGGTGACTAAACTTGAAGTTCCCATCCACATCGGTGGTGGTGCCACCCACTTGTTGATCGTTTAAAAACAAAACGATGTTACCAAAAGGAATGCCTTCCCGTTTGGCCTCGTCGAGCAGTTTGCCGCGTATGCTGCTGCCCGAACCTTGCGCATAGTCAAACTTACGTTCTACACTTTGCTCGCGCATACCAAAATACCAGGGACGTAGTTGAGGCTTATCGCCAGATAGGCTGGGGTTGGCGGTGCTCAGGGTAAGCTTTACCTGTTTCCACGCTTCTCCGCTGTACTGAAACACCTCGGCGAGGTAGCTAATTTGCAAGGGTTTGCGCAAATCTTCGACGCGGAAGTCGTAGGTGGGCTGCCAGCCTGCTGCTTCGTCGTAGTACCGTAGCCGTAAGGTATCGGCATGCTCGCGGCGACCTTCGAGGGTCACGTACACCACTCCCTGGGGTTTTGGCTCTGGACCGAGCAAGGCATTCATCTGCTGGTACAGCTGCCGCAGAGTTTCTTGATTGAGTTCGATGGCAAACTGATGGGCAAACATCAGCTTGCGGATTTCGCCCAGCCGCTGCCGGTAAAAGTCGGCGGTCTCGCGCAGTGCTTCCACTTTTACGCCGTTATCACCAGCGATGTGGGCATTTTTAAGTAAGATTTCTTCTTCTTGCTTGAGAATGGCAATTTCGGCTTTAAGCCCATCGTTTCGCCGCACCAGGGCCTTTTCTTCGGCTTGCAACTCCTTGCGTCGGGCAGGATTATCGCTGCGAGCCGGAGTTTCTACGGCGTGTTTTACCACCAGTATGGTAGCCTGTTTTAAACCGGTAAGCTGCACCGTTTGTGGTTTGAGGCTCAGGGGGAGATCGGTGAAGCATACCACCTGTTTGCCACGCTGCAGTTTGACCACAGCCTGGCGGTCGACCATGGCACCGCTGAAAAAAACGGTGACAGCATCAACCTGCGATTGTACCCTAAGGGTGTCGGCTCCGGCCCGGAGCACGGGGGCGGCCAGCGAGGCCGCGAGCAGCAGTGAAATGTAGGTTTTCATGGCCGTAGTATTTAAGTGAGTTCATGCGAGCAAATTCGTTATTTATTCGTTTTTAGGTGCCCTAAGGTGGTTTTATGATGCTAAGCTGACAAAAGTCGGCCTGTTTTGTCACACTTTTGACATTCCCAACTCCTTGGCATTGTGGTGCTACGGAAACCACCGAAATTGGTCGTGTTTTATCACCTAGGCTGTCGAAAAGACCCGTCCGTTGCGCCGCCGTGGTTGGCAAAAGGCTTTATGAACCACATTTTCTGCTTAATTTGACCCGCAAATCAGACTATGCGGTATTTTGTATTGTTCATTCTTGTCTTTCAGTCGCTTACAAGCCTGGGACGCGACTACGTCAATTTTCGCAGAGACAAACGTTCCGTCGTCATCGAAGTCACCGACGGCGAGTACCATTTTTCGGCCTACAGCTCGCGCATGGTCGAAACCACCTTTTATCCCAAAGGCAAAGCACGCCCTGCCGCCTCCACAGCCGTAGTGCTCAAAGAAAAGCAGCTGTTTTCGGCCATGGTGTTCAGCATCATCGACCAAAAGCAGGAGAAAATAGAGCTCCAAACCACGGGCATCAAAATCAGCATCAACAAAAAGCCCTTCAGCATTAGCTACTACTACGGCAACAAAGTATTGGTGACCGAAGCCGGTGGCTACCAGAAAACTGCCGAAGGCGAGCAGATTGAATTTGCAGTGAACCGCCAGGAAGTGCTGTACGGTGCTGGCGCGCGTGCCCTGCCCGTAAACCGCCGTGGCGAGCGCTTGCAGCTCTACAACCGGGCGCATTATGGCTACGAAACGGAGTCGAAGCTCATGAACTACTGCCTGCCCATCGTGCAGAGTAGCAACGGCTATATGTTGCATTTCGATAATGGCGCCATTGGCTGGCTCGATTTCGACAGCCGCGGCGACGACCGCCTGCGCTACGAGACCATCGGCGGCCGCATGACCTATCAAGTGATTGCAGCACCCAACTGGGCCGACATCCTGAGCGAATACACCCGTCTCACCGGCCGCCAGCCGCTACCACCCCGCTGGGTGTTGGGCAACTTCGCCAGTAGGTTTGGCTATCACAGCGAGCGCGAAGTACGCGAAACCGTTGCCGTCTTCCGTACCGACAGCATCCCCCTCGATGCAGTGGTGATTGATATTTATTGGTTTGGCAAAGACATTCAGGGCCATATGGGCAATCTCGAATTTCTGGCCGATTCGTTTCCTACGCCCGACAACATGCTCGCCGAGTTCAGCGCCGACGGCATACAAACCGTGCTGGTCACCGAACCCTTCATCCTCAGCACCAGCGATCGCTGGGAGGAGGCCGTGCAAGAGAAGGTGCTCGCCACCAACGACAAAGGCGAACCTTTCCGCTACGACTTTTATTTTGGCAATACGGGTCTCATCGACCTCACCGATACCTCCGCACGGGAGTGGTTTTGGGGCATCTACCGGAGTTACACCCGTCGCGGTGTAGGCGGCTGGTGGGGCGACCTCGGTGAACCCGAAGTGCATCCTTCGGCTTTGCGCCATAAAACAGGCACCGCCGACGAAATACACAACATTTACGGTCATCTGTGGGCCTCGCTCATCGCCGACGGCTACAAGCGCGACTTCCCCAAGCAGCGTCCGTTTATTTTGATGCGTGCCGGCGGAGCGGGTTCGCAACGGTATGGACTAATTCCGTGGAGTGGTGATGTGAGCCGCAGCTGGGGCGGACTTCAAAGCCAGCCCGGAATTGCCTTGAGCATGGGCATGCAGGGCCTCGGCTGGATGCATAGCGACCTCGGCGGCTTTGCCGGCGGCGACAAATTCGACCCGGAGCTGTATACCCGTTGGTTGCAATATGGTGTTTTCCAGCCCGTATTCAGGCCGCATGCACAGGAGCATATTGCGCCTGAACCCGTTTTTCACGATGCAGCCACCAAGGCCTTGGCCAAAAAAGCAATCGAACTGCGTTACCGCTTGCTGCCTTACAACTACCAGCTGGCTTTTGAAAATCAACAAACCGGCTTACCCCTCATGCGGCCTCTGTGGCTGACTGGCGACAGCGCCCGCGCCATCGATACGCGCTCGTACCAGTGGGGCAAAGCCTTTTTGGTTTCGCCTATACTCAAGCCTGGGGTGAAAGACCAGACTTTTTACTTGCCGGCCGGCCATTGGTTCGACTTTTACACCGACAGTGTGCTTACAGGCGGTGCCGAGCAGCGTGTAGCTACACGTCTCGATGGTATCCCCACTTATGTAAAAGCCGGTTCATTTGTGGCCATGGCAGAACCTATGCAGCATACGGGGCAATACAACAGTCACGCACTGCAACTGCATTATTACCATCATGCCAGCGTGCCCGAAAGCACCGATAGCCTGTACGACGACGACGGCCGTACCCCCGATGCCTATGCCACCGGCCAGTATGAGCTGCTGTATTTCGAAGCCGAGGACGAAAAGTCGGGTTTGGAATTAGAAATCGACCGGAAACCCGGTACTGCTTGGACCGTGAAGCCAAGGGAGCTGGAGCTGGTGATTCATGGGCTCAAGCAAGCACCACAGTCGGTAAAGTTGGGTCGAAAAAGAGTAAAGTACGCTTATGAAAATGGCGTATTGAGGTTCAAAGTCAAAGTGTCGGAGCCCGAAACTGAGCTTTTTATCAAGTACGGAAAATAAATTAGACAAGTATATCCACTATGTAACTTCGGTTACAAAGAAGCCCGTTTAAGCTTGCGTACCTTTAACCTAACAGCACATTAAAGCTGAAAGGTTATGAAAAAAGTATTGTTTTTCGCCATTCCTGTGCTGGTTCTTTTGTCGATGGCTTGCTCGAAAGACAAGATCGACCCTGTGATTAACCAGCCGGCACCCAACGAGACCCAAGCTGATTTGACCTTCCTGAGAGAAGAAGAAAAACTTGCCCGCGACGTATACCGTTATGCGGCTACGCGTTACCCGAGTATGCAAATTTTTGGCAATATCGCTTCCAGTGAACAAACCCACATGGACAAAACCCTGGCGATACTGCAGAAATATGGTCTGCCCGATCCAGTAGGCACCAATGCCGAAGGGGTTTTTACCGACACCCTCTTGCAAAAGCTGTATGTGCAACTCACCCAAAAGGTTGATTTGAGCTTGGTAGATGCTTTACAAGTAGGTGCTACCATCGAAGACCTCGATATCGCAGACATACGTACAAGTCAGGCGGTAACTGAACTACCAGAAGACATTGCCTTGCTGTATGCGCAATTGCATTGTGGTTCACGCAATCACCTGAGGGCCTATGTGGGCCAAATTAACACCCAAGGCAGCAGTTATGCGCCACAGTACCTCACACCATCGTATTATGCCGAGGTGCTGGCTGGCAGTCACGAAAATTGCAATCAGCCTTAAGTGGAGTTTTGGGTTGAACGAGGGCAGGTTGGGGGACCTGCCCTTTTTTTATCTTTTTTGGGGCGGCAGCGCGATTTAGGTTGAAGCCGCCAGCAGCGGTTTTAGCATCTTCAATTGGCCGTAGGATAGATGCCTATTTTTTGAGCAAACGTTGTTGTGCGGTTTTGCCTCCGTCGGTGAGGCGAAGCAGGTAGGTGCCGGATTTGAGGTTGTGGGTGTTTATTTGTTGAGGACCAGCGGTTTCAAAGCGTTCAGTGAACAACAACCGCCCGGTTAAATCATAAACTTCGAGCAGGGCAAGGGGTTGTTGCGTGGCAAAGTACAACCGGTCGCTTACCGGGTTCGGATAAATTACCCAGTTGGTTTCGGCTACTGGGGCAATGCTAGTGGTTTGCGACAGGCGATATACATTATTGTTGCCTCCCCAAAACCAACGGTTGCCGCTGGGGTCTAGATCCATGCGGCGAACAAAATTACCGCTGGCCAGTTGCGTCCACGTACGGCCACTATCGCTGGTACTGTAATACGCACTCACATTGCCGCCCCAAATGATACCTTCGGCTGAGCTTGGGCTCAAAAGCCGAATGTCGCCGAAATTATCGAAGATGGCGTTAGGAATGTTCGTCCAGTTTTTGCCGCTATCGCTGGTGTAGGCCACAAAACCGTCGTTGCCTACCAGCATGCCGTGGGTGGGCGAATGCATGCGCAGGTCGTTGATGTTTTCGGCAAAACTATCTACTCTCGACCAACTGGTTCCACCGTCGCGTGTGGTATACAGTAGGCGCTGGTACCATACAAATCCCTGCTGAGGTGAGATGAAGCGCACCTTTGCGTCGTATCCGTTCACTGGAAAGTCGTAGCGGCCACTCCAGTTATCGCCGCCGTTAACGGTTTTGAGAAAGATCACCTTGTTTACAGAGCCACTGTTGCCGCACAACAGCATAAAGCCTTGCAGCGTATCGAGAAATTGCATGCTGCGAATGGCCTCATTTACGCCAACCTGCAACTCTATCCAGTTGGTGCCGTTTTTGGTGTAGCGTAGGCGTCCTCCCGAATTTTTGCCGAGGAAGATGTGGTTGCTGTCGGCCACAGCCAGGGCTGTATAGGTGTAGGCGCCACCAAATTGCTCGGTACTGATGTTGGTCCAGTTGCTGCCGCCATTCGACGATTTGAGCGCCCAATAGTTTTGGATAGCGAAACCTGTTTGCGGCCCTACAAAGTCGAGATCCACGATTCCCCCGCCATTGGGCAGCGTACCCACTTGAACAAAGTTTTGCGCATGAAGTTGTGTAGCCACAAGGCACCAGAAAAGGAGTAAACGTTTCATGGTAATTTTTTGTCGGCAAGTTCGCAAACACCCCACTTCCAAACATACCGTGCACAGGGTAATTTGCTTAGGCTTAAGGAGTGGGGTTATTGGAAGATGCGGAATCCGAGAATAAATCCATGAGTTCAACTCGTTAAAAGTAACCAAGGCGGTTTATCTTCAATCAGGCTCAATGCGCTTCCCCGAAGAACCATTAACTTTGACCTATGGAAAATGAGGATATTCGCTGGAAGCAGCGTTTTGCCAATTTCGAAAAGGCGTTTCAGCGGCTTCAGGAGGCGGTTCACGCCAAGGATTTGAATGAGCTGGAGCGCAACGGGCTTGTACAGCGCTTTGAATTCACCCTTGAGTTGGCTTGGAAAACCACCAAAGATTTTCTAGAGGAAAAGGGTTTTTCTTTTAAACCCTCACCCAAAGACACTTTTCGTCAAGCCCAAGCTGCGAAATACATCCATTATGCACAGGAATTGATTGACGGATTGGATTTGCGCAACGAATTGTCGCACGATTACGACGGCCACAAGTTCGATAGGGCTGAAATACAACTGCGAAACGAAACTTTTCCTGCATTGGGTAAGCTGCATGACTTTTTTTTGAATCAACTCGAACATCCGCATTAAGCCCAACGACATGACCACCAATGGATCAACGAAGTTTGGACTTTCGCAACGTTCTATGCAGGAGCTTGAACAGATTTTTGCCAAATATCCCGACATCCGTGAAGTGTATATTTTTGGGAGCAGAGCCAAAGGGACGTACCATATTGGGAGCGATATCGACTTGGCCATCATAAATACCGATATTCAGCCAAACACCTTGGTCAAGGTGCTGGCCGATTGCGCCGAAAGTAGCTTACCGAATACCGTTGATCTAGTTGACTATAACGCTTTAACCAATCCTGAATTTAAGGATCACATTCAGCGTGTAGGCGTGCTATTTTATTCGGCCTAATGGCCAAAATTCTTGTTCAAAGCGTGTCAATAACTTTCTGGATAGGCAATACATGTAAAAAATTGTCCTTTTTAAGCTCGATAAATCTCTCTGAGTGAAGTCAATTGACGTATAACCATTAGGCTTCGAGCTTTTTACGGCTGTCCGTTTACGAATGAACAACCCGAATATTTCCTATCCACCTTGTTTTCGGGTGGCTTGACTATCTTTGCGGCGAAATATTAGTTGGTATGTCCGATCACAAAATCATCTTTTCTATGGCCGGCGTGAGCAAAACGCTGCCTACCGGAAAACAGATACTCAAAAACATCTACCTCAGCTTTTTTTACGGAGCTAAAATTGGCGTACTCGGTCTCAACGGCGCGGGTAAGTCAACCTTGCTGCGCATCATCGCAGGCATCGATAAGTCGTTTCAGGGAGAGGTGGTGTTTTCGCCCGGATATACTGTTGGTTACCTATCGCAGGAGCCGGAGCTCGACCCCAACAAAACGGTGAAGGAGGTGGTGCAGGAAGGCGTTCAAGGCATCATGGATTTGCTCAAAGAATTCGATCAGATCAACGAAGCTTTTGGCGATCCCGACGCCGATTTCGACAAGTTGCTCGCCCGTCAGGCCGAAGTGCAGGAAAAGCTCGACGCTGCCGACGCTTGGACCATCGACAACCGCCTCGATATAGCCATGGAAGCGCTCATGTGTCCCCCGGCCGACACCCAAATTGCTCAGCTTTCGGGCGGTGAACGCCGCAGGGTGGCCCTTTGCCGCCTCTTGCTGCAAGAACCCGATGTATTGTTGCTCGACGAGCCCACCAACCACCTCGACGCCGAGAGCATCGACTGGCTGGAGCAGCACCTACGCCGTTACAAAGGCACAGTAATCGCCGTTACGCACGACCGCTACTTCCTCGACAATGTGGCAGGATGGATCTTGGAGCTCGACCGTGGCGAAGGTATCCCTTTCGAAGGCAACTACTCGAGCTGGCTCGACCAGAAGAGCAAGCGCCTTGCTCAAGAAGAAAAAACAGAATCGAAGCGGCAAAAAACCTTGCAGCGTGAGCTCGAGTGGGTGCGTATGGCGCCCAAGGCACGCCACGCTAAAAGCAAGGCGCGTATTACGGCCTACAACAGCCTGCTCAACGAAGACGTAAAAGAAAAAGAACAAAAACTGGAGCTGTTCATCCCACCCGGACCTCGCTTGGGTAATGTGGTGATTGAAGCCGAAGGGGTGAATAAATCGTTTGGCAGCCGTAAACTTATTGGCGACTTGAGCTTTGCCTTGCCGCCCGCGGGGGTGGTAGGCATCATCGGGCCCAACGGTGTGGGTAAAACCACCCTCTTTAAGATGATTATGGGCCTCGAAAAAGCCGATACAGGCACATTCAAAGTGGGCGATACCGTACAAGTGGCGTATGTTGACCAAGCCCACGACGGCCTCGATGGCGAAAAAACCGTTTTTGACGTGATTAGTGGCGGCACCGAAAACATGATGCTCGCCGGCCGACAGGTGAACTCACGTGCCTACATCAGCAAATTCAACTTCAGCGGCAACGACCAGAGCAAAAAAGTGAAGGAACTTTCGGGTGGTGAGCGCAATCGTGTGCACTTGGCCATGACGCTCAAACAAGGCGCAAACGTATTGTTGCTCGACGAGCCAACCAACGACATCGACGTAAATACCTTACGTGCACTTGAAGAAGCCATTGAAAACTTTGCAGGTTGTGCGGTAATCATCTCCCACGACCGTTGGTTCCTCGACCGGGTGTGTACGCACATCTTGGCCTACGAGGGCAATGGTGAGTTTTACTACTTCGACGGCAACTACACCGAATACGAAGAAAACCTGCGCAAACGCAAAGGAGATGGTGCTATCCGTAAAAATAAATACCGCGACCTCACCGGTCGTGCTTAAATTGCACCATCATGGCACGTAAGCAGCTTTTGTCAGCCGAGCAATGCCGCCAAAAAATCAGGCGTATTGCGTACCAGCTCTGGGAAGAAAATTTTCAGGAGAAGGAGATACTGCTTGCCGGAGTAAAAAATCGGGGAGTACAGCTTGCCGAGCTGCTTGCCGAAGAGCTACAGCAACTTTCGGGCTTGCAAGTGCATACCACATGGGTACGCTTGAACAAAGACAACCCGGTGCACGATGAAATTACTACGGGCGTAAATCCGGCCGATTGGCAAGGTAAAGTGGTGGTGATCGTGGATGATGTAGCGCATACCGGTAAAACGCTGTTATACGCCATCAAACCTTTCATGGCATATACCTACAAGCGACTACAAATTGCCGTTTTGGTCGATCGTGCACACAAATCCTATCCCGTGCATGCCGATTTTGTAGGCTTTTCGTTGGCTACCACCTTGCAGGACAATATTGAGGTGAGTTTTACAAAAGAAGGCGTAAAAGTGCATTTACACTAACTACGCCCTGTTTTGCAGCTCAATCTTTGTATTTGCTGCCTTTTTTAGCCTTTTTTTCAGCACGTTTTTCCTTCAAACTTTTAGTTGCCTCTTTTTTGGCTTCTTTCTGTACGGTTTTTTCTTTCGACATGGTTAAGTGAATTGAGGTGGTGGTAGTTAGCGCACCCGACCGAGGCCCATTCGACAAACGATTGGTCGAATTCACAGAATTCTTGCCGTCGCATCTGGTGAGATTATGTAATTTACAACATGAATCGGAAAATACGCGCATTTATTGTAGGGCTGATAGCAGTATGTTGGGTGCAAATGGGCAGTGCCCAAACCACTAGCCCAGCATCGGCCGACAGCAGCCGTGCGCTGGTCGTGCTTTTCCCCGATTTTTCGAGCAACGAAGATGATAATTGGTTGGATTCGCTCGATTTGCGCATTCAAGCCCTTAATCCGAGTGCTGTAGTTGTGCCGGTGGTTTTACCCGATATGGCCGATAACGATGATATCCGTGAAGGCATCAGCAAACGTTGGATTGCTACATTTACTGAACTAGTTGAAGATGCAAAAAGGGCATACCAGCCCACTCGAGTTGTTCTCGTAGGAAAAGGTACCGGAGCGGTATTGGCACTACTCATCGCCGCGAACACGCCGGGTTTGGTTACTGAACTCGTTGCCGTGGCATGCCCTGCTTTTCCAACACGTTGGGATTCGACGTATAAAGGCGAAGAGCCCGCAACTTATCTCAGCGGCTTGAAACAAACCGGGGTAGTTTTCATACATGGAATGGACGATGACGAAGTGCCCGTTGACATTCCCATGCAATTTTACCAACAGCTGCGCCCCATGCAGGAGCGTAGCCGAATGATACGATTATCGGATGCAGGTCACAACATCGAGCTGCACCCAGTGGTGATGAAGTTCATAGGCGACTGTATCGAAGGACGTTTAAGTGCACCACCTCTTCGTCGAGCGGCACCATGAGTCAACGCATCGGCCTGCTCGACTTTCTCCGTGGCTTTTCGATGGCCACCATAGTCCTTTTTCACTATTTACAACAATTTGCACTTCCTGAAGCAATAAAACCGCTCATCTTTTTTGGTGGCACGGGCGTGCACTTGTTTTTTGTGCTTTCGGGCTACACCTTGTACCGTTCGTTCACGGCCAAACCTTTGGGTTACTTCACCTTTTTACGGCGTCGGTTTTCCAAAATTTATCTGCCTTACATCGCTGTGGTAACCATATCGGCGCTGGTGAGCGTGGTGATTCCGCTCTTTAAAGAGGGCTCGTGGTACGCTTGGCTTGGCCATGTGTTTTTGTACAAATTCGCTGATAGAACCATCATTGGTAGTTATGGCTACCAGTTTTGGTTTGTTTCCACCCTGTTTCAGTTGTATCTGCTTTTTGTGCCACTGTATTGGCTCATGAAACAAGCTAAACCCACAACGCTCACCCTATGGCTATTTGTGGTTTCGATGGCCTGGAATGTGATGATTATCGGCCTCGGAGTAGATGATAATCGCAGCTGGAATAGCTTTTTTCCGGTTTTTTTGTGGGAGATGGCCCTCGGGATGACGCTTGCGTATCGTTTTGCCGATGCCACCATCGAAAAGCCACTCCCGGCAATGAAATTGTTGATTATTGGCGGAGTTGCCCTGGCGAGTTATGCTTTCATGGCGCTCAAAGGCGGACAGGCCGGTCGAGTTACCAACGACATCTTCGCGCTAACGGGTTACGGTGCTGTTGCTTTGCTCAGCTATCAATGGTCGGGTAAGGCGCTGCGAAATGGCGTGAGTTGGTTGGGCGGTATTTCGTACTCGTGGTTCTTGTGGCACATGTTTTTTATTGAGTTGGCGCGTGTTTTTGTACCACAGCCCTACACTACGCTAGCCTTGGTGATTAGCTTTTTTATGGGCCTTGCGGTGGCCTATGGCTGGGACAAATGGGTAGCAGCCTTTTTTCAGCGCTACAAGATTTGAACTATTTGTTTAGAAGCAAAAAAGGAAGTAGTTTAATACCATAAACTACGTACTATGAAAAAACGTTTTCTTCCTGTTTTCGCTATCCTGTTAGGCAGTTTTGCGCTAAGCTCTTGCATGGGCAGCTTTGTCATTTCGAAAAAGCTGTACAATTGGAACCAGTCTGCCACGGGCAACAGATTCGTCGATAACTTGTTGTTTTGGGTGCTCAGTCCGGTGTATAGTTTTACGTTAGGGGTCGATGCTGTTATTCTTAACCTCGTTGAGTTTTGGTCGGGCAGCAACCCATTAGCATTTGCTCCAAATTTCGAGGGTACCGACCGCTTGGCTTATGGTGGTCGCGTTTACGAGTTAGAACGCACCAAAACTTCATTCACTATCCGTGAGCTTGGCGGGGCCACTCAGTTGCAAATGGTGCTGAACCACAACCAAGTATGGTGTTTGGTTCAAGACGAGCGGCAACTTCCTATGTTCAGCATGGAAGGCGAAACTGTTCATTTTTATCATGACAACCAGGTAGTAAGCATGCAACAAGCAGCAGTACCAGCAGCGAACCCACTCCAAGTCAATGTATCGGCTTGGGCGCTGCGATAAACCAATTTTTCTGAACAGAGCCCCGTCATGCGGGGCTTTTTTATTTTAGTATCTTGTAGCATGAAGTATTTCCTCCTGTTGTTTTTCTGGGCACTGTCAGCGGTGGCCACGGCTCAACTGCCATCGTTTTATACCGAAAATGGCCTCAAAGGCGCGCGCGACAAACAAGGCCGCGTGGTTATTCCGGCAGTTTACGACGATATCGACGAATGGGAAAACGGTTGGGCACGGGCATACCGTAACGACAAAGTAGGCTATATCGATCCCAAAGGGCGCGAACTTATTCCCGTGCGCTTCGATTATATCGACCGTTTTGACGGCACCGAAGCACTTGCCATTCAAGGAACAACCATTGGTTACATCAACCGCAAGGGCGGCTGGGAGCGTAAGCTGCAGCTCGATAGCATTGGTCCCTTTCACAACGGCTTAGCCATTTGTGTGCTCAAAGGAAAATATGGCCTGCTCAATCAGGAGTTGGTGTGGGTGATAGCTACCGATTACGATCAGTGTGGCGACATGGGCAAAGGCCTTTACCGCCTCGGTAAAAAAGGCCGTTACGGCATTTTCGAAGAAAATGGTAAGCCGCTACTGGCAGTAGAATACGACTATGTTGGCCAATTCGATGGCAGTTTGGTAGAACTACGAAAAAACGGCAAAGTGGGTTACCTGCACGAAAGTGGTAAAATTCAGATACCCGTTAGGTTTACGCGCATTGGTCGTTTTAAAGACGGCGAAGCCGAGGCCGAGCTCGACGGTAAAACGGTGCGTATCGACATCGACGGGGAATTGATCGACTAAACTCGGAATCGTACGAGTGGGCGCTCAAGCACCCACAAGCGCGATGATGGAGATTTCGACGTTCACATTTTTGGGTAAACAAGCCACCTGAACGGTTTCGCGAGCGGGATAATTGCTGGTGAAGTAGCTGCCATAAACCGCATTCACCCGAGCAAAATTTCCCATATCGCTCAGGAAAATAGAGGCTTTGACTACTTTTTCCCAGCTGCTCCCACAGGCGGTGAGCAAAGCAGCAATATTTTCCATCACCTGGCGCGTTTCGGTTTCAATATCGTCCATCACCAGCTCACCGGTTTTGGGATGTAAGGCTATTTGTCCGCTGAGGTAAGCCATGCCGTTGGCAATAACCGCCTGACTGTAAGGGCCAATAGGCAAGGGCGCTTGAGAAGTTTCGATGATCTGCATGCTTAGGTTATCTTTGCGGCACAAGATACGGCTATGCAGCAAATGCTCCTCATCGGCGAGGCTTCTCGCACCGATGCTTTTTTAACACGCTTGGGCACTACTTTGGCCAACTGGCAAATCCACCGCAGCGACAGCCCTGTGGGTCACAAAACCGATGGTTATGCCTTGGTGGTCGATCTCGATTTCGATCAACATCCCGAACGAATCGCATTTTACAGCAAGGGTGCAAATGCGTTGTATCTTTTGCATAGTCTGCGTGTTCAGTTGGCTGCCGTATTGGCAGGAGTTGGGGCAGGGGCCCATCATGCCCGTTTTGCAGGCATCAATGCGCTTCCGGGATGTTTGGATGCCGAGCGTTGGGAAATGAGCGCCCTAGATGGGCAAAACAACCACGTAATCGAATTGCTCCGAAACCAGTTTGGCGTACAGCCCGAGCTGGTAGCCGATCGGGTAGGCATGGTTACCCCAAGGGTAATTGCCATGATTATCAACGAAGCTTATTATACTGTTCAAGAAGGTACAGCCAGCAAAGAAGCCATTGATTTGGGCATGAAGCTGGGCACCAACTACCCGGCTGGTCCGTTCGAATGGCTACAGCGCTGGGGGATAGTAGAGCTGTATCACCTGCTCGATGCGCTTTGGCTCGATACCCGTGAGGAACGTTACAAAATTTGTCCCTTGCTGAAAACCGAATATTTGAAACTACAGGCATGAAAAAACTGCTACTGCTTTTGATTGTAGCCATCACGGCTTGCCAAAAGAAAGAACAAGTCGATTTGTTGGTCTTGAATGCTACCATCTACACCGTCGATTCGGCCTTTTCAACTGCCGAGGCCATGGCCATCCGCGACGGTAAAATTGTAGCTATGGGCACCAGCGAGGAGTTGGAGGCAAAATTTTCGGCCGATAGCAGCTGGGATGCCAGAGGGAGCTTCATCTATCCTGGCTTTTTTGATGCCCATTGTCATTTTAGTTATTACGGACTGGGTTTGCAGCAGGTAGATCTTACGGGAACTACTAGCTGGGAGGCGGTATTGGCGCGGCTCGACAGCTTCGCAGCCATCCACCCGCAAGGCTGGATCATCGGTCGCGGGTGGGACCAAAACGACTGGCAGAACAACGACCTACCCGAACGCAGCCAACTCGACGCCCGCTTTCCTAACCGACCGGTTTATCTGTCGCGCATCGATGGTCATGCTGCCGTGGCGAATGGCGAAGCCCTCCGCTTGGCAGGCATCACAGCCAACACCCGAATTGCAGGAGGAGAAATTCAATTGGCCAACCAACAACCCAATGGCATACTCATCGACAATGCCACCACCCTTATTGACGCTGTGGTACCTAAACCCGATGAGGTTAGCTGGCGGCGGGCGTTGCTCGATGCACAAGAACGTTGCCTCGCAGTAGGGCTCACCACGGTTGCCGAGGCCGGCCTCGACTGCCTTCAAATTGTATTGATGCAACAACTCGAGCAAGAGGGATTGCTCAAAATAGGCTTGTATCCCATGATTTCGGCCACTTCGCCGCAGTTTGAATACCTGTTCGCACAGGGCGTGCAACGGAGCGACCGGGTGCATGTTCGCGGCGTGAAATTTTATGCCGATGGAGCTTTGGGTTCTCGCGGCGCGCTCTTGCATGAGCCATACCACGATCACGGACCGCATAAGGGATTGTTGCTCACGCCCAAAGCAGATTTTCTGGAAAAGGCGGAACGACTGTACCAAGCGGGCTTCCAGGTGAATACGCATTGCATAGGCGATTCGGCGAATACCATGGTGCTAAACTGGTATGAACAAGTAGTTGATACCGATCGGAAGCACCGCTGGCGCATCGAACATGCACAACTGGTGCGCGAAAATGACCAAGAGCGTTTTGCCGCTTTGGCGGTGATCCCATCGGTTCAGCCTACCCATGCAACCAGCGATATGTATTGGGCCGAAGAACGCATCGGTTCCGAACGAATTCGGTATGCGTATCCCTATCAGGATTTGTTAAGGAAAACGGGATTGCTGGCTCTCGGGACCGACTTTCCGGTAGAAGGTATCGATCCGCTTAAGACATTTTATGCGGCTATTTTCAGGCAAGACGTGAAGGGATGGCCCGAAGGTGGCTTTACGCCTCAGCAACGACTCACGCGTGAGCAAGCACTTCGGGGGATGACCATTTGGGCAGCCTATGCGCAGTTCGAAGAAAAAGAAAAGGGTAGTCTTGAAAAGGGCAAAAATGCCGATTTTGTTGTTCTAGATAAAGATTTGTTAAAAGCTGAAAGAGAAGAACTGCTTCAAACGAAGGTGCTAAATACGGTCGTAAACGGTAAGCCTGTTTTCACAAGGTAGTTCGTCCAATTCCGTTAAGAATTCGTTAAATCGGCTTGTCGGTAGGGCACTGTGACTTACTTTTGCAGCTCCATGAAGCGACTGTTCTTATTCATCTCCATCCTGGCTGCGGCAATTCCCATGCTGGCGAGTGCTTCTGGCGACAGTACGCGCACCTCAATGGTGCATCCTTCTTGTTCCGATACCCTCATATTCGACTGGGCAGAGCGGTACCAGCTTTTGCCGGGCATGATCAATACCCCACAGTATTTGCAGCTTTTCGAAGATTGGAAAGGTACACCCTATCGCTATGGTGGTAGCTCGCGGAAAGGAATTGATTGTAGTGGATTTGTGAGCATGTTGTACGATTCGGTGCATCGTATCGTACTAAATGGAGGTTCGGCTGATATTTTCAAGCAGGTAACCCCGGTGGCTAAGGAAGAATTGCAAGAAGGCGATCTGGTGTTTTTCCGCATCCACAAAAAGCGCATATCGCATGTGGGCTTGTATTTGAGTAACGACAAGTTTATTCATGCTACTACCCGTGGGGGTGTGATGATCAACGACTTGAAGGAGCCATACTACAAGCGTTATTACTACAAAGCCGGCCGCCTACCTGAACTGCACCCTAGCCCATCGATTTCCGATTCTACGGTTTCCGAAACAGGTTCTTGAGGGCGCTGTGGATATTGCCGTACTGGAATTTAAATCCAGTCTGTAAAATTTTGTCATTCGAAACTTGTTGACCGGTAAGCACGGTACTGGCCATTTCGCCCAAGAGTAAGCGCAAGACCAAGCCGGGAACCCATAACCAAACCGGCCTATTGAGTTGGCGACCAATGGCGCGCATCACGGTATGGTGCTGTTCGGGTATGGGAGCAACTCCATTATAAATGCCTGTATGTTCGGGATGATCAAGCAAATGCAAGAAAAGTCGACATAAATCGTCGATGTGAATCCAGCTCATAAATTGAGTGCCTCTTCCGAGCACACTACCGGCAAAGAAGCGTATTGGTAACGCCATTTTAGGTAAGGCACCTCCCTCAAGCGACAGCACAATACCAATACGAACGATGCTCAGGGGTAGGAATGTCGACAATTGCTGGTTCTCCTTTTCCCAGGCTACACAAATTTCAGCCAAGAAATCGTCTCCAGAGGCGTCGTCTTCGGTACATAGCCGATTTTGTACATCGCCATAGTAGCCTACAGCCGAAGCGGCAATACACGATTTGGGTTTGTTGTCGAGTTGGGCGATGCTTTGTGCGAGCAAGCGGGTTCCAAGCACACGGCTATTGATTAATTCCTTTTTGCGGCTAGAGGACCAGCGAGCATCAGCTATTCCTGCACCAGCCAGGTGAATAACGTGGTCTACACCAACGAAAGCAGCCTCATCGAGGTAACCAGCATTGGGGTCCCAACGGAAGCAAGGCACAGCACTTTGGAGGTTTTCCTTTCGGCCTAGATGTGCCACTTGATCGCCACGTTCGAGCAAGAGTTGTGTGAGCCGATGTCCGAGTAAGCCACTACCACCTGTTATTAGAATTTTCGCCATACTGGGTAAAACGACAAACTTAGCTGCTTGTTTGGCCACGAACAACTGGATTGTTAAGTTTTAGTTGGCTGGCTTGTTTATTTGGAATTGTGGATGCTTTTGAAGATAATCGCGGCATGTCGGAGTTTGTGTATGATGTTGTGATTGTTGGTGCTGGTCCAGCAGGTTCTTGTGCGGCTTTGGAATTGGCGAAACACAACTTTAGCGTAGCGCTGCTCGACAAATCAACTTTTCCTCGCGATAAAATCTGTGGCGATTTTGTTGCGGGCAAAGGCATACGCTCTTTGAAAGAAATTAGCCCTTTGGCTTACGAACGGGTATTGACTTTTTCAGAGAAGGCGGTGAATAAATCAACGCATCTTTATCTGGGCCACTTTGAGCCACTTTTGTTTCATTGGACCATGCCCAGCTTTACCATCAAACGGGAGCATTTCGATAATCTCTTACTTGAAGAAGCCCTGGCCACCCAAAAACTTGATTTTTTTCCAGGTGATGGGGTAAAGACCATATCTCGCAGCGAAGAGCTTATGCTTATTAGTACACAAAAAGGCAAAAACTATCGCGCAAAATTGGTGATAGGAGCCGACGGGGCGCATTCGGTGGTAGCTCGGCAGTTAGCGGGTTTTCAAATCGATAGGGAACATTACGGCGGATCGGTTAGGGCCTATTTTACCGGCGTACAAAACATACAAGCCGCTATCAACGAGGTGTATGTGCACAAAGCGGTTGTGCCTGGCTACTTTTGGCTATTTCCGCTGAGCGATACCACGGCCAATGTGGGTGTGGGCATGCATAGTCGGCATATTACCGCACATAAAGTGGATTTGAAAGCATTGTTTCATCGTTTTATCGAAGAAAACCCGGTATTGAAGTCGAAACTTGGTAACGCCACTATGCAGGGATCGCTTTCGGGTTTTGGTTTGCCTTTTTTCTCAAAAAAATTCACCATCCACGGTGATGGTTTTATGCTTACTGGTGATGCGGCAAGTTTAATCGACCCATCGAATGGCGAGGGCATTGAATTGGCTATTGGGAGCGGACAAATGGCTGCTCAAACGGCCGTTAAGGCGTTGATTGCCCAAGATTTTTCAGCTAGCAGCTTGGCAGAATATACCGAGAGGGTTCATCAAAAATGGTGGAAGCAAATGCATAGAAAAGCCCAAATCGTAAAATGGGTAGACGACAAATACTGGCTCGTTCATTTTGTAGGTAGGTTAGCTTTTCGATGGAAGTTTTTTGCGCGCTTTTTACAGAAACAAGTGTGAGCCGTAGAATCGGCTCAAATCTTACGGAAAAACGCATTATGTTGCAGATGCAACATAAATCTTTACCAAATTCGCTGAAACTGTGCTTTTGATGGTAGCAAACAGGTAAATTACAGGAGTTGCTTCTTACCTTTGCACCACCAAATGCTGATCTGATGGATAAATTTTCCTATCTCTCGAATGCCGATCCGGTTGTAATCGACCAATATTATCAGCTCTACCGCGAAAATCCCGATCAGCTCGATACAGGTTGGCGGAAGTTTTTCGAAGGATTTGAGTTTGCTCAAATACATGGCGGGTCAGCTTCGGGCGGGGATGTTAGCAATGAACACATGCAAAAAGAAATTCATGTGGTTCATCTCATCCATGCCTATCGCTCACGGGGTCATTTGCTGTCTACCACCAACCCGATTCGTCCCCGAAAAGATCGTCAGCCGGGCCTCGAACTTCGATTTCACGAACTCAGCGATGCTGATTTAGACACTCGCTTTGCTAGCGGTTCGCTCATCGGTTTACCCAACGGCACACTACGGGAAATTGTCGATCGCCTCAAGTCGATTTATTGCCGTTCTATCGGCATAGAGTATATGCACATCCGCAATACCGAGATGCGCGATTGGTGCAAATCGAAATTTGAAAAAGAAGCACATCATTACGATTTCACTGTCGAGAAGAAGAAGCGCATCTTAAACAAGCTCAACGAAGCCGTCGCTTTTGAGAGCTTTTTGCATAAAAAATATGTCGGCCAAAAGCGCTTCTCGCTCGAAGGCGGCGAAAATACCATCCCTGCACTCGATGCAGTAATTCAAAAAGGGGCGGAGCTTGGCATCGATGCCGTTGCCATTGGCATGGCGCACAGAGGCCGATTAAATGTACTCGCCAACATTCTTGGAAAAACGTACGAGTATATCTTCAACGAATTTGAAGGCAATGTAAACCCCGATCTGAGCTTCGGCGACGGCGACGTGAAATATCACCTCGGTTTTAGCTCTCAGGTTGATACCCTTGCTGGAAAGAAGGTAGCGCTCGACTTGGTGCCCAATCCTTCACACCTCGAAGCAGTTGACCCCGTTCTTGAAGGGTTTGTACGCGCCAAGGCCGATTTACTATATAATAAAGATTACAATCGCATCCTTCCGGTGCTTATCCACGGTGATGCTGCACTTGCGGGACAAGGTGTGGTGACCGAAGTGGCCCAAATGTCACAGCTAAAAGGCTTCCACACGGGAGGCTCGTTGCATTTTGTGATCAACAACCAAATAGGCTTCACCACCGATTTCGACGACGCTCGGAGCTCCGACTATTGCACCGCCGTGGCCAAAGCCATCGATGTGCCAGTGCTCCATGTGAATGGCGACGATGCCGAGGCAGTGACTTTTGCCGTAGAGTTTGCCATCGCTTTTAGGCAGCAGTTTCATCTCGATGTATTCGTGGATATGCTCTGCTACCGCCGCCATGGCCACAACGAATCCGACGAACCTAAGTTTACGCAACCTCAACTGTACGGACTTATCGAAAAGCATCCGAACCCAAGGGAGGTATACCAGAAAATGCTCATTGCCCGCGGCGATATCGACGAAAAGTTGGCGCATCAAATGGAAGAAGATTTCAAAAATCTGCTGCAAGACCGCCTCAACTTGGTAAAACAGAATGCCGTGCCGTATAAGCCGCATGCCCTCGACAAAGAGTGGGAAAACATGCGCAAAGCGAATTACGAAGATTTTGAGCAATCGCCCGAAACTAAGGTGACAAAAAAGGCCTTGGATGAAGTGATTCAGGCGCTTACCACTGTACCCGAAGGTTTCAAGCCGATCAAAAAAGTGCAAAAGGTACTCGAAGAACGCGCAGAACTTTTTGCTTCGGGTACCATTAACTGGTCGATGGGCGAATTGTTGGCCTACGGGACCATGCTTACCGAAGGACGCAAAGTTCGCATTACAGGTCAGGATGTTATGCGCGGTACTTTTTCGCACCGTCATGCCGCAGTACGCGATGAAAACACGAATGAAGTATACATCAACCTCAACAACATACGCGAAAAGCAAGGGCGCTTCAGTATCTACAACTCGCTCTTGAGTGAATATGCGGTACTTGGATTTGAATATGGCTATTCAATGGCATCTCCCAATGTGCTCACGATTTGGGAAGCACAGTTTGGCGATTTTGCGAACGGTGCACAAACCATTATCGATCAGTTCATCTCTTCGGGTGAATCGAAATGGCGCAAAAGCAACGGTATCGTGATGCTGTTGCCGCATGGCTACGAAGGTCAGGGCCCTGAGCACTCCAACGCTCGACCTGAACGCTTTCTTCAGCTGGCAGCCGAATTGAATATGGTGGTGGCCAACGTCACTACGCCAGCCAACTTTTTTCACCTCTTACGTCGCCAGCAGTGCTGGGACTTCCGTAAGCCGCTTATCGTGATGTCGCCGAAAGCCTTGCTACGTCACCCGCAGTGTATTTCAAGCGTTAGCGAACTTACCGACAGTAAATTTCACGAAATCATCGACGACAGTTTTGTTGATCTTAAGAAGGTAAAACGGGTGCTGTTGTGTACCGGTAAAATTTACTACGATTTGCTTGCCCGTCAACAACAGGAAAAGCGAAAAGACATTGCCGTGGTCCGTATAGAGCAACTTTATCCGATGGCCGAAGGGCAGCTGCAAGCTATTTACGATAAGTACGCCAAAGCAGAGTTTTATTGGGTACAAGAAGAGCCTAAAAACATGGGTTATTGGACCTATATGCTACGTTACGACCTCAATCATCACCTGGAGCTCATTAGCCGGAAGAGCAGTGCTTCACCAGCAACAGGTTATGCCAAAGTGCACGAGCGAGAGCAGCAAGACATCATCAATAAAGCATTTACACTTTAATCGATATACCGTATGGCTATTGAAGTAAAAATACCAGCCTTAGGCGAATCCATAAGCGAGGTAGTAATCGCCAAGTGGTTAAAAAAAGACGGCGACTTCGTTAAGATGGACGAAGTGTTGTGTGAACTCGAAACCGACAAGGCGACCATGGAACTGAATGCCGAGCAGGCGGGAGTTCTGAAAATTATTGCCGCTGAAGGAGCTCCGTTGGCCATTGGCGACGTGGTTTGCTCGCTCGACACCAGTGCAAGTGCTCCAGTAGCGGCGGCTGCAACTGCTGCTCCAGCCGAAGCAGCTGCTCCAGCACCTGTCGCAGCAGCAGCACCAACCAAAGGCGACTCGTACGCAGCAGGACACCCTTCGCCAGCCGCTTCCAAAATTTTGGCTGAAAAAGGTATAGAGCCAACGGCCGTATCGGGTTCAGGTAAGGATGGACGTATTACGAAAGAAGACGCTTTAAACGCCCAATCGACACCAAAACCTACTGCTCCTACTGCAGCACCAGCAAGTCCAGCAGCAACCCCAGCGCCTGTACCGGGTAGTCGCGGTCAACGTCGCGAGCGCATGACGCAGCTTCGCAAAACTGTGGCGCGCCGCTTAGTAGCTGTAAAAAGTGAAACAGCCATGCTCACCACATTCAACGAGGTGAACATGGGGCCATTGATGGAACTACGTGGCAAGTACAAGGATAAGTTCAAAGAGAAGTATGGCGTTAACCTCGGCTTTATGTCGTTTTTCACGCGTGCAGTTTGTTTGGCGCTAAAAGAATTCCCTGGCGTTAATGCCATGATCGATGGTGATGAAATTGTTTACAACGATTTCTGCGACATTAGCATCGCTGTATCTGCCCCTCGTGGATTGGTTGTGCCGGTGGTACGCAATGCTGAAAACATGGGTTTACACGAGATAGAAGCTGAAATTGGCCGCCTAGCTAAAAAAGCACGCGAAAATGCACTTACCATTGAGGAAATGACCGGGGGCACTTTCACCATTACCAATGGAGGTGTTTTTGGCTCCATGTTAAGCACGCCGATCATCAACGCGCCACAATCGGCCATACTGGGCATGCACAACATCGTCGAACGCCCAATTGCCCTCAACGGTGAAGTGGTCATCCGGCCGGTCATGTACATTGCCTTGAGTTACGACCACCGCATAATTGATGGTAAAGAATCAGTTAGCTTTCTGGTGAGGGTGAAGGAATATCTCGAAGATCCGGCAAGGATGCTCATCGGAATTTGACCAGAACAAAAGCCCGAACAACTGTTCGGGCTTTTTTGTGTTATCGTCATTTTTAAAATTTGTGCTTAAAAATTGATAGTTTGTAAATGCTGTAGCACTTAGCTAACTTGTAGTTTTGTTAACTTGTAAGAGAACAAAACTATAACCTGTGTCGAATAAAGTCCGGTATTGCCCCAATTGCAATAAAGGAGGCAAAATAATGCCTGTCACCAAAGAGGTGAGCAACCCCTTTTGGAGAGCCTATCAATGTCAATCGTGTCATTGGAGAGGCGACATGATTCGATTCATTAGAAAGCAATCGAAACTTGGAATTTTTCTGATGAAAGGAGTAATAGTAAGTCTTTTTGTTGTTGCCATCTGGGTGTTAATTGAACTATTCCAATTTTTACCAGAGTAGCTTATTAGCTCTTCTCTTGAGAAGGTGCTATACCGAAAAACTTTTTATACGAATAAGAAAAGTAGCTTAAGCTATTGAATCCCGTTGTGGCCGCAATGTCGGACAGCGTTCCAGTTTTTTTCTCAATCATTTTTCGAGCCTTCTCCAGTCGATATTCCCGAATGAGCTCATTGAGATTTTTATTGATAGTCGTCTTCAACTTGCGCTGGATGGTCGACTTGCTGATACCAATTTCTGAGGCAATCAAATCCACCGAAAGATTATAGTCGCTCATGCGTGCTTCGATAATTTGAATGATCTTCTTGACCAACACCTCATTTTTCGATTCAGCTTCAATTTCACCCGGGCTTATCATGGCCTTACGAACCAGTCTTTTTTGCTTTTCGATGAGGTTATTGGCCCTTATCAGCAGCTCATCGGCACTAAATGGTTTGTTGATGTAATCGTCGGCACCAAGTTGTAAGCCATGAATACGCGAGTCCAACATGGTTTTAGCCGTGAGCAAAATAACCGGGATAAGCTCTGTATTCGGGTTTCTACGCAAGCGTTCTAACAGCTCAAAACCATCGGCTTCAGGCATTATCACATCTGAAATAATCAAATCGGGCTTGGTTTGAACCGCCAATTCGTAGGCGATTTCGCCGTTTTCGGCACCGCTCACCTCGAAAGCTTGGCTTTCGAAAAGCTCGATGATGTTTTCGCGCAAATCGCGCTCGTCTTCCACGATAAGTATTTTGCTCATAGGTTTAATTCAATGTAAAATACAGTTTTTTGATGCGGAACAGAAGTATACCAAATCTTACCCCGATGCAGCGTCACAAATTCTTGACTAATCACTAGCCCTAACCCTGTACCTTGGAATTCAGTGGTATTTGAACCGCGGTAGAACGATTCAAAAATGCGATTTTTTTCGTTCTTAGGAATACCTATCCCAAAGTCAGTAATGCTAATCAATACCTTATCAATCAAGTAGTTCAAATGCACTTGAGGAGTAGGTTTGCCGATCGAGAATTTTAAGGCATTCGATAGTAAATTCGATATGGCGTGGTGCATCAGCTGCCTATCGATACTCACTTCCTTAGGAAGGCCGCTGTAGCTGAATTCTGGAATTCTGCCGTCGCTTTCGTTACTGAAACTGGCTTCGATTAACTCGTTGACAAATTCAATCAAATCGGTCGATTCAACTTTCATCTTGCTGCTGCCTGCCTCGAGCTTTCCGAGCAGCAAAATGTCGTTCATCAAAGTAGTTACTTTCCCAATTTCGTTGCGAATTCGATTAAAATGCTTGTCAAGTTTACCAGCTGTTTCCTCTATCGGACGTTTGCTGTAGTATTCTAGCAAATCTAAACTCGATTGTATGGTAGCTAAGGGTGTTCTGAATTCATGCGATGCCATCACAATAAAGCGTGACTTTAAATCGCGGAGCTCTTTTTCTTTTTCGAGCGCTTTCTTCATCTCCTGCTCTGCGAGCATGCGTTCGGTTATGTTTCGCGTGCTGGCCTGTAGGCCATAAGCCAATTTTTCGCGTATCACCACATATCGTACTACCGACTCCACCCAAATTCCTTGACCTTCTTTGTGTAGTAGACGATATTGCACTTTAACGGCTTTATCGCGCTCTTGTAATTTTTCAATTACCTCTTCGAGTACACGCTCTCTGTCTTCGGGATGAACAAATGCAAATGGGTTTTTTCCGATTACTTCCTCGGGTGTATATCCAATTAATTCTTGTATGGAGTTTGAAGCAAACGATATCTCTCCGTCTTGGGTGTGCTGCGTGACCAAGTCGGTTATGTTCTCCGATATCAATCGGTATTTGAACTCATTTTCGATGAGCTTAAGCTGTGCTTCTTTGCGCAATTGAATGTCGGTTATGGTGCCTCTATAGCCGACAAATATCCCTGCTCCATCAAATCTTTTGGCACCGTGCATGCTCACCCATATGGGTTTGCCATCTTTTCGTAAATACCTAAATTCCTGCGTAACCGAGGCAGTATTTCGTTTTGAAATCTGTTGAGTTACTTGTGGCACTACTGCTTCATCTTCCACAAACACATACTCCGACCCCCTTCTTCCAAGCGATTCTTCGATGGCATAGCCAGTTAGGTCGGTCCATGCTTTATTCAAAAAGGTAAACCGCCCTTCTTCATCAGTCTCAAAAATGACTTCATTTAAATTGTCTACCAATTCTCGGTATTGCCGTTCATTATTGGCCAATCTTTCTTCAAACTGCCGACGTTCGGTAATATCCCAATCAGAGCCACCTAGACGTACGGGCTTACCGTGAATGTCCCATTCAGCGGCCGACCTGCTGGCAACCCATCGGTATTCTCCTGAGGAATGTTGCACGCGATAGGTGGTATCAAGATTCCCATATCCCTTTTTCAAGTAAGCTTCGATTTCCGTGGTCAGTTTTTCTCGGTCGTCGGGATGCACCAAGGTTAGATACAGTTCGTAGTCCAAGCTGTCGTCTCCCAAATTATTGAAGCCGAACAAATCCCGCCATTGTCTGCTCACGAAGGTTTTTCCGGTGACTAAATCCAACTCCCAAATGCCATGTTGAGAACCACGCAGGGCGAGCTCGTATTTGCTGTTTTTCTCTTGTAAGGCTTGCTCTAACTCATGTCGGCGAAATACGATGCCAATACCACCTGCAACGGTTTGAAGGGTAGCAATTTCCGAGTCTGTCCATGTACGCTCTGTAGTACAATCGTCGTAACCGATAAACCCCCATAATCGGGTTCCAGAAAAAATGGGTAGAAACAAATAACTCAATATTTCCTGTGCTTCCATGATGGCACGGTGTTCATCGGGACTTTCTCGCACCAGCCCTGAGACAGCATTTCCCTGACTTAACTCACCATACAATCCAGGGAGTATGTCGTAGCTCACCAATTGGAGGTCGGGGTTATCAATTTGTTCACTTATACCACTTTTTGCCCATTCGTACATTTGTCGCATGTAGGCGTGCCCCGACTCTTTGTATATATTCGAAAAAATGTAACATCGATCCACTCCCGTACATGCACCGAGTATTTGAACTACCATGGGCATGGCTTCTTCGGGTTGTTGTGCGTTCAATAGCAGTTGCGTGGCAGAGGTGATGCCCTCTAAAAGCCTCGCCTGCATCTTGCTTGCATCTAATTCGATTGTAGTTCCCGACATAATATGCTCCTCCGAAATATACACAGAACTGAACAATCGACGTGATTTAGCCCTCGTTTTTAGATGGAATGCCGTATTTTTACGCTTCAATTCTTTGCATTATGTCGCAATTTGACGTTACGGTAATTGGTTCTGGACCTGGTGGATATGTAGCTGCCATTCGTTGTGCTCAACTTGGCCTAAAAACCGCCCTTGTTGAGCGTTATGCTACTTTAGGTGGTACCTGCTTGAATGTAGGATGCATTCCGTCGAAAGCCATGCTCGATTCATCTGAACATTACCACAATGCGGCGCATACCTTCAAAACACACGGCATTGAATTAGACAACCTCAAAATCAACCTTCCTCAGCTGGTAGCCCGTAAAAACGACGTGGTAAAACAAAATGTCGACGGTATTGCCTACCTCATGAAGAAAAATAAAATCACGGTCTTCACTGGTCATGGCAGCTTGGTTGATAAAACTACCGTAGTAGTCAATAAGTCCGACGGCAGCAGTGAACAGTTTACGAGCAAAAATATCATACTCGCCACAGGCTCTAAACCGTCAAACATTCCAGGTGTTGAAATCGACAAAAAGCGCATCATCACCAGCACCGAGGCGCTAAACCTGCCCGAAGTACCTAAGCACATGGTCGTGATTGGAGGCGGAGTAATTGGCATGGAACTCGGCTCGGTATATGCTCGCTTGGGAGCGAAAGTGTCGGTGGTAGAATTTACCGATTCGCTTATACCCACCATGGATGCCACCATGGGCAAAGAGCTTCAAAAGGTATTGGCCAAGTTGGGTTTCGAGTTCTACTTTGGTCATAAAGTCACCGGTGTAGTTACCAAGGGCAAACAAACCATTGTTACCTTCGAAGACTTGAAAACAGGCGAACAAAAAGAACTGAAGGCCGACTATACATTGGTTTCGGTAGGACGCCGCCCGTATACCGATAAACTCGGACTCGAGAACGTAGGCATTGTGCTCGATGAACGAGGTCGTATCCCAGTGAATGAGAAACTTGAAACCGCCGTATCGGGCATATACGCGATAGGCGACGTAGTTAAAGGAGCCATGCTTGCGCACAAGGCCGAAGAAGAAGGCGTTTTTGTTGCAGAGCTCATCGCTGGTCAGCATCCGCATATCAATTACTTGCTCATTCCCAATGTGGTTTATACTTGGCCTGAAGTAGCGGGTGTTGGATATACCGAGAAAGAACTTAAAGAAAAGGGAATTCCTTTTAAAGCAGGAAGTTTTCCTTTCAAGGCAAGCGGACGTGCGCGCGCATCGATGGATACCGATGGTTTAGTGAAGGTACTTGCACATCAGCAAACCGATGAAATTTTAGGTGTACATATGATTGGTCCACGTGTGGCCGATATGATTGCCGAAGCAGTTGTGGCGATGGAGTTCCGCGCATCAGCCGAGGATATAGCACGCATGAGCCACGCGCACCCAACCTATACCGAGGCCTTCAAGGAGGCCTGCCTCGCCGCAACGGCCAACAGGGCGCTGCACATGTAATAAACTTTTATTCTGAGTAAGTACGTAGACTAAGCATGCCTACTGTATTTACGTATAGTACCACTTGGGAGCTATCGAAGCGCACTTCAGTGGGTTCGAGGCGTAAAATTCTTCCACTCAGTGCTATTTCCTTGCTGAATGGTTTGTTTACCACCGATTCGGCCGATTGACGAAGTTGTTTGAGCTCATTACTGAGCGAATACTTCATTTGTTCTTCTACCAATTTGCGGAAGTTACTCTGAAACAACCATTCGGCACTTTTGAGTAGTAAATCCCTGCTTTTTACATCGAAATCGAAGTTTTTTACCCGTATTTCTTGTTTTTCGGCATCGTAATATGGTGTGCCAACGAAATAATAAATGCCGTCGAGTTTCTTGCGGAACAAGCCTGCCTTAGTACTCCCTTTCAATTGCACTTTGGCCTGCAAAGTGGTGTCCTTTCCACTTATTTCGATGTCCTCAATCAGGATTTTATGTTTTCCCTCTTCAAAGATGAATTCTTTCCCGTTTAAGTTTTGTCGGGCTATACGCGTGAGCTGTTTGTAGCTCATTGCCGCGGTAAGCATCAAATTCACGGTATTGTCGCTAGGAGCAGCAATCTGTAAGTCGGGCAGCGGAATTTTGGGGAACGACTTGACCAAAGTATCGGTGCTCATCACAAAACGAGCTTTGATACCGGTACGTAAATCCAGCGACACAGGTCCTGGCTTAAAAGGTGCTAGCTGAATACTTTCGGGTAAGATGTATAAAACTGCTGGCACAGCACCGCCAAGTTTAATAGGGTCCTGAATGTTATTCCAATATTTTTCGAATTGTGGCTTAAACTGCAAGTACTTTTTGGCTTCTTCATCTACCAAATCGGTGATTTTTCCGAGCTGGCTACTTACTACTTTTTCGATGATTCCGCCCACTGGAATCTTGACGATACCTAGATCCAGTGCAGGGTCCTCGGTCCAGCGGAAGTTGGCTTGCGTGGTTGTGCTCATGCTCCAGTCGGGATTCACCTTGAGCTTAGAGCTAAGCTTTACTTCAATACGAAAGGTAGCCGCTTTGGTGAGTTCGGGGGCATTGGCAGGTGCAAAAATGCCGCCTAAATTCGACTTTACGCGCCCTTCTACACGAATGTCGAGTGGCACAGTAAACTGAAAATAATCATTCACCCCGGTCATCCGAATGCTGCCATTTTTATTGACGCGAAGTTTGATATTGTCGGTACCGTTATTATCAAAATCATCGTCGTTGTATAAGGTTACACCGAGTTCTCGGTTTAGCAGCTTCTCCACATCACTGTAAATGATACGAATCGGTAAGTTGAGCGTAGAATAGGGGATTTCTGCAGGGGCTGAGGCACTTTCAATAACGGGAGCCGGTGCTTCTTGCCTTTGGCTGCTGCATGCCGAAACAAGGTAAAGTAGTGCAACTAACGATAAGCCTAATTTCATACGAAAACTACGTTTTGGGAGTATTTTGTTTGAGTCCTTGTTCAAAACATCTGCGGCAGCGAGGCTCGTAGCTGTCTTTTTCACCGAGCAGCAAAAGCTGTTGATCCTGCACTTTACGATACGAATGCGAAGCCAGATTTCCGCAGACCATACAAATTGCATGTACTTTGGTGACGTATTCTGCCACTGCAAGCAGCTGTGGCATGGGGCCAAAGGGTTTACCTAAGTAATCCATATCCAATCCAGCCACAATCACACGAACTCCTTTTGCGGCAAGTTGTTCACATACCTCCAACAAACTCGAGTCAAAAAATTGAGCTTCGTCAATGCCTACTACCTCCACTTCCGATGCAAGGAGCAAAATATTGCGGGCATGCTCTACAGGTGTTGAGTGAATTGCATTGGCGTCGTGCGAAACGATTTGCGTGTCGTGATACCGGGTATCCAACAAAGGCTTGAAAATTTCCACCGTCTGATTGGCATATTGGGCACGCTTGAGTCGTCGAATCAATTCCTCGGTTTTACCCGAAAACATCGATCCGCAAATCACTTCTATCCACCCTTTGGCGGTACTTCTTAATCCGGGTTCAATAAACATGTTCACTTCTGGGCCGAAGGCCGTAAATTCGTACGTCAACGCGAAAGTAACGAATTCCATGCATGCAATCGATGCCTTAACTGGCCTACTTCAAGCATTTGAGTCATTAAGCGCTCAAGTGCAACAATTTTCTTCTGCGACACCTATTCATCCGGTCGAAAAAGAACAACTCCTGCATCGCAGCCGATTATTGCACGAGGCCTTGCTTGCTCTCCCAGCGATTGCTGCCGATGAATTGGCTGCCAAAGCTGCTGAAGCCCGTTTGCAAGCTGCCGATGAATTGAAAACTATTAGCGAAGAACTTGAAAAAGAAGTGGCTAAAGCAAGAAACAAAGCGGAAGCAGCCCTCAACCAGCTCGAATTAGAAATGATCGAACGTAAGCGACTGCTTCAAGAGAAATATGCCGCTGAATCAGCAAAAATTGAACAAGAACGCCAAGTTACAGCTACGAATATCCAAGAAGTGCACCCCCCGCAACCGGAAGCAACCCTTGAACTGGAAACTAACCCACAGCTTGAAGCAGAAGTAACGTCAGACTCGTTACCCGAAAATGTAACCAAACAAGAAATTGTAGCGCTTGAACGTATTGTAATTGAGGTGCCTTCGGAGAAAGATAAACCCGCAAAGGTTCATTACGAAAACTTTTCGATAGAAGCAGTACTCAATGCTTCGGGAGAAAAGGACTTAATTCTCACCCACCTCAAGCTAAAACCTATACAAGATTTAAAGACAGGAATCGGACTGAACGAGAAGTTTTTGTTTATCCGCGAGCTATTTGCTAACGATCATCAGGCCTATGCCGAAGCAGTTGATCAGCTCAATGCCAAAGCCTCTGTGGCCGATGCCGAGTCGTATATCGCTAGCGAATTACTACCGCGTTACGGCTGGAATTTGGAACATGAGGCGTTGGTAAACTTCCTGCACCTCATTTTCCGTAGGTTTTCAAACTGATTTTTCTTCCAGCCAGTCGGCAATTCGCCGACTCGAGCCACCCGAGATTGCAAACCATTCGGTTAAACGCTGCGAAACAGTGGCGTATCGCTCGGGCTGTACTTCAAATGAATCGACGAAAGTAGTAAAAGTGCTCGCATCGTTTACGACACTTGCCGCCCCCATCGCTAAAAGTTTGTGCGCCTCAGCAAAGCGTTGATAGTTTGGGCCAAAGGCTACCGGAATTCCGTACACTACAGCTTCTAGCAAGTTATGGATCCCCTTTCCAAAACCTCCACCTACATAGGCAATCGTGCCATAACGATATACTTTCGACAACATACCTATTGTGTCGAGTAGTAGGATGCGATGATTATCGTGGAGCTGCTTTTGTTCGCTGTAACGATATAAATTGTCGCCGCAGCCTTGTTGTAAGGATTGCAGATAGGCTGGCTTCAAATCGTGTGGAACTAATATGAGCTTCCAGTCTTTACCAGCATCACTGGCGAGCCATTCGATCAATAGTCTATCATCAACGGGCCATGTGCTTCCAGCTACCACTATTTTTTTATGGGTACTGAATTGTTCGAAAATCGGATTACTATATGGTTCTGCACGCAACTGCAATACACGGTCGGCACGAGTGTCTCCATTCACATCACAACTAATCCCATAGGTAGCGAGCAGCGCTAACGACGATTGATCTTGAACATACAAGCGGTCGGGAAGAGTCAAGAGTTTTCGCCAAAACTTACCCCACAATGGATGAAAAAACGGCTGACTTGCAATGAAATGAGCCGAAATGAGAGCGAATGGGATTTTACGATTGGCGATTTCATGAAAATAGTACCACCAGAATTCATACTTGATAAACACCACACTTGTTGGATGGCTCAATTCCAAAAACCGTTGGGCGTTTCGTTTGCTGTCGAGTGGAAGGTAGCAAATGAAGTCGGCACCTTTGTAGTCTTTGCGCTGTTCGTAGCCCGAAGGTGAAAAAAAGGTGAGTAAGATGAAGTCTTTTGGTAACCTTTTTCGAAGTTCTTCCATTACGGGTCGACCTTGTTCAAACTCTCCTAAAGAAGCGGCATGAAACCAATGTATCTTTCTGTCTTTAGGCAGCTTTTCAAGCAACTGCCAAATCTTTTTCCGACCCTCTACCCAAAGTTCTGCCTTTTTCGAAAATGGGGCTGCGAGATGAATACCGCAGCCATACAACCATAACCCTATCCGATAAAGCCAAAGCATTAATAAAACATCAATTCTTTTTCTGCTCTACGGTACAGAGGTAAAATCCAACCGGCCCGAAATCCAATCAATTGATCAATGCGCGGGGTATTGTCGGCTAAACCTGTGTTAAAGTTCACAGTTCTTCGTCCTTGTGTCCACGCGTTGTGAAAATCTACACCCGCGTAAAAGTTGATAAGCTTGTTGTTCGATAGGTACTGATAACCAATAAATGGGTTGATTGAAAGTCCGTTGGTAAGCCGGTCGTAGCCCTTTTTGTAATCTCCCATCAATTGCGGACTGTTAATCGTAGGTGTTTCTATCCAAATTTTATGCTGAAAAACCCCAACTCCAAGGTCGATGAGTATGCCGGAATTGGGATTAGAACCTGCGATTGGAAAAACTTTTCCTAACCGTCCATAGAGTGCCCAACCAAAAGACCGCAAGCGATAATCTTCAAAGATGCCGGCTTCTGTAATGATATCCCCGCTGGGTGTGGCGATGTTCGACATGATGTCGCGCTCCAATACTTCTGCACCGAAGAAGTGCCCACCACTTAGGCCCAGTTTCCAGCCGTTTTTAAATTGCTGACTCAATTCAAGTCCAACCAATGCCCCTGGGCCAAATCGTTGGCTTAAATTCCCCATGGAGGCATAATAGCCTGCCCATGTATTCACTTGAAATACCCGAATGGGCTTGCTTGGATCCGTAACTTGGGCATGGCTGCTAGCAAAAGCCAATAGCGCAAGTACGGTAATTGAAGCTATGAGGTGTATTTTACGCATAGAAATTCTATCTGTGAAGATAGGAGTAACGCAGCAATGATTAATTCATTCTACGATTGCTTAGTTTCAAGAGTAGGTTGTAGAAAGTGCATCGGTATGGTAATGAGCAAGGCTTGTTCAAAGTTTTCTAATTCAACTTTAACTCTTTTATCTCCTGCAAATGAAACGAGCGTGCCTTTTAAGCCGATTAATGGGCCACGTTCTATTTGGATACGATCGCCCACTAATAAATTCGGCGAAATGGCTTCTATACTATATTCTGTTTCGAGTAGTCGTTTTAAAAAATCGATGGTATCATGCCTAATCGGAGCTGCCTTGCCGTTAAAACTAACATAACGTACTGCACCAGGCGTATTTAAGGCCTCATAATACGTTAATTCATCAACCAATACGAACAAGTAACTCTTGAACAAAGGTTCTTCTACCCATTTGAATCGATCGTTCCATTTTTTTTTGAAACGTTGAATTGGCAGATAGGCTTCGATTCCTTTTTTGTTCAAAAGCGAAAGAACTCTTTTTTCAAATCTGGATTTTGTATAAAGTGCGTACCAAGTACCCATAATTTGAATGCAAGGAGTTTCGAGTTTAAAAGCGCTTTTGAACGTCAGTTCTTTTTAAATTCTCTACCATGTGCTTCTTTATAAAGCTCTTCCTGTGGTAGCGATTTAAAATAGTCGTAGGTTATTTTTAAACCTTCGGCACGCGTTACTTTGGGCTCCCAGTTTAATAATTTTCTTGCAAGACTAATGTCGGGTTGACGTTGTTTCGGATCGTCTTTCGGAAGGGGCTTGTAAACAATCTTTTGATTGGTACCAGTCAGTTTGATAATCTCTTCCGCAAACTGTTTAATGGTAATTTCTGCCGGATTACCGATGTTGACAGGTCCAGTATAATCGCTTTTGAGAAGGCGATAAATGCCTTCAATCAAATCGTCGACATAACAAAATGACCGGGTTTGGCTTCCATCACCGAAGATAGTTAAGTCTTCGCCGCGTAATGCTTGGCCAATGAATGCAGGAAGTACCCGGCCGTCGTTGAGCCGCATCCGCGGGCCGTAGGTGTTGAAGATTCTGACTATTCTGGTTTCAAGACCATGATAGGTGTGATAAGCCATTGTGATGGCTTCCTGAAAACGTTTGGCTTCATCATACACCCCTCTTGGTCCTACTGGATTTACGTTGCCCCAATATTCCTCAGTTTGTGGGTGCACCATCGGATCGCCATATACCTCTGAAGTTGAGGCAATTAGTAGGCGCGCCTTTTTTTCTTTAGCAAGACCCAATAGGTTGTGGATGCCCAAAGAACCAACTTTTAGGGTCTGTATCGGTATTTTTAAATAATCAATCGGACTTGCAGGGGAGGCAAAGTGCAATATTTCGTCCAGAGGGCCACTAACATGCACAAAACGTGATACATCGTGATGATAAAACTGAAAAGCTTTCAGCGGCATTAGATGTTCAATATTTTTCAAGTCGCCGGTGATGAGGTTGTCCATCCCAATTACTTCGTAGCCTTCACGAATAAAGCGGTCACATAAATGGGAACCTAAAAACCCGGCTGCACCGGTAATCAGAACTCTGGGCATATCTCTTCTTTTAGGAATGCTTTACTCCAATGCTGTAATAGGTGAATCCATGTTCTCGAACTTCTTTGGCGTCGTATTGATTTCGACCATCAAAAATGGCAGTTCCTTTCATGAGCCTTTTCATTACTTCGAAATTTGGCAACCTGAATTCAGGCCATTCAGTAACCAAAAGCATGGCATCTACGTCGATCAAGGCCTCGTAAGGGTCTTTGCAATACGCAATGGTATCGCCCAACTGATGCTTTGCTTCATGCATGGCCACAGGGTCGTATGCCTTTACCTTAGCGCCACGTTCCAACAAATTATTGATGATAACCACCGACGGCGCTTCACGCATATCGTCGGTTTTGGGTTTGAAGGATAATCCCCATACTCCAAAGGTTTTTCCTTTCAGCGACTCGCCGAAATGGGCAATCACTTTATTAGAGAGCACATGTTTTTGCGACTCATTCACTTCTTCTACCGATTCGAGAATTCGCATCCGGTAACCTTGCTCTTTCGCAGTACGAATCAGAGCCTTAACGTCTTTGGGAAAACAGCTTCCGCCATAGCCAACACCGGGATAAATGAATTTGTTGCCAATCCTAGCGTCGCTACCAATGCCTTTCCGCACCAAATTCACATCTGCTCCCATGATTTCACACAAGTTGGCGATGTCATTCATAAAACTGATTTTGGTTGCCAACATGGAATTCGCCGCATATTTAGTCATCTCTGCCGAAGCGATGTCCATAAACAATATCGGGTGGCCATTCATCACAAACGGCTTATACAGTTTTCGAATAAGCTCTTCGGCTCTTTCACTTTCTGTACCTACTACTATTCTGTCAGGCTTTAAAAAGTCTTCTATGGCAGCACCCTCTTTTAAGAACTCAGGGTTCGAAGCCACGTCGAATCCGAGTGCCGAACCACGTCCTTTGAGCGCCTCAGAAACTGCATTTTTAACTTTGATGCTGGTGCCAACGGGTACCGTTGACTTGGTAACTACCACAATGTAGTCCTGCATATGCTGACCAATTTCGTTGGCCACGCCAAGTACGTATTTCAAATCGGCACTTCCGTCTTCACCCGGAGGGGTACCCACAGCTATGAAGGCAACTTCAGCGCCCTGTATACTTTCCTTCAGTGAAGTAGAGAAATGTAAACGGCCTTTTGCGACATTTCGAAGTACCATTTCTTCTAATCCCGGCTCGTAGATGGGCATGATACCTTCTAAAAGGTTGTTTATTTTTCGCTGATCAATGTCAACGCAGGTAACTTCAATGCCTACTTCGGCGAAACATGTTCCGGTGACCAGCCCAACATAGCCAGTTCCTACTACGACTATCTTCATAGGTGCTTTGGATTAATATTCAAATATAGACCTTACTATCCGATTAAGAGTCATTCCTTTAAAACTTCTGCACAGCTTGTGCAATTCAAAAAAAGGCCGAACAATCGGCCTTTGAGTATGCATATAAATGGAATTCAGCAATACAAAGTTTTAAGCTAATGCTTCCAGTACACCTTGTATGATGTAATCTTGTTGCTCGCGACTCAACTCACTGTGCATGGGAAGCGAAAATACGCTTGCACAAAGTTGTTCGGTAACCGGAAAACTACCTGGGCTGTAACGATCGCTCTGATAAGCTTTTTGCATATGCAACGGAATCGGGTAATAAATCATGCTTGGAATGTCCTTAGCGGCTAAGGAATCGCGCACTTTTTGGCGATCGGCACCATGCAATTGTAGGGTGTACTGATGGAAAACGTGATTTGATTTGGGGTCGAATCCAGGAGTGGTAAGTTTTGGATGGTTCGCAAAAGCTGTATTGTAATAATCAGCTGCGGCTCTTCGTGAACTATTGTAGCGATCTAAATGAGGCAATTTCACACGTAGAATGGCAGCTTGAATACTATCCAAACGTGAGTTTACACCAATTTCATCGTGATGGTATTGAACCGACTGGCCGTGGTTGGCAACCATGCGTATTTTTTGTGCTAGCGCATCGTCATGGGTCATAATGGCACCACCATCTCCATAACAACCTAAATTTTTGGATGGGAAAAAGCTAGTTGTACCAATGGTGCCCATAGTGCCTGCTTTAGCTGTTCTTCCGTTCGAAAAGGTATAGGATGCGCCAATAGCCTGAGCGGTATCTTCGATGACATACAAGTTATGTCGATTGGCAATGGCTAAGATTGCCTCCATATTGGCACATTGGCCAAAAAGATGTACAGGAACAATGGCTTTAGTTCTTGATGTAATGGCTTTTTCTACCTGTTCTGGATTTATGTTAAACGTAATGGGGTCTACATCAACCAAAACTGGGGTTAAACGAAGTAAAGCAATTACCTCGGCAGTGGCTACATAGGTGAAAGAAGCCGTAATAACTTCGTCACCCGGCTCCAAGCCCAAGGCCATCATCGCAATCTGGAGGGCGTCGGTGCCGTTCGCGCAGGGTATTACATGTTTTACTTCCAAATATGCTTCAAGTTCTTTCTGAAACTCCTTTACCTCAGGGCCATTGATAAATGCAGCTGAGTGAATAACCGAAGAAACTGCTGTATCCATCTGCTCTTGAACAAGTTCGTACTGAGCAGAAAGATCAACCATTTGAATTTTACGCATTTTAACTGAATTAGAGAGCAAAGATACATGCACGAGAATACTTTTTATTCCACTTCCATTTTATGCTTGAATATTGTATTTCTTTCGCATTTCAATTCCATAAATGCGGTGAGGTGGTTATGAATCACTAATTTAGCGCCCGCATAGCATCATTCAAGATGGAATACACCAATAGAGTATTAATAACAGGAGCTGCTGGGTTTATAGGTTCACATGCCGCACGCCTCATGGCCACCAAGTATCCCGACTATGAAATTGTCATACTCGATAAGCTTACCTATGCTGGGAATCTCGAAAACATCAGTGACCTTTTACAGCTCCCCAATGTAACCTTTATTCAAGGTGATATAGCCAATAATGCCCTTGTACAAGAAATTTTCAAGAAGCACCAAATCAATCGGGTGATGCACCTTGCTGCTGAATCCCATGTGGATCGGTCGATTGAAAATCCAATGGAGTTTGTAGCTACTAATGTGGTGGGTACAGTAACCTTGCTTAACGCTGCTCTTGCAAATTGGGGCGATAAGGCAGACAGAAATAAGTTCCTCTTTTATCACATCAGCACGGATGAAGTTTATGGAAGTTTGGGTGAAACAGGGTTGTTCGAAGAAACTACTCCCTACGACCCAAGGTCGCCTTATTCTGCGTCAAAGGCTTCGTCGGATCACTTTGTGAGGGCGTACTATCATACTTACGGAATGCCAGTGGTTATAAGTAACTGCTCTAATAACTATGGTCCAAATCAGTATCCCGAAAAACTAATTCCAGTAGTTATCAAACAGGTTTTGCAGCGAAAACCGATTCCCGTATACGGCAAAGGAGAAAATATACGCGACTGGCTGTTTGTGGGTGATCACGTAGCGGCAATGGATGTTATTTTCCATACTGGTGTGTCGGGCGAAACCTACAACATCGGTGGTAATAACGAATGGAAGAACATTGACTTGGTAGGAAAAATATGTGATGTTGTCGACAAGCTTACCCACAAACCTGAAGGCGAAGGAAGAAAACTTATCACTTTTGTCACCGATAGAAAGGGACACGATTTGAGATATGCTATCGATGCTACTAAAATCGAAAAGGAACTTGGTTGGCAACCTAAGCAAAAGTTTGATGCTTATCTGGAAGAAACCGTTAAATTTTACATTAACCACTTTGAGAATGTCTAGACTCAAAATTTCAGGAGCCATACTTCTCCTGTATCTATTATCAAGTTGTGTTACAAATAAAAATTTTGTTTTATTACAGGAACAAAAAGCACTTGAGGCGGGTAGCATAACCAAGATAAAAACACAACCAAATGCGAATTACTTGATTCAGCCAAACGATATTCTAAAGGTTGACATCAAGACCTTGGATGATAAGTCTGCAACATTTTTTAATGGTCTTGGTGTCACACCCTTGCAAGGAGGGTTGATGGCAGGTAGCGATCCATATTATATGTTCGGCTACCATGTCAATGATAGCGGATTTTTAATTTTGCCTGTCGTTGGTGAAATCAAAGTAATAGGGTTGAATCTTTCTCAAGTAAAAATAGCCATTGAAGATAAACTAGATAAATACTTCAAAGGAGCATTCGTCAGTGTTCAATTAGGTGGTATTCGGTTTTCTATACTTGGTGAAGTTCGAGCACCCGGTAAATATGTGGTTTTACAAAACCGACTTACAATACTCGAGGCACTTGCCACTGCTGGTGACCTGACCCCCGTAGCCAATCGAAAAAAAATTAAAATACTTCGACAGCTTCCCGGTGAAATGCAAATAGAAATAATCGATTTGACCAAGGCTAACCTAATCGAATCCCCTTCGTTGTACATCCGACCTAACGATGTTATTTATGTTGAACCCCTGAAAATAAGGGCAATAGGAACGGGTGTTACCGGTACTGAATCTTTAACTGCTTTTGCTACAGTTTTATCTGTGGTAAGTAGCGTGCTTCTAATTAATAATTTACTTCGATGATCGAACAAAGTCAACTGACTTCGAAAGAAAGAGACGCACTCGATATTCAAGCGTATCTTTTTAAAATATTTTACTTCTGGCCGTACTTAATATTGGGTATTTTCTTCGGCTTAGTGGCTGCTGTATTCTTCGTGCGCTACGCTGAACCCATCTATCAAGTGAATACTACTGTTCTTATACTTGACGAGTCTTCGAAACCAGGTGGTGGTAAAGATTTATTTGCTACTGCACTATTGCTTCCTGGCTCAAGGGGAAATATCGACAACGAAATTGGCTTGTTGCAGTCGTATTCAGCCACAAAAAAGGCTATCCAAGAACTTGATTTCGGCGTTACTTATTTTAGTGTTGGCCGATTGAAAACTGCGGAGATTTACGATGAAAGAAGCTTTATTGTGGAAGTGGATTCATCTCACACACAAATCGCAGGCTTACGCTGTGAAATCGATTTCCAAGAAGGGGGAATTTTCAAATTATCTTTCAATACATCGTCGGGGGTTGCAATAAATCCTCGAACTGACAGTGTCATTTTAGAACAAGTAAAATCTATTCCAAGTAAGTCATTTGCTCTGAACGAATGGATTGAAGGTCAAAATTATAGGTTTAGACTCGTCCCTGTTGGGAAAGGGATAAAGGCTGATAAATTTGAAATAGAGTTCAATAGAATCGACAATCTCATCAGCCGTTATTTCGGTAATGTCTCGGCAGAACCTGTTGGCAAAGCTTCAACAATTCTTTACTTGACGGTTAGTGGTAACCTAGTAGAAAAAGAAAAAGCTTTTTTAGCAAGCTTAACTAGGGTGTTCATACGCGATGGTTTGTCATGGAAGAACCAGATTGCTATGAACACAGTAAAATTTATTGACGAGCAATTGACGCAAATTTCTGACTCATTAGAAAGAACCGAAAGAAGGCTTGAAAACTACCGTACCGTTAACAAAACAGTAGACTTAAGTCGTGAAGGTGAGGAGATTTTCAAGAGCTTGCAACAACTCGAAAAGGATAAAGCTATGCGAGAAAGTAGCAAGCGATATTTCTCGTATTTGCTTGACTATTTGAGATTGCCCCGCGATTTCGACGATATTATTGCCCCTTCTGCCATGGGAGTTGATGACCCGAATATTGTCCTCACCATTCAGAAGTTGGCAGAATTAAGTAGAGAGAAAAGAACCATATCATTGGGTGCGACCGATCAAAATCCACTATCTGCAAGGTTAGACGAAGAAATTCTTATTACGAAGCAAACGCTCATTGAATACGTAAAAAGCGCCATAGAAAGTACGAACATAGCTATAAGAGATTACAATTCAGAAATCAAACGTTACGAAGCTTTACTATCGGGCATGCCAAAAACCGAACGCGATTTAGTTAACATCAAACGGGAGTTTCAATTAAACGAAAATCTGTTCTTGTTTTTGTTGGAAAAGAGGGCGGAAGCTGGAATTTCCAAGGCTTCTAACGTAGCAGGTGCTAGGGTAATTGATCCGCCTAAACTAGAAAGCCAAATTTTTCCTGACAAAAATCTGATACTCTCTTTAGGCGTTTTGATTGGATTAATCATACCAGTAGTAATCATTCTTATTCGTGACTTTATGCAGCAGAATGTGATTGATAAAACCGAACTGGAGCGCATCACTAAAATTCCAATTCTCGGGGTGGTAGGCCACAACGATCGTTCTACAAACCTGGTAGTGCTGGATTATCCAAAGTCTTCGCTGTCGGAAGCATTTAGAACGTTGCGATCTAATCTTCAATTCATTGGTCACGACAATAAACGGCAGGTAATTCAGGTAACTTCCAGTGTTTCCGGGGAGGGTAAAACGTTCTGCTCCATTAACTTGGCTTCTGTTCTCTCACTAGGCGGTAAACGCACTATTTTGTTGGGAGTAGACTTACGCAAGCCAAAAATTTACAATGACTTTGGATTAACCAATAATGTTGGTTTAACCACTTATTTAGCGGGAAGGGCTGAATATGAAGACATCATTCAGAAAACCAAATCGGCCTCTCTCGATCTGATTTCTGCAGGGCCTATTCCTCCAAATCCGTCCGAGTTACTTTTGGATACGCGTTTTGATATTTTAATTGAACGCCTTCGCAATGAATACGATTATATCGTACTAGATACTCCTCCGATTACCTTGATTTCTGATGCCATAGAGCTCTCGAAGTTTACCGATATTAACTTGTATGTAGCTCGTCAAGGCTACTCGAAACGTGAGTTCATTATATACGTGAATAAGTTATATGTGAGTAATCAACTGCAAAATATGGCCATCATACTGAACGACTTCCGTTCAGAAGTGGCTTATGGTTATGGTTATGGTTACGGTTACGGTTACGGATATGGCTACGGATATGGTTACGGCTACTACGATGACGACGCTCAAGTGAAGTTGCCTTGGTGGCAACGTTTGTTGAAACCGATTAAAAGAGCGTAGGTACCTGTTTCCGAATTAAAATGCTTTAATATAGCAGGTTATAAGGTAAATGGGACTAATTTGCGGCGTATGCTTCCATTTCGTTCGTTAGTTTTTGTGTTAGTTTTCTGCGCTTTAGAGCTTAGCGGACAGGGTGTTGCAAGTCGTGTTCTTCGTTTTCAAACGTATCAAATCGATACCTTTATTCACTTAGGAGGTAATCTCGACAGTTGGAATACACGAAGAGAGGGTGCATTTACAAAAATTGGATTCCAACCCATGAAGGGGTATAGTATCTCAAATTTGAATAATGATGGGATTTCTAAACCAGTTTTAGATATAAACAGGACGAAGCTTGTTAATATTGACACGATAAGAAGCCGCGCCCTAAAGCTTCATTTGCCACGTGAAAAGCAAGCACTTCACTTGTGGGAATTCGTGGTAAGAAACAGAGTACATGCATCACCCGCCTCCGCATGGGGACAACCGCATGATCCTGTTAGGTTTTTGAATTCTTTTGGATACGGATTTTGTGACGATATTGCTCAGAATTCCGTAACTATTTTAAATGATGGGATAAGCGATCCATCTGTACTCTATTGGATTGATGGGCATGTAACAGCTTCTATGAAGATTGATGGTCATGACAAAATAATTGACTCAGATATTGAGGTTTTTTACTTGGAATATGACAATAAAACCATCGCCTCGTACGACAAGCTCATTTCAGATCGTTATCTCATTTCTCGAACGCACCATTATGGCAAATCCTACCAAAAAAATTTGGCTATTGATCATTGGGTTGGCTATATCTATGGAGGAAGAGATGAAACAGGGCCTGAAGACCCTCACTTGGATATTTCATTGTTTGATTTGACTTTAAGACCAGGAGAGTCGTTCATCGTTAAAGAACAAAATACTAACCATAAATTAGCGCAGTACCCGAATTGGAATGACCCGAATACGACTTTAGTTTTAGCAAATGCATACTTAGAGCATTGGGTTTCTTTCCCAAAAAAGCTGGAGGATATTTTTTTAACTCCACAGGATTGGAAATGGGATAGCTTGATTAATTTATTAGTTCCAAACCCAATTGTCGACTCAGCTGAGCTCTTCTATAAGATTAGTTCTCCATATGTTATAGCAGGCATCACTTGTGAAGCCAAAATTAGTGGAAGTGAAGGGGCACAACCAATTGCTGTGTATTTTAGTGAGGACAGTTTGAGTTGGCAGAAAGTAGAATGGAAAGAGCTAGGCAATAACCTGTGGACATTAGATTTTGAATACGCCTTAGAACCTTTGAATAGCGAGCCTGGATTTCAAGCTTGGATTAAATTTCAATACAATAAACCTGTTGATTATGTACCTAGTGCTAAGCCATGGGGGATAGAACGTTTATTTTTCAAAACTACTCTTGGGATAAATAATGCGGTAGCCTCAGCTTGGAAATTAGGCAACAACCGATTAGAGTTGCTTCAAAATAATTCTAATGTACTTTTGGACGTAGAAATAAAACTACAAGAGGATTTTGCTTCTAGACCCCCTAATCCTGTAACTAGCTTAGTTTTTCCTCGAAATAGAGCATTGATTCAAGGATCTAAATTTACTTTTGAATGGAACCATGCCGTGCATCCTCAAGGGAAGGAGATTATTGATTATGAGTTTCTGGTTAGCACAGATTCTACATTTGAAACAGTTTATTCGCCAAATTTCTGGCACTATACAGCGAGTTACAATCAAGGACAATCAATCAATTCTTTTTCAGTGCCATGGTATGGATTGTTCAACAATGGTGAGACGTACTACTGGCGAGTAAGGCCTTTGGATAAAGATGGTGTTTGGGGAGAGTGGTCACAAACATGGCGATTTAAGATAGAAACCGTAGAGAGGCCAACCGACTTAGTTTCAGAAATAGGTGAGGATAGTATTCGAATTATATGGAACCCTGCACCAGGTGGTGTTCAGGCCGCTTTGTTCCATGTGTATACGAGTAACGAATCGTTAGGATTTACTCCGGATTCTTCAACATATATTGCCTCAGTTAGCTCGTCTACAATTGTAACCTATAGAAATGACACTAATTTGAAACGTTTTATTCGGATAGTGGCTGATGATGGTTTTGGTAATCTAAGTAGTCCTTCCGATGTTTTGGAATTGAATTGCTTTGCCGGAATTCCTAATCGAATAGTTGCCCAAGTGAATAGGCCTGCTTATCTACTTGTGGAAATTAAAGAGTTAGCAACATATCAACTTCATTATAATTTGTACCGAACATCCCAGGTTGACACCTTTTACGAAGAGCTTAATTGCCAATTATTGGGTGCACCTGATTTTATCAAATTTGATAATTTTCTTATCTCCATTCATCCAGACAGTTTATTTGTTCGTTCAAAATTAAGAATCTCCGACACCTTATTAGTTGCGGTAAGCAATGCAAAAGGCTATACCGATACCATAGAATTAGTACTTAAGTATAGTTTTGAGTTTGAACCTAATGTTCATACGGTTTACTTGCCAAATGAGCCTATTCAGTTTTTTCCCTTTAGTGAAGTACCCGAATTTAAAGTATTTGCCCAATCGAGTCATTTCAATGGATTTATTAACCAGCATGATTTATTGGCAGTGGCAAGTGATACACTTTATTTGGCGGTATATGGAAGTGCCACTACGGTTTTATGGTACGATACCGTCATAGTAAATATGTGGATGCCCACATTAAACTTGAGTGGCGAACATACGGTACTTCCTGATAAAGTAGTGACTATTCAAACCCAATATTATCAAGATTTTCTATACGCTTGGTATCACCAAGGGGTTTTAATGCCAACGGCTATTTCAAACGCACTTGATATTAACCGAGATGGCGAGGTATTGCTTTTTATAAGTTCACCTTCAGGCTATAGTATACAGCTACCTCAAATAATCATTAAAAGAGAGAAGACTAATTTAACGGTCAACAAAAACACACATCTTCTTAGTGGCGACTCAATTATATTGATGGCCGCTGAAACGAGTGAAGCCTATATGCTCGAATGGTTTAGAAATAACCAATCTATCGGGAATGGTGATAGCTTGATAACTTTTCTCCCAGGCGACTATTACCTCGTTTACAAGGATAGTTCTGGATTTCGTTCCAAATCGGATACAATAGCTGTTAGCGTTTACCAACCTAAATTAGAAGCTAAAATTCCAGTGCTTTTAGACACCGAGTTCACAGATATTTTGATCACTGATGCACGGCCAACATGGACTGTTGAAGTTATAAAAGATGGTATATTTTGGCGGACTGGAAACTTCAACCAATTCAATACTGCTTCCGCGGGTGTTTACCAAGCAATCATTCGTAACGAATACGGATTGAGTTATTTGACAGATTCTCTTAGAGTTGAGAAATATTTACCCAAGCATGGTGTACAAGCACATACAACATTTGATCTTGATACCATTTATCTCCAATTAGATAGTGTTGAGCATTATGCATGGCAGTGGTTCAGAAATGGAGTTATGATTCCAGTTATCAAACCTCAGATTGGAATCAATGAATCAGGATTTTATTATTGTTTGGTTACAAGCGCACTCGGAAACAAAGTTTATAGCGATACACTGTACTATCATCATGAACAAACGCATCTCGACACAGAACGAGTAGAGCTGTTGTGCAACAATAGATATCAATTGGCCGTTCCGGCTAGCCCTGGAATATCTTATTCGTGGTGGATGAATAGAACTATCGAAATAGCACCGGGCAGCCCATCTTTTTGGGTAAGTAATTCTGGTGTGTATGAACTTAAGGTTACTTTACCGAACGGCTATTATCGTTGGAGCAATCCGACTATACTTGAACAAAGGGGAATTCCTTCGATACACCTGTTCGTTGATTCTGTTGAGTCAGTCATGAATATCAATGCGCCATTCTATGACCAAGTATTTTATCGCTGGTATCGTAATGGAGTACATCTGACCAGTGAAACTGGAAGCAGCTTATTCGTGCGAGAACCAGGTGTATATGAACTCGAACTTATTGATAATAGTGGTAGAACTTGTTTTTCGAACAGTATAAACGTAAATAGATTAATTGCTTCTTCCATCGATCCTAATAAAAACTCGAATACACGGCAGTGGATATTTGAAAATTACTATTATTTAGAAGTCAACAATCAACATCACAATCAGCACGGAGAAATCATCATCACCGACCTGAATGGCAAGTTGGTCTATAGGAAAAATTTTATTATATCTGAATCAGCGCTAAAAGAATATCTTCCACCGAAAACTACTGCGGGAATTTGGATCCTAAGGGCTGTGGTCGATAACGTTGCTTTACCAGCCATAAAGTATTGATTTTTTTTGGTCAGTTAAAAAACTTTACCCAATTTTGAGTAATATTTTTACTCGGAATTGTGTTAGAATCGCTAATAACTTCTCGGACCAGAGTTAAATTGCTATTGAAGTTTTTTTCAAATAGCAGCAACACGGCCTATTTGAGGGGTTTGGCGCAAGAATTTGGAGAATCCACGAATGCTGTTCGTGTTGAGCTCAATCGCCTAAGTGAAGCCGGTCTTTTAGAAATGGAAAATTCAGGAAATACCATTCTATATAAGGCAAACAGGAATAACCCACTTTTCCCAGAAATTTCTACGATTGTATCTAAGTTTTTCGGTTTCGATCGAATTGTTGAGCATGTGGTCGATAAACTGGGTAATGTTGAATTGGCACTTATCACAGGAAGTTATGCGAAGGGTGTGGATAGTGGAATAATCGATCTTGTTTTGGTTGGGAATATCGATTGGGATTATTTGGTTAATTTGATCAAGAAAACTGAAAAGCTTATTAATCGGAAAATTAGACCTCTGGTCTTGACCGATCAAGAATATAAAAAACTAGCGAATCAACTGGAAACTGAAAAGCCGTTGGTTCTTTGGTCAAAATAGCAGTTAGCCATCCAATGAGCTAGCTGCGACTTATTTCCTTAGTTGCTCCTGGGAGTGACGGGGCGAAGCTGTGTAAACTTATGAAGTAAAGTCATATGAATTTTAAAACGGAAAATGCTAAAATAGCTGTAATCGGATTGGGTTATGTAGGATTGCCTTTGGCTGTTGAATTCGCCAAAAAGTATCCAGTGATTGGGTTCGATATCAACAATCAAAGAATAGAATCGCTAAAAAAACATGTCGATTCAACCCTCGAAGTAGACGAGGCCACGCTGAAACAAGTTGTGGTAAGTTCTCACATTGGCAATGCCAAAGGAACAGGCTTGGTGCTGAATTCAGCAATTGGTGCTATCAGCGATTGTAATGTATTCGTAATTACGGTGCCAACGCCGACGGATAAGCATAATCGACCTGATTTAACTCCGCTTTACAAGGCAAGCGAAACGGTTGGAAAAGTACTGAAGAAGGGTGATGTGGTAGTGTATGAATCCACTGTATATCCTGGGGTAACCGAGGATGAGTGTATTCCTGTGCTTGAGCGAATAAGTGGCTTAAAATACAATGCCGATTTTTTTGCAGGATATTCTCCGGAAAGAATTAATCCAGGCGATAAAGAGCATACCGTCTCCAAAATACTAAAGGTAACTTCCGGTTCAACACCTGAGGTGGCTACTTATGTGGATGAGCTGTATAACTCTGTAATCGTCGCTGGTACGCACAAAGCCTCAAGCATTAAGGTCGCCGAAGCTGCCAAAGTAATCGAAAACTCACAACGCGACATCAACATCGCCTTCGTTAATGAGTTGGCTAAAATTTTCAACTTGATGGGAATTGACACCCATGAGGTTCTGGAAGCTGCGGGTACCAAATGGAATTTCTTAAAATTTAAGCCCGGACTAGTCGGTGGACATTGTATAGGTGTAGATCCATATTACTTGGCTCAAAAGGCGCAAGAATTAGGCTATCATCCTGAAATTATCTTAGCAGGAAGGCGACTGAACGACTCTATGGGCGGATATGTGGCCGACCAGGTGGTAAAACACATGGTGAAAAAAGACATTCAAGTAAAAGGTGCCAAGGTACTTGTCTTAGGATTTACGTTTAAAGAAAACTGTCCTGACGTACGAAACACTCGGGTAATTGATATACTCAAGGAATTTGAAAGCTATCGAGTTCAACTAGATGTGTTTGATCCTTGGGCGAATCCGGCCGAAGTTTCTCACGAATACGGAATTAAAGTCTTGAATGAGTTAACGGAAGGTGCTACCTATGATGCAATCGTTTTAGCGGTAGCGCATGAGGCTTTTCGGAAGCTAGATTTGAAAAAATTGAGTGCTGAAAATGCTGTTCTTTACGATGTTAAAGGTGTTTTGCCTTTAGAAATGGTCGATAATCGGTTGTAATGAGTCAGTTGATTTACCATGACAAGCCACTTAATGGGCTAAAGTTTTTAATCACTGGGGGAGCCGGCTTTATTGGCTCTAACCTCGTGGACTACCTCTTGCGAAATGGAGCTGGAACCGTTCGGGTACTCGATAACTTCTCAAATGGATACAGAGAGAATTTAGAAAGTTATCTTATACACCCAAATTTTGAATTAATTGAAGGTGACATCCGAAACTTGGAGGATTGTCAAAAAGCTTTAGAAGGAATCGATTATGTTTCGCACCAAGCCGCTTTAGGTAGTGTGCCACGCTCTATCAACGATCCAATTACGTCGAATGCTGTTAACATAAGCGGCTTTTTAAACATGCTTGTGGCTGTCAAAGAGTCGAAAACGGTGAAAAGATTTGTTTATGCAGCGTCTTCATCAAGTTATGGCGACAGTCCATTACTTCCAAAAGTAGAAGGAAACGAAGGTAGGCCGTTAAGTCCGTATGCGGTAACAAAATGGGTCAATGAGCTGTATGCCGATGTTTTTAGTCGTGTTTATGGCCTGCACACTGTGGGGTTGCGTTACTTTAACATTTTTGGACCTCGTCAAAATCCGTTAAATCCCTATGCTGCGGTAATTCCGATTTTTATTGCAGCGGCTATGCAACGTAAATCACCCATTATCAATGGTGATGGCGAAACATCTCGTGATTTTACATTTGTTGAGAACGCTATTCAAGCCAACATAAAAGCAATGTTGCATACGCCTGACTTGACGAAGCATGAGGTAGTGAATATTGCAGCAGGTGGTCGTACAACGCTAAACGAGCTGTGGAAACTCATTACCGAAATAGCAGGTTATCCAGACTTATTGCCAGAATACAAGGCAGAACGTCCGGGTGATGTTCGGGCGTCATTGGCAGATATTTCGAAAGCTGGAAAGTTAATTGGCTATGATCCAATTTTTAGTGCAAAAGAAGGGTTGAAACTGGCGTATGAATGGTATAAAAATAACCCCTATGTCTAGTCAGGATTATTTCGCTCACGAAACAGCTGTAATAGATGAAGGCTGTATCATCGGTACTGGGACTAAAATTTGGCATTTTAGTCACATTATGCCGAATTGTATCATTGGCGAGAAATGTAATATAGGACAAAACGTGGTTATTTCTCCTGATGTTGTGTTGGGTAAGAATGTAAAAATTCAGAACAACGTCAGCATTTACACAGGAGTTACTTGTGGTGACGATGTTTTTCTGGGGCCATCTTGTGTATTCACCAACGTGATTAATCCACGTTCTGCCGTGAATAGAAAGGCGGAATATGCGAAAACGCATGTAGGTAAAGGAGCTAGCATTGGTGCCAACGCTACAATTGTATGCGGTCACGACATAGGGCCTTTTGCATTTATCGGAGCAGGTGCGGTTGTAACTAAAACGGTTCCAGCTTATGCGCTAGTAGTGGGTAACCCAGCAAGGCAAATGGGATGGATGAGTGAGTACGGGCATCGTTTACAATTTGACGGAGCCGGTAAGGCATTTTGTCCGGAAACGAATGATGAATATGTTTTGGAACACGGAAAAGTGAGGAAGTTGAACCAATGAAGAAGGTAAAATTTGCAGTAGTTGGGTGCGGTCACATCGGCAAACGTCACGCCGAAATGATTCGTCGAAATGAAGAAGCAGAATTAATAGCTTTGGCAGATGTTCGCAATCGTGACGACTTGGGTTTAGTTGATTTGGATGTGCCTTTTTTCAAATCGTTGGAAGAACTGCTTGCTGCCAATTTAGATATTGACGTAATCAATATTGCCACTCCTAATGGCTTTCATGCCGAGCAGGCACTAATGGCATTAGAAGCAAGAAAACATGTAGTGATAGAAAAACCGATGGCTTTGAATAAGGCCGATGCCGAAAAGGTTATTTTTAAAGCACTGAACGTTCATCGTCATGTATTTGCCGTAATGCAGAATCGGTATTCCCCACCTTCGGTTTGGATTAAAGAAATGGTAGAGAGTGGGCGTTTAGGCAAAATATTCATGGTTCAGCTAAACTGCTATTGGAATAGAGACGATAGATATTATAAAGCTGGCAGTTGGCATGGTAACAAACAGCTTGATGGAGGAACGCTGTTTACGCAATTCTCTCACTTTATCGACATTCTGTATTGGCTTTTTGGCGATTTAGCAAATATCAGCAGCAGATTTTATGATTTCAATCACAACGACCTAACAGATTTTGAAGATTCAGGATACGTAACCTTTGACTTTTTAAACGGAGGAAGTGGGGTTCTTAATTTTTCGACAGCTGTGTGGAATAAAAATTTGGAAAGTAGCATGACCATCATCGCCGAAAACGGTGCAATTAAGATAGGTGGTCAGTACATGGATAAAGTAGAATATTGCCACGTGAAGGATTATGAAATGCCCCAGCTTGCACCAACTAATCCAGGAAACGATTACGGCGCATACAAAGGCTCTGCGCAAAACCACAATTTTGTAATTGATAATGTGGTAGATGTACTTAACCAAAGAGCAAATATTACTACCAATGCTTTAGAAGGCTTAAAAGTGGTAGACATCATTGAAAGAATTTACAAAGCAAACAATTGATATATGGATATTAAAAATTCTAAAATTCTGGTAATAGGCGGAGCTGGTTTCATTGGCAGTTTTGTTGTTGCCGAACTGTTGAAAGAAGATGTTGCAGAAGTGGTGGTTTACGACAATTTTGCAAGGGGCGAAAGATCTTATTTAACTGAACAATTAAAAGACCCACGTTGTAGTATTTTCCCTATAGGTGGTGATATTCGAGACTTAGATATTCTCGATGCAGCTGTTAAAGGCAAGGATTATGTAATTAGTCTCGCCGCAATGTGGTTACTCCATTGTAAAGATTATCCAAGGACTGCTTTCGAAGTGAACATAGCAGGTACATTCAATGTTTTGGAAGCTTGTGTTCGTCACAATGTCAAAAAACTAGTATGGTCTTCTTCGGCATCAGTTTATGGCGATGCTGTTGAGCTTCCTATGACAGAGAATCATCCTTTCAACAACAAGAATTTCTACGGTGCTACCAAAATTGCAGGCGAAGCAATGGCTACTGCATTCAACGACAGATATGGCTTGCCAGTGGTGGGATTACGTTACATGAACGTATACGGTCCACACCAAGATCAAACGGCTGCTTACACGGGCGTAGTGCCAATCATGCTTAACAAAATAGAAGCCAACGAACCACCCATAATAAACGGTGATGGAAGTCAGGCCTATGACTTCATTTATGTCGAAGACGTAGCACGCTGTAATGTCGACGCGCTCAAGTCAGATATTAACTTCGGCATGTATAATGTTGGTACTGAGGTCCAAACTTCAATTAAAGAATTGTGTGAACTAATTCTTGAGTTGAAAAAATCAGATCTCAAAGTAACATACAAGCCTTATTCTGCCGACGATGCAAGAGCATTAGTTCAAAATCGGATAGGTTCTAGAGTTAAGGCAGAAAAAGAAATAGGTTTTAAATACAAGTATAGCCTCCGCGAAGGATTGTTGAAGTTAATCGAATGGCGCATTGCAACCGGTGTTGATAAGGGGTAATTTTTAATGAAGAAACGTATTGCAGTCATTGGTGGGGGCCTAATAGGGTTAGCAACCGCTTATAAATTATTGCTGAAGTATCCCGGTATTCAGCTTGATTTATTTGAAAAGGAAGCCCATCCAGGTATGCACCAATCGGGCAGAAACAGTGGAGTTCTTCATTGCGGCCTATACTATCAACCAGGTTCACTTAAAGCGAAATTGGCAGTAGAGGGCATACGCGAAATGACCGCGTTTTGCCGGGAGCACGACATTACTCATGAAATTTGCGGTAAAGTAGTTTTGGCAGCGAATGAGCAACAAAACCAAACCTTGCATGAATTAGCCAAAAGAGGTGAAGCCAATGGTTTACAAGGATTAAAATTCTTGAGCAAATCAGAATTGCGCCAACGTGAGCCGATGGTGCAGGCGGCAGAAGCCCTTTTGGTACCTGAAGAGGGTATTGCCGACTACAAGGGTGTGATGAAAAAATTGGTGGCCCTCATTGAAGAACGTGGTGGCCAAGTACATTTTAGTAGCCCGGTATGGTCGGTGAATCAAACGCAAACTGGTGAAATCACCATTCAAACAGCAACGAATACCCTAACTTTCGACCGTTTGGTAAGTTGTACTGGCTTGCATTCGGATAGAGCGTATAAAGGGTTTACTGGTAAAAAAGGACCCTTACGGATTGTTCCATTTAGAGGTGAATATCTCAGCTTTAAGCCAGAGTTTAACAAGATGGTAAACCACCTTATTTATCCGGTGCCCGATATCAAGTATCCTTTTTTAGGGGTTCACTTCACTCGTATGGTTTCTGGCGAACGCGAAGTTGGCCCTAATGCGGTATTGGCTTTCAAGCGTGAGGGATATACCAATAGTGATATCAATCTCAAAGACACCTTCGAAAGTCTCACCTATGTTGGTTTTTTAAATTTTCTCCGCAAGAATTTTACTTTCGCCATAGGTGAATTTGCTTCTTCTCTTTCAATGGCATCTTTCATTGCTAAAGCCAAAGTGATGATTCCTGAGGTAGAAGCAAGTATGTTGGTGAAAGGCTCGGCTGGTGTGCGTGCACAAGCCATGGATCCTGCAGGTAAACTCCTCATGGATTTTAATGTGGAGCGTGAAGGGAATCAAGTGCACGTACTTAATGCTCCTTCACCAGGAGCAACATCATCGTTGGCGATTGCCAGCTACATTATTGATAATTATTTAACCGATCTCAATTAATATGAATATTACCACCAAAAGAAATATTCCGATTTCATTGCCAGTTACTGGCGACGAAGAATGGCAAGCCACCCGTGAACCATTGGTAAATGGTTGGTTAACATCTGGTCCAAAAGTTCGCGAATTCGAGCAGTTATTTGCCGAACGGCATCAGGTTAAGCATGCACTCGCAGTAACCAGTGCAACTACGGCCTTACATTTGGCTTTAGTAGCTCTAAACGTAGGGCCTGGCGACGAGGTGATTGTTCCTGCGTTTACATGGGTATCAACAGCGAACGTTGTGCTCTATTGTGGCGCCAATGTTGTTTTTGCAGATGTTGATCCAGTTACATTTAACATGGATCCAGAGGACTTAAAAAAACGTATCACTTCAAAAACAAAGGCAATAATACCTGTACACCTGTTCGGACTTTGTGCGAACATGGATGCCATTAAAGCCATTTCTGGAAACATTCCTCTGGTTGAAGATGGAGCCTGTGCGGCAGGTGCAGCATACAAAGGAGTATCAGCTGGTGCTCTGGGAACCATCGGTTGCTTTAGTTTTCATCCTCGCAAATCAGTGACGACTGGTGAAGGTGGCATGATTACAACTAATGATGATCATTTGGCGGAAGTAATTGGTATGCTTAGAAATCATGGCGCGTCTATTTCAGAAGAACAACGTCACCACGGTCCCCGCCCTTATATCTTGCCTGATTTCAATATGTTGGGATACAACTATCGCATGACCGACTTGCAAGGAGCGGTAGGTGTGGTACAGTTAAAAAAGTTAGATCAGTTTATTGATGAGAGGGCAAAATGGGCTGCTTGGTATTCTGAACAACTTAAAGATGTCAGCTGGTTACGCACCCCTCAATTTAGTTCTGACTTTAAACATGGTTGGCAGTCATTCGTCACGTTTGTAGATGAATCAAAAGCACCCATGCGCAGGAATGATATCATGGAGAAACTGCAGGAATTTGGAATCTCTACGCGCCCTGGTACCCATGCAGTTCATATGTTGAATTATTATGCCGATAAATACAATTTAAAGGCCTCGGATTATCCGGGTGCTCAGGCAGCCAACGACTTATCTATGGCTATTCCTTTACATAACAGGATGGTAGCCGAAGACTATCAATACGTAGTAGACGTACTTAAGTCGTTATAGAATGTGTGGTATTGTAGGTGTGTTCAATTTGAACGGTGAACCATTTGGTTTGACGTCACTTAAACGTATGGCCGATGCCATTGCACACCGTGGGCCAGACGGTGATGGGTATTACACGCATGAGAATATTGCTTTAGCACACAGAAGGCTTGCAATTCTGGATGTTTCTCCGAAAGGAGCACAACCTATGACCTCTAAAAACGGTGAATGGGTTGTTGTGTTCAACGGATGTATTTATAATTTTTTAGAATTAAAGCAAGAATTACAAGCTAAAGGACACGAGTTTGTTTCGACAACAGATACGGAAGTAATTGTTGAGGGATTGGCTGAATATGGGCCATCTTTTTTCGAGCGACTAGATGGGATGTTCGCGGTAGGTGCATGGAGTGTTACAGAACGGGCCCTTTACCTATCTCGAGACAGATTCGGAGTGAAACCGCTGTATTATTGGTTCACAGGAAAAGCACTGGTATTTGGCTCCGAAATTAAAGCAATAATTCAGCATCCAGCATTTCAAGTTAAGCCGAATCTTTCCGCACTGAACGAATACTTCACTTTTCAAAATATGTTTACATTCCAAACTCTTTTCGAGGGAGTTTGGATGCTACCACCAGCCAATACGGTTAAAATTGATGCTTCTAGTACCTATGTGAAGCACCATTCATGGTGGGATTATGATTTCTCTAAAGCAGATAACAGAATATCCTTCGAAGAAGCAAAAGCTGAAACTGAACGACTCTTTAGAAATGCAGTTGCACGCCAAATGGTTGCTGATGTTCCTGTAGGGTCGTATCTCTCCGGAGGGATGGATTCTGGTTCGATAGCCGCACTTGCCTCAGGACATGTAAGTCGTTTAGCCACCTTTACTTGTGGCTTTGATATGAGCGAAGTAACAGGTGTTGAAGCCAATTACGATGAACGACGTGATGCTGAATTGATGGCTAACCATTTCAAAACCGAACACTACGAACAGGTACTGAATGCAGGGGATATTCGATGGTCCTTGCCTCGGGTAGTATATCATCTGGAGGACTTGAGAGTCGGGATGAGTTATCCCAATTATTACATTTCCAGACTAGCTTCAAAGTTTGTAAAAGTTTGTTTACAAGGTACAGGTGGAGATGAGTTGTTTGGCGGATATCCATGGAGGTATTATCGGATATTTAAATCGGTAAGTCAAACTGAATTTTTTGATTTGTATTATGATTTTTGGCAACGACTTGTACCAGATAACCAAAGAGAGCAGCTATTTACCGCTGCAGTACGATCTAAGGTTGATTTCTCAGAACCTAGAGAAATATTTGAACGAGTATTTACTTTTAACAACACATTGAGATATGATTCTCCTGAAGATCATATCAATAATTCCCTCTATTTTGAGGCTAAAACTTTTTTGCCTGGGCTACTATTGGTTGGAGATAAGTTATCCATGGCAAATGGATTAGAAGAGCGCTTTCCGTTTCTCGACAATGCCTTGGTAGACTTTGCTCAAAAAATACCTGTACACTATAAGCTAGGAAATCTTGAGAAAATGCTCAAAATAGATGAGAATGATTTTCGCGACAAACGCAAGGTTTATCAGGAATTTGACGATGGCAAGAACATCTTGCGTAAAGCAATGATGAGTTTTATGCCAGAACGTATCATCAATAGAAAGAAACAAGGATTTAGCGCTCCAGATGAAAGTTGGTATAGAGGTGAAAACGCTGCTTACATCAAAGAATTGTTGCTTGAGAATAAAACAGTTTCAAGCGATTTTATCAATCAGGACTACATGAAGAAAATAGTTCATGAACACATCAATGATAGAATCAATCACAGATTATTGATTTGGAGTTTCATGAATTTTGAATGGTGGTGTAGGATTTATTTGAATAATGAAAAAGTAGTATGAATAGAGAAGATCTGCTCATTGGCAAAGAAGAGAGGCTTTTAAATTTGTTCAAGGAGTTGACAGAACTAAAAGCAACCTTAGACAACCTGTTTAGGGAAAAATTGAATCGCAATTTGCCTTTTGCAGATGTGTTTTTCGATAGATGGGAAAAGGCGAAGTTTTTGAATTTCGGCGAGGGTACATCCGTTTACGATAGCTGTCATGTGTTTGGGAATGTAGTTGTTGGAAAAAATACTTGGGTGGGTCCATTTACGATACTCGATGGAAGTGGTGGATTACAAATAGGTGACTTTTGTAGTATTTCCGCAGGAGTTCACATTTATTCCCATGATACTGTTAATTGGGCCACAAGTGGAGGCGAAGCTCCCTACGAATATGCCCATGTTCAAATAGGCAACCGATGTTACATTGGCCCGCATAGCATCATTGCATCAGGAGTTGTTCTCGGCGATGGATGTGTTGTAGGTGCCAATAGTTTTGTAAATAAAAGTTTTCCTGCAGGCAGTAAGATAGCAGGTAGTCCAGCAAGATTAATTGATTCGAAATGACCATGAATTATAAAGACCTTCAGATTTGTAGCCGTTGCATCTATGATGACAGAACACCTGCAATTTCATTTAATCAAGATGGAGTTTGCAATTACTGTGAAATGGTAGAAGACCTAAAAGTACAGTATCAAACTGGGTTGCCAGATGGAGAAAAACGTATACAAGAAATTATTTCTAAAATAAAAGCAGAAGGGAAAGGCAAGAAATATGATTGTGTAATAGGTGTTAGTGGAGGGACTGATTCATCGTACATGGTTTGGTGGGCGATTCAAAATGGTCTTAGGCCGTTAGCAGTACATTACGATAATACTTGGAATACATCTATAGCAACCGAGAATATTAGGAAAGTTCTTGGCAAATTAAATGTGGATTTATATACACATGTATGTGATAATAAAGAAGCAGACGACATCTTTAAAGCTTTTTTTATTGCTGGAGTTCCTGAAATAGAAGCGTCTACAGACTTGGCATTAGCCGAGACGATGTATAGAGCTGCTGCGAAATTCAAAGTAAAATATGTTTTGGAAGGCCATTCCTTTTTGGCAGAAGGGATAACTCCTCTTGGCAAGAATTATTTTGATGGTAAGTACATTAAGAGTATTCATAAGCAGTTTGGAAAACTACCCATGAAAACGTATCCATTGATGACGTTCTCGAAGTTTATCAGATGGACCACTTTGTACAGAATTCAAAAGATTAGACCACTTTGGTACATTAAATACAGCAAAGAAGAAGCGAAAGCTTTTCTCGAAAAAGAGTTTGGCTGGCAGTATTATGGTGGTCATCATTTAGAAAATCGTATGACGGCTTTCTTTCACGGTATTTATTGTCCTCAAAAATTCAATATAGATTACCGTAATAATAGTCTATCTGCATCAGTTAGGTCGGGAAATATGGACAGAGAAGCTGCTCTGCACGAATATTATGAGACTCCTCCGCATATTGAACCGGAATTATTGGAGTATTTTAAAAAACGACTTGGTTTGAGTGACTCCGAATACGATGCAAAAATGAAAGAAGCTCCTCGTTATTGGGAAGAATTCCCTACATACAAGAAGCGTTTTGAAAGACTGCGTCCGTTTTTCTACATTTTGATGAAAGCAAATTTGGTACCTCACAGTTTTTATTTGAAATATTGCTTTCCAAAGAAATGATTACGATTGTCAATTACGGGATGGGTAACCTTGGATCAGTGTTCAATATGTTCAAACGTATTGGCGTTGAAGCCCGAATAGTTGATCGCCCCGAAGATTTGCAAGCGGCAAAAAAAATACTTTTGCCTGGCGTTGGGGCTTTCGATAACGCTATGAAACGAATCAATGAAAGTGGTTTCTTAGATGTTTTGAATCAAAAAGCTTTGGGAGAGAAAGTACCTGTTCTCGGAATTTGTTTGGGTATGCAATTACTTACGCGGGGTAGTGAGGAAGGTAATTTACCGGGCTTAGGTTGGATTGCTGCAGATACCATTCGTTTCCCAAACCAAAATGGATTAAAAGTCCCACATATGGGTTGGAATTTAGTTCATCCTACAACACCAAGTCCTCTAACGGTGAGCCTGCCCGATGAGCCTAGATTCTATTTTGTTCATTCTTATCGTGTGCACGTTGATGATGAAAGAAATAGCATACTTAAGTGCACCTATGGTGTAGATTTCGACGCAGCAGTTCAACATGAAAACATTTATGGCGCACAATTTCATCCTGAAAAAAGCCACAAATTCGGCATGCGTTTGTTAGAAAATTTCGCTCGGATATAATGCTAAAAACTCGTGTAATCCCCGCATTGCTTTTGAGAGACGATGCGCTAGTTAAAACTGTTAAATTCAGTAAACCTGGCTACATTGGAGATCCAATAAATACAGTTCGTATTTTCAACGAATTGGAAGTAGATGAACTGGTTTTTTTAGATATTGAAGCTACAACACAAACACGTAAACCTAACCTTCGTATTCTTAGAGAAATAGCAAATGAGTGTTTTATGCCGCTTGCTTATGGAGGAGGTTTACATGATTTTGAAACAGCCAAGGAAATTTTTGAAATAGGGTTCGAAAAAGTTGTTTTGAATGCGGCTTGTCATACCCATCCTAAAGTAATTGAACAATTAGCTCAACATTATGGCAATCAGGCTGTTGTTGCATCGGTAGATGTGAAAAAGAACTTTTGGGGCAATTACGAAGTATTTACACATTCAGGCTCAAAAAACTCCAAAAAGAATCCAGTAGAGTGGTGCAAGCAACTTGAAGCTATGGGGGCAGGTGAAATTCTCTTGACCTCCATTGATAAAGAAGGCACTTGGTCGGGATTTGATGTGGATTTAACTCGAAGGGTAAGCGAAGCAGTTGGTGTGCCAGTGATTGCGCATGGGGGAGCTGGTAATTTAGAACACATTAGTCAAGTGGTTCATCAAGGGAAAGCTTCTGCTGTCGCTTTAGGTAGTATGGTAGTTTACCAACAAAAAGGTTTAGGTGTTTTGGTGAATTTCCCGGATAAGGAAAAATTGAATAAAGCACTTCAATAGTGAAAGACCTGAAAATTGCCTTAATAGGCAATATGAACAATAATTTTTTTGTGCTTGCACGTTATCTTCGCGATGAAGGATTTAATTGTGCCGTTTTCGCATTACCCTACGAGCCTGCCCATTTTTCAGCCAATTCCGATAGTAACTCAGAAGAAGACATACAGCTGGTTCAAGTACTTCCTTGGGGAAATGCGCAAGATTTATTGAGCTTATCTCCAAACACAATTAATGCACAATTTGAAGAATACAATTTTTTTATTGCTTGTGGTACAGCCCCTGCTTTTCTAACTAAAGCAGGAATAACAGTCGACTTATTTATACCATATGGAAGTGATTTGTACCTATTGCCATTTGCCATACCCAAGAATCCTTTAAAATGGCTGAGTAACCTTCACTTTAGAAAATTTCAAAAACGAGGTATTAAAGGAGCTGCTGCAGTCTCAATAGCGGATAATGCTACTGTATTTCAGAATGCACTGAATAAAATTGGATTCAAAGGGCTGGTTTTGAAATCAGGTGTGCCCATGGTTTATGCCCCCCGGAAGATAAAACATGAGGTGTTTTCTAAAGAAGATGACGTACCAAAAAAGCGAATTAAGATCTTACATCCTTCCCGACATGCTTGGAAAACTGAAAAAGACCCTGTTTCGTTAAAGGATAATAATAAATTATTCGAAGGTGTAGCATTGTTCATAACTAATCATCCGTCAATTGAGGTGATTGTATACACCATGGAATATGGCTCAGATATAAATGCTTCTAAAGAACTTATCGCAGAACTGGGTATAGAAAGAAATGTGAAATGGTTCCCAACTATGGCGAGAAAAGATCTTATGAGCCTCTATCATGAAGTCGATGTAGTTGTTGGAGAACTAAGAAATAGCTGGTTTACTTACGGTGTTATCTATGAAGCAATGGTGGCGGCTAAACCAGTAATACATTATCGGAAGGATGATTTATACGCTGACTTGAAGTTATATCCGATGTATTCAGCATCTTCGGCTCAACAAGTATGTGATAGATTGTCTGAATACGCTGGAAACCCCCAAAATGGCAATAGAATTGGCTACGAAGCAAGAAGTTGGTATTTTGAAGAATGTGTTCAAAAGGTAATTGTCGATATAGAAGGATTGTTGAAAAGGAAGCTGCATGGGTAAAGTTCTACTATGAGAGATGGTTTAATTAAAAAAGCCCTAAAAGACAGTAATTTCTATTTTATCTCCCAATTAGGTGTTCGACTTTTAAGTGTTTTGATTGTGCCTTATTTAGCGCGGCACACTACTCCAACCGAACTGGGAAATTATGATTTATTCTTAGTGTTTGTTGGTCTGCTAACAACCCTTGTTGGTCTAGGTATTGATTCTGGCATGTCTATTTTCATAGCGAATCATAAGGACAATTTCCAACTGCAAAGAAGTCTTTTCTCCTTCAGTTTTTGGGTTACAATCGTTGTGATTTTTGTTTTATATCTGCTTTTCTTTTTTTGGAGTTTTCTGGGTCAAGTTCCTGTTTGGGTACCTTCCGGAGATTTAATTCACTTATCATTCGTCTATCTTTTGATTACGTATATAAATTACATCATATTTAATTTTCTTCGCTGGAAGGGCTTGGCTGGAAAAGCTGCTCTTTCTAGTTTTTTAGCTTCATCTTTGGGATTGGTCGGCGGAATTATATGGTTTAATTATTCGAATGGAGTAATTTCTGACTATCTCCTTGGGTTAACTTTCGGTGCTTTATTAAGTTTACCCTACAGCCTTTTTTTAATTAAGGGATTTTTAGTTTTCAGAATACCGAGAGAGCACAGAGGAGAATGTAAGGAACTATTACGAGTGTCGTTGCCTTTCGTTCCAAATTATCTGAGCAATAATTTGATGTTGGTAGTAGATCGATTTGTCATTAATCGTATTCTAGGAATTGAGACGTTAGGTCAATATGCATTATTGAGTCGATTTGCTCAACTCCCTAATTTTGCAATGAACATCGTAACTAAAGGATTTCAACCGGTCATGTTTTTAAACTATGAATCTCCGGAAGGAATCAGATTAAATAAACTTGTCTACCACGTTTTTTTGGTGATGCTTCCCATCGCTGTGGCTTTAAGCGGTTTTACAGGAAAGTGGCTTTTACAATTATTCGGTGGTTCTCAGTATTTGTCGGTAGCTCATTTACTCCCGTCTGTAGTTGCCTCAACTTTGATTTATGGTGGCATGGGTATAAATGGCATGGGATATACAATACAGAAAAAAACCAAATATCTGGTGCTTATTAGCATCCTTACAATCGGTTGTAACTTGCTATTAAATTATCTTTCCCTGACCGATTTTGGATTTAGTGGCTTAGCAATTTCGGCTCCTGCCACCTCAGCTGTAGGTGCCCTTATCTATACTTGGAAATCCGAAAGATTGTACTCTTTCGGATTATCATTTTGGGGAGCTGTTGTTAGCTATGTAATTACTGTTTTTTGTGCCATGTATTTTAGCTTTTATTTTTAATGTGCGGATTAGCAGGATTTGTTGACTCTAAGGGAACATGGACCGAGGATGATTTACGTAGAATGGCTAATTCTATAGTTCATCGCGGGCCTGACGATGAGGGAATTAGTGTAGTAAATCTACATGAAGTAAAAATTGGAATGGCCCATCGCCGGCTTTCAATTTTAGATTTAAGTCCGTTAGGCCATCAGCCTATGGAGCGCGATAATCTTCGAGTTGTATATAATGGTGAAATCTACAACTTCCGCGAAATAAGAAAAGAATTAATCCAGCTTGGATTTAGTTTTTCTTCGGATTCTGATACTGAGGTTTTATTAAGAGCATTTCAACATTGGGGTATTCAATGCTTAGGACGCTTTATCGGTATGTTTGCCTTTGCAATTTTAGATACGGATAAACGAAAATTGTGGTTATGCCGTGATCGAGTAGGTATAAAGCCTTTGTATTATTCTTTCAGGAATAATGGACTGTTGTTTGGTTCAGAAATTAAAGCACTGGCGGCTGCGAATGATGCCAATTTATCTTTGGATTCGAATAGCTTGACCGACTTTCTAAGATATGGATATACCGTTGGTGAGTTTAGTATTTACAATGAAGTAAAAAAGGTTAAGCCTGGTCATTATATCGAATATGATTTGATGAGTTTAACCGGATCAGAGTCTAAATATTGGAGCGTCGACGAATATTATAAATGTACCAGGCTAGTAACTGACGAAGATTTATTGCTCGATGAGCTGGAGGAGTTGCTTACTTCTGCGTGTAGGTACCGAATGGTTAGTGATGTTCCGGTGGGGGTTTTTTTAAGCGGAGGATATGATAGCTCTCTGGTTACCGCATTAATTCAAAAAAATATTCCTCAACCCCTAAAAACCTTTACGATTGGATTTGCAGAGAAATCGCACAATGAAGCACCTTTTGCTGCGGAAATTGCAAATTATTTGGGAACTGATCATCATGAGCTCATTTGTACCGAACAAGATGCTTTGGCATTAATTCCAAATTTGCCTTACTTTTTTGATGAACCCTTTGGGGATTCATCAGCAATTCCAACAATGCTTGTTAGCGCCTTGGCAAAACAGCATGTAACGGTTGCTCTATCGGCCGATGCGGGAGATGAAGTTTTTGGTGGTTATACTCGTTATGATAACATCCTCAATAATGCCCAAATGCTGTCAAGTTTTCCAAAACCTGTCCGCAAACAATTAGGAAAACTACTGTCTCATTTGCCCATTGGTCAGCTAACTCCGTTCATCAAAAATGGTCGATACGAACAAATTGCTCCAAATGCTATTGATATACTCGGGGAAAATCATTTGCATGAAGCATTACTCCGTATTGGTAGTCGGCGCATCGCATCCAAAAATCTGGAAAAAGTTTTGGCTACACCAACTTCATATCGAGCCAATCAATTCGATAATGCATTAATTGACTTTGAAAAGCCGATCAGTCCACTTCATCAATTGATGCTAATTGACTATAAAACCTATCTTACGGACGATATTCTTGTGAAGGTAGATAGGGCAGCTATGTCGGTTTCTTTAGAAGGACGCGAACCGTTACTTGATCATCGAATCATAGAATATGTGGCCTCAGTTCCTGACGGTTACAAGATTAGAAATGGAAACAAGAAGTATTTATTGAAAAAAATTGCAGAAAGGCATATACCTAAATCAATGCTAGAACGTCCAAAGCAGGGTTTTGCTATCCCCATACATCGGTGGATGAGAAACGAACTAAGGCCGATATTACTCGATATGCTTCATAAAGACAAATTAAAAAGACAGGGAATTTTTAATCATCAAGAGGTCGAATCAATTTTAAATGGTTTTTTGTCTGGAAAGGACCACAATGGTGAGCTTTTGTGGTTTTTACTCATGTTTCAGCTCTGGAATGAAAGATGGAAAATTTGTTGACTGAAAGAGAGTTTTCGTTCCAACACGAGTTAACTAAAGCTTTTAAAGTAAAAGGGCTAAACTTCCTATTTTTAGGAATAGTGGCCACGTTTATACCAGCGTTGGTGTTCAAGGTGCCCGATGCTCCAATAGTTGCACTTCTCCTTTATGCAGTTTTAAGGGCTTTTCTCAAAAGGGAAACTGGAGCTGTATTCACGCTTGCATTTGGAGTATACTTGATTAGTAGTGCATTTTTTCTGTTAGCTACAAATTATACTTTTGGACGACCTTTTCTTGGTGGTGGAGATGACATGTATTTCTACATTGCAGCAAAAACACTCGTTAAAGCTAAGTTAGATATCAATACAACTGTAGATGGAATACCATTATGGTCTTCGAGCTATACGGGCTACCTTTATTTGCTTGGATATTATTACAAAGCAATAAGTTCCTTAGGATTTGATTCTTTTCACTTTTATCATTTAAGTATTTTAAAAGTTGGTATAGGTTCTCTTATTCCAGTTCTGGTGTATGCTATATTTAAGAGGAACTCTTTTATTCAGTTAGAAGGAAGTTTATGGATTTTAGTATTATTCCCAACTTTAGTAATTCATGTTGTCAGTTTATTACGTGAAGCAGTAATTTCTGTTCTTTTCCTGTTTGTTGTATACAAAGTGGTTAATTCAAGATGGCAATTAACAGCTTTATTATGGGTATTGTTGGTATCTTTTCTCGTTTATAGCATTCGACCTGTTCATTCAGCATTTGTTGGATTATTTTATTTCATATGGGTCTTTTTATCAAGACCGAAGAATTTGACTTTGAAGTTAGGCACTTTGGTGGTTGTTTTCTTTTTATTTACGATGAACTGGATTAAGGGAATAAGTTTATTTGGTTCTGATCTTGATCGTATCCAAGGAATGTACCTAGCATTAGCACAAGAAACCAATCAGGAAGGCTCAATAGGGTTGAGATTATATACTTCTAATTTTTTATTAATTCAACCTCTAAAACTATTATATTATTTCATGTCGCCTATACCCCCTCCTATGGTAATACGGCTCAATTTGCTTTCCACGTATATTTCTTTGGGTATTGTATTCTGGTATCTATATGTTTTTGGGTTTTTCTCAGGATACGTAAATTTTTTGCGAAAGGGAGACAGACTCTATTTAACGGTATTTCTTTTATTCTTTATTTCAGGAATAGTAGGAGTTGTGTCAAGCAAAGACCCAAGACACTTGGTCTATATTTATCCCTTGATTATCCCTTTTGGATATTCTCAATTGCAGTTTATTCCTAAGCGAAGAATACAACAAATTGTAATTTCTTTCTTATCGCTTAGTGTAGTGGGGTACTTATTGCTTAAAGCATTTTAATTCCTAACGTATGTGCGGTATAGCAGGTTGGACTTCATTCTTTCGCGGCGAATCGGCGCACAAGCCTGATGTTGTGAAAAAAGTGCTGGATGCTCAAAGCCATCGCGGACCAGAATTTAGAGGGAGTTGGGAGGCAGATGGAATTGTGCTTTTGCATAATCGGCTAAGCATAATTGATCTTAGCGAGGCTGCAAATCAACCGATGCACCTTGAATCCGCTGGCCTGACCGTAGTATTCAATGGGGAGATATATAATTTTCGAGAGCTACGCTCGGAGTTGATGGCAAAGGGGTCAAAATTCCGCACTTTTTCCGATACAGAAGTTTTGTTGCACGGTTTTGCAAAATGGGGTACAGGTTTGTTTGCTCGGCTCAACGGTGTATTTGCTATTGCATTATGGGATAATTCTGACAAATCGTTGTATTTAGTGCGTGACAGAATAGGGGTAAAGCCAATTTATTACGCACTTGAAGAAGGCGATCTTCTTTTTTCTTCAGAAATAAAGGGGATTCGAAAAGCAGGAAGTTTTTTCAAAATAAACCATCAAGCCTTCTCAGAATTTTTGTTTTACGGTAATAGCTGTGGCGATTTAAGCCTTTTTGAAGGTATTCGCCATCTTAAACCTGGTCATTTCTTAAAATATAATCAGGGTAAATGTGTTGAACACACGTATTGGAAAATTGAGAATATCTTTCCTTTTCAGGGTAGCCTTGAGGAAGCAACTGAACGCTTGGCATTTCATTTAGAGACAGCAGTTCGGCGTCAATTGGTCAGTGATGTTCCTATTGGCGTATTTTTAAGTGGAGGAATTGACTCTTCGGCTGTAACCGCATTTGCCGCAAAACACTACGAAGGACCGATTGACACTTACTCAGTTAAATTTGATTTTTCTTCAACAAACGAATTACCCAAAGCGCGTATTGTTGCTGAAAAGTACCGTACAAATCACCATGAATTTTCGGTTGGTGTCAATGATTTGGAAAGCACTATTATTAAAATGATTGATCATCACGATGAACCATTCGGAGACGCAGCCAATATTCCTTTGTACATGATCAGTAAGAGAATAAGCAAAGCAGTAAAGGTAGTTTTACAAGGTGATGGAGGTGATGAGCTTTTCGCCGGGTACAACCGTTACCCGATATTACAAAAGTTGTGGCGGCATAGAGCACTAATTAAATATCTGTATGGTGATTATTTGTCACGACTAACGGGCCCACGAATAGGTCGGGTAAGTAGAATTTTGGAAATTTTTTCATCAAGTACAGATGCTAATTTATTTGGCTCGTTGTTAACGGTTGAGCGCTTATCTCGTCATCCTTATCAAATTCTGGATGAAGATATAGCTGAAGATTTATATGCTAATGCGGATCCATTTCTAGAATATGCTCGCCAGAACCGCCGGTTTGAGTACATAGCAAATCCAGTAGATAGAATGTTGTATATCGACAGCCAGATAATTCTCCCTAATACGTTTTTAGAGAAAGTGGATCGTGCTACAATGGCTAATTCGGTGGAAGCACGGGTGCCTTTTTTAGATTTCGATTTATTTGATTTTGCATTGAGTTTGCCCTCTGGATATAAGTTATGGAACGGAAATACTAAGGGAATTTTAAAACGCAGTTTAAAAAACGTTCTTCCAGAACAAATCATTAATCAGAAAAAAATGGGGTTTGGTGTTCCTTATGGGGAATGGCTAAAGGGCCCTCTCAGACCACTTTTTTATGACGCATTAAGAACTTGCCCTCTGGTGAATGTGGCACGGGTAGAACAGAAATTTGAAGAACATAGTAAAGGAATTTACGACCACAGTTTTTTATTGTGGAAAGTACTCATGATTTCAATCTGGTACAACCGTCAAATAGGGGTAAGCTACAATGGCTAATCAGATAATACAGACAGGATGTATAAAGTAGGCTTATTCATTGACTCTCTAGGTACTGGAGGTGCTCAACGACAAACGGTGAACCTTGCTATAGGTTTGAAGAAGCTTGGAATGTCGCCTGTGATTTTTATCTATTCCGATACTAACTACTTTCACGATATACTGAAGAGAGAACAAATTCCTGTTTATGCCTTAAATAGACGGCATTTTGCAGATGTTTTTTTTGTTTACAATCTCATTCAAGCGCTAAGAAAGAATCGTATTCAAGGTCTCATCGCTATGTTGTTTATGCCTTCTGGGTATGCACTTTTAGCAAAACTATTCATCCCAAGATTGCGAGTTATTATTTCAGAACGCAGTTTTGAGGCAAAAACCAAACCCCGAGATAAAATATTCCCTAGGAAGTTGTATTTCTTAGCAAATTTCATCACCGCTAACTCGAAGTCTCAAACTTTACACCTCGAAAGGTTATTTCCTCGCTACAAAAAGAAAATGGTTTATGTCCCTAATGGAGTATATGATCAAGAATACATCTACAACTCAACCGAGAACAGCTTAACACTTACAAGTATTGGTCGAGTATCTGAATTAAAAGACACCAAGATTTTAATTGAGGCATCGAACATAATTAAGGCGAAATACCCACGACTAAAGTTCAAAGTGTTCTGGGTTGGGGCTCGATTTGATGCCACTGAAGATGATTCATCTTACTTTCAAGAATGTAGCAAACTAATTACGAAATATGGATTGGGAGAGGAATGGGAATGGACGGGTCAAGTTTCTGATGTAAAAGCTATTTTGTCGAAATCAGATTTGTTGGTTCATATGTCGCATGGCGAAGGATTTCCCAATGCCATTTGCGAAGCAATGAGTTTTGGGCTCCCTGTAGTAGCGAGCGACGTTATGGACCATCCGTATATAGTGAAAAATGGAGAAAATGGCTATTTGGTGGCCATTGGTGATGTGGACGGCCTAGTTAATGCTATTTCTTCTTTTGTCGAACTCAAAGAAATTGAAAAATTGGAAATGAGTAGGGCTGCATTTGTTACAGCTCAAAGTTCTTTTTCATTCGAGAAAATGACATCTACCTATCACGAATTATTGCTGAAATGAGCAGTAGGCTGAGTCGAGTAGTACTGGTTTCTCCTGTGCCACCGCCAACTGGTGGCATAGCAACTTGGACATTAAATTTGTTGGCCTATTGGAATGAGCTTGGAAGTACAGAGAACAATTTCCAACTGGTTCATGTGTCGAATGCAAGGCGTTTTGGTACCATTACAGAACGCAGAAAATTTTTTCGAGTACTTGCTGGTATAGGCAATGCATTTCTTTTTTTCTATCGGTTTTTTCGTGTAACTCGATTTGGTAAAAACCAGCTTCTCCATATTACGAGCAGTGGTTCTATGGGCATGCTTCGGGATTTAATCTTAATCGTAATTTTTAAGGTACTCGGAGGGCAAGTAATTACGCATATTCGATTTGGCAGAGTGCCCGAATTACTCCGAAGGAATAACTGGGAAGGGATTTTATTGAGAAAAGTGCTAATATGGAGCACCGAGGTAATAAGCATTGATGAACCGACTTTTTTAGAATTAACTGCTTGGAAAAGATGTAAAGTGCACTATTTGCCCAATGCAGTGAGTAATCTGTTTTTGACACAAATCGACCAAGTTGATAAGGGTGATTCCAATACTACCATTCCGGTGATTTTGTTTGTTGGGCATGTAACTAAGGCAAAAGGAATATTCGATTTAGTTGAAGTTTGCGCTGAGTTGGGTACGCTTAAATTGAAAATTGCAGGAATTGCCAAACCAGCCGATTTGGCGGAATTGAACCGTTTACGCACTATTTACAACTCTTTGGAAATTGAGATATTAGGCAACATAAATTCAGAAGCTCTTATTAAAGAGCTAAAAGAATGTACCATTTTTTGTTTGCCAAGTTATACAGAAGGATTCCCGAACGCAGTGTTGGAAGCTATGGCTACAGGTGTGGCGATAGTTGCTAGTAGGGTAGGACAGATACCCAAAATGGTTGAGGTGAATGAAGAATCGGCAGCGTGGTTATTTGATGCTGGCAACAAGCCGCAATTAAAAAAAATGCTAGAAGAAGCACTGAATGCGCCAAACGAGCGGCAAAAACGTGGCATATTATGTAGACAAAAAGTCCTTTCACATTACACGGCGGATGTGGTTTTTGGACAACTTATAGATATTTGGAAGAAAGCCGTTTGATAAACACAGGAATTTAAACTTCAATGAAAGACAAAATATTATTAATCACCGGAGGTACAGGTTCTTTTGGTAACGCTGTATTACAGCGATTTTTGCACACGGATCACTTTAAGGAGATACGCATTTTTTCACGTGATGAAAAAAAGCAGGACGATATGCGGAATCAACTAAAGAGTGCAAAGTTGCGCTTTTACATCGGTGATGTACGTGATAGGGCAAGTATCGACCGTGCTATGAAAGGCGTTGATTTTGTCTTTCATGCTGCCGCGCTCAAACAAGTGCCATCTTGTGAGTTTTTCCCTTTAGAAGCCACCAAAACCAATGTTTTAGGGACTCAAAACGTGATTGACTCTGCAGCGGAATATCATGTGCAGAAGGTTATTTGCTTAAGCACAGACAAGGCTGCGTACCCCATTAATGCTATGGGGATATCGAAAGCCCTGATGGAAAAAGTCGCCATTGCCGCAGCGCGAGATTTGGAAAATACAACCGTTTGTTTAACCCGATACGGCAATGTGATGGCCTCAAGAGGATCGGTTATTCCCTTATTCGTTAACCAAATAAAACAAGGGTTACCAATTACGATTACTGATCCGAACATGACTCGTTTTTTAATGTCGCTGGATGAGGCGGTTGAATTGGTATTGTTTGCATTTGAGCACGGTCGTCCGGGCGACTTGTTTGTTAATAAGGCGCCGGCTGGAACCATAGGTAATTTGGCTGAAGCCCTCCAAAAGATTTGTAACAAGAAAACAGAAGTACGGATCATAGGAACTCGTCACGGAGAAAAGCTATATGAAACCCTTTGTACACGTGAAGAAATGCTGAAAGCGGAAGACATGGGTAATTTTTATCGAATTCCTGCTGACAATAGAGATCTAAATTATGCGCAATATTTTTCGGAGGGAACTGCTGCCCTGAATGAAGTTGAGGACTATCACTCCCACAATACAGAGCAGCTTAATGCAGAACAAATGGAAAGTCTACTAGCTGGCTTACCGTTCATCCGGAAAGAAGTTTTTGGAGAATCAATCGATGCCTTTTTGGTTTGATGTTAGAGCCATTTTTGATTTCATCTGTTCCTTTTAGTGATGACAGGGGCAAACTCCTCGCATTTCCAACATTTCCATTAAACGAAATCGTTAGGATGTATGCAATTGAACCTGCAAACGGTACGATTATACGGGCATGGCAAGGTCATTATCATGAAAAAAAGTGGTTCTGGCCAATTTCCGGTGCTTTTGAAGTGCAGACCATTGGGCTTGATTCAGATCATCAGCCTATCCTTACAACCCGTAAGCTGTGGCTTTTGCAACAGGCAGAGTCAAAAATACTAGAAATACCAGGTGGGCATTTGAATGGATTTAGAGCACTTTCGGAGGGGTCAAAAATGTTGGTCTTTTCTGATTTTGATTTGGAGTCATCAAAAAAAGACGACATACGGTTTCGTTTAGAGGAAATACCGTGGTTGGTTTAAAGTAGAATTTAAATCACATACTACTTTGATTTAATAAAGTGGTTAATGATAAATATATCTACTCCTTTTAATTTTGACAGCAGTTTACCAATACTTGAGAGTGGAAGTAGGCGATTATTTATACAGTGTTAATAATTTATGAAAACGATTGGAATTACAGGTCAAAGAGGTTTTGTGGGGTATCACCTTTACCAAACCATCAACTTACTGAAAGAAGAATTTACTTTAGTTGATTTCGAAAGGTCATATTTCAACGATACCGCTGTCCTAGATGCTTTCGTTTCAAAATGCGACGTGATTGTACATCTTGCAGCGCTCAACCGTCACAACGATCCAGAAGAGATTTACCGAACGAATACAGGTTTGGTAAAACAGTTGATAGCATCGCTTGAGCGCACGGAAAGTAAAGCCCACATCCTCATATCTTCTTCCACGCAAGAAGAGCGCGACAACCTATACGGTAAATCTAAAAAGGAAGGACGTTTGGCATTCGCCGATTGGGCAAATAGAGTGGGGGGTACTTTCACTGGACTAATTATTCCCAATGTTTACGGACCTTTTGGACATCCATTTTACAATTCGGTAGTTGCCACTTTTTGTCATCAGATAGCCCGCAATGAATCGCCAAAAATTGAGGTGGATGGCCAATTAAAGCTCATCTATGTGGGGGAAGTTGTCGATGCAATTTTAAATGCAATTCGCACAAGCGACAATTCAGCCGAAAAAGTGCTGATGCATAGTGCTGAGGCTAAAGTATCTGAAATTCTGGCTATGCTACTTCATTTCAAAGAAGTATATCAAGAAAAAGGCGAATTTCCAGAACTTAACAGCGCCTTTGAGCACAAGCTCTTCAATACCTATCGTTGTTACATGGATATACCAGCGTATTTCCCACGGAAATTTGTACAACATACCGACAACCGCGGCGCTTTTGTTGAAATCGCTCGACATGGTATTGCCGGACAAACATCTTTCTCAACTACTGTCCCTGGAATTACCCGTGGAAACCACTTCCATACACGCAAAATCGAGCGATTTGCTGTAATTAAAGGTAAAGCGTTAATCCAGTTGCGTCGCATAGGCACCACAGAAGTTCATAATTTTTACCTTGACGGCGATGAACCTGCTTATGTAGATATGCCAATTTGGTATACTCACAACATAAAAAACATTGGCGTTGAAACACTCTACACCAACTTTTGGATTAACGAACCCTTCGATCCGGCCGATCCTGATACCTATTTCGAAACTGTTTGACAGGTGACAAGTGACGAGGAGCAAGTGACGGAAACTAGAGAACTGATTAATCATAAAAGTAACGAGAGATGAAAACCCACATGGATTTGGATGCATGGAAGCTCTCTATGTCTTTGGTTTCTGATATTTATATGCTTACTCGGGACTTTCCGAAAGAAGAAATTTATGGGCTCACAAGTCAAATACGAAGAGCAGCAGTATCCATCCCATCCAAAATAGCTGAAGGCGCGGCAAGAGGAAGCAACAAGGATTTTGCTCATTTTTTAAACATCTCTCCTGGCTCTTTGGCCGAAGTTGAAACTCAAATTATGTTGAGTGATGATCTTGGTTTCATTTCTTCTAACCAAAAAGCTTCAACAATTGAAAAACTAATCACCATTCGCCGACTGAACATCGAACTTAAACGAGCTTTACAATCATAAATACTATGGACGTCACCCGTCAACCGTTACCCGTTACCGAAACCAGCAATTTTAGCGCTGTTAAAAGGCTGAAAGTCATGACAGTGGTCGGTACCCGGCCCGAAATCATTCGCTTATCACGCGTTATGGCAGCACTCGATGCTTCACCCGCGATAGAGCACATCACCGTTCATACTGGCCAAAACTACGACTACGAGTTGAATGAGGTGTTCTACGAAGATTTAGGTATCCGCAAGCCGGATTTTTTCTTAAACGCTGCAGGGACTACTGCCACCGCTACCGTCGGACAAATCCTCATTAACATTGATCCCATACTCGAAGAAGTACAACCTGATGCATTCATGGTATTGGGCGACACCAATTCATGCTTATGTGCTATTCCCGCGAAGAAGCGGAAGATCCCCATTTTTCATATGGAAGCTGGTAACCGTTGCTTCGACCAGCGTGTGCCCGAAGAAACCAACAGGAAGATTGTGGATCACATCTCCGACATCAACATGACCTATTCTGACATTGCCCGCGAATATTTGTTGCGCGAAGGCCTTTCACCGGATAGAGTTATCAAAACTGGTTCACCCATGTTTGAGGTGTTGCACCATTACTTGCCACAGATTGAAAAAAGCGATGTATTGGAAAGGTTGCAGCTCCAAAAAGGAAAGTACTTCGTGGTATCTGCGCACAGAGAAGAAAACATCAGCAACGACCGCACTTTCTTTGGGTTACTGGACGCCTTGAACCGCATTGCAGAAATGTACGGTTATCCTGTGATTGTGAGCACGCACCCTCGCACTCGCAAACGCTTGGAAGCGCTCGAGGCTGTTCATGAGCATGGGTCACCTGTTACTTTGCATCCGCTCATTCAGTGGCAAAAGCCCCTCGGCTTTTCTGACTATAATGCGCTCCAACTGCATGCATACGCTGTTCTTTCCGACAGTGGCACCATCAGCGAAGAATCCTCTATCCTTAATTTCAGGGCACTCAACATTCGTGAAGCCCACGAACGTCCCGAAGCCATGGAAGAAGCTTCGGTAATGATGGTGGGGCTTGATCCCGATCGCATTCTGCAAGGCTTGCAACATTTGCAACACCAAGATATTACTCCACGCAACTCTTCAGCTGTTACCCGTCATCCTTCACTTGTCGCCTTGCGCCCAGTAGCTGACTACAGTATGCCTAATGTTTCAGAAAAGGTTGTTCGTATTATTCTTAGCTATACAGATTATATCAACCGCGTGGTTTGGAAAAAGAACTAATGAAACCAATAAAGCTGATTTTTCTTAGTCTAGTTCAAATCGATAATTTAAATGATAGAGGAATTTATCACGACTTGTTACGTCAATTCGTGGCCAATGGTCATGAGGTAACTGTGGTATGTCCTGTTGAGAGGCGAACACGATTACGCACTCGCGTAATCAGAGAGAAGGGTGCAACCATCTTACAGGTAAGAACCTTAAACCTTCAGAAATCAGCTTTATGGGAGAAAGGGTTAGCTACACTAAGCTTAAATTTTTTGCTCCAGCTAGCAATACGGAAATATCTCAAAGGAATAAAATTCGATTTGATTTTATATGCTACACCACCCATCACTATCACGGGACTATTGAAGTGGTTGAAAAAAAGGGATGGTGCAAAAACGTATTTACTGTTAAAAGATATTTTCCCGCAAAATGCAGTTGATATGGGCATGTTTAGCCAAACTTCATTCCTACACAATTATTTTCGGCGAAAAGAAAAATTGCTGTATGGTTTGTCAGATAGAATTGGTTGCATGTCGCCAGCCAATGTAGCGTACTTGAAAGCTCACAATCCCGAAGTTGATGCTAAGGTTGAAGTGAATCCTAACAGCATTGATTTGAGCTATATCAATCAGAATACCATGGACAGAAAAGAAATTCTGCAGAAATGGGGAATTAAAGAAGATGTTGTCCTTTTTCTCTATGGCGGTAATTTGGGCAAGCCTCAAGGCACAACCTTTCTTTTAAAGCTAATCGACAAAAAAACAACTTTTCCGAATGCCTATTTTCTAATTGTGGGAGATGGAACAGACTTTTCTATATTGAATTCTTGGTTCAAACAGAATAATCCTTCAAATGCAAAACTTATTCAACGACTACCTAAATCAGAATTCGATGAATTGGCCTCTTGCTGTGATGTAGGCTTGATTTTGTTGCGAAAAGAATTTACCATACCCAATTTTCCTTCTCGATTATTAACCTATTTAGAGAATAAAATGCCAATATTGGCAATTACTGACACGGCCAGTGACATTGGAAGCATAGCCGAGACCGAAGGTTTTGGAAAGTGGTGTATGTATGGAAATGAAGAATCGGCATCTCAGTTGGTTAGTTTTTTCGAGAAATACGCTGATCTGCGTAAAACGATGGGGCAAGCAGGATATAGCTTCATGCAATCGTCCTATAATGTGAATACTAGCTACCTTAAAATTATTGATTTTGTACTCAAGGCTAGTTAAACCAGTATTAGATCGAGTTTTTGCAGCTTTGGCCTGCATTATTGCCCTATTGCCTGCCATGATTGTGGCAATTCTACTACGTTGGGCCCATGGTAAAGGTGGCGTGTTTTTTACTCAACTCAGACCCGGTAAGAATGGTGTAATTTTTAAATTGGTGAAGTTTAAAACCATGAACGACAAGCGAGATGAAGCAGGCAATCTTTTGCCAGATGCTGATCGTTTAACGGGCATTGGCAAGTTCATTCGCAAAACTTCTTTGGACGAACTTCCACAATTATGGAATGTACTTAAAGGAGACATGAGTTTGGTAGGTCCCCGGCCATTGCTAGTTCAGTATTTGCCACTTTACAATGCCGAACAACAGCGCAGACATTTGGTGAAGCCTGGAATTACTGGCTGGGCGCAAGTAAATGGTCGAAATGCTATAGGGTGGGAAGAGAAATTTAAACTAGACGTTTGGTACGTTGACCACATTTCGTTTTTTCTAGATTTGAAAATCCTCTTTCTTACAATCAAAAAAGTGTTTATCAGAGAGGGAATTTCGGCAACTGGGCACGCAACAATGGACTATTTTAGGGGGACAGAAGGATAATATGAAAAATGTTTTAATTACTTCAGCTGGTCGGAGGGTTTCTTTAGTCAGGGCATTCCAAAAAGAACTTAAGTTAAGATTTGCTGAATCGAGGGTGTTCACAGCCGATATGAATCCTGAATGGTCTTCGGCCTGTAGAGTATCTGATGGTTTTTTTACTTTGCCACGCGTAACAGCTCCTGATTACATAGAATCTTTGATAGCACTATGTCAGGAGATGAACATAGGGTTAGTCATACCTACAATAGATACTGAGTTAATCGTACTTTCAGCAAATAGAGATCGTCTATTACATGTAGGTATTGTGGCAGCCGTCTCAGATTTACATTTAGTTGAAAAATGTCGAGATAAGAGACTGACTAACGCATTATTCACTCAAAAGGGTATTGCGATACCTTTACCACTTGATCCTGCAGCCCCGACATTCCCTCTGTTTGTAAAACCGTATGATGGAAGTTTGAGTAAAGACATTCTACTTGTTAAAGACAAGTCGGACTGGAATCCCAAGTTAGCTGATAATCAAAAGCTTATGTTTATGGAGTACTTGAGTCCTGAAGATTATCAGGAATTCACAGTAGATGCTTACTTCGACAATCAAGGAGTTCTTCGTTGTTTAATTCCGAGAAGAAGGGTAGAAGTTAGAGGGGGAGAAATAAGCAAAGGCAAAACGGAAAAGGGCCGACTTTACGATAGCTTAAAAATGGCTTTTTCACAGCTTAAAGGAGCCCGATCTTGCTTAACAATGCAATTTTTTGAACACCGCATAACAGGTAGAATTATTGGTATTGAAATTAATCCGCGTTTTGGAGGGGGTTTCCCTCTTTCGTATGAATCGGGTGGAAATTATCCTGGTTTTTTGATTGAAGAATATTTACAAGGCAATACTGTTTCTTTTTTTGAAAACTGGGTGGAAAATAGAGTTATGTTAAGGTATGACGCAGAAATTATTTTAGATGATAAGGACTTTATCAACTAATTGTGTTTTTGTTTTTGATTTGGACGATACGCTCTTTAGTGAGCGAGAGTTTGAATATTCTGGTATACGGGCAGTACTCCATCATTTACATTTAAATCACTCAATTAGCCATCTACCTTCGGTAGAAGATTTGATAAATGCAAAGGGAAAATGGATCGAAGTTCTTCTTGATGGCCATGATGTAAGTCGATTCCTGAGCAAGCATGAAATATTGGATATATACCGCTTTCATCTACCAAAAGTTAAATTGTACCGTGATGCAGAAAAATTTCTAATGAATTTGAAAGCATCGAATTCGAAAACAGCATTGATAACAGATGGAAGGTCTAAAACACAGCGAAACAAATTAGAAGCCTTAGGTATACATGACTATTTTGACCTCATCTGTATTTCAGAGGAAGTAGGTTATGAGAAGCCGAGCCCAGTTTCTTACTTACGTGTTGAAGAGTATTTTCAGCAGAAATGCTTTGTTTTTTTTGGTGATAACATAAAAAAAGACTTTATAATTCCTCGTAGCTTAGGTTGGTCATCCTTTGGTATGTTGAACCGTGGGAACAACGTTCATCCTCAGTTAATTGACGCTGTTGACCGTAGCGCTCAACCAGATTATTGGTTAAACAGTTTTGATGAAATTACCCTGCTAACTGGAGTGGAATGAAGAACACTTTGCAAACTTTTAAGCCCGCACTTCGGTTTTTGGGAGTTTTTTTATTCGTTTATGTTGTTTTAGTAGGTGTTTACTCGATTTACTTGAATAACTTAAGTGAACAGGTCGACCTTTTCACGAAAGGTGCTGCATCTGCTGCCATATGGTTGTTGGGAGCATTTAATTTTCAAGTTATGGGCATCCATCATCCAGATACGAATAGTGTTTGGATTTACATAATTGATAAACCAGTAGTAAGAGTAATTGAGGGTTGTAACGGAGTTTCGGTAATTATTCTAATGTTAGCCTTTATATTGGCCTTTAAAGGTTCAAATGCCAATTATTTTTGGTTTATTCCGACGACGCTTGCCTCAGTCTGGATATTCAATGTTGTTCGGATTGCTTGGTTGGCTCTAGTAGTAAATGACGGTAACGGTTCCAGCTTTGATTTGTACAAGAGCATCTTTAATGGTTCAATATATTTGTTTGTTTTTTTATTTTGGCTTTGGTGGATAAGGCTAAATTCAAAGTAGTTCGGTTTTTAGGAATCATTATTCTTTTACTGTTGCTGGTATTGAGTTACTTGGCGAGGCATGTAAATTATGTTTCATTTCTGGGAGATTTTGCCACAAATGGGAGCTATGCTGGTCAAGCCAATACAACGGTTTATGCCTTTGTTTTGAATAAATTACTTCGATTTTGTTGGAATGAACTTACTATGATAGGCGTCATCCATTTGCTTTTTCAAAACGTATCATTCACTAAATTCTCAATACTTGTCATGGGTATTGGTTTTTTCATCTTGTTGCCTCTTTTTTTTCTATTCTGGTTCTGGCTTGGAAGCCATCCAATTACTTCAATGCTACATAGGTTAACATTAAATCCTCTACTATTGATGTTACTGGTGCCCGCATTTTATTACCAGAACGCGATATCAAAGGAGAGTCGATAAGCTGTATTCATTACCTTTGAGCATAAACTTCATTTATGTCTGAAAAGATTTGGCTCTCTTCGCCACATATGGGCAAATCGGAATTCGAATTTGTCAAGGATGCTTTTGATACAAATTGGATCGCACCTTTAGGCCCGCATGTAAATGGATTCGAAGAGGATTTAAGTTCATTCACGGGGTCTCCACACGTAGCAGCACTTTCTAGTGGCACTTCTGCGCTTCATTTAGCACTTATCCTATTAGGTGTAGGTTACGGTGATGAAGTAATATGTCAAAGTTTCACGTTCTCTGCTTCAGCCAATCCAATTGTCTATCAAGGGGCTACTCCAATTTTTATCGACTCTGAACCAGACAGCTGGAATATGGACCCTATTTTGTTAAGAGATGCTATCAAAGAAAGATTGGGAAAAGGTAAAAAGGTAAAGGCTATCATTCCCGTTCATCTGTATGGAATGCCAGCTAAAATGCACGAAATAATAGCAATTGCAAACGAGTATAATATTCCGGTAATTGAAGACGCGGCAGAAGCATTAGGTTCTACATTAGATGATAAGCCTTGTGGTACGTTTGGGGACTACGGCATATTGAGTTTTAATGGAAATAAAATAATCACAACATCTGGAGGTGGTGCCCTGATTTCATCAAATGCTGAAGGAATAAACAAAGCTCGATTTCTGGCAACTCAAGCAAGAGATGCTGCACCACACTATCAGCACAGTCACATCGGTTACAATTATCGAATGAGTAACGTGTGTGCTGCAATAGGTAGAGGTCAAATGAAGGTTATCTCAGAAAGAGTGCATGCGAGAAGGGAGAATTTTGATTGGTATCAAAGCAAATTATCTTCAAAAGAGTGTATTTCCTTTCAAGCAGAGCTAAGCGGTTCGTTTTCGAATCGATGGCTTACGGCGATTACCCTTAACCCTCAACTATGTAACGGTAAAACTAGAGAAGATTTGCGGTTGTGGTTAGAGCAAGACAACATTGAATCACGACCTCTTTGGAAACCAATGCATATGCAACCTATTTTCGAATCGGCACCCAGATACGTCAATGGCGTGTCGGAATCGCTTTTTGAACAGGGGCTATGTCTACCTTCGGGTTCGAATTTAACAGATTCCGATATGCAACGAATTGAATCTAAGTTGAATAGCTTTTTTGGCTAGAAAACTACCCTTCACAGGGTATTGTGTACAACGTGATCGTTTTGGTACTTTAATCTCTAGTTAATATCAAAATAGAGTTCATTTCGCATCTTTGTCAAAGTAGCCATGGTTTATAATTTATTTAAATCTTATTCCAACAAATTTGTCAGTCGCTGGACAATATTGTTAATTGATTTAGCCATCGTAGCTATTTCTTTCGGTTTTGCACATTTAGTCAGGTTTAACTTTGATTTGACCGTTATTAATGGTGCATTAAGTTTAGGTCAGCTGGCTGTGGTTCTTGTTGCATATTTGGCTGGTTTTTTATTCTTCAGATCATACAGTGGAATTATTCGACATACTGGGGTTGAAGACGCAGTTAGATTATTTTTTGCAACTTCTAGTTCTACTGCAGCGCTTCTCATACTGAATCTGCTAACGTATCAGTTTACCCAGTATGGTAACGGGTTACTCACGATCGGCATCTCGCTGATTTTGATCAATTACGTGTTTTCTATTTTTGGATTGGTCACTAGTCGCTTTCTCTTTAAAGCAGCATTTATTTCGATTTTCGAAAGTAGCCGAACTAAAGTTAATGTTCTGATTTATGGTGCTGGAAAATCAGGGTCAATAACCAGAAACACGCTGATGCAGGACGATAGTCTCCAGTATAATGTACTTGGGTATATCGACGATAATCCCAGTAAAATAAACAAAGCGCTTCAAGGGATAATGGTGTATTCACCCGCCATCCTTGAACGAGATTTTGTTGAAAAGAACAACATACAAGAGGTTATTATCTCGATACAGAATATATCTACGATAAGAAAAAGGCAAATAATTGATTTATGCCTTGCACACAACATCAAAGTTAAAAATGTACCACCCGTTCATAATTGGATTAATGGTGAACTTAGCAGCAGGCAAATCAAAGATGTTAAGATCGAAGATTTACTGCAACGTGAAGAAATTGTTTTAGATAATCAGAATGTAGAATCAGAGGTAGAAGAACAGGTTATTTTCGTCACAGGTGCTGCAGGGTCAATTGGCGGGGAGATTGCCCGACAATTGTTGCACTATAATCCTGCCCAACTGGTCTTAATTGACCAGGCCGAAACACCTATGTATGAATTAGAAAATGAACTTAGAAAGAAGTACGCTCATTTGTTACATAATGTTCGATTTGTAATCGGTGATGTAAGGAATGACAAGCGAATGCGTAATCTTTTCAAGAAATATCGTCCTAAATATGTCTTTCATGCTGCGGCTTACAAACATGTACCGTTAATGGAGGAAAATTGTTACGAAGCAGTTTTAGTAAATATTTTTGGCACACAATTACTAGCCGATTTATCTGTTGAATTTGGGGTGAACAAGTTTGTTATGGTAAGTACCGATAAAGCGGTTAATCCCACGAACGTAATGGGTGCAACAAAACGAGTTGCAGAGATTTACACCCAAAGTTTGAATAACGCTTTTTCAGGGAATACACGATTTGTAACTACTCGTTTTGGAAATGTATTAGGTTCTAATGGCTCAGTTATCCCCATGTTTAAACGGCAGATAGAAGCTGGTGGACCAATTACTGTTACCCATCCCGAGATTACACGCTACTTTATGACCATTCCCGAAGCTTGCCAATTGGTGCTGGAAGCAGGCGTTATGGGCAACGGAGGCGAGATCTTCATATTTGATATGGGAGAGTCTGTCAAAATCCTTGATGTGGCGAAAAAAATGATTAAGCTCTCAGGTTTAACCCTTGGGAAGGATATTCAAATAACGTTCACTGGACTTCGACCCGGAGAGAAACTTTACGAGGAGCTCTTAAACGTGCAAGAAAATACAATGCCTACTCACCATCCCAAAATTATGATAGGCAAGGTTCGTGCGTATAACTACGATCAAGTTGCACAGGATTTGGTTACTCTTAAACAGATTTTGAACACGGGTGACGAGCAGCGGATAGTTACAAAAATTAAAGAGTTGGTACCTGAATTTGTTAGCAACAACTCACAGTTTGAATCGCTCGATAAGAGCCGTTTCAACAATGATAAAGACGCTGAAAATAAATTGGGCTTACCAAATCCTTCGGAGTAATTTAACCGTCAGATGGTGAGGTGATCCACGATGAATAATCACTGGCTTCGCAATCTTGAGTGCCATAATTTGTAATCACTCGTAGCGTTTAATTGTACAGCTTCGAAGTTATTTGGTACTACTTCGTCTTTCGATGTAATGAACCAATATACTGGCTCGGAGAAATAAATTGACCTGTAGGTATATCTTTGTAGATAGCCGTGTAGGTTATGATGGGACAATAAATCGGCACTACCGCCGATTTTTTCGTTTTCGGGTACAACCTTGTTTATTTCTCGAACGAAAAGAATGGTCGACGAATCACGGCTAATTTTATCGTACCTGCTGGCACTAAATACTAATCCTGCTATTAATAATCCAATACTAAAGTAGCCGAACACCTTGAATGGAGGTTTTTTTGTATTTAAGGCACTGTACTTCTGTTGGATTATTGGCCAGAGTAGATGTGCAATTCCTAAACTGAACCACGTTAAACCAGGCATTAAGTAAAAGGAATGCTGCTTCGGTGAGATGAGTAAAGGCAAAGACGCAGTTAGTCCAATGATTCCGTATAGTGTCCACTTCTTTTTATTCACTACCAAGCGTGTAAGCAAGGTTTGCTTAGTGGAGCCTAGTAGTACTACGATTGTAACAACAAGAGGGTTTAACAATTCCGTAAATAGTCTGATTATTAGGTAGTAGCGTGGTAAATCAACTATTTTATCTTGAACAAGTCGCTCTCCATTAAGGCTTGCCAAGAGTTGTGTTTGAAAATAATTGCTTAGAAAACGAATTGCATCGTTGTCGAAGTACAAAAGTGCACTTAAGGATGACAGCGTAATGATTGCTACGAATGTGGACTTCAGTGCGTTTCTCATTTTAAGGTCTCCAACCGTAACTAAACGAACCGACCAAACTGCCATGGGGAAAAAGGCAACTAAACCTTTGGTAAGAAAACCGAGAAATACCAAAAGTGCGACGATTATGGCATTTCTGACGGTTGTTTCCTTTAAACCAAACCAGATTGCCCAACTGGTAAAAACCACCAATAAGTTTTCAAGTATATTATTACTAAAGCCCCAATGTACGGTAGGAATTATCGTCCAAAGTAACACAGGTAACCACCAGCTTCCGTCTTTTTGTGACCAGAAATGTTTAATGGAAAATACCATGGTGATCCATAAGCATAGACTAAAGAGTTTTTCTGTATAAGGATGGTCTCCTAATACTTTGAAAAAGAAACTTTCAAGCCAAAACATGAGTGGTGGATGTTCAGCCCACGGATTAAAAAAGGTGTCGCTGTAAATGGGAGTCCAAAAATCACCTTTACCTGCCGATAGGTTTCGAGATATAACGGAATAAATTAAACCATCTCCAAAAATACCATGGGTGAATAAGTTAGGTAAAAGAAGCGCACAACTTATTGCTAAGGTAAAAATTTGAAATGTTCGACTTTGACTCATCCCGCGAAAGTGTAGAAGTAATTTGCAAGGAAATTCCAGATTGTGGTGATTCCTATTGCCAAAGTTTTGGCAAGGTAGAAGTTCAGATTAAGGCGTTTTATCGATAAGAATAGAATACTTGTGTTGATAAGCAATCCGAGTAAAGCCACTCCTATAAAGTTGCTATATTCCATTAAAATGTCTTGATTCTGACTCTCAAACGACCATATTCGGTTCAGATACCAATTCACACTAGCCGCAACTAGAAAGCCGGAAGCATTCGCTATATACGGAGACCACTTTATCTTTTCTTTGATTAACCAAGTAATGGAAAAGTCGATTACCACTCCCCCCAGACCGACTAAGGCAAATTTTAAAAAAGTAAAAAGGGATTGCATCATGGATATACGAATAGCTTACAAAATAAGTGAATTTACTTTACTGTCGAAAAAAGCCTAAATCAGCAAAACTGAATATTATCTTTAGTTCAAGTTTGGTGAATTTGATTAATACGAAAGTTTCCTCTTTTGTACCTCTTTCATGGGGCATTCTGGCTTTCTCTCAGTTTTTGCCAGTTTGGTTTAGTAGTTATGCACTGATCATATTATTTATAGCACTGGCAGTGAATCGCAGCAGTCTGCTCTGGCGTAGTGCGCTAACGAATAGCTGGTTCCAGAGTTGGGCGGTTTATTATGCCTGGCTTGCCGTATCAATGTTCTGGACGGTGAATTATGCAGACGGCATGGCATTATTGTCGACACAAATTTTATTGCCTCTTATACCCTTTGCATATTTCCTCAGGCCGTTGAATAAGGTTGAAATCCGTACCGTGGGAAGATTTTGGTACACAGGGGCCTTTCTTGCCTTTTTTATAGCATTGTTTGTTGGAGCTTATAATGCAATGAACAGCCAGGTTTCAAATTTAGAAGAACTAGCCCCTTATTTTTTCTATGTTTCTTTGGCTAAGCCCATTATGCATCCCGGTTATTTTAGTTTACTTATTCTAGGGGCCCTATGGTGGTGGGTACAGGATGACTATTTTTCCAGAACCATTAAGATTGCTGGCGTGGTTTTTTTGGGGTGTGCCTTAATAATGTTGAGCTCTCGAATGATTTTAGTGTCTGTTGTTCTTACATTGATACTTTGCCTTTTTATTCCTAAAATAAAATTTAACAATCTCCCTTCGGCAAGGTATTATCTGGCAATAGTGGTTTTCTTCGTTTTTATCTTTACAGCTTTTCCTAATAAAACAAGAACAAGGTTCTCGGAATTATTTAGCGGATTAAATTACAACAGGGAGACCTTTAAAGAAGATGACTACAACAGTATTACCATTCGATTAGCTCTTTGGGAAAATGCGTTTGAGATAATAAAGAGCGAACCTCTTTTGGGGGTAGGGGCAGGTGATTATAAAGATGCGCTCTGGTCTAGTCATGCTAGAAACGGGATGAATCACGCAATTCGTAATTCGCTGAATACTCACAACCAATTACTAGAGAATTGGCTTATTGCCGGATTGCCGTATTTAGTACTTCTGATGTATATTTTTTTAGATAAAATTATACGGTCATACAGAATGAGCGAATCGTCGAGTTTCGTTTTTATGCTCTTTATTTTAATTGTGATTCAGACCGAAACTGTATTATTCTGGCACAGAGGAATTTTGTTTTTTAGCTTATTTGCAGTGCTCTTGTACCACAAAGAATTTATCTGTCAAAATACAGGTTCCTAACATTAGTAGATATTCCTACGGTAAACCAATTTTCTACGAGAGTTTCATTTTTGTTAATGGCGTTTCTGTTGCTTCCTGTAAGTTCTAATCGCATATTCGTACGTGTATTTAGTATATAACCCAATTTTACTTGAGTAAAGTGAATTCTGGTAGTTAGCCCTTGTCCAATCTCGTTTCCTGTTTCACGAACACGAATAAAATAGCTGCCAAAAATATTCTGTCCCCATGACAATCCATCTTCATCAAACCCTACTAATGCATTCATATATTGGATTTGACAATAGTACCTTTTGAATCGGTAGTTAATGAAGTTTTGCCATTCTCTGAAATTAGCTCCAAAAGGGTGTGCTAGGGGTTCATTAAAGTGGCTATAATTTGTAAGACTTGTCCAATGGCTGTAAGTGAAAGGCCGCACAACGTTGTATTCCGTATTAATCGATAAATTGGGAATGTGGAAAAGGTCGAATCCCTTATAACCTAACTGATACCCGTATTTATTTGCCCAGTATCCATTTTGTGCTTGAAGTTGACGGAAGTCAAATTCATCTAGAACGAATTGGAAGTATATTAAATGGCCATCCACAATTTTGAATTTCGAATTCAGCCCTAAAATCATATTACCTTCTGAGCCTAAATTTCTTTCAATGGGTCTAAGAAATACAATTGGATTTAAATAGTTAGGGTCTATTCCTCTTCTACCTGTGCTGTCATCTGCCTGCCAAATAACAGCTTGAAACAGCCCTAAAGAAAGACGTTTTCCAATTCTCCAATCCAAGTAACTAATGGCTGAATATTTTTGCCTAAAACCCAGTTCCTTGGATAATTTTGGCGCTAACAAATCTGTATACTGGCTGAGTAGATAGACATATTGAATTGGCCCAATGTTAGTTAGAATTCGAAAATAGGGATGCGGGTAATAGCCATCGGAAAGCAAAAGTGAGCGGTAGCCGTTACCAATGAAATTTCTACCATGCCCAAACTGAAAATTAAAATGACTATTAGGTGAAAAGCTAATGTAAGCCAAAGAATTAAAGTGGTTGAATCCTTTTTCTGTATAAGGTACAGCATCACCTTGTCCAGGCATAATGGAGTAGGTTCTACCAAATGCAGTTAGGTAGTTCGGGTAAAATGCCCAAGTAGAAAAAACACTAGTATAAAAGGCAAACTTCGAACCTATACCACCTTGAAGCTGAATTGCTCCTGTATATCTGTTTGCGGCATCACTTTCTGTTCTTCCTACCTCAATTTCTCCAAGAGGATCTAATTGAATCATCCAGTCTTCCTTGTGAATATCAACCAAATGTTCCTTATATACTTTACGATACCACCAGCTTTTTTCTTCTGAGGCAAGTGAATCTTTTAAATCTGCTAATTGCCCTTGAAGCATCGGGTAAATAGCGTTATGTGTTTTGTCGTTTAAAAGCGCATATTTTTTTTCAAACTCTAAATTCCAAATTCTATTCAAGGGCACATTCAGACTCGGATGCTGACTGAATGCTATTATTGATAAGGTCGATAATAGGAATGAAATGAGATACTTTTTCAATGAAGATGGGTAATTAGGAGTAAACACGGCTGCTCTTGATCAGGATTAAAAAGATGCAATTCGTCTTTTTTCTCTAGAAAAGATTGACCAATAATCATGGGTTTATCATTGATGCTCAAGCTTCCTGAAATGAGTTGAATGCTTATAGGCTCCCCCTCGCGCGTGTGGATACTTTCTCCTGGGTGTAAAAAAAGTTCTAAGAGCTCATATTCAGGAGTTGAAGAAATCACTCTTTGAATACCATATGGCATGACTAGCGTATCGTGTGTATTCAATTCCCAAGCATTTTCCCCCTTGAGAAAATCTACCGCTTTTTTTACGTTTTGCGATAAACCACGCTTTCCAATCAGGGTAGCTGTTTGCGTTTTTACTACTAACAAGTCTTCTACGTCTAATAGAATCAATCTGCTGTCGCTGCGGTTGAAAACTAAATTTTGTTTAGCACCTAAAAAGTGGGTATGTTCTGCAATTGTGTTGCCCAGCTCATCTTTCGGAATTTCTTCATAAAGCGCATCAAAACTACCTAAATCGCTCCACCCAATATCAGCAGGAACCACTCTTACGCGATCACTTTTTTCCATAACTCCATAGTCGATGCTAATCTCAGGAATTGATTTCATGGCCTCCAATTCAACAGCAACGGTGTAGGATTTGGTGTCAAGACCCTCAAGTGCTTTTTTTGAGTGAGTAAACACTTCGGGACTATATTTTTGCAATTCTTCAAGAAACACCCCTGCTTGAAAACAAAACATTCCGCTATTCCATAAAAAATTTCCTTTGGCGAGGTACTCTTCAGCAGTTTCTTTATCTGGTTTTTCCTTAAAGGATTTGACCAATTCGCCTTCTGAATCGATATATCCGTATCCGGTTTCAGCATACGTGGGCTGAATTCCAAATGTCACTAAATACCCCTCTTCAGCAAGTTTCTTGGCCCTTGCTATCGTCTTTTCATATACCCCTTGCTTTTTAATCAGATGATCACTCGGCGTTACCAATACTAGCGTTTCAGATGGCAATAGATGACAAACTAAGGCTATAGCAGGTGCTGTGTTCCTACCTACTGGTTCAAGAATAAATCTGGCTTCATGCTCTCCAAGCTGTGACTCTGCAAGTATGGCCTGCTCTTGATTGGTTACAATCCAAAAGTCACTGCAAAAGCCTGCATTACGTTCAATAGTTAATTCAAAGAGTGTTTGATCTTCAAAAAGAGGATAGAATTGTTTGGGCATGAGCTTGCGGGACAGCGGCCATAAACGAGTTCCGCTCCCTCCAGAAAGTATCAAATTGATCATCTTCAAAGATAGCCAATGCTGGATTATTTCATTTGTACATGTGTTCTTAAATTTATTTCAACCATGTAGCTCAAGTTATTATCTTCAGCGAAAGCATGATTTTATTTGTTTTAATATCAATCGGCTAAACTCAACTATCTGACATGGAAAATTTGGTTTACCTAATCGCCATTCTTGCCGCCATAGTGGGTGCAGCGGGAAGCTTTTTACCCATCTTACCTGGACCTCCAATCGCTTGGGGGGCCATGCTTCTGTTGTATTTTTATCCGGGTGGCACCTTCAGTATACAAACATTAGTAGTTCATGGCCTCATCGTAGCTGGGATTACAGTACTCGATTATTTTATACCCATTTGGGGCACTAAGCGATTTGGAGGAACGAAGTCGGGTGAAAGAGGCTCTATGGTTGGTTTGTTACTTGGACTTTTTACGCCACCTTTAGGGATTATAGTCGGCCCTTTTTTAGGTGCTTTTGTTGGAGAACTAATCCAAGGTTCATCCCGTAATCAAGCCTTCAAATCAGCAATTGGCTCTTTTCTGGGATTTTTAGCTGGAGTTTTTTTGAAGTTAGCTTACTGCTTGTACGTGATATGGCTAATTATTGCAGTTTGGATAAAATGAGTTGGTACAATACTTGAAAGGCAATACCAGCAAACCCAACGCATTTCCTAATTTTGTTTATTGCCTATGAAACCACTACACGTACTTAACCTACTGCTTATCGCCGGTTTAATGGTGGCTTGTTCGGCGAGCAAGAGTTTTACCAAAAAGGGCAATAAACTGGCGGAAGCGGGCATACACGACGAAGCTGCTTTTGCATTCATGCAGGCCTTGGCCAATGACCGTACCTACATAGATGCTCGGGTAGGACTTCGTAATTCAGGGCAAAAGGCATTAAATCAATACCTCGACAAGTTTTATAAGGCACATGGTAGTGATGACTTGAGAACATCGGTGTATGCTTTTAGGCAAGCTGAGAAGTTTTTTAATAATGTAAGTGCTTACAATGTTGAGCTCGATTTTCCGACCTACTACAGGAGCTATTACGATGAAGATTTAGCCAAATACCTTGAAAAACTTTACAATCAAGGTCAAGCGCTTTTAGAAGAAAAGAAGTTCCGAGATGCAGAATCGCGGTTCCAAGAAATTACTCAGTTAGATCCGAGCTACAAAGACGTAGGCTCTCTGAAAAAAATGTCGATCATCATACCCACCTACGATGATGCATTGAAAAACTACGAAGGAGGGAATTTTAGAAAAGCATATATCGGCTTTGAAAAAGTACATGGTCTGGATCCCAACTACAAAGATGTTCAAGAATTAAGACGTACATCCAAGGAACGGGCTACTATTACGATTGCCGTTTTGCCCTTTGAAAACACCTCGAGTTATGCTTATCCCATATCGGTTGGGAGCTATATCATTAGTGAGCTAACGAGTTCGCGAAACGAGTTTTTGGTAATTATTGATAGAGAAAATACAGAACGAATTTACAAAGAGCAAAAGCTGAGCTTGGCCAATAGTGACAATGAAAATTTTGCTGTTACCGCGGGTGAACTAATGGGAGCAAAGGCCATTTTAACTGGAAAAGTGCTTGATTTTGGGGTGGTATCACCGAGCATGCGTCATATTGAGCGAACTGGATATGAATCGTATCAAGAAAAAGTATACAACCCTACCAATAAAAAAATGGAGCTGCAAACCAGATACCGCAAGGTGATGTACTCTGAGTTTCAGGGTTCGAGCAGTCTACGAATGAAAATTCAGTACCAGCTGATCAGTACCGAAACTGGTTCGGTGATGGTATCGGATGTAGTAGAATTTAACGAACGCGATGAAGTTCGTTACATCAGCTACGACGGAAATGCAAAAAACCTTTTTGCTGGGCAATGGCGTTCCAGAAATGAAGCCCACCCTTCTGATAAAATTTTTACGAGCTTCAGTCAAAAACGTGAGGTGGAGCAACTTTTGTCGGCCAAACGCGACTTTAAGCCCATAAGTGAAATGCTCGTAACGGTACAAAATCGAATAAGTTCGAAAGTCGCCAACCAAATTGTGAGTTTTGAACTCGCCCGTATGCAATGAGAACCCTGTATCTATTCATCGCACTTTTAATCGTTGCATGTGGATCATCTCGACAAGCAACAACTCCCCCAGTAGTGGAGGTACGTCCCGATTGGGTTGAGTCGAGACCTATTGATGCTGGATATTACATTGGTATTGGCGTAGCTCGAAAATCAGCATCAAGTTTCGATCATATTGAGCTGGCGAAAAGAAATGCGCTGAATGATTTGGTGAGTCAAATCACGGTGACCGTTCAAGCCAATTCGGTACAATCACAACTCGAACGAAATAGGGTCTTTAGTGATGAATTCCGTTCGTTTACCAAACTTACGAGTACAGTACAATTAGAAACGTATGAAGTGGTGGCTACCTGGCAGAACGCGAACGAGTACTGGGTATATTACCGCTTGTCGGCTGCAGAATACCAAAGGCAGAAGCAGCAAAAAATGGAACAAGCCAAAAGACTGGCTTTAGACCATTTTGAAAAGGCGCAAGCTGCCTTAGCCGAGGGGAGGCCAGGAGAGGGATTGGGGCTGCACATCAGAGCACTCGAAACCATAAAGGCCTATCTAAACGAACCTCTAGAAACCAACATTGCAGGAAAAGAAGTCTACCTCGGAAATGAACTCATTGCCAGTATGGCTCGGAATTTACGTGAAATCAGTATCCGCGCTAATCCGAAGCGAATTCAAGCAAAGGCTGCCCACCAGGTGCAAGATGAAATATCCGTAAGAGTGATACGTACGGATGCAAAAAATAGCCCGATGGCTAATTTTCCACTGAAGATTAGATTTTCACAAGGAAATGGCACCATTGTTGGCGGGAGCACTACCGATGACCAAGGTATCCTTAAGCTTCGAATTAGCCACATCGGTTCTAAAGAAGCGGTTCAGGAAATCCTCATCGAAGCAGATTTAGAAACCATGTTACGCAATCAGCCCAATTATAAGCTTTGGCTAAGCGCGGTCGACCCGCAGGCATTACCTCAAGAACGGATTCAACTTGAAGTGAGTAGGCCAACCGTGTTTATTGCCAGCCGTGAGGTGAAGCTAAATGGCGATAGCGTATCGACTCAGCTACAAAATGCCATCAGGCGCAGACTATTAGCAGATGGCTTTCAAACGACGAACGACGCAGCCAGAGCCGATTTTATTTGCCAGTTTTCGGCGCAAACACGGAAAGGAACGGTGAACAACGGCATGTTTACCGTACTGCTCGACGCACAACTTACGCTGTTAGACAAAGTCGGAAATGAACGATATAGTCAAAAATTGAGCAATCTGAGAGGGGTTCAACTTGACTTTGAAAAAGCAGAAGAAGCTGTATTAAAACGTGCCGCATCTGATTTGGAAACTACAGTGATTCCAAAACTCTCAAAAACTATCTTCAACCAATAATCCTCACATAGAATTTAAAAACCCATCGTATGAAAAATTATTTTAAACCGCTTTCGGTATTGGTACTCGGACTAGTACTTTTTACAACGGGTTGTAAAAGCAAAAAAGCCGCCGAGGTATCTACTCCACAAACGCAGGGAGAAATTGAAGTTAAATTGTATTGCTCGGGAGCTGAGTATTTCAGCACGAAAGAGTTCTTTCGCGCAAATGCGGTAGGAGAGAGCATGGACCAGAATACTTCTAAGCGTAAAGCGCTCAATGAAGCACGTACACAATTAGCGTCTTCCATCAATACTACCATCAAGGCTACAGTTGATAACTATGTAAATAGCCGCGAGTTTAACAACAAAGAAGAAGTGGCCGAGCGCTTTGAGTCCTTGAGCAGAGAAGTAGTTAACCAACGGTTAACAGGAACTCGCACCATTTGCGAGCGCCTAACTAAAACACCAACCGGAACGTATAAAACGTATTTGGCTCTCGAGTTAACAGGCATGGATGTGATGGCTGCCGTGAATGAGCGCCTTTCTAAAGATGAGCGTTTGAAAATTGATTATGATTATCAAAAGTTCAAAGAAACGTTCGACAAGGAAATGGAAAAGCTTGAAAAAGGTAACTGATTAAAATAGCACAGGATCTATACACCACCTCAATTATTGGGGTGGTTTTTTATTGCATATTTGCGCCATTAAATTGCTGTTATGGCTACTCCAGAAAATCAACTTGTTTATGGAATTTTAGGCGACAACCTTGTCATTATACGCGAAGAGGAAGCCATCAGGTGGGCACGTAAATGGGAGGCCATTCAAAGCTCTGAAACGTGGGCCGATTTCATACGCTTGAGCTCACAGGATGATTTTGACGAGTTAATTCTCGAAATCCTTGAAATATTAGGCCACGAAGCACTTTATCCGAACTACAAAATGGGAGAAGATTTGAGTAGCTACATTACCGATTTGGAGCTCCCTCATCCCGACGATCCATTTACAACCGACGTGCTTCCTGGCTGGGATGAAGGTGAATACATGCCTTTGCCCGAACAAGAGATATTGGCATGGCTTCCAGAAGAGCTTCATGAACACCTAGGAGAAATGGAGCTACATCCAACCAAGGAGTTTATCTACCGTATTTTACCAGAAAATGAAAAAATAGTCGTGACAACACTCGAAGCTTCAGGTTTTCAAATTCGGCGTGATGACTCGTTAATTCAAAAAGCCTCTGGTCAATAGGTGCTTGATTTTCGAACAGAAAGGGTAAAAACCCAGGCTGCTAGAAGCATAAACACAGCAGCAATGATCAAGGGCATGCGGATATCTAGGCCAACCAAAATTCCACCAATCAAAGGAGGCAACATCTGCGCGAAAGAGTTGACCGACTGATTTATACCTAAAATTTCACCTTGAATGTCGGCATCGGCCAGATTAGATACCGTGGCGGTGATATTGGGTGAGGTCAACCCTTGAAAGATAGAAACGAATGGGATAATGAAGTAGATGGTACTGCTGGTTTTAGGGATAAGTAATAGCAGTAAGGCGACGGCAATGCAAGGAACGGCAAATCGTATAACCTGATGGGGTTTAAACTTTTTCATAACTGGGCGAATGAAAAGCCCTTGTGTAAGTGCAATCCAGAGCCCCATATAGCCGAAAAGGGTGCCAATTTGTGCTTCCCTAAAATTGAATTTACCAATGAGATAAACCTGAAAGAATTGGGTGAAGAAGGTAAAGCCAAAAACGAAAAGGAAGCTTACAGTAAAAATCGATCTTAGTTTTACATTTTGAAAGGCATTCCTAATATTCACTATACCCGTACTCCATCGGAGTGGCTTGTGTACTTTTTGCTGAATAGTTTCGCCAAAAAAAAGCATGATTAAAACTACATTCACCATGCTTAGCGCTGCTGCGACCCAAAAAGGAGTGGCATAGTTGAACCAAGACACGAGCTGGTTGTTGGCAAGCTGGCCGCCAGCAAAGGGGCCTATCACGAATCCAAGGCCAAAAGCCGCACCTACGAGACCGAAATTTTTGCTTTTGGAACTAGGCTCGCTGATGTCGGCAATCGCAGAATACATAACGGCCAAGTTGCCAGCCATAAATCCATCGAGTATGCGACCAACAAACAGCAACCACAATTGACCGGTGACTATGCCCATACCCAGCAACAAATACCCAAGCATAGTGCCGGTGATGGAAGCGAGAAGCACGGGTTTTCGCCCAAAACGATCCGACAAACTTCCCAAAACGGAAGAGCCGAAAAACTGGGCAATGCTAAAGCTTGAGATCAACAAACCCATGATAAAGGTACGCTCCTGAAATGTGACAGAGGGATGCAAAAGGGGCGTGTCTTCATTCAAAAGTAGCGGGGCAATGATGGGAATGATTATGCCTATGCCCAGCATATCGAGGAAAACGGTGAAGAAAATGGTGGCCAGACGAGCCGGTTCTAATGAACGCGACATGCTAGCGGAATTTGGCTACTATGGTTTCGCCACCCCATACTTTATCGCCAAGTGCAACTTTAACGTCGGTACCTACCGGTAGGTAAATGTCAATGCGGCTTCCGAATTTGATGAAACCGAATTCTTGACCTTGGACCACAGTGTCGCCTTCTTTCACATACCAACGTATTCGGCGAGCCAGAGCTCCGGCAATTTGACGGAAAAGTACAGGTATACCAGCCTCATTTTCGATGACTATGCTTGTACGCTCATTCAGCGTAGATGATTTTGGGTGCCAAGCCACCAAATACTCGCCGGGGTGATATTTGAAGTATTTTACCGTGCCACTTACTGGGTTTCTGTTTACGTGTACATTTATAGGCGACATAAAAATTGAAACCATTAGCCTTTTCCCTTGAAAGTACTCAGGTTCATCCACTTCTTCAATGATAACTACTTTGCCATCGGCTGGCGCAATTACCGTTTGTGGGTCGATAAGTGTGTTTCGAGTTGGATTCCGAAAAAACTGAACCACCATGACGAGAAAAAACAATAAAATAGCATACAAGCCATAGCTCAGCACACGGTAGTCGGATAAATAATGTTGAATCAACCAGCCAAAAACGCCAATTAAAACAACTGTACCTGCAATGATGGTATACCCTTCGCGATGAATCATAAAAAAAGCCGGGAGATTTATTCCCGGCTCAAATTTCGGATTTTAAGTTTAAATGCCACCACGCAATTGTGTGACTTGCGCTACTTTGTCGACAGCGACTATATAAGCAGCGATGCGGAGGTTGCAATTATACTTCAATGAAGTTTGATAAACCACCTCAAATGCTTCTTTCATGTTCCGGTCGGCACGGCGATTTACGCGCTCCTCTGTCCAGAAATAGCCTAAGCGGTTTTGAACCCACTCGAAGTATGAAACGGTTACTCCACCCGCGTTAGCAAGAATGTCGGGCACAACCATGATGCCTTTGTTGTTCAGTATATCGTCGGCACTTGCTGCGATAGGGCCGTTTGCACCTTCCACGATAAGTTTCGCTTTGATGTTGTTGGCATTGCGGCCTGTGATTTGGTCTTCCATTGCTGCTGGAACCAAAACGTCAACGTCGAGCTCGAGCAATTCTTCGTTGCTGATTTTGCTCGCTTTGGCAAAACCTTCCAAAGTTCCACCGTTGTTGTCGCGGTAGGCAATGGCTTCGTCGGCATCAATACCTTCAGGGTTGTAATAACCGCCTGTTACGTCGCTAATGGCAACAACTTTAAGTCCCTGTTGCTGTAAAAGTTTGGCAGAAATAGAACCTACATTACCAAAGCCTTGAACTGCACAAGTTGATTTGAAGGGGTTCAAGCCCATTTTCAACATGGCACTACGTGTAGCCACCATCACGCCGCGACCGGTAGCTTCTACTCGGCCTTTAGATCCGCCCAAAACCAGAGGCTTACCGGTAACGACCGCTGGGCTGCTGTATCCTACCAATTTAGAATATTGGTCCATCAACCAGGCCATTTCGCGGGGCCCTGTTCCCATATCAGGAGCAGGAATATCTTTTTCAGGGCCGAAAACGTCGATCATTGCACGTGTATAGGCACGTGTTAACCGCTCAAGTTCGTTGGCCGACATTTTACGAGGGTCGCACTTAATGCCGCCCTTACCACCTCCAAATGGGATGTTAGACACAGCGCATTTCCAAGTCATCCATGCGGCAAGTGCCTTTACTTCGTCGAGATGCACATCCATGGAGTATCGGATACCGCCTTTGGCAGGACCCAGATTGATGTTGTGAACGACACGGAAGCCTTCGAAAACTTCGATTTTACCATTATCCATGGTAATTGGAAGACTCACAATGACCTGACGGGCTGGCGATTTTAGTACATTGTACAAACCTTCATTGAGGTTGAGCATTTTTGCGGCAATGTCGAAGCGCGACATCATCGAATCAAATGGATTCTCTGGAGTAGAGGTTTTTTCAGCAGTGGCTGACATGAGGAATGGGGTTAAATGGTGATTAAGAAATCGTTAAAAAACCGACGTAAAGTTAGCCAAATGCCTTACTGATGCACCTTTAGAAACGGCTTTTTTGAGAAGTTCTGAAAATCAGCTGGTTTATTAGCAAAACGCTAAAAAATCTGCAAAAGCCGAATGTAAGCATATACCAACGGCGCTGAGAGAATAAGTGAATCGAAACGGTCGAGCACACCGCCATGACCAGGCAGTAAACTGCCGGAGTCTTTGCGGTCGACACTACGTTTGAGCAGCGATTCAATTAGATCTCCATAAATCCCGCTGATGGATACAATGGCACCAACGACTACCCATTCTGTTTGTGCTAGGCTATGAAAGTACCGTCCTACAACAAAGTAGCTTACCAATATGGCCAGTATAATTCCACCTATGCTGCCTTCGATGGTTTTGCCGGGAGAAATACGTTCAAAAAGTTTGGTTTTGCCAAAGCGCCTGCCTACCAAATAAGCGCCGGAATCACTCACCCAAAGGAAAATAAAGCAACCCAGCACCAATTCATAGTTGTACGTTTCGTAGGGTAGGAAAGCCATAAAATTCAGCAGGCTGAATGGTAGTGCTATATACACTAAACCCAATACGGTAATGCCAATTTCCTGAAATGGGTTTTCTCTGTTTTTATATAATTCAGTCATGAAAAAGTAGGCCGCAACGGGAATCATAAATTCTAGCCATTCAAATGCTACTGTGCGCGACGCTGTTAGGGCACAAATGATGTATAGTATGGCGCCAGCGGTCATTACACTCAGATATTGCCTTCGTTTGTCACGAGGCGCTGCCATGCGGTAAAACTCGAAAAGACCCACCATGGAAAAAATAAAAAACAACAAACTGAAGTACCAAAATCCAGCAAATAGACTCAGCACAATTGCCGTGGTAAGAACAACGCCAGTAGTTAATCGCAACCAAAAGTTACTCATAGGTTCAGTGATAGAATCAGCGCTTCGGCAGTTAAACGATCGGATGATGGCACGTATACCTCCACGCCACCGAATGCAAGATACGAGGAGTCTCTTTTATTGAGCACTACCGCTTGCAGATCGTTGGCCAGCAGATGAGCATGCACCAATTCGGCAAGATGGGCATAGTTGGTAGTAAATACGCAAATCCAACCTTCTTGCATCACCGAAACGTTTGTATGTTTTGCGTTTGTAATTTGATAGCTCTTAGCAGCACTACCACCGCTAACAAAGAAAGTAATAAAAGCCACCAAGGACTATTTAACAAGGCTTTTTCGATGGCCTCACTACCGCCTTCACCTCCCCACATTTCTACGGCTACAGCTGCGCCATTGTTGATGAAATGGGCAAAAATGGAGAGGAAGATCGAACCGCTCCAAAAATAGATATAGCCAAACATGGCCCCTAACAACAAACGCGGGAAGAAACCATACCACTGCATATGAAGCGCGCTAAACAAGATGGCTCCTATCCAAATGGCTAAATGTGGATTTTTAAACAAAGTCCGAAATATATTTTGTAGGACACCCCTGAACAGTAGCTCTTCACCTACCGCTGGCAAAATGGCTATGACTAAAATATTGATGAGAAAAGCTTGCGTACCCGTTGCGCTTAAAAGGAGTTGAATCGTTTTTTCGCTTTCTTCCTCAGCCCTTTTCATGCTAGTTTCTAATGCCGACCAAGCTTCAGGAAGCTCCATTTGCTGATTTAAGCCATAAATCCAATAAATTATTGGGCTTATTACCATTACCAGTACCCCTACATACAACCAAACATTGGGTTTTTGGCGTATGTGCAGACCTAGTGGCTGCCAAGGTGTATCATAATCGTAGTAATAGGCCCAAACAATTCCAGGCAACACAAATACACCAAATGCGCTCAAACTCTGCACCCACCAAATGTACGGGATATACTTCGGGTCGGGGTTTTGAAGCCAGTCGGCAAGGAGGGTTCCCGCCACACCGGTTACGGATCCTGCACTTTTGATGGCGATGAGGGCAAATAACCCTCCCGAAGAAAGACACAATCCAATTAAAAGCAACAGCTGAACTATGGGGTGGTGGTCGCGAAGCGGCTTATCAAATAGCATGTGGCTTTTTTTGCCTAAATTTACACGTTTTTATGACGATGGTACGGATTGGTGATCTTGATTTGGGCGAATTCCCACTTTTGCTCGCGCCTATGGAAGATGTGAGCGACCCGCCTTTCCGTGCTGTATGTAAGGCCAATGGTGCCGACCTCATGTATACCGAGTTCATTTCGTCGGAGGGATTGATACGCGATGCCAGGAAAAGTCTCCAGAAGCTCGATATCTACGACGACGAACGACCGATGGGCATCCAGATTTTTGGCGGAGAGCTCGAACCCATGGTGCAGGCTATCGATAAGGTATCGGAAGCCAATCCCAACCTAATAGATATCAATTACGGCTGTCCGGTAAAACAAGTGGTGTGTAAAGAGGCGGGTTCGGGTATGCTTCGCAATTTACCCAAGCTACTTAAAATCACCGAAGCCATGGTGAAAAGGAGCAAACTTCCCATCACGGTAAAAACGCGCTTGGGTTGGGATGAAGAAAGTAAACAAGTTGTTTATCTCGCCGAAGCCTTACAAGATATTGGTGTTCAAGCTATTGCCATCCACGGCCGGACCCGCGTTCAAATGTATAAAGGTGAAGCCGATTGGACACTCATTGGGGAGGTCAAGAACAATCCTCGCATGCGCATTCCGGTTTTCGGGAATGGCGATATCGACAGTCCGGAGAAGGCAGTACTTTATCGAAACCGATATGGTGTAGATGGAATTATGATTGGCAGAGCAGCGATTGGTTATCCTTGGATTTTCCGAGAAATAAAACATTTTATGGCCACAGGCCAAAATTTAGCTGCACCTACCACCGCCGAACGAATAGCTGTTGCACTAAAGCACTTCAACCGATCGATTGAGTGGAAAGGTGAAAAACTAGGAATTTTGGAGATGCGTAGGCATTACACGAACTACTTTAAAGGCTACCCCAACTTTAAAGAAACCAGGATGAAGTTGGTGAATAGCCTCGAAGCCGACGAAATAAGGACTTTATTGCTGCAAGTAGAAACGCAGTATGAAGGGTATGTTCCCGTAGTGGTCAGAGACCTTGGAGAAGTGAGCTACGCCGGTTGTGACAGCTAAATATTGTGCATGCTGCTCAAATAAGGCACCATCGTATATTAGCTTAAGCGAGCCAAGGCACGTTCTAGAGCCGCTAACGACTCAGCTACTTCATGCTCTTTACACGTTCCAACGCTCAACCGATACCAGCTACTATTTTCGCTTGCCCCAAATGCATAGAAAGGTACTACGGCGAGTTTAGCCTGTTCAAGTACATATGCTGTAATTTCTTTGGTAGTGGTAAGCGTTTTTCCTTCAGGCGTTACTTTGCCGTGTAGTGCTAGCTGTATGGTGAGGTAGATGGCTGCTTGCGGGTGAATGGCTTTAACGGGATAGCCTTTAGCACTCAATGCTTCAAAACCGAGATAAAATCCGTGCAATCTGAAAAACAACTTTTCTCTAATTTCAGCGAGGTAGGTATCTACTTTGTCGGTTTGGTTTAAAAAACGTGCGGTAGCTACTTGCTCGGCTTTGGGTGCCCATGCACCTACATGGCCTAAAATCGACTTCATTTTGTCGATTATTTTTCGCGGACCGAAACTCCAGCCTACACGTACGCCGGTGGCGGCAAAGGCCTTCGAGAGTCCATCAACGTAAATGGTGTAGTCGCGAAGTCCGGGGTGTAAACTTACCGGATCGTAATGTACCGTGTTTCCAAAGGTCAGAGTCCAATAAATTTGGTCGTACATCAAGTATAGAGGCTTCCGGTTTTCGGAGGCTCTTCTTTCATTTTCTTGACTAATGAGCACGCAAATTTTGTGGAGGCTTTCGCGCGTGAACGTTGTGCCTGTAGGATTTAAAGGAGAGCATAATGCTACCAGAGTGGCGGTTGCCAGATGTGGTTCAAGCTCCTCAGGGGTAGGCATAAAATGTTCTTCTGGCCGTGTTTCTATGCTCAATTCACGGGCGTGGGTGAGGTGGCAATAGTGGTTGTTGTTCCACGATGGCACGGGAAACAATACCGTATCACCCGGATCGAGTAAGGTTTGATAGATAGCATAAATCAGCGGGCGGGCTCCGCCAGCGATTAAAATTTCATCGGCCGAATACGCTAGCTTCTGGTATTTTTTCAAAAAATGCACTACCGCCTCACGCAATTCGATAATCCCATTGGCCGCAGGATAGTTGGTATGGCCTTCGCTGTAGGCATCTGTGATGGCAAGGGTTAATGCTTCAGGGATAGGAAACACATGCGGATCGAAATCACCGATAGTGAAATTGTAAATTTTTTCACCTGCCTTGATCTTCTGATTTATTTCACCAGCCAGTTTGATGATTTCTGAGCCGATAAGATTTTCGGCCATGTGCGATACCTGCATACCCTAAGATTGACCTTGCAAAGATAGAAATTAGAATGGCTTCAGCAGGTTTAGAGCTGCTGCAGGGTAATGAGTCGATGATATTGACCGCCTTTTGCCAAGAGCTCTTCGTGCGTGCCTTGCTCTGCTATTTCGCCTTGGTGCAATACCACAATGTGATCGGCATGCTGGATGGTAGATAAACGATGTGCTATGACGATGCTAGTTCTATTTTCCATCAGGTGACTCAGGGCATCTTGCACCAACTTTTCCGACTCGGTATCGAGTGCTGAGGTGGCTTCGTCGAGTATGAGGATGGGTGGATTTTTGAAAACGGCTCTGGCGATGCTCAAGCGTTGGCGCTGGCCACCACTCAGCCGTCCGCCTCTGTCGCCGATCGACGTATCGTAATCGCTTTCGAGTTGGGAGATGAATGTATGTGCATTGGCAACCTTGGCGGCTTCAACGACTTGATCGCCTTGTGGGTTTTCGACACCGAAAGCGATGTTGGCCATGACAGTGTCGTTGAAGAGTATGCTTTCTTGCGTAACGATGCCCATGAGCTGACGCAGGTCGAAAACATTGGCTTTGGGTAATGGAACGCCATCAATGAGTACCTCACCTTCGGTGGGGTCTAAAAAACGAGGAATTAAGTCGGCTAAGGTGCTTTTACCCGAGCCACTTGGTCCAACCAACGCCACCATCTGTCCTTTTTTTATGGTTAAATTGATGTTTTTCAGAACCAATTCCTGACCGTAGCTGAAGCTTACATTCTTAAACGTGATTTCTTTTTCGAAACGAGGGACGGCTATTGGATTTTCGGGTTGACGAATGGGATTGGTTGCTTCCAGGATTTCAAATACGCGTTCGGCGGCTGCTAGTCCGCGCTGAATATTGGTTAATGCTCCTGTGATGGCTTTGGCTGGCACCAAAAGCTGGCTATATAAAATAATGTAGGTGATAAAGGCCGACCCACTTAACTCGCTTTCTCCATCTATCACCAATAATCCCCCGTAGAGTATAATGCCGACAATCATGCTCACGCCTAAAAATTCAGATAGGGGTGAAGCCAGCTCTTTTCGGTTCCAGATTCTTTTTAAAATCTGCCGATATGCATGGTTTTCTTTGTCGAATCTTTTTCGGGTGTATTCCTGCGCGTTGAAGGCTTTGATAATGCGAATGCCACTAATGGTTTCTTCAATGACACTCAAGATATTCCCTAGTAATGTCTGACCTTGTTTGGAGTCCTGCTTTAATTTACGGGAGATCGTAGTGATGATAAGTGCCGATATAGGGAGTACTAAAAAGCTGAACAGCGTAAGTTTTACGCTAATCATGAATAAAAGAACTACGTAGCCGATGAGCAATAACGGCTCCCGAAAGATGATTTGAATGCTGCTGACAACCGAATTTTCGATTTCAGTGACGTCGTTCGATACAACGGATATTAAATCGCCTTTGCGTTGTCCGTGAAAGTAACGTACGTTGAGCTGAACAAGATGATTGAATAGGGCTTGGCGTATGTTTTTAACCACCAATGTCCGTAAACCGGTTAGTACCCGTTGTCCCCAATAGCGGAATACATTCGAAAAGAAAAACGAAACAACCACGATGGCGCAAACAAACTGTAGCGCTTTGGCGGGACCATACGTTTTAAAAATGTTGAAGAAGAAGTAGTTAAAATAGTCTTTTACCCAATTGAGTGTGCCGTCGAAAACGGGCTCTACTACCACTTCTGGAGCTTTTACCGTGCCGAAAATTATGTTGAGCAGCGGTATGAGCAGTGTGAAATTGAAAATCCCAAATACAATTCCCAATACGGCCAATACCATATAACGCGGAAGGAAATTACGCAATGGGCGTGCAAAAGCCAGTATCCTGAAATAGGTCTTCACAATCCAAAGGTAGAATTTCCAGATGCATATACGGCCATACTCTCTCAATTTGACCTGTATATTTGACACATGATCAGCATCATCACAGCCGTTTACAATCAATTACCTATCAATGAATTGTTTGTTCAAAGTCTTGAGCGTTACAGCCGTTTGCCGTATGAGCTGATTATTATCGACAATGGTTCTACCGATGGTAGCATCGAATTTTTTGAATCGAAAGGTGCCAAAGTAATTCGCAATGGTGCTAACTACAGCTACCCGCATTGTCAAAATCAAGGCATAGCTGTTGCCAAGAACGATTATTTTGCTTTTTTGAATAACGACATCATCGTTGCTCCTGGCTGGGACGAAGATTTGGTGCTGGCGATGCAAAAGCACGGTCTCGACTTGGCCTGTCCCGCTGCAATTGAACGGGCTGAGACCGAAATTGCGACCAGACGTTTACGTAGAAAGTGGAAATGGATTAAAGGCTTAAGCCGTTGGATGGGGAGCTCGAAATGGGCACTTGTATTTAGATATACTTTGATGTATGGCGACTGGGAGCTGTTTTGTAACCGACGTCGTTTCCGTTTTGGAGATAAAATCACCGAGGGCTTTAGCGGCCACAGCATTGTCACCACCCGTAGAGCTATCGACCTTTTGGGGCCTTGGGATGAGCGTATTCAGGCGGCTGACTTCGATTTGTATTTGCGATCGAAAAAACGACAGCGTATTCATGGCGACCTACTTCCGATACACATTGTACAAGGGGTTTTTCATCATCATTTCGAACGTTTAACCGTAAAATCCAGTCCGCCACGTTTTGCCGATGCCGACAAGCTGATTTCGCTTGAAGACAAATGGCCCATTGACGAAAAAAATGACTTGATCGCCGATGCACTCGCCTACCGCACCCCGAATTACAAACAAAAGGCCACCCCAGAAAGAGGCAGCCTTGTTACTGACGAAGACGACGATTAGTTGATATAAGGCAACAAGCTATACATTTTGCCTAACTCCAACATGTGCTTTTCAAAATTATCGGGGTATTCTATTTTCACATCTACCAAGGTTTCGCCCTGCATGACTGGCACCAGTTTAGGTTGAATGAAGCCTGAATACGGTGCCGAACCTATTTTGCGGTAACGTTCTTTGACCTCGCGTACCAAACCTTGGTCGACTTTCACGCCATAGTTTTCAACCAATGCCTGACCTGCGGCAAAGTCGCCTTCACTTTTGATGCGTTGAATTTCGCGAAGTAGATCACCAAAAAGTACACGTAGTTTTTCGTAGTCGTTTACCACGAAGTATGTTTTGCCGTCGCGCATTTTTTTCTCAATTACTTTATTGGCGGCTCCTTTTTCCATGGCCCAAGCTGCTACCAGTTGGCGGTTACGCATATGCGATTCTTCGAGATTGTCGCCATTCTCAAGTCGGCGTAACTGTAGGAACAGTGCATTGCGGATGTAACTGTCGTATTCGGCTTTACCAACTTCAAGCGAAGGCATCACACCCATTTCTACCAGTTTTTTGTCCATCAAATAATAAAGTGCCACCAAATCGGCACGGGCTTCTTCGAGTGTTGATGCATATTGTTTGAGGGTTTCTTTGGGGGTGCCGATACCGGGGTTGAGCTGACCTGAAGCGTGGCCAATAACTTCGTGCATATCGGTATGCAGTGCTCCTGCCAACGGCCCATAACGGCGTGCACGTTCAATTTCTTCTTTGTTCCATGCAAATTCTTCGATGGCGCTGCCCTTGGAGGCTACCTCGTCGTAAGCATGTACGATATTGCCTAGCTGAACCGATTTAGAGCCGTAATCCTTTCTGATCCAGTCGGAGTTGGGTAGGTTTATACCAATAGGTGTTGAAGGTGCAGCATCGCCTGCCTCTTGTACTGCCAAAATCACTTTGGCTGAAATGCCGGTGACTTTTTCTTTTTTGTGAGAAGCTTCAATCGGTGAATTGTCTTCGAACCATTGGGCTTCGTCGCCAATGGCTTTGATTCGTTTGGTGGCCTCCATATCGCGAACACTTACAACACTTTCGTAAGATGCACGCATGCCCAAGGGGTCGCCATAAACTTCGATGAAGCCATTCACGACATCTATCATCGATTCAGTATCGGCTACCCAAGCTATATTGTATTCATCCCAGGTTTTTAAATCGCCACTTTTGTAATAGGCAATGAGTAGGTCGAGCGCTTTTTTCTGTTTGGGGTTTTCTGCTACTCCACTGGCTTTTTCGAGCCAGAATATTATCCTGTCAATGGCCTTGCCATACATGCCACCCGATTTCCATACTTTTTCTACCACTTTGCCATCTTCTTTTACCAGCTTCGAATTGAGTCCATACCAAATGGGGGTAGGGTCGTCCGCTTTTTTGGTGGCGGCGTAGTAAGCTTCAACCTCTGCTTGGGTTACGCCTTCGTAAAAGTTATTGGCTGAACTGGTCACTAGGTCAACGCCTGCCTCTTGATTTACCCGTTTGGCGGCTACGGTGGGGTCGAACAAGATAGGTTTGAGGAAGGCAACTAGTGCCGTAGCGTCTTTGATGTCGCCGAAAAGTGGAAAGCGAGCGTCGGGCGAGCCAGCAACCAGGGTTTCGAAATAAGCTTCGGTAAACTCGGGCATTATTTTTTTGGTGCTGTAATGATGGTGAATGCCGTTGCTAAACCACACTCTTTTGGTGTATTCCAAAAACTTAACAAACTCCGGTGCGTTTCTGTCGCCTTGGTAATGTTCCACGATGCCATCGAGGGTATGGCGAACAACCAGGTTATATTTGTAGTTCTGGTCCCAAATTATATCCCGTCCGGCATTTGCAGCCTCCGACAAGTAGTACAGGAGTTCTTTCTGCTGTAGTGTTAAGTCCTTAAATCCGGGAATTTGGTAACGTAGGATTTGGAGATCAGCAAATTGATCGACTTTTACTTCAAAGCCGCTTCCTTTTTTCTCTTTTCCTTCACCCGAACATCCCACAATAGTGGCGGCAGCTAATGCCATGACCATACATTTAAATTGATTCATACCAGTACATCCTGTTTTGAAGAACATGCAGGACGACTTAAAATTAATAGATTTGTCGCGTATGATGGACAATGCTTTTCCGATACCTGAATTAAAAGCTGAGGTAGAAGCCATACTTTTTGCTTCCGAGCAAGCGGTAAGTCTTGCTGAATTATGTCGCATACTTTCGGCCTTTCATGAAATAGAGGTGGCCGAGGTAGAGTTAGAGCTGTTCATGCAGGAACTCATGCAGGAGTATGCACAATCAAGTCACGGTTTTGAGGTAGTAAAGGCAGGCGGAGGTTATTTGTTCATGACCAAAAAGAATTTGCAACCCGTACTTGCCGTGGCCCTTTCGGAGCGATCGAAAAAAAAGTTATCGCAAGCGGCCCTTGAAACGCTTTCTATTATTGCCTATAAACAGCCGGTAACCAAAACAGAGCTGGAACACATTCGCGGTGTAAGCTGCGATTACAGCCTCCAGAAGCTACTTGAACGCAACCTCATTGAGCTTGCCGGTAAGAGCAACGGTCCCGGCCGCCCACTGCTATACCGAACTTCGAGTTTCTTCATGGAGTACTTTGGATTGAACGGAATAGAGGAGTTACCACAGCTCAAAGAGCTTGATAATCAGGATAATTCAATAGGAATGCCGGAAGCTGAGGAATAATCCGTATCTTTGCAACTCATTTCTTAATTAATTACATGGACGCCAACAATGCCTACGGTCGAGACGACCGAAACCGGCGAAAAGATGAGCAGGGTACGAACGAAAAAATCACACGTGCCGACCGTTTGAAGAAGCTTCAAGACGAGCTCAACACCCTTGAATCGGGTACCGAATCTCAAAAAAACAGAATTATCAGAAAAGACCTCGACCAAGAGGATCGTCCCATGCGCTCGCGTGGTGGTGATGGCGATCGCCGTCCCTGGACGCCCCGCGAAGGTGGCGACCGTGACCGTCCCCGCTTCGGTGGCGACCGTAACGACCGTCCCCGCTACAACAACGACCGAGACGGTGGCGAACGCCGCCCTTGGACGCCGAGAGAAGGACAAGACAACGACCGTCCCCGTTTTAATAACGACCGTGAAGGAGGCGAACGCCGCCCATGGACACCACGCGAGGGAGGCAACCGCGAAGGTGGTGAACGTCGTCCATGGACCCCACGTGAAGGTGGTGATCGTAGCGACCGTCCCCGCTTTGGTGGTGACCGTAACGACCGTCCTCGTTTTAATAACGATCGCGAGAGTGGCGAACGCCGCCCATGGACTCCACGCGAAGGAGGCGACCGCAAACCGTGGACGCCGCGTGAAGGTGGCGACCGTAACGACCGCCCCCGCTACAACAACGACCGAGAAGGAGGAGAACGCCGCCCGTGGACACCACGCGAAGGAGGCGACCGTAAACCTTGGACTCCACGTGAAGGAGGCGATCGTAACGACCGCCCTCGCTACAACAACGACCGCGAAGGTAGTGAACGCCGCCCGTGGACTCCTCGTGAAGGTGGTGAACGCCGTCCGTGGACCCCACGAGAAGGTGGCGATCGCAACGACCGCCCTCGCTACAACAACGACCGTGAAGGCGGTGATCGCCGTCCGTGGACGCCACGGGAAGGCGGCGACCGTCCGCGGTACAACGATCGCGACGGTGGCGAGCGCCGCTCTTGGACTCCACGCGAAGGTGGCGACCGGGATCGTTCGTCGTACGGAGATCGACCACGCTTTGGCGACAGAGACCAACGCGGTGGTTACGACCGCAACGACGGCCCACGTGAACGCAGATTTCCGAAAGATCGCGACCGAAAAGTAGATACACGCCGGAAGAATCGTGGCGATGAGCCGATGAAACCCGTGACCATCAATTTTGATGAGCCGATTCGCTTGAACAGATTTATTGCCAATGCCGGAGTTTGCTCACGCCGCAAAGCCGATGAACTTATTGCAGAGGGAAAAATACTTGTAAACGGTACTGCTATAACCGAGCTTGGCTCACGAGTGAATCCAGGTGACGTGGTAGAATTCAATGGCAAGCAGTTGAAGCTCGAAACCCTTGTTTACATTCTACTCAATAAACCGAAAGATTACATCACCACCCTTGACGATCCAGAAGACCGCAAAACGGTGATGACTTTAGTTGAAGGTGCGACCGACGAGCGTATTTTCCCAGTGGGACGACTCGACCGCAACACCACTGGTCTTTTGCTTTTGACCAACGACGGTGAAGTAGCACAAAAGCTAACGCATCCGAGCAACGAAATAGGAAAAATTTACGATGTGGTTTTAGACAAGCCACTTGCTAAAGCCGATTTTGAACGTATCTCGGCAGGAGTAGAACTAGAGGATGGTATGGCCTATGTAGATGCAGTAGCTTTCCCGAATCCTGAAGACAAAACATCGGTAGGACTCGAGATACATAGTGGCCGTAACCGGATAGTTCGCCGGATTTTCGAATCGCTGGGCTACGATGTAGTTAAGCTTGACCGAGTACTTTATGCGGGGTTGACAAAAAAGGATTTACCCCGAGGCAGCTGGAGATATCTTTCTGAAAAGGAAATTCGAAAGTTAAAAACTACCTAAAACAAAAAACTCCGACCGAAAGGCCGGAGTTTTTTTTGCTCTTGTAATGCCGTTTAGCGGACGATGAATTTCTGGGTAAATCGTTTGTCGCCTTTAATCATGGTAACGAAGTACATGCCGGCATTCAAACGGTCGTGAATATCGAAGCTTCGTAGCTGTTCGCCACCATTTTCAACGCCATCAATCAAACTCAACATCTCTTTGCCGGTGATGTCGTACACCTTTACAGTAAGGTGCTGATTGCTTTCGAGGCTGAAGCTAATGTTCAATTTGTCGGTCACCGGGTTAGGGAAAACTGTGAACATTTTATTTTTCTGAACATCGGCAACACTAGCGCTGAGGTTTTCCTGAAACGTTTTGCTGCCTTTGCCATGTACGTTAAATCGTCCGGAGATGTAGGCGCCATAGAAGGTAACTGCACCTGTGCCTGCTGCAGGAGCGGTCCAATTGAAGGTCCAGCTTCCACTGCCTGCGCTTTGGGCTAGGGTATGGGTGATGTACTTACTTCCAACTATTTTGGTGCCGTTTGCCCCAGTATTGGTCGTGTTCACAAGGGTACCAACGTACTGACCATTGCTTTTTTGAGGCGAGATTTGAAAACCTTTGTTGCCTATTCCGCTAAAGCTCACAATAAAAGTGTAGGTGGCTCCAGGTGTGTAGCCAGCTGCTGGTATATTGGTTGCAAAAAAGTCGTTGTTGGTCGTAGGGTTATTGTTGTTGTGGCATGAAGCGCTGCTGCCGCAAGAAGCGCCATCGGCCGGACTGCCAGTATTGCCCGCCGGTGCGCCTGTGCCGTTTGAATTTGCAGCATTGAAATGCAAATCAAAGGCGAGCGAGGCTGCAAATAGTAGGGATACAAATAGGGTAAATTTTCTAACCATAAGCCGAAGATAATTCTCAGTTGGTTTACCAGAAAATTATATTGTCATAAATGTTTCATTTTCTGTGATTTCAACGGATAGTAAATACCCTGGAAAGGTTGAAACCAAAGTTGATATCACCTTTGAGCCACTCACCATTTCCTTCGGTAATGAACTGTTTTTCGTTCATACCTCGGCTATTGGTGAAGTGTAGCTGAAATACGTGACCTCCTGTTTCGATATCAAAGCCAACCGAAAGGGTGTTATTGTAGTTGGGCAGCTGATCGCCCGGAACCATCCAATAATCGAAAGTAGCAGCAACCCGATTGTTCAGTTTAACTCTTCCGCCAAGTCCTAACGCCAAGATGTCGTTGGGTTCGGTACGGGTATTTACCCAATTGCGGTGAAATAAGGTGGGTGTTAACTGAAGGGTGAGAGTTTCGTTGAATTTACGCGCCAATAGTAGTTGGTGATAGTAATACACCCGGTACGAAAAGGGAGGTTCCGGACGGCTTGGGTCGGTCCATTTTAGTGAGTTAACGATGGTTCCGCCGACATAACTCAGCGACACGGGCATTTCTTTTTTTCCAGTTGATTGACGTAGAATGCGGTATTTAACAAAACCGTCGTATTCTTTACCCACATTACTACGGCCAACGCCCACCATCAAACGCTCGGTTATGCCGTAATCGAAACTAAAACGGACATTCGCCTGGTCGAGCCCAAACAGTTGGTAAGCACCTCCGTTGATGTTGCCGAAGCGGTGAAGGATTCGGAAATCGAGTACGCCTGGTGCCACGTTTTCGATAGAATGTGCGTTGATGATTCGGGTAGACTTAAATGCGTATCGGGCAATGACGGTTTCTTCTTCTTCATTGGCATTGAGCAGTGCTTCCAAATCGTCTTGACTATATGCGGGTGCCCAAATCAGTGCAAAAACACTGGTGAGGACGAAAAGTACTTTTTTCATTAGTTCTGAGGACTTCCTTGGTGAATCCAAGCTTTTATCTGGTTGGTTTTACAGTCGGGCAGATTACCTCCCTGAGGCATATACAGCGGATCGGTTTTGCTCCGAGAAATGCGGTCGTATATGCTGCTTTTGTTTTGGTTGATGGCCGTAAACGTGGTGAGATTTAAATTGGCCGAAGGATTAGTTGCACCGTGGCAGCCTACACAATATTGGTCGATGATGGGTTTTACCGTCGTCGAGAAACTAACGGCATTGGTGTCGCAGGCACCATCAGGCCGGAAGGTATTTCGAGCGCCTTCTTCTATCCACTTTCGGATGATATTGGTTTGGGTAGCAGTCAATGCTGCTCTTGGTGGAGGTGGCATGCGTTTATCGGGATCCGATTCCACGATTACCTCATAAAGCTCACTATCGCCTGGGTTGCCTGACCTTACTTCCTTTCGAATGGAAGCGTAATCGTTCAACACAATACCTTCGGCTCTGGTGGCAGGGTCATGACAACCACTCATGGCACAATTCGAGATCATCAAGGGTAAAACTTCATCCTGAAAACTGATTTCTGTAGAACCACTTGGCAAAGGTATAGGGCCATCGTATGCCAACGGTTCATGTTTGCACGACTGAAATGCCGCTAAAAGAACTACTAGAATAGCTGCTTTTCTCACTAGTTAGCTCCTTTCCCTTGGTTTACCCAAGCTGCTATAGTGTTGATATTGCAATCGTTCATACGACCTGAGGGAGGCATCGTGCCTGCCTGGGTGCGTATGACCACACGGTCGGCCCAGGTTTGGACTTGCGCTACGGTCGAAAGATCAACTCCTGCTGCTGGATTGTTGGCCGTATGGCAACCAGGTGTGGCGCAGTTTGCGTCGATTATCGGTTTTACTTTGGAGGCGAAGCTAACGGCCGTGGTGTCACAACCTGAGGTAGGCAAGTTGCTGTAATAATCTTCGGCGTTGTCGTAATAACACGACTGCAACCCAAAAAGACCAAGAAGTAACAGAATTAAAGAAGTTATTCTCATGCGATGTGTTTGACTGACAACCTTCAGAACTAAGGTCGACTACTACAAAAATCTGATTTTTAACTCATTTCATCACGTTTAATTATGCTCACTTTCGAAATTGAGGCTTGATGCCTAGCCTAAGCGTTAATTCAGATTTTGACCTCAGCTGAAAGCGCCTTCAACTTCCCTAAATTTGCCACGCTAAACTCTTCTGGTACATGTCAAGCACGCGCATCTTACTCATCGGTTCCGAAGGTCAACTGGGCTCTGAATTATCGGCAGCACTCATTGCGAAGCACGGTAAAGAAAATGTGATTTGTAGTGACTTGCGCAATCCGCGACCAGAGCTTGACCGGCGCTTCATGGTCTTAGATGCGCTCGATAAAGCAGGCATCGAAGCCGTAATTCGGGATGAGCAAATCAGTCAGGTGTACTTGCTCGCAGCTGTTTTATCGGCTACAGGTGAAAAAAATCCTGCTTTTGCTTGGAAGTTGAATATGGAGAGTTTGCTGAGCGTGCTGGATTTGGGGGTTAAATACAAACTCGATCGTGTTTTTTGGCCGAGCAGCATTGCGGCATTCGGACCCAATACACCCAAGTCCAACACACCCCAGTCGAGTTATATGGATCCGAATACGGTGTATGGCATCAGTAAACTCAGCGGGGAGTTGTGGTGTCAGTACTATTTCCAACGGTATGGATTAGACGTTCGAAGCATTCGATATCCGGGCATTATCAGTTGGAAAACACCTCCAGGTGGTGGAACAACCGATTATGCTGTAGAAATATTTCACGATGCGCTACAAAAGGGAAGCTACAGCTGCTTTTTAAATGCAGATACCGCATTACCCATGATGTTTGTTGACGACGCTATACGCGCGACCGTAGAATTGATGGAAGCTCCGAAGGAGCATATTAAAACGCGCACGAGCTATAATTTAGCGGCCGTTAGTTTTACACCGGCTGAATTGGCTGCCGCTATACGTTTGCACATGCCTTCGTTCAACATGCACTATACTCCCGATTTCAGGCAACAAATTGCCGATTCGTGGCCAGCATCCATCGACGATAGCGCCGCCAGAACCGAATGGGGTTGGAATCACCATTTCGACACCGCCGGTATCGTGAAAGAAATGCTCGAAAACCTGAAAGACGCTTAGTTCGCTTGTTCGCTCAAAAATTTGATGCGAATCAATTTAAGGTCTTCTTCGGTATAGTCATCACCCAATGCTCTTGCCGCTTCCCGAATATCGTCGGAATCGGCCGAGCGGAAATAATCGTAGGCTTCTTCTTGTAGCTCTTCGTCCATCACGTTATTGATGTGGTAATCAATATTCACCTTGGTGCCGCTATCAACGATCGTTTGTATTTCGTCGAGAACTTCTTCGTAGCTGAGGTTTTTTGAACGTGCCAACTCTGTAAGTGGCATTTTTCGGTCGATACCCCCGATTATAAATACCTTAACTCCAGACTTGTTGATGGTAGATTTTACCACCAAATCTTCTGGGCGCTCGATCTCATTTTCCTCTACATAGCGGGCGATAAGTTCCAGAAAAGGCTTGCCAAATTTGGCTGCTTTACCCGGCCCAACACCGCTAACGTTTTGCAATTCTTGCAGGTTAATTGGGTAATTCGTCGCCATCTCCTCCAGTGAGGGGTCTTGAAAAATCACATAAGGGGGCAGACTTTTTTCTTTGGCGATTTTTTTGCGCAAATCGCGCAACATCTCAAAAAGTCGAGTATCTAATGCTTCGCCTTGTTGCGATTCAATGTCTTCTTCGCGGGCCTCACTATAATCGTTGTCGATTATAAACTCAATAACGAATGGGTCGGCTAAGTAGGCCTCACCTAACTCGCCGATTTTTAGCAAGCCGTAATTCTCGATGTCTTTGAGAAAGAAATTGCGCAGCAAGGCCTGTTTGATGAGCGATTTCCAAAACAAGGCACCTTGTTCTTTGCCCAATCCAAATTCGGTGGCACGGTGGTGACCGTACGACTCAATTTCTGGGGTCATTTCGCCCATCATGAAGTTGAGGATGTGCTCGAAATCGAATTTTTTGCCCAACTTTTTCACGATTTGAAGAAGCTGTACCATTTCGTTCAGCACCTTCTCTTTGGGGCGCGGGTTACGGCAGCTGTCGCACATGCCGTTGCAGCCACTTTCGTCGTAGCTTTCGCCAAAATAATGGAGAATTTGTTTTCTGCGACAAGCAGCTGACTCAACATACGATACTACTTCATGCAGGAGCAGATGGCCTATTTCTTTTTCAGAAACGGGCTTGTCCTTCATGAATTTCTGGAGTTTCTGTATGTCTTTTTCACTATAATAGGCGATACAAACACCTTCAAGGCCGTCTCTACCTGCTCTACCTGTTTCTTGATAATAACTTTCTATCGACTTGGGAATGTCGTAGTGGATCACGAAGCGTACATCGGGTTTATCGATTCCCATTCCGAATGCAATCGTCGCCACGATCACATCTACATCTTCCATCAGAAACTTGTCCTGATTTTGCATACGAATTGGGCCGTCTAAACCTGCATGGTAGGGCGCTGCTTTAATGCCATTGGCTACTAGTAGCTCGGCGAGTTCCTCGGCCTTTTTTCGGCTCAGGGTGTAAATAATGCCCGATTTGCCCGTGTTTTCTTTGATGTATTTGATGATGCTTTTGACTGCATTGATTTTCGGGCGAACCTCGTAATAAAGATTTGGCCGGTTGAACGACGACTTAAAAATCGTTGCATCGTTCATCTGCAGGTTCTTCATGATGTCGAGCTGCACTTTAGGCGTGGCCGTAGCCGTAAGCGCAATGATGGGCACATCGCCTATCTCTTGCACCATCTGCCTGATTTTACGGTACTCGGGACGGAAATCGTGCCCCCATTCCGAAATACAATGGGCCTCATCTACTGCAACAAACGAGATCGGTACCGAACGGAGGAAATCTATATTTTCTTGCTTTCCCAAGGACTCAGGTGCTACGTACAGCATTTTTGTGATGCCATCGGTTACCGATTGGCGCACGCGTTTGATATCGCCCTTGCTCAGTGAAGAATTCAAAAATTCGGCAACACCCTCCGTACCCGAAAATGCACGTACCGCATCTACCTGATTTTTCATCAGGGCGATAAGTGGAGAAATAATTATGGCTGTACCTGGCAAAGCAATTGCCGGAAGCTGGTAGCAGAGCGATTTACCTGCTCCGGTAGGCATGATCACAAAGGTGTTTTTTTTGTGATAAATATTGAGTGTAATCTCTTCTTGATGCCCTTTAAAGCTATCAAAGCCGAAAAAATCCTTTAATGTTTTACGTAGTTGTTCTTTGGCAGTCATACTTAAACCCCTCTAAGCGAAAAATCAGTAGGTTTGTACGTTCAAGATAAATAAAAAATTGACTTGAAAAAATCTGTCGATTTGCGCGAGGCGGCGCAAAGATCGTTGAAAATGGAAGCCGAAGCGCTTCTTAGCCTCGCAGAAAATATTACAATTGATTTTGAAAGGGCCGTAGAGGCCATTTTGAACAGCGCTGGGAGGCTGGTTGTGACTGGTATAGGGAAAAGTGCCATCGTTGCACAAAAAATTGTTGCTACCCTAAACAGCACAGGTACTCCTTCGGTTTTTATGCATGCGGCCGATGCAATTCATGGTGATTTGGGTATTGTTCAACGTGAAGATGTTATCCTTTGTATTTCTCAAAGTGGCAACACGCCTGAGATAAAGGTATTGGTGCCAATGCTGAAGGCCGGCGGCAATACCTTGATTGGCATGACGGGTCGCCCGGAGTCGGTTTTAGCGCAACAAGCCGATTTATGTTTGTTTACGACCATCGAAAAGGAAGCTTGTCCGCTTAACTTGGCACCTACTACCAGCACTACACTTCAAATGGCGCTGGGAGATGCCTTGGCCATCGCCTTGCTGGAGTCGCGGGAATTCACCGCCGAGGACTTTGCTCGATTTCACCCTGGAGGTGCCTTGGGCAAACGATTGTATTTGCGTGTGGATGAGTTAATCAGCCAAAACCAACAGCCCGCTGTACAATTAAACGACAGTGTGAAAAAAGCCATCGTCGAGATTTCGGCAAGCAGATTGGGTGTTACTGCTGTTTTGGCCGACAAAAAGTTGGTGGGAATAATCACCGATGGTGATTTGAGACGAATGCTGGATAAAAAAAGTGATATAAGCAGTCTTGTTGCGGCCGACATCATGACCCAAAACCCCAAAACCTTACCCTTGGGTACTTTGGCCACAGAAGCACTTGAACTTATTCGGGCGAATAAAATTACCCAGCTGTTCATTACCGATGCGGAAGGGCATTATGCTGGGGTGGTACACATCCACGACCTCATACGCGAAGGAATTATTTAACGCGCGCTGCACGCGGGGAAACCGTAACTTTGTGGCAAACCCTCAGGGATGAAAAATTTTGTGGTTATCATGGCAGGTGGAATAGGCAGTCGCCTTTGGCCTGTAAGCACCCAGCAAAAGCCAAAACAGTTTCAAGACCTAATGGGGACAGGCAAGTCGCTGCTGCAACTGGCCTACGAACGAGCTAGACTAATTACATCCGACGACTGCATATTTATCGTCACCAACACCCAATGGGTATCGATACTCAAAGAGCAGCTGCCCAATATGCCCGAGGCTTGTTTGGTAGTTGAACCGCTTCGCAGAAATACGGCTACGGCTACATTATATGCACTCAATCGTATTGCACAACGCGAAGCTGAGGCGATGGTAACCATCATGCCATCCGATCATATCGTTCTTGAAGAGCAAAAGTTTACTACAACCATTCAACAAGCGGCCAAATACTGTCAATCGCATCAAGAATTAGTTACCATAGGCATCAAGGCCACCCGCCCGGAGGTAAATTATGGGTACATTCAGTATTTTCCGGATACGGATAAAGCGCCAATCCATAACATCAAAACGTTTACCGAAAAGCCAACAGCCGAAATAGCGAATACTTTCCTGCGTTCCGGCGACTTTTTATGGTATTCGGGCATTAAAATCTCGAAGCTGAGCGTGCTTTTACATGCCTTTGCTACATGCTTGCCCGATACAGCTCAACTTTTCGAAGAAGTAAGGCCTTATCTAAATTCGCCCGATGAAAAACGGCTGATCGACAAAATTTACCCGCAAAGCGAAGTTGTCCCGTTCCGACAGGCTGTACTCTACAAAATGCAGAATGTAAAGGTAATTGTAGGTCATTTTGCCTGGACCGACATTACGCTTTGGGGAGAATTGTACGACGTTCACGAAAAAGACTACTTCGAAAATGCTGTAACAGGCAAGCAGGTGATGATGTACAACTCTTCAAAATGTTTGGTTGAAATTGCTTCCGATAAGTTGGTACTTATCAATGGCCTCGAAGGTTACATCATTGCCGAATCACCTAAAGGGTTGATTATCTGCCCCAGAAATAAAGAACATGAAATACGCTCGATGCTTCACGAGTTGAAACGCGACGTTGCTGATAAATATCTATGAACATGAAAAAACTCTTGCTAATCTTTTTGATGTTTGTGTCGAGCCCGATTTGGGCGCAAAACGAAGTTTTACGCCTTCGCGCTGTACACCTGTATCAGGACGAGCTAGCGCTATTGGAGTACCGAGGTGAAGTTGGAGGCATTCGTTTCGACCTGCCACTACCCGAAGGAAGTTTGCCCGAAGGCATAATCGTTCGCACAGGTTCAAACGACCGCCTCCTGCAGTATATGGTTCAGGACATCATTACAGAAGTAAAAAAACCAATACTCTCATACATCGAAATGCTCCGTGAAAATGTGGGCTTTTCGATTACTCTTGAAGTTTTTGAAGGAAGAGAAAGTGTGAGCTACACCGGTGAAGTACAAGGTCTAGACGAGAAGTCACAAATCGTTTTTTTACGGACCAACAGCTCTCTTGAAGTTATTCCGATAGCCAATATTCAGCATTTAAGTGGAGGAAGAGGCTTAAATATTGCCACACGCCGTAGCCAAACGAGCAGGGTGCTCACTATTCTTTTTGTGGGTGAGGTTTCGAATGAACCGTTAACTATTCTCATCCCAAATACTTCAATCAAAGCAGATGCAGGCTATCTGTTGGATTTTGACAGATCAAAAACGGAGTTGAGCCTTGATTTAAGGCTTAAGTCGGCAATTACCGCCGACGACATCAGTTTGTTTTACTATGGCGTACCCTTCAACCAGCAAAAGGCGAATACCTATGCAGCTCAGGCGGCCTTTCAACTTAGTGGGGTGCGTATGCAAGCAGGTCAGCAAGCGGCCTGGCAAATTTTGAGTACTCCGGTCGATTTAACCTTGGTGGATGAAGCTGAAATCGCCCCTTGGTTACCTGATGCCACAGGTCTTACGCAGAGTGCACGCGCAAGTCGTTCGTTGAGCATTCAAAATAACAGCCCTATTAATTGGTTTTCTGCAGCCATACATGAGCGCAAATCGAAATCGATAGGCAAAATTCCGGGTATGTTGCCCACAACTACCAAAGGTGGTTTAGCCCGAATTGAATATGGAAAATCACCATACGTGATCAACGACAATGCACGACTGGTGAAGGTGAGCAAAAAGGCAATCACCCTGAATGGCATGAAATACGATAGTTACCTGTTTGAAGGTAAACTCGACATTCGGAATACAGGAACTGAAGCGGGAAGGATTAAAGTAATTAAACAAGCTGTACCCGAAAATTACAGGAACTATTGGTTCGCCAATGTATTTCTGGATTTAAAAGGTAAATCGAAACAAGAAGTTACGCAGTTTGAATTCGAAGTGAAGGTTGAAGCCAACGACGCGACTTTCTACCGGTACCGTTACGAGTTATTGGTGCCATCGGCAAATTAAAAAAGGAGGGTCAATTGACCCTCCTTTTTTTTAGAAACCGAAATATAGATTAACCGTAAAGTTTCGGCCAGCTTGTGGGTACACGTAAAGCTCATTCACTAAGCTTCCATTGAACAAATACGGATAAACGTAGCCATTAGAGACGTACTTAAGGTCGAGCACATTGTTGACCAATAAGGCTAAACGTACTTCTTCAAACCAAGCCTTTATTGGCCTACGATATTCGATGCGCAAATCATTCAATTGGTAAGCGCCTAACTTGCGACTGGCTTCTCCGCTGTTATCCACAAACTGCTCGCCTACGTATTTAGCTTGCCAAGCTAGTTCAAGTCCCTCTATTGGCGAATAGCTGAGCATACTTGCTGCAATCACTCCTGGCGAAAAAGCAATAGGGGTATTGCTTCTCGACTGTAAAAGCACATTATCGAGATAGTTGAAATCGGCATCGTAGCTGTCAACAAACTCGTTATACTCGCCAATACGGTTTTCACTCAGGGTAAGGTTAGCATTCCAGCGCAGGTTTTGGGTGATTTCAAGTGCGTATTCTACTTCAATGCCTAAACGATAGCTTTCAGCCACATTTCTGCGGATGTAGGCGCCTACGTCGTTAATCTGACCCGTGAGTACTAGTTGGTTTTTATAGTCCATGTAAAACGCATTCACTTGAACCAATTGCCGATTTCCTTGCCAGCGCCAGCCAGCTTCGTAGTCGATTAATTGCTCCGCTTTGGGTCGGCTAGTAGGTGTTGATTCGGTGAAGTCGTCGCGCACAGGTTCGCGGTTGCCCACTGCTACTGAAAAATAGGCAAGCTGGCGGGTGTTTATACGATAGTTCAAACCTGCTTTTGGGTTTACAAAAAGGAAGTTCGCTTCCTGCGTTACGTTATTACCGTCGTTATCAAACCCGAGAAAACGATAGTCCACACCACGTACTTGCAAATCGGCGAACAGTTGGATTTTTTTTCCAACCGAATATTCTGCTTTGGCGAATAGGTTATAGTCGGTTTTTACCGCATTATTGTCGTAATACCGATTTCTTATTTGACTATTTCCAGCGAAACGCGACCAGATTACTTCCCCGAAGTGGTCGCCATCGTAACGATACCAACCTCCTCCTACTACAGCTTCTAAACCACCGAGTGTGTATGTTGCATTCAACAATCCGCCATAAAAGTGATTATCGAGCCATCTTCTTCGGATAAGGTCGCTTTCGTTGATGGTGTCGCCACCCACAATTGGTGGGTTGATGCCGTAGTTCGCTAATTCGTCGCTTTCCCGGTATTGTTCAAAGTATCCTTTTCCTCGGGTGTAAAAGAGTGTGGTATTTATTTTCCAGCGATCGTTCAAGTCGTAATTGTGAAAGAACTGATAGTGATCTTGCTGATAGTTGTCGGTTTCGTTGTCGTAAAAGCGGGTGCTGCCGTCGGGTGCAGTGAACCTGCCACTCGGGTTGTAGCGGCGGTTGGTAGCCAACGAATCCGAGATAATGCCATTCCAAGCTTGATAGGTTTGTTGAACTCCCGAAAACAGGTTGAATCGCGTGACACTTTTTTTTCCTGTTTTGGAGGCGCTAAAGCCGTAAGAACGAAGGTTGCTGCTGGCACGGTCGATATATCCATCGCTTACAATGCGCGAAAGGCGGCCGTTAAAATTCCAGCCATTTTTGAGTACGCCTGTTCCAAAGTTGATTTGCTGTCGCTGGGTATTGAAGCTACCGAAGCCGAGACCTACTCGGGTGTAAGCAGTATCGCTTTGTTCGTTGGTTTGAAGGTTTAACGAGGCACCAAATGCACCAGATCCATTCGTTGAAGTACCTACGCCGCGTTGCAACTGCACGCTACTCACACTGCTGGCAAAGTCGGGCATATTCACCCAAAATACGCCGTGCGATTCAGCATCATTGACGGGTATGCCGTTAATGGTCACGTTAATCCGTGTAGGGTCGCTGCCGCGTACGCGGATGCCCGTATAGCCTACTCCCGCTCCGGCGTCGCTGGTCACTACCACCGAAGGGGTTAGCTGAAGCAAATACGGCAAATCTTGTCCGTGGTTTTGGTCTTCCAAAGCTGCTCTGTCGAGATTGGTATGTGCAATCGGACTTTGATTTCCTGCTCTATTGGCTCGCACAACAATTTCTTCGGTGATGCGTGCTGCAGGCTCCAAAGCAATGTCGAGGGTTTGATCTGCAGCTAGGCTTAGTTCCACTTCTTTGAGTGCATACCCCAAGTATCGCACTTCCAGCTTGTACTTGCCTGGCGGGAGCTTGTTGAGTCGGTAGCTTCCATCGATGGCGCTGGCTGTTCCTCTTAAACTTCCTCCAATTTGGATGGTAGCGCCTGGTAGGCTTTGTTGGGTGATACGGTCGGTTATTTTTCCCGACAGGGTGAACTGCGCCAAGGCAGTTGTTGTGCTGAAAAAGGTCAGCAACAAGAGTAAGTGGTTTTTGCGCATTTGTTTAACGCTTTAAGGTTGAACAAATCGCTCACCAGGGGCAAGTAAGCAGATACTTGAAAAACATCCTCCCTTCGCCGGCATTACCCGGAGCAGGTTCAATGGGTATAATCTCAGCACCTCCGCTAAAGCGAGGGGCACCCCTTAAGATGCCGCAAATATAGTCGAGAATTTTTCATTTCGCTGAGTCGGCCTGTATTCGGTCAGAATGCCGCCCAACACCTGTGTTTTGCTGCCAGTATGTCATACATTCTCCGGCTGGCGTTATCCTTGACAGAGGCCTTCTGCTATCGCCGGAGTACATCCCTGCCAAAATTTGGATAACTTTGACGCGTTTGCGCGTAAACCGCCATCCCGAACATGATTAATTTTATTAACAAAGCCATTACGAGTCTTTTCGGCAACAAGTCCGAACGCGATATCAAAGCTGTTTTACCCTTGGTTAGTCGTATCAACGAAGAGTATACTAAGCTTGCAAGCCTCTCCAACGACGAGTTGCGCGATCGTACTAAACAGTTCAAAAAACGTATAGCCGACCATCTGGCCACTACCGATGCCGAATTGGCTCGCCTTCAAGCAGATGCAGAGGCTATACCCGAAGCAGAAGTAGAAGCGAAATTTGAAGCCTACGAGCAAGTAGATGCCTTACTCAAAACCCGAAACAACCAGATAGAAGAAATTTTAAGCGAATTGCTTCCTGAGGCCTTTGCAGTGGTAAAAGAAACTGCCCGACGGTTTACCCAAAATGAAGAACTGCAAGTAACAGCTTCGGAGATGGACCGTGATTTGGCCGCTTCAAAAGATTTCGTGCGCATCGAAGGCGAAAAAGCCATCTGGAAAAACCGTTGGATGGCAGCAGGGAACGAGGTAGTGTGGAACATGATTCACTACGACGTACAGCTCATCGGTGGTATTGTTTTGCACCAAGGTAAAATTGCCGAAATGGCAACGGGTGAGGGTAAGACGTTGGTTTCGACCTTGCCTGCCTACCTCAATGCGCTTGCTGGTGCCGGTGTGCACTTGGTTACCGTTAACGACTACCTTGCTCGACGCGATGCCGAATGGAATGGGCCGTTATTTCAGTTTCACGGTCTGAAAGTGGATTGTATCGACAAACATCAACCAAATTCGCCTGCACGCCGAAATGCCTACATGGCCGATATCACCTACGGAACAAATAATGAGTTTGGTTTCGACTACTTGCGCGACAACATGGCTCGGTTCCCCGAGGATTTGGTTCAGCGCAAACACCATTTTGCGATGGTGGATGAGGTCGACTCGGTTTTGATCGACGATGCCCGTACGCCGTTAATCATCAGCGGCCCAGTGCCTCGTGGCGACATTCATGAATTTGCTGCCCTTAAACCTCGTATCGAGCGATTGGTAGAAGCCCAGAAAAAATACCTCAACACCGCGTTATCCGACGCCAAAAAACTTTTTGCCGAAGGAAAACTCGACCAAGCTGGATTACCTCTTTACCGAGCTTACCGGGGACTACCCAAGAATAAGGCCCTCATCAAATTTTTGAGTGAGCCGGGCGTACGTGCGCTCTTGCAAAAAACCGAAGCTTATTATTTGCAGGACCAACAAAAGGAAATGCATAAGGCCGATGCTGAGTTGTTTTTTGTCATCGACGAAAAAAATAATACCATTGAGTTAGCCGAAAAAGGCATTGAACTGATTACCGCCACTGGCGAGGATCCTGCCTTTTTTATCTTGCCAGATGTAGGTGCTGAGGTAGCTGAAATAGAAAAATCGGAAGGAGCGGCACAAGAAAAAGCCGACCGTAAGGCACAACTCATGCTCGATTTTCAAGTGAAGTCGGAGCGGATACATACCATCAACCAATTGCTGAAGGCATACACACTCTTCGAAAGGGATGTGGAGTACATCGTCGACAACAATAAGGTGAAGATTGTAGACGAACAAACTGGCCGTGTACTCGATGGACGCCGCTACAGCGACGGTTTACACCAGGCTATCGAAGCCAAAGAAAACGTGAAAGTTGAGGCGGCTACCCAAACCTTTGCCACCATCACCTTACAGAATTACTTCAGGATGTACCACAAACTTGCCGGTATGACCGGTACGGCCGAAACGGAAGCCGGTGAATTGTGGGAAATCTACAAACTCGATGTAGTGGTAATTCCAACTAACCGACCAATTGTTCGTAAAGACGAAGAAGATTTGGTTTACAAAACGGTCAGGGAGAAGTTTAATGCCGTTATCGAAGAAATCGACAAATTGGTAGCTGCTGGCCGTCCGGTACTTGTCGGTACTACGTCGGTTGAAACATCGGAATTGTTGAGCCGGATGCTTACCCTTCGCAAAATCAAACACAATGTGTTGAATGCCAAACAGCACCAACGCGAGGCTGAAATTGTAGCAGAAGCTGGTCAGGCTGGAACGGTTACTATTGCTACCAACATGGCTGGTAGAGGTACCGACATCAAGCTAGGTGCAGGAGTGAAAGAAGCAGGTGGTTTGGCCATCATCGGCACCGAGCGCCATGAATCGCGCCGAGTCGACCGACAGTTACGCGGTCGTGCAGGTCGTCAGGGCGATCCCGGTTCATCGCAGTTTTTTGTCTCGCTCGAAGACAACCTCATGCGTTTGTTCGGCTCGGAGCGTATATCGGGTATTATGGACCGTTTTGGTTACAAAGAAGGTGAGGTAATTCAGCATTCGATGATTACCAAATCCATCGAACGTGCCCAGAAGAAAGTGGAAGAGAACAACTTTGGCATACGCAAAAGATTGTTGGAATACGACGACGTGATGAACTCCCAACGGGAGGTGATTTATAAAAAACGCCGTCACGCACTCTACGGTGAACGTTTGAGTATTGATATCAACAATATGTTCAACGATGTGGCGGCCGAGTTGGTCGATCGACATCACGACAGTGGCGATTTTGAAGCTTTCCGGTTCGACGTATTGCGACAGTTTGGCTTTGAAACAAGCATAGCGCTCGAGTCTTTCAAAAAGGGGAAAGCTGAACAACTCACCTCAACGTTGTTCGATGAAGCCTTTGCAAACTATCAAGAACGAAATCGGAGAATCGCCGAAGTGGCTTGGCCGGTAATCAAAGGCGTATACGAAGAAAGAGCAGCACAGGTAGAAAACATCGTGGTACCGTTCCAAGTCGGAAACAAAGGCTTACAAATTGGCGTAAACCTCAAAAAGGCATACGATAGCCAATGCAGAGAGATACTTGTGGAGTTCGAAAAATCGATGGTATTGATGCTCATCGACGACAGTTGGAAAGAGCATCTCCGCGAAATGGACGACCTAAAGCAGAGTGTACAGAATGCTGTTTATGAGCAGAAAGACCCCTTGGTCGTTTACAAGATGGAGTCGTTCAACCTTTTCAGCAAGATGTTGGCAGAGGTAAATGGCGAAATTGTATCGATGTTGGTTCAAGCCCGTATCCCTGTTGAAGAGCCGGAGCAGGTGAAAGAAGCTCGACCCCGTCCGGTGCAGTCGGCACAACCGCAACTTACGGCCAACAAGCCAGCGTACAGCTCGAGTAGCACTGCTGCACCCGCCGCTGGTGTACCACAGCAGGCTGCAGCCCCGCAGCAAGCCCCGTTAAAGGTCGGCCCGAAGGTTGGTCGTAACGACCCCTGCCCTTGTGGTTCGGGCAAGAAATACAAAAACTGTCACGGCGTAAACGAAGCTTGATGCAACTGGCGAGCACCATTGATCATACGCGTTTGGGTGCCGACACCCGGGTTGAGCACATACAAAAACTGTGTTCCGAAGCGAAAGAATATGGTTTCGCCGCCGTTTGTGTGCCACCTATATTTGTAGAGGCGGCTACAGAATTCTTAAAAGGAAGCAAGGTTGCTGTAGCAACGGTAGTGGGCTTTCCTTTAGGGTATCAGCTCACCGATGTAAAAGTTGAAGAAGCACGTCAAGCCTTGCAGCAGGGAGCAACCGAAATCGATATGGTGATTCAGCAAGGTGCTGTTCAGGAAGGCAATTGGGAGTTAGTAAAAACGGATATTGCTGCTGTGCAGCATGAAGTTAAGCGGATCCCAGGAGCACTTTTGAAGGTGATTATTGAAAGCTGCAACCTAAACGACAGTCAACTACATCAACTGTGTGAAATATTGGGTGACCTACACGTTGATTTTGCAAAAACATCTACGGGTTTTGCAAAAGAGGGCGCCAATATTGCCGTTGTCACACAAATGAGGGCTATATTGCCAACATCTGTACGCATCAAAGCTTCAGGTGGAATTCGAACGAAAGAATTTGCACTGAATTTGATAGCAGCAGGTGCCGACCGGATAGGAACTTCGTCCGGAGTTGAACTAGTCCAACCATGAGATATCGTATTATCGTCAGCTTAAGTGCCTTTTTCTTGCTTGGCAGCCCAGCTTTTGCGCAGGATGTGCAGCAAGACACCGTTGTAGCTCGCGAGCGCTACAAACGGCCGGTGCTCGTTCCTGGATTTAGAGTTCAAGCTTATGCTGGATCTTCTCGCCAGCAAGCCATGAATATCCGAAACGAAATAGCTGAAAAGTTTCCCGACTATGCCGCCTATGTGGTGTACAAACAGCCCACTTTTAGGGTTCGTGTAGGCGATTTTAGGAGCCGCGGTGATGCGCAAAAACTACTGCGTGAACTCAAAGAGCTGTACAGCTCAAGTTTTATCGTCCCCGACGACATCAATCCCAATCCTGTATTGCCACCAAAGCCAGAGGAGCCTGCTGATGAATCTACTGAGCCAAAAAATCCATAAGCTAGCCGAATCGGTAGCTCCGGAGGTAGTGCATATGCGTCGCCATCTCCATGCAAACCCAGAATTGTCTTTTCAGGAATATCAAACCAGTGCCTATGTGCAGGAGAAACTCCAAGCACTGGGCATTCCTTTTCAGGCGGGGGTTGCGGGTACTGGGGTCGTCGGAATGATAGCCGGAAAACATGCTGGCCCGGTAGTGGCGCTTCGGGCCGATATGGATGCGCTTCCCATTGTAGAGGCGAACCGTGTTCCTTATGCATCTACCCAAGCTGGAGTGATGCATGCTTGTGGGCACGATGCGCACACCGCTTCACTCTTGGGTGCGGCTGCCATTTTGCAAGAATGTCGCGATGATTTGAAGGGAAGCATCAAGCTCATCTTTCAACCGGGCGAAGAACGCCTGCCCGGAGGGGCAAGCCTGATGATAAAGGAGGGTGTGCTCGAAAACCCAACACCTAATCACATCATCGGTCAACATGTTATGCCGTTGTTAGACGTGGGAAAGGTAGGCTTTCGTTCAGGTATGTATATGGCTTCGGCCGACGAAATTACCATGACGGTTCGCGGCAAAGGAGGTCATGCTGCCATGCCACATCTCAACGTAGATACGGTATTAATTACGAGCCATATTCTAGTGGCCCTGCAACAAATCGTGAGTCGCGTTGCCAATCCTACCATACCTTCGGTATTGTCGTTTGGAAAAATCACGGCAAACGGTGCATTCAATATCATCCCGAACGAAGTGGTGGTACTCGGAACTTTTCGCACCATGAACGAAAAGTGGCGAAAAGAAGCACACATCCGCATGAAAGAAATGGCAACCGACATCGCCAAAGCGATGGGAGCAACAGTCGATTTTGATATCCATGTGGGCTATCCTTTTTTGGTGAACGATGAACAAATCACACGTGCAGCCCGCCATCACGCAGAAACCTATATGGGTACTGAAAACGTAGTGGACCTCGATTTGTGGATGGCCGCCGAAGATTTTGCTTACTACTCACAGGTTACCAAGGCCTGCTTTTATCGTTTGGGGACCAGAAACGAAGCCAAAGGCATATTATCGGCTGTACATACGCCTACATTCGACATCGATGAAACGGCACTAGAAACCGGCTGTGGATTGATGGCTTATTTGGCATTACAAACGGCTGCCGAATTCGCAGGCTAGTTCTTTTCAACGGCCATAGTTTGCGGCTTTTTGCGAACTTTGCAGCATGATGCAGCAACCCATTCGCCCTCGCCGCAACCGTAAAATGGCGGGAGTTCGTGACTTAATACGCGAAACTACCCTCACCACCCATGATTTGTTGTTGCCTCTGTTTTTGCTCGACGGGCAAGGAAAAAAGATAGAGGTGAGTTCAATGCCCGGCATTTACCGGTACTCGATTGATGGTATTTTAAAGGAAATCGAAGAAGCAATGTCGCTAGGCATTAAAGCTTTCGATGTTTTTCCGGTGGTGCCCGAAACGCTCAAAGACAAAACGGCTAGCTATAGTTGGGCTGAAGATAATTTTTATCTCCACGCCCTCTCTTCCATCAAACAGCATTTCCCCGAAGCGGTGGTCATGACCGATGTGGCCATGGATCCCTACAGCAGCGATGGCCACGATGGCTTGGTGATCGATGGCGAGATTGTTAATGATGCCACCCTCGACATTTTAGCACGTATGGCTGTAGCGCAAGCCCAAGCAGGTGCCGATATTATTGGTCCGAGCGATATGATGGACGGGAGAGTAGGCGCCATCCGTGCTGCGCTAGATGCTGCCCATTTTACGCAAGTGAGCATCATGAGCTATACGGCCAAATATGCCAGCGGCTTTTATGGTCCTTTTCGCGATGCGCTCGACTCCGCACCCAAGTTTGGTGACAAAAAAACCTATCAAATGGATCCAGCGAATCGGCTCGAGGCCCTACGCGAAATGGAACTCGACACCCGCGAAGGTGCCGATATGCTGATGGTAAAACCTGCATTAGCCTATTTAGATGTGATTCGGCTATTGAAAGACCACAGCCAGTTACCCATTACCGCCTACAACGTGAGTGGAGAATATGCCATGCTCAAGGCTGCTGCCGAAAGAGGTTGGCTCGATTACGAAAGGGTGATGATGGAGACCTTGTTGAGCATTAAACGCGCTGGTGCCGATGTCATATTGACCTACCACGCCAAAGAAGCCGCAAAACTTTTGAGATGAAACAAGAAGCAATCATACTTCCGGTGGAAGGTAAAATGCCCGTTTTTGGTGAAGGGTGCTTTCTGGCTCCTAATTGTACAGTTGTGGGTGATGTAATTTTGGGAGATCAATGTACCGTGTGGTTCAATGCTGTTATTCGTGGCGATGTGAATAGTATTCGTATTGGCGATCGAACCAACATACAAGACGGTGCAGTAATACATTGTACCTATCAAAAGGCAGCCACTACGATTGGTAATGATGTGAGCATTGGCCACAACGCAATTGTGCATGGAGCAACTGTTCACGACCAGGTTTTGGTAGGCATGGGTGCCATTGTGATGGACCATGCAGTGGTAGAATCGCACTGTATCATCGCAGCAGGGGCTATTGTTCTAGAAAACACACACTGCGAAAGTGGTTGGATTTATGCGGGTATTCCTGCCAAAAAGGTAAAACAACTAAGCGCCGAACAAATTGCAGGCATGCAACGAACCGCTCAGAATTATTTGATATATGCCGATTGGTTTAAAACTGACATTTAAATTACATTAAGATTTGTTATTACCGGATAGTATGGCTTAATTGTATTCAAATTGTTGCCATGAAGCATATCATTACTATCCTATGCCTGGTGTTATTCATCCCTCATTCGCTAAAAGCATCCCATCTATTGGGAGGTGAAGTGAGTTACCGTGCACTCGACTCATTAGGTAATTATCGATTTACCGTCGTGGTATTTAGAGCATGCGATGGTATTCCATTTCAACAAGGGTCAGTTACGCTACAGGGTCCTGTTTCGGTAAGCTGTCCATTAGTTGCATCCTACGACATTACGCCTAATTTGGGGAATTGTGCCCAGCGTTCTTCTTGTACGCCGCCAAACACTTTTAATGGAGTAGTCGGTTCAATAGGTAAATTTGTATTCGAGGGCAACGCTAACTTGTCGACTTTAACTGCTGCCCCAGTAGGAGGGTATACTTGGTTTACAAGCGATATTCCGTGTTGCCGAAATTACAATCAAAATGTACAAGGTTGTTCGGGTATGACTTTACGGGTTACCATGCATGCATTCACCACCACCACAGGTACCAGGCTTACGCCGCGACAAATGCGCGACAGCTCGCCCAAATTTCTAGAAGATCCAGCAGCGGTGGCCATTAACAACCCTTTCGATACAGC
>CALRMX020000004.1:0-381957 GCA_943369355.1 Chitinophaga pinensis | reverse complement strand
ACTGGTCTGGTTGCTGGTGATACGGTAAGCATCAATGCAGGAACCACCACCGCTGCCTTCGGCGATAAGAACGTAGCGAATGGCAAAACGGTCACCCTGACTGCTGCTACCTTGACCGGTGCACAAGCCGCGAACTACAGCATTACCCTCACCGGTGCTCCAACCACCACGGCGAACATCACCGCGAAGGAGCTCACCATCGCGGGCAACTTCTCGGCTAGCAACAAAGTCTACGACGGAACCACTGCTGCTACGATTGCCAGCAACAGCTTGAGCTTGAGTGGTCTGGTAGTAGGTGATACCGTAAGCATCAATGCAGGTACTACCACTGCGGCTTTCGGCGATAAGAATGTAGCGAATAGTAAAACAGTCACCCTGACTGCTGCTACCTTAACGGGCGCACAAGCTGCGAACTATTCAATCACACTCAGCGGAGCTCCAACAACTACAGCAAGTATTTTCCGTAAATCATTATTCCTTGTAGGTACATTTTCAGTTTCTGATAAAATTTTTGACGGTACGGATCGGGCGCGTATCGTATCCAATGCTGTGGCTTTAAGTGGTATAGTCGGACTAGATGATGTTCGAATTGACAGTTTTTCGGCGGTTTTTTCAAGCGTCACACCTGCCCAACAGATTTCAGTGAGTATCGGACTTCCTGTTTTTCTATCTGGCGTTGATTCTAATAATTACAATGTCGATTTAACAAATGCCCCTAATACAAGAGCGAATATTTTTCCGCGAGGGGTGAGCCCACAAAATAGCGTCATATTTTTCAGCACTGATAGTATGATTGCGGGCGACAGTACTTTTGCTATAGTTGAGGTACGCGATTATTTAGGTTCCCTTTTAACAGCAGCCAATGATACTGTTTTGCTTACTTCTACTTTGGGAAGTATTGGCGAGGCTAACTATATAGGTAATGGCAGATATCGGACTAAGATAACATCCAATGTTTCAGGAAGGGCTGTTATTTCAGTCGCTGTGAATGGGAACTTATTGCCTTCGAAAATTCTCCATGTTTTACCGGGTACCATTGCACTGGGGTCTTCTGGAACAAAGCTAAGCTTAAGTCACTATTTACTTCCAGCTGACGGATTTAGTATTGCTCAATTGAAGATTACATTACAGGATCGATTTGGAAATAGAGTACGTCAAGGAGGGATAGCAGTTGAGTTTAATTCAAATTTGGGAATACTTTTGACCAGTTCTACACCAGGTTTACGATTGAACGCAAGTAATAGTGGTCCTCGGGTAGTTTTCACCGATACAAATGGCGTGGCTGTTGTCAATATTACCTCGCAAACGGCAGGGACCGCAACAGTAACTGCAAGAATCGACCACGATTCTAATGTGAGTACTCAGTTTGCATCTATTTCGAATGGCGTACCTGCGTTCGTTTCCTTTGTGCCAGGGCCTGCTGCAGGATTGAATGTACTGGTTCAACCAGCTGATACGGCATTTGTTGGCGTTGTTCTGAATCCGGTTATAGAGGTTGGGCTAATCGACAATTCGGGCAACCGACTACGACAAACGAATGTCCCAGTAACGGTTGCAGTAACGTCAGCCAATGCTACACTTCAAGGGACGACTCAACTAAGAACGAACAGTAATGGAATTGTAAGGTTCACAGATCTAAAGCTATTCGGATTACCTGGTCAATATAGCCTACAGTTTTCTTCAGCTACACTTCAACCTGATACATCGACCAATGTTAACTTGATTTGTAGTTCTATTCAAACATCGCTTTCGCGTAAAATTTGTGTAGGAGATAGCATTCAAATTGGTTCGCAATATTACAGGAACCCGGGATTGTATACCTTGAATTTGACAAATCAATTTGGCTGCGATTCAACGGTACTTTTAGAGGTTATTACACGACCAAGCGATACGACCATGGTTCGCCAAGCAATTTGCAGTGGTGGTGCGCTTTCAATTGGTTCAACAGTTATTAGTTCACCAGGAATTTATTTCGTCCAATTAACCAACCAGCAGGGTTGTGATTCAATTGTGAAGGCCGATATATATTCGGATACAGTTGTTAGCGTTAGCCTCAATCGACAAATTTGTCAAGGCGATAGTGTCGTTATCGGAGGTCGAAGTTTTATCTGGCCAGGGATTTACAGAATTCCATTTATAGCTACTGGTGGTTGTGATTCCATTGTGACCTTGTCTTTATCTGTTCGTCCAAGCCAAAGGATAACTGTGCACCGTGAGCTTTGTGAAGGGGATACTTTGAACTGGAATGGATTACAATTAACGTCTTCGGGTAGCTATTTATCCAATTTTTCCAATATAGATGGCTGTGATTCGACCATTAACATGGTTCTGACTGTTGTTCCACGAGTGAGGCCTATAATTCAATCATCTGCTCCTACAGGTATTATTTGCAGAATTGATTCAGTCGTATTGTCTACAAACACATCTGGTTCAGGTGGTTTTCAATGGTTCCGAAATGGACTTGCAATTCAAGGAGCGAATACCAGGAATTATGTGGCTAGATTATCAGGATATTATCAATTGGGTTACACGAATTCAACAGGTTGTTTAACATTAAGTGATTCGGCATACTTTGAATTCTTCGATGCTACATCTTTCGCATTAGTCGTTAATGGCAATACTGCATTGTGTACGGGCGATTCTGTATTGCTGAGAAGTTCTATTGCAAATCATGCTGGAAACGCATATCAATGGTTTGTAAATGGCCAATTAATGAATGGCCAAACACAAGAAACGTTATATGCTGCCTTACCCGGAATTTATCAGCTAAGGATTAATTCTCAAAGTGGATGTTTTCGCTTTTCAGACACGGTGACCATTGCTGCCGCTTCGCCATCTGTCCCTGTTATTTCAACTCAATCGCCTGCTGTCAATTTTGCTATACAAGGTGGTACGTTGAACTTGACTATACAAGGTAGTAGTCTACGTCAGATTCAATGGCAACAATGGACAGGTTTGGTTTGGCAAAATGTGCGAAATGATGGCATACATCATGGAGCAAATCACAATGTTCTACAACTTCGAAACCTACCCATCACCCTCAACGGCTCAATTTATCGTGCAATAGCATTTGCGGAATGTGCGCAGAGTGATACTTCTTCAGCCATGCGCATCCAAATAGCGCCGAGTGCTATCACAACGATTTCGGCAAGGAGTATTGCCTCGGCGTATGGGATTACATTGCCTTGCATTGGCGATACAATAGAAATTCCTGTAGTAGTAACGGGGGCTAATAATGTATCTTCTTTAGAGCTTTTGCTGAACTATGATTCGCTGTCGTTTACTTATTTGGACTTCTCGTTGGCAAACAACCACGGTCTTGCCCAAGTTGCAAGGGTAATGCCTTCGAATGGTTTGGAAATAAGGTGGAATTCAACATCTACATTCAATTTAACTGATGGTAATCTATTGACCTTAAGGTTCATAGTGAGCAATTCTGGGATATTATCGTGGAACAATTCGAGCACCCTACGCGACTCTACAGGAGCGGCTGTAACGTTTGTTAAACTGGATGGTCTAGTAGAAACAACGCAATCCAATACTATTAGTAGACTTGCGCGTGTTTGTAGAGGAAGTAGAATTGAATTTGCTGGTAATTTTTATTCTCAACCTGGAGTTTATCCCATAAGCATACAGGGAAGTAACGCGTGTGATTCCTTGATTTTTTTGATTTTAGAGGAATTGGGGCCCGATACGCTATTTATTCATGAATCAATTTGTTTCGGAGATAGTTTGAATTTGGCCAATCAAGTTTTTAGAGCACCTGGCACGTACACACTTAATTATTCCAATTCAACAGGCTGTGACTCTATCGTGGTGTTAGAGCTTGTGCAAAAGCAAGTACATCGAGATTCAGTTTTTGCACAGATATGTCAAGGAGATTCTCTTTTTGTTGGACAAACTGGCTTTAGTCAAGCAGGAGTTTACCCTGTAACATTGAAAAATATTAACGATTGTGATTCATTCGTCGTGCTGAGTTTAGATGTTCGTCCTCAAATATTAACGCAATTACAAACAAGCATTTGTTCTGGTGAGAAATATCAGGTTGGTCATCATTTTTTCGATTCTTCCGGAACGTATGTAGTACGCCTATTATCGGTAGTGGGGTGTGATTCAATTGTAACGTTGAATCTAACTGTTCAACCGACTGATTCTATTCTCTTGTCTAGGGGCATTTGTCTGGGTGACACCTTGGTTGTTGCAAATCAGAGTTTTACCATGCCGGGTGTGTATTCAATCAACCTGAAAAATATATATGGTTGTGATTCGGTTGTGACCTTAGTAATAAACCAAATTCGGCAAGACACAACTAGGCTTATTCAAACAATTTGTCTTGGTGATAGTGTTTGGGTTGGAAATCAGAGTTTTGACAATTCGGGACTATTTAGTGTTTTATTGGATAACCAATTTGGCTGCGATTCTCTAGTTGTTCTGCAATTAACTGTAAATACACCTGACACGGTTCATCTTAATCGTGTGATATGTTTTGGTGAACAGTTTTCAGTGGGTGATAGCACTTTTAGTCTATCAGGCACTTATTATGTCGACTTAATAAATAGGTTTGGCTGTGATTCTGTGGTGATACTCAATTTGGAAGTTACTAGCCGCAAGGAAATTGCCTTGGTGATTCAACTATGTGAAGGAGAAAGCCATATTCTTCCGAATGGAAACTCGGTGACTTTGCCTGGTACTTATGTGGACACTTTAATAGCAGCTGGTGGATGTGATTCATTAATTATTACGAAAATAGAACGAAAGAGTGCTGTTAAGTACTCCCTTCCTAATTTGCGAGATGTATGTGAAGGAAGCCGGATCGAAATAATGGCATCTGATTCTGTACAGGTAACCTGGTATGATTCTTTGGAAGTTATAGGTACTGGTCGTATGCTCATAGTGCCGGATTTAGGCCCTGATGGTTTCGGTTTCATTACGGTGAGAATAGAGCAAGAGGGCTATTGTAATCGAATTGATACCTTGGTAGTTGATTTGCGCGAATGCGAAGTGCTAATTCCCCAAGGTATTAGCCCGAACGGGGACAACATAAATGATTTCTTCTTCATTCGAGGAATAGAAAAGTATCCTAACACAAAAGTTAGCCTATTCAACAGAGCTGGTAGTTTGGTTTTTGAACAACAGCCTTATGAAAACCGATTTGAAGGAATTTCTAATACCAATTTTAATGGACCATTAATAAATGGAACATATTTCTACGTAGTTGATTTGGGTGATGGCTTACGGCCACTTACGGGTTACGTGTATTTATCGAGATAGTAAAGAATCTTAATTATGAAAAGACATTTGTTATTAATTTTTTTGAATTGGACAGTATTTACTATGGTCGTTGAGGGTCAATATGATCCATTTTTTGGTCAGTACGTCTTTAATAGCACTATAATAAATCCCGCGCAAGCAGGAGTTTTTGAAGATAATCAAGCAGGTTTCTTGCACCGAAACCAATGGGTTGGATTTGAAGGAGCACCTGTAACCACTTCGTTTTTTGCGAATTTTAAATTAGCCCGTTTATTAGGTGGCGCTGTAGGAATTTATCAGGATAAGGTTGGACCAATTACTGAAACGAAAATTCAGATGGACGTATCCTATACCTTACGTATTGAGAATGGTTGGGCGCTATCTACGGGAATAAGAGTAAAAGGCACGAATACTTCAACAAATTTTGATGACCTCAGAAATATTGAATATGGCGATCCCAATTTGAATGGAAATTTAATTTCTGGTTTTGCAGGAAATTTGGGGTTTGGAGCCTTGCTTTACTCAAAAGAGGCTTTTATTGGTGTGGCGGTACCACAAGCTATTACCAGAACAGTGGATATTGGTATGCCAATTTATTCCGTATTGCCAACGAGTATGTTTGCTTACGGTGGAATTACTTTTCCATTAGCTGACGGTTGGGAATTAATGAGTAGCTGTATGTTGAGAAAAGGAATTGGCAATCCGGCTCAACTGGATTTGCATGCGATATTCAAATATCAAAATAAGTATGATTTTGGGCCGATGTTCCGATTATCTAATTCTATTGGTCTACTCACAGGTTATAGAATTTCAGAAAAGTGGTATTTGGGATATCAATTCGAATTTCCAATTAACGCTATCCAACAAGGGTCACTTCACACCCATGAATTCGCATTGAGGTTTTATTGGGAATCTAAGTTCCGGCCGTTCATCCGGTCGCCTAGATATTTTATGTAAGCCTGAGATGAAAAGAATTGGTTTATTGCTGCAGCTGTTGACGCTATTTTTATCCGTTGACGCGCAACCTTCTTCTGACTTAAAATATCCGAAAAGGAGGATCAAGGATTTGTCTGCTTACAGAATTCAACTTCAAAATGGAGATTCATCAAGTATTCTGGATTATGCTGATTTATTTTACTCAATGGATAAAATGGATAGTGCTTTTTTATATTATGACCTGGCATATAAAACCCAACGCGATTTAAACCTAGTGCAAAAGAAAAGGTATTCAAATGCAGGTGCTCAACAAACAAGTAAATCGCCACTTCTAAATATAAACAATAAATATATTTTAATAAATGAGTGGGAATACCAGGTTTATCCGGTGTCTTTTAATACAGCTCAAGAAGATTTAATGCCTTTTTATAAAGACGGAAAAATCTTGTTTTCATCGAGTCGTTTTGAATCGAAGAAAAAGAAAGTGCCCATTTATGAGTTTACAGGTCTTCCATATTTGAAATTTTATCTCGCAGATACATTGGGTAAATTTTATCCAATAGCTGGGTTTCCAAGGGGATTTGGTTCTGACTTACACGAGGGGCCTTTGGTTATCTCGAAGGACAGTAGCATACTGGTAACAACAAAAAATAGGAGTTCGCTGAATGCAAAGGGAGAACAACTTCTTTATTTGGAAGTTTATCAAAGAGTAAATCAGATTTGGTCAGAACCGCAAGAATTTATATTTAACTCGACAAAATATTCAACCCAACATCCGTGTTTCGATTCATCAGGTGATTATTTATACTTTTCGTCCAACATGCCCAATGGTTTAGGGGGTTTTGACCTATATCGTGTAAAATGGCTGAAACCTGGATGGGGAAACCTTGAGTTGCTGAATAGTGATATCAATTCTGCTTACGATGAAGTTTTCCCAAGTATAGGACCAAATAACACGCTCTATTACGTAACCAATGACGCAGATAATTATGGTGGTTTAGATATCGTAGAATTTAAGGACGGTGAAAGAAGATTATTACCTGAGCCAATCAACTCTGTTTATGATGATTTCGGGATTACATGGTCAGATTCTGTCAAAGGCTATTATACCACAAATAGAAGTGGAGAAAAATTCAATGACGATTTATACACTTTCATTCGAAAACCCAAAGAAATCCCCATGGCATTTCGATTAGAAGTTGATAGACACTCAGGTACTTCTACAACCAAGCAGGATACCATACATCTAGTTGCGAGAAACTCAATTTCTGGGGATTCAACTGTGGTAGATATAATAGGTGGTATTGTGGATTTAGGCAGTTTTCTAAAGCCATATCCCTCGTGGAATGTGTCAATAAGATGTAATGGATATTACGACATTCATGAGGAGGCTAGTTTTGATACCGTTAATGGCATCATGACTGCTAAATTTAAGTTGACAGAAATAAAGCCTGTATTAAGTACTTCGGGATTTTTAACGGTGTTTTTTCAGAATGGTGAGCCGGGTAAAGAAATGAATTTGCGTGATAGTTTAAGAGATTATTCTAATTACTATAAAGGGTATTTAAAGGGGAAACATGTATACTACGCTAAATCTTCGAGCAGCCAGCCCGAGCTAGACGCTTTGTTTGTTGATATTGAACGTGGAATGCGTGAATTGGAGCTTTTCCCGTTTCGATTGGATTCTACTCTCCGAGCCGGACGAAAGATCAAGGTGTATATGGGTGTTTATACATCGCAGAGTGTATATGAAAAGTTCAATAAGGAATTGGCACTTAAACGCGGCGCAGTATTAAAAAACTACATCGTAAACTGGAATCAAGGAGCGCTCAAAAAATATATTGACAACGGACAGCTGATTGTTAGTGATGAATATTTTCCTTTGTTTGAACGGAAAAAGCGGAAAGTGAAAACAAAGGGAACTGGCCCTTCTGTAACGATGTTCGGCGTTCCTGCATCGCGTAACCGCCGGGTGAATGTGGTTTGGGAGACTTTAAGGGATAAGTAAGGTGAATTTGGACACAGCTTGATTGCCTTAAACGTGTTTTGTGTTAATTTCATGACATTTCTAATGCTCTAGTATGTAGTTTAGATGCATGAAAAGATGGATTGTACTTTTAGGCATCTTTTTTTCCTATACACAAACCTATGGACAGGTCGACACCTTGTTTTGGTTTGCTGTTCCAGAGGTGGAACAAACTACCGATCAACGGGATAGACCCATCTTACTTCGCTTAACCGCTCATGCTCAAGGTGCCTTTGTACACGTAAGGGTGCCGGGGGTAAACTGGTTTACTTCCATTGTAAGAAGTATAGCGCCAAACCAAACGGTGACCATTGATTTGACTCCGTTTATTGACTCTTTGGAATTAAAAGTGCCTAATCAGATTCAGAGATGGGGCATATACGTCTGGTCCGACAAGAGAATAAATGCTTATTGGGAAGTTGGGGGAGGTAGTTGTGGGTGTAATGCGGAAATATTCAGCTTAAAGGGTAAAAATGCCTTGGGTACAGCATTCCGAATACCCATGCAAAATCTCTTTTATCCCGACCGAGCAGCTATACTTGGAGCAAATTCTTCTTTCGACATAGTAGCTACACGCGATAGTACCTTGGTTTCAATCACTCCCTCAGTAAATGTGTTGGGTCATGCAGCAGGGGTTCCGTTTCAAGTTTTACTTCATGAAGGGCAAACCTACAGCGTTGTTTCGGATACTACCGTTGGAGCACAGATTCCGGCTGGAAGTTATGTTTCGAGTAATCATCCAATAGCGATAACTGTTAAACAAGATGCTATCGGATTTGGTACTGGTTGCCTAGAGCTTATTGGTGATCAAATATTACCAATTGAGAATCTAGGAAGAGGTTATATTGCTGTGAATGGAGGATTATCGGCTCTGGGTGAGTTGATTAGTATTACAACTACCGCCCCTAACACAAGTGTTTACTTGCGCGCTAATTCAACACCGTTTGTTACATTACCACAGGCAGGGTCCACCTTTACTTTCGCACTAGATAGTCCAAATGTATTTATCTCAGCAAACGAGCCCATATCAGTATTTCATGTATCGGGTATTGGTTGCCAAATGGGAGCTGCGCAGCTCCCACCTGTGTATTGTACAGGTTCACCCGAAGTGGGTGTTGTTCGTTCAGGAACCGATACGCTCATAATTCTTTTAACAGTTAATCGTGGTGGTGAAACAAACTTTCTTTTGAATGGAGTACCAAACTTAATTCCAGCTTCAACTTTTTTGCCAGTTACTGGAGGCGGCAATAATTGGCTAGTTGCACGCTATTTAGTTCCAAATTCAATATTGGCGGCAAATAATGCTCTACTGGTTCGCAACACTAGCGATGTATTTCAAATGGCGGTATTACACGGTGGTACCAATTCGCAAGCGAGGTACGCTTATTTTTCGAACTTCAGCGAATTTGCCACGGGTATTGATGTGAATAGTCCAATTTGTATGGGTGATTCCGTAAAACTTAGCGCTGCGTATTACCCACAGGCACATTATCGGTGGACAGGTCCAAATGGCTTCAACGATACTTTGCAAAATCCAAGGCCGTTTATGTACAATACAGCACGATTAGGTTGGTATATCGTTGAAATGACCATCCCAGGATGCTCAACTTATGTAGATTCTATTTTTGTGCGTGATGCCTCGGCGGTTAATCCGAAAGGTGTTTTACCCGATAGTTTAAGAAAATGTAGCACCGACACACTGCTAATAGCGGTCCCTAGGATTTTAGGCATGAGCTACCAATGGATACGGAATGGCGTTCCAATAGCCAATGCCGTGGATACCTTTTTACGAATACACCAACCTGGTCGTTATTATTTGCGTTACCGAGGCTCACCTTGCTTTAACGATAGTACTAATGTGCTAGAAGTACGGAATTTTCCTCCTTACCAATTAAGTCTCAACACCACTTCCAATACCTCTTTTTGCGAAGGGCATACCGTTGATTTACGTGTGCTGAATTCGAATTTAGTATCTTTTTCGTGGTACCGTTTAGGTTCTGCTTTGGTATTATCTTCAGGTACCAGCTTGAGTATATCCGATACTGGATCATATTATTGCTTAGCTATCGATACAAATGGTTGTCGTCAGCTGAGCGATACCATACGGTTTTCAAAAGACGAATTCCCGGATGCACGTTTACAATTACATCCGAATGCATCTTTATGTAGAGATAGTGTAGTTGCCTTACAAGTTATTCCACCACCTCAACAAGTTGAATGGATTTTCAACGGTTCTTCAATCGGACAAACCCAAGGGGGCGTAAGGTTGGTAAACAGAACAGGAGAGTACAGAGCACTTGCTCGGTACCAATTTGGTTCTTGTGATAGCATTTTTGCAAGTCAACCAATACAACTAACGCTTAGGCCTTTAAAAGCGCACTTTTCACTGACTAGAGATACTTTGGAGGTATTTGAACTCCTAAATGGAATAAACTACAGTGTCAACGCAACTGCTTATCGATGGGACACCAATAGTGTTACTGTGTCCATGGACAAAGACCTTCAAATTTCGTTCGAACGTAGAGGGAATAAAGCAATTAAGCTAGTAGTACAAGACAGTCTTACAGCTTGTGTTGATAGTTTTATTCGGGTGATTCGGGTCAATGAGCCGCTAGTTCTCCTTTTCCCCAATATCTTTTCTCCCAATGGTGATGGCGTCAACGAAAGGCTATCCTATGTTTTATTGGGTGCCGACCAACTTCAGCTGAAAGTATTTAATCGTTGGGGCCAAGAAGTTTTTAGTACAACTAATTTTGAACATTATTGGGATGGTAACGTCAACGGTCAAGTTTGTCCGGCAGGAAACTACCTCGTTGTACTGCAATACCGAGGCGAAACAAGTACGTGGAAAGTCTTTCGAAAAGAAATACAATTGATTCGTTAGCCAAATTTCGGGTGATTCGGGCATATACATCTTGATGAGTGGTAAACCTGATACCTGGAGAAAATTGGTAGAATTAGATAAATGATATGCTCATTAATTCTGAAGATTAAGATGAACACCTGCTTTTAGTTGCACTTCCGTAACCCAAGTCACAATTCAAGTCGAATGCAACTGCAAATTTTGTACGAAATTCAACACATGGAAATTATCGGATACCTGAGTGCAGCATTGATTGGGTTGTCGCTTGGCATGATAGGAGGAGGTGGATCTATTCTTACTGTTCCTGTACTCGTATATCTGTTGGGAGTTGAACCCGTAGCGGCTACTGCTTACAGTCTGTTTATCGTTGGCTTAACCAGCCTAGTGGGCAGTTGGAGTAAATACAAAGAAGGATTGGTAGACTTGAAAACTGCGGCAGTTTTTGGAGCTCCAAGCATAGTTGCCGTATATCTAACACGGGCTTTATTGGTTCCTGCCATCCCAGAGCAGCTATTTACAGTTGGTGCTTTTGAGCTCACTCGTCCACTCTTCCTCATGTTGTTGTTTGCGATGCTCATGGTGGCCGCTTCTGTTTCTATGATACGCGATGCTAGGCCCGCCATGCCAAAAACCAAAGGAACATATCGGTATGGTCTCATTTTACTCGAAGGAGCAGTGGTAGGAACACTTACCGGTTTGGTTGGTGCCGGTGGAGGTTTTCTCATCATACCTGCCTTGGTCTTACTCACCGGTTTATCCATGAAAATGGCGGTAGGGACCTCCTTACTCATCATAGCAGCCAAATCGCTTATTGGTTTTACTGGCGATTTGGGACATCTTGCTATCGACTGGACCATGCTCCTTAGCATCAGTGGAATAGCCATCGCCGGAATTTTTGGAGGCAACTACCTGTCAAGAAAAATAGATGGCAGTAAACTGAAAAAAGCCTTTGGTTGGTTTGTGCTTGTCATGGGCGTATTCATTCTTGTCAAAGAACTGGGACTACTTAGCTGAACTTCTTGCGTTGAATTGAACTTCATGTTTTAGAACTTCGTTTTCAGGTGTATTTCGACCGATACCTTATCTTTAATTTTCTGATTCATCTAAAATCTTCCGCATATGACCATTGAGCAAATTTATACCGGTTGCCTTGCCCAAGGAGCCTATTATATTGAAAGTGATGGAGAAGCCGTGGTTATTGATCCACTTCGAGAAATAACGGCTTATCAGCAACGGGCCGAAAAAGCGGGAGCAAAGATTAAATACGTGCTTGAAACGCATTTCCATGCCGACTTCGTTTCTGGCCATCTCGACTTAGCCAAAGCTACAGGAGCAAAAATTGTATTTGGCCCGAATGCCCATACCGAATACGATGTTCATGTGGCTGCTGATGGCGAAGAACTTCGAGTAGGCAAGCTCACCATTAAGGTGTTGCATACTCCTGGCCATACCCTCGAAAGCACTACGTATTTATTGAAAGACGAAAACAACAAAGAAATAGCCATTTTTTCAGGCGATACCTTGTTCATAGGTGATGTAGGCCGTCCCGACCTCGCAGCAAAAAGCGAACTTACACAAGACGATCTTGCACGTTTGCTCTACAATTCGCTCAGGCTTAAAATCATGACTTTGCCCGACGACGTGGTGGTATATCCAGCCCACGGTGCCGGCTCAGCTTGTGGTAAAAACATGAGTAAAGAAACCTTCGACCTGCTCGGGAACCAGAAAAAGAACAACTACGCACTGCGTGCCGATATGACTGAGGATGAATTTGTGAAAGAAGTGACCAGTGGCCTGATGCCGCCTCCTGCTTATTTCCCATTAAATGTTCAAATGAACAAAAAAGGTTACGACAGCATCGACGAAGTGCTGAAGCGCGGCACGCAAGCTCTTTCACCAGCAGCATTTGAAGCCGCAGCCAACGAAACCGATGCCCTTATTCTAGATACCCGGAAGGCAGAAGTATTTGCACAAGGCTTTATCCCAGGTAGCATCAACATCGGTATCGATGGAGGGTTTGCTCCTTGGGTGGGTACCTTGATACCCGATATTCGTCAACATATCTTAGTGGTTGCCGAACCAGGCCGCGAAGAAGAGGTAGTTACTCGTTTGGCGCGTGTAGGTTACGATTTCGCCATTGGTTACCTCGAAGGTGGCTTTGGCAGTTGGTTGGCAGCTGGTCGTGCCTTTGAAACCATCCAGAGTATCACAGTCGAAGAGTTTTCGGCTATTGAATCGGCCAATCCCGAAATCGATATCCTAGATGTTCGTAAGGAAAGTGAATACCTAAGCGAACACCTGGTCAATGCCGTTAATGCACCACTCGATTTCGTTAACGAGAGCATGCTCAAGGCAGATAAAAGCAAAACCTGGTATGTACATTGCGCAGGTGGATATCGCTCAATGGTGTTTGCCTCTATCTTAAAAGCACGTGGTTACGACAACCTCATCAACGTAGCTGGGGGCTTCGGTGCAATGAAGGCGAGTGGAAAGTTTAATATCAGCAAGAATACCTCCTTGACGCATTAGCTTCTTATACGGTTAGGATAAAGACACGTTTTGCTGAACTCTTGAATGAGGATGGTTAAGCATCGTTTTCTATAAAAAGTACCAAGGTAGGACGCTGTCACAGCTATGTTTACGCCCGTGGTACAGTACAAATACGCTGCGAAAGTGGTTTGTGAATTTAATCGGCTTTTGTTTTGAGTTTCGCTATGTGCTTTTCGGTACCTTCGGTAATGCAAATCACCTTAGTTGCATAATACCATGCAACAACAACTCAAAAAGATAGAAGAGTACTTCCAGTCGCTCGATGCTGAAACCCGAGAGGAACTCCAAAAACTTGCTGTTAGAAAGACGTATCGAAAAGGTGAATATCTTTTAAAGCAAGATGAGCAGGGAAGATGCAGCTTCGATATCGAGGCGGGAATTGTACGTAAATATTACCTGAACGATGGAAAAGAAGTAACAACAGGCTTGTTGTTCCCGGGCGATTTGGCGATTTCGTTTGTTGCTTACACCCTTCAAGAACCATCGAAGGAGTACATCCAAGCAGTTACCGAGGTTGTGGTTGCTCAGTTAGATTACCACGGTTTTCAGTTGCTAAAGAATAAATACCCCAAATTGGTGGTTTTGGACTTGTTATTGACCGAATATCACGCGCTTTGGCTTGAAAGCCGATTACTTGAACTGCGCACTTTGAATGCAGAAGACCGTTACAAACAATTGGTCAGAAGCCACCCGCATATCGTGCAGCAAGTTTCGCTCACGCATATTGCCTCCTATTTGGGTGTAACTCTTGAAACGCTCAGTCGAATTCGGGCTAGGCTATGATTATTTGATTTAGGTCAAAGGTTTCTGTCACACCAACGGAGATTTTTGGTGCATTAAAAGTAATTTTTATGCATTCAAAGTCCAGAGTTGCCGGATTCGATTTAGCCCGAGCCTATGCCATTTTCGGCATGTTTATCGTCAACTTCAATGTAGTATTTGGGAATTACCACGATCAATCGTTTTGGGCCAAAACCTTAGCTGCTTTTAGTGGCAATTCAAGTACGGTTTTCGTTTTACTAGCTGGCATGGGTATCGCACTCATGAGTAATCGAGCTACTTATACCTTTGAGGAACGCAAACAATTAGTGGGGGTAGTGAATAAAAGAGCTTTGTTTTTGTTTTGTTTGGGTTTGCTTTTGTATAACTGGTGGCCTGCCGATATTCTTCATTTTTATGGAGGTTATATGCACATCGGCATGTTGCTTTTATTCGTGAATAAACGTTACTACTTATTTACAGCTAGTGTAGCAATATTAGTATTTCATTTATTGACCTTGGTCTTGCCTTTCGAAACGGGTTGGGATTTTGAAACTTTACAATACCTCGACTTCTGGACCTTGAAGGGTTTTGTACGGAATACGTTCTACAATGGCTGGAACCCAATCTTTCCATGGCTAGCCTACTTCATGGTAGGCATGTATCTTGGAAGATTAGATTTAAACTCTTTTCGTTTGCGGTTACGCATATTTAGTATTGGTTTTTTCTTGTATTCTATCACTTGGGGAATTCAAATCTGGTCGGCTTCAGTACCCTTAAGCAATGAGATGAAGCTGTTTTTCTCGGCCGATTACTTGCCTCCATTTCTTCCGTTTATACTCAGTACCATGGGCTCAGGATTGATGCTCATTACTTTATTTCTCCAAATTAGTGGGTATGTGAACCAATATCGTTGGGTTCAGCTGTTCACCTCAACTGGCCAGATGACGCTAACGCACTATTTATCGCACATTCTTTTGGGATTACCGCTGCTTGCGTTCCTCACCGATAGCGACTTGGGCTTCCGAACAGATAAAATGCACTATGTGCAGCCCCAAATCATACTTCTGTTCGCTTCGGTATATTTTGCAGCAAGTTGTTTGATTAGCTACTATTGGCTAAAAAGCTTCAAACACGGACCGATGGAGCTGTTGATGCGCAAGTTTTCGGATCGGTAAATAATGTTTAGCGACGCACCAAAACGACCACTCTGCGGTTGGCGGCTTGATTTTCGGGTATTGCCACGCCTTTAGGGTCGCGATTGGGCAATTCAGGGCGGGTTTCGGCAAAACCCGAAGCACGGCATTTTTCTGGATCTAAACCTGAGGCAATCAAAGCGCGAACCACCGTAGTTGCTCGTGCTGAGCTTAACTCCCAATTCGATGGAAATATGGGCGTATTGATGGGCAGATCGTCGGTATGGCCCTGAACTTCGTACTCGTATGGACGGTCGTTGAGACGTCCAAGGAGCCCGGCCACCTGACGCAGTACCTGTTCACCTTCGGGTAACAGTTGTGCTTCGGCACTTGGGAAAAGGAGTTTACTGACGAAGTTAATCTCCAAACCCTCTTTGTTTAACTGAAGCACAAAGGCATCTGAATCGGGTAAGGTTCTGCGTAAGCTGTCCAGCTCTCTTACCGCTTGCTTGAGGTAATCTTTCGGACGCTGCTGCTTTTTCATTTCGGCATTAAACCCAGCCTTTAGCTCGTCCCAAACACTCACTTTTACTTCAGCAGTGGTGTACAGCATCACAAAAAAGCAAAGAACGAGGGTAATCAGGTCGCTGTAGGTAATCAACCAGTTCTGTTCATCTTCGTTCTGGGGCTTCAAAATCCGCATGATCCTCTGCTATTTTGCCGCTTTTTCTTCGGGTTCTGCTATTTGCTGATGATCGATGAGGGCAAAAAGACGGTCTTTCATATACATACCCGACCGATTTTCGCGCAACATGATAAAGGCTTCGAGGACAATGGTTTGCCATTCGAAATTGTGCATGGCATGTGCCCTTATTTTTTTTGAAAGAGGAAGAAATACAAGGTTGGCGAAGATAACGCCATACAAAGTAGTAATTAGGGCTACAGCCAACGAAGGACCTACAGCTGAGGGATCTTCGAGATTGCGAAGCATGGCGATGAGGCCTAAGATGGTTCCCAGCATGCCAAATGCTGGTGCCGAAGTAGCCATCGACGATAATATGTCGGCCTGCGTGGTATTCGTTGAAAAACTATTTTCTATGCGCGATTCTCCCAATTTCCGCATTTCTTCTGCCGGGTAGTTGGTCTCGAGCAATTCTTCCAAGGTAAGCACGTAGGGGTCGTTGAAAGTAGTACGCAACTTATCGCGGAAGCTGGATTTATCTTTTTTGTAGGCAGCGGTAACTTCAAGCAAACTGTTGGTAGCATCGTACATCACCGAACGTTTGGTATTGCTGTGACTAAATAAATACCGCACGGCGCCAAGCGTGTTCAATACCGAATGGAATGGAAACATCACAAAAGTACCCGTGAGTACGCCACCCAATACAATGAATAAGCTTGGAATGTTTAAATAGGTCATTCCACTCAATGTGGCCGGTAAATATCCATCAATGTCGATTACCTCACCCGTATCGAGTGCACCTAGAATCACCAATACAAAGGAGAGAAGTGCAGCAACGGTTGTATAAATGGAGAAGCGCATCAGTTTTTTCGGGTTTCGTAATACACATCATCGGGCATATCAGGGTCGAGTTGCCTAGCCTTCTGCCACAATTTTTTGGCCTCCACTTTATTGCCTTGCAGGTAAAAAACCGACCCCTTAAAAGCCAAAGCTTCAGCGGTTTCGCCTTCAAGCAAACAAGCATCGATATATAGCATGGCTTTGTCGTATTGTTTGCGGAGTAAGGCCTCCTGCGCCATGCGGTAATTTTTGAGCGCGCGTTGCACACTCAAAAGCTGACGTTCTTGTTGTTCCTGCTGCTGATTTGCGAGAACGGTGCTGTCAGCAACGAGTTGTGTTGAATCTAGCCGAATGCCGCGCATTTCCACAATCACCTCATCTTCCATTTCCAAGGCAAGATCCATTTGGGTGGTTTGGTTCGAGTATTTTATCCGTAAAGGTTCAGGTCCTTTTTTCTGTACCACAGTACGACGAACGGGAGCGACTTCGGCCTCGGGCGTAGACTTTTTGGCACATGCGGCTGCTAGTAGCAGCAGCAGCATCAACTTAAAAACGGTAGTTGAGCCGTACTGCATACTGAAACTGATTTAAAGTGACCACATTGTTATAGTTGTGCAACTCAGGCGCGCCCGTTATGAAGCTTACTTCGCCCATCACTACCAGATTTCGCGTAAAATTGAACGACAAACCCTGGTTGATGCTAGTTCGCATACGGTTGAAAAAATGTAGTGTAAACGATTGATATCCCTCGAACCAATAATCACTACTATTCTTTTTATTCAAAAAGGAAAGTGAATATCCGAGCCCAAGTTCAGGAACAGGGCGCCAAAAATTAAAGCTCAAGCTGTCGTTGGCTTTAAAGTTTGCTTGGTACATGCTGAACTGGGTGAGTGTAAACAAGTTCACCGTACGGGCCTCATTGACGGGTTGGCGCCACATCCATCGGATATGTACACTGGGAAGTGCTACGCGGTATCCTCCTAGACCATTCACGAAGCGCACGCTATTCATGCCCATTCCCAAGGCAACGAGATGTTGGCTTTCTCGTGCTCTGACCATGCCTATATTGGCGTGGAAGGTGCGGTTCCAAATTATCTCGCGCGAACGTTGCTGCACCAATTGCATGCTAACGGTATGCCCAATGAGTGAATCATAGGTGATTTGCGTGTAAATGATGCCGTCGAGTTTGTGCTTTTTTACCAGCAGTTCGGTTGCTTCTGAGTTGGTTCGCAGTAAGCGTGTGGGGGAATTCCGCTGATACAGCAAGCCGCTATCGGAACTAAAAACCCGTGTAAGTCGATATTCGTGGAATTCGGGAACGTCTACCACCGTAAAAGCCGTTTTTTGAACTTGCTGGGCAAGCTGATTACGAATGAGCATGGCCTCTTCAGCGCTTACGTTCTTCTCCTTAAAATCGGGCATCATCAAGGCGATACGCTGACAATCTTCGGAATAGGTGGGGAGGCTTTCACGTAGCTGACTGATGATGCGCTCAACAGAACGTATGCGCAATACCTGGGCATCGGAAGGACGTGGAGTATCTTGAGCCAGTACCTCCCACGACAACAAACAAAGGCTTAGAGCGAAAATCAGGCGGACCATTGTTGTTCTTTTAAGTAGTTTTTCAGGAGCGTGAGCATGTGTTTCCTTGCCTTGCTGGTGAGTGCGGGCGATATGTCTGCTTCGTTTTCCAGCTCTGATAATATGAGGTCGCGTTCGCGTTTGGCGCGGGTGCTCAATACATGACGAGCAATTTGTTTGTCGAGTCCGGCCAATGCTTGTACCATCAATTCTGTATCCACTTCGAGCCAAGCCTTTTGCAATACATTGGCTGGGTAGTCGCGCAATCTGCTGAAACGAACGAGGCGTTTGTTGGTGGTTTCGGCCTGCTGTGGGTCGCTAATGGCCATGTGTTCGATGATGTTGTTCTGCTCGTCTTCGTCGAAATTTTCGAGCAATTGTACAAGCACCTGTTGGCCATCAAACGGAAGACCTTGCAAACGCTTAACCTCCATCGCCTTGCGAGCGAAATGCTGACCTATTTCTTGGTACAGACTCAACGGCAGTTGACTGATACTGCCCAAATTCACCAATACCTGCGAACGTGTAGGTGCATCGAATTGGCGGAGTAAACGTTTGGCCTGGTCGGTGGGCAACTGTGCAATGAGAAGCGCTACCAAACGTGGTGCCTCCTCTTTGAATAAATGCATGAGCGACTGATCGTCGAGCTGCGATAAAAATCCAAAATGGTTCACCGGCTCCAAGTCGCGACCTTGGTACGACAATGCGTTGGCCAATGCAATGAGGGCATCAGCAAACTGTTCTTTTTGCTGCGTGCGTAGCGGTTGAAGCTCTTGAGAAATGGCGGTTTCGGCGGTTGCATCCATTTTGCCCCGCATGAGCAACAGCAATTGGTCGTTACTGGCTGCCAACGATGCAGCGGCACGTTTGAGGCCTTCTTCGCCTTGTCGCGACCAGCCTTCTAATATTTTAGCCGTACGTGCAGGCTCGCCAATGGTTTGACTAATCACAAAGTCGCGTGCCGCATGGGGTTCCCATCCCGAAGTGTTTACTACCACCGGCTCAGCTGTACTTACAGTGTCGGTTTTAGGTTCAGGATGCAGACTAAACACCTCAGGGCGTTGTTGCGGCTGGGTTGCCAAACGAATGAGCTCTTGAGTTGATCGTTTTTGAATCCACATGCCAAGCAACACAAAAATGCCTATGAGGACAATTAAACCACCAATAAGTACAGCCCATTGCCAAATGGGTATGGTTTCGGCCGGTATTGGCGCTGGGGCTGGATCTTCTTTTTCGGGGGATGGTAAATAAACCGGGTAATTGGGCTGTTGTGGTGCGGGCTGAGGTGTAGCTACGCTTTTGGGCAATTCTTTGAGCCAGTCGGTCCAGTCTTTTTTACGCGGGAAAACGATGGGGATAAGTTCTACTTTATCGCCACGGCTTTGGTCCCAACTGTCGATGCCCCGCAACAAAACCTCTACAAAGCGTACGTCACTTGGGGTAAAGCTGGTATCGAGGTAGAGGAGCAGCGTGCGAGGTCCTCTGGCCGCATCGGGTTCGATGGGGAGGTTGTCGTCGGTGAGTTGCAGCGGCATGCCGGGCAAAACCATATTCCGCTCATTGAGCTCTCGGGCTTCTTCGGGATCGGCCCAGGCATGTACCAAAAACAAATCTCGGCTGTAATATTCTGCAATTCTGTTGGCGATACGCTGTTCCAGCATGCGGTCGCGAGGTGGACTGTCGGCTGGAGCAGCCAACATGCCATCGAAATCTATTTGGGCACTTGCATCTAACCCTGCTAAGAGCATAATTAGCAGCAGCCGATACAATATTCGGTGGGTCACAGTTTAGCGGTTGAGGTTATACACGCCGCATGTGGATAACACGGCGCCTCAATATTACATAACTTTCAAGTAAATTTTTAGGTTGACAACTTGTTGGATGCGTTTTTTCCTGAATTATTAAAGTAATTTAATGGGATTTTAGATTTAGTGCCAAAAGGTATAGTTCGTGAATAAGCGTCATTTATTGAATTCCAATCTTCCTTGATATATTTGCACCCCAATCCTGGAGAGGTGTCAGAGTGGTTCGCGTGCTGCCGTTTTGCGGCAAACGCGACCACGTACGCAGCCAGCTGCGTCACGTGGCGAATGTATTCAAGAATTGTATATGCATTTTGTTTACATACTCGTGAATGTTGAAAAGCAGCTTTACATCGGTGAAACATCCGATTTAAACCGGCGCTTTAAAGAACATAACCAAGAAAAAGGCAAGCATCGTTGGACGAAAGGTAAAGGGCCATGGACGCTTTTACACTACGAAGAATTCCCAAATAGAACTTTAGCTCGTAAAAGGGAGACTTATTTAAAGTCTGGTTGGGGCAGGGCTTGGATTAAGCGTCATTTATTGAATTCCAATCTTCCTTGATATATTTGCACCCCGATCCTGGAGAGGTGTCAGAGTGGTCGAATGTGCTTGATTCGAAATCAAGTGTACCGCAAGGTACCGGGGGTTCGAATCCCTCCCGCACCGCGGCATAGCGGTGCGAGGTTTAGTTGTAGGATCCCCTCATTGGGATCAGCGAAGCTAATCCCGAGTCTGCGGCCTGTTGCCGCAAGCGAGTGGAAGCAAATAAAAAACCCGCACCGCGGCATAGCGGTGCGAGGTTTAGTTGTAGGGTCTCCAAATGGGTTTTATAAGGTGCCAGTCAATGAAATTTTAGTTCAAAGTGAACTGGGGTCATGTCAAAAATAATGGCTCGCTCACCCAGGTTTTTATTCGTGTAAACAACCTCTTCTTTGTACTATTTCTTTTTAATGTCTTTGAAGTTAAATACGCCGAATTTCAATCCAGCATTAATCAGAAGATAGTCGCCTGTAAATGGTACGGCAAGACCTTCGGAGTAAATACTGCCCCCATGAAAGCGATAGCTCATCCCGGCGTATAGACGGGCATATTTATGCAGATTGAGCTCGAGATTGACCCCTGGCTCAACAAAAATGCGGAAGTCTTCACCATCGTCATCGAGGTCAAATCCGCCTCCCCAATCGCGGTCGTCCATGTCGTTCAGGATGCCGCCCACGGACAAAGGGAAAGCAAAATGCAGCAGTTTGGTCGGTTGCAAGTGGTACTCAATAAATCCGCCGCTGGTGTAGAGCCGAAAGTCAGTGGGAATGGCAAATTGCGACTGCAAGCCAACAGGATAAAGTTCTAACGGGGTCACACCACCAAAACCGCCGATGGTCCAATTGTCGTTGAGCACCACTCCGGCCTTCATTTGAGTGAATAGTGTTGTTTCGCCGTAAATGCTCGCTGCTTGTAAGGAGGGACTAATCATGACCCCCCAACTGTTTAATTTGCCCTTGCCGAGCAGAGTTTGGGTTTCTGATTGTGCCTGCGCCGACAAAGTGGCGATAGTGAATAAAAGAAAAAAGATACGTTGCATATTATGGTTCAAAGTTTAAAGATCAAAATTTGGTTACATTCAAGCTGGTGGGGTACGGTAACACGTTTAATCTGCGTAAAGGAAATTTCCTTTCAGGTCGAAATACAACTCAATGCCGTTCGACAATTCCAACTCGTACCTATTATTGTCGATTTCGGCCGAAAAGATGCTCAGGTTCGGGTAGTTTTGGCCCACGTACATGGTGATGTTTGTGGGCAATTCAGCGACGTCAACGGTACGGTCATCAACCTGCAATCCTAAGAAATTGCCTTGTGCATCAAAATAAAGTTCTATGCCGTTGTTTAGCTCTACCTCATAAAAGTTATCGTCTAACTCAGCCTTGATGATGGTGCTATTCGGAAAATTGGTGCTGATGTAGCTGAGGATGATCTGAGGCAAATTAGCTGGATTTATGGCATCGCGGTCGCGGTCAATTTCTAGAAAACGACCGCGGCGGTCAAAATTCACCTCGGTACCATCGCTGAGATATACCTCATATTCGTCGTCGTCGATTTCTGCCCAAACGATTGTTCGGCCAGGGAAATTCGCATTGATGTAGTCGACGATTGTTTGCGGAAGGTTGGAAATAGGAATGGCCTGATCAGAATCGTCGTCGTTGTTCTTAAAAACAAACTCACCTTGTGCACTATAATACATATCCCACTTATTGTTGAGATTTAGCTCAAAGCCCAGATGGATGTTTTTACCTACGCTCAACAACGTTGCGGTGGGGAAAGTAGCTACTGCATGGCTAAGGACTTGCTGGGGTACTTCAGACACGGCTATTGGCTGGTATCGGAATTCATCGCGATTACGGAAAGGGTTATCGCTTTTTGAGCAGCTTAGAAGCGAAGCCGAAGTGATGAAAAGAGAAAAGACTAAATTTCGTAACATCGTGTTTGGATTATTGCTGGCCTATACGGAGGTTAATCGTTGTTGGTTGCCTTGGTAATAAAAAATAGTTGTACGGCGTTCAGGCTGGTTAATGACATGGGTTCAAAGTCGAGTGAAATACAATTAGCCGCAGGTCTACTCGCTAGAGTTGCAAAGGGGCGTTGATTTAGAAGAACGGTCTAGATGAATCCATGTAATTGGGTTGATCTTTTTGGTCTTAAATCCAAGGATATAATGGCCATAAGTTTTATCAGGATAAAAGCGGTTAATACAAATGCTGTGCACGCTTCAACAAGCTTGTCTTTTTTCAGCAGTACGCTCCTTTCCTGCTGAGATTTAAGGGGTGATATTTTGCTGTTTTGGAGAGGTGCCAAAAAATAAATTTCTGACACGAGGAAACCTTTCGTGATTTTGAAGGTATAGGCTGTTGGACCTTCCCCCAAAAGGTAAAGCCGCAAGCATGAAGCTGCACGAAAGTAAAGACCTTCTTCCTCTCATACATAAATGCATTGCGGGCAGTAGACGTGCACAAAATCGTCTATACGAAATGGCCTTTCCTTATGCAATGTCGGTGGCTATGCGCTATGGCGCAGACCGAGACGACAGTTTGGAAATCGTGAATGAGGCTTTTTTTAAGATGTTTAACTATCTAAAAAGCTACGATCCCTCGTTTGCATTCACCACATGGTTGCGTCGAATAGTGGTGAATACAGCCATCGATCACTTCAATCTCCGGCAGCGTATAAGCTCCGAAACCGACTTTCTAGACGATGAACATGTGCTCGAATTAGAAATTAACGACACCTTAGACAGGTTGCATGCAGAAGAGCTAATCCGTTTGATTCAACAGTTGAGTCCAGCCTACCGACTGGTGTTTTCACTTTTTGCCATTGACGGCTATTCGCACAAAGAGATCGCAGCGCAGCTTGGTATAACCGAGGGGGCATCCAAGTCAAATTATCACAAAGCTCGTCTGAAGCTCCAACAGTCGATTTTGGAGCAATATAGGTCATCTAAAAAATGGGCATGATGGGGAAGGAATCTTTCGAAGACAAAATCCGTCAGCAGCTCGAGAACTACGAGGTGCCGTATAAAAAGTCGTATTGGAAAAGTTATGTCAATACTTTTCCAGCACCTACCTGGGCATTTTGGAAGATGTGGTGGATGCCTTACCTATTCAGCAGCCTTCTTTTTGGTGTTGCATGGTCTTGGTTTGGAAGCAATGTTCAACAATTGAGCGTAGTTGCGGATAATCGTGATACAGTAGTGGTGCAGCACACGGTGGTGACACGCGACACACTTTTAATTCGTGATACGATAGTATTGTATGTGCGCGAAAGAGCTTTGGCCCAAGCTGGGGCTTCTGATAAAATAGCCGCTATTGGCCAAATCATTAATTTACCCAACAATTACCCCAAGTACCCAACTTCTTCAGCCGAGATGCCTTCCAATGTTACTTTGGATTCTAATCAAACCAATAGCGCATCCGTTCAGCAAAATTCGCTTGACCTACTACAGCACAAGCCTCATGAAGCAAGCACTGATGATACGCTGACAACTTTTCTAACGACTAACCAACACAAAGGGGCCAATGACAGTACTACGTCCAAAGTAGAAAGTCAGAGTCTGGTTCCAAGTTCAGCGGCAGAAAACTCAACCATGACGATCGACAGTTTGGAGCAAGCCTATCACGACGAGGATTTGCTAAAAATGGACGACAGCAAACGAAACCAACCCAGTGTATTTTTTTCGGCTGGACCGAGATTTAGTGGTCTGTCTCCATTTGATTATGCCAATTTTGACACGCGTTATGGTGCTTTTGTTGGTGGAGCCTTTCAGCTAGATTGGCACCATTGGCAACTAGAAGCTGGGGTACAATATGGCTTACAAAAAAATGAGATTGACGACCTTTCGTTGGTTTCACAATCGCAAAAGTTGCTTTTCCCAGGATATTCAAATTTGACAACAGAACCAGATGAAATAGGTGTGATGTCATCACATTTGTTGGTGCCAATGCAGCTCCGATATACCCTATTAGACTACCGTATGTGGCGTTTTCAGGTAGCAGGAGGAGTTTTAGGTAATGTAGTTCTGAGCGAATCGTTCAAATATTATTTCGAGGATACCGATAGGGATTTCGTGAATCGAACCCGATTAGGGAAAGAGGGTATTAGCCTTTCCCACCTTAATGTTGGCTTGGGAACTTCCTATGCGTGGAACCAAAACATTGAATTGCAGGCAGTTTTGAATTATTATCATCCCCTACGACCCTTAGGTGTAAACGAACTTAGAGTAGGTGCACTTTCTTTACAGCTCGGAATCAATTGGCTTTTAAACCATTGAAATAGATTGAAATAGATTGAAAATGCAATTTTCCATGTGTTGCTGTAAGTTTTTCGACTATTTGTTTACCTAAATTATTTAGTTAAAGATGATTTTGCCATTAAGTGCTAAAAGGGTACTATGCTAGCATGATGTGGCTAATATGAAGCTGCTTTTTGCATCGCTTGTGAATTCCTGGACCGACCAGGCAAGCCATACCTTGATTCTCCAACACACCAGAATGGCTTTATCTTGCATCCATCTATTGCTGCTTCCAAAGATTGGTTGGCAAAAAGAAATGGCTGTCTTAGGTTTATCTCATGAAAACACAATTAGAACTCCGCTACCAATGGTCGAGCGCGCCGATGGGTCACCACGATCGGCTTTTACTGATAGGGTCGTGCTTTACGGCCAATATTGGAGCGGCGTTGGCTGAAAGGGGATTTAGAACCTTGGCCAACCCCACCGGTATCGTTTTCGACCCAACGGCTGTAGCACGGCACCTCCAAATGCTGGCTCAAGGCGAATCATGGCCAATGAAGAGGCTTTTTTATGCCAACGAACTGTGGAACAGCTGGGAGCATCATAGTGATTTTAGTCATACCAACCGAGAAGCAGCTGTAGAGGCTATCAACTCAGCCATTCACCAAGGTCATCAATGCTTGAAATCGGCCACTTGGCTAGTGCTTACTTTGGGTTCAGCTTTTCGTTACCAATTGGTCGATAGTGCCCAGCCAGTGGCCAACAACCACCGCGCCCCGTCAGCTAACTTTACCAAACAGCTTCTGTCGGTTGAGGGCATGCTTAAGGAATTGAAGGCGGCAATTCAAGCCGCACGAAACTTTAATCCGAATCTGAAAGTGCTATTCACCGTGAGCCCCGTTCGGCACCACCGCGATGGCGTTATCGACAATAACCGGAGCAAGGCACGACTCATTGAAGTGGTGCACCAACTGGTGGAAGAAGTAGCCGATTGCCATTATTTCCCCGCTTACGAATTGGTGATTGACGTACTTCGCGACCACCGATGGTACGATATCGACCTAGTACATCCTAACCACGCGGCCACGCAATACGTCTTCGAGCAGTTTAGCCAACTCTGTATGGACGATGCTACCCGCGAGCTAGCGGCAAATGTGTATGAGCTTACGCTAGCCAGCCGCCATCGACCACGTTTTCCTGATACCGAAGCACACCGACGTTTCGTTGCAGAGACCGCGCAAAAAAGAAATACCCTAGCTTTGAAGCTGCCTTGGTTAAATCAAGAAAAAGGTTGATGAATTAATCATATAGCCGAAGCTTTAATTCGTTAGCTTAGTAGAAAACTAATCATGAACGCTGCACATCTTCACTTGCTCATCAATCATCTACCCATACTCGGCATTTTATTTGGCATTTTTGTCCTTCTAGCCGGCATACTACTCAATCAAACCCTCATTCGTCGCGTGGCGTTAGTGGGGCTCATCGTTGCCGGAGTATCGGCCTTGCCGGCCAACAAAACTGGGGAAGAAGCCGAAGAAATCGTGGAACATCTTGAAGGGGTATCGCACGACCTGATACACGAGCACGAAGAAAAGGCGGAAATCTTTTTGTTCATGGCTGGTGGTTTGGCGCTCTTGTCGGCAATTGGCCTATGGGCCGAGCTGAAAAATCATGCGCAACAAAAGCTGCTTAACTATATTGTTTTAGGCGTTTCATTGGTTGCCATGGTTATGGCTGCAGGTGTAGGTAATTCAGGAGGTGAAATTCGTCACCCCGAAATACGCAAAGATTTTGTGATGCCTGCAAACTCAGAAGCCGAACACGCTGAGCATTAAAAGAAACAATTTACCAGCGCTCGGCTTCTACCAGCTCAGCTTCAAAGAGCTGATCGTCGAGATAATGATAAGGGTCGAACAGTTGCTGGTCGGCGTTGAATAATTCTCGTGCTTGCTGAATGTATTTTTTGGCTAAATCGTCGTTTTTTTCTGCTTTCGCAATTTTCGCAAGCGCATAAGCTGCCTCTGCAATTGCACTTTCTTTTAGCTGAGTTTCGAGCTGTTTTTTCGCTTCTGGTACCCGACCAGCTTCAAAGTACATTACTCCTAAATGGAGCCGGTCGTACATGCCAATGTTGTTGGGATAGGTCCGTAAATAGCTTTCGGCGGTGCTGATGGCTTGATTGCGTTGGCCGAGGGCACGGTAACTCAAAGCTTTCACCATGTGCAAACTATAGGTGCCGTTGTGTGCCATGGCCAAACTACCCGGATATTTGCGTTCAAACAGTTCGATATCGGCGATGGCGCCTGCATAATCGGCAAAAAACTTCCCTCGGCAACTGGCTCTCGCAGGCAACATCTCAAGGGTATCGTAACGAACGGCTTCGTTCATATACTTCATCCACAAATGGAAATTACCCGATTTTACATAGGGTGTGCTTTTTTCGCGCCAGGCATAAGCGAAATGACCACAAATGCTCAGTGCCGAATCGCAGATGCGTTGAAACTCCTCCTCGTATTGATAGTGGCCATTTAGAGCAGTTTCGAGGTACTGACAAGCTTCATAGGCAGCGGTATCGCCGTAGAATAGTAATGCGGCACAATTGGGTTGGGCATGTAACTGAATATTACTGCTGAGCAGCAAAAGGGCAAAGAAGATACGTTTCATGGCAAGATATGACTGACTTTACCCCCTTGAATACGGAAAATCACATATTGATAATAATGCACAGTTTGATCGCGAATGATTTTGGGTTGCCAGCCATTCAACTGTTTTACGGCTTGGGCGAGGGGGTTGAGTAAGGCTGCAGGCAAGTGGGCTTGCTCGCCCGTAACGGTATAGACATAGGTTCGGAACATGCCACTCTCGCCAGCTTTGTTTACCACAAAACGTATTCGCACGAGGCCGTCGAATGCGGGGTCGAATTTTAATTGAGCCGTAGCTTTTTGCAAAGCGTCATGCAACATAGGCCTACCGCCAAGGAAGGTCACCCCCAAGCCATCGTTGTGGTATTGGTAGATGTTCGCGTCTCCACCCAAGCTAAATGGGCTATCGATGGCCGCATCGTAAGTGATTGCTTCTACCCACGGCCGCACTTGTGCAGCTGCGGCAACAGGCAAGAGGATGAGCAATAACGTGCGGATAAGGCGGCGCATCAACAAGACTAACCTTTTTAGCGTGTTTTGCCAAAGGAGCCGCCTTAAGCTTGCATTAAATCGGCATTTTAGCTAATCACCAATCCATGATGCACAAGCAAACCTGCAAGTCCATCAGCGCTGAAATGCGTTTTGATGAGGCTGTTTTCTTCGGGCTTAAAGCGGTAATTGAATGCAGTGGTAAAGTCGGCCCCGTCGAGCAAGGTGTGGACAAAAAGGCTGCCTTGCAAATCGCAAGCGGTGAATTGTGCATTTTTTAGTTTGGCATTTACAAAGTCGACTTCCTGCACTGAGCACCGGTTAAGCTGGAGTCCGGTAAGGGTGAGCCCAGTAAATACCGCCCTGTCGAGTATGCAGCGATCAAAAGCGAGGCTCAATCCCAGCGGATTACATCGGTCGAACCGAAAGCCCAGCAACTTGCAACCGTTAAACGCGCAGTTGCGGAAAGCGGTTTGGTGGGTATCGCAACCACTCAAATCACAATCGAGAAAACTACAGTCTTCAAAACGCAGTCCAGCCAAACGAATCCCTTCTAACGACAATCCCTTAAACGCACAGGCTTCATATAAACCTTCCAAGATCAACTTCCCGTTGACGAAATCTTTGGCCGAAAACTGCTGCTGATAATGCTCTTTCATGGGTTAGGGAAGGCTTGAAGCCTACGCTTTACAGGCGTGAATTTACAGTTTTGAGCACTGAATTCCCTATCCTTCGTACCAACTCTTGAAAGGCCCTACCTTTTCGCGGCTCACAATAAGTTCTTCGGCAAAAGAAGGTTGTGTAACAATCCGTAAGCGGCTACTGCTATACACCACCACCTCTTGTATGGCGTGTAGCGCTACCACAAAACTGCGGTTGATGCGGTAAAAACGAGCCGGGTCGAGGGCATCTTCTAATTGGTCGAGCGTGAAGTCGACGATAAACCTCCGCCCTTCGGTGGTGTACAAGAATACTGTTCGTCCTTCGGCATAAAACAACAGGATTTGTTCTACGCTCACCGCACGCAGATGTTCGCCAAGTTTCACCATGAAGCGGCTTTTGTAAGCTTTTTGTCCCCATTGTTTGCCCAACTCGCTGAGCTGTGCGGCTGCGGGCTGTCGGCTGCGTGCGCGCTGCAGGCTACGGTCGAGCTCGGTAACATTGATGGGTTTGAGCAAGTAATCGATACCGTTTACGCGAAAGGCGTCGAGTGCATATTGGTCGAAAGCAGTCACAAAAATCACAGGTACTTGCGGTGGGAAGCGGTTAAAGATCTGAAAGCTGAGTCCATCGGGCAGTTGCACATCGGTGAAGATGAGCTCGGGGGCTGCAGTGGTGGTGGCAAACCAATCGATGGCCTCGTCGACCCGGCGAAGCACCGCCAACAGCTGCAGACCAGGCACCAGCTGCCGGAGCAAAGTTTCGAGCCGTTCGGCGGCGGGCTGTTCGTCTTCGATGATGAGTATACGCATATCAGGTGTGGAGGTGAAGGAGTGGCAGGTGAACACAAATTTCGTTGTCGCCCAGCTGGGTTGCGGGCTGCTGACTGCTCAGCCGGCGATACGAACGTACAAGCCGGTCGAGGGCATAGCTGCTTTCGGCATCGGGCTGAAGTCGTCCGGGCTGCGCCCAGCGAAGGGTAAGCTGCTGGCCTTCGAGCTGCAGCTGTATCGGCGACTCGTTTTCGCCGCTGATGCCGTGCCGCAACAGCCAATAAATGGCGGTAAACACTGCGCCGGGGGGCAACAACAGCTCATCATGGGGTAAAGGGTCGCAAACAAGTACCAGCTGCTGCCGCCGTATGGGGCGCAGCAGTGCCAAAAAGGTCTCCGCGGCCTCGAGCTCGTATTTCAGTGGAATCACCTCCTCCTGCCGGTTGATGAGCCGGTGGCGGTAGTGGCTAGCCAGCAGCTGGAGGTAGCGGTCGGCCTCGGCCGACTGATGGGGCAGGCGTATGAGCAGCTGTTCGAGGGCATCGTACAAAAGTGTAGGATGTAATTCGGCACTGAAATCGTTGAATTCCTCTTCTAAACGTGCCAGCTCTTCGGCTTCTTGCTCGAGCTGTGCCATATTTTGGCGTTGCAAATAAAATTGGCTGCCGTATAAGGCCAAGTAAAACCACCCACCAGGCAAGTAGAGGCCTGCAAAACGAAGCAGCTCGCTGCCCGACGGGGCAAAGCCAATTACGTAAACGTAGTAGGCCCACAATGCGGTGAGCAGCAAAGTCGTGGCGATGCCGTTACCGGCCAAAGCCAGCAGCCACCAGCGGCGGCGCTCGTTGCCTGCATCGCCTAGGCGACTGCGACCTACCAGGAAGCGCAAACTTTCAAACTGCATCGCTGCCAGTAGTATGCAGATGTACATCTCCTGCGATCGGAAAAGAGTGCTTAGCTGCCCTACTTGATTGTTGAGCAACAGCAGCATCAAATACACCAGCAAGCCGAACACCACTGGCGCCAGCAAACGAAATAGCGGGTTTTGGATTAGCGGGCTCTTCATGCCTCGGCCTCCGCAAATAAGTCGAGACGTACGCTAAACTCGTTGCCGTCGTTAATTTCTGGCGCACGCCGCTGGTGCAGGCTGTACAGTTCTCGCAAATGCTGCAGCCCTATCCTGAAGCTGTCGGCACCGGTGCCGGGCAGACGATTGTTGCGCACCTCCAATCGCCCATCGCCCACTATGCTGAGCCATATGTGTAGCGGCTGTTCGGCCGAGGGAGGATTGTGCTTCACGGCATTTTCGATGAGCAACTGCAAACTTAATGGCGGCAGCTGTCGCCGGTCGGTAGGCGCAATGTTGTTGTGCAACCTGATTTGTTCGCCAAAACGTATCTGTAGCAAACTGAGGTAGTTGTTCACAAAACTCAGCTCGTCCTGCATGGGCACTAGCAGTCGGTTACGCTGTGCCAGTATGTAGCGGTAGCTTGCGGCCAGCTGGCGGATAAACAGGGCGGCTTGAACCGGTTTTTCGTGCAACAAGGCACTGATGGTGTTGAGGTTGTTGAAGAGGTAATGCGGACTCAGTTGCGCCTTCAGCGTTTGGTAGCGCCATTCGGTCATGGCCTTCTCGCGCCGGTAGCGCGTGAGTCGGGCAATGGCGTAATCGTGCCACGAGAAACGCAAGGTGTAGGCGATCTGGTCGAAGAACAAGACGATAGCCAGCAAGATGCAGGCTTTGAGAATCACCTGCCGGAGTTGTTGACCGTTAGGACCTGCCTCTACCAACGGGTCGAAAAGCGCCGGCAGGGCATAGGCCACCAGCCATACGCTGGCGAGGAAGGCGGTGAGCAGAAGGAAAATGCTGCTGAGCCAACCCAACAGCAGGCGCCAGCCAAATTGGCTGCGGTACGATATTTTTTGGTCGAGTTGGTGGTTGAAGGCCTCCAACAGGGGAGCAGCCAGCAAGCCAAAAACCAAAGAGAGGGTCAGACCCGGAAGTTGGGTGATGTTGATCGACCAGCTTTCGGTTTCGCTGTATTGCAACAGGAAAAAACAGAGGGTGGCGGTGAGTATACCGGCCAACAGTCGGAGTCCACGAACTTCTGCAAGTGCCATACGGATACGAAGTAAGAGGGTAGTGACGACCATGCGGGCAATTTAGTAAATCGCCCGCATGGATTTAGTCGATACTCCGCATTAAGTCGCCAAAATAATGCGAGCTGGTGATGCTCTTGGCAGCGGCCTTGAAGGCTCCACGGGCACTCTCACCCGAGCTGGCGGCCAGCGCGGCGTACTGCTTGAGCACTTCCGATTTATACATATCCGAGCTGAGGTCTTTCACGGCACCATAAAGAACCACCTGCGAGGCATCGTCGAGCGACTGCTGACGGAGGGCCTTCAAACTTTCGGCTTTGTACATATCGCTGCCCACGGTATTGGCGGCATTCAGGTACAGCTTTACGCTTTCCATATTCATGTTTTGTCCGCGTGCGAAAGCTTTGAGTACTTCCTGCTTGTACATATCGCTGCTGATGCCGCTGCCGATGGGCGTGAGCACCAATTTCTGTGCATCGGGGGTGAGCTTATGCGTTTTTACCAGCTGCATCAACACCTCGTGCTGGTAAAAGTCGCTGCCCATGGTGGCCCAGGCCTGCATGCCTGCAAATAGGCCTGTAGTGGTGAGTGAGAAGTTGCGGAAACCCTTACTCAACACGCCCGAGCGGTAGTAGTCGCTGGCAATGGTGCTGGCGGTTTCGAAGTAGGCCACTTGGTTTTTGTCGGCTCCTTCGGCACGCGCAAACTTCTCGAGCACACCGGCTTTGTAGTAATCGCTAGCCATACCGGTGGCAGCCTTGAGTACCTCCTTGAGGTCGTCGCCTTCCAGGGTCTTGCGGCTGATCACGGCGTCGAGCACTTCGGCGCGGTAGTAGTCGGAGCTCACCTTTTGTGTGGCAGCAAGCACAGCGCCCACATTGCCGGCCGATTGTCCTTTTTGCAGGCTGCTTTTGAGGAGACCAGCGAGGTAATAGTCGCTGCGTACAATATTGGCGAGCCGACGAATACTCTCATTAAACTGCTGAGCATTCAGTGGGTATCGCAGCAGCAACTTGCCGTAGTGAGCTTGTACGTGGTCGCTTTCGAGCTGACTAATCTCGTCGAGCACGGCGGTGGCTCCTCCCTTGGCGTAAAAACGCTTCACGCGGCTCTCGGCGCCGATGGTGGAGCTGCGGACCAGCTCCGGCAGCAACTCGGCGAGCCATTTGCGGCCATCGGGCTCCCAGGGTTGCTCGCGGCTGCCTTCCCAGTAGCGCTTCACCTGCTGGCCGCTTTCGTTGCGGATCTCTACTTTGTGCTTACTGCCAAAAACGGTCTTTTGCAGCATGAAGTAACCGCCATCGTTGAGTACGGTCACGTCTTGATCGTTGTCGCTAATGGCAAACTCTCCCTCGTAGGTCATTTTGAGGGTGGTTCCGTTGCGGGTAATGGTGGTGGTATGCGGACCGTCTTGCGGGCCGCTGATGGTAACGTTGGTGCCTCCGCCTTGCGCCATGGGGCAGTCGCAGTCGTCGCCGCTGCCGCGCAGCTCAAAAGTTTCGCCCAGCGGGCGTACAGGCGCAACCGGCGCCACAGGGTCAACAGGCCTTACCGGATCTACGGGCCGCACTGGTTTTACCTGTGCACCAAGGGTAAGGTGGAGGAACAATCCGATACCTAGCAGCAGTGACTTCTTCATGGTTAGTGGGGTTGAATGCATGCTACAAGGTTAACGCGGTGTGGCGGTCTGCCCAACTCGATGAGCACCAACAGTACGATTAGCGGTATGAACGGTAGATGCTGTGTAGCGAACCGCACAGTGCTCAGTCGTTTTCTTGGGCATGTAGGGCATCCCAGAATTCAATGGCCCTGCGGGTGTGGGGAATCACAATGGTGCCGCCCACGAGATTGGCGATGCCAAAAACCTCATACAGCTCCTCGCTCGTCACGCCCAAGCGGTAACATTCTTGGATGTGGTAGCGGATGCAGTCGTCGCAGCGCAGCACCATGCTGGCTACCAGCCCCAGCAGTTCTTTGGTGCGGGCGGGCAGAGCACCATCTTGGTAGGTGGTATGGTCGACATTGTAGATTTTTTGAATCGTCTTGTTTTTGGTAGCGAGAATACGTTCGTTCATCTTCTCGCGATAGGCATTAAATTCTGTGACCTGCGACATGGCTTTTTTTTCAAATATACCGCTGCTATTCGCCTTAGCGCGACAGGGCGTGAGCAAAAAAATGAGGTCGAGCGTTAAACCTTTGTAGGCCTTGTGCGTCTAATTCCGTTTTTTGTAGGCCTATGTTGCGACTGTTACTCTCAATTTTTTTCCTTTTCATTGCTCAAGTTGTTCTGGCACAGTCGGTTATACGAGGTAGGGTGCTTAATGCTGCCGACCGCACGCCGCTCCCCGCTGCCAATGTGGTTTTGCGTGCTTTGGCCGACAGCAGCAAGGTGTACGGCACTACCACCGGACCGCAAGGCGGCTTCCAACTTGAGGCGGCTCCCGGTCGTTACCGCTTTCAAGTACGTTTCATCGGTTTCGACACCTTCGACACCACTTTCACTTTGGGCGAAAGCCCTGTTTTTATCCGAGGCATTGTGTTGCGTGAAAGTCGCCGCAACCTCAAGGAGGTGCAGATTGAAGGCGTGCAGCAACGGGTAGAGCAAAAGGGCGATACCACGAGCATGAATGCCGATGCCTATAAGGTAAACCGCGACGCTAGCGCTGAGCAGTTGGTGACCAAGATGCCGGGCATCACCGTCGAAAATGGTACCATCAAGGCCCAGGGTGAAGACGTACGGCGTGTGCTTGTGGATGGGCAAGAGTTTTTTGGGGAAGATGCCACCCTCGCTCTGCGTAATCTACCTGCAGAGGTCGTCGATCGTGTGCAGGTATTCGACCAGCTGAGCGAGCAGGCCCGCTTTACTGGCTTTAACGACGGTAATACCGAAAAAACCATCAACATTGTAACCAAGGCCGGTAAAAATAACGGCCTCTTTGGTCGTGTTTTCGCGGGCTACGGCACCGACGAACGTTACCAAAGTGGCGGCAATGTAAACATCTTCAAAGGCCAGCGCCGCATTACCTTGTTGGCGCAGAGCAACAACATCAATCAGCAGAATTTCAGCAGCCAGGACCTGCTAGGCCTCAATGCGAGTAGCGGCGGCGGACGTTTCTCCGGCGGTGGACGTATGGGTGGCGGCCGGCCCGGCGGGAGCGGTGGAGGCAGCAGCAGCCAGAACTTCTTAGTAGGGCAGCAGGCTGGTATCAATCAAACCCACAGTATCGGCCTCAACTATACCGACAAATGGGGCGAGAAAATACGCGTGAGCGGCAGCTACTTTTTCAACGGCACCCGCAATACTACCGACAGTTACTTGAGTCGCCAGTTTTTCGAAAGCGACGGCAACGGCCCGTTGTATACAGAAAACAACAGCACGGTGGCTACCAACTACAACCACCGCTTCAATCTTCGGCTCGAGTACCAGCTCGACTCGGCCAACAGTTTTGTGTTTACCCCGAGGTTGAGCTTGCAGACCAATGTGCGCGACCAGCTGCTCGACGGCTTAAATCGCGATGCCGCTGGAAGCCTACTGAGTAGCAGTTATACCGACCAAAGCTCCGACGCTACTGCTCTGAATGGCGGCGCCGACCTCTTGTGGCGCCACAAGCTGCGCAAAGAAGGCCGCACCTGGAGCGTGAACTTGAGCTACAGCGGCAATGAGCGCGAAAGTGAGAGTGAGCTGCTGAGCATCAACAACCGCGGTTTGTTGAACGAAAATATCGGCTTTAACCAGCGTGGCAGTACCGCCAGCCGCAGCAATACCTACAGCCTCAACCTGCGATATACCGAGCCCATAGGCAAGAGCGGACAGCTCGAGCTCGGCTACGAACCCCGCCTTAACCTCCAACAGAGCGACCAGCAGACGCTAGCTTACGATAGCTTGAGTAGCGGCTACAGTCGCGTCGACAGTCAGCTCAGCAACCGCTTCGACAACGACCAGCTTACGCAGCGGTTCAGCCTGAGCTACCGCCTGCGTGGCACGCGTTGGGGAGGTGGAGTTGGCCTTAATTACCAGCTGACCGATATGCGCAGCCGCCAGCTCTTCCCGCTTAGTTTGGAAGTAAATCGGAACTTCCGCAACTTTCTTCCCAATGCCATGCTCAGTTACAGCATCGATCGGAAGATGAGTTGGCGATTGTTTTACCGCACCAGCACCAATCTGCCTTCGTTGAGTCAGCTGCAAAATGTAGTCGACAACAGCAACCCCCTACAAATTAGTGCTGGCAACCCCAATCTGGTGCAGGAATACAGCCACTTTTTGGTGAGCAGGTACAACTACACCTTTACCAATCGGGGCAGTAACTTCAGTGCATTTGTGATGGGAGGGCTTACCGAAGATTACTTGGGAAGCAGTACGTTTATCGCCGCAAACGATACGGTGATTAACGGAATACCCTTGCAAAGGGGTGCCAGATTGACGAATCCGGTGAATTTGAGTGGTGCATGGAATTTACGCTCCAACCTCACTTACGGCTTTTTGGTGAAGCCCCTCAAGAGTAATTTGAATCTCACCGCAGGACTCAGCTACAACGAGCTGCCCGGTTTGGTGAACAACCAAAGCAACCGTTCGGGCACCACCACTGCCAGTTTGGGCGCGGTACTGGGCAGCAACATCAGCCCCGAGATTGATTTTACGTTCACTTACAACTGGTCGGCCAACCGCGTGACCAATAGCCTGGAGCCTGCTTTGAATGCCAATTTTAGCAGTCAGTTGGCCGGCCTACGCGGCAACTGGCAGCCCACCCGCAAGTGGATGATCAGCAGCGAATGGGCCTACACCCGTTTCAGCGGATTAGATGCCGGTATCGACCCCGACTTTTTGTTGTGGAATGCAGGCATCGGTTATCGCTTGGGGCCTGAGGGCAATGGAGAAATACGCATTTCGGCCTTCGATCTCCTTGGACAAAACCAATCTATTGGACGCACGGTGAGTGATGTATTTGTTGAAGACACCCGCACCACGGTTTTGCAGCGTTATTTCTTGCTCACGCTTACGTGGAATTTGCGCAAGTTTGGGTTGTTTGCCAGCGAACCGGCAGCCACCCGCCCAGGTGTTCAGCCTTGATTTTTGTGACGGCGAAAACGGCGTACTACCAGCAGACTACCTCCTCCAATCAGGAAAAATGGCCACAATTTCGACAGCAATAAAAGAAAATCGAGCAGCAGTTGCCAGCCACTTTTCAGCGACTGCATGAGCTCGAAACCATAGCTGGTGGCGGAGGTACTGCGTTCGTAATACACCACCGTAAGGGTACTTAAGCTCACTTGATTGGTGAGGTAGCGCAAGCGTCCCTCTATCGATTCAATTTCGCCCCGCAAAGTAGCTAGCTCCCGCTCTATGGCTACCAGTTCTTCTACCTTCGCCGCCTTTTTTAGCAGCTCGCGGTAGCGTGCCTCTAGTTCCTTTTTGCTTTGTAGGCGAGCCTGCACATCGATAAACTCTTCGGTTACGTCTTGGCTGTTGATGCTGCGGCTATCCAGCTTGGGGGCCGACGCACTGATGCGCTCGAGCAAGGCGTTGAAGTTGTTGGCCGGTACTCGCAGCACCACGCGGTACTCGGTGCGATCGCCGTAGCTAGAAGTACTTTCGTCGGCCAGGTAGGCACCGAGCTCAGCCGATGCTTTTTCGATTTGCTGACGGGTTTTGGCTGCACTATTGGTCTCAAAGCTTATCTCTCCGGTGCGGATTATTTGTCGCTCCGAAACGGCAACGGGTCCGTCGGCCACTGCCGCATCCGGGGCGGGGCTCGACTCGGCTTTTAGCTCGGCCGTGCCGGCATCGGCGGCATACGATACGTCGGCTTCGTTGTCGGAACCACCGCTACAGGCAGCCACCGAGAGGAAGAGGTAAGCGATGAGGAGTTTCATGGGCGCAGGATTTTAGTTGCGAGCAGCCAATTTACAAAAGCTACTCGGCCCGTAAAAACGTGCGTCACGAGTGTTTGGTATTTGTCGCAGCGACACAATGTCGCGACCTCAGGCCTGCTTGTGCCGATACTCGTACCAGAAGGCTATGGCCATGCCCACACCTGCCGCCCAGAGGATGAAGGCAGCGCCATGAAAGGCTACTTCAAGCTCGGCATGGTACAGGCCGTGGTTCCAGTTAAACATAAGTCCGTCGAGCATGGTTGCCGCTGTGGTGCCAAGTGCCAGTGGTTTGGTAAGCTCATGCCAGCCCACGCCCAGCACCTGCTTGATGATGTAAGCCGTGATCCAGCCAATGGGCAGGGCTGCGAGAAATAGGCCGATGAGGCCGGGTTGGTTGGGGCGCAGCAGGGCATCGCCGGTGAGGCGAACGAGGACTACGCCAGCGGCCCAAAAGCCGATGCCAAGTGCAATGCTCAGGAGGGTGTTTCGTTGTGACATACCGATGGTGGTTGAATACCCCAAAGGTGGTAAGACTACGGCAACGGTTACTGCACGCCTCCGTTCAGTGCGAGTTGCTGGCGGGCGAGCTGCTTCACCTGCCCGAGCTGCTCGAGCAGCCAAGAGCGCTGTAAATTTTCGCGGCTCAGCGCCATAAAAAAACTGGCACTGGCCAGCTGGTACCACTGCATGGCTTGCAGCCGGGAGGCTTCGAGGCCGAGCTCACGCGACCACAGCCGCAAAAAATCGGCACTGAGCTGGGCCTCGCTCTCCTGCAATAGCTGTCGGTAGGCGGGTTGCTGTTGGTGGATGAGCAGCTGCCGGTGAAACAAAAGGGTATCGGCATGGGTCAGCAACACCGCTACGAGCTCAGGGTCGAAGGTAGTACAGCGACTTTCGGCTTCAAGCAGCAAGGCCACACGTCGGCGGTGCTCGTGCAAGAGTTCTTCCACAAAGCCTTCGGGGCTATCGAACAGGTAGTAGAAGGCCGATTTATTACGCTTGAGCGAACGAGCCAAGGCTTCTACCTTGAGCTGATGGGGAGCTTCGGCGGTACTGCTGAGGTAGCCTGCCTCGATCCATATGCGACGTGAAATGCTGTTGCTGTTCACCTGGTTGTTTTAAAAGCGTATCCAGCCTTTCCAGAGTGCAAAGCCTAAGGCGCCAGCAAGGAGGCACAACAGCAGGATAAGCGGCAAAAATGGTCGCTTCTTACGGGCCAGTGGATCCACAAAGTTGATATTAGCACCTTCCGGTAGCTCAGCCAATCGGGTGAGGGTGTTGCCAAATCGTATGTTCACCGTAGCACGAGCATTGATAGCCCAGCCGTTGGCGTCGAGGAGCGGTGCCAGGTTGCGGCGGCGTAACTTGAGCCAGGCAAGCAACATCGATGGACCGCTGATGAGCAACAAGATACCGGCAATGGCGATTGGCATCTTCCACCAAACCAGCCCCATGAAGCCACTCACCACCGAGGCGAGTGCCGTGCCAATGGCGCCCAAAGCCAAGCTGATGGCGGCAAAAATCCCCACAAACTTACCTACATCAAAAGGTGTGGCTGGGGTTGCGGCGGGGGCAGGAGCCAGTGCGGCTTGTTCGGCTTTGCCGGCAGTTTCTCCCACACCGTCGGTGAGCATTTTATCGCTTTTGGTTTCTTGGGCGGCGGCAAAGTTGTTTACCTGCTGCTCGATAAAACGCGACACTTTGCGGTAGGGCGTCCAAAACGCCTGACGGATGCTGATGGGGTTGTCGACAATCTTCACCACAGTAGCGTCCCAATCGCGACCCAAGCGGTCGTAGAAGAGGGCGTTGCGCCCCTCCACCAGGTTGTCGATATCGCCATTGGTCAGGGCCGCCACGATGCGCATCTCCTCGCCGGTGGCCCGGCGCCGACAATCGCAGTACAACAAAAACATGCCGCTGAGGCCTACCATGGCGTTGTGGCGGTTCATGTCGAGCACCTTCATACACAACTCGGTGCTGCGCTGGTCGATGTAGAGCGTGCCGGCTTGGAAGATGGCTTCACGGCCGGGGGCGTAAAAGTCGTGGAAGGTCACAAAGTTCTGCAGTAGCCTAAACAAATCACGGTAGTAACGTACCAACTGGTCTACTTCGAGTATCGACGCTACTTCGTCGGCCAACTCCAAGTCGGCGGCGATAAGCTGCGTGATCACTTCGCGCTCGGGTCCGCTTTGCAGGGCACGACAGCGGTCGAGGCCGAGGGGTGCTACACTTTGCCCATGGCGACTGCTGAGCCACTGACGGAAGGGCTCGAGCACGTTTTTGAGCTGCTGCCAGCCTATTTCGTCGAGGCTAGTACCCAGCTTGCACAGCCGCACCAGCTCGGCCATGGGTGCTTCCCAGGCGGGGTTGAGGCCAGCCTTCAGGGGCAGCGGCCTACCGGCTTCGATGCGTGCCAGCGGGTAGCCGGCTATTTCGTCGAGGGCCTCGCTCAGCTTGCGGTGAGTGATGGACATCACCCGCTCGGTTTGCAGGTTGAGTGCCGCAGCGGCGGCGGGGTCGTAGGCGGCGAGGCGGCAGCGCAAGAAATAATCGTCGATGCGTTCGCTCACGGCGTCGAGTGCGTGCAGTGCGGCTTCGGTTTGTTCGCCAAAGGGCTGCAAGCGGGCGTCGGCGACGAGGGCGTCGTGGGCAGCGAGCCAGCTGTCGATAGCTTCGTAGAAGGCGTGCAGCTGGGCATAACCAATGCCCGGGGCGCCGCTGCGGTCTGGTTCGCTGCCCTGCGTGGCCATAATCTCGCCGATAAGCTGGGCAATGGCGGGGTCGGCTGCCGAGGCCGGGGTGATGAGGCCATCGCCGTTGAGGAGGCTGTTGGCAAAAATGCTGAGGGTATCGCCGGTGAGCGACAAGCTCAGCCGTTCGTCGTGGACGTGGCCGAGGTTGTGCAGGATCACCTTGGCCGACTCGAGGAGGCGGGCACCATTTTCTTTTTGTGGGTCGATGGCCGCGAGAGGCAGGCTATCTTCCTGCAGCAGCAGATCGTCGGGGTTTTTGAGTATGCCCAACATCCAGCGGACTGCCGCGAGTACCTCCGGCACCCGTATCTGGCCGTCGCCATCGGTATCGATGAGGCGCAGGGTGGCAGCATCTATTTCGAGGCCCTGCACGGGGCAGCTCAGCGCCGTCCACAGTTTGGGGTCGAGTTCGTCGAGATGGGCGAGGTCGGCGCCACGTTCGAGCTGAACGCGTTTTACGCCGCCTATGGTAGCAAAACTCCAGCGGTGGGCAGTCATGGTAGGCAGATTGGTGCGGCAATTTACGCGAAAACTCGCGTATGGCGGTGGGTGCGTGAGCAGCCAAGGGTAAAACTCGCGACAGAAGCGACTGGGCTCGTACTCACCGAGGCTCGGCAACCTAAGTCTTATCTTGCCGCGAGTACGAGGGGAATGCCTATTTTCGGGGGTATATTTTTTATGGCAGCTCCCCTCCCCGGCAATTGGCAAAAACGTGCGCTCCAGCAGCAGAAAATCTATAAGCGGTTGCTGCAGCGGGCCGACAAGCGGCGCTTCCTCGCAGCGCTGCCCGATGCCCATGCCGAGGCGGTGGCGCAAATCGACTGCCTGAGCTGTGCGGCGTGCTGTAAAAATTACTCGCCACGCTTCAAAACGCCCGACATCAAACGCATCAGCAAGGAGCTGGGCCTGCGTGAAGGGGCGTTTATCGAGCGCTACCTCCGCCTCGACGAGGAAGGCGATTATGTAGTGAAAAGCTCGCCCTGCCCCTTCCTCGGTACCGACAATGCCTGTAGCATTTACGATCACCGCCCCAGCGACTGCCGCCGGTTTCCGTATACCGACGAAGATGTGCTGCTCAAACGCCCCAACATTACCCTCAAAAACAGCACCTTTTGCCCCATCACCTACACCGTGCTCGAACGCCTGCTGCAGGAGTTGGAGGGGTAGGCAAGCACTGGTTCGAAGATCTCTTTGCGGTGTTTGTTCCCGACTGGGAGCGTGTATACGTCTGATGATAACATGGTTATAGGGATTCGTGTACTAACCTTAGTAGCAATACAACACATATTGCGACTAAATCCTCTTTTTACATGGTGAGATTTTGGTAAAGACTTTTGCTGTTGCCAGGCTTTTCTTTAATAATTTAATGCAGGGTATTGTTTAGTTCAAAAAATAGTGGATATTCGAATAAGTTACCTCGCCTCTTTTACCAAACTACCCCCTGATTTATGAGCTATATACGTGTGCTTTATTGCATTTTTCTTGCATTATCTAGCGTTTCTTGCTACCAAAAAATCGGTAGCGTGGCTCCATCTTTGCTCGATATCACTCAAAAAAGTGACGCCATAGATACGGTAGTAATCCCGACAAATGTTTCACGGCCTATAGTAGTTTCTAACCCAACCGATACCGTTCATTTGGGCATTGATATTTCTCATTACCAAGGGCAGATTTTAAAAACAATACAAGCCAGCGACAGCATTCGTTTTTTGATTTGTAAAGCCACCCAGGGAGTTAAGTATATTGATCCTGATTTTCGAACTAACTGGCACAGCATTAAAGAGATGGGTATTCTAAGAGGTGCTTACCATTTTTACTTGGCAGATGAAGACCCCGTGATCCAAGCCACGCATTTTGCTAATACAATAAATGACTTAGAGGCTTCCGATTTGCCTCCTATTCTCGATGTAGAACAAGGAAGCCTGACCCCCAAATCTGACTTAAAAAGTCTTTCTTCCAATGTATTGCTCTTTTTAAAAGAACTGGAAAAGCAAACCAACCGAAAACCTATTTTATACACTGGATATGCTTTTGGGCAGCAATATTTGAAAAACCCTGAATTTGCTAATTATGATTTGTGGCTAGCGGAATACTCGAAAGCCTCCAAACCTAAAATTCCGAGCACATGGTCCAAAAAAGGATTTAAAATTTGGCAGCGTTCAGAAAGCTATTCATTGGAGCATAAACAAACCGATTTGGATGTATACTATGGCCAACTCGAAGACCTCATTCAATAGACCATGAAGCACCTCAATTTTTCAAAAATATTGCCCGTAGTCGGCATTGGCTTACTCATCCTCATAGCTTTTCTCGGCCTATTCGATCGTTCGGCTTCCGAATTTGTTTCTAAGGCTTTATCGAATAATCTCGAACTGATTGAGGCGGTTGAGAGCCTACAGTTTATCATGACTGGTGTGGAATCGGTAAAAGTGCCATTTGTTAGTAATTATGCCGGTAAGATTGCGCAAGATATTGCTCAGGTGGAATCGTATTTGTTGCTGGCTACTGCATTGAATTTTGTTCAATACATATTAATGGCTATCAACCAATCTTTTTTATTCGATTTGGCTTTGGTGGTTTTGTTCGTGTTTACATGGTTCCCAAAAGGTAGAAGACTTAGTTCTAAATATTTGGTGCTGGCCTTAGCCCTCAATCCAGGTTTACTCATATACACTACGGGCATGCAGCAGCTAGCCCATTATTCGGCCATTGACTTTGGTGCAAAATATATTGGAGAACTGCAAGCCGACATCGATACCTTGAAGACAGAAAAGACCCAGTTGATGCTTGAACACGAGCAAGCTTTGGTAAAAATCAGCAATGGTGAAGAAGGTTTTCAGCCTTTTCGCCGATTAAAAGAGGATGTGGCTTACGATTTAAAAAAGACGAAGGTTGAAATTCACGGCGATTACGCCAAATTGCGACACTTTTTCAGAGATGCTGGTTACGAAGTTACGGCCAAAGTTGTTGGCTTTTTCAGTATGGTACTCATCACCATGCTACTCTTGCCTTTGGTTTATTTTGCACTCATTTATATGCTGTATAAGCAATTGTTTGATGCCAAGCTCGACTGGATGCAATTGGAAAGTTTATTCATTAAACCCAATAGCAGTGATAACAAAACTATATGATAGTTGTCCAAACCTGCCGAGAATGGCGGTGTGACTATTTTGCACTCTTGGGTGAAACGTTCGATGAGGGTTGCGTGCACCCAAAGAAAGTATGAAGAAATAATTTCAGAAGTTCTTCAATTAATAACATTTGGGTAATGTATGAAATGGTAAATTGTTATGAAATAACTCTAAAAGTGAAATGCGTGTTTTGTACGTACATTTCGCAAAACAAGTTGCTACTAAACTAAAGGGGTTGTTACGGTGGAGCAGAACCCACCCCAAAAAACGGACTGTTCTCATTCGGTAATTTCAATGGGAGGCGTAAACCGAAAAGCCTTATGAGTAGGAAAAAACCCAATTATTATGTTAGACGGTACAACTTGGAACATTGCAACTGCTCCAAACACACTTGGAGGTTCTATTAGCTTTCAGGCCACATCTGGTCCATTTACTGGCGTAATCACATTAACTTACGGTATGATGCAAACCTTATCGGGTAATTATGCAGAAAATCCGGATGGTTCAGTAATTATTAGTATAGCACCATTTATGGCGGAAAGTGACCCGGTTCCTCCGTTTGGTATACCAACTATAAATGCTGATGGACAGACTTCTGATCCAATTCCAGTAGTTTGGTTTGGAAAATACAGTGCTAAATTAGCCATGATGTATTGTTCAAATACGATAACACCATGCATTTCAGGTGCAGTGAATTCAGTTGTTCAAGCATTTCAGTTGCAAATGCAGGATTAATAGTACTTCAAATTAAGAGAGCTCCCTCAAGGGGGCTTTTTTTTGGTTTAAATAAAATGTTTCTTCTGTATCTAAGTTCGTGAATACCGTTTGTGTTTATTTTGATGAATTTCAGGGCTCCCTTTTTCGAAAATAACCTAAGGTCAATAAATATAATTACTATTTGTATCTGGGAATTAATGAGCTTACACGCCCTTACGTCGGCATCGACAATGTCTACAACTTTGCTATCACAACTAGGTTTCGACTACGTTCAACCGGCGGGTGATGACTCTGCTGAACTGGCGGGTGTTGGTGCTAATTAGTCCGCTCGGTTTCGACCCCGTTCAACCGGCGGGTGTTGAATCCTCTCAACCGCCTATCCCTTGTATATTGCGGGAGCTTTAGTAGCTTGCTGAGTGTGGTTCATGTGCTGGTAAGTTCTCGTGGGAATTGACCAGAACTTCACCCAAATATTGATGTAAAGGGCTTTTATGCAACGAATAGCCAATATACAACAACTGTATCGACCAGTACAACCCACCGTAAAACAATCGGCCGACCAAGTAATTTACACTGAGTTTTTACCCGATCTACGGCTTCAGGGACTCATTTATTGCTATTGGCAGCTCAAAACCGCCGAGCCCCTCAATGAACCTTTTTTATATCGTGTTGTGTCGGATGGATGCATTGATGTTTTTTTTGAGCTGAGCCAGCCAAACGATAATTTTATAATGGGCTTTTGCAAACAGTTTACCGAGTTTCCACTCGAGAATTCCTTCGATTACGTAGGCGTTCGGTTTTTGCCCACCATGTTTCCGCAACTGTATGGCATCAACGCAGCGGAGTTGAGCAACCGTTTTGAGCCCCTCGCCAATGTAGTGCCATCACTGGCCAATTTTATTGCAGGGTATTTTCATCGACAGTTGAGTGTAGAGCAAATACAAATGCTATTTAATACCTATTTCCTAGAGCTATTGCCTAAAGCTAAGTTTAATGCCGACCCGCGTTTGTACCGTGCTATTGAAAAAATATTGCAGTCGTCGGGTGTGGTGCACATCGCCAAAGATATCGATACCGGCATCAGCGAGCGCCAGCTGCGCCGTTTGTTTGCGTTTTATGTAGGCGATACAGCCAAGACCTTTGCCCAAGTGGTTCGCTTCCAAAATATTTTGCGTGCCAAACCATCGACGCAGAGTTTGAGGCAGAATAAGTTGTTTTTCGACTTGGGTTACTATGATCAGGCCCATTTTATTAAAGAATTTAAAAATTTTTATGGTGTAACGCCTAGCAAGGCTTTTGGCCGCTGATTATGTCCGATTTATACAAGCTTCGGCTTGTGGAGGGATAGATCTTTGTTGTACACAGCTAAATCAACAAGGATGAAACAACTATTCACTCTCCTCGCACTTGCATGCATGAGTATGCAGCTAAGCGCACAAATCTCTTCAACACCTAATCAACAAAAAGCCATGAAATTGAATGCCGGAATTCTTACCACTAAGTTGGCGGAAAGTAAAGCCTTTTACACCGATGTATTGGGTTTTGGGGTAACCTTCGAAAACGAATTTTACCTCTTGGTACACACACCTAACCACCAAGCAGAACTCAGTTTTCTTCTTCCAAATCACCCCAGTCAACAGCCCTTTTTTCACAAGCCTTTTTTAGGTCAGGGTATGTATTTAACCATTGAAGTTGACGATGTTGATGCACTATACCACCGTCTCAAAACGATGGGAGTTTCTATCCAAGTAGAATTGCGAGATGAACCATGGGGCGACAGGCATTTTGCCATCGAAGACCCAAACGGTATCGGCATTGATCTGGTGAAGTATTCACCGCCTCAAGGTAATTGATCCTTTTGGCCGATTGAACGGAGAGTTTTCGAAAAACGAAAGAAATATTCAAGTGCATTTGAATTTCTCCTTTCCTGAACGAACCTTTTGAAACCGCGAGATTAGTTTAAAATCTCGCGGTTTTCGTTAGTTTACTATACTCCCTTGCTATTAACACCCTTAGCTTCTTGGGTAGTAACATTGCTTTATTATGACTGGGCGGTGGGCAAGGTTATCGCAAACGCAACGGTCAGCGCAACGCAACCCACATTCGTGGCCAATCATGAACAGCTAGGAGACTTTGAAGTGGTTACTGCGGTTTTGATTTTGAACGAGTACTTCAAAGCAAACCCTCTTTGTATTCTTAACGTCTCAACTGCCGGGTTGCGATTTAGCTCAACCGGCGGGTGTTGGTGCTAACGAGTCCGCCAGGTTTCGGCTCCGCTCAACCTGCGGGTGTTGACTTTGCCGAACCGGCGGGTGTTAATTCCACTCAACCAGCCGGTTGCGAATTTGAACGACTAACTTAACCTACGTCGCGTTTTCCCAAAATGTACTTATTAAAAATTGACTTGATGATTTTGCGTAATCGCAAAGCAACAAAAGTTTGTGGGAATACCTGAGTTTTCATAATATTGTATCCAAGTGAATACATATTAGCCATGTATTTTATTGAAAAAACCATTGAATTTGACAACTGGTTGAAGAAACTTAAGGATTTGAGAGCCAAAGCAAAGATTTTATGGCAGCTTCAAAAACTAGAAAATGATGAGCATTTTGGCGACTGTGAAGCGGTAGGAGAAGGAATTAGTGAATTGAAAATCAACTATGCTAAGGGCTATAGGCTCTATTTTAAGTTGATAGATGGTAGGATTATACTATTGCTGATTGGGGGTGATAAGTCAACACAACAAAAAGACATTGAAAAAGCCAAGGCAATTTGGAAGCATTTAAACAATAAAAAATGAATACATCGAAATTCGACATTGCGGATTATCTAGACAGTAAAGAGATGATAGCAGAATATTTGAATGCCGTTTTAGAAGAGGGCAATGATGAAGAAATAGTAACAGCAATTGGTCATATTGCAAAGGCTATAGGGATGACCAAAATTGCAGAAGAAACAGGAATGAGCCGACCAAGCCTGTACAAAGCTTTGGGAGAAGGCTCAAAGCCTCAGTTTTCTACTATCCTTAAAGTTTTGAAAGCAATTGGAGGGCAAATACAAATACACCCTCTACCGGCTTAAGCTATTTAAGACTAAGGTTATGAAATTAACCACCACCGCGTTTGTGCTCTTCTGAAAACCATGCAGCTGGAGTTGCTTTTATCCTTATTTTTACTAAACTATTGACATGCAAACTACACCTGAGCACAATGCCCGCGTGGCAAAAATTACGGTTGCCTCGGTATACCCGCATTATGTGACCAAGCTCGAAAAAAAAGGAAGAACCGAAGCCGAGTTATTGCAGGTGGTGAACTGGCTCACAGGCTTCGATGAACAGCAATTGAAGCAGTACATTGCCGATAAGGCTACATTTGCTGAATTTTTTGCTCAGGCTCAGCTCAACCCGCTCGCACAAAACATCACCGGGAGCATTTGTGGCTACCGCATCGAAGAAATCGATAATCCGCTCACCCGCCAGGTGCGTTATCTCGACAAGCTGGTTGACGAACTAGCCAAAGGTAAATCGCTCGAGAAGGTGCTGCGCAAGGGATGAAACAGCTTAGCGTGGAGGAATAAACAGGTCTAGAAACGGATCGTTTTTTACCAATCTCCATTATTTTTTATTCCCGCACAATTTTATAGTATGCCGTGTGCTGCCCGTATTGTAAGCACAAAAAATACACCCCTGCGCTAAACGCCTGCATGTCGATTCGGTTTTCGCCTGCCGCGCTGCAAATCCCTGCCTTCATACGTCGACCTTGAAGATCGTAAATCGCATAATTTACGCCCATTGCATTGGGTAGTGAGAGCATGAGGTAGTCCTTGAACGGATTCGGATAGATGAGTACTTGCTCGAATGCTTGCTGCATTGCCGACAGGCCAATAATTTCGAGTTCGGCCGATTGGTTTTGGCAGCCTTGACTATCGGTTATGGCCACGCGATAACTTCCATTTTGTGTGATGAGTAAACTGCGGCTGTTGGCGCCAGCCAAGGGTGTGCTGTTGAAGTACCACTGGTAGGTGCTGGCTAGGCTACTGGTTAAAGTATTACCATTGGTCACAATGGTTGGGCGGGCAGGTTTTGGAAATACGTTGAGTAGCAGAATTACAGTATCGGTGCAGCCGCTGGTGCTGCTACCAATTAGCCGAACTTGTTGTATGCCTACGGGTGCAACCACCGTGCTTTGTGGCTGGTTAGGCTGGCTGAACCAAGCGGCTGGCTCCCAACGGTAAGTGACGCTTGGCAATACACTGCTGCCATTAAGTACTATACTGTCGCCTTCACAAGCCGTTGTTGCGCCACTAATGGATAATGCCGGAAGAGGGAATACGGTGATGCTGGTGACAACCGGAGAACTCTGGCAGCTGTTGAGGTCGGTTACTTGCAGGGAATAGGTAGTGCTTTGGCTTGGGCAAGCCAGCGGATTGGCTGTAGTATCGTTCGAAAGGCCAGTTGCAGGCAGCCATCGCAACCTGTAATTGCCCGAACCTCCACTGATGGTGGTTTGCAATACTGTACAACTGCCGGCACATAAGCTGTCGCTTACTGCACTGATTTGTACACTTGGTCGGCCCAAGATCATCACGTTGATGGTGTCGCGCCGAGATCCAAAGGCATTGGTACCCTGCAGCCAATAAATTCCGCTACTGCGCACGGTAAGCTGATTACTCGTATCGCCTGTGCTCCAAAGCCAACTGGCGGCTGGCAAAGCAGGAACTTGTAAAAGCAACGAATCACACACAGAGGTATCAGGACCGAGTTGAACTGATGGAGGGCCAACTTGTTCGTAGGCACCCAGCTCACAGAGCGGACTGGAGCGGGGCCAACCCGTAATATCGGTGGTTACCTGGAGCAGCCGAGGTGCGAAATCGAATAAAGCAGCAGCATTTGGGTATAACAGGCTGTTGCTCGTGAATTGAGGGGCTATGGAAATGGAGTTGGAGTCGCGGCCTAGGGCTTGGTAGGCTGCCAGATTCGCACGATTAGGAGCTAAAAAAGGGCCTCGGCTATACAAATTATTGAAGTTACTCACGAAGTCGCTGTTGTTTACGCCAATATTTACAGCATAGTTGGTAACGCCGGCAGAGTCGTTCACGAAAATATTGTTGAGTACCCTGAAGTAAGACGTTACCAGCAGTTGTAATGCGGCGGAGTTGACTCCTCCACTCATCCGAATGGTATTGTGGGCCAGTAAAAAGTAGTTACAGAAATTGGAGATGATACCGTTGGCGATAGGTGAATTGCCGGCTTCGAAGCTGATTTCGTTGTTCACCACAAGAAACTCGCGATTTGGAAACCCGCTCGACGAAAGTAAGCGCATACCTACCGTATTTTGTGCTCCGTTGAATATGCTAATTCGGTTACCCCAGATGGTACCGCGGCTATGGCCGCCCACGTAAATCCCAGTGGTCGTTGAACCCCCTCCTTGATCGATGCGGTTGTTGCGAATATCGGCAAATGCTCCACCGGAGAGGTAGATACAGTCTTCGATGATCCCCCAAAAGTGATTGTTTTTAACCGTAAGTTTTTGGTGCGTGAGCGCCGTATTTGTTGCCGACAAGCCCATCCTCGCGCCGCGTAGCACACAGTTTTCAATGGTGAGCAATGAATCGCAAACGCCAGCAAACACCTCATCCGTACCAGAACTAGTACTGCTGGCATGTCCCCAAAAAACGCAATTGGTGAACACCATATCTCGGCCACGTACGAGACGCACCACGGCGCTGTTGTGTACCGAAGGCAGCTGTCGCACCGTGAGCTGGTGAAAGCGCATGAACGATACTCGATTGAAAAAGATGCCGTTGGGATAGGTAGCTGTAGTAGTGTGACTGAGTACCACGGCGCTACTGTCGCCACTTTCGGAGCGAAAAGTAATGGTGTTAATTTCGGAGGCGCCGTTAACTGAATCGATGAATAGAGGCTCGTTGTAAGTGCCGTTGCGAATCAGAAAGGTAACAGGACCGGCTACTCCAAAGCTATCGAGTTGCTGCAAGGCAGCCGTAATAGTGGTGAAATTGGGTGATACACCACCAATGGTGTAGCTTCCACTGAGTGGCTGCGACCACCCCTGAGCGCTGGCCAGAACACACACTATGGCGATGACTAGAATTTTTTTCACTCAGCGGCAGTCTCTTCTCAGCTAATTACGCAATTGTGTTTCAGAAAGTTGGGTATTTTCACTTATTCCAGCACAATTTTATGGTATGCCGTGTGCTGCCCGTATGGTAAACGCAAGAAATACACCCCAGCGTTCATCCATTGCATATCGATGCGGGTTATGTTTGTTCCGTACTAAAAGTTGCACTTAATAAAAGGACTACTTTTCATTCCCTTACAAGTTTTCGACAACCACTTCCAGCAAGCGATTGTTTTCCCAGCGTTCTTTGCGAATGAGTTGACCATCTTCGGCAAAAAAGCTTTGCCAGCCTTGTTTGGCGCCTTGCTTATACTCTACTTCAGCCGAAAGTTGGCCATTCGGATGATACCACTGACACATGCCTTCGACTTTACCCTTTTTATAGGTGCATTCGTACATGTTGGTGCCGTCGACATACTTCGAAAGGTATCGGCCAGTTAATGTGCCATTGTCGTAATTTATCTCTTCGCTCAAGGTTCCATCCTCAAAATGGGTGGTCCATTTTCCGTGACGTCGACCCTCGCGAATCTCCCCTTTAATAAAAATGGTTTTCCCATCGATATAGTAATCGCGGTATTGGCCGTTGCCATTTTTGACGATGACTTTTGAGCCTTCCATCACTTCATTGATGATGAACGAGGTATCGACATAGGTAGCTTTCAGCGAGATCTTAGTGCTGTTCGCAAAAAGTTCCCATTGGCCAAACGGTTTGCCGTTTTTGATGGGGCCACTGCCGTTGTAGACTGCTTCATTGGTCATGCTCCGGTAGTTGCCATTGCCGTTTTTAACCAGAGGTGACCCATCGGCAGCATATTGTTCTAGCAAGTTCGTACAGCGGCCGCTTTCGAATACAAAATGTTCACCTAGTTGACCATTTGGGTGGTAGTAGAAATAATCTCCATGAATAAGGTCGTCTTTGTACACTATTTTATACTGCACCTTGCCCGATTCATAGTACGTTACCCATTTGCCCTGTCGGAGGTCGTTTTCCATGCGGCCCTCACTTTTGAGCTTACCATCGGCGAAGTAACTTTTCATCAAGCCATTTCTGCGGCCTTTCACAAAGCGAATGGAGTCGCTCAAGCTGTTATTGGGGTAGAAGGCTTTGAATAGACCCTCTTCATTGCCAAAAACATAGTCTTGCGACTGGTACAACTGACCTTCGGGGGTGTACCAATTCCACGTGCCGTTTGCAATTCCATTGTACAACGTCCCGCTTTGTGACTTTCGCCCCTCTTCGTCGTAAAAGGTCCAGTCGCCTTGCATCTTACCGTTGGCCATTTCGCCAGTGGAGCGCAGTTTGCCGTTTTCGTGATAATACATGCGCGGCCCCGAGTAGGTACGGTTGCCCATGAGTACGAACCCACCCAAAATGAGCACTGTAGCCAATAAAACTGGAATTCGGTAGCTGGCATGTGGTGGAACAGGGTCGAAAAAGTGGTTGTTTACCTGTGCCGTTTCTCCCACCGTTGGCTTGCGAAGAGCAAACTTGAAACCTGCCGATGCTGCCAGTGCGTAAAAAAGAAAGTCGATAGGATTTAAATTCTCCAGCAAAATGGTAGGATAATCGGTCAAAGCAAACTGGCTCATTGCGCCAAAGAGCGAATAACTTTCTTGGTAGGCATAAAAGCCAAATTGGGTGAGCAAGTTACCCACCACACACGACAACAAAGCCAATACGCCAGCGAGTATACGGAATCGAAGCTCGATGCCTGCACCAAAAAACTGTACCGCAAAACCCACCAATACGCCCAAACCTACGGCCATGTAGCCAATTTGATACTCGGTAAGTATACTCACTACGGTCCATAAACAAGCGCCGAGGATAGCCGCCAAAAAACCCCCTAGAAGAGCCAAGTCGAAACGCTGATGAACGAGGTATTTTTCGTGCTTATCGGCCTCAATGGCTTCTTCCTGTGACGGCTTGAGCCAATCGGCAATGGGGTCTTCGCTCGCGGGCGTGTGTATTTTCACCGCTGGGTCTTCATCAAACGAAGGGCAAATAGGGTCGAAGTCGGCTTTTTGATTGGTAAGGCCGCAAAGTAGTCCTTGTTGCAAGTTCATTTTGCGGTTTTTGCAGCGTTCACAGAAACTTAGCTGCTCGGCACGGCTAATGGGCATTGGCTTTTTTTGTTCGCAATATAATACACATTGTGTTTTGACCAAGAACGCTCACAAAAAAGCGACGGAGCAAAAAAGCTGGAGGGCGACTGAGGCTGCAAAACTGCCTATCGGCTAATTCGGTAAATAAAATTCAACGTTTCTTGCTCACCGTGGTAGGTCACGGGGCGTTCGTCGATTTTTACTGCGCCGAGGCGGCCGATGGCGATTTGCGAACGTTTGTTTACGGCACCGATGTGAAATTCAACCGACTCAACGTGCTCGAGTGCATACGACAACATGAGCTGCTTGGCTTCGGGATTGTAGCCTTTGCCCCAGTAAGCACGGCCAAAAAAAGTGTAACCGATATTCACCACTTGCTCCTCGGGCCGGTAATCGTAATATCGACTGCTACCCACGGCCTTACCGCTACTTTTTTCGACGATGCGGTAGGCGCCGCCGCTCAGCAGGGCTCCTTCAAAAAAACGTTCAAATGCTTCCCGTTGCCAGCGATTGCGGTTAGGATGTTGTTCCCATACCAACGGGTCGCTGGCCAAGGCATACAGCTCTTCAAAATGTTCGGGCAACAGCGGCTCGAGCCTCAAATTAGGGCCTTCGAGTAGCGGCGGCGGAACAAAGGGATGCATGGTTTATCGCAAAGCTTCGGTTAAAGCGGCAAACTCCTCCTTGGCCGATGCCCCCTCGTACAAAACCCGGTAAACGGTTTCGGCAATGGGCATATCTACTTTGTATTTGAGGTTGAGTTGGTGCAGCGATTTGCTGGCATAGTAACCTTCGGCGACCATGGCCATTTCAAACTGGGCCGAACGAACGCTGTAGCCTTTGCCAATCATATTGCCAAAGGTGCGGTTGCGGCTGTGTTGCGAGTAGGCGGTTACCAAAAGGTCGCCGAGGTAGGCGCTTTCTTTGATGTCGCGTTTGATGGGATATACCTCCCGCAAAAAGCGCTTGAGCTCGATGATGGCGTTGGAGATAAGCACGGCGATGAAGTTGTCGCCATACCCTAGTCCGTGTGCGATGCCGCCGGCCAAAGCATAGATGTTCTTCATCACGGCGGCATACTCAGTGCCGTAAATGTCTTCGCTCACATTGGCATTCATGTAGCGGTTACGTAGCAAAGCCGCAAACTCGCCAGCAACGGTGGCATCTTGACCGGCAATGGTCAAGTAACTCAACTTCTCCTGAGCTACTTCTTCGGCATGGCAGGGCCCGCTGATCACCAAAAAGTGTGTTTCCTGCGTATTGAAGTATTTGAAGAAGAAGTTGGCGATGAGTAAATTCTCGTTTGGGATCATACCCTTGATGGCACTTACCACCACTTTATCGGCGAGGTCACTGGGGCTGAGCTTTTGGAGTGCCTCTTTCAAAAAGGCTGCGGGCACGGCCATGATGACAAATCGTGCTTGCGCAACCACCTTGCGCAAGTCGTTGCTTACGGCTCCCTTTTTTAATTTGAGCTGCGCACCGGGTATGTAACGCGGGTTGTGGTGATACTTGTTGATGTAATTCACACTTTCCAAGTCGCGCATCCACCAACTTACATCTACCTTGTTGTCGGTAAGCATCTTCACTAGCGCGGTAGCCCAGCTGCCGCCGCCGATTACGGCGACTTTGGTTTTCGGAATAGCCGCCATTAATCTTCGAAAAGTTTGTCTTTGGCAGTTTTTTCTACCTTTTCACCGTCCTTCAGCTTTTTGCTGATGGCCGAAAAAGGAGCGCTAATCACCTGACTGCTGTCGCTGATACCTTCGAGTATTTGGATATACCGGTCGTCTTGAATGCCTGTTTTTACCTTGCGGGCAACGGCTTTGCCGCCTTCGTACACAAACAGCACCTCTTCGAGCTTGCCACCAGCTTTTTTGGCTTTATCCACCAAGTTTTCGTCGTCGGCTCCTTCGCCTTCTCCCTCTTCACTTTCGTCGCCGTCTTTTTTGCTGGCGGCACGTAAATCGCGGTCGCTGAGTATCTTGCCTTCGGCATCAAAAGCGCGCACTGTGACCGATGAAATGGGAACGGTGAGCACATTGTCGGCACGGTTGGTCATGATCTCTACCGATGTGCTCATGCCAGGGCGGAAGGGGTATTTTTTCACCTGACTCAGCGCTTCATAGCTTTCGTTGAGCAGGGTAATTTTCACGCCAAAATTGGTCACCTGGTCGGCCATACCCGCGAGTGAGCTATTGCTCGAGTTGGCAATTTCGCGCACAATGCCGCGAAAGATTTTTCCGGGGTAAGCATCTACTTCCACCATCACACTGTCGCCCAGACTTACCCGAACTACATCACTTTCGCTCACATCAACCTGCGCTTCCATGCGGTTGAGGTCGGCAATACGGATCATCTCGGTGCCCGCCATCTGGATGGTTCCCACCACACGTTCGCCTACCTCTACACTCAACTTGGTCACGATACCCGTAATAGGTGCGTAGATGTTGGTACGCGAGAGTTGTTCTCGGGTTTCTTTCTGCGTGGCTTCGGCGCTCTTGATGGAATACTCGGCGGCAATCACACTCTGACGCATGGCTTCCAAATCTTGCAATCCGGCTTCGTAGCTGGCCTTGGCCATGTCGTACTCAGCCTGACTAATCACCTTGTCTTTAAACAACTTCTGATTACGCTCGTACGACGGTTTGATGTTGTTGTCGAAGGTGGCTTTGAGCTGGTTGAGGCGCGCTTTGCTTGTGGCCAGCTGTGCCTTGGCGCTGTTGATGGCTGCTTCTCCACGGTCGATAGCCGCGAGGACCAGCTCGGGGTTCACCCGCGCGAGCAATTGTCCTTGTTTTACCGAGTCACCTTCTTTGATGTAGAGGCCTACAATTTCGCCCGAAATCTCCGAGCTTAACTTAACTTCTATCTCGGGCTGGATTTTGCCGTTGGCCAATACTGTTTCAACGATGGTACGCTTTTCGGCCTTTTCTACGGCTACCTTCATGAGGTCGCCTTTGCCAAACCAGCCGGCACTTTTGCCGATGAGGGCAACGATGAATAACAGTGCCACACCTCCTAGGAGGTAATGCAGCGGTTTTAATTTTTTGAGTAGGGCCATTAGTTCAGTACGATGGGTTTGCCGAGGTAAAAATCCAAAATTTTTGCTCGAAAAAGTAATTCATAGCGGGCTTGCAACAAATTCGATTCGGCGATTTGCGCCCGGTTTTTGGCGTTGAGGAAGTCGACCGAGTTCAGCAGCCCTTGGTTGAAGCGCAGCTCGCTGAACTTATAGCTCTCGCGAGAGGCTTCGGTATTCCGTTCGTTGGCTGCTACGCGGCTGGCTGCGGCCCGGTAGGCAGTAACCGCTGTGGCTACGTCGGTGAAGAGGCTGTTGCGGGCACCTTCGAGCTGTAGCTGCGAGATGGTATAGGCGTTTTTGGCACGTTGGATCTGGGTATTCACCTGCCAGTTGTTGAGTATAGGAATTTGCAAGCTCAGCCCAAAGCCGTAGCCAAGGTTGTCGTTGAACTGGGTACCCCGCGGCACTACCTCCGTGGGGGGTAGGTTGAAGCCAGGCTGTACAACGATTTGGGTGGGGTCGCCCTGGATGTAGCCGATGGGTGTTTCGATACCGTTGAAGGTAGGGCTTCCGGTGGCACGCACCCGCGAGTCGGAGTACAGGGTGCTGAGGTTGGCAAAGGCCGATAACCGAGGCGATCGTGCACCTTTGGCTGCTGCCAGGCTGTAACGGGCTTGCTGGGTGCGGAGATCGGCGGCACGGATGGCGGGCTGGTTGTCGAGGGCCGTGTTAAATACGCCATCAATCTCGGGCTGGAGCACCACGCCGGTTTCGAGGCGCACAGGCTTTACAATACGGAAATTATCGGGGTCGGGTAGCTGTAGCAGCAAGGCCAGGTTCACCAAGTTGTTGGTCACAGCATTGCGGGCATTCACCACATTCACCTCTTCGTTGCCGAGCTGCGCCTTGAGGTTGAGAAGGTTATCGAGACTCAACGTGCCGGCATTCACCAACTTCTCGGTGCGGTTTACCTGCTCGCGGGTGGTTTCGAGCTGGGTTTCGGCAACGGCCAACAACTCCTGGCTCAAGAGCACCTGCAAGTACAGGTTGGCGACACTCAGCCCGATGTTGTTGCGGGTAACTTCCAGCTCCTTCATGTTCGCCATGAACGAAAAACGCTGCGCTTTGACGTTGTTGGTGATCTGCAAGCCTGTCCAAAGCGGTACGCCGGCTTGAAGACTTAACTGGTTCGACTCAATGGTGCGCTCGGAGAAGGTGTTGGTAAAAGGGTCGATCACACGGCCGGTATTCAACGACAAATTGGCGTTGGCATTGAGCGTCGGCAGGCGATTGGCATTGGCGGCATTCAAATCGGCGCGGCTGTTGTTGAGTTGCAACTCGGCCTGGCGAACGGTGATATTGTTCTGCATGGCGTGAGTAACACAACGTTCGAGCGTCCAGGGTTCTGGATTGACCTGAGCCAGCGCCGGGCTGGCAAGCGTTAGGGTCAGTAGCAGGGTTTTGTACATACGTGGGTGAATAACGACTACTCACGGTCAAAATTAGAATCCTGCGCGGGCTTCACGGGCAGAAATGCAAAAATTGACCTTATTTAACAGCACTTTTCTGCATTAAGATTACTTAAAATACGGACACAGCGTTGTTTTTTTTCTGAAATTGTCGCCATGTTTTTGCGAGTCATATGCCTAGCCCTTTTCAGCGCCGTTGCTTTTACGGCTGCTGCCCAGCAAAAAGTGGCTGAGCCCGCGGCAGTGTATGTGCCCAATACTGGGCAATGGGAGGGCGATTTCCGGTACGAAGCACGTTTTGGTGCCTTTCAAACCTTTATTGGCAAGGGCGAATTCCGCCTCGTGGCCTACAAACCCGACGAAGTGCACGATGCACACCACCACAAGTCGGGTCAGATTGGCTTGCATGCTTTGTTCATCGACTTCCCGGGCAGCTCGAGTGTCGGTAAATTTGATGCTGCGGCTGTGGGTGAGGGTACGTTCAACTATTTTTTAGGCGAACAGCGTCGTTGGCGCAGCGGCGTACGCGCGTATGGCAAAGTCACCGAGTCGGGTGTATACCCAGGCATCGACTTGGTGTACGGTTCGGAAGGAGGGCAGTTTAAGTTCGATTTTATCGTAGCGCCTGGTGCCGACCCCTCGGTGGTGCGTATCCGGTACCGCGGTGCCGACAAACTTTACATCAAAAATGGCCGCCTGCACATCGGCACCTCGCTGGGTGAGTTTATGCTCATGGCGCCAGTATGCTGGAGCGAAACGCCTTTCGGCAAGCAGCCTGTGCGGGCGCAGTATGTGCTCGATGGTACCGACCAACTTCGGTTTAGCTTTCCCGAAGGTTACGACAACGATTACCCGCTAGTGCTCGACCCAGCCTTGGTGTTTGCCACCTACAGCGGAAGCACTTCCAATAATTTTGGCTATACTGCCACACCCGACCGGCAGGGCAACTTCACCACCGCAGGTATCGTTTTCGGGGCAGGGTATCCCGTCACGGCCGGAGCATTTCAGACCGATTTTGTTGGAAATACCGTCGATGGCAACCTGGGGCTCAATTTCGACGTGGCGGTAATGAAACTCAACAGCAACGGTAGTCAACTCGTTTACGCCACCTACCTTGGCGGCAACCGCGACGAACATCCGCATTCGCTAAATACCAATAGCCGCAATGAACTGGTGGTTATGGGCACTACCCGAAGCACCAACTTCCCAAGGACACCAACGGCCTACGATACCACTTTCAATGGCGGCTACGACCTGTTTTTGACCGTGCTCAGTCCCGACGGCAGTCAGATGCTGGGCGGCACCTACCTGGGCGGCAACCAAAACGACGGGCTCAACACCTTGGCTCCGCTCAAATACCAGTACGCCGACGACTACCGTGGCGACGTGCAGATTACCGAAAACGACGAGATTATCGTAGTTACCGTTACCAACGACCCCAACCTTCCCACCACCACCGGTGTGATGCAACCCGCATATGGCGGTGGTTTTTGCGACGGTTTGGTCGCACGCTTCAGTGATAATTTGAGTCAGCTGCGTTGGATGACCTATCTCGGTGGCAGCGAAGCCGACGCCTTGTATGGCGGCCGCGTTCGCGGTAATCAGTTGGCCGTGGTGGGCGGCACCCTCAGCAGCGGGTTACCGACTTCTACGGGTGCTTTCCAAGCCAACCGAGCTGGCGGCCTCGATGGCATACTCGCACAGCTCAACCCCGCTAGCGGTGGCTTGAACTTCATGACCTATCTTGGTTCGGCGGGTTACGACCAGCTGTTTTTTGTGGATGTTGACGATATTGGGAGGGTGTACGTGAACGGACAAACCGACTCGAACCTCGTTACCTTCGGCACCAACTACAACGATGCCCGCAGCGGACAATATGTTGCGCGTTTTTCAGCGGGGCTTGATACGCTGCAGTGGCTCGGTCGTTACGGAAGCAGGAGCAAGTTCCCCGACCTATCACCCTCGGCTTTTTTGATCGACATCTGCGGAAACATCTACCTTTCGGGCTGGACGGGCAAAATCGATGGAGTTCCGCAGCCCGGCCCTACCAACCTCACCCGAACGAATAACGCCATCCAAACCACTAGCGACGGCTTCGACTTTTACCTGGCGGCATTTTCGCAAGACATGCTGACCATGAGTTTCGCCACCTATTATGGCGGCAATGGCAGTCAGGACCATGTTGACGGCGGCACGAGTCGGTTCGATCCCCGTGGGGTGATGTACCAGGCGATTTGTGCAGGCTGCGGTACCGATAACTTTCCGACCACGCCCGGTTCGTGGTCGCCCGTTCGTGGCGCTCCTGGCGTGAACGACTGCAACAATGCCGCACTGAAAATTGCCTTTGAATTGGAAACAGGCGTTCGGGCCAACTTTGGCTGGGTAGATCCACCCACCTTTTGTGCGCCCTTGGCAAACCTGCAAATGACCGATTTATCGCGTAGCGACGGTAGCACCACTTGGACTTGGACTACCAGCGACGGACAAACCAGTAACCTGCGTGAGCCGCAGTTCAGCTTCATTACTCCAGGCATTTACAGCATCAACTTGCGTGTGCAAAGTGCCACCGCTTGCAATGGCTTCGATACCCTCACGCGTTACATTGAAGTGCGCGATACACCACCCCTGCAGCTGCCAGGCGATACTTGCGTATGCGAAGACGATGTATTTACCCTGGTAAGCAATGTACCCGGCACCGCCTTTTTCTGGACAGGTCCCGAAGGGAATAGTACCGACCCCGGTTATGGCATTACCTCCTCCGGAAGGTATATCCTACAGCTCACCGACGAGTTTGGATGCAGTGCTACCGACTCGCTTGAGATACAGGTAAGTGAGTGTTTTAAGGAATTGCCGAACGTGATAACCCCGAATGGTGATGGCGTAAACGATGCTTTGGTGCCGCTGACTTCTTTTGCTCCCGATTACGAGATGGTGGTATTAAACCGCTGGGGCCAGGAAGTGTTTCGTACCACCAATCCTTTTACTTCGTGGGGAGGCATCAACCAGCAAACCGGCAGGAAGGTTGAAGGCGGTAGCTACTTGGTTCGGCTGAAGGCCAACTTTTGTGGCAAAACACCGCTATCTAAAACCTTTCAACTGTACGTGACCTACTGAGGTCAAGTCTTTTGAGCCTTTTCAAGCCACTTTTCGATGCCATTTGGCAGTTGCCTACCTACATTTTTATGTACCTTTGCCCGTTCTCCTAACCCCAGGAAATGAAAGAAAAAACCAAAAAACAGGACATACTCGACTATCATAGTCAAGGACGCCCTGGTAAGATAGAAGTCATCCCAAGCAAGCCCACCAACAGTCAGCGCGATTTAGCCATCGCCTACTCACCAGGTGTGGCCGAACCTTGCCTCGAGATCGAAAAAAATCCCGACGACGTTTACAAATACACCGCCAAAGGCAATCTCGTAGCGGTAATCAGTAACGGAACAGCCGTATTGGGTTTGGGCGATATTGGTCCCGAAGCTTCCAAGCCTGTGATGGAAGGCAAAGGGTTGTTGTTTAAAATTTTTGCCGACATCGACGTATTCGACATTGAGCTGAACGTAAAGGATGTCGACGCTTTTTGTGCCACAGTGAAAGCCATGGAGCCCACCTTTGGTGGGGTGAACCTCGAAGACATCAAGGCGCCCGAATGTTTCGAAATAGAACGCAGGCTGAAGGAGGAGATGAACATCCCCATCATGCACGACGATCAACACGGCACGGCCATCATCAGTGGTGCAGCCCTGCTGAATGCCGTGGAACTGGCCGGCAAAAAACTCGAAAAGGTGAAGTTGGTGATCAACGGTGCCGGAGCTTCGGCCATCAGCTGCAGCAGGCTTTTCGAAGCGTTGGGCGTGAAGCGTAAAAATATCGTGATGCTCGACTCTAAGGGCGTTTTGCGAGCCGAACGTACCGACCTCGACGAGAACAAACGTTATTTTGCAACCAGTCAGGACCTGCACACGCTGGAAGACGCCATGCGTGGCGCCGACGTATTTGTGGGCCTAAGCAAGGGCAATGTAGTTACCCAAGACATGGTGCGTTCGATGGCCAAAAACCCCATTGTGTTTGCACTGGCCAATCCTACCCCCGAAATAGCCTACGATTTGGCCATTGCTGCCCGCGAAGACATCATCATGGCTACCGGACGCAGCGACCATCCCAATCAGGTAAACAACGTGCTGGGCTTCCCGTACATTTTCCGGGGGGCGCTGGATGTGCGCGCCACCCGCATCAACGAAGAGATGAAGCTTGCCGCGGTGAAAGCCTTGGCCGAGCTGGCCAAAACCCCGGTACCCGATGTGGTGAACCTGGTTTATGGTGAGAAGAACATCACTTTTGGGCGCAATTACATCATCCCCAAGCCTTTCGACCCGCGTTTGATTTATACCATATCGCCTGCCGTGGCGCGTGCAGCTATGGAAAGTGGCGTAGCGCGGCACCCGATTACCGATTGGCAAACCTATCACCTCGAGTTGAAGAAGCGCCTCGGCCTCGACGATAAATTTATCAGCCTACTCACCCAAAAAGCTAAACATGACCCGAAAAGGGTGGTTTTTGCCAATGCCGACAGCTTCAAGGTACTTAAGGCTGCCCAAATCAGCTGCGACGAAGGTATTGCTAAACCCATCTTGTTGGGCAATGCCGAGCTCATCCAAAAAATTGCGGCCGAAAATGGTTTGGATATTTCGAATATGCCCATTATCGACCCGCTGTTAGATCCACCCTATATGGATGAGTATGCCGAATACTTGTTCCAGAAGCGGCAGCGTAAGGGCGTAACCAAATACGACGCCTACAAATTGTTGATGAACCGCAGCTACTACGGCTGTATGATGGTTGAGGCAGGACATGCCGATGCCTTTGTAAGCGGCATTACCCGCAAATATGCCCATGCCATGAAGCCAGCTTTGCAGGTGATTGGCATGAGTGCCGATGCCAAACGTGCCTCGGGTATGTACATCATGCTTACCAAACAGGGACAGTACTACTTTAGCGATACCTCGGTAAATCCAAACCCTTCAGCCGAAGAACTGGTCGACATTACGGTTTCGACCGCCAAAGCCGTACAGCGTCTTGGCCAGAAACCGATTGTAGCCATGCTGAGTTATTCCAACTTTGGCTCGGTAGCAGGTGAAGTACCCGAGAAGATGGCCAAAGCCACCGCCTTGCTCAAAGAACATTACCCCGGTTTGGTGGTCGACGGTGAAGTACAGGCCAATTTTGCTTTGAATCCCGAAATACTCGAAGAGAATTTTCCTTTCAGTGAGTTGGTCGGCAAAAAGGCCAATACCTTCATCTTCCCCGATCTAGCCTCGGCGAACATGACCTATAAGTTTTTGCAAAGTTTCGGCGCTGCCGAGGCCATTGGCCCGGTGCTTATTGGCCTTAAAAAGCCGGTACACATCTTACAGCTAGGTAGCAACGTGCGTGAAATAGTGAACATGGTCACCATTGCGGTAGTCGACGCTCAAACCCGCAACCGATGATCGCATTTTTGAAAGGCCGTTTGGCGCATAAAAGCGCCACTACCTTACTTATCGACGTGAATGGGGTAGGCTACGAAGTGCATATTTCGCTGCATACGTATAGTCAGCTAGGCGATCGTGAGCAGGTGCAACTGCACACCTATCTCCAGGTTAGGGAAGATGCGCATGTGCTGTATGGCTTTGCTGAGCCTACCGAGAAGGAGCTGTTTATGCAGCTGATATCGGTGCAAGGTATTGGTCCGAACACCGCCCGTACCATATTGAGTTATGCCACACCCGACGAGCTTCGCAAGGCCATCGTGAGTGGCAATGTGGCAGCCGTGCAGCGCATCAAGGGCATTGGTCCTAAAACTGCGCAGCGAATGATCATCGAGCTCAAAGACAAGCTGCTCAAAGGCAATCCCGAAAGTCTTGATTTAGGCGAGCAAGCTTACAATAATGTACGTGAGGAGGCGTTATTGGCTCTTGTGACGCTGGGATTCCCGAAAGCCCAGATGGAAAAAGTGCTGCATCAGCTTCTTCAGAAACCCGATGCGCCACAAACCGTTGAAGCGCTCATTAAACAAGTATTGAAATCGGTCTAAGTTGAAGTATCGCGGGGTCAGAAGTAAAAATCGTCCGGCTGTAGGTCGGATGACCTTCAGGCTGTTATCTATTTGGATAACAGCTTGTTGCGTTTTTACGACCCTGAGTGTACAGGCCCAAACCACCACTCCCGACAGCAGTGCTTTGCCCTACCCGATGCGTGATAGCCGCAGTCCCTTACAGCGCGGCCGTAATCCGCTCGGACTCAAGCCTCCAACCACGCTGGTGTACGAATACGACCCCCTAACCGGGCGCTATGTGGTGCGCGAAAAAGTAGGCCAGCTCAATATCGGTGAGCCCATTCCCATGAGCTACGAGGAGTTTTTGCGTTACGAACGCGAACGCGGTAAAGACAGCTATTGGAAAGAACGTAACTCAGGACAAACATCTGGTTCCATTGAACGGCAGGGGGTAATACCTAAGATATACGTAGGCCCCAAAGTATTCGATAAAATATTTGGTGGCAGCTTTGTCGATATACGCCCGCAAGGAAGCGCAGAGTTGCGGTTTGCCGGGAACTTCAACCGTATCGACAACCCCAATCTCACGGTGCAGCAGCGACGCATCGGCAATTTCGACTTCGACATGAACATACAGCTCACGGTGGTTGGTACCATTGGTGAGAAGCTAAAGTTCACGGCCTCACAAAATACCCAGGCCGTTTTCAACTTCGAAAATCAGATGAAGTTGGAGTATACCGGCTATGAAGACGAGATCATCAAAAAGATAGAGGTAGGAAACGTAGCGCTGCCGTTGCGGTCGGCACTCATTCAAGGCAGCCAGAGTTTGTTTGGTATCAAAACCGAGCTCCAGTTTGGTCGTTTACGGGTCACCTCGGTGCTTACCCAACAGCGGGGTGAGAGTCAGCAGGTGGTGCTGCAAGGAGGAGGTCAGGCCACCCAGTTCGATATTGGTGCCGACCAGTACGATGCCAACCGACACTTCTTCCTCACTCAGGAGTTTAGGAATAGGTTTAACGGCGCTATGGCCTCCTTACCCGTGGTGCGGTCGAATATCGTAGTAACCCGCGTGGAAGTATGGGTAACTAACCGCAACCAAATCAGTGCCGATGTACGCGACGTGCTTGGCTTTATGGATTTGGGCGAAAACAACCCGCACAATCCAGCCATCTTCGGCAACGGCTCGGCCATACCTGGCAATGGAGCCAACAGCTTATATGGGGAGTTAACGAGTCCCGGTAATGCCGATTTACGTGCCGTAAATAGTGCGCTCGACATCCTGCAAACGCGTTTTCCTTTTAACCAGCTCGCCAATACCGGCGATTACGAAATCACCTTCGCCCGCAAGCTCGATCCTACCCAGTATACCCTCAACCCATTGCTCGGTTATATCTCGTTGAATACCTCGCTCAACAACGATGAGGTGCTCGCCGTTGCCTTCGAATACACCGTAAACGGGGTGTTGTACCGGGTGGGTGAATTCTCGCAAGAGGTTCCCAACGACCAAACCAATCCCACGGTGCTCTTTTTGAAATTGCTCAAAGGCACCAACATACGCACCGACTTGCCGATATGGGATTTGATGATGAAAAACATCTACTCCCTCAATGCCTTTGGCATCAACAAAACCGACTTTACGCTGAATTTGGTGTACAACGACGTGCTCACCGGCAATAAAAACTTCATACCTGAAGGCAGCATTTCCGGAAGGCAGTTGATTCAGGTGCTGGGCGTTGACCGTTTGAACGTACAGTTGGAGCCACAGCCCGACGGCTTCTACGATTTTGTGGAGAACGTTACCATCGATGCCGCGAAAGGACGCGTAATCCTGCCCTTGGTGGAGCCATTTGGTAAAGACCTCGCGGCTGCATTCGACGCGGCCGGGCCCACGCCCGAAGCCGTGAAACGAAGGTATGTGTTTAGTCCCCTTTACGACAGCACCCGAGCCTGGGCGCAGCAGTTTCCGGAGCTTAACCGCTACCGGCTGGTAGGTCGTTTCCAGTCGAGCAGTGGCTCGGAGATTAGCGTAGGTGCCATGAACTTACCCCCGGGGTCGGTACGGGTAATGGCCGGCACACGAACGCTTACCGAAGGCAGCGACTATACGGTAGATTATACGCTTGGTCGCGTAAAAATATTGAATACCGGTTTGCTCAGCTCTGGTGAACAAATCACCGTGAACTTCGAAAACAGCCCGCTTTTCCAAACAACCGCCCGTACACTGTCGGCCACCCGCTTCGACTACCGTGTGAACCGCGACATTAACCTGGGTGGTACCCTCCTGCACCTGAATGAAAGGCCTATAACACCCAAAGTGAACATCGGCGACGAGCCCATTTCCAATACCATGCTTGGCCTCGACGCCAGCATGCAAACCGAGTCGAAGTTCGTGACCAAGCTGGTCGACGGGCTGCCATTCATCGAAACCAAAGAAGCCTCGGTGGTTCAGCTGAGCGGCGAATATGCACGTTTGTTGCCCGGCAATGCCCGCGCCATCGGCGCAGGGGGTATTTCGTATATCGACGACTTTGAAGCCGCCGAAAACAGCATCAGCATCACCAGCCCTGCTTTATGGCAGCATGCCAGTACACCGGCACCCTTTACGGAGTCGAGCCTACGCAACAACCTAGCGAATGGTTTTAACCGTGCCCGGGTGATGTGGTACAACATCGACCCGCTCTTTTTTAGCAACTCCAACATCACCCCGGTTCACATCCGCGACGACCTGGAGATGAAGTCGAACCACTACATGCGCCAGGTGCTTGAGCAGGAGGTGTTTCCCAATAAGCAGCTCGCCAACAACCAGCCGCAGAACATTGCCACCTTTGATATGGCGTATTACCCCAACCAGCGGGGCATTTACAATTACGACGCCGAGCCCACCCAGTACAGCGCTGGCGTTGACGCCAATGGCAACCTGCTCAATCCTACCACACGGTGGGGCGGACTACAACGGAAGATAGAAACCAACGACTTTGAAGCCGCCAACATCGAGTTTCTCGAGTTTTGGATGATGGACCCGTACATCTACAAGCCCAACCATAGCGGAGGTGACCTGTTTATCAACCTGGGCACGGTGAGCGAGGATTTGTTGAAGGATGGAAGGCGTGGTTACGAAAATGGCTTCCCTCGTGCCGACGGTAGCGGCTCGATCGATACCACCGTTTGGGGCTTGGTACCCCGTTTGCAACCGCTGGTGAATGCCTTCGACAACGACCCAGCCTCGCGGGTAACCCAGGATGTGGGGCTCGATGGGCTCAACGACGAGCAAGAACGTACCTTCTTTCAGGCTTATCTGGCACGGCTTGAAGCCCTTCACGGAGTGGCCTCGCCTGCCTACCAAAAAGCCTTTACCGATCCAGCCAACGACAACTACCACCATTTCCGCGGATCGGATTACGACAACGCACAACTCGACGTGCTGCAACGATATAAGTTGTTTAACGGCCAGCAAGGCAATTCGCCAACCGACCAGCAGTCGCCCGAACCTTATCCCACTTCGGCCACCAACTTGCCCAATACCGAAGACATCAACCTCGACAATACCCTTTCACAAAACGAAGATTATTACGAATACCGTGTGAGTTTGCGGCCTGCCGATATGGTTATTGGTCGGAATTACATTACCGACATCTACAAGGCCACCGTTCAGCTTCGCAACCGTACCAGTGCCGAGGTAAACTGGTACCAGTTTAGGGTACCCGTACAAAAGCCCGACCGACGGGTAGGGAATGTATTCGATTATAAGTCGATACGTTTTGTGCGGATGTACTTCGCGGGCTTCGACGACAGTGTGGTATGTCGTTTTGCCACGCTGTCGTTGGTACGCACCGACTGGCGCCGCTATTTAGCCGATTTGCAGGCTCCTGGCGAATATGTGCCCACCGACCCGGAAGAAAGCACCACCTTTTTGCTATCGACAGTAAACATTGAGGAAAATGGCAATCGCCAGCCTGTGCCTTATGTGGTGCCGCCGGGAATTGAGCGGGTGCGTAACGTATTTACCACCAACTTCCAGCAGCTCAATGAGCAGGCGATGCAGCTGCGTTTTTGTAATTTACGCGATGGCGACGCCCGTGCAGCGTTCAAAAACACCACATTTGACATACGGGCTTACAAACGTATCGAGATGTTTGTGCATGCCGAAGGTCCGCTCTTACAAGACGGCGACGTACGTATGTTTGTGCGCTTTGGCAACGACTACGTTTTTAACTACTACGAATACGAACAGCCATTGGTAATTACACCCGAAGGCACTTCCGACCCGAATGTTATTTGGCCAACAGCCAACAGTTTGAATGTGACCTTTGCGGAACTAAACAGCGCCAAACAAGCCCGTAACCGAGCCAACTGGCCGTTTAACGTTCCGTTTGTGTTCATCAACGACCGCGGTCACCGCATTACGGTATTGGGTAACCCTAACCTGAGCACGGTGCAATCGATCATGATGGGGGTACGTAACCCGAAAGCCAACAACAACCCCGGCGACGACGGTCTGGATAAGTGCGGCGAAGTGTGGTTCAACGAACTGCGGCTCACTGAATTTGATAACCGCGACGGCTGGGCAGCAACCGGTCAGATGAACGTGAAATTGGCCGATTTTGGCACTGTGAGTGTAACCGGTCTGCGCAAAACCATCGGTTTTGGCGGCGTGGAGTCGAAGGTAAGCGACCGTAACCGCGACGATCTCTTTCAGTACGACCTGGCCTCAACCTTTGAGATGGGCAAGTTTTTCCCGGAGCGTTACGGTTTGCGCATACCGCTATATTTTGGGTTTGGTGAGATGTTTAGCACGCCGGAATTTAACCCCATCGACCGCGATATTTTGCTCGAAAATGTGTTGAACGACTTCGACGACCCGGCAGCCCGCGACTCGGTGCGTACGGTTACTCAAACCTATATGCTACGCCGAAGCATCAATGTGACCAATATGCAGAAGATGCGTACCCGGCAGCGAAAGCCGCAGTTGTGGGACATCGAAAACCTGAATCTTACGCTTTCTTATTCGGAGAACTACAACCGCAACCCATTTACCGCCTACAATACCCTCAAAAATTATCGAGCATCGGTAGGATACAATTATACCGGTCAGCCTAAAAACTACCGTCCTTTCGCTAAAGCAGTGAAAGGCAGGAGTTTGCTGTGGATCAAGGATTTCAACTTCTACCTGATGCCACAAAGTTTGAGTTTGCGTACCGACGTGGATCGGATGTTTCAAGAAACGCAGCTGCGAAATAACAGCGCAGGCGGGGTGGGCATTAGTCCTACTTGGAACAAAAACTTCACCTTCAACCGCTTCTACAACATGCGATACGATTTATCACGCTCGTTGAAGTTGGAGTACGACGCCACCATGAATACCCGTATCGACGAACCTTTTGGGCGCATCGATACCGAGGAGAAGCGCGATACGGTGATTAGGAACTTCCGTAATTTGGGTCGACCCACGCGGTATCAGCAGAGCATAAATCTGAACTACCAGCTGCCGTTTAATAAGTTCAAAATGCTCGACTGGGTGACCAGCTCGTACCAATACCAAGGCACCTACGAATGGACTGCCGCGCCATTGGCTGCCGACTCGTTGGGGAACATCATCCAGAACTCACAAACCAACCGCTTGAACGCCACGCTCAACATGATGAGCTTGTACAACAAAGTAGGTGTACTCCGCAAGATTAATCTCGACCAGCCGCTGCGCGACAAGAAAAAGGACGAGAAAAAGAAGAAGAAAGAAGGTGAGAAGGAGCAGCCAAATCGCAACCAATTCGGTGAAAATGGCAATGCGGTAAGTCAGCAAGACCGTGAAGATTACAGCCGTAATTTGGGCCGCAACCTCGTAAAGGCAGCCATGATGCTGAAAAATGTATCGGCCAACTACTCGGTCACACAGGGTACCATACTTCCGGGCTTCACCCAGGATCCGCAGTATTTTGGTAATAATTTCGACAACAACGCACCCGGTTATCGCTTTGTGCTTGGCTTCCAAGACGACATACGGGCACGAGTGCTGCAAAATGGTTGGCTCACCGGCGACACCAATTTGAATGCCTTGTACACCAATACGCGGAACATAAACCTACAAGGACAAGCAACACTGGAGCCATTCAAGGAGTTTAGGATAACCCTAAGTATCACCCGTACTCAGAATTACCGTTATACCGAAAATTTTAGGGCTGGCACCAATGGCGACATCTTGAGCATCAACCAGCTCGAAACGGGCGACTACAGCGTAAGTACCATCACCTGGAATACGGCTTTCGAGCGGCTAGTGACCGACCCTACCCAGCCCGGCTATCTCGAATCGGACGTTTTCCGACGTTTTGAGTTGAACCGTTTGGTGGTGGCCGACCGTTTGGCGGCACTCAACGACAATTCGATTGGCCGTGGAGCGGTCGACAGTCTTTTCCCCGACGGGTACAGCCGTAAGTCGCTCGATGTTTTGGTGCCTTCGTTCATTGCAGCTTATACTGGTCAGTCGGCCGAGTCGGTTGATTTGGGCTTTTTCCCCAAAATTCCGTTGCCTAACTGGCGGATTACCTACTCGGGTTTAGTGAAGAAGGCATTTTTCAAGGATTACTTCCAGAGCATCACCTTCAACCACTCGTACCGCTCTACCTACACCGTGGGCAACTTTACTACTAACCTCATTTATGGTGATCCAACGCAGCCAGCCAGCATACGCGATACGCTACTGAACCGCGATTTTTATCCGCGCTACCAGATATCGCAGATCACCATCAGCGAGCAGTTTGCACCCTTGGCAGGCGTAGATTTCACGCTCAAAAACAACATCACGGCCCGCATCGAATACAAACAAATGCGTACGCTCACCTTAACGCTCATCAATAACCGGTTGAACGAAATGCGTTCGAACGAATTTACGATTGGCCTCGGCTACCGCTTCACCAGCGATATGTTACCGTTTTTGTTCAACGGTAAAGCCAGCAAAACCGCCAACGACCTCAACGCCCGTCTTGATGTGAATATCCGCGACAACTACAATATTCTCCGCGATTTGGATGGAGCCGAGCCTCAGCCCTCGGGAGGTGGGCGTAACGTATCGCTCAAGCCAAGCATCGACTATGTGCTGAACGACCGGGTAAACATTCGGTTATTTTACGATTACGTACTCAACGAACCCTTCATTTCAACCGCATTTCCTACCGCGCAAACCAGTGGGGGCTTAAGTATTCGATTTACCATAGCCAACTAAGTGCAAGGGTCAAATAAAGCTGTATTTTTGAGAAAAAAACAGCAGTTATGAACGTTCCAGCTAATCTTAAGTACACCAAAGAACACGAGTGGGTTTTAATTGAAGGCGATGTAGCCACGGTGGGTATCACCGACTTTGCACAGGGCGAACTTGGCGACATCGTTTTTGTAGAAATCGAAACCGTAGGTCAAACCGTTGCCCGCGACGAAGTATTTGGTACTGTAGAAGCCGTAAAAACCGTTTCGGACTTGTTTATGCCGTTGAGTGGCGAAGTCATCGAGAAGAATGCCGGTCTCGACAATGCGCCCGAAGCGGTAAACTCCGATCCTTACGGAAGTGGCTGGATGATCAAGGTAAAAATCAGCAATCCTGCTGAAGTAGACCAATTGCTCACCGCCGATGCTTACCAGCAACTTACAGGTCACTAATTCGACCGACCGACGCGCCAAGCGTAACCCGAGGAAGGGTTGGTGGAAATTTTTCATGTTCAACCTCCCAGCCTTCTTGTGGCTACTGGTCATATTTGCTTTGGTAAGTATGCCCAGCAGCTATTTTGGAACCAGTTCGCTTTTTTCTGGCGACAAGTTTATTCATGCGCTCATGTTTTTTATCCTGGTGATATTGAGCATGCAGGGTTTTTACAAGCAGCAGCTTTTTGCCCATCTCCGATACGAAGGCGGATTTTATGCCTTGCTTTTGGGTTTTTTCTTCAGCGGAATTACCGAAATACTGCAAGGATTGGCGTTTGCTTCGCGCAGTGCCGATCCCTACGATTATGTAGCCAATACCGTTGGTTGCATTTTGGGCTGGGCCTTTTTTAGTTGGGTGATACTTCAAAAACGTTCGGCATGAAAGGTTACCTCAAAAAGCTGAATGAAAAGCGTTTCGTTTTTTTCGAAATAGGCTTGATTATCTCGCTTGGCTTGGCCATTTGGGCATTTAATGTCAAGTTCTACGAAGACCCCGAAGACCAAATGTTTATCCCCGACCCTGAGTCGGAACGTATTGAGCAAGTCGAGCTCAACACCCCACGTACCCAGCAACGTACGTTTTTGCCGCCAGCTAATGTGGAGTTAAGCACCCAACCACTATCGGGCAATATCACCACGGTATTGAATCAAACTCTGCAAGAAACCCAGATGGCAAGCACCGAAATTACAGGTGCCAACGATATTGCCATACCCGCCAATGCCTTCGGTCCACCATCGTCGGCTTTACCCGGCGAAGAAAATACCGATGAAGCAGAAGTATTCGTTATTGTGGAGGAGATGCCTGAATTTCCGGGAGGAACGGCCGAGTTGCTTCGCTATTTATCTACCAACATCAAGTACCCGCAAATGGCCCGCGAAAATCGGATTGAAGGATTGGTGGTGGTTCAGTTTGTGATTGATGAGCAAGGAAAAATTAGTGCCCCAATAGTCTTGCGCAGCATTGGCGGAGGCTGTGATGAGGAGGCCGTTCGCATCATACGGGGAATGCCCAAGTGGAAGCCTGGCATTCAGCGGGGTATACCGGTAAAGGTTCGCTACAATGTGCCCGTACGATTTGTACTAAAAACAGAGTAATATTTTTATTAAGGCTTAGGAAAACGACGTCGGATGTATTATTTTCGGCCGTTAGACGTTGCTAAGCAAACGATCTTGTATGGAACTAAAGAAGAATCCCGGAGCCGACCTGAACAAACAGCGCGGCATTTTTTTCCAGATCGGTATGGTTGTATCGGTTGGTTTGATGCTTTATGCATTCAATTACAAACAATACGACCAGTCGGCCGCATCTCTTGGCGATCTAGTCATTGAAGATCCCGTGGAGATGGACGTGCCACAAACCGAACAAAAAGTAACCCCACCGCCGCCCCCGCCGCCACCTGTGTTGGAAGTAGTAGCCGACGATGAAGTAATCGAAGAAGACGAGGTGCAATCGACCGAGGTGACGCAAGACACTAAAATCGATATTCCGGTAATCGAACCTGAAGAAGGTCCGGCCGAACCCGAAATTTTCACCATCGTAGAAGAAATGCCTTCGTTCCCTGGTGGAGACCAAGCGTTGCTTGAGTTTATGGGTAAAAACACCAAATACCCACCTATGGCTCGTGAAAACGGCTTGCAGGGTATAGTTGTGGTAACTTTCGTAGTCGACGAGAAAGGAAACATCAACAATGTGCAGGTGCTCCGTGGTATCGGTGGCGGTTGCGACGAAGAAGCCATCCGCGTGGTGAAATCGATGCCTCCTTGGAAGCCAGGTAAGCAGCGCGGTCTCCCCGTTCGTGTGCAGTACAACCTGCCTTTCCGCTTTACCCTACGTTAATTCAACATATCAAAATAAGCAAGACTCCTTCGGGGGTCTTTTTTTTGCCCTGACCAGAAGCAGATCGTTGTTTTTGGATGCGTTAATTGCTGAAATTAAGGCTGTTTTCGGCTTTCTTCGGCATTTTCGACCGACGTACTGAACCGTTTGCCTATTTCGTGGGTTAGTAAGCCCGGAGGAAGTATGACTGAAACACGATTCGAAAGTATCGCCCAAAAAGAAGCACGCACCGAAGGCTCTGTGCATGAGCTCATCCGCAAACGTTGGAGCGCCCGTGCATTTGCTGCCACGCCTATCAGCCAAGAGGTGCTCGATACTTTATTTGAAGCAGCTAGCTGGGCACCCAGCAGCATGAATGAACAGCCTTGGCGCTATGTATATGCTGTTAAAGGCACCGAAACCTTTGAGGCCCTGCTCGACTGCCTGCAAACCGGCAATGCGCTCTGGGCCAAAGACGCTGCCGTACTCATCTTAAGCCTCACCGACACACGCTTTAAGTCGCTCGACCAACCCAATCGCCACGCCATGCACGACACCGGCGCTGCCAACCTGCTGTTGCTGCTCGAGGCTGCCAACCAAAATATTTACGGCCACGAAATAGGAGGCTACAAACGTGAAGAAACGCGCGCATTGCTCGATTTGCCCGACTACATGGAGGACGTTTGTTTTATTGCGTTGGGTTATTTAGAAGCTCCCGAAAAACTCGACGAGCCTTTCCGCACCCGGGAGCTTACCCCAAGGTCGCGCAAAAAGGTAAGTTCATTCACCCAACTTTTGTCATGAACCACGCCATCGAACATCTGCCGAGCGAACACAAGGGCATGTTTGTAATCCGCAACGAGGCGGGCAAACGCATTGCAGAGCTCACCTACTCGGTGGCAGGTTCCGACAAAATCATCATCGATCATACCGGGGTCGACGACAGTTTGCGCGGAACCGGTGCCGGCTATGCCTTGGTAGAGGCTGCCATGAAATGGGCCAAAGCATTGCAATACGAGGTAATTCCATTGTGTCCTTTTGCCAAAGCCACGCTTGAAAAACACCCCGAGCTTCGTGGGTAAGAGCTGCTATCTATCGGAATCGTAGCCCGATGGGTCTGAAATTTTGCCAATCGGCTTAATTTGTTGGCATTCATTAACGAATTGCAGGGAACTCTGTGACGTAAGTAGCGTTTTGCGTTGTAGATTTAAACCTCAATTCATTTTTTATGAAAACCTTATTTCGTTTGCTCTTCGTTGCCGTGATGCCATTTGTGCTCAGTTCGTGCGGCTACAACCAAATGGTTAGTCTGCAAGAAGAAGTAGTAAGCCAGTGGGCCAATGTTGAAACAGCCTATCAACGTCGTGCCGACCTCATCCCCAACCTAGTAAGTTCGGTGAAGGGATATGCCGAGTTTGAAAAAGAAACCCTCGAAGGCGTGGTCAATGCCCGTGCAAAAGCCACCGCCATGAACATCGACCCGACCAAGCTGGACGCCAACACCCTCAAAGCTTTCCAAGCCAATCAAGGTGAGCTAAGCAGCGCGCTTTCGCGCTTGATGGTGGTGGTTGAAAAATACCCCGATTTAAAAGCCAACCAAAATTTCTTGGAGTTGCAGTCGCAGCTGGAAGGCACCGAAAACCGCATCAGCGTTGAGCGCCGCCGCTTCAACGAGGTGGTGAAGTCGTACAATACCTATATCCGCAAGTTCCCGAACAACCTCATTGCAGGCATGTTCGACTTTGAGTCGAAAGCGTACTTTGAGGCCGAGGCAGGCAGCGAAAAGGCTCCGAAAGTAGAGTTTTAAGGATGGCGGCGCGCCTGTTTACCGAAGCCGACGAACAGCTTGTGGTTGCTGCCATTGCAGCAGCCGAAAAGGCTACTTCCGGCGAAATCAGAATCCATCTCGAAGATCATTGCCGTGGCAATGCCCTCGACAGGGCCATTCAGCTCTTCGACAAATTGGGCATGACACGTACTGTTGCCCGCAATGGGGTGATTGTGTACATCGCCGTAAAAGACCATAAGTTGGCCATATACGGCGATGCCGGCATACACGAGCAGGTGGGTAGCGACTTTTGGCAGGCCGAGCTCAATGCGTTGATTGCCGCCTTTAAAGCCGGAAACTATGCCGCTGGTTTGGTGCAGGTAGTTACCGATGTGGGCGATAAGCTCAAAACCTATTTCCCCTACCAGAGCGACGATAGCAACGAGCTCAGCAACGACATCAGCTATGGCAAGGATTAAGTTCATTTTAGGACTGCTGCTGTTGGCAGTATCGGGCGTGTTCGCACAATTCCCCGAACCGCAAAATCCACCGAAGTTGGTGAACGACTTTGCCGGCATCTTGGGCGCAGGGGAGCGCGAAAGCCTCGAGCAGCTTTTGGTGGCCTACGACGATAGCACCTCTACGCAGCTGGCCGTGGTGATTGTTCAAAGCCTCGAAGGTTATGAAGTGGCGGACTATGCCAATCGCCTTTACGAGCAGTGGGGCATCGGCCGTAAAGGCACCAACAACGGGGTGCTTTTGCTCTTTGCGATGGACGAACGCAAAATGCGTATCGAAACAGGCTATGGCGTCGAAGACCGGCTGACTGATGCTTTATCCCGTAGGATCATCGAACAAATTTTGAAGCCGGCCTTCCGCGAACAAAGGTATTACGAGGGCATTAACACGGCTGCATTAACGATTATCGAGATTTTAAGCGGCGCATATGTCAACGAAGAGGGAGGGCAGGGCGAAAAATCCTTCCCCAAAGGACTCATCGTTGTAGTGCTGCTGTTCATCCTATTTGTTATCATTGCGAATGCGCGCAACGGCGGAGGCGGCCAAAGCTATACCGGACGTGGTCGCAGAGCCTATCAGCCACCGTTTTTCTTCCCAATGGGAGGAGGCTCCTCCTGGGGCGGCGGGGGCGGCGGTGGCTTTGGTGGCGGCGGTGGCTTTGGTGGCGGCGGTTTTGGAGGCTTCGGTGGCGGTATGTCGGGCGGCGGTGGCGCCAGTGGAGGCTGGTAAACTAAACGATTATGAAAAAACTGATTTGGATGCTGACCCTGGTGGTTGGCGCTTTGGGGGCGACAGCCCAAACGGTAAGTGTGCAGCATGGTGCAGCTTCGAAAGAAAAAATCGAAGGCCGCTCAGCAAAAATTCTGAGCTACGACAAAGCGAGCACGGTGGTAGTGAATAAGCTCAAAAAGGAGCTGGAATTGCTGGTGTTCGACAACGAACTGGCGCTAACCAACAAATACCCGGTAAAGCTACCGGCAGTAAACAAAGTGCCACACGAGTATATCGATGCTTTTGGTATCGACGGAAAGCTGATGTTTATCACCCGGGTGTACAACAAAGTAGATAACCGTCTCACGCATTACGCCTACAAGCTCAACGCCGACGGCACCTACGATGCGGAGCCCGTTATACTCGACGAGATTGAAGGCAAACCAGGCGAAGAAATCAAGGTGCAGCACAGCTTTGCGCTCACCTCCGATCGTAAGCTGATGTATATGCTGCGTACCCTACCCAACGAAAAAGGGGCAAGTTCGCGCTATTTGTACCGCATGTGGGACAACGAATTCCGCGATATTGCCAACCGTACCATTGCCATTCCTATCGATGGCAAGCGCGTAGAAATGGGCATGATAATTCCCGATGGTAGCAGCAACTTGTACTTCACAGCACGGGTTGAGGACCTTCCGAATCCGAAAAAACGTATACCTGAATTGCCGTACTATTGGACGGTGTTCAATTACGATGTCGACGACGATAAGATTTTGCAATATCCGTTGGCGCTCGGCAGCGATATGTTTGTGTATAGCACCGCCATTCACCTCGACAAAGGGCAGGAAAAATTACATGCATCGGGCTTTTACGGTGCCAACTCCAAAGGCGGCATCACGGGCTGTTTTATCACCACTACCGATATCATCACCAACCAGGTTTTACGTAAAACCACCGAACCGATCAATAAGGAGTTTGCCAATATCCACAAAGTAAACCTTAAAAAATTCCGCGATACCAACATCCCGAAGAAGCTAATCAGAGGGGTGATGGATGTTGAACCTACACAGGTACTTACCCGCGAAGACGGCAATGTGTTTTTGGTGGGTGAAATTACCCGCACGAATAAGGAAGTACCCAGCGGTCAGAAGCCCGACAACTTCCCCGACGAAAAAAGTAAAATCACAAATTATGTGCAGGGAGTGATTGTGGTAAACTTCAATGCGCGTGGCAGCATCGATTGGCAAGCTACCTTGTCGCTCAATCAGATGACCATGAACGACGAAGGCAACGGCAACAGTTTTGTTCGTGGCGTTTTGCGCGACAAGATTGCGCTACTGTACAACGACAATCCGGTAAATGTTGACCAAATTGACCCGTTAAAACAACTGCCCATGGAACGTACTGGAGGCAAATATTCGCGTGGATTGATTGCCTATGTCGACAAATACGGCAAAACCGATGTGGAAGTTTTATTCACCGAAAAGGAAGAAGAGAGCATACTGCATCCGTATTCGGCTTTTTCGATTGCTAGAAATCAGCAATTGGTGCTCGCTACCAGCGTAAAAGGAACCTTAAAGTTGGTTAAGGTTACATTTTACTAAGCGCACCAAAAACGAAAAAACCCGAAGGCATCCCTTCGGGTTTTTTTATGGAGTTCTTGTGCCGTTATTTCGCAGCAGCGAATCTGCGGGCTACTTCGTCCCAGTTGACAACATTCCAGAAGCTGGCGATGTAGTCGGGGCGGCGGTTTTGGAACTTGAGGTAGTAAGCGTGTTCCCAAACGTCGAGGCCCAAGATTGGAGTGCCGTTACAATCGGTCACCACGTCCATGAGTGGATTATCTTGGTTGGGTGTGCTGCATACCTTCAAGGCGCCATTTTCCACGCATAACCAAGCCCATCCGGAGCCAAAGCGTGTTGCACCAGCTTGAGCAAATTTCTCTTTGAACGCATCAAAAGAACCAAAGGCTGCGTCGATGGCTGACGCCAGCTCGCCCGAAGGGTTGCCACCGCCATTGGGACTCATCACGGTCCAGAACAAGCTGTGATTGTAATGACCACCGCCGTTATTGCGAACTGCCGCTGGCAATTTGCTGATATTGGCCATGAGCTCTTCCAGCGATTTTCCTTCATTTTCGGTGCCGGCAAGGGCAGCATTGAGGTTGTTTACGTAAGCAGCATGGTGTTTTCCGTGGTGGATTTCCATGGTAGCCGTATCGATATGCGGTTCGAGCGCATTGTGAGCGTACGGAAGTGCGGGTAATTCAAATGCCATTGGATGATTTGTTTAGATCGAATGTAAAGTTAACTATCTCCCCAACAAGCAGAACCCTGAAGCGGTTCAAGGAATTTTGAACTAATTAAGAATATGGCGTTAAACCGTTGCTGCTGTCGCACGTCAGAGCAGCATAAATCCTTTGATAATGAAAAAGTTATTCTTGCTAGGTGTGGTGTTTACCTTTACCCTAGCCACTGCAATCGCACAACCCTCGGGCCGAAAGCCAGTGCCTGCCGAACAGCGCGTCGAAAATCGCCTGAACCGCCTCCAAAAAGAATTGGATTTGAATAAAGCACAAACCAAAGCGCTGTATGCCGATCTGCTCCGCATAGAACAAGCCAGAGATGTAGCACGTGAACAACAAATGTCGGGTAAGGGCAAAAACAGGGAATTGACACTCGAAACCGATTCGCTCATTAAGAAGCAACTTACCGACGAACAACTCAAAAAGTACGAAGCGTTAAAAGCCGAAAGAAAGGCAAATGTGCGGCAACAACGACAAGAAAACCGACAACAAGCACCACGACAGGTGGAATAATCTGAACATAAACCGCTGAAATAGCGGTTTTTTTGTGCATTTTTGGAAAAACGTATCCCATGTCGCTAAAACTCCTTGTGCCTTTCGGACTGTTTTTACTGGTTGCTTGTTTACCACCGGCCACCGAAGAAAAAGCCGAGGAAGTGCCCTTGCACAAAAATGCCAATGGCCGTGCCGAAGGCTTGCAAAAGAATTATTACGAAGACGGCAAGATTAAAAACGAGGTGACCTATGTCGACGGCAAGCGCACTGGTCCCGCCCGGCAATATTACACCACGGGCAAACTCGAGTCGGAAATTACTTATAAGGACAATCAGAAAGACGGGCCTTCGAAGTGGTATTACGAAGACGGTATTTTGTATCAGGAGGTGACGTTTGTGCAGGGTAAAAAACATGGCGAAGAGAAGAAATACCACAATACCGGCAAGCTCATGGCGCGATTGTATTGGGATAACGGTCGTGTTTTACCTGGGCTTAAAGAGTATGATTTTGACGGCAAAGAGCTCCGTCAACCGTATATAGCGGTGAGTGGCCAAGGAAAACTCACCCTTAAATTGAGTAATGCCGATGAACGGGTAGAATTTTATGTAGGTAAGCTCGCCGCAAATCAGGCACTTGAAGATGCCGCGGTTGAGCCGCTGCAAGTTGTGAATGGTGTAGCCACCTATAAGTTACCGGCTGGTGCTACGAGCGTTCATTTTATCGCCAAACGCAAAACAGCATTAAAGAACGAGCAACTGCTCACCCTCGAATACAAACCATAAGTAGGATAACGAAACGTAATTATCCATTCCACTAAACTCTTGCTGCTCGCAGTCGTTGTAACTCAGTGCTATTTTATAAAACCCATACGCATACCGAACAAGCCCCCTGGGTAGTATTTATCCATGGCGCTGGAGGAAGTAGCAATATCTGGTACAAACAGTTACGCGCTTTCAGTGAGCATTTTAATGTGCTGTTGGTTGATTTACGCGGGCATGGACGATCGCCGGGAAGCTCCGACTTTTCGCGAAAGTACTCGTTCGAAGTCATTGCTGCCGACGTGCTGCAAGTGCTCGATCACTTGGGCATACAAAAAGCCCACTTTGTTGGGGTATCGTTGGGAACCATCATCATCCGGCAGTTGGCCGAGATGCAACCGCAACGTGTTTCGTCGATGGTGCTTGCCGGGGCCATTGCCAAACTCGACCTTCGCTCTCGTTTTTTTGTGGGACTGGGACGAGCATTCAAAAATCTGGTCCCTTACCTCTGGTTGTATAAGTTATTTGCTTTTGTGATTATGCCGCGAAAAAACCACGCCGAGTCGAGGAATTTTTTCGTGAACGAAGCCCGTAAACTGGCCCGTCAGGAATTTTTGCGCTGGTATAAGCTCACCGGTCAGTTGCGGCCGTTGCTCAAACGTTTTGAAGCACCCTTACCGGGCATTCCTACGTTGTACGTGATGGGCCGCCAGGACCATATGTTTTTACCAACTGTTGAAGATTTGGTAGCACGCACGCGGCAAGCCACACTCGAAATTGTTGAGCAGTGCGGCCACGTGGTCACCATGGAGCAACCCACGGTATTCAATGAGCGTGCAATTCGATTCCTACTTGCAAGAAGCTGAGTGAGGTGTTGCTCATTGCGTAACTCGTTAGTTGAAAACCTGTGCTCGCTTTAATGCGCTTCCAGCCAGTTGTTGCCGGTACCCATTTCCACCAAAACTGGCACATCCATCGGTAATGCGTTTTTCATACCGTCTTCCACCAACCGTTTCAAATCGGCTAGCTCGTCGCGATGCGCATCGAATACCAATTCGTCGTGCACCTGCAATATCATGCGACTTTTCATGTTCCTTTGGCGCATTTCGGCATGTATGCGTATCATCGCCAACTTAATCATGTCGGCTGCGGTGCCTTGTATGGGGGCATTAATGGCGTTACGTTCGGCAAACCCACGTACTGTGGCATTGGCCGAATGAATGTCACGGATGTATCGACGTCGGCCGAGTAGGGTTTCTACATATCCTTTTTCGCGGGCACTGTCGACAATCTCGGTCATGTAAGCTTTTATGCGTGGGTAGGTGGCAAAATACTGCTCAATAAGCTGGGCAGCTTCGCTGCGGCCTATGCCCAATCGTTGACTCAAGCCAAAGGCCGAGATGCCGTAAATGATGCCAAAATTCACCGTTTTGGCATTACGACGAAGGTCGGAGGTCACTTCATCGATGGGTACATTGTACACCTTGGCGGCTGTTGCGGCATGGATGTCGTGTCCCTGCACAAAGGCCTCGCGCATGGCGGTGTCGCCACTGATGGCGGTGATGATCCGCAGTTCGATCTGGCTGTAGTCGGCCGATAAGAGGGTGTATTCGGGGCCACGAGGAATGAATGCTTTGCGTACTTCACGCCCCATCTCGGTGCGTATGGGGATGTTTTGTAGATTGGGGTTGTTGGAGCTCAATCGGCCTGTGGCAGCAACCGCCTGGTTATAGCTGGTGTGTACCCGACCGGTTTTGCTGTTGATCATGGTGGGCAGCGCATCTACATAAGTCGACTTTAGTTTTTGCGCTTGACGGTAATCGAGCACAGCCTGGGCAATGGGTGCCTTGGGGGCGAGTGCACTCAGCACTTCTTCGTCGGTTTTGTATTGACCTGTTTTGGTTTTTTTGGCTTTGGGATCGAGCTTTAGCACCTCAAAAAGTACGTCTCCGAGCTGTTTTGGTGAGCCTACATTGAACTTCATCCCTGCGAGCTCCTGTATTTCTGCTTCTTTTTGACGTATCTGGAGTTCCAGGTCTTTCGAAAACTCTGCGAGTACGGCTGTGTCGATTTTTACGCCTTCTAGTTCCATGTCGGAAAGCACCTCCACCAAGGGCATTTCTACCTCATGAAAGAGCTTTTCGAGCTGGGCTTCTGCGAGCAGCGGTGCAAAACGATTTTTTAGCTGCAGGGTAATGTCGGCATCCTCGGCAGCATAGTTGCTGGCCAATTGTACATCCACATCGCGCATGGTACCTTGATCTTTGCCCTTTTTGCCGATGAGTTCGGTGATGCTCACGGGGCGGTAGCCGAGGTAGGTTTCGCTCAAGGCGTCCATGTTGTGGCGGGTATCGGGGTCGATGAGGTAGTGTGCTAGCATGGTATCCCAGAGCTCACCTCCTAAACGAACACCATAAATAGCCATCACCTGGTAATCGAATTTCAGGTTTTGGCCTATTTTTCTAATGTTTTTGTGCTCCAGTACTGGTCGGAAACGCTCCACGATGGTGCGGGTTTCGTCCTGGTTGGCAGGACAGGGCACGTAGTAACCCGTTTTTTCGGCAAAGCTGAAAGCCAAACCGACTAGCTCACCGGTGATGGGGTCGAGGCTGGTGAATTCAGTATCGAAGCATATTTGCGTTTGCTGCAGCAGTTCTTTCACCAGGGCTTCTTGGTCGGTTACCGACTGTACGAGTGTATAGGTAGCTCCGCTATCGGCCATGGTGCGGTACACGGTATCGTCGGTTATGGTAGGTGTTTGATTTTTAGGGCCGGTGCTGAGTGGTGCAACGGGTTGACCAAAAAGGTCCATCTGCCCGCCAGGTGCTGGTTTGTGCGGTTCTACCGATTGGGCAGCTTCTTCACCCAATACGCGTCGCAGCAAGGTGCGGAATTCCAACTCGGTAAAAAGTTCTTTGATGGCCGACTCGTTCGGTGGGTCGAGCGTGAGGCTCTTGGGGTCGAATTCGATGGGCACCTGCGTGTCGATCGTCGCGAGTTTTTTGCTCAGTAGCCCCTGCTCACGGAAGTTTTCTACATTCTCCTTCTGTTTGCCTTTGAGTTTATCGGTATTGGCTAGCAATCCTTCCATGCTGCCAAACTCCTGCACCAATTTCTTCGCCGTTTTTTCGCCTATGCCGGGTATGCCGGGAATGTTGTCGACTGCATCACCCCACATGCCTAGTATGTCGATGACTTGTTCGGGGCGAGTAATCTCCCATTTTTCGAGTACTTCGGCTACGCCCATGATTTCGATGCCGTTGCCCATACGAGCGGGTTTGTAGATGTACACATTATCGCGCACCAGCTGAGCAAAATCTTTGTCAGGGGTCATCATATACACCCTATACCCTTCGGCTGCCGCTTTCCACGCCAAGGTGCCTATCACGTCGTCGGCTTCGTAGCCGGGGCGTTTGAGTACGGGTATGTGGAAGGCCTCGATGAGTTTATCGATGTAGGGGAGGGCGGCAGCAAGCGCTTCGGGCATTTCGTCGCGCTGTGCCTTGTAGGCCGGGTATTCTAGGTGCCGGGCCGTTGGTTCGGGCGTGTCGAATACTACGCCGATATGGGTTGGTTTTTCTTTTTGCAATAAATCGAGCAACGAAATGGCAAAGCCAAAAATGGCAGAAGTATCAAAACCTTTGCTGGTTACCCGTGGATTGCCCGAAAATGCGAAATAGGCCCTAAAAACGAGGGCCATGCCATCGAGCAGAAATAGTCTTTTTTCTGGTGAACTCATGCTTGCAAGATACAGAATCGACCAGAATCGGAGCCAAAAGAGATGCTAAAGTAAAAAATGGAGGAGATGAATTTAGATACAGCAAAAAATAAGTATATTAGTAGCAATTCTGCTGCAATGAAATCGAAACCTTACACCAGCTCTCCAAACGATGAGGCCCAAAGCTCGGTAGTTACCGATTTTTTGGCCAGCTATGGCACTATTTCCACATCGGCCCCCGGTTTTCTGGGGTCGTGGTCGTCGGAGCAGCGCCTATCGGTTATCCGGGGTGGTTTACCTTATTCTTTCGTTGAGTTACTCGCGGTGCAGGCCAATATCCCCGTACGCGAAGTGTTGGAATGGTTACAGCTGCCCCAAACCACTTACAACAAGCGCAAGCGCGATAACGAGCCCATGAGTAGGCGCGATACCGAGCTATTGCTCGAAATTGCGGATACCCTATTTTTTGGTCTCGATACCTTCAATAACGAAGCGGATAAATTCTTACGCTGGCTCAAAAAGCCCAATCTTTCGCTGGGAGGAGGCACACCCTTAAGCTGTTTTGATGCCATCACCGGGGTAAAAATGGTGCGAAACGCATTGGCAAGGCTCGCTTACGGAAATCTGGCCTGATGTTGCTTTTTCGGATAGAGCGGGAAAGGTTCCTGCACGAAATTTTGACTGGGAAAGGTGCGGCCTCCAGCGAGGGCAATCGCTGGAATAGCCCTGGAGTACGTATGGTGTATTGCTCATCGTCGCGGGCATTGGCGCTGTTGGAAGTGTCAGTGCACCTCGACTTGGCCGAGGATCTACCGTCGGACCGTTTACTCGTTACGCTGGAACTACCCGACGAACTCCCTATCGGTGAGCTCATCCGCGAGCAGCTCCCCAAAGGTTGGGACGAACGCCCGCCGGGAAGTTGGAGCCAGCAGGCGGGCGATGCCTTTATTCGGGAAGCCAGCTATGCCGTTATGCGGGTACCGAGTAGTGTGATACCCGAAGAGTTCAATTATTTGATTAATCCTGCTCACCCCAATGTGGGTACTATCGCAGTCAAAGACAAAAGGCCGGTACACTTGAACCGACTTTGGGCCAAAGGCGATAATTTTTAGAGAAACAATTCCTATTCCTTCATTTTCGCAATTACACTTATATTCGGGTCACCATGCTACGCCTTATCCTACTTTTTTCGGCCTTGCTCGTGCTCGGAGGCCAGGTTGCTGCTGCCGACTACCGCATTGAATGGCCCGAGCTGGTGGTAGCAGGCATCGAAACCGAAGTTCGCATAACCGTTGAATCCGATGCAGCTCCCGACAGCGTGCAAGTCCAGTGGAACGGGGAGCTTAAAACGCTAAAATTCAACAAAGGAGAGGCAATTCTACCCTTTCGCCTTAGCGAAAAAAGGGACTTGAGTTTGATTATAGGCGAAATCAAAGAGACCAAAACCCTTAACCCCATCCCACTCGGCTGGAGTATACTGCCGCCTCTCGTGGCCATCCTACTCGCCTTGCTATTTAAAGAAGTTTACAGTGCACTATTGGTGGGATTACTGAGCGGCACCTTGGTGGTAGGCTTTTACAGCCATGGTTTTTGGGGCGGACTAGGTTACGGTTTTTTTGCCTTACTCGATACCTACATTCTCAAAGCGTTGAACGACTTTGACCACCTCGCAGTGGTGGTTTTTTCGATGCTCATTGGGGGCATGGTGGGCATCATTACCCGAAATGGGGGTATGCAAGGCATCGTAAACCGTATAGCTCGGTTGGCCACCGACCCACGAAGTGGCCAATTGGCGACCTGGTTTTTGGGTATTGCCATCTTTTTCGACGACTACAGCAATACCCTACTGGTGGGAAATACCATGCGGCCGGTTACCGACAAACTCAAAATTTCGCGCGAAAAATTGAGCTATTTGGTCGATAGCACCGCAGCGCCGGTTGCCGCTATTGCCTTCATCACCACTTGGATTGGTGCCGAGCTGGGTTACATTCAAGACGGTATCAACAGCATCGACGGGCTCGACGAAAACCCGTATAACGTATTCATCAACTCGCTGGAGTACGCTTTTTACCCGGTGCTCACCATCGTTTTCATGTTTATACTCATCTGGAAACGCCGCGACTTTGGCCCCATGCTGTCGGCCGAAAGAAGAGCACGCAGCTTGGGTATTGTGGCCGATGAACACGGCCATAGCGCCGGTGGAGAATTGGATGCTTTTGCCATGAAGGAAGGCATTGAAGCCCGCGGACGATTGGCCCTCATTCCGGTTTTGGTGGTGATAGGCGTTACCATTGGTGGACTGTTTTACACAGGCTGGAACCCCGAGATTTGGAACGATCCGCAGCTGCCCTTTTTCAGGCGACTTTCGGGCATTATAGGCAATGCAAATTCATACTTGGCCTTGCTTTGGGGTTCGTTTTTGGGCGTACTCAGTGCTGGTATCCTCTCGGTAGGCGCGCGTAAACTCAAGCTCGAAGAGGTAGTTGAAGGCATGATGGGTGGCTTTAAAACCATGTTGGGCGCCATCCTCATTCTGGTACTGGCCTGGAGTTTGGCCACGGTCACCGAATCGCTGCACACAGCCGATTTTATAACGGGTCAACTCCTTGCACTCGATCTCCCGGTGCAATGGGTACCTTTTTTGACTTTTTTGCTCGGGGGTATGGTGGCATTCAGTACCGGATCTAGTTGGGGCACCATGGCCATTCTTTACCCGCTAATGTTGCCCGCCACTTGGAGTCTTTGTCAACAAGCAGGCATGGACTACGATAGCTCGTTGATGATATTTCACAATGTGGTGAGTTGCGTACTTGCCGGAGCGGTTTTGGGCGATCACTGTTCGCCCATCAGCGATACCACCATTCTGAGCTCGCTGGCTTCGGGCTGCAACCACATCGCACACGTACGCACGCAATTGCCTTATGCGCTCACCGTAGGGGCAGTTGGTTTATTTGCCGGTACCCTTCCAGCTGCATACGGTCTATCGGGCTGGCTACTCATGGGCATTTCCACGGTACTTCTCTGGGCCATCGTTCATTGGTTTGGTAAACCCACCGAAACGAGCGGCGTAGCCGAATAATTAGCCACGCGTTTCACGTTTGCCGTCGGCATGCTGGGCAAAACGACCCAATTTGCGGTCGTGCACCTGATCGTAACGAGGCCAAGGCCAACCGCCAAACTGCGTTTTGTGGTAGTCTTGAAAGGCCTGTTGTATTTCGGCCTTCGAGTTCATCACGAAGGGCCCGTATTGCACTACATGCTCGCCTATGGGTTTGCCTTGCAGCACCAAAATACGTCCTTCGTCAGGCCCATTCACGAGCTGCAGTTCCTTACTGCCGTCAACTTCTATGCGGTGATATGCATCGATGGCAGTATCGCCAATCTTGAGGCTTTTGCCTTGGTAGAAATACAAGTTTCGGCCGATACCTGGCGATGCAGCGGGGAGTACGAAGCTAGCCCCCGCTTCAAGTTGAATGTTGAGTATGGCCACTTCGTTGGTTGGGTCGGCCGCCCAGCTGTTGGGTGGGGGAGTGGGCGCTTTTTTGCCAGCCAATTTGCCGGCAATGACCTCTACGGTGGTTTTTTTGCCTTTGGCATCGGTTTGTACGACCCGAGGGATGGTATCGCTCCACAACATTTTGAAATGTGGGGCGGTCATTTTATTCTTTTTAGGCAGATTGAGCCATACCTGAAATAGCTCGAGCGGGTTGGGTTCGTTCTCGCGCAACAAGGGAAACATCTCGCTGTGTTGCACGCCACTGCCCGCGGTCATCCACTGTACATCGCCATTGCCGTAGCGCCCAGCAGCACCCAACGAATCGGCATGATCAACCAGTCCGCGGCGGACAATGGTGACTGTTTCAAAGCCACGATGCGGGTGACCGGGAAAACCGGGTACCTTTTTGCCGTGGTACATCCGAAATCCGTCTTTGATGATGAAGTCGTTGCCCATTTCACGGCCCTGCAACGAGCAGGCCGGCCCCATTTGGGCATTGCCTTTAGGGTAGTCGTCCTCGTGGTGGGCACAAAATAAAAAAGGGTCGGCTGTTTCCCACTGAAAACCCATGGGCTGCAGCAACTTGATGAGGGGCTGCTTACGTGTATTGGTTTGAGCAAAACTGCCCACGGGCAAAACAAGTAAGCTGCCAATGCCTGCGCCTAAACGGCTGAGAAAACTTCTACGATTAACCGGATTTTCCATACGCACTAAATTAACGTTTAAACATCTTTTCTGCCAAGAGGTTTTGTCGACTTATTGTTGTTTTTTTTCTTGAAAGGCCCTTGTATTTCAGCTTTTTATTCATTTTTACTAAAATATCTTGTCATGAAAGCGCTGTTGTTGAGTTGCCTGCTGCTACCCCTTGCCGGACTTACCCAATCGGTTGATTCTTTGAATGAACTAACGGCTATTCGTTTCGTTGAGGCTTTTAACAGCCAGAACTACAAACTGCTGAGAAGCCAATTTGCTGGACCCTTGAAGCTCCTCTTCAACGAAAAAAGAGCTAAGGAGGCCTTTGGTACACAGCTGGAAGTAAAAGGAAAAATTACCCACTACAAAATCATTCGGGTAAAGCCCAACACCTTACGTATGCAGCTTCGTTACAGCCGCGATACGACGGAATGGAATCAACTGGGCATGAACTTCAACAGCAAGAATAAAATGAACGGCATCAGCTTTAGGGCACCGTCGTTTCGTTTTTCTACGGCCGATAGTATGGCGTTGGGTCGCCCCCGGCCAGCACGGGTTTGGGCGATGGACAGCCTCTTTGAGTTGAAGCGCAACACCGGTGTTTTCAGTGGTTGCGTTTTGGTGGCCGACTCACTAGGTCGTATGCACTACCGCTGCAGCGACGGTTACGACGAAAACACCGTATTCGAATTGGCATCGGTGAGTAAGCAGTTTACCGCTGTGGCCGTGCTTCAACTGGTGGCCCAAGGTAAAGTGGGGCTCGACCAGGCCATCACCACCTACTTGCCTACTTTACCGTACAAAAAAGTGACGGTGCGCATGTTGCTACAGCACACCAGTGGTTTACCCGACTACATGGAGCTGTTTGATAAACATTGGGACAAGACCAAAATTGCGCGCAATAGCGATGTGGTTGCCCTGCTGGCGAAGTACAAACCTAAGCCCGACTTTAGTGCCGGTAAGCGCTACGAATACAGCAATACAGGCTATGTGCTTCTTGCTGCCATCGTAGAGGCCGCCAGCGGTAAGCCTTTTGCCGATTATATGCAACAGCAGCTATTTAAGCCGCTGAATATGTACTCGAGCAGGGTGTTTCATCGCCGTTTGTCGGGTGAGCTGCCACCCCGCCTAGCCCTGGGTCGTGTTTGGAGCGATTCGTTGCAACGTTTTGTGCTGCCCGACGATTTGCCCGACTACGATTTTGTTCGCTTTCTCGACGGGATTAGTGGCGACGGCTGTGTAAATAGCACCTTGGCTGATCTTGAAAGGTGGATAGATGGCTTGCGTCAAGGAGCGGTTTTGCCCGATAGTCTGCTGCAGTTGGCTTGGACACCTAGCCCTCAGTCGCGAGAGGCCGACGAAGCCTACGGTTTTGGTTGGTCGGTTTCAGATGCACCCAATACCGTTGGCCATGTGAACCACAGTGGCAGCTGGCCGGGCTACACCACCTATGTTTTGGTTTTACGCGAGCAAAAGGGGCATGTGATAGTGCTCAGCGATAACGACTATTCCAATACGGTTTTGTATGCACGGCATTTGACCTCATGGCTGCTGAATCGGAAATAGAGAGGATAATTTTGGGTAAGTGGCAAACTTTATCGCCGATAAATGCTTGATATACAGTAAGTCATATTCATGAAAATCAAAGCTATACTTTTATTGGTCATTTCTTTTTTTGGGCCGCAAGTGTGCAATGCCCAAAGCGAAGAAGTGCGTATCCGTCAGGAGTATAACGGGCAAGGGTGGACGAATGTATTTCGAATTCGAACGGTAGAAGATGCGTTGCAGCTGCGGCAGGAGCAAGTATACAGTGAGTGGAATGGTATCAGTGGGGTGTTTGTCGACGTTTCGCGTGAGCGGTATTTTTACGGGACTCAGAATCGCCTCGCCGAATTGAGGTTTGAGGACTGGTCGATCACCAATACGAGCTGGGACCCTACTTCTCGGCGGCGATATACGTATTTGCCTAACGGTAATTCACTTGCCGACACGCTTGAAAATTGGCTTTCGGGCTTGTGGCTTCCCAATCAAACAACCAGCTACGTTTACAGCAACGGTCGTATTGATTCTGCGCTGATTTATAGCCTTCAGCCTGGTTTCCCACCCCGACCAGCCTATTTGACCACCTTTACCTACACTACTCAAGGGCGTGTGCTCACGAGTTGCTCTTACCTTTCAATCAACAACACTTGGCTACGTGAACGAAGAAGCCGATATACTTACACCAGCGGGGGCTTGGAAGATAGTGTGCTGCTTGACGTAGGCATAGGTGCCAATTGGGAGCCATTTCTGCTGACCCGAAAGCACTACCATGCCAACGGCGACCTCGATACCAGTTGGGTAGAACAATTCACGGCAAGCGGCTGGCGATCTTTAAACCGAACCTTGTATCTGTATCAACCACAGGATAATTACAATTATTTGCAAATCATATCGCTGTGGGACACGCTTGAAAACAGCTGGTCGAATTATCGGCGCGATACCTTGTATAAGGTGGTGGCTGGCGGAATTGGTGGCGCTGAAGAATTAACGCCAACGATGTTTCCTAATCCTAGTCGTGATTTTGTGCGTATTGCCGGTTTAAATGCTCCAGCAACTGTAGAGGTGTTTTCTGTGCAGGGGATTCTGCTGCATACCTATAGGCTCGAGGACGACGGTTGGCTGGATGTGCACCACTTGCCAAGAGGTTTGGTGTTTTTGCGTTGGCAAGGCCAGCAAGGCAAAGGAGTTGCACAGCGGCTCCTATTGGTAGATTAGGTAATCGAACATGGTGTTCTTTTAGAAATCAATCCAATAATTGACTCTTTACGAGATTGTTGAGGCTGTCTTATTATAATTTTTTAGATTCGTTTACCCTAAACCCCCAACGATGAAAAAGTACAGCCTTGAAATTAAATGGGGCCTCATTTTCGTGGCCATGATGTTGATTTGGATGGTCGGTGAACGACTTGCCGGATTACACGACGAAAACATTCATCTGCACGCCATTTACTCTAATTTTATCATGATACCGGCCATTGCGGTATATGTTTTTGCCTTGCTCGAAAAACGAAGGGTAGCTTATAATGGCGTAATGACGTACAAACAAGGATTTATTTCGGGTTTACTCATTACTGCAGTGGTTACCGTGTTTTCGCCACTCACACAACTCATTACTTCTTTGGTCATAACGCCCGAGTATTTCGAAAACGTGATTGCTTACACCGTATCGGAAGGGTTGATGACGGAAGAAGCTGCAAGAGCCGAGTTTAATCTTCAGAATTACATCATCATGAGTGCAGTGAGTGCACCTATACTCGGACTGGTTACTTCGGCTTTGGTTGCGGTATTCACCCGCAAAAAGTAGTAATTTGTCGAAATACAGCGCAAAACCTTTCATTTTTGGAGATAATCGGTAAAAAAGACCGTTGCTGTGGTTAAATTGCCGCAAATTCTGAAATGCGACTGATTTTAATTGTTGTTTTGGCAAGCTGGGGCTTTGCCCTTCATGCCCAAACTGCAGGACCACAGCTGATTTCGACAGACTTACGCAATTTTTTGAGTTATCTGCCTAAAACGCAGAAACAGGCGGATTCTTCGGTGGTGAAGCTGTACCGGACGTTGTACTTGCAAAAGGCTTCGCCTGCTGTAGCCGCACTTCGAAAAAGCGAGGGCGATAGTGCGCTTATTGCCGCGCAATTGTGTTACAAGGCCTTTTGGCGGAGTTTTAAACCCGATTTGGCGAAAATTGAAGCTCGAAAAGTAGAGCTGAACCGAGATTTTCAGCGTTTTGCAGGTTTGTTTCCTCAAAAAAGCCACCCCGCGATTCATATTGTGGTGGGCGGATTTGGAGAGCCTGTGCGGTTGGTTGACGGTAAGTTCCTCGTAAGTGCCGAGTACTTTTTTGCGCAACCTACGGTGAATGTATCGGAATTGCCTGCTGAACTAGCAACACAAATTCAAGCGGGCACCTACAGTAGGCAACTCAATACACGCCTGATGCAGTTGTATGTAGGCGCCGTACAGAAGCAGAACCAAGTCGATTGGCAAGGCAGTGTACTTGCTGCTGGTATTCGTGCTTACTTGAGTGCTCAGTTGACCGGCAAAGCAGCAATTCATCCAGCAATAGCGAGCGGAAGAGAAGATAGTGCGGCGTTGATTAGTCGTTTTGAACGTGACTTTTTTAAACTGAATGATCCAGGATGGTTAAGCCCGAAAGCCAATGGCTTTAAAACGGCAGAGTCGGGAGTATTTATTGGCTACACCATTGCCGAAGCGTATGTGGCCCGAGCATACGATCGTAAGAGCGGAATGCAGCAGCTGTTGAAGTTAGATTATGCCGACTTTTATGCTGTTCAGGACTTGATCGACAAATCGGGTGTATTGAGCATGCCGATTGACGATTTAAGGGACGCTTACGAGGCGCGCCGCCCGAGGGTAGTAGCAATAACCCCTGATTTAAATTATTCGGTAGGCGTAATGCCGGGTATTGTACGCATGACGATCCGGTTTACAGCTTCCATGGATATGCGTTATAACGGATTTGATCAAGGGCCTATGAAGGGTGTTGCAGCCACTAAGGTAAGCCGTGTGGTAGGCTGGGACATGTCGGGTAAATTACTCACACTTGAACTGGAATTATTCCCCGATCAGCAGCACCAGCTTGTGCTCGATGAGTCGTTTGTAGATGCCGAAGGGAACTCCCTAGTGCCTTACTTGATAGATTTTAAGACAGGCCCACGACCTTAGTTTGGTTGAAGCAAAAACCAATTAAGAAGCTTGTAAGGAAATTTATCCTTTTTGAACCTAATCCAAAGACAAATATCTAAATTAGTGGGACAAAAGTCGAGGAGATGGCAACATATTCTTTATTGTCGGTAGAAGCCCAAAAAGCAGCCTTGTACGAAGTTATTCATCGTTTTTTAAACGAGCAGGATGCTAGTGGCCAAGTGCAAGATGCTGCCGCGGTGTATCATACTCCAGTTTTATTTACCGATGTGATACAACTGAGCAATGCCCTCGAAGCAGGCATGCCGCACGCACTTTTTGCACAAATTCAAGCCCTCACTCCTTTTACAGAAGCAGAATGGTCCGATATCTTAGCGTTGTCGGGTAAGTCGCTGCAGCGTTACCGTGATACACCTGCGTTTCGTTTTAAACGCATACATTCCGAAAAAATCTTTGGTTTAGCCGAAGTGAGCTACCTAGCCCTTGATTTTTTTGGCAGTAATGATGCCTATTCGGCTTGGTTGCATGCTCCATGTTTTGCTTTAGGCAGCCAAAAGCCGCTACATCTCCTCAAAGATAGCTACGGCAAGGCGTTGGTATTGGCCGAGCTACATCGCATGAACCACGGCATATTTGTTTGATGCGGGTATTTCGTTTGGTACGCGCTGCCTATGCATGGCCGCTTTCGGGCAAGGGTGCAGCGCGGTATGGTGCCCGATGGAATTCGCCCGGTATGGAGGTGGTTTATACGGCATGTAACCGCTCGTTGGCCATGGCCGAGGTGTTGGTACATCTACCTTTGGCTGCCTTACCCCACGATTATGCTATGCTCGAACTGGAAGTACCCGATGCCGTTCCGTTTGCACAGCTCGCGCCCGAGCAACTGCCACGCAACTGGAATACCTTCCCCCACACGAGCAGCACCCAACGTTTTGGCGACGATTTTTTACGCAAAGGCGAGCAGCTTGGCTTGTTAGTACCAAGTGTGGTTACTCGGGGCGATTTCAATCTGCTTTTGAATCCAGCCCATGCCGATTTCCAGCGAATTAACAAGATAAGCCTGGAGCCTTTTCCTTTCGATGAGCGCTTACTTTGGCGCTCTTGAGCGGCTCTTTTCCCTTTGGTATGAAATTTTTCTCGCAGACGTTTGGAAAAATGAACAATGTTCAATTTATTTGTAGCGTAATCTGAAAGAAGTGGGAACCGCCGAGCGCAAAGCCAAAGAAAAAGAAGAGCTGAAGGAGCTGATCCTTCAGGCTGCGCAGAAGTTGTTTGTCGACAAAGGCATCGACAATACGACCATTCGGAATATTGCCCAAGAAATTGAGTACAGCGTGGGAACCGTTTATGTGTATTACCGCGATAAAAACGACATACTTTACGATTTACACCGTCGTGGTTTTTCTATGCTGGGTCGTTCGATGTCGGTTTTATTCCATGTTTCGCATCCTTTCGAGCGACTGAAGGCTTTAGGTCGAACCTACATTGCTTTTGCCCTCGAAAACCGCGAAATGTACGATTTGATGTTCAATATGCGCGCTCCGATGGCTTCTTTGAAGCAACAACACACCGAAAAATGGAACGAAGGCGAGGACGCCTTTGACGTATTGCGGCAAACCGTTACCCAATGTATAGGGGCAGGTTACTTCAAAGGACACCAGCCCGAGCCTTTGGCCTTCGCCATTTGGAGTGCAGTACACGGGATGTGCTCCTTGTACATCCGCGAACGTATTCAGGGGGCTAGTCCGGCCAATCCTGAGCGACTACTCGAGGAGGCTTTCGAAAGTTTGGTGGGTATGATGAGTCAAACTTGATTTTTTTTGCCTTAAACATGAACAATGTTCAATAAATAATCATAATTCAATGAATAAATTAATTCTTTTCTGTCTCTGTTTTTCACCACTGCTGGGTACCGCGCAAACGGTGCTTGAGCGGTATGTGGAGCAGGGCTTGCAAAGCAACGACGGACTTCGACAGAAGTCGGTGCAGCTGGAGACGGCATTGCTGGCACTGCGCGAAGCACGAACGCAGTTTTTGCCCTCGGCGAGTTTGCAGGCCAACTACTTTCTGGCTGGGGGTGGCCGAACGGTCGATTTCCCAGCAGGCGATTTGCTCAATCCGGTGTACGCTACGCTGAATCAGCTAACCGGCTCGCAGGCATTTCCGCAGCTCGAGAATGCGAGTATTTTGTTGAATCCCGACAATTTTTACGACCTCAAGCTGCACATCACTTTTCCCTTACTGAATGCTGAGTTGAACTACCAGCAGCGTATTCGCAATAAGGCCATCAGCGCCCAACAAGCAGCCGTAGAAGTGTACCGACGTGAGTTGAGGAAAGAGATACAACAAGCCTACTATCGCTATCTGCAGGCCAAAGCAGCCGAGGGCATTTACGCTTCGGCGGTAAGTTTGGCCGAGGAGGGGCTGCGCGTGAATGAAGCCTTGCAGCGGAATGGCAAGGCCACGCCCACCAGCGTGAGCCGCTCCCGCAGCGAGCTAAGTCGCTACCGAGCCGAGGCCGAAGCTGCCCGCATGCAAAGCCGCAAGGCCATGCTCTACTTCAACTTTCTGCTCAACCGCCCGGGCGACAGTACACTCGAAACCGACAGCAGCTTGGTGGAGCTGCCGGTAACAAGGCCATTGGTGGCAGGCATGCGCGAAGAGCTGGCACAGCTGCGTTCGGCCCGCGACATCCAGGCAGAGATGACGCGCATGGCAGGCGCCTACCGCATTCCGCGCTTCAACGCTTTTGTGGATGTTGGCTCGCAAGCCTTCGACTGGCAGTTCAACGATAAGTCGCGCTACTATTTTGCGGGCTTTGCCCTGCAGTGGGACCTTTTCAGCAGTGGTAAAAACCGTTACCGTCAGCAGCTGGCGCGTCTCGAAGAAAAAAATCTGAGCATACGTTACGACGAGCTTGGTCGCCAACTCGAGTTGCAGCAGCAGCAAGCACAGTTGAGCCTCGAAGCCAAGCGTGCCCAATACCTTGCGAGCAGAGAATACAGCAGTGCGGCCGAGCGTGGGTTTAACGACCTCAATCGGCAATATCAACAAGGAACTCTGCTACAAATAGAACTGCTCGACGCCCGCAATCAATGGGTACAAGCACGCCTTCAGGAAAACCTCTTGCTGTACGACTGCTGGATAGCCTTTGCCGAAGCCGAACGTGCCGCAGCCACCCTTCAACCTTAAAAACCGATCATCATGCACATACCTGTATCACTTTATTTGGCAGCCACCGCTGCCCTGCTGAGCAGCTGCGGAGCCGCCAGCGAAAAACCCACCACCGAGGAGGAAAGCATAGCCGTAAAGGCCCATGCCGTCATCACCGACACCCTCGAACGTAAGATGACCTATTCGGGTCAGCTCACCACCAGCGAAGAAGCACGTTATGCTTTTAAAATTGGCGGTGTAATAGCCGAAATACTGGTCGAAAACGGCGCTATGGTCCGTAAAGGGCAGCTTCTTGCGAGGCTGCAGCCTACCGAAATAGAAGCCGGACTGAGTCAGGCGAAGCTGGGCCTCGACAAAGCCGAGCGCGACTACCAACGGGTGAATAGGCTGTATGCCGACAGCGTAGCAACCCTCGAGCAGCTCCAGAATGTGACCACCGCCCGCGACTTGGCACGCGAACAGTACGAAAGTGTGCGTTTTAACCGCGACTATGCCAACATACGTGCTACAGCCGACGGCTTTGTGATTGCACGTATCGCCAATGCCGGAGAGATTGCCGGTCCTGGCCAGCCCATTTTAGCCGTACAACATACTGGCACGGCCGACTGGTTGGTACGGGTAGGGGTATCGGATCGCGATTGGGCGCTAATTCGTGAGGGCGATGCCGCCCTAGTAACCCTCGAGGCCTTCCCCGACAAGCCGCTGGCAGGCAGGGTAGTCCGCAAGCAGCGCAATTTGAACCCATACCGCGGGGCGCTCACGGTAGAGGTAGCCCTAGAACCCCAAAATTTGGCTTTGGCCAACGGTCTCTTTGCTCAGGTGGAGTTGCGCAGTAGCAGCCAGCAGTTGCAACAACGCATCCCGTACGAGGCACTCATCGAAGCCAACGGCATGCAAGGTTTTGTGTTTGTAGCCAACGGCCAGGGAGTGCGTAAGCAGCCGGTGACGCTTGCCGCCATTGCCGACAGCCAGATTTGGATACGCGAGGGATTGGAAGGCATCGATTCGGTACTTATCGGCAACTCGCCCTTTCTCAACGAACAGTCGCGCATCACCCTACAACCCTAAGCCATGAACCTGACTCAATTTTCAGTTCGGAACTACGCCTTCACCCTGGTGATGTTTCTGATGGTGGCGGTGGTGGGCGTAACCACCTTACTCACCATGCCGCGGGCCGAAGATCCGCAGATTAACCCACCCACCTACCCCATAGTGGTGGTATATCCCGGCACGAGCCCCGCCGATATGGAGGAATTGGTGGTAAAACCCATCGAAAACAAGCTGTATGAACTCGACAATATCGATAAGTTGGTGACCAGCATCGACGATGGTTTGGCCATCGTGCGGGTAGAGTTTAAGTACGGCGAAGACATCGACGCCAAATACCAGGAGGTGATCCGCGAGATGAATGCGCTCCGGAGCAGTCTCCCTGCCGACATCGCCAGCATCGACATCCGCAAGGTAGACCCCTCCGACGTGAACATCCTGCAGCTGGCCTTGGTGAGTGAAACGGCCTCGTACCGCCAGCTGCGCAAAAAAGCCGAGGAATTGCAAGAGCGCCTCGAAAAGGTGGGCAGCCTCAAGAAGGTAAAGGTGAGTGGCACTCCCGAACAAGAGGTGCGGATTAGCTTGCGCACCGACTTGCTCGCCGAAAAAAACATCCCCCTGAATGCGGTCATTGGCAGTCTGCAAAGCGAGGCCGTAAACATTCCCGGCGGTGCCATTACCGCAGGTACCAAAAGCTTTAACGTGAAGACCAGCGGGCCCTTTGCCGACCTCGACGACATTGCCGGCACGGTGGTGTATCAGGCAGGTGGGGAGCTCGTGCATTTGCGCGACATCGCCGATTTGCAGCTGCAAGATCAGGAGCAGAAGCACATCACCCGCCTCAACGGCCAGCGCGCCGTATTGGTGCATGCCGCACAAAAGGTGGGCAGCAACATTGCGAGCACGCAGCGGCAATACCGGCCTATTGTGGAGGCTTTTGAGAAAAGTTTGCCCGCCAACATGCGTTTGTTGGCACATTTCGATCAGGCCGACAACGTGGCCCGCCGGCTGAAAGGGTTGGGTACCGACTTCGCCATCGCCATTGTGCTGGTTTTGTTTACGCTTTTGCCCTTAGGCACACGCGCATCGCTCATCGTGATGGTGGCCATACCGCTTTCGCTGGCTTTGGGCTTGGTAGGACTCAATGCCTTTGGCTATTCGCTCAACCAGTTGAGTATTGTTGGTTTGGTGGTAGCGCTTGGTTTGCTGGTCGACGACAGCATTGTAGTCGTTGAAAACATCGAACGTTGGCTGCGGGAAGGACACAGCCGCAAAGAAGCCGCTATCAAAGCCACCAAACAAATTACCCTGGCCGTGTTGGGTTGTACCGCCACGCTGGTGATTGCCTTTTTACCGCTGATTTTTTTACCTGGCGGTCCTGGCGAGTTCATCCGCAGCCTCCCCATGGCCATCATCTCGTCGGTCTTGGCCTCGATGGTGGTATCGCTCACCGTGGTGCCTTTTTTGGCGAGCCGCATGCTCAAGGAGCATCAGCATGCCGAGGGCAATATTTTCTTGCAGTTGCTGCAAAAGGGCATTAGCGCCACCTACACCAGGCTCATGCACTATGCGCTGGCACGTCCTGGCGCTACCTTGCTGGTAGCCGGTGGCTTGTTTGTTGGCTCGCTGGCCTTGTTTCCGGTGATTGGTTTTAAGCTATTTCCCGCCTCCGAGAAGCCCATCTTTCTGGTGAACGTACAGCTGCCGCAGCAAAGCAATTTGCGCTATGCCGATGAGGTGAGCCGCAGCATAGAGGCGGAGCTTGCTGCCGTGGCCGACATCGACTGGTACACCACCAATGTAGGGCGCGGAAACCCGCAGATTTACTACAACGTTACCCAGCAGGAAGAGAAAAGCGACTTCGTTCAGTTTTTTGTGCAGTTGGAGGCAGGCAGCTCTCCTACCCGTAAAAAGGAGGTGATTGACCTGTTGCGTCAACGATTTAACCGCTTTGCCACAGCACGCATTGAAGTAAAAGACTTCGAGCAAGGACCGCCGATAGAAGCACCCATTGCCATCCGCATTTACGGCGATCAACTCGACAGCCTCCGCGCTTGGTCGTTTCGGGTGGAGGCGCTGCTCCGCAAGCAGCCTGGTACCATCTACCTCAACAATCCGTTGAATACCCTCAAAACCGACTTAAAGTTGGTCATCAACCGCGACAAAGCCCGCAGTTTGGGCGTGCTTACCTCCGATATCGACCGAACCGTACGTTTGGCCGTGGCCGGCTTGCCTGTGGCTACCCTCAGCGACGACGACGGCAACGACTACCCCGTGGTGTTGGGTACGCCACGCAGCGCACCGCAGGCCGGTTTGGAAGCATTTTCGGGTTTGCGTGTGACCAATATGCAGGGCATAGCCCTCCCGTTGCAGCAGTTGGCCAGTTTAGAGCTCGAAAGCTCACCCACACGGATCAGCCACTTCAACAAACGTCGTTTTGTGCAAGTAACCGCCTACACCCGGCAGGGCGTATTGGCCAACGACGTGCTGGCCGGGCTGGTTCCTGAGCTCGACCGCCTCAATTTTCCCGAAGGATACGGCTACCAATTGGCCGGCGAGGCCGAAAGCGAAGGCGATGCCTTTGGTGGCGGCTTTGCTACGGTGATTTTGCTCACGGTATTCCTTTTTGTGGCCGTTCTCATCTTGCAGTTCCGCACGTTCAAGGGCATCCTCATTGTGCTGAGCGTGATTCCGTTGGGTGTGATTGGCGGCGTCACCCTGCTTTGGCTGTCGGGCAACCCCATGTCGTTCATCGCCATCCTCGGCTTTATTGGCCTAGCCGGAATTGAAGTGAAAAACTCGATTTTGTTGGTCGACTTCACCAACCAGCTGCGTAGCGACGGCATGGCCTTGCAGGAGGCCATCGAAAAAGCCGGAGAGCTGCGCTTTTTGCCGGTGGTGCTCACCTCGCTCACCGCCATCGGTGGACTTATTCCCCTCGCATTTAACCCCAATCCACAGATTTCGCCATTGGCACTGGTGCTCATCGGGGGGCTCATCAGCTCCACCGTCTTATCGCGCATCGTTACGCCCGTGATGTACAAACTTATTCCTCCTGCCATTGAACCTAAAACACAAACTCAAATCACCACCTTATGAAATTGTTAATGACCCTTTTGCTGCTTGTGAGCACCAGCTTTGCTGGCGACAAAACCGTAACAGCCGACGCCATACTCGGCGAATGGCTCACCGCCAAAAAAGACGCCCGTTTCCTTATCTACAAGAAGAACGACCGCTATTATGGTCGCGTGGTGTGGGGCACTGGCGAGCGCCTCGACCTCAAAAATCCTAATCCAGAGCTTCGCAAACGGGATTTGCAGAGCTTTGATCTGCTCAAAAACTTCCGCTATGAAGATGGTCGCTGGTACGACGGCACCATTTACGACCCCCGCGAAGGCAAAGTATACGACTGTGTGCTGAAGCTCAACAGCAGCAACCAACTCGACGTACGTGGCTATGTAGGCCTGCCGCTATTTGGCCGCTCAGAAATCTGGACCCGTGTTAAATGAGTAGTGCCGTGCAAAATCTTACGATGATCACCGGCGCCTCGACCGGAATAGGCCGCGAAATGGCCCTGCAGTTGGCCGAAAAGGGCCACAACCTGATACTCACTGCGCGTAGTGGCGATAAACTCGAGCGGCTCAAATCCTTGATTCAAGCGCAACATTCCGTGCAGGTGTATGTGTATACCGCCGATTTGAGCGTGGCCGGCGCGGCAGCCGCGCTGTATGGCGCCATCCGTGCCGACGGACACTTGCCCAACTATTTGGTGAACAATGCCGGCAGTGGGCTGTATGGCGACTTTGCCAGCAGTGAGCTGGAGGCCGTGCTCGCCATGATGCAACTCAATATGCAGTCGGTGGTGGTGCTAACCCGCTTGTTCGTAGCCGACCGATTGCCACTGGGCAGTGGCACAGTGATGCAGCTAGCATCGTTGCTTTCGTTTTTGCCGTTCCCGTACTACAGCGTGTACTCGGCCACCAAAAGTTTTGTATTGGCCTTTGGCGAAACGCTCGCCGCCGAATTGGAAGGCAGCGGCGTAGGTGTGGTAACGTTTTGCCCGGGCCCTACCGATACCCCATTCAATACCGCCGAGATGCTGCGCACCAATGCCTACAGCACCAACGTACCCATTTCGCCGGCCAAAGTAGCCCAAGTGGGGGTAGCATTATTGCTTCGTGGCAAGGGCAAACGTTTGGTGGGCTTCCAGAATTGGTTTATTTCCAATTTGCCCCGTATAACCCCCGACTTTTTGATGATGAAAATCAAAAAACAGTTAGCCTCCAGAAAAAAGTAAAACGATTAAAATAGACCGTCATGTTATACTTCATCCATGAATTAAAACTGCGAAATGAAACCTTGTTTTATTTCGGCTTGATCTGTTTGCTTTTTGCTGTGTTTTGTTTGGTGATGACGCGCGTTAGCACTGTAGAATACCAGCAGGTAAATGCTTGGAACAAACCCTTCAAGTTTGCCTTCTCTACCTTCACCTTGGTATGGGCCATGGGTTGGTACATGGCGTATATCCCCGAGTATAATCCTCGTTTTTTTAATTGGGCCATGGTGCTTTTGTTGGGCTTCGAAATTGTGTACATCGCGCTGATGGCCGCACAAGGCAAGGCCTCGCATTTTAATGTGAGCACGCCCACCTATTCGGTTTTGTATTCGCTCATGGCCTTTGCGGCTTCGGCTGTAGCGGCGTATGTAGGGTATATCGGCTGGCTGTTTTTTACACGCAGTTTTCCCGATTTGCCCGACCACTATGTGTGGGCAATTCGCCTCGGCATAGTGATTTTTGTTGTGTTCTCGTTTCAGGGATTTTTGATGGGAAGCCGCATGAACCATTCAGTAGGTGCGCTGAACGACAACTCGAATTTATTTATCGTAGGCTGGAGCCGTCTTGTGGGCGATTTGCGTATCGCGCATTTTGTGGGCATGCACGCGTTGCAGCTCCTGCCGTTACTGTCGTTTTACGTATTTCGAAGTACCCTATGGACGTGGGTATTGGCAGGCGTGTATGCTTTGCTGGCCACCTTTACCTTGGTGCAGGCCTTGCAGGGCAAACCTTTTTTGCCGGCAGCGAAGAAGCAAGCTAGGGTAGTAGCCGAAATCCACCAGGAGTGAACCCTTGTTGACACGCTTTCTCCTAAAACCGATATCCTAAACCGAGCAGGGGCATGGGGACGATGCGAAAGCCCAGGGGTTGAAAGGCTTGAACGGTTGGGTCGAGTATGCTTTTGGTGCCAACCACTGGGTTGATTCCTATCCTGAAAACCCAGTGCGTATTGGACAAGTGATGGCGATATTGAAGCAGAAGGTGTGGGTTCAAATGCCATTGGGTGCTACCACCTGCCTCGAGCAAGTCGCCACTGAGCAGCAAATTGCTGAGCCCAATACCACATTCTAAACCGCTTTTCCCATTTTTAAAGGGTAAGTCGTAAAACAGTTGTATGGGTATGCTGGTGATTTGAAGCGCTTTTTCGGTGCCGTTTTCTAACAGTCGAATGCTGCCAACGCCGGCGCTTAGCCACCAGTTGGGGAGTATACACCGACTTACGCCCAATTTGTAGAGCATAGCTGCGCCACCCAGCTCGGCTTTTACCGACCAACTGTCTTGTGCATATAGCGGAGTTACAACGGTAAGCCCGAAGGCGGTAAGGAGGCAAAAGAGGAGTGATTTTTTCATTGTTCTATTCTTTTTAAAACCTCCTGAAACACCTTGTAGCCTCCTTCGTTTCCTTCGTAATTGTTGGTGGCGTTGTAGAGCAAAACACCCGCTCCCGACATGCCTGTATTGTTGCGTACCACTACGGTAAGGCGACGAACAGGATCTACGATGCAAAAGTGCCCACCGGCACCATCGGCCCAAAATGTTCCCGACTCATCGTCGATCCACCACAAGTAGCCATATCCTTCCATGAAGGGGTGCTCTACTAAGTCGGCATCCTCGGGCTCTTTCGAAATTTTGGAAGTGCTAAAGCTTACCCAGGCCGTATCAATTATTTGCGTGCCCCGCCAGCCGCCGCGCATGGCATAAAGGGCACCGAAGCGGGCAAGGTCCAAGGCGCTGATGTACATGCGTGTTTGTGGGAACGACGACACCTGTGTGTTGTATTCATAGGTGACATGTTGCGTGGAATAGTGGGTGAAACCCAGCGGTGCAGCCAGCCATTCGTCGATGAGCTGTTCTACTGGTTTATTGGTGATCTGCTGTAGAATGATGGGCAGGGCGTTAAAATCCCAGTTATTGTAGTAAAAATGCTCGCCCGGGGCATAGCTGCCACGTGCAGGTTTGCGCCGTTTCATACCTTCCGACTCCCCCAACGACGGCAGGTAGATGCCCGATCGTGCCGAAAGTAATTGCGCCAACGTAGCCGATTTTTCTTGTTGGTTCAAGGGGTTGGTGGCATCGTCGATGCCGAGGCTGGCGAGGGTACTATCGGGATGTAGCAGTCCTTTGGCGAAGGCGATGCCGTAGAGTGCGCTGAACACACTTTTGCGCACCGAAGCGGCATTGTAGGGGGTGGTTACTTCGCCGTAGCTATAAATCAAACTGTCGTTGCGCAGCACTACCGCAGCATCGAAATAGGTTTGGTTTTTTAGATAATCGTCTAAACTTGCCTTGTCGTTGGCGTTAAACAAAGCCAATGGAGCAAGGGGTTGCATATCGGGTTTATTCACTAGGGGTACGAACGAATCGAGTCGGATGCACGCACCCAAAAGCAGCATAAAAACGAAGGGGAAGAATTTTTGCATTTTGCTGAGAAATGCCGCAAAATTAGTTGGACGCTGCCGTCGTACCGAATCGGTGAAGTCCTAGATTGTCAGAATCTGAAGTTTTTGGCCTTCTATTTTATCTCGTTTTACAGTCCATGTGCCTCCAGCCAAGCCGACGGTGTGAGGCCGGTAGTTTTACGAAAAACGGCTTGAAAGCTCGATTTTGAGCCAAACCCCACTTCTTCGGCCAAGGCACTAATGCGTTTGCTACGGTGTTCACCGGCTCTGAATTTATCGAGCAGGGCATTTACTCTGCAGCTATTGATGTACTCTACAAAACCTCCGGGTAGCTGTGCATTGATGATCGACGAGAGGTAGTTGGGACTCAAGCCCAAGGTAGCTGCTACCTCGTTGAGGCGTAGTGCAGGTTGAAACAGTATTTCTGGCCGATTTACATAGGCCACGAAGGCTTGGAAATGCTGGTTGTGCGGACCACTTTGTTCCTTTTCGTGTTGGAGCGACCGCAATAGCGGGTCGATACGGCGACGATGGTTGGCCAGCATGAGGGCCACAACCACTCCGCTTAGGCCGCCTTGAACTTCGTAAAAAGTATAACCCGAATGGCCGAAAAGGGATGCTAAAGGGGGGAGTAACCCAAGCGGCACCAGGCTTACAGCTAGCCAGAGCTGGCTTTGTAGCAATTTCGACAATGCAATGTTTTCGTCTTTCTGCTTAAAACGTTTCAATCCTTGGTAAAGCAGTATCCAGATGATCGGCGAAATGAGGCCAAAAATCACCAATACGCTTCTTTTGATGCTGAATGCAAAAGCGACCATACTGCTATCGAAATTGGCCGTATACCACCACGCTCCGAGAGGTAAAAGGGTAGTAGCTAACTCAAACAGCAACAGCCACATCAATGCCTTCAACCAGCGATGCTGCACCAACTCAACCGATAGGCTTCGCCAATAAAAAACGAAAACGTACAAAGGCAAAAAAGCCAGATTCAAGGGTAAAAAAATGGCGGGATGCCATTCGGTTTGGGTGGTGAAACGCACCAACAACAAGTAGGCGGCCGAACAGGCCATGCTGAGTGCAAACCACATGATGGCGCTGCTAGCTCGTTTTTCGGTCGACCGGAATCCGGCAAACAAAGCCCAAGCCACCAGGAGCGGTATTTGTAAAAGGAGTATGACAACTACAGGCTTCACCGTAAAACAAAACTAAGGCAAAGCCTACAGTGTAGTTCTCAAATTTTGGTAAGCTTTGATGGGTATTGCTCGGCTCAGCAAAAAACATGTTCACACGTTCGATGGAGTTCAGCTGCGCTCCAACTCGCCCATGGCCATGCGGTTGCAGCGGAGCAAAATCTCCTGCAAATCGGCACCCGGCGAATGTAGTGGGTCGATGGCTTTGACGAGCTGGGCCCGAAGTCGGTACAACTGGAGGCGGTTGTATTTTTTAGAGCCCTTCACAAAATCGACTTTCATCACTGCCTCTTGCTGGTTTTGTTTGGGATTAAACCAGCCGTTGAGCTCGGAACATTGGTGACATACGCCATTTTTATTGACGAGGGCGCAACGCTGATCAAATATGTCGCTCATACTTTTCCGCCCGTCTTGGAGCAGATATTTTACACTGCCTTCCGATTTTTCGAGCATCAGGCACAACTCAGGAACGGTAAAGTCGTACACATCTTTGAGGAGTAGGGCCACCTGATTTTCGATGGGCAGATTTTTCGCAATGCAGGTAAAACAGGTGTCGATATGCTCCTTCATCTCGTATACCGCAGCGGATGATTGCTGATGAACGGCTACAATTTCGTTGCGAAGACTATCGCTTTCGAGTACCAGTTGTTTGGCTCTTTCGCTCACATCGGGTGTCCAGCGTTTGCTTTTTTGCAGCTGATTGTAGGCCAGGTGGGTGGCAATTTGAAATACCCAGGTTTTAAGCGACGACTCGCCTTTGAAGGTGCTCAGCTTATCGAATGCCCGGATGAAGGTGTCGTGCGTGAGATCGTCGGCATCGTTGCGGCTAGCCGTGAGTCGGTAGAGGTAGGATTTCAACTGACTTTGAAAGTCGGCAAAAAGTTGCTGAAAAGCGTTGATGTCGCCACTCAACGCTTTTTTCAGCACTTCATTGGTCTGCTTTTCCATTCCGAAATGTACGCATTAGGGAATTAATACCACTTTGCCCGTTGTTTCACGCGCTTCGAGCTGCGTGTGCGCCTCGCTGGCTTGATGTAAGGCAAAGGTTTTGGGTGTTTGTACGCGTAAGCTGCCCTGGGCCAATTTGCCGATGATTTCGCCCAATGCAGCTTGCCAAAGAGGTGTTTTGTGCTCGATGTAATGCGCCAGGTTGAAGCCTTCCTGCGTGAGAGCCTGATCGACGAAATACTCGGGATGAATTTGTCCCTGTACGCCGCTGGCGCAGCCATAAACGATGATTTTCCCGCCAGGAGCCAAACTTTTAATGGTTTGGGTATAGGGTTCTCCACCTACCATTTCAAAGGCGAGCTGTACCCCATGGCCGTTGGTGAGTTTTTTCAGCCGATCGCTCCAGTCGGCTTGGGTGTAGTTTACGGTGAAGTCGGCACCCTGCGCTTTGGCTATAGCTTCTTTGTGGCTGCTGCTGCAGGCAGCTATCACCGTGGCACCGGCCGCCTTGGCCAGTTGCACGAGCAAGCTGCCTACCCCACCTGCGGCCGCCTGGATCAAGACCATTTTGCCTTGTAAATCGCCTGCATGGTGGTTGATCATCAGTTGGGCGGTGGTTCCCTGCACAAAAATGGCTGTTGCGCTGAGGTCGTCGATGGCCGGAGGGAGAGGCACACAATAGGCTGCAGGGGCCAACACATGGGTAGCATAAGCGCCAGCACGTGGCAGAATGGCCAATACGCGGGTGCCGGGAAGATAGGGAGCGCCGACACCTTCACCCACCGCCAGCACAGTGCCAACAGCTTCGGAGCCTAACACGAAGGGGAGGGGCGTAGGCATGAAGTAGCGGTTGCGCCGACGGAGGATGTCGGAATAGTTCACGCCAATGGCGCTGATTTGGAGGAGGAGCTCGCCGGGAGCAGCCGCAGGCAGCTCGCTTTCGATGAGCTGCAATACTTCGGGATCGCCAAAGTTGGAGAAACTGATTTGTTTGATTTTGAGGTTCATAACACTGTAATTTTTGGTTTACAGGGCTTTGACCATTTGGCGGCACCAACCGGATGAAAATGGAGTGATTTTTTTTTTAGAGCTGTGACTGTGCTAAAAAAATGGGCTGCAAGAACCTATAAAAGCTTGTTGGGCAATTCAACTCTTTTAGCAAACCATGACAATCCCAAGTTATAATCTAGTTTTTACAAATTGAAGCTTGAGCTCTCAACAATGGTTAATAATCCGTATTTTTATTGAAAATGCTATAAAAAACGAAACCCACTAGTTTGAATTCCTTCAGGGACTAGTGGGAATAAGCTGTTACAAATATACAATAAAAAATTTGGTCTTAAAAAGTAAGCCATGAGGTATGCTGATTTTGTAGAAGTTATGTCTCCTTCTAGAATAAATCGTTACTTATATGCATGCGGTGGAAATACTCGTAAAGCGATGATGCTCTATCGCAAGAATATGCTCCTTACTCAAGAGTTATTTACTGTAGTTGGGTGCTTTGAAATTTGCTTAAGGAATGCCATAGACGCTTTAATTTCGAAAACAAGGGGTGATGATTGGCTTAGAGATTCTGCCTTACCTAGTGGAGTGTTTGATTCTCCAAAATGTAAACTAACTCAAGAAAATATCCTTGAAGCCATGCGTAAATTGCCCGTATACAATCATAACAAACTGGTAGCAGAGCTGGGATTTGGTTTTTGGAGGTTTATGTTCGCACAAAATCAGTTCAATGCGACTGGTAGGGTATTGTTGCAGGTGTTTCCAAGCAAACCAAAATCTTCCGCCCAAATGCAACTCAACCAAACCTACGTCTTTAACCGCTTAGCAGAGTTAAACCAACTCCGAAATCGAATGGCTCATCACGAACCTATCTGCTTTTTACCTGGCCAATCAGTAGTCGACACTACGTATGCCAGACAACATTACAATTTGCTTATTCTAATGTTTAATTGGATGGAGATTAATTCAAACTCCTTATTATTTGGATTGGATCATATTGAAGACCTATGTCTAGAAATTGACAAGCTTTGATATATTAGTTACAGGTCTCTTTGTTACTAGCACCTTTTTGAGGTTCAAGTTGATTTACAATTTTCAGCCTCCTAGTTTTCGATTTAGTCGCCATTTCTTCTTTCGATTGTTAAATGCTGTTAGGAATGGTGCCCATTGATTTGTAATTCACCACCATGTACGTAATTCGCGGTACTTATTGCTTTTATAGATGTTAAGATCATTCGTGCTGCTGCTTTTTTTCACAGGCATGCAGCTTACGGGCCTGGCCCAAACCCTCACGGTGAGTGGCTACGTACGCGACGCCAAAACCGGTGAAACCCTCATTGGGGCAACGGTTGCTGTGAAAGAGCGCCCCGGCACGGGCACGGTCACCAATGCCTACGGCTACTACGCCCTGAGCCTACCACCGGGCAACTATACCCTCGTATTTGGCTATCTGGGCTATGCCCCCCGCGAGCAGGCGCTGCGCCTAAGCGCGGCTACCAAACTCAATGCTGAGCTCGACATGGCCGGGCAGCAGCTGCAGGAGGTGGTGGTGACCGGCGAGTCGGAGACCGAACGGCTGCGGCAAACCCAGATGGGCGTGGAGAAGATAAGCATACAAACCATCAACAAGCTGCCAGTGCTGCTGGGTGAGCGCGACTTCCTCAAGTCGATGCAGCTGCTGCCCGGCGTAAAAAGTGCCGGCGAGGGACAAAGCGGCTTCTCGGTACGCGGAGGCACACTCGACCAAAACCTCATCCTGCTCGACGATGCGCCCGTTTACAACGCCTCGCACCTCTTGGGTTTCTTCTCTACCTTCAACAGCGACGCCCTCAAAGAGGTGACGCTGCACAAGGGTACGGCCCCCGCACCCTTCGGCGGCAGGTTGGCCTCGGTGGTAGATGTGAAGATGAAGGAAGGCAACAACCAAAAATTCGACGTTTCGGGCGGCATCGGCCTCATCGCCTCGCGCCTCAATGTAGAAGGGCCCATACAGCAAGGCAAGTCGTCGTTCCTGCTCTCGGGCCGCCGCACCTATGCCGACGTATTTTTGCGGCTCACCGATGAGTTTGCAGGCAACTCGTTGTATTTCTACGACTTCAACGCCAAGCTCAACTACCAGCTCAGCGACAAAGACCACCTCTTCCTGTCGGGCTACTTCGGCCGCGATAAGTTTGGGTTGCAAGACCGCTTTGGCATCGACTGGGGCAATGCCACCGGCACCCTGCGGTATACGCGCCTGCTTAGCGACAAGCTCTTCCTCAACAGCAGCCTCATTTACAGCAATTATGACTACGAAATAAGCATCTCGGCCAACGAAAACAACATCAGCATCCTCTCGGGCATCGAAGACTGGAACTTCAAGCAGGAGGTGCAGTACTTTGCCGGCACCGGTAGGCAGTGGCGTGCGGGCTACAACCTCATCTACCACACCGTAACGCCCGGCACCATCCGCAGCAATACCGCCAATATTGAGGCGCCACTACGCAATGGCCTCGAGAGCGCCGCGTGGTTCAGCTACGACTGGCAGCTGCGCGAGCGCTGGAAGATCACTGCAGGCTTACGGGTGAGCCATTTTGGCGCTTTTGCCCGCAACGGCAACTACTTTACCCTCGATGCCGACAACAATGTTACCGACACCCTGCCCACCACGGGAGGTTTTGTGGCGCAGTACTTTTATCCCGAACCTCGCCTGGCGGTGCAGTACACCCTCGACGCAGTGAGCAGCCTCAAAGCCGCCTATACCCGCAATACCCAAAACTTGCATTTGGTGACCAACTCGGTAACTACCAGCCCCACCGACCGCTGGCTGATGAGCACCAACAACATCCGCCCCGAAGTGGGCGACCAGTTTTCGTTGGGCTATTTCCGCAACAGCGCCGACAACAGCTGGGAGTTTAGCGCCGAAACCTACTTCAAATGGATGCAGAACCAGGTAGACTATAAGGACGCCGCCGACGACCAGTCGCCCGTGATAGAAACGCAGCTGTTGTATGGCGATGGCCGCGCCTATGGCCTCGAGTTGTTGGCCAAGAAAAATAAGGGACGTTTTACGGGCTGGATCGGCTATACCCTCTCGCGCACCGAACGCCGCATACAGGGCGTGAACAACGGCAGCTGGTACCCTGCACGGCAAGACCGCACCCACGACATCTCGATTGTGGCCATGTTTGCCATCACCAGCCGTTTCGACGTATCGGCAGCCTGGGTGTACCAAACCGGCAATGCCGTGACCTTCCCCAGCGGCAAGTACAACGTAGCCGACAAAACCATTTGGCTGTATACCGAGCGCAACGGTTACCGCATGCCCGCTTATCACCGCCTCGACCTGGGCGCCACCTACCAGCTCAAAGAACGCCGCTGGTACACCAGCGAGCTTACGTTTAGCCTGTACAATGCTTACGGGCGCCAGAATCCCTTCTTGATTGAGTTTCGGGAAAACCCGGCCAACCGCAACCAAACCCAGGCCGTACAAACTGCCCTCTTTCGCTGGGTACCTGCCATTAGCTGGAACTTTAATTTGAAATAAACATGCGCCACCTTTATATCCTCGTTCTTGCCATCACCTTCACCGCTTGTGAGAAGGTTATTGATATTGATCTGAACAGCTCATCGCCAAGGGTGGTGATAGATGCCCAGCTCAGCAACCTCCCCGGCGAATGTACGTTGGAGCTGAGCCGTACCCTCAACTTCGACGATACTGTAGCCTATCCGCTGCTGAGTGGGGCCTTGGTTACCATCACCGATTTGGGCAGCGGCAGCATCGACACCCTCAGAGAAGTGAGCGCTGGGCGTTATGCCCACCCGCTGCTCGCCGGTATACCCGGCCGCAGCTACGAGCTGCTGGTGCAGTACGAAGGGCAGCAGTATAGCGCACGCGCTACCATGCCGCCAGTGGTAGCGCTCGACTCGCTGTTGATAGACAGCACCAACTTCACCGGTCCGCGTGGCCCCGCCAACCCCGACGGCAGCCAGCCAGTGAACCTGTTGGCTTTCGCCTTTTTTACCGAGCCCGTGGGGCAGCGCAACAACTACTATTTTGAGGTTACCCAGCGCGACACCCTTGCCGACGACTTTTTCATTTACAGCGACCTGGGCGCCGACGGACAGCCCCTGCTGCGGCCCATTTTTGTGAGCACCTGGGCGGGTGCCGAGGTGGTGATTGATTTGCAGGGTATTGACGATGCCACCTACGAATACCTCAACGGCTTAAACCTGAATCTGGGCCAGAACAGCGCCACCCCTGCCAACCCCAAGGGCAATATTACCGGAGGTGCACTGGGCCACTTTAGGGTACATACCAGCAGCAAACAACGTTTTGTGGTGCGCTAGCCGCTAATTGAACCTAGTCACAGCAGGGAGATCTAGTTAATTAACTATTGAGGCTAGTTTTATTCCTCACCTTGTTCTACGGCCTTGAGTTGATATTTTGACCCAACCTTGATGATTACTTTTTTCTGCGATAGAATATCGTAGAAGTCTTTTTTCGAATACCCTAAACCCCGCAGCAGGTTTTGTACAATAAACTCCGGAACGGGATTTATGTGATTTTGAAATATCAACGGGCGCGTGAGATCAGCTCTCGTGTACTGAATATGACTTTTTTTTGTTTTTGATAAACTTACATTGACAAAGCTCCAGGAACGACTCTAACTCAGAAATAGACACATTCCGTAAGTGTTGAGAAGACATTTCAAATGAGCTGTAGATTTATGTTATAGGAGCCTTTAATCAAGTTTTGGGATTTATATAAATGCTTAAAGTGTTCATTATCGCCCAATAAATCTTCAAAATCAGGCGAAATAACTCTCCTCTTCTTTTTATTTACCGCCCAACCAAGTCTTTCTAATTCTGCAAATATGGTTTTCTTGTTGTGGGTGTAAACGAGAAACTCATTCAGGACTGTAGAAAACGATTCTCTGGCTTGCTTTTCGGTTGTACCATAACCAGTTAAATCGAGCGCAGGCGAATACACGTAAAAAATGGATTCTTCCTGCCACAAGAAAATCGAAATGCTGACTTCTACGCTTTTGTTGCCATCGGCGTATCGAGCGCTTGCACGACTTTTGTCCATTTTGAAAGTTTGTTTTGTATAAATATAGGCAGCTTAAAAAGCATCCACAAGCCTAAAAAGGAAATGACCGTCAACAAGCTGGGCGGGGTTGGACCAATCCTCAAAACTGTGAACAGCTATAAACAGGTTCCAATTCACACCTCACTGCCTGCGCCCCAGCAGGCAGCCCCGAAGTTTAACACAAAAGGGCATGGGATTTTTGTGGGTAAGGGTGGTGGACAGGGCTCATTCGTGTGGGCATGAAGTAATTCTTAGCTAGGTTATGGTAAATCCAAATTCCGGTTTTATCATTGTTAATCGAACATTAGTACTATATGCCACTATCAGTTAGAAAGCCCCAACTTTTTGCATTATTAGCAATAGGTATGCTATTATACGGCAGCGCCTATGCTCAGTTTTTCCAAGCAGGGGAGTTGGATACGACATTTAATTTTGGGTTACCTCATAGCTATTTCGTTAATACTAATTCACGACCTGGTGCCGGATTTGAAAATGCTGGCAATGCTGCTCAAATTAATTCAATCGTTGTTCAACCTGATGGTAAGTTATTGGTGGGTGGTAGTTTTAGAGAATTCAACGGTAGCTCAAGAAGTAACATTGCTCGACTGAATGCTGATGGTACCTTAGACCAGAGTTTTAATCCGGGTTTAGGATTAAACGGTAAAGTAAATGCTGTTGTTTTACAGTCTAATGGGAAATTAATTGTAGCAGGTAGCTTTAGTTCTTTTAATGGAGTAAATCGTCAATCTCTAGCCAGAATTAATTCTGATGGAAGCTTAGACACGACTTTTAATGTAGGGTCAGGAGCAAGTATGATAGAAACAATGGTGTTACAACCTGATGGAAAAATACTAATTGGCGGTTATTTTAACCTTTACAATGGGATTGCTCGAAATAGGATTGCAAGAGTAAATCCGGATGGTTCTTTAGATTCAACTTTTAACCCTGGGTCGAGTGCTAATGATGTTATTAGCACGATTGCACTTCAAACAGATGGTAAAATAGTGATTGGAGGTGATTTTAGCAACTACAATGGTGTTTTCAGAAATGGTATTGCTCGTATTCTACCCAACGGAAGTTTAGATACCACCTTTAATCCTGGCACTGGTGCAAGCCATGCTGTAAAGTGTTTATTAATACAGGCTGATGGGAAGATAATTGTCGGGGGCGAGTTCGTAAGTTTTAATGGTTTTACTCGAAAAGGAATTGCTCGTTTAAACTCAAATGGTTCGCTGGAACCGAATTATTTAAATGGCTCAGGAATTGAAGGATCGGTGTTTGCATTAGCTTTACAAGCGAATGGAAAACTAACTGTTGGAGGGCGGTTCAGTAGTATCAACGGTTTAATACGCAGTAGAATAGGTAGAATTAATGTAAATGGGACTCTAGATACGGCCTTCAGTTCTAGTTTTTCTTTAAATGCAGGTACCGTACATGCTGTATCAATATTAGCGAATGGTCAGCTTATTATTGGGGGATCATTTACGAGGGCAAACAATGTCACAGGAAATGGAATCACACGACTAGACTCATCTGGAGTGGGTGATTTTTTGTTTAATCCCGAGACGGGCGCAAATAATCATATACGCGATATGTTAATTTTGCCCAATGGAAGGCCATTAATTGGTGGGGTGTTTACTAGATTTAACGGCTCACTAAGAAATTCAATAGTAGGATTAAAAGAAAATGGAACTATAGATCTGTCCTACCTATTAGGTACAGGGCCTGATAATTTTATAAATACCCTAGCTCTTCAGCCTGATGGAAAAGTTTTAGTAGGTGGAGTATTCGGTAGTTTCAATGGTATACCGAAGAGCAGAGTTGCCCGCCTCAATCCGAATGGTACACTCGAAGCTGCCTTTATTAGCGGCTCTGGTCTAGCTTTAGGAAATGAAGTGCGAACAATTGCTTTGCAAAGTGATGGGCGGATTATATTAGGGGGACAAATATCCGGCTTTAATGGAGCAGATAGAAGAGGTTTTTTGCGCTTATTGCCAGATGGAACACTTGACTCATCGCTTAATTTGGGCATAGCAAGTGGTATCGTATATTCGGCTGCAGTACAACCCGACGGTCGAATTCTTTTGGCAGGAGTACTGATAGGTTCGGATGGAATAACTATCTACAATTTGGTTAGATTAAATGGGAATGGAAGTTTGGATACCACGTTTACACAAGGCATTACTGGACTCGGTACTTTAGTTCAAAAAATATTTCTTTTACCGAATAATAAGATATTAATTTCTGGAACTTTTACAACATATAATGGAGTAAATCGAAATCAAATTACCGTATTGAATGCAAATGGGAGCGTTGATACTGCCTTTAACCCTGGAACTGGCGCGAATGGGGCCATTAATGCAATCGCCGTTCAGCCAGACGGTAAAATGATACTTGGAGGAAACTTCACGTCCTACGCTGGGGTTGTTTGTAACAGAATTGGACGTATCAATACGGATGGTAGTTTAGACACTACATTCAATTCAAACCTTGGTGCAGATGGAGAGGTGACTTCTTTAGTTTATCAACCTGATGGTAAAGTGATAATTGGTGGAGTATTTACAAATTACAATGGTATTAACCGGCAAAGAATAGCCCGCATTTATGCGCCTAGTTGTACAACGTCTGTAACCAACACTACATCTACTGCTAATATTTGTATCGGCGATACCAAATCGTTGGTGGGCACGCCGGGTGGTAGCTGGGAAATTGCCTATGGTCCGGGTCAGATTACCGGAACTACCTATACCGCCAATGGCGGCAGTGGCACGGTTAGCCTTTACAATCGCGTAGGGAGCTGCTACAGCCCGCTGGTAACCTTCAACGTAGATTTTCCGGCCGCTCCGCTGCTACGCGATACCGCGGTTTGTGCCGGCAGTGCGGTAACCCTAACGCCCCTGGCAGGTGGTGCAACTTATCGCTTTTATCCCGATTCTACCACCACCAGTCCGTTAGCCGGCGGCAACAATGTAAACAGCTTCACGACGCCAGTACTCACCTCCACCACCACCTTTTACGTAAGTGCCGTTAGTGCCTCAGGTTGTGAGGGCTCTGCCCGCCGTGCGGTAACGGTGCGGGTGAATGCCCTGCCTGTGGTGAGCATCAGCCGTAATGGAGACACCCTGGTGGCAACAACCGCTGCGGGTAACTACCAATGGTATAGAGATGGCAACGCCATAGCTGGTGCTACATCAACTACGTATCGAGTTACCGAAACCGGGGTGTATACCGTGGCTGTGACCAATACGGTGGGTTGTACTGGAGTGTCGAATGCCATCCAGGTAATCTTTGCAGGCATTGAAAACGACCCACAAGCCCAAAAGCTACAATGGAACAGTTACCCGGTACCGTTTTCATCGGAGCTAATTTTACAAGCCGAAGCCGCTTTTGGCTACCAACTACTCGATATCCGTGGCGCCGTACTCCTACAAGGCCAAAGCGAAGGCACACTAGCCACCTTAAACACCAGTGAACTGGCCAGCGGAATTTATTTCGTGCGCATAGCCGTGAACGGCCAAACCGCTTTCCGCAAACTGGTGAAGGAATAAGAATCTTCGTGTAGTATTTGGTCGAAGCCAACGTCAAGCTCTTTCCCAAAATTCCCCGTCCCAGCAGGCAGCCCCCAAGTTTAACACAAAAGGGCACGGGATTTTTGTGGGCAAGTAGATTGTTGTTATATTCAACACGGCCATGTTGCACAGCCCTCACCAGCCCCCGAGCCTGTGACCGACGGGCCGAAGGTGTGCGCCCCCCCAGCCATACCTTCGCTTTTGCTCCAGATTTGGGCGTATATGCGATATAAACCTTCGCCAATAAACAAGTTATGCGTAATTATATTTCATACAGACCTTGAAAGAGATAACTAGTCAAGAAGAATTTCTTAATTGGATCAATGTAAGCCCCATTGACAAGGACTACTATTATAAAACAACCTATGGGGTTGGCGGGGGAATGCTCAAAATCACTAAGGCGCATCTAATAAATGTCGATTTAGAGAATAAGCATTTTGTATCAACCGAATTTGAAGATTGCATTTTTGATAACTGCTCATTTCACCATACGTTCATAAATTCATCGACTCTAACTAAATGTCATTTTCGAGATTGTCGATTTACGTGGTCCAAGTTCATCGACATCGACTTAATTCAGTGCCAATTTGAAGCTTGTATAATAACAGGACTAGAGTTGGCTGACGTTAAAGCGTCCAAGGTTTTATTTAGAAATTGTGGCGAAATTTTGGACCTGCAAATCCGATCAGGGCAAGGCAGGGATTACTCTTTTATCAATAGTTATATTGCTTTTCTCGACATTGAGCCAAATAAATCAAAACCAAAAGACAGAATTGACTTCATTGAATGCTTGGTAAAGGAATCCAGTTTTGACAGAATTGACTTTTCTATTAGTGTATTTGAAAATTGTAGTTTATCCTTAAATCAGTTTTCCGACTGTATATTTTCTAGCAAAACGTTAATTTCTAAAAATGAAACTCCTGCAAATGAGTTCAATCTCATTGATATTAGAACCATTCTCAATTCAACTAATCAAAGCCCGGACATTTTGGAAACTCTTTTCGGCATTCACAATACAGACATAAAGGAGTATTTGATTGGTCTGACATCAAAAATTGAGTTCCAATCAATTTTCATTTCGTATAGCTTCGCAGACAAAGAATTTGCTAAAATTATCAACGCAGAATTAATGCGAAGAGGGATACTAACTTTTCTTTGGGAAAAAGATGCACCTGGAGGAAAACCCTTAAGAAAGATAATGGAAAAGGGTGTAAGAGAAAAAGATAGAGTATTGTTCATTGCTTCAAAACATTCTTTGAAAAGTAAGGCCTGCCACTTTGAATTGACAGAAGGACGTAAAAAACAAGAAAGTACTTGGGAAGACGTTTTATTTCCTATCCACATAGACAATTATTTGTTTGAAGTTGCAAAAGGAGACATCCGCCCCAAGGATGTTCAGGATGAATATTGGGAAAATATAGAAGAACTTAAGTCACTAAATTCTATTGACTTCAGTATGTTTAGCAAAACTAATTGGTCCGACAATCCTGAATTTGAAAAAAGCATATTCAAATTAATAAAAGGACTGCGGAAGTAGAAATAACTCCGCATAACAGCGGCTTGGCGTTATGCGGAGTTCCAGTAAAATTGAGTGCAGGTTTCCAAATAAGCATTTGTCTTGCGGACAAATATTTCTCCGAAAACCCGCACAACGCCAAGCCGCAAACCGTTAGCGGTAATAATATGTAGACAATGAATATTTATTTTGACATAACAATTGCATCATTAACTGGTGCCGCTTCTGGTGGCTTGGTTTACTACTTCACTAAAACTTATTTCTCAGAAAGAATAAAGCAGAGCATAAAGCATGAATATGATGATAAACTTGAAAATTTAAGGGGCGATATAAGCAGGAATCATAGTATTCTAAATTCCATTCTGACATCTCAAAACCAAACCTACCAAGTCGGACAAAACGAAAGGCTGACTGCTATCAAATCGCTATGGACAAATTACCTTACAATTCGAGACAGTTTAGACCTTATAGGCACATGGGATGATGTGCTACTCGAGGAAGAATTTGATACTTTATTTACGGACAAATGGCAAGGAAATGATTTGGTCTGTAAGTCTTTAAAATCACTCTCTTTAGACAAATTATCTGAGCTTGGTAAATCTGTTGAAAATATTGAAGCATCCAGACCCTTCCTTAATGAACAAATCTGGGTTAATATTATCTACTTAAGGACCTTTTGCGGACGAATAATTTATTTGTATCACAAGGGAAGCGCAGAACGGAAAATTAAGCACTGGAAACATGACGCAGCATTAATAAAAGTTGTGAAAGACTCTCTAACTGATGCTGAATTCAAATTCATTATGAATACAAATATTGCTGCTGCCAAAGCCTATCGAAGTTTTATTGAACAAAAAATATTGACCGAAATTCACAATATTAATACAGGACAAATTGCAGCAGACAATACTTATAATCAAGCGGTGAAATTAACAGAGCTTATAAAAAATACGAAATAGAATTACTACCGCTAACAGCGGTTTGGCAAAAGTGGGGGTTCCGTGCTTCTATGACAGTGAAGTGCTCAATTCGAGCTCTGTGCATCTAATGAAGTTTAGTTCTGAAAACCCCCGCCTTCGCAAAGCAGCAAACCGTTATGTGCAACCCTAAAAGAAGACACAATTGAAATTAAAATTTGAAATATTAAAAGACAAAAACGGTAAGACGATTTCGATTGAAGAATTTGTGTATAACGACCTTGGTGAAATTATTAGACAAGATTACCAAGACGAAAATGGCAAACTGAACTTTTACAAAACATTTGAATATGATAAAAATGGAAATTGTATTCGAACAGTTGAATACTCAGACACAGATGAGCTACATGTCAGTTTTGAATACAGTTACGACAATGATGACAACCAAATAAAAGCAATTGAAAGAACCGCAGAAGGAAAAATTTGGGAATGGACTGAAATCGTAAAGGAACCCGATAAAAATTTAAAAATCTGGCTTGCTAAGGACGAGAACGGAAATATTATACACAAGACAATTGAAAACTTACTTGACGGTTCTGAACAAAGGTTTAACAGTGATAACAAACTCTATGAAATTCATTTAAAAAAATTTGACCAAGCGAAACGACTTGTAGAGAAATTGATAACAGACGACAAAGGGAATGAGAAAGAAAAACACTTATATGAATATCAAGGACAGAAAGAAATTTGGAAATTCATTCTGAACGGTTCGACTGTGAAGGCGGAAGAAAGTATTTATGACGACAACAAAAATCTTACTCACTTTATCAGGAAAGACAATAACGGGAAGTGCTTGGAGTGGTATGGTTTTGAATACGACAAATTTGGTAACAAGACAAAATATTTCTGGGGACAGGAAGAAGGAAAACAAATTGGATACAAAACATTTGAACTGACTTATGACAACGACTGAAAGAAGGGCAGCACATAACAGGCGTTTGGCTCAAGGACGGGTGATCCGTCAGCAGACGGACAGGCTGTGCAAACTTGAAGCTTTGTGTCCGTCACCTGACGGATTCAGTGCTGGTTGACAGTTTTGTGCTCCTAAACCCGCCCGAACGCAAAGCCCGAAACCGTTAGCAGCAATTATATGGCATTACACAAAACTCCATCATCCATGTTAAAGGAATCTCTAATTGAAAATTTAGAGGCGGCAAAATATTGTGTTTACTATCGAAAGACGGATGAAAAATGGGGTGAATTCAAAACCGGAGGATGCCTAGGGTTTCCATCTGCAATAATTCTTTTTTCAATTGTCGATACTATTGGAAGCTATTTTCGAAGAAACGACCAATTCAAAGTTAAAATTGATAACAAAGAACATTCAATAAATTCAGATGGTTGGGAACATTTTAAGATTCTCAACAGTAAATATTTTGGTCAATCACTGTCACTAGACTTTATTAAAGCCCTTTATTCCAAATTCCGAAATTCCACAACTCACAACTCCGTTCTAGGAAAAAACACAAGAATGTTTTTAGATGACATGAATATATCGCCTATAAGCTATCAATCTAAAGCATTCGCCAAGAGTATTGACCAAGATGCCGAAATAATGTATTTAATATCAATTACCGAGTTCTATAAAATATGTGAGTTCGCAGTCGAAAACTTTTTTCAAGATATAGATGAAGTAGTGCCAAAAAGCAAACAAGGAAGAAATTTTCACTAACTGGTGCTAACACGCGTTTGGCTGCAATGGCGGTTTTAATGCTAAGTTGAAACCTTTTCGTACTTTAGTACATCGTGCCGGCAATTAAGTGTGGTGATCTCAATCCCCCACTGCGCAAAGCCCGGAACCGTCAAACTGTCTAAAAGCCCCTTGATATTGTGGATATCAAGTGTTGCTGTTATTTGATTAAGCGTAGTGTTTTTGGTATTTTTCTGTATGAAATACCTCACCGGAAAAGACCGTAATCAGCTGCCTTTATTTGTGGGCAGTTTGGAGGAGGCGGTTGAATTCGACAATGAAGTACGCTTGGTTGCAGCTTTTGATCTGAGTTGGGTATTTACTCCGTTTAACCTGCAATGGGTATTTAACATATTGCCCAATAACGCGATTTAAAGTTACCTGAAAGCGGCTATCCTGTTTTTGGAGTCCTTTTTTACCTCTGTAGCCTTCCAAAGCTCCCCACTACCGATAGTAAATTTGTTTAACCCTTGGCGAACACAATTTTATCAAGGGCGCTTACAAGCCATTAAAATGCCTTATCTTTTGAGAAGTAACGGAGGTTTTGAGACAGACTGACGTTATGGGCAAGTATAACGACCACTGTTCAAACATTAAAATTGACAAATGGACTGTAATCATCAAAATATGACATTAGCTGAATGGACAACAATATTTGCCAACATTGCTACAGTTGGGACACTGATTTTGGCTTGGTTCTATGCACGAAAAATTAACGAAAGTGTAGAGAAACGCAAAAATGATATTCTGAAAGAAAAGGAATGGCAAGTTGTTTGGGCGGACAATTTTTTAAAAAAAGCTATTGAATTTAATGACATACTTTCTTCTTCATTAGTGAAGTTCTCGTTGGGTCATAAACTTGACAAGCACAAAGATGCATCTGGTTTAACTGACCAATCTCGATTTGACATTTATAAACTATGTGAATTGGAGTGGGACTTAAAGAACTACACATTGTTCATAAACGACAATAAGAAAAAAAAGCAGCTTAATGACATTCAACTAGTCCTACTTGATTTTTTAAGAAACCTTCACACAGCGACAGGTAAGGTAAATCTTGAAGAGTTTAGAAAAAATCAATTTGAATATTCTAAGTTAATCCGTGAAATTCATTCAGAACTACTGGAAATTAAACCTATGCAAAAGACTTTTGATTTTCACGACATTAACCCAAATTAACTAGACAGAATGGATAGAATACATGCCCATAACAGCACCTACCCAAAAGTGGCGGTTCAGTGGTTAAATCAAGCTTTGTGTCCGTCAACTGACGGATTCAGTGCTGGCAGACAGTTTAGTGCTTCTAAATCCGCTTCTTCGCCAAGCGCCAAAACGTCAAACTCCCGTAGAACAGCATGAGCTGTTCACGGGACATGTCACGTAGAACGTAATGCTGTCTAAAAACCCATGGATATTGTGGATATCAAGTGTTGCTGTTATTTGATTAAGCGTAGTGTTTTTGGTATTTTCCTGTATGAAATACCTCACTGGAAAAGACCGTAATCAGCTGCCTTTATTTGTGGGTAGTTTGGAGGAGGCGATTGAATCCGAAAATGAAGTACGCTTGCTTGAAGCTTTTGTGGATGCATTGCCGTTGGCTGATTTTGGGTTTAAACTCGACCAGTTAGAAAACGGTCGCCCGGCCTACCACCCCGGAGATTTGTTGAAGTTGTACTTATACGGTTATTTAAATCGGATCCGCAGTTCACGGCTGTTGGAGAAAGAATGCAAACGAAACTTGGAGGTTCGGTGGTTATTGAAGGCTCTAGCAACCGATCATAATAAAGCCTTCCAAAGCTCCCCGCTAATGATAGTAATATTGCGCAACCCTCGGCGAACACAATTTCATCAAGGGCGCTTACAAGCGTTTAAAATGCGTTATATTAAGCGCTGAAACGGAGGTTTTGAGACAAACTGCCGCTAATTAGCTGTACTAGGGATTTACACCCATGTTTAAATGCAGGCCTGTATTCAGTTTTCCATCCGTTAGAGGAAATTGTTGTTCGAATTGATTTTACAGGTAATTACACCTAAATTCCCTAAGCCCAGTGTCAACGAAAATAATAGATGGAACTCACTGCGTTTATTACGAGCGGACTGTGTATTCGAATTCCGAAATGTTGGATCGGAGCAGTACATTTTACCAATGGATGGATACTCGCAGGACGGTCCGTGATTTTTCAGATAAACAGCTTGTTGAGTTTTTTAAAACCGCTTTGAACCGGCTATATTTGAATTAAATCTACTTAGATGTCGACCGCTGAACTCAATAAAAAGAAACTTGAATTGATCGCCTGGATAAACGGTTTATCGAACGAGAATGTCATTGAGTTTTTGCATGGTTTAAAATCTTCTGAATCAAGAGATGACTGGTGGGATGAACTTTCAATTACTCAACAGCAGATGATTAACGACGGTATTAAAGATATTGAAACGGGTAATGTGCTCTCTTCCACGCAATTTTGGAATGCACTAAAAAATGGATGAGAAAACACGGTTGGTCATTGAATATTCGAAGCAATCACTAATTAGTGCTGCCGAAATCGTGGCTTATCTAAAAAACAAGTTCTCGCAGCGGGAAATCGACGCTTTTTATCAAGCTTTAGAAGATTTTGAGAAAATTATAGCTTTATTTCCAACACTTTACAAGCAATCGAATAGACTGAAAATTCGAAGAGCCGTTTTGAGCAAAGTTATTTCGGTTTACTACCTGTACCGTGGTAATAAAGTAAGCATCATCGATATCCACGACAATCGGTGGGACTACGAAAAAAGATTAAAATAGGGCTACAGTGCTAAAAGGCCTAAAATGAAGAGAACGTTGGTTTTTGAGATTCAATGTTGTTTGTGTTGATTTTATAAGTACTTCCTTTAGTTTTACCTTTTTAGGAAGTTGTAACGCGATTTCTGATGAAATCGTTAGTCACGATTATGATGGAGTTCTAGCTAAACCGAAAGTTAAGTCATATGATTGGCAGACTGCTTGTTTTGTTCTTTTTTTTATTTGCATTTCATGCTACCGGTCAAACCGATAGCACATGGAACCTCATGCTCCTAAAAAAGGGCAATGAACCGATTATCAGGGAGGATATGGCCACATTCAGCAGCCACGGATTTAATTTATACCGCAATTGTTTTTATGATTTTCAATTTAAAGGCAACAGCAAAAAGACACTGAGACTGACGGATATTAAACAAGATACTTTAGTGTTTGTGGGTGTTTCCATGAGAACAGATGCCGACTTGGGCCAAATTTCGCAAGATACCTTCTTTGTAGCTTACGAAGAGCTTTACAAGTTGTTGCTCATTCATGATTGGCACTCACTATCGGGCAAAAAGGTGATTTTGGATGATTTTTATTTTATTTTCTACAAATCTCCTAAGCCTAACTACTACGAAAGGAAGCTGGGTCATGTTTTTTCAGGTGGCCAAAGTGAAATTCTACCGAGGTTAACATCCAAGGGTATTGTATACTGTTTCGAATATCAAGGTAAACTCTATCCCTATAGCGGAAGTAGTTTGCCTACTCCAAATGCAAGTGATGAAAATAAAGACCAGCTTTTGAACGGTGTATTGGCTGTTTTGGATGTACTAGTGAATAGACGTATTACAGTAACGGTTCAGCGAAAATCTGAAGGCAATTAAAGACTCAATTAGCTTTGGCAGTTTAAATTTGATCATACTTATGTAAGCAGTTATGTCTTAAAGTATCGCAATGATAATACGCTTAATGTTGGCAAGCCTTGGCTAATGATAAACGAAGGATGTTTAGGTTGCAGAGGAATTTTGGATATTTAATTATCGGCTGTTAAAATTCATAACCATTTAAGTAGTAACACAGCTAAGGAGTCATCTGTGCTGCAAGTGTCGTGAAAATTCGTTGTAAGCCAGAAAACAAACTAGGTGGAGCAAACAGAATAATGTAAATTTATTCCGAGTTAAAAGCATAAGTCATGACAACAGCTGCGATAAAAAAACAAGTACAAGAATATCTTCCGCTCCTCTCTACAAAACAGCAAGTACTTGTTCTTGAAATGATTAAGAGCTTATTACAAGTTGATCATGACGTCAATAGAGCGAGTAGAAGTCAATACAACAAGGAAATTGACGAAGCCGTTGAGAGAATCGAAAATGGGAATTCTATTTCTCATGCTGATGTGTTGAAAGATATTGCAAAATGGTAAAGGAAGCTTTTTCAAAAGTTGTTTGGGATGAAGAAGCTTTAAAACAATTGAAAGAAATACGCTAATACTTGGAGAAGCAAAGTATACAAGCACCCAAAATTGTAAAAAAGGCAATACTTGACAGAGTGGATCAAATCAAATACAATCCGCTAACCTGCGAAATGGATAAACTCAAGTCCCCAGAGGATAAAGAGTTCAGAGCTTTTATTGTATTCAACTATAGAATAACGTACCAAGCAAAGTTAGAAGCCAAAGAAATTCGAATCCTGAGAGTGCGACATACAAGCAGAGAGCCTTTAGGCTATTGAATAGAATTAGGCAAATACAAGTAAAAAACGATTTAAAGAAACAGAGATTTAAGATTGGAACTTCCTAGGTTGGATGCTATTGGGCGGGCTGATAGGTGGCATCCCGGGAGGTTTTAGCCAATTTGACAGGGATAAAATCTATTTTTTCAGTTGATCCTGTTTTCGGTGCTGTTGCACTTTTAGTAATAAAAATGAACGACGACAAAAGGAGGCAAGCACGATAAGCTCGATTTTAAATTAGCTCGTTATTGCTTAGACCGTTCTCAAGTAGTATACCTTGGCCTGACGAGGCGATGATAAACCACTATCGCTGGGTAAGCTGAACCATCGGCCGTGGAGGCTGTGTATTTAGTTCTTTCTTTTTCGGCGCGAGATGGTGCCGATGACTAATTTAGCGCAAACGATTTCTCGCCGATGCGTTATTTGTTTGCGGCTGCCGCCGCCTTGATTCTGGTTTTTATTTTACTCATCCTCCGGAAAAAAGGGAAGGCTGTTGCCGATTATTATTTGATTGCCATCAATGTGCTGGTAGGTTGTTTTATGCTGTCGGATGTACTGGTTCAAAACTACCTGAGTTCGGCCACCGTAATTTTCCAGAACGGTGTGCCATTATTGCTGTTTCCGGTTTTTGTACTGTATGTATTGCAATTTCTCAACGCAGGCCAGCCGCTCGCGCGCAAATGGTTGCTGTTGTTTTTACCTGCCGTACTCTTTAGCCTATTGAGTTTTTTGGATCATTATGTTTGGAACAATTACAACACCACAGCACTACTCGTCGAACATTTCAATAGTCCCGGTATCGCCTACCACCTCATTTTTAAAGGAGCGCAGATTAGCTTCATGGGTGTACTGATAAGCCTAATCCGACGACTTTACCGTTTCGAAAGAGGTTTGAAGCTCGGGTTTTCTTCCGACGATTTGATTGATCTACGTTGGCTGCTTCATTTTACCTGGATTTATTTGACCTCGCTGTGCATCACCTTTGTGCTCTTTCTTGGGCAAAATGTAGGCTTGTTTCCCATTCAAATTCAGGAGGTATTTGGGATGGTGTACGGCTTGCTGGTGGCTTCGGTGTTTTATTTAAACTACCAGGGTATTCAGCATTATACTTTGGCACAGGTATATACTGCCAAGGTAGCCGCAATGGGAGCAGTTGGTTTGGCGCCGGAAGCCTTACAAAACACAAACCACGCGGAGGCAGTTAAACCGCTCACCGAAGAGGAAATGGCCTTGGAGTCGAAAATTCTGGAAGTGATTGCTTCTAAGAAATTATACCTCGAGCCCAAGTTTAGCCTCGAAGATTTAGCAGAACTACTGGGCGAAAACCGCCACAAAGTTTCCAAGGTAATCAATGCCCAAGAGGGCCGAACTTTTTACGATTTAGTGAATCGCTACCGGGTTGATCATTTGAAGCAAATGCTCGACGATAACCGGAACGATCAGTTCACCATTTTGGCGATGGGGCTCGACAGTGGGTTCAACTCCAAGGCTTCTTTGAATCGGATCTTCAAAGCCATGACAGGAATTACCCCCAAACAATACCTCGAAAATCGAGCGCATTCGGCGCCTCGTAGCTGAAATAGGTCTCAAACTATCGCTTGAGTCGACCAGCGTTTGTTTTCAGTGGACATTTGCCCACACTAAAATCAAAAAAATGAAAACAATCCTGCTCACCAGCGCTTTGCTCTTCGCACTGTGCGTAAACCTCCAAGCACAAAAGAGCGACCGACCGCTCCCAACACGTGTAAACGTTGTTTTTGGCCTGAACCAGCCTTTGCTCAAGGGGTTTAACGCCGAAATCAACTTCTTTTACAAACGTTTGGCTTTCGACTACTCCCACGGCATTTCGCTCAATCTAGACAACAGCCTCTTAGACGCCACCAATAAAGCTCTCGGTCTTGATGTGCACATTCCGTGGACCACGGGTTTTGGGGTTGGCTATCGCTTCAACGATTGGTTGAACCTGCGTGCCGAACCCAAATGGCATAAATTTGAGCTCTACCACCAAGGCGACGCGCAAACGGAAGCCAACCGCATTGCCGCGTACACCACCTTTTCGATGGGCATAGGCGCTTATGCCAATCTGTTGCCCTTTAAACGCCAAAACAACTTCCTGAGAGGCATCATGGTAGCACCCAGCATACGGTGGTGGCCGCGGGTAGCCTCATCGCTCGACAACCATCAACTTACGTTTGACAGCCGCACCCAAAATGCGCGTGTAACCCACGAAGCCATGCAAGTAGGTATTTCCAATACGCCATTGATTGTAAACATCAGCATAGGTTATTCATTCGGTTGGAATCAATAGGGCAACACAAGCATCGTAATCATGAGGTATTTTTTGCTTTTTTTCTGGATGGGTATGGTGTGTTCGGCCGAAGCGCAGCAACACGACACCCGCCGTCCCACCGTATTTTTTGCTACCGGCCTGGTGGTGCCCCAATTTTATGGCGGTACCGAGTTGATGGCAGCTTACAGCAACCGACAAAATGGGCTGAGCCATTTCGCCGCCGCCGACGGATCGCAAGCCGAGGTAGGCAGTTACGGCAGCAATACCGGATTTTCGTTGGCGATTGGTTATTATATGCCCATTCAAAAAATCACCGGGCTTAGCGTGGGGCTATTGGTAAACAGTGCCCAAACGGGAGCTACGCCCGCCAAACCCGGCTATGCCGAAGGCTACTTCTTTAATTTTTTGAATTTTTCGGGTGCATTTCAGTACACCCCATTCGTCAACAACGGACTTTATGTACATGGCGAACTAGGCATGGGCTCGGTATTCACCAAAAACAGGTTTGTCAATGCCGTCGGCGAGCAGGACTTCCTCCACCATTTTGGCATTGGATTGGAGGGTGGTGCAGCCCTCGGGTATACGTTTCGGCCATTTGCATCCCAAGCATTGGGTTTGTTTGTAGAAGGCCAGTATCAGTTTTACCAAACCCGTGTTGAAGTAAGCGGAATAGGCGACGACCAGTGGCGTTTTGGAGCGCTTCGGCTGACGGCCGGGATTAAGTTTTAGTAGGTACTTCAGCTGGACAAGGGGAAAGCCATTTCCCTTTGTTCAGCCTTTTCATTTGTTGGGAGCCGCAATAAAAATTGTCATTTTTTCACTTTCCAGCAGCGCTTTTCCAAGGGTGAATTTGGTAGTTTAGCACCTCCAGTACAAATGCGGTGGGAGATATTCAACACATCATGATTCAATTCTTGGGTAGTGGAGGCAAAGCAGACCGACCTAAGGCAAACGAGGTGACATGAAAATAGCCATATTGACTTTAGGAACACGAGGCGATGTAGAGCCTTATGCCGTTTTGGGCGAGGCACTTCAACGCAGGGGACATGAAGTAACCTTATCGACCGCCAAAAATTTCGAGAAGTTGGTTCGCGGTTATGGCATCGACTTCGCACCGGTAGAAGCCGATTTTCAGGAGGTATTGAATTCGGAAGAAGGCAAAAAAATGATGAAGGGCAACCCGTTAGCCATCCGACGGAATTTAAATACATGGGTATACCCACTCATTACCTCCTCGCTCACCCAATTTTATTTGCTTGCAAAAAATAGCGACGTAGTGGTGTACCACGTAAAAACGCTGGCCGACAGTTTTGCCGATCAATTCCCTGAAAAGATGATTCGTGCCTCGGTGTTGCCAATCGTGGAGCCTACCTCTGAGTTTGCCAATCCAGCTTTTAGCGGCATTCCGTTGCCTAAACTTTTCAATCGGTTGAGTTATGCTTTTTCGAGTTTGAGCATGAAGCTACTAGCCAAACCCATCGGTCGTTTTAGGGCCGGGTTGGGATTAAGTTCAAAGTTCAAGCTTATGGCTGTGAAGAACATCTATGGCATTAGCCCCAGTTTTTTGCCGACGCCACACGATTACCCTCCCGCCTCCCGCTTTACTGGCTTTTGGTTGGGTGCCTCTAAGGAAGCATTGAGCGACGACTTAATGGAGTTTATTCAAGCTGGAGACCCACCTTTGCTCATCACCTTTGGGAGCATGCCTTTCCAAAGCAAGTTCAATTTAGAAGCGGCCCTGCTGCGGATTATACTGGAATTGAAGACCCGTATTGTGTTGGTGAAAGGTTGGGGCATCACCGAAGGCGATGCGCTCAAAGCTAACCCCAACATAAAGGTCATTGCCAGCGCCCCCTACGACAAACTGTTTCCCCTAACCCGTGCGGTGGTTCACCACGGCGGAATTGGGACCACGGCCGCCTGCATCCAAGCCGGAAAGCCTTTTTTCATTTGTCCGGTGCTGTATCCGGTTGGCGACCAGCTATTTTGGGGAAAGCACGCGCATGAGCAAGGGATAGCTGTACGACCTATTCCATTGCAAAAAATGACCGAAGCCGACTTTGTGGCAAGTGTTGCGAAACTGCTAAATAACGCCCAACTGTATGAAAATGCCAAACGTTTGCAGCAGCACGTGTTTGCCGAAAATGGATTGGCAGCGGCAGCAAGTGCCGTTGAAGATATTGCAAAGGTGCGGGTGAACTGACCGATAGCATCGTTTGAATCGGCAGTTCATTTTTTAAAATCGACCTGTGCTTGAAACTTGTGGTTTTGTTCAAGCAGTCGGTATGTTTGTGTTATACCTTGAAGGGATTACTTTACAGCATTAAGTGACCTAAACTTGGCCGATGGAGTTATTGCGTAGCTATTTTGATCGATTTATTCAGTTGAGTGATGCCGAATGGCTCGACTTTCAAATTTGTTTGACCAAGGAACGAATAGGCAAAAAGGAACAAATTCTGCAGCAGGGACAACGTTGCGATTTTCTTGCCTTTATTCAAGAGGGGGCATTTCGGTTTTATACGGTTAAAGAGGGCGAAGAAAAGATAACGGCCTTCTTTTTTGCGGGTGATTTTGTGACCAATTACCGCAGTTTTTTGACGGGCAAGCCCTCCGATCATTACATCGAAGCTTTGCAAGATGCAGTAATTTACCGCATCAATTTGGTGCAGCTCCAAAGCTTGTACGATAAGCACAAAACTATTGAAAGGTTAGGAAGACTCATCGCCGAGAACCTGTATTTGGTGGTGGCGAACCGGCTCGACTCTTTTATGTTTGAAACCCCAGCCGACCGCTACAATGCCCTGGTGAACCGCAATTCGAAACTGCTTCAAGAAATTCCGCAGTATATGATTGCTTCGTATTTGGGAATTAAGCCCGAAACCTTGAGCAGGATACGAACTCGCAAATAACTGGTGCTTTCGTTTCTTGACTTTGGTCAACGATTCTCGCCGCTACCCCGCACTAGTTTTGTCCTATTGCTACAATTTAAACCATCAGGACAATGAAAAGAATGACTTTAGCGGGTATCGTTTTGCTCGCAATTGCTTCAACAGCTTTTGCTCAAGAACAAGTTGTGAGCCGGAAGTGGGGAGCCGAACTCAATGTATTGTGGCCCATTTTCCCGGGCAATATGTACAAGGGGCAACTTACCTACGAAAGCTGGCGGAAAGGCGATTTGGCGGGCGATGTTTTTGCCGGCTTTCACATCAAGCCAACCGAGTTTAGAGAAGACGAAGGGTATTGGGCCAACTATGCGCTCACCTTTGGCTACCGACAGTTTTTTTGGAAGGGGCTGCATCTCGAGTGGTACAACGCCATTGGTCCGGGCTTCAACTGGAAAAACGCGGTTGATGGCAAAGACTACCAAAGTTGGGACTACGAAATAGGTTTGTTGGCGGGCTACCGTTGGGAATTTTTGAAAAAGGAAAAACGCGATGCCATGCAGTTTAGTCCCTACCTCAGCACACAGCATGGATTTTTTTATGTGGCTTCCCAAAGCAACCCACATCCCATCCGGAACTCTACCGGCGAAAGTGCCGTGTATGTGGGTACCTTAAACATAGGTCTACGATTTTGATCTTCTGGCTATTTCGGAATGGAATAGCGTTCAAACCCGAACTTATCGAATCACGCAACCGGTGAGGTTTATCGCCTGAAGTTGCTCGGAGGGTGGTTGGAAACAACCACCTTTTTTGTTAACTATCGTTAGTTCTCGCTATCGACCGACGAAGATTGACTTCGACAAACGAAATTTGTGGTATTCGATCTTCCTGCCAAACAACCGCGCTGCTTATTTGTACAAGCCCTTATGAATCGGCTCCTCTATCTCGATGACCAGTTGAATGCCTTACGTTGTTCGAGCCTACACAGCTTTGAAGGAGAAGGACGTTTTGCCGGTTTGGCCATCAAGTTGGTGGTGCAAGGCGAGGAGCGGTACCACAGTCGCCGCAAAGACCTACGCATACCTGCCGGTCACTATTTGTTAGGTAACCGTACGACTGAGGCTGCCATCACCATTCGCGGCAAGGAACAAACCTTGGGCGTATGTATCGACCTAGCGCCGGATTTGTTGTCGGCAGTGGCGGTGCAGCACTTTAGCGAGGGCGAAGCTTTGGCTGACTTTGTGCTCGGCGACGATTTACCCTTGCAGCAGCGTTCGCTGGCGCACAGTAGTCTCGGCAGGCAGTTGCAGCAGGTATCGGCCAATTATGCTCATGGGCACTATCCTGTAGTGAACCGCTTCGATTTTCAGCAGTTGACATTGGCAGCGCTTTCCGACCATGCCGAGTATTATCGCGCTTTTCGGCGTTTGCCAGCCGAACGCAAAGTGTCGCGCGCACAACTTTTGGCCCGTTTGTGGGCCGTTCGCGAACAGCTCGATCGCGATTTTGCCGAAGATAAGGCTATACCCGAGTTGGCGGCCGATGCCAGCATGAGTGCCTTTGCCTTTATCCGGCAGTTTAAGGCACATTTCGGAGTAAGTCCGCATCAATACCGTTTGCACCGCCGTTTGGATTTTGCTGCCGATGCGTTAAAGCACCATCAGTCGGCCGGTGAAGTGGCACTGCTGGCGGGTTTTGCCGATCAAGCTTCGTTTACCAAGGCCTTCCGGAGTAGGTTTGGGATGCCTCCGGCGCGCTGGCAGCAATGAGCAATTTTTGACAAACGCACCACTTTGAGCGGGTAGAAATTTGTCTCCAAATTTCAAGTATGGAAACAACGTTCTCCGCGGTGAAAGTCTATATCCGCAAGCACCTACCAACGCTACTTGTGCTGCTCGCAGTGGCATTTGTGGTGTATTTCTGGACCGATATTAAAGCAGGTATCTACGATGGCTGGAACTCGGGTTTTTAGTGGAGTTGCTGCACAAGGCATCCTGATGGTTGCTGGCGGTGCAGCCTACCTTGCTGGCCGATTTTTGCTATTGGTCGCGTTTTTCCTGGTTCTTCAGCACACCAGCTTCGCCCAATCGGGCGATTTGGCCCGTGCGGCCTGGCTGGGAGCTGCCTTGCAGCCGTTGTCGGCCGACAGCGGCCTCCTCGTGACCCAAGTGGTTGGCGGCACTTCCAAGGCCATTGGTTTGGTTGCGGGCGATCGTTTGTTGTCCATCGACGGCAAGCCACTGCGCAGTCGTGCCGATGTGAGCGCGCTACTGCAGGGCCGCAAAGCTGGCATGCCCTTTACCTTGACGTGGAACCGTGCCGGCAAAAACCGAACGGCCAAATTCCACTGGGTGGGTCGTCCTTTTGAAGCAGCAACCGACAGCCTTTCGGAAGTGGTGTATACCAGCGCTGCTTTTGGGAACGGACGGCTACGGGTAATCATCAACAAGCCCAAGGCGGCGGGTAAACATCCGGCGATGTTTTTTATACCGGGATATACCTGCAGTTCTATCGACAATCTCACGCCCGACCATCCGTACAAACGTATTGTTGACGCTTATGTGAAGGCTGGTTTTGTGACACTACGCATCGAAAAAAGTGGCCTAGGCGATTCCGAAGGCACACTTCCCTGCGCCGAGCTCGACCTGTACCAGGAAATAGCCAATTTCGAAGTAGGCCTCCTTCAGCTCAAACAACTGCCCTATGTAGATACCAGTAAAGTGATCATCTATGGTCATTCGATGGGCGGCATTATCGCGCCAGCCTTGGCGGCACGCCATAAGGTGGCGGGTGTGGCTGTGTATGGTACTACGGCCAAGTCGTGGTTCGAGTACCAAATAGAGATGTATCGGGTACAAAATGCACTTGCCGGCCTCGATCCCTTGGCGCTCGAGAAGTCGGTTACCGACCAATATGCTCTGAACTACCGGTTTTTCGTGGAGAAACAACCGCTGGAGGAGCTCGCCAAGAATCCTTCGTTCGACAGCACCTTGCGCAGCTCTTGGGAGTATGATGGCCGGGGAAAAATTTACAGCCGCAATGCCTTGTACTGGCGGCAGATCCAGGACGTGAACCATCTGGCCCACTGGCGCGATGCCGCCAATGCGGTGCTCGTGCAGTTTGGCGAGTCGGATTTTCAGGCCTTTTCGCTAGCCGACCATCAGCAGATTGTGAATACGGTGAATTACTACCGCCCGGCAACAGCCCAGTTGCAAACGTTTCCGTTAACCGATCACTACTTTGCACGCTCGGGCAGCATGCAGGAGGCCTTCAACAAGTTTAGCCAGGGGCAGATTCAACAACTTTTTCAGGAGTACAATCCCGCAGTTGGCGAAGGTGCCGTACGCTGGTCGCTATCGGTTGTAGCCCCCGAGGCCAAATCGCAGGGCAGCTGGCGGAAGCTACCCACGGCACCCTATCCGGGCAAACAAGACGACATCTGGTTTCACGACGAGCGTTTGGGCTGGTATGTAAATGGCTCAGGGAAAATTTACGGCACCCGCGATGGCGGCGACCGTTGGGAGCTACTGTTTGAGCAGCCGGGTACCTTTTTCCGCACCATACTCTTCGTTGATAGCCTGCTGGGCTTTGCCGGAAACGTAGGTACCGACTATTTCCCCAATGTGCGCGACACGGTACCCTTGTACCGCACCCGCAACGGGGGCCGAAGCTGGGAACCCGTGCAGTATCGGGGCAGCTATGTGAAAGGCCTTTGCGCACTTAGTTTGGTACGTGAGCCGTTCAACAACCACGGTCAACTCGGTTACCGCATCCATGTGTACGGCGTGGGGCGGGTGGGAAGTCCCGCCAATTGGATGGAGTCGCACGATGGCGGCGAAAACTGGACGGCCCGCAGTTTGCCGGAAAGCGCCAAGATGGCCTTTGATGTGCAGATGATGGACACCAAAACAGGTTTCGTTTGTGCAGCCAGCAGCGAACAGCTCGATGTGTCGCATGCGGTGATGCTCAAAACCACCGATGGGGGCCTCAACTGGAAAGAAGTGTATCGGTCGCCACGCGGCTGGGAAACAAGTTGGAAGATGAGCTTTCCCACCGCCACTACCGGTTACATGACCATACAGTCGTACAATCCCGACAGCACGGTGCGGCAACAGCGGATAGCCAAAACCACCAACGGTGGTGAGAGCTGGGTGGAGTTGCCCTTGGTTGAAGATCACCGCAGCCGTGAATTCGGTATTGGTTTTTTGGATGAACAGTACGGTTTTGTGGGTACGCTCACCGGTGGCTTCGAAACACGCGATGGCGGCAACAGCTGGCAGCGGGTGAACCTCGGGCGGGCAGCCAACAAAATTCGTTTTATACAGCGTGCCGATGGCAAACGTATCGGCTACGCCATTGGGGTAGAGGTATTTCGATACGAATAGCCAAAACGGGCACTTATTGCTTAAATTGAGTTGGATTTATATCGCCTATGCGTAAGTTGACCTGGTTGCTAGTGGCTGTTGGGCTATCGTTTGCACTCTATTCGTGCAAACTAGGCCGTTTTGTGGTGTATAATTTTGCCGACATCGGCGATCACCGGAAGTTCCCTTCCCGGCCCGTGATGCGTGGCGACAGTAGTTTCTTCTTTACTGCTGCCGAAAAAGAACGCGCCCCTCGGGAGCTGGAAATAGCCGGTAAGTCGGTAGCCTTCGACCGCTATTTGGCCGACAATAAGACGGTAGCCTTCCTCATCATCCGCAACGATACCCTGTTGTACGAGCGCTACTGGGATGGCTACGAAGCTTCGTCGGTGGTGCCTTCTTTTTCGATGGCCAAGTCGGTAACCTCCATACTCATCGGCTGTGCCATCGACGATGGACTCATTCAGTCGGTCAACGACCCGGTGACCCGTTATATCCCTGAGTTGGCCCCGCATGGCTTTGACCAAGTAACCATCGAGCATGTGTTGCAGATGACGTCGGGGCTTGATTTTAACGAATCGTATGTGAATCCCTTTGGGGAGGCCGCGAGCTTTTATTACGGCACCAATTTGCGCAAAGAGGTACGCAAGCTGCGTTTGAAGCAAGCACCCGGAAAATCGTTCGATTATGTGAGTGGAAACACCCAACTCTTGGGTTTGGTGCTTGAGCGGGCCTTAAAAAACCGCTCGATGAGCGATTATCTCGAAGAAAAGCTGTGGCGCAAGCTGGGCATGGAATACGACGCCAGCTGGAGCATTGATAGGCGAAAAGAAGGGCTGGAAAAGACATTTTGTTGTTTGAATGCCCGTGCGCGCGATTATGCCAAGCTTGGCCGTTTGTATTTGCACAAAGGGCGCTGGATGGGCGAACAACTGGTTTCGGAGGCATGGGTGGAGCAGTCGACCCGCGTAGATACCAGCCAAGGCAGCGCTTGGTTTTATCAGTACCAATGGTGGTTGCCGAGTACGACGGGTGACTTCATGGCCGAAGGTATTTTAGGGCAGTACATTTATGTGAACCCCAATAAAAACCTGATTATCGTTCGTTTGGGCAGGTCGAATGGCCAAGTAAATTGGAGCGGGCTATTCACGAGTCTGGCAGCAGCTTACTGATACCGCTGTACCCTCGGCTCAGCGGTTTTTTCGATTTATTATTCAGCAATTCCCCTTTGTTGCATCGAAAAGCTTCCTGCCTCTGGTAGGCTGTACTTTTTATTTCTTTTTTAGCGATTAGCTGCTCCAGCGCTATTGAATTCGTTCAAATACAGGCTTGGGTGGGGTGCTTAGATTTGCGGACTTTCGAAAATTTCATCTCTTTTTTTAGAAATTGTGAAATATACTATAACTTGTAGGGTGTAAATTGAAGAATGCCCATGAAATGGCTCAAGTTGGTTGCACTTTCGGCGTTTTGTTTTGGCCTCAACGGGCCGTTACTCGCGCAGGTGGTGCCCGTAACGCTTCAGAAAAACCCAGTAGGTGAATGGACGCTTTACCGCGGTGGAGCACCCTATTACGTGAACGGTGCTGGTGGGTCGGTTTTTCTCGACGAGGTGGTTGCCGCTGGCGGCAATTCAATCCGTACCTGGGGAACCGAAAATGCCCGCACCTTGCTCGATGAGGCGCACAAACGTGGGCTCACTGTGATGATGGGGCTGTGGCTGCAGCACGAGCGCCACGGTTTCGACTACGACGATAGCATTAGCGTACGCCGGCAACAGGATGCTTTCCGCAAAGAGGTGATGGCGCTTAAAGACCACCCCGCTCTTTTGGCGTGGGGGGTTGGCAACGAATTAGATTTGAACTACACCAATACCAATGTGTGGTACGCAGTAGAAGCGATGGCGAAAATGATCAAAGAACTCGACCCGCATCATCCTACCACGACCATCACCGCAGGGCTCGACTCTACAGAAGTGCAGCTCATCAAAGCCCGCTGCCCCAGCCTCGATTTTTTGTCGATCAATACCTATGGCGACCTCGATAAACTTCCAAGTCAGATTCGAAAATTTGGCTGGGACGGTCCGTATATGATTACCGAATGGGGACCCAACGGACACTGGGAAGTAAAACGTGCACCTTGGGGTGCTCCTCTCGAGCAAACCAGCGCTCAGAAGGCCGAAAGCTACCGCAAACGTTATCAAGATAAAATTCTCGCTGAACGCGCCTATTGTATGGGTTCGTACGTGTTTTTGTGGGGACAGAAACAGGAAACCACTTCTACTTGGTACGGCATCTTTACCGAATACCGCGAAAAAACGGAAACCTTATGGGCCATCGCCCAAGCGTGGAAAGGCAAGAACGAAGTGGCCCCGGTGTCGATAACGGCTTTCGAAAAGCCTTTTCACATTGCCACCGTCGGCGAAAAGATGGACTTGAAAGTAAATACCCATGTGCAAGCCAGCAGCAAACCAACGCTGCGGTACGAGCTGGTGCCCGAAAGTCAGGATATCAAAGCAGGTGGCGATGTTGAAAGTAGGCCAGCAAGCGTATTACGCAAGAAAAAACGCGGCTTCAAAGGCGATAGTTTGAGCATCCAGCTACCCGATGTGGAAGGCGCTTATCGGGTATTTGTTTACCTCGAAGCCGACGGCTGGGTGGCCTATGGCAATGTGCCTGTATATGTTAAGGCAGCCCCACCCGGTGCCCGTCCACGTAAATTGATTCAAATGCAAACCTATTCCCAGCTGCCATGAGTCGCCGCAAAACCCTCCTTTTTTGTTTTGCCGTCGCGCTTAGCTCGGGCAGTTTGTATGCGCAGTCGCATGGCAGCGCCGAAACTACCCCCGATAGTTTGGCCACGCCCTCCAAGTCGCGCATGGCTGCGGGCAAGCTGTACCGCTTGTTTGTAACTACAGAGAACAGCACGACCGAGAAGTCGCCCGAGTGGGGGCTTTTCCCGAAGATGGAGCCCAGCCGGCTGAGGTCGCTAAATGTGAACGGCTTCTACCGCTTTTTCGGCACCTACCGCGATATGCCCGGAAGTTACCTCTTCCTGCCAACTACTTCTCTTCCACAGCGCGAAGTATTCATTGGCGACGACACCCAGCTCCCCAATCTGATGTTTAACATCACGGGCAAGTCGCGCTCGGGCATGAGCTGGGGGCTCGACCTCTTCGCCTTTCAGTTTCTCGACCGGCCGGGGCAGCTTGCCTACAGCGGTGCTACGCCCGATACGGCACGACCCAATATCGACTTTCCGCTGGGGAGTCCTCGCCTGGGTCAAAGTATGTTGCTGAACCTGGGGATGAACTTATACTCGACCATCAAAACCCCACTGGGGCCTTTGGCCATTAAGCTGGGAGGCATTCACTGGGAAGACATGACCGAGCTTACCATGGGGGCCTATACGGCTTACGAACGGTATATGCTTTTCGACCGCAATCCGTGGGATCCGATTGGTCGGAATGTGTTTGAACGATATAACCGCTATGTAGATGCCGGAAGAGTTGACCAGGAAGAACGCTGGGGTAAACGGGCCTTTGCAGGAGCCATTGTGAGTATGGCGCAGCTGCCCGCCAATCAGTCGTTCAAGCTCATGTTTGGCAAAAACGAACAAAATGGAGGCTTCGACCGCCGCCCGAACGCCGCCTGGGGTGGACAGTACAGCTGGATGCCCACCACAAGCTGGAAATTGAGTGTGCAAACCATGAATCAGCGGAGTTACCAAGACAGTTTGTTGCTCCAACGTTTCGGTTCACAGATACATACCGTAAAGGTGAGTCACCTGCATCCCGTATGGGCGTGGGAGCTGGAAGCCGGGTATTCGGGCTACACCTCCACCAGTCTGGGTGAACTCGGCGGACTGTTGACGCAGGCCAAACTCAAGTGGGCCGTTGCCAAACACTGGAAGGTTTTTGGTCAGGCCTATTACATCGATCCAGGAGCGGTGAACAATGTGGGCGCCTTTGTAAATACCAGCGTTGCTGAGGCTGCCATTGCCAACATTCCCGCCGGGCAAGCAGGAAGTGGTGCGCTGTTGTTTCCCACCAATTCATCCCTGTTAGGTTTTGGTCAGCTGTCGAACAACCGAATGGGGGCCGACCTGAACCTGGCCTACCAGCCGCAAAACTTGTACATCAGTGGCGGCTACAGTTTAAGCCGCGAAATCACCACGGGCGCCAACAGTTTGTCGTTTGGTCGGCCCGTGAATGCCCTCACCCGCAGCCGCTTCTGGCGTTGGGGTTTCCCACAGCAGGTGGGGCCCTACGGCCGAACCAACGTCATTTACCGCAATACCTTCGACCGGGTAACGCTGAGCGAGCGCCTCACCGACCAGCTGTACTTTTCGCAGCTCGAGCTGCAGGCACTTTATCGTTTGCGCATAGCCGACCGCTTGTTGGTGTTCAACCACCTGATGCGTGCCAGCTCGGTACAAACCGGCGCAGCCCTCATCAACACCGGCAAAGAAGCCTTGTTGCGACAATATGCCAGCGAAAACGAGCTGTACGTACAATGGAACAATCGTTTTGCGGTGGTACTATTGGCCAGCGGCGACATCACGCTGGGAGGAATACTTACCGGCGTAAATCCGATTGGACGCCCGTTTGAGCAGTTTGGCAGCGCCTGGGGCGCAGGCTGCGACATCTGGGCCGCCGACAACGTATGCGTATATGTGCGGCACCGCCGCTTTGCCTTTGAAGACCGCAGTTATGTGCTCGATAAATACGCCGGGCACGAAACCACCCTCGAACTCAAGTTATTATTCTGATGAAAAAGCAATACTTCATCGTCTTTTCGTTGCTCCTTGCTGGCCTGAGCGCTACAGCCCAAACCCCGCTACCCCGTTTTTCGGTGAACGGTGGTGCCCGGGCAGTGTACTTTGCCGACAAGCTCACCAATGCCGGCGATACCACCACTTTACCGCGCGAAAACTCGGGGCATGTGCTCGCCGACCTCGGCGTGAATGTTCGCCCGAATGCCGCCACCGAGGTTCAGGCCATGGTGCGCATTCGTAACGATTACGGCGGATTTTGGGGCTCGGGTGTGAGCTTTGACGTGCGGCAGCTCACGGTAAAAGGGCTTATCCAAAATCGGTTTAAATACACCGTTGGCGATATGGACTACGCACTCACGCCCTACACCATGCTGCGCACTGCGCCGCTGTTGCAGGTACTAAACGGGATGCCCGCGCTGCAACTCATGCAACAAAATATGCCTGGCTACGACGTATTCATGAATCCCAACGGCAGCTGGCGTACCCAAGGCGCAGCCCTTGATTTTGGGTTGCAGTTCCGTAGCGGACCGTCGTCGCTCAACAACTCGTTGTTTGCCATGCGCCTACGACCCGGATTCGGTGGAGCAGCTACCGAACAGTGGGCCTTTGGCGGACGTTCTGAGCTCAAGTGGAGCGAAACACCACTGCGGTTGGGAGTTACCTTAGTTGAGATTCGCGACATGGCTGGTACCAGCGCCCAAGAAGAATTGTACCGCAGCTCGGTACTCACCACCGATGGTGCTTTTGGCAATGGCCTCCTTCGCCTGAATTGGGAAGTAGGACGTTCGGTTGCCGTATTTACCGACAGTCCACAAACCACCAAAACCGATTATTTCTATACCGTAGGCCTGGGCATTGGGAAGCAACTTAAGGTGAGCTACCGTGAAGTTGGGCCCGACTTTTTCAGCCCCGCCGCACAAACTACTGCTTATAATCCCGGCGCCATTCCACGCTCGTTTCGTACGGTGGGTAACGACCGTCAGCTGCGGTCGGCCAGCATCTACGACTTCACCCGTGAGGCCGGTCTGTACCGTACAGCGTGGGCGACAACCTTGGGCAACGACCAAACCGATTACCTGCTGCTCGACCCGTTTGGCGAAGCAACCCCGAATCGTAGAGGTGTACATGCCGAATGGGAACCTGAAGTACCGGTGAAAGGGCTGACTGTACTCGTGAAGGGAGACTTTTTCAGCGAAATACGCGGAAGTGGTACCTCTGAATTGGCTCGCTTTAGTCGTGCCGAACTTTTAGTGAACTACACCTTCCGCAAAGCCAATTTGGTCGTGATGTACCGCGACCAACGCAGCTGGCGCAACAATACCGAGGCTGAAGTGCCTGATTTGAATGTGCAACAACCTTGGTGGAGCGTGAATGCCGGCTACCAGTTTGGCGATAACTTCCGCTTTGATTTAAGTGTGTTGCAAGTGCAGAGCAAAGGTTTTGTGTTTGAAGCACAGCGTAATGCCCAAAACGAAATTGTCGATTATAATGGCCGAACACTCGACTACCGTGAACTTCTGCCCGTTGCCGCTGTTTCGTACAAGGCTTTTGGCAAGTCGACGCTCCAGCTGGGCATTATGGCTAGTTCCATCACCGAGGCAGGCAGCGAGCTGAACCTTCGCTCGGGCTTTTTATCTTACTTCATCCAATTCTGACGTCATGAAATATGTATTTCTCTCTTTAATCGTCTTGGTAAGCTGGTCGTGCCAGCGCGATTTGGAACCTGCAGGTCCGCAGCTCAGCGACTTGTACGGCAATTTCAGGGTGCTCGAACCATTGGGGCAGTCGGCCACGTCGGTTGATTTTAGCACCGGTCAGCAGGCCTATTTTACCGCCCGCATGAGCATACTCACCGACTGGCAAATCGAAATTAAAGGACGCACATCGGGAGCGGTGAAGCGCATTACGGGCCGCTCGCGAACGATTGATCTTACCAACGCCAGTTGGGCAGGCGAGACCACCGATTTCCCTACTTTCCAAGCAGAGGAATGCGACGTGATGCTCACCTTTACCGGGCATACCGACACCTTACGCAGTACCATTACAGTAGCCGGCAAGCGTGTACTCGACGCTACGGTACTCGACGATTTTGAAGATGGCCGCAGTCCGTTATGGACCACCTTTGTACAAACGGGAGCAGAAATGAAGTTTGCCGGCGAAACCGCACCACCTTTGGCCGAAGGCACGCAGTACTACCGCATGGGAGGTACAGTAGGCTGGGACTGGCTCAAAGGCATGCACGGCATGTTGGCTTCGGCCTACAATGCCACCACCGGCTTTGGCTTGAGTGCCGATGCTGCCAACGTTTACTTTAACGCCATATTCAGGCAAAAGGCAGGCTTGAGCAACGGCATAGTGCTGTTGCAGTTCAGGGAAGACGACAACGGAAACGGAACGTTTTCGGAAGGTACCGAAGACATGTGGGCCGTAGAAATTCGTCCAGGTGTAGCTTGGAAGATGGAGAGTTTGAAATACAGCGATTTGGCCACGCTGGTGAATGGCGCTCCTGCTTCTCCTTTGGGCAATGGCGTGCACGAGCCACATAAGCTTTTCCGAGTCGACGTACTGTTTTTAGCCAACCCCACCAGCGGGTATGCCGAGTGCGACATGGACCTAGTTGCCTTTACCCGCAATCAACCGCTACGCCCATGAAGTCCATCAAAGGGCTCCTGAGTGGTGCATTGGTCTTGCTGGCATTGGCAGCACAGGCGCAAACTACCGACAGCATACGGACCATTGGTCTGAGTGAGGTAGAGGTGCGTGGCATCCGCAACCGCGTTCAGGCGGTGGAGCGGGGCATGTACGAGCTCAGTAATCCCGATAACGACTACGAGCAAATCGCTGGTTTTTCGTCGCTGGTGATTTTGGATGGTGCTGCCGGCGACGAATTGTGGAGCGACAGCAAAAAAGGCTGCATGCAGCTTGTCTTACAAAGTGATAGCTCGTACCGTGTACGTTGGGACAAACCCGGCGGCGGCTGCAGTTGGGTAGGTATGGGCGTAGGCTGGGATGCTTGGTCAGGCAAAAACCTCGCAGCCTTGGTCGATAGTGCGGCCATCGAGCTCAAAGTACGTATCACAGCCGAGCGGCCGGTGAAGACCTTACCGCTCGCCTTTGGCTTGGAAGATTACAGTGGCCGTCAGGCGTGGATGGGCATGTCGGCCCGTTGGGTGATCGATGGACCTATTGGCAACCAATACGCACATATCCGTTTACCCTTGCAGGAGTTCAACTGGCCCGAGCAGTCTGCCGATCCCGGCAATGTAAAGCAGTTTATCATGCAATTCGAAGCCGCTGGCGAGTTCGACTTGCGCCACATCCGCATTGTGCGCCATGCCGGTAGCAGCCGTAAGCAGGCCGTAGTTGTGGGCGAAGGCGAGTTTTATGCCACCCGCTGGCAGCAACTGGGCAACGACTCGGTGCGTTTGAGCTGGGACAACAACCGTTTATACCTCGAGGCGATTTTGGCCGACACGGAAGCACCTGAAAACGGGAAACAAGGCAGCGACCTTTGGAATGGCGATGCGTTAGAGCTGGCAATTGCCGCGCAGCCAGAGCTGTCGAGCCGCCCGCGCAGCCGTTTTCTGTTTAGCGACTTACATCTCGGCATTGGCCTAGGCGCTGAGGTGCAGGCCATCGAGTTCCGTACGCAACGGCCGCTGCAAATCGAAAGGCAGCTGGTAGCTCGGCCGGAGGGTGGCTATCGGGTAAAAGTAGCCATCAGCTGGAAGGAGCTCGACCGAGAGCCGTGGAGTTTGCCCGGCCGGTATCTGTTAGAAATAGCGCGCGACCAAGGCGATGCCACCGGCCGAAAGGCGCAATACCGCTGGAACAGCAGCGATCAAGAAGGATTTCATACCGCTCCAAACCTGTGGGGCGAATTGGTATTAACTGGAACAATATCGAAACGATGAGAAGAAGCATCAGCATATGTGCGGGATTGCTCCTGACGATAGTGATGAGCAGCTGCGAGCTCGAAACCATGCCAGCGCCGCAAGGACGTTCGGGCGATCAACTCAATTTCAGCGGACGTATATGGACTGTAAAGGGCGGCACCGAGCTTTTTGGTCCCGGACCCAACTACTTCAGCAAAGATTTGTACTCGGCTTATGTCGACGACCGTGGCTATCTGCACCTCAACATCCGCAAACTCGACGATGGCAGGTGGTATTGCTCCGAAATCATCTCCAACGATGTGGTAGGCTACGGCCGCTACGTATGGGTGGTAGAATCGGACATGGTGAACATCCCCAACAATACCGTTTTGGGCCTTTTCACTTGGGACAACAACACCTTTGCCGCCCAAGCCAATAGCGAGGTCGACATAGAATTCAGCCGCTGGGGAGTTGCCAACGACCCTAAAACCTTGCATATGTCGGTACAACCGGTGTGGTTTGGCCCGTTTAAACCCGAGCGCACCCGCGGTTTTCAGATGCCGGCACAAGCGGCCACCACGCACACCACCCATGAGTTCATCTGGACCGACAGCCTCATCACTTGGAAAAGTTGGTTGGGCAGCGATACCGCTGCAGCTCCTATGGCCAGCTGGTCGTTTAACCGCAACAATCCACCGCGCGTAAAAGAAGAGGGCGGCTCAACCAGTGCTCCCATCGTGATTCCAGCGCCTGGGCCAACCACCAATGCACGCATCAATCTGTGGTTGGTTACCGGCCAGGCTACCGGTCCCAGCACGGGCGACGACTACGAAATTGTTCTCCGATCGTTCAGCTACACACCTTTTTGAACATGAAGCATTGCCGTTGGCTTTTCCTCCTTGTGTTGGCGATGGCGGGCCTTCAGCGGTCCGCTCGTGCACAAGACTTTAGTGCCCGCATCGATTCGGTGCTGCGTTTGATGACCCTCGAAGAAAAGGTAGGGCAGATGAACCAGTACAATGGATTCTGGAATGCCACTGGGCCGCTACCCGAAACCGGCAATCCCCGCGAGCGATACGATGCCCTCCGTGCCGGTAAAATTGGAGCCGTACTCAATGTGCAGGGAGTAGACGAAGTACGGGCTTTGCAGCGGATAGCCGTTGAAGAAACCCGCCTGAAGATACCGCTGCTTTTTGGCTGCGATGTGATTCACGGCTATAAAACGCTCACGCCTATTCCGTTGGCCGAAGCCGCCAGCTGGGATTTGGAAGCCATCGAGCTATCAGCACGCAACGCAGCCCGCGAAGCTACGGCAGCCGGTATCAACTGGACCTTTGCACCCATGGTCGACATCTCCCGCGACCCGCGTTGGGGTAGGGTGATGGAAGGCGCAGGAGAGGACCCATACCTCGGTTCGCGCATCGCAACAGCACGCGTACGCGGTTTTCAAGGCAACGACCTGAGCAAGCCCAATACGCTAGCCGCCTGCGCCAAACATTTTGCTGGCTATGGCTTTGTGCAGGCCGGCCGCGATTACCACGCCACCGATTTTAGCGCCCATACGCTTTACAATGTAGTTTTGCCACCATTTAAAGCCGCGAGCGACGCTGGTGTGGCCACGTTTATGAATGCCTTCACGGCGTACAACGGCATTCCTGCCTCGGCCGACTCTTTCCTCATGCGGCAGCTGCTCAAAGGGCAGTGGCAGTTTAAAGGGATGGTGGTATCCGATTGGGGATCTATCCAAGAGATGCAAGCCCACGGATATGCGGCCTCCCGCGAAGAAGCTGCCGTGCTTGCTGCCAACGCTGGCTGCGATATGGACATGGAGTCGGATGCCTACAACAACCATTTGGTTGCTGCTGTAAAGGCAGGAAAGGTGTCGGTAGCAGTAGTGGATGAGGCGGTGAGACGTATACTCTGGCTCAAGTTTGCCTTGGGTTTGTTCGACGACCCGTACCGTTATTGCGATAAAGCGCGAGAGACAACCGAAACAGGGCATGTGGATGTACATGCCGCCGCCCGCGACATGGCGCGAAAAAGTATGGTACTGCTCGAAAATAAAGGAGCGCTGCCCCTCAAAAAAACCGACAATATTGTGCTCATCGGGGCTTTAGCCGACGATAGAACCGCCCCGCTGGGCAACTGGCGTGTATCGTCGCAGGACGAAACGGCTGTGCCGCTCACCGAAGCCTTAAAAGTGCATTATCCGAAAATGCGCTGGGCTGCAGGGCCAGCCAACTGGACTGGAAAAGCCTTGTTCCACAAAGCCGTACAAATCAACGAAACCGATACCACGGGATGGGCGGCAGCAATGGCTTTGGCGCAATCGGCTCAAACTGTTGTACTTGCCTTAGGCGAACACGGTTACCAGTCGGGCGAAGGACGCAGCCGCAGCAGCATACGTTTGCCCGGCTTGCAAGAAGATTTTTTGCGTGCAATTTTGAAAACGAACAAGCGTGTGGTGCTGGTATTGTATGCCGGCCGGCCGCTCATAATCCCCGACGAATTGCGCGCACAGCTTGCCGCTTTGCTGCTGGTATGGCAGCCAGGCACGCAGGCTGGTCATGCCATTGCCGATGTGCTTACTGGCGCTTATAACCCATCGGGCCGGCTGCCTATGACCTTCCCGCGCCACGAAGGCCAAATTCCGATAGCCTACAACGACTACACCGGTGGTAGGCCTGGACCTGCTGCCGAAGTGTTTTGGTCGCACTACAACGACCTACCCAATTCGCCAGTTTATCCCTTTGGCTATGGATTGAGCTACAGCACTTTTGTATATGCCGATGCGCAACTTCAAAAAATGGCCAAGGGTGGTTACCAATTTTCGGTGCGTATCACCAATACATCCACTGTCGCAGGTAAAGAAACCGTGCAGCTTTATGTGAAGCAGCAGTCGAGCAAGCAGGGCATCGTGCCAGGCAGGCAGTTGGCTGGTTTCCAGCAAGTGCAGTTAGCCGCCGGCGAAAGCAAAACGATCGATTTTGTGTTAACTGCCTCCGATCTGGTGCGTTACAATTATCGTGGCGAGCCCATAGCTCCCACGGGTTCTTTCGAAGCCTGGTTACTTCCGCATTCGGGTGAGACCGGTAAGTCACTTAAATTTGTGTTCTGACTACCACGCCTATGGTACAACTGCACGCCAACGAAGATTTAATCGAAAGTCGAAAACGACTCGATAGTTACTTTCATTTTGGGATTTCGGTCGACTGTGTTGTTTTTGGCTACGATGGCCAAAATTTACAGGTGCTCGTCATCCAACGGGGGGCCGAGCCCTACCGGGGTTTCGAAGCCATTCCGGGCGACTTAGTCCACCCTAAGGAAGACATCGACATGGCCACCAAGCGGGTGTTGAATGATTTAACCGGTTTGCCCGATATCTACCTCGAACAGATACGCACCTTTGGAGCTGTTGAACGTCACCCGATGGGTAGAGTGGTTACGGTGGTATATTACGCCCTACTCGACAAAAACTTGTACCGGCCAAAGCCGTCGTCCTGGGCGAGCGAAGCTTATTGGAAGAATCTCGATGAGCTGGGCGAAATGGCTTTCGACCACCGCGAAATTGTCATCACCGCCATCGAGCATCTGCAATACAAAGTGCAGCATCAGCCACTTGGTTTTGAGCTTTTACCCGAAGAATTTACCCTGGCGCAGTTGCAGCAGTTGTACGAAACCATCCTCAATACCAGCTTCGATAAGGGCAACTTCCGTAAAAAAATCTTGTCGATGCACTTACTCGTGCCCCTCGACAAGATGCAGAGCGAGGTACGTCACCGGCCGGCACGACTGTACCGTTTCGATCAGCAACGCTACCAACAACTTACGCAAAGAGGCTTTTTATTCGAACTCTAGCGGAATCAATGTCCCGCTGGAGCCGCGTTTTCGAGGGTAATCCCTTTGGCTTTCAAGATAAAATGCATGCGATAAGCGTAGAAGGCCAGATAGGCGAAGCAGATTACACCCACCCAATACGAATCGCGTATGCCCAAACGCTGTGCATCGCCCAGCCAGCCTTGTAAAACGCTGATAAAGCCACCGCCCATGATCATCATGATGAGCGCGTTGGCCACCGACGAGGTGCGTGAACCCATGCCGGCAATAGCCAGCGTAAAGATGCAGGGCCAAAGCACCGAGCAGAATAATCCTACCGACAAGAAGGCGTAGATGGCCAACGGACCGCCGGCATACATGCCTGTGAGGGTGGCGATTATGCCCAGTACCGCATAAAGCAGCAGCTGCCTCACGGGATTGCCCTTGGCCAAGCTATCGGCAACAATCAAAATCACTACGGCGATGAGGTACGAAAAGTAAGGAGTCGCCGCATTTCCGCTCAGCGCAGTTACGCCCAGGAAGATACCAAAAGCCACCAGTGGTAAAATCCACCGCGCCAACTGGCGAGTGGCTCCAGTAAGTCCAAGTGCACCCGAAGCAGCGGTCCAACGGCCAATCATCAAACTCGCCCAGAATAGCGAAATGTATGGCGCCATGCCCGAAAGGGGAACATTTTGATAGACAATTAAATATTCGGGTAGATTACTGGCTGTAGAAACCTCAACACCTACGTATAAAAAGATGGCAATCATGCCCATCCAAACCTGCGGCATCGAAAATAAAGGGCCGGCTTTCTGCTCTTCGGCCTGTTCAACTTCGTTGCTTTCGGCCGGTTTTCCCAAATCCATCCGCCAAAAGATGAAGGCAAATACCAAGAAAAAGAGCCCAAGGATGATGTACGGGAACTTAACAGCCCCGATATCGACGGTTGCGGGTGCATTGGCGGCTGATTGGCCGAAGATGGCAAAGCTCAATAAAATTGGGCCCAGTGTAGTGCCTAGGTTGTTGATACCTCCCGCCAAACTCAACCGTTGCGCTCCAGTTTGTGCACTACCTAAAGAGATGGTTAACGGGTTGGCAACCGTTTGCTGCAAACTGAAGCCAATACCCACTACGATTAGGCCAGCCAGCAACATCGGAAACGAAGCGGCATTGGCAGCAGGAATAAACAGCAAGGTGCCCGCAGCCGAAATCATGAGGCCAATGGCCAATGCGCGGCCATAACCTATTTCGGCAACCAAATCGCGACCACGCAGCTTTGACACGGCGAGGTAACCGAGCGAGCCTAAGGTATAGGCTACATAAAAGGCAAAAGCAATCATCTGACTTTGCCATTGCTCGAGCTGCAAATGTTGTTTGAATACCGGGATAAGAATGTCGTTGCTGGCGGCAACAAAGCCCCAGAAAAAGAACACGGTGACGATGAATGCGAGGGTTTTTTGCATGGTTTGGGGAGTGGGTAAAAAAAAAGCCCTCCTTGCAGAGGGCCTAAGTTTTGGGTTTATTTATTTAACCAACAGACGCTGGCTTGCGCTGCGATAGGCACCATTGAGCTGTACAAGATACAGACCAGCATTGAGACCTTCAAGCGTTAGCGTTAATTCACCGGCTTCCATTTTTTCTTCACGCACCACACGGCCGGTGAGGTCGAGTAAACGTACCGTGCCGGCTTGCGTGCTCGATACGCGCACATTGCCACTGGCTGGGTTAGGATAAACGACTAGCGAAGGTGCATTGAGCTCTTCTACGCTGCTCGCCTGGCCGCAAGGCAAACAAGATCCCCAACAAACTGCGGGCATGGTGGTATCGCCGCTGATTACCAATACACGGTTGGTAAACTGAGCGTTACCGTTGGTGCAAGGCCCAGTAGGGTCGTTGGTTTCCTGACCAGCCCAGTTGTCGTGCGAAAACTTGTATTCAATGGTATCGCCAATGGGTAAGTTGATGGTAATGTCCCAAATGTCGTCGGTATTGGCGTCGTTCATACCGGCGCAATTGCCGCACCAGTTGTTGAAGGTGCCGTTGATTTCGGGGCGTGTGAAGGTACCAGTGAAATCGTTCATGTCCACCCGAAAGGTGATGTTGGCCGTGGTAGGCTGACCAGCACAAGGACCGCATGAACCCCAACATACGACAGGTAAAACAGTATCGTTGGCAGGAACTACCAATACGCGATTGGTGAATTGGGTATTGCCATTGGTGCAGCTGCCCGATGGTGGTAACATTTCTTGTCCGCCCCAGTTGTCGTGCGAAAATTTGAATTCAACCGTGCTTCCTTGGTTCAATGGAATGGTGATGGTCCAAATGTCGTCGTTGTTCGGGTCAGCCATGGCTGCACAATTGCCGCACCAGTTGTTGAAGGTGCCGTTCAGCTCAGGCGTGGTGAAGGTGCCTGTGTAATTGTTCATGTCGACCTGAAAAGTCACGTTACGCATTTGAGCAGATGCCCAAAGCGACATGCTTAGTCCGACCAGAAGAAGTAATGCTTTTTTCATATGTAAGGCTTTGAATTTAGAAGTAATCATAATTAAATACCAAAATAAAGAGAAATTGTCATTTGTACTATAAGTACCTTAAAAAATTTTAGAATGTCGAAATGATGCGATTGTAACGAAGTTGTAGGGGTCTTGGTTTTAAGGCTTTCAAGCTGTGTATTAGGCCTTTCTCATCATTTTGAAAGTCTTAACATTTTGTCTGTATGCTTTTGTTGGGCAGCCATTAATTTGCAGTTCTCCTTACATTGCCTGCTACTTTTACCACTACAAGTTGAGTATGAAGTTTTTGATTGCTATTTTGAGTGTACTACTTGCCTTTCAACTACCCTCTACGGCGCAATTCACGGCCGACAGTATACAGCTAGTCACCTCCGATATTACCCTCTTTTGGTCGGTGTACGATGCAGCAAACGGTAAACCCACCGCCAAGCAGCTTCAAAAAGAATATTTAGATCATGGCTCAGCAGGGTTAAAAGGTTTTATCCCCATGCGCATCGTGAGCGGCAAAAATTTGGCGAAACGTATACAAAAGAATCAAGGCGACTACCAAAAGGTGAGACCCTATACCGAACGCATCCCAGCTTTAGCCGATACCATTCGTCGCCAATTATGGGCTTTTCGCGAGTGGTACCCTGCAGCAAGCTATCCATCCATTTATTTTGTAATTGGTGCACACAACTCGGGAGGGACTACTTTTCGCGGAGGGTTAATAGTAGGTGCCGAAATGTTTGGCGACAGCAGCAGCCGGCTCGGATTCGAAACCCTCGACGAAACCGTGGCCCACGAATGGATACACTTTCAACAACGTTACCCGAACGATCGGAGCTTGCTCGCGCAAAGTATACGCGAGGGATCGGCCGACTTCCTGAGCGAGCTCATTACGGGTGGCAAAAAACCACAAGGCCCGTATACCTATGGCTTTGCCAACGAACAAGCCTTGTGGCAGGAGTTTAGCAGTCGCATGCACGAATCCGACTGGAAAGATTGGTTGTATGGTGGCGGACGAACCGACCGTCCGGCCGATTTGGGCTATTGGATGGGTTTTGTCATCACCCGCGCGTACTACCAAAAGGCGACCGATAAGCAAAAAGCCATCGCCGAAATACTCAATATCCGCGATTTCAAAGCTTTTCTTGCCGCTAGCGGCTACAATGGACCTACCCCATGAAAGTACTTCCTTCTCAACTATCCGCAAGTGGATATCGACTACTTGAAACACTCTCCTTCAATGAGCTACCCAACTGGCTCAAAGCACAACTGAAAAAAAAGACCGCTGCAAGTCGGTGGTTTGTGGCTTTCAATGTGCTGTTCAGTTTGTTCTTTTTTGGGCTGGCATCTTATTACTACCACACCGAGCTTTTTCAGATGCGCAAGTTGATTTCTTTTTTCTTCCTGGGCTTTGCAGCATCCTTTTTATTGATTCCAGTGCACGAATACCTGCATGTTTTCGCTTATCGGCAGTTGGGCTGCACCAACACCCGAATATCGGCCGATTGGAAACGCTTTATGTTTTTGGCCGAAGCACATCAGTTTGTTGTGAATTACCAGGAGTTTCGAAAGGTAGCTTTAGCACCATTCGTAGTGATCAGCGGTGGGTTATTGCTGGCTGGCTTTTTCGTTTCACCAGCCACGCAGCTTTTATTGTTGTCTACCAATTTGGTTCATGCCTCCTTTTGCGCAGGCGATTTTGGATTGCTCAGCTACTTTCAGTCTGTTGGAACCAAACAACTAGTGACCTTCGACGACAGCGAAAAGCGACAAACCGAGTTTTGGATCAAAGAAGAGACCAGCGTTTTGTCACAGCCGGAAGCAAATCCCCTCGAATCAACCTCCAATGTTTGACTAACTAGCTTATTATTGAATCTTTCCCCTGATGCGTAGATTTTATAGAACCGAATACGGAGGGCCAGAGGTGCTTCGTGCCGAAGAAGTAGCTATTCCACAACCTGCAGCTGGTGAGCTGCTTATTCGGGTGGCCTATGCGGGGGTAAACCGTACCGATAGCGGATTTTTGACCGGCATACCCAAATTTGCACGCATTTTTTTAGGCTTCCCGAAGCCCAAAGCGAAAGTGTTGGGCTGTGAGTTTTCGGGCAAAGTAGTGGCTGTAGGCGAAGGCGTACGACGTTTTCAAGTGGGCGATCGCGTTTTTGGTTTCGACGACGCAAGATTTGGCGGCTTTGCCGATTATCTCTGTTTACCCGAAAAAACTACCGTTACTCAGCTGCCTGCATTGGTCGACTATAAAACAGGAGCTATGCTGGGTGAAGGCAGTCACTATGCCCTTTGCGACCTGCGTGCCGCTCGCGTAGGCAGCGGAAGTCGCGTATTGGTATACGGTGCCAGTGGCGCCATAGGCTCGGCAGCCGTACAGTTGGCACGGGCACTCGGCGCATCGGTCACAGCCGTTTGTGGTACACAAGCCATTGAACGAGTAAAAACCTTGGGTGCTCAGCAGGTGCTCGATTACCAAAATGGAGAACTCGAACAGCACAACGAGCAGTACGATTTGTTTTTCGATGCCGTAGGTAAACTGAGCTGGTCGGCCAGCAGGCGTTTTCTTTCTCCCAAGGGTATCTACATCAGCACCGAATTGGGGCCTGGAAACGAAAACCCATTCCTCGCCCTTACCGCACCCTTTAGGCGGGGGCAGAAGTTGCTCTTTCCCATTCCTGTTAATCGAATCGAAGATTTCGAATGGTTTGCTGAACTCGCCAGCAATGGTGAATTCACACCTTTGTTCGATCGAATTTATCCTTTCGAGCAGCTTCCAGAGGCGTTGAGTTATGTGTTAAGTGGCCAAAAACTTGGAAATGTGCTCTTGGAAGTCGGCGGCGACCAACTTGATGCATAAGTTCATGAATTCCTAATCTACGATTCGGTTTTTGGTGCTAACTTGCACACCGTTTCTGCATGAATTTCAAACGACTTGTTTTGCTGCTCGGCAGCCTGTTTGGTACGCTTTCCGCCTCTGGGCAAGTGTTGCCCTCTTTTGGTGGCAGCCGAGTGGGAACTACCGGTATGCAATTCCTCAAAATAGGAGTAGATGCACGTTCCTCTGGTTTGGGCGGCAATTTTACTGCTCTGGCCAACGATGTGAGCGCATTGTACTGGAACCCTGCAGGTATTGCCCGCATCGATTCACAGAAGTTACATATACAATTTGGGCACACCTTGTATTGGGCCGATATCGGCATCAGTTACGGTGGGGCTGTGGTGCGTGTAGGCGAAGGTTACTTAGGTTTGAGCGTACTTTCCCTCAATTCGGGAGATATGGATGTTACCACCGAGTTTCAGCCTTTTGGAACAGGGGAGACCTTTCAAGCGAATAATTCGGCCATCGGTCTTACCTATGCACGTGCCCTCACCGACCAGTTTGCCTTTGGTGTCACCGGCCGATGGGCTCGAGAAAGTATTGCGGGTATCAATACCAACAATGCTATTTTCGACTTTGGCTTTCAGTACAATGTAGGGTTGATGAATACGCGTTTTGCTGTGACCGTACAAAACTTTGGCGTGAACGTACAGCCCAACGGCGAGCTCAAAATGTTGAAGCTCACGGGTCCTACTACCACCTCAAACTTCGAAGAAATAAGCGTACCAGCCCTTTTTCGCATTGGCGTAGCCATGGACCCTTATGTGGATGAGGTCAACCGAATTACGGCCACAGCGCAGCTCAACCACCCTACCGATAATAACGAAACCTTCGGAATCGGAGCGGAATATTCTTGGAAGAACATTCTTTATGGCCGTTTGGGCTATGAGTTTGGGGTCGACGAAACGGGTCTACCTGCTTTCGGTGTAGGCTTACACGCACCTCGGAATTTTGGTTATCTGCGTATCGATTACGGTTTCAATAACAAATCGCGGCTCGGTAACGTGCATCGTTTCACTTTGGGTATCGGAATTTTTTAAGAAATGCGGAAACTACCTTTGCTCCCGGCCCTAATGGCACTGCTGCTACTCAGCAGTTGTAATTTTTTGTTCGGCACCCGCGAAGACGAAACCGTTGATGATGTTTTCCGCCAGGGAGCCATCGACCCAAATGTAAGTCAGCAAGTAGTGGGCTACGTGCCCATATTACCTATTTGGGGTGGTTTCGCCAATCCCACCGATGTTTACGTAGGTTACGATGAGTTGGTGTATGTAGTTGATGCTGCAGGCTTACACATACTCGACCTGAAGGGTACCCGCCAGGCATTACTTCCATTCACAGGAGCGAAAAAGGTGGTGCAAGACCGCCGTTTGTACACCTATGTATTGGGTCGTATCGACACGTTGATCAATGGAGAAAGCTGGAATTTAGCAGCAGTATATGTGATGCAGTTTACAGGCGGCGGCAATCCTGTGATGATTGATACCATCATTCATCCCTTCAACGACCTTACCCGAAACAATACCAATTTCCGTGGTAATGCCGATCAATTGGTGGAGTTTACCGGCCTTACCCCCACACTCGACAATAGTTTTTACCTCGCACGACGTGGTCCAACCAATAGCGTTTTATCAACTGCTGCTCCAGATAATGCGATACTCATCTATCGGAATAACCTGACCAATAACGGATTCGCTTCGGGTTTGAACGCCGTTTCGTCGAGTTTGCGGTCGGTGCTCGACGTGGGTGCCATGGCCGGCTTTTTGGCTCCTCCGCAACTTGTTTTTGGCATGAGCAGTTCGCGCGATTTTTTGGTTTTGCAGCAACGTGCCAATGCCGAATACAAGGCCCTTTGGATACGTGAACAAACCAGCCCCGAAGCAGGCACGGTATATCTCGAAAATCAGGCCATGTTGAATTTTGATACGTCGAAAGCAAGCCGCTTCATGTACGAGTCGTTTCGTTTCGGCAAACCTGCCGATATCTGTGTTGCGCCCGACGAGACGAACTATATTTTCGTCATCGATCAAGAAAAAGATAGCCTGTTCCAATTTACCAGTCTGGGTTTCGAAGGGGTAAACCCACCACCCAATTCTGGCTTAACCAAACAAATTATCGCTTCGTTTGGTGGTCGTGGAGGTGGGCCTTTCCAATTCAATCAGCCACAAGGTGTTGCGTATTTCCGCAGGGTGGTGTATGTAGCCGATACGGGCAATGGCCGCGTGGTACGTTACAAACTCAGCACGGACTTAGAGCGCTGATTGTAGAAGCAGAGGCAAAAGCTTTAAATTTTTACATTTCTTAACGACTGCATTAAACCTGAGCGAGGGAGCTGCGTCCATGCAACCGGAACATTTAACCGATAAACATGAAAAAGCTCATTTACCTCTCGCTTCTGCTCCTGGTGGGAGCAACAGCTTGCCAAAAAGAAAACACAGGCGACGACGAAACCGATCTTGACGAGCTCGTAGGTGAGACCGTTGCGACCGACAACCTCAGCAGCGACGACGACCTCGTGATCACCGACATCTTGGCGCGTACTGGAACCCGACGCTTCCCGAACGCACCATGTTTGACCATCACCAACGACACCACGGTTACCCCGCGTTTGTTGACCCTTGATTACGGTACCACTCCTTGTTTGTGCAGCGACGGACGCTACCGTAGGGGTATCATCCAAATTGCGTATACAGGCAATCCGCCAGCAATTGGAAGCGCAGCAACCATCACGTACAACAATTACTTCGTCGACCGCCACCAGATCAGTGGTTCACGCACCTTCGAACACACCACCTACCCCGGCACTACCAATCCTGCACGCATTCGTACCGCCAATATCACCGTAACGGCACCACGCGGCATCGCAATGACCCGCACAGAGGTGGATACCATTGAGTTTTTTGCTGGCTCCGCCACCGATACCATCCAAAGCGACGACATCTTTTTGATTCGTGGCTCAGCAAGCGGAACCCGTCGTAATCGTACGTACAGCCGTGTAATCAATACGCCGCTTCGTCGCGAGGCAGCATGCCGCTGGATCACTGCTGGCAACGTAACCATGACCATGGGTTCACGCCCTGCACGCACCATCGACTATGGCACGGGCAACTGCGACAACCAGGCAACAGTAACGGTTAACGGCACTACCCGCACCATAACCCTTCCTTGATTTTCGCTTTAGGTTTGGATGAACGGGCTGCTCAGCAATGGGCAGCCTTTTTTCATGCAAAAAAGGCCGCTTTTGGCGGCCTTCAATGTTCGGGTGGTATTGGTTTATTTCTTTGCTTCCACGGGGCAGGTGCTCATGCCAAATAGGGCATAAAGCGGGCAAAAACTCACGAGTGAAGTTCCTGCAAAAATTACAGCAGCAATGAGCAGTACCAAGCCAAGTGTACCACTGATGGTACCTGTGAAATAGAGTACTGCAAACAAAGCAGCAAGTACAATGCGGATGATCCGGTCGGTGTTTCCTACATTCTTTTTCATGACGTTATGGGTTTAAGGTTGAAATGTTTCGATCAATCGGGCAAGACCGTAAAAAACCATAAAGCAGATACTGCAGATGAGCAGCAGCTTGATGATTTTGGGGAGACCTTGCGCTTTCACGATCCAAAGGTGGCACCTTGGATGGATACAGTTTGGTGACTTTGGTCACCACACGAAAAAAATTATAGGCGTATGCCTTGATCGGTTTGTTGTAAGGCACCTTCCGATTCTAGTCGTTTGAGTAAGCGGGTAATCACTTCGCGGGCAGTACCCAGTTCCTGCGCCAGTTGTCGATGCGTTACCTGTAGCAGTGCAAGCCCACTTCGTTTTTGTTTGGCCTTCAAGTGATCGAGCAAACGCTGATCGAGGCGGTTGAAGATGAGCTGGTGGATGGTATCAAGTAGCTCGGCATACCGCTGATTGTAGAGCTGAAAAAAGTACTCGTTCAGGCGACTATCCTGCCGAATTTGGTCCACTACTGTAGCTGCGGGCAAAAGAAGCACCGTACAATCCGTTTCGCAAGTGGCATATACCCGGCTGGCTTGCTGCTGCAATACCGCGGCAAACGACATGATACAACTTTCACCTGGCTCAATCACATACAAGAGCAGTTCTCGGTCGTCGAAGCGCGTACTCACCTGAATGCTGCCTTCCTTCACCAGTGGCAGCACTTTGAGGTACTGACCGGCATGCACCAATTCAGTGCCTGCATCAAAGTGGTGTACTTCGCCTAGGCCCGAAAACCGATTGAAAAAATCAGGATGCATGCTGCTTGTCGCGTAATGCAGCTTCTAGCTTTTTATTAAGTCGTCCCCCCAACCAGTCGAAGTACATCTTGAAATCCGACAATAAGCTCCAAAGCGGGTAAGTGAACGTGGCAGGTTTATTTTTCTCGAAGAAAAAGTGTCCTACCCAAGCAAAGCCATAACCCATAATGGGAAGCAAGGCAAAGTAGTACCACTTGCCTCGCACCAGACCAGTGAGCAAAAGCACGAAAAATAGCGTGGTTCCAATATAGTGGAGCCTTCGGGTACTGGCTAAGCTGTGTTCGGTAAGATAGTACGGGTAAAACTCCCGGAAACTTTGATATACACGTGCCATGGGGCTTACTTTTCTTCTAAATTAAAGATTTTCACGTGACTTGATCGATCAATTCGTGATTGCTTTTTGTGTTTTTGCTTCTTTATCTCAGGATTTGTTTGTTTTTTCGTTGACCAAATCTTTCATATGAAAAAATTACTCTTACTTCTGGCAGTAGCCACCGTTGGTTTCACCGCTTGTAAAAAAGATGAAGAAACTACTCCTTCAAAAACCGATTTGATTGCGAAAACTTGGAAAGCAGTTGACGTAAAGATCAATGGGATATCGTTCCCACTCGCGCTTTTTGGTAACCCCATTTTTACCGTTTCCAAATCGGGTACCTATACTGAGATTAGTTTTGGTGATACAACCACGGGTACTTGGGCGTTTTACTCAAATGAGACAAAGTTCATTCTAGATAGTGGAACACCAGATGCAGATACGTTGACCATCGTGAATCTTACTGCAAGCGAGTTTAAACTGAGCGGTGATGTAGACGGTGATGTTGCGGAAGTCACCTATAACCCCAATTAATCATAAGCAATATTTAACCGCTCTTCGGAGCGGTTTTTTTTTGCGCTCTTCGCGCTATTTGACCACTTTTGTACCATGCATCGTTTTCTACTTTCAGTGATTCTGCTTTTGTCGTCGGTTGCGGTCTTGGCTCAGCAAACAAGCTCGTCGACGGCCGCACTGCTCGAAAAAAAGCCAAGCAGGAACCCCGATTTGGAAGGCATCGTGCTGACGTATCATGCCGATTTTTTGCGTGGTTTCCCAGCAGCTCCAGCCAATTTCCGTGAAGGAAGGTCGGGAGGGGTAACCATCGCTTTTTTTGCCAATCAACGGCTGGGTAAAAGCCGATTCAGCTTCGCCGAAGGAGTGGGTATTTCTACAAGGCATTACTTTTCCAACATCCAGGATTGGACGGTTGCAGGTACTTTTTACCCAGATTCTCCCGAGGTAAAAAACAAACACATGGTCACCACCATCGATCTACCACTCGAATTTCGGTTTACCACCCGGGAGAAAGGAAATCTCAAGCCATTTAAAGTAGTGGTAGGTTTTAATTTTGGTTACGTCATTGGCTTTCGCCACAAGCGCACGCTAGGCAATGTCGTGAACATTACCTCGGGCGATGCGTCTAACCGCACAGTGAACCCTTGGCGACCGGCCTTTACCGCGCGTATTGGCTACCATCGTATGGCCATAAGTGGCTATTACGGAATTACTGAACTTTTCGGCGATGGGGCTGCTTACCGCAATATTCGCCCCTGGTCGGTAGGGATATCCCTCACCCTCTGATTACTTTTCTCCTTTGAGGTCCTTCAGCCGCTCTTCGTATAAATACATTTCGTCGCGCAAACGGGCAGCTTCCATGAAGTCCAACTCCTTGGCGGCCTTTTCCATCTTTTTGCGTGTTTCCTGAATCAATTTCTGGAGTTTATCCGGGCTCAGATAGTCGGCAATAGGGTCAGCCACTAGCGGAATAACTTCCTCTTCAATGTAATAGCGACCACGTTTTTTCTTTTCATCCTTGCCACGGATGTCGAGTACCGAGCTTTGTTTGAGGATTTCTTCGCGTGTTTTGAGGATGCCTCGTGGCGTAATGCCGTGCGCTTCGTTGTATGCGGTTTGTTTTGCCCTTCTCCGAAGGGTTTCGTCCATGGTACTGCGCATCGATTCGGTGATTTTGTCGGCATAAAATATCACGCGGCCTTCCACATTACGCGCTGCACGGCCGGCGGTTTGGGTCAGCGAGCGGTCGCTCCGTAAAAATCCTTCCTTGTCGGCATCCAGTACCGCTACAAGCGAAACTTCGGGCAGGTCGAGTCCTTCACGCAATAAGTTCACACCAATGAGCACATCAAACACCCCTAAACGAAGGTCCCTTAAAATCTCTACCCGGTCCAATGTATCTACTTCGCTGTGAATGTAGCGGCACTTGATACCCAAACCGGCCATATATTTCGAAAGCTCCTCGGCCATACGTTTGGTCAGGGTAGTCACGAGCACCCGCTCGCCGCGCTCCACACGAAGCTGTGCTTCGTGTAGCAGGTCATCGACCTGCGTGCCAACCGGCCGCACTTCAATGATGGGGTCGAGTAAGCCCGTGGGCCGTATGAGCTGTTCTACCACCACGCCGCCACTCTGCTGCAATTCGTAATCCCCGGGGGTGGCACTCACGTAAATAATTTGATCTACCAATCCTTCAAACTCTTCGAATTTGAGCGGCCGGTTGTCGAGCGCGGCAGGAAGACGGAAGCCGTGCTCCACAAGCGTCAACTTGCGGCTGCGGTCGCCTCCGTACATGGCTCTAAGCTGAGGCAGCGTTTGATGGCTTTCGTCCATCAGCAGCAAGAAGTCGTGGGGGAAATAATCCAATAAGCAAAAAGGGCGGTCGCCGGGGTTTCTTTGGTCCAGGTAACGTGAATAGTTCTCTATGCCGCTACAATAGCCCAACTCGCGTATCATCTCCAAGTCAAAGGTAACCCGGTCCTCGAGGCGTTTGGCTTCGATAAAGCGGCCTATCGACTTGAAGTAATCGGCTTGTTTCACCATGTCCTGCTGAATCTGAAACATGGTGTCGGCCATACGTTCTTTGGGGGTTACATAATTGTTGGCCGGAAATATGGCGATGTCGACGAATTTTTCGAGCGTAGAACCACTAATCGGGTCGATGGCGGTAAGGCGTTCAACTTCGTCGCCGAACAGCTCAATCCGATACGCAAAATCGGCATAGGCCAGGTAAACATCCACGGTATCGCCCTTTACCCGAAAACTACCTCGTTTAAACTCGGCCGTGGTGCGGTTGTACAAGTTTTCCACCAGCGCATAAAGTAGGGCATTGCGGCTAACGCGGTTGCCTACGCTAATGCGGATTACCTTATCTGTATAGTCGTTCGGATTGCCCATGCCGTAAATGCAGCTTACCGAGGCGACCACCAACACATCTCTGCGTCCCGACATCAGCGAGCTCGTTGTGCGCAAACGCAACTTTTCGATCTCTTCGTTGATGGCAAGGTCCTTTTCGATGTAGGTATTCGAACTGGGAATAAAGGCCTCGGGCTGGTAATAATCGTAATAGCTTACAAAGTACTCCACGGCATTATTCGGGAAAAACTGCCTGAATTCGCCGTACAATTGCGCCACAAGCGTCTTGTTGTGGGTGAGTACCAGCGTGGGCCGCTGCAGCTGTGCTACTACATTGGCCATGGTAAAGGTCTTACCCGAACCCGTTACTCCCAGCAGCACTTGCGCTCGTTCTCCGTTTTGGGCCCCTTCTACCAGCTGGCGAATGGCTTCGGGCTGGTCGCCGGTAGGGACAAATTCGGAGGTGAGTTCAAAAGGCATAGGTAAAAAACAAGGAATCGAATCTAAAGTTCAGCCTTTTCAGTGGTTTCACAATGCTTCTCGGCTTTATTCCTTGCCCGACTGCCAGATGGCCCAAGCCGATTCGGCTTGGGCATACAGCATGGCCAAACCGTTCATGGTCCTTGCGCCTGCTTCACGGGCAATGCGTAAAAAAAGTGTTTCTTCTGGATTGTAGATGAGGTCGTAGGCGAGGTGTTTTTTGCTGAGCCATTCGTACGGCAGGCGTGGGGCGCGAGCCGTGTTAGGCGCCATGCCTAGCGGGGTACAGTTGATCCACAATTCGAAACTTTGTGCTATTTCAGGGGTTATGCTGGCATACGACAGCTGATCGGGTCCGGGACGGCGGCTTACCTGTTTCCAGGCAATATTCATACGGTCGAGTGCATAACATACCGCTTTGGCGCTGCCACCGGTACCAAAAACCAAGGCTGAAGGTTTTCGAAAACCCAGGAAAGGCCTGATGGTGGCTTCGAAACCGACAAAATCGGTATTGTAGCCTTCGAGCCACAACTCTCCGTGGATGCGTTTGATGCGGATGGTATTCACGGCGCCTATTTGGGCCGCTCCCGGTTCCAGCCAATCGAGCTGCTGTAACACAGCCTCTTTGTAGGGTATAGTAACGTTCAAACCTTCCAACTGGGGTTGGTCGGCGATCCACAAGCGTAGGTCGGGGAGCTTATCTAAGGGGTAAAGCTGGTAATCGGCATCGGTGATGCTCTCTTTTGCGAACTTTTCGGAGAAATACGCCCGCGACAAGGAATGACCGAGCGGGAAACCGATCAAGCCATATTGCCGCATTAGTTTGCCTTTTTCTGACCTAGTCGCTCCAGCCCCAAAACCAGTACAAATCCTACAGCAGCAAGCAAAACAGCCATGCCCAGTTCCGACGACATGCCGGTTTGGGCGCTGAAGTCTGCGGGCAATAAATTTTGCTCCAGCAGAGGACGTGTTTTTCCGTCGCTGTCGGTGTAGGTTTCTACCGCAACTTTCCACGGCCAAACCTTGTTGAGCGATCCGAGCATAAATCCAGTGAGCAAGGCAACGGCGAGGTCGTGGTAACGTTTAAGCATCCAGTTCAGCAAATGTGAAAAGCTGGTGATGCCCACAGCGCAGCCTATGGCAAACAGGGCGATGATGTCGAGCTGGAAATCTTTGATGGCATCGAGGATGAACTTATACTTACCCAGAAGCAATAAAATAAAGCTGCCTGAAATTCCGGGTAAAATCATGGCACAAATGGCAATTGCTCCACTGAGCAGGATAAACCACCAGCTTTCGGGCGTTTGTGTGGGTGCTGTTACGGTTATCCAGTAGGCCACTGCCGTGCCTACAATAAACGATACAATGACAGCTGGGTTCCATTGCTTCACTTGGCGGCTAACGCCCCTAATGCTTGCAATGATAAGTCCGAAGAAAAACGACCAGATGAGGATTGGCTGGGTTTCGAGCAGGTAAACGGTAATCCGCGACAAACTGAGAATGCTTGTGCCAATACCTGCTAGCAGAACCAACAAAAAATTCCCATTTACATGCTTCCACAATCCTTTTATATCAAAGCGCAAGAGGAGACGTAAGGCTTCTCCATTAACACTCCGAATGCTGTCGAGCAACTCCCCATAAATACCCGAGATAAATGCAATGGTGCCTCCCGATACGCCCGGAACTACATCGGCAGCTCCCATGGCGATGCCTTTTAAATACAGGATAATTCTTTCGCTAGTATTAGCCATGGTTGCCGTCTAAAAAGTGATGAAAGGTATCGCTACGGATGCCTAGGCGCAAGGTTTCGAGGGGGATAATCTCGTTGGGGGCAATATTGCCTAAATTCACGTTGGCACCGAGCAGTTTGATAAACCAAGTTTGTTGAGCTTTTTGAGGTGCTTCCCAAATGATGGTTTCGGCAGGTATTTGGGTTAAAATTTCATCTACCAAGCCCGAACGCACTTCGCCAGTACCGCGGAAGATACCCACATTTCCCGCTTCTCTGGCTTCTGCAATCACCTTCCAAGCACCCGCCTCAATCTCATTTTTCATCATGGCTATCCACTTGTAGGGGGCAATGATCTTTTCGGCATCTTTCGACCCAACTTCTGAGAGTACCGTAAAGTCTTTGGCTAAAGTAGTAATGTACTTACACTTGTCTTCCTGCGCCATCTCCAAGGAGCCGTCAGATACTTCTACGTATTGTAGTTTATATTTATCAGCTACTCGACGATAATCGTCGAATTGATTCCGGGCAATAAATAACTCAAACAAGGTTCCGCCAAAGTAAAATGGCACACCTGCTGCTCGATACACGTCGAGCTTTTTATCTAACTGCGGGGTTACATAACTCGTGGCCCAACCGAGTTTTACAATGTCGATGTACGGTCCTGCTATGGAGAGCATGTCTTCTACTTCTCGTATCGACAAACCTTTGTCCATGACCATGGTGAGCCCTGAGCTACGTGGTGGTTGCGTACGCTCAGGAATGGAATTCAATAAATAATTCATGCCTTGTGGTAGTGTTCTATAATTTTCATCACACGCTCGTTTTCGAGCGCATCGGGAGCATATACAAAAAAGCTGGCATATGCTTCAGGGTCCAAATGTAAGGCCTCTTGCAGTTGAATCAAGGCTTCCTGCTCGAATTTATGGTCTAAAAAAACCGCTGCCGACCGATAATAGAAGTCGGCTTCCTCAGGATGCAGTTGCTGCCCTTCGACGAATAAGGTCCTTGCCGATGCTTCCTGACCCTGTTTGAAATACAGCCGAATCAACTGTACCCTTGCTTCAAAATAGCTGGGATCTACACTCAATGCCTGCTGGTAACGGTCAATGGCTTCTTCGGGCATACCGCTGCGCTCTAAGCATTCGGCCAACGAAAACCAGTATTCTTCCGACTCGGGACTTAACTCACAAGCCTTGCGTAAATGAATCAAACTTTCGGTGTAGTTTCCTTGCAGTTCATAACATACGCCCAAGCCATACCAAGCATCGCTGAGCAACGAATCGGCCTCTAGCGCGCGACTATACCAACTCAAAGCTTCGTCGATACGCTCTAGCTTTTCTAAACATACTGCCAAGCCCGTAAGGACCACCGCATTGTCGGGTTCCAAATCCATGGCCTTGTACATACAGTCCAAAGCTTCTCGATACTGCTCGAGATTGATCCAGGTATTGGCTTTATTGAACCAAGCCAAACTGCTTTTATCATTGATCAACAAGGCATATTCAAAAGCTTCGAGTGCTTTTTCGAACAGCTCAAGCTTATTGTAACAAATGGCGAGGTTGTACCAGGCGATATCGCTGTACGGATTCCGATCGATTTGTGCCTGGAAAAAGGTAATGCCACTGTCCAAATCATCGAGTTGGAAATAGCAAAAACTAATGTCGTATAAAACCTCCTCGGCTTCCGGATTTAAGCTCAATACCAACTGCAAGTAATAAATCGCCGAGTTGTATTTCTTCCAGTTGATGAATACGCTGGCAAGAGCGTTGTACACTACATCTACCTGATCTTCGGCAAAACCTTCAGCAATTTTTAAGTTCTTAACGGCCTCTTTTGGATTGCCGGTAAGGTCGTAAATGTTACCGCGTAACAAATACAACTCAAAATTAGTGGGTTCAAATATTTCGGCCTGATTGAGCTTGTCGAGTGCTGCTTCGAATTGTCCTCGACTAACATCCAATTGGGCTTGTTTTACGAAAAAGGAGGCACTGTAAGGGTTCTGAAGCACACCAAAGTCGGCTACCTGCGCTGCCTGCTCGAGCTGCCCGTGTTGGTAGTAATATTCGAAAATTTCTTCAAGCTCATCGGCTTCGAAAAAATAGTGCTCATGTTTCTTCACCATCTCTTCAAAGCGTTCCACAGCAAGCAGAATATCCGGATCAAAACCGTTGTTGCTATCGTCGTCGTTGAACATCTCCATAAGCCTGCTGAGGTTAATTTGTTACCACACGCAACCTTTGTTTATCAAACAGTTTGTGTAGTCGACAGTTCAAATTACGTTTTTGAACATAACCTCAACGCAAAGGTACCGAAAAATTATGCACCCGATTGGTGGAAAAGGGGGCGAACCCCTGATTTTATTACCGTTTTTGCATCCTTTTTATATGCTTTAACAAGCATTAAGAGCTGAAAATTGGTAGGTTGAGTCGAGTTGCGTTATTTCGCACTCACCAAGTTCTACTGAATGAAAAAATTCTACTTTTTACTTGTCCTGTTGTTTGCAACAGGCCTGGTGCAAGCGCAAAAGCCTTACTTCCAGCAGGAAGTAGCCTACGCCATCGATGTTACACTCGACGACCAGCGGCACATGCTGATGGGTACCGAAAATTTGTTGTACATCAACAAAAGTCCCGAAGCACTCGACCGACTCTACATACACCTTTGGCCCAATGCCTATAGGGATAATAAAACGGCTTTTGCTCGCCAACAGCTCAACAACCGTAGCTGGAAGTTTTTCAATGCCCCCGATAGCCTCCGTGGCTTCATCGATAGCCTTGATTTTCGAATAGATGGCAAAAAGGTGCGTTGGGAGTACGTGCACCCCGACACGCCCGATGTAGCGGTAATTTGGCTCGATCAGCCCTTGCAGCCGGGTGCAAAGCTCAATTTATCGACTCCTTTCCGTGTGAAAATCCCGGGTGATTTTAGTCGACTCGGGCACGATGGCCAACAGTACCAAATCACACAATGGTACCCAAAACCTGCAGTATACGACCGCAACGGGTGGCATTATATGCCCTATCTCGACCTCGGTGAATTTTACAGTGAGTACGGCAGTTTTGAAGTAACCATCCGCGTACCCGCCAATTACAGGGTTGCTGCGTCGGGCAATCTCCAAAATGCCGATGAAAAGGCTTGGCTAGACTCATTGGCCACTGCAGCTGCCAGCATGGATAGTTTCCCTGATATCGAAAACGAGGCGTCGTCGACTACCATGAAGGCCCTCCGTTACAACCTCGATAATGTACACGATTTCGCATGGTTTGCTGGTAAAGATTATTATGTGAAAAAAAGTCAGATACAGCTGCCAAAGAGTGGCCGCGCGGTCACTACTTGGGCATTTTTTACCGGCGGAAAGTCGGCCAATTATTGGAAGAAAGCCGCAACTTATGTCGATAGTTCGGTATATCTCTACAGCTTGTGGGTGGGTGAGTATCCGTATGAAGTTTGTACTGCCGTCGAAGGTGCTTTATCGGCCGGCGGTGGAATGGAATACCCTACGGTAACCGTAATCAGCGCAGGTGGCAGTGCCAAGGAGCTTGATTTGATTGTAGCCCACGAAGTGGGGCACAACTGGTTTTACGGCATACTTGGTAGTAATGAACGTGATTATCCATGGTTGGACGAGGGCGTGAATTCGTATTACGAAGCGCGTTACATGAAAGAACGTTATGGCAAGGATGCCGCATTAAGCATCAATCTGGGTATCGGCGATGAGATTTCACTCCGTGAGATGGACATGGACCAACTCACCTGGCTACTTTCGGCCCGCCGTAGCAAAGATGTTGCCCTTTGGGAAACACCGTCGCACGATTACGACGGTGAAACGTACGGCACACTCGTCTACAAAAAAACAGCGGTTCAAATGGGGTATCTAGCGGCCTATCTCGGTCAGGAAGAGTTCGATAGCCGTATGCAAGCGTATTTTCAGCAGTGGAAGTTCAAACATCCGCAACCAGCCGACTTCGAAGCTGCATTGAGCAACGGCCGTGGAGGTAAACCGACTAAATGGTGGTTTGATCAACAGTTGAAGAGCTCAAGCTGGGTAGATTACCGCATTCGTCGTGTGAAAAAAATCGACGACAACAACTACAGCGTGCGTATCGCAGGTTTGGGGAACCCTGGTCCGTTTACCTTAAGCGCCCTCGACGATAGTGGCATGGCCATTCGCCGCGAATGGTTCGCAGGTTTCGAAGGTCAACAAACCATGACTGTGAACGTTACCGGTGCACGCTCGTTTGTGATTGACCAAGAAGGCGAAGTTCCGTTGTATATGCGTCCACGTGCTTCGGCCAAGGTAGGGCAATGGTGGCCGGCAATACCTCAAATTAAATTTGCAGGTGTTAATCTTGCCAAAAATAAGGCATACCTGCTTCCTGCGTTGGGTGCCAATACCAGCGATGGATTTATGGTGGGCTTACTTTTACACAGTGCCTTGTTTTTGCCTCAAGATTTGGAGTATGCCATCGCACCCATGTATGGTTTTGGTAGTGAAACTTTGGCTGGATCGGCACGTATTCGCTACAATTGGCATATGCACAGTGGACCCTTCGCCCGGATACAGGCAGGATTTACCGCACGTCGTTACGATGAATTGAGCTATCGTGGTGGTTTGCTGCAATATTACGCAACGGCGCGACTTCGTAAAGCGAACAGCAGCACGGTTGAGCACGATTTCCGCTTCCGCCTAAGTCAACGTTTGGTGAACGGCGATCAAGAATTGATACCGCAGTTTACGTATGAGCTTGAAAACTATCGTCTACGAAACCGCTGGAGCGTAAAAGCCGATGCCTTATTGTGGGCACCTATTGGCGCGCATAGTTTTTATACGGCTAGTGCAAGCAGGATTTCTGCCGAAGCAAGCTATCGTTGGGACATCTGGCCCAAGGGCAAAATGTACTGGGAAAACAGAGTGTTCGTCGGTTACAGTCCTGCTACCAACGGAGCTCCCCGCGCACTCAACAGCCTCAATTCAGTCGATGGAGCCGCCGACTACACTGGAGACGCAGTATTTTTCGACCGCTCGGGCAACGGTGGGGCCTTCTGGGGTCGTCAAATCATGAACCGTGATGCAAGGATGCGTGTGGCTCAAGGCGCCTATACCGATTTGATAAGCTCTGTGGCGCGAATTGAGTGGCAGCTGGCTTGGAATACCGATATCAAAATACCCAAAACGCCTTTGTTGCTCTTTGCCGATGTAGCGACAAGCAACCTACATGGTCAGGCTTTCCCTGTGGTTCTCACCGACCTAAATGGCAACGCCATCGCCACGCCAAACTTAGAAAGTGTGAGTTATGCAGCTGGTATTTCGTTTGATTTATTCAATGGCGGCTTGCGCATCAATGCGCCATTGGTATTCAGTCGCGATTTGAAAGAATCGGTGACCACTACAACAAAATTGGGCATCGGTGAACAAATCAACTTTACGATTGACTTGATTAAACTTATTCCTCACGATCTTGTGCGCGAATTCAAAATGTAAGCAGGATGAAACTCAAAGATCTGAAAAAAGAGATGGAAGGCGTTCTTCGCCAATTGAACATACAAGCCGTCAGCAACGGAGTAAGCACGGGCTCAGAGAGCTGGAAACCCGCTGGGGCACGCCTAGAATCGTACTCGCCTGTAGATGGTGAGCTCATTGCTAGCGTTGTACAGGCGTCGAAAGACGATTACGAAAAGGTCATGCAGCAGGCGCAAGTTGCTTTTTTAGCATGGCGCAATTGGCCAGCACCTGCCCGTGGTGAGGTAGTGCGTCAGTTTGGTGAAGAGCTACGCAAAATGAAGGAGCCATTGGGCAAGCTGGTGAGCTACGAAATGGGCAAAAGTCTGCAAGAGGGCCTGGGCGAAGTTCAAGAAATGATCGATATCTGCGACTTTGCGGTTGGTCTTTCGCGTCAACTGTATGGCTTGACCATGCACAGTGAGCGGCCTGGGCACAGAATGTACGAACAGTGGCATCCGCTTGGTGCTGTGGGTATTATTTCGGCCTTCAACTTTCCTGTGGCCGTATGGAGCTGGAACACCGCCTTGGCTTGGGTTTGCGGCGACATTACCGTATGGAAGCCTTCCGAAAAGGTGCCCCTCTGTGCTGTAGCCTGTCAGCAGATCATCGCTAATGTATTCAAACGTAACAATGTTCCCGAAGGCGTTTCAAATCTCGTGGTCGGCGATGCAAAAATTGGAGAGCTGTTGTCGAATGATCCACGCATACCGTTGGTTTCGGCAACCGGATCAACGCGCATGGGTAAGGCGGTAGGTACCGCTGTAGCTCAGCGCCTTGGGCGTTCGCTACTCGAATTGGGGGGAAATAACGCCATCATCATCACCGAAAACGCCGATCTCGATTTGGCCATTGTAGGTGCTGTTTTTGGCGCTGTTGGTACTGCTGGTCAACGTTGTACCACCACACGTCGCTTAATCATACACGAGAGCAAGTATGCCGAAATGAAAACTCGCTTGACCAAAGCTTACAGCCAGTTGGTTATCGGTAATCCACTCGAACAGGGAGTGCATGTAGGGCCATTGATTGATAAGTTGGCGGTTCAGGCCTACGAAAATGCCATCAAAGAAGCTAAGGCCGAAGGAGCAAAAGTGCTCATTGAGGGAGGCGTATTTAGTGGCAGCCAATATGCGTCAGGTTGTTATGTAAAACCTTGCGTACTTGAAGCTTCTAATGCGATGAAGATTGTGCAGCACGAGACTTTTGCACCCATCTTGTACATCATGTCGTACAAAACCATGGATGAGGCGATTGCCCTTCAGAATGGTGTACCCCAAGGTTTGTCGTCGAGCATATTTACGCTCAACATGCGTGAAGCTGAAGCCTTTTTGAGTGCAGCGGGAAGCGATTGCGGTATTGCCAATGTGAATATCGGCACCTCAGGTGCTGAAATTGGGGGTGCTTTCGGTGGAGAAAAAGAAACAGGTGGTGGCCGTGAATCGGGTTCCGACAGTTGGAAGGCCTATATGCGTCGTCAAACCAATACAATCAACTACAGCACCAAATTGCCATTGGCACAAGGTATTAAGTTCGATTTCTAGTCATGCGCTTATAAATGGAAAGGCTGTTCCGAAAGGTTCAGCCTTTTTTGTTTTAATGAGCTTTTGAGATTCGAATGGTACTCAAAACCAGTGAGTTGCCTCGTGCATATTCGGCTAAAGGGTTGAGAGAAATAGAAGAAAAGCTTAAATTTGACACTATGTTACCCGAACAAAAAGCCAAATACCAGAAATACTTAGATGAGCGGCTCTTTACCGAGAGTATGCTTGAAACAGCTTGGGAAGAAGGTGAAGCAAAAGGGATTGAAAAAGGGATTGAAAAAGGAATCGAAATCGGATATCTAAATGCGCTGATAAAAAGCGTGATTGCTGCGCATAAACGTGGATTATCGGTAACTTTTATTGCTGAATTATTTGAAACCGACGAGTTAAAGGTGATGCAGATAATTCAAGAATTTGAAGCTGATGCCAACGCTAAAAATCCCGATAATTAAAGCGTAATGAATCATTTTATACTGCCCAACTTATCAATTGCTTCCGAAAAGTGAAATTCTTGAGCAAGTTGTAAAGGCGATTTACCCGATTCTGCTTCGATTAAGTGAATATCTGCTCCTGATGCAATCAGCAATTCCAGCAAGTGCATGTTTTTTCTGCGTATGCTTTCGTGAATAAATCCGGTTAAATACTCTGGGTGTTGGTAATTTACCTGTATTCCTAATTTTAGGTATAATCCTACGAGTGCTGTGTCCCCGTCCTGAACCGCCTTAAACACATCTTTCCATTCGCCGTGACCTAACATAAACAAGAGTATGTTGATGAAGATAAGGTTTCAAATCCTAGATGGATGCATTTTTACCCGATTGCTTTCGGTATAATTTGCGTAGAAATAAAAAACCCCGGCATTGCTGTCGGGGTACATGAAATAGGGAAAATTACTTCCTTGCGTTGGTGGCAGAGGGGTCTTCCAGCTTCCGGCTGTCTTCGATTTTACCATCCTCTTTGTACATCACCCATTGTCCAACAGCAACACCGTTTTCGTAGGCGACTTTGTAACGGAGGTTTCCTTCGTTGTCCCAGATGAGCCACTCACCATCTTTCTTACCGAGATTAAAATGTGCGGAGCTAATTGCTTGGCCGTTTTCATTGTACGCCGACCAGCTTCCGTGTTTAAGACCGTTTTTGTAAAGTCCTTTTTCTTTGAGCTGACCATTTTCGTAGTAGGTCAAGTACTCTCCGTTAGGAACGCCGTTCTCATAATTGGCTACCGTATTGAAATTGCCGTTTTCATAAAACGACATTTTACGACCTGAAAAGCTGGGGTCGTTCGCGACGGATTGCGCAAACACCACAACCGATACGAATATCAGGCTAAGAGAGAAAATTAATTTTTTCATGGCCGTGTTGTTTTGTTAAGTCAAAGTTACCAAAACATTAACGGAATATTACCCAAACTGTTCCAAAAACTATATTAAGTTTTTAGTGAAGATTGTAAATATCAGTATAACAGATAAATAAGTATAATGTATTGGTTTGTGTAATGAAAAATTTAACATACCAATGGTTTGGAAAGCGGGTAAAAGCTTCGGATTTTGGGCCAATGAATGAACGAACCCGACTTTGGTTGAAACGAATTGGCTGGGCTGGTTTCCTTTTTTTTCTTTTAAAAGGAATCGGCTGGTTAGTCGTGTTTTACGTGCTAGGCAACAAACTATTCGACTAGTTAGCCAATAAAGCGTTGGCGCATGAATGCACAGCTTTCCTGAATAGTAGCCTCGATAGGTCGATAAGAAAAGCCTAGCTCTCTGCAAATTTTTGACCCGTCGTACTCAAATGAATTGTAAGCCGATTTCACCGTTTCACGAGTAATGAAGGGTTCTTTTTGGGTGAAAAAGCTGATAATAGCGAAAAGCCGCCAGCCAACTTCGCTCATCCAACGAGGTGGGCACCAACGAGGTGGTTTTACACCAAAAGCCTTTGCAATGTTTTCAAATAAGGTTTTGTAACGAAGGTTTGCCCCATTGAGCAAAAAACGTTTACCAAGAAAATCGTTTTGGTCAAGTTGGATCATGGCGGCAGCTACATCGCGTACGTCTACAAAGCCTGTCTGACCAGGGCTATATACCTTCAAACCTTGATAAACTGTCCGAAATAGCCGGTTGCTGCCTTCTTGCCAATCGCCGGGACCCAGAATTACAGAAGGGTTAACCACGATCACTTCTAAGCCTTCTTCCATGCCCCGCCAAACTTCATTCTCAGCCCTGAATTTCGACAATGCATAGGGCGAATTGTGGGGGCCATCTTTCCAGGGAGTCGATTCCGAAACCTTTGGCTGTATGGGGTCGCGCCCCAAGGCAGCAATGGAACTCACATACACCAAACGTGGAACACCAGCAGCTAAACAGCTATTCACCACTTCTGCAGTGCCTGTAACATTGGTGCGCATCAAGGCGGCGTGTTGTCCACGACCAAAACTTACCATGGCAGCACAATGATACACCCTATCCACACCTTGCATGGCTTTTAGCAATACCTCTTGATCGAACATATCGCCTTCAACCCATTCAATTTGGTCGATTACTGCTTTAGAAAAGAGAGGGTGCTTATCGCGTTTTGCTTGCGAGCGATACAAGGCACGAACGTGATATCCAGCATCAAGGAGTTGCAAGGCCAAATGCGCACCTAAAAAGCCGGTAGCACCGGTAAGCAAAATCAGCATGGTGGCAAATATACGTTCCCACCCGAATGATCGTATCGGCAACCTGTAACCGAAGCCAGTACATTGTTTTTTTTCAGATATCTCAGATGCCCCAACAAGGCAAACACTAGCGCTTCTTTCTGATTGATTAACAGTTCCGACCCCGCCTCGACCGTAAGTCGACATTGAGATGCAATTCGGTTCAACAAATGGGTGTTAAAGGCGCCTCCACCGGTCACCAACATTTTTCCCCGGAGATTTTGTCGTGTTGCTTCCTTACCTATTACACGAGCAATGTGCTCGGTGTAGGTGGCAAGTTGGTCGCCAATGCTGAGCGGGGATCGCTGCAACAGCGGGAATACTTCTGCTTCAAAATACTCTCGACCCAAACTTTTTGGAGGCGTTAAAGTGTAATAGCTCAAGCCATCTAGTTGATTCAATAAATCCGCATTTACAGGGTTTGCGGCAGCAATTGAGCCCTTATCGTCGTAGGCTTTTCCTAGCAGGTTGGCCAAGTAGTTGAGCACCTGATTACAAAGGGTAAGGTCCCACGCTAAACGACGACCGTTATGGTCAAAACTCCAATTGGTAATGCCTCCTAAGTTTAAACACACAGCATATTCCCCAAACAGCATCGCATCACCCATCGGAACTAAAGGTGCCCCTTGGCCTCCCAAGGCAATGTCGAGATTCCTGAAATCGGCGACTACGGGTAGGCCAGTTGCCGCAACAAGATGAGCAGGGTGCCCAAGCTGTTGACTGTAACCCACTGCTGGGTTGTGAAACAGGGTGTGACCGTGACTAGCGATTAGATACGGTTTATGGCCACATGCGTGGATGAATTCTGTAGCCCACTTACCGAATAAGCGCCCTAAGGCTACATCCAGCGCCAAAACTGTGGGTACATCGGCAGTATAAGCCGACAGTAGTTGGTCGTACAGGCTTTGGGGATAAGCGCGCGTGTCGCCAGCCAAAATCTCGTAGGAAAACCTCCCTTCGATGGAGCTAAAGCGTACCATGGCTAGGTCGAGTCCATCGAGCGAGCTGCCCGACATGAGTCCCAGTACCGTGGCTGTTTCCAACTTAGTTGCTTTCGATAATGCGGAAAAGATCGTCGAGACGCGGAGTTAGAATGATCTCCGTGCGGCGATTTTTACGACGGGCATCAGCATTCTTAGCCGGATCGAGCGGCAGATGTTTGCCACGACCTGCTGCAGTCAAGCGCGAGGGGTCGATTTTATTGTTCTCGGCCAAGATTTTTACAATGCTGGTGGCACGACGAACACTCAAGTCCCAGTTTAACTCATCGCTGCCCTGGTCGTCGGTATGCCCTTCAACCAGGATGCTGATGTCGGGATTGGCCTCTAGCACTTTGCCGAGCTCTTGGATAGCTTGTTTACCTCTGGGGTCTACCGTGGCACTTCCTGTACCAAAAAGGAGTTGCTCTGAGAGCGAAACATATACCTTACCATTCTTCTGTACTACGGTGAGTCCGCTATTTTGAAAACCTAAGAGCGCTTTTGCCACTACCTGTTGTAAGGCATTTACAACCGAGTCTTTACGACTTAAAGTAGCCTGCAATTCCTTTACCTTTTTTTCGCGGGCTTCCAGGTCTTTTTGCGTGGCAGCAAGCGATTTGGCAAGGGTTTCCAATTCGGCTTCCTTTTTCTTGACCAGCAGTTCGTTCTGTTTGAGCTCCCTTGCCAATCGTGCATTTTCGGCCATGCTGTTGTTCGAAATTGTCTCGTTGGTGGCCACTAAATCGTTGATAAGGCCATTCAATTGTGCAATTCGCTCGTTGGCTTTACGGATATCGCTGCCCAAAGCAGCTGTATCGGCTTTTAAACCTTCTATTTCACGTTTCAATGAGCCATTCTCTGCATCCAAAGCATCGGTACGGCCAGTGAGCTTCTCGATTTTAAGTTGTTGGTCTTTCGACTCCGCTTCCAAACGTTTCTGCTCAGCAACCACAGCATCGTGGTCTTTTTTAGGAATACAAGCGCCCATCAAGAGGGCAATGAGGGCAAGAGATAAGATACGGTTCATGGTTAGAAAAAATCGTGACTGTAAGGATAACGCTCAAACCAGGCTTTTTTTACAGCGAGGCTTACTTCTTCTTTTAAATGTTCGAGATTGGTTTTGTTAGTTGCCGAAATAAAGATACAAGCCTGCGTTTTTGCCATCCAACTTTTTTCGAGCGTAGCCAAATCGGGGTGACTTTCCAAGTAGGGCACATCGTCATGGTGGCGTTCACGCTCGGCAAGCAACTTATCTACTTTATTAAAAACGGTAAGCACCGTTTTATCGCCAGCGCCTATTTCGCCCAAGGTAGATGCCACCACTTCCATCTGCTCTTCGTAATTGGGGTGGCTTACATCTACCACATGCAAGAGGAGGTCGGCTTCGCGCACCTCGTCGAGCGTAGATTTAAACGACTCTACCAAATCGTGGGGTAGCTTACGGATAAAACCAACGGTATCACTCAACAAAAAAGGTACACCATTCAGTACTACCTTGCGCACAGTAGCGTCTACGGTGGCGAAAAGTTTATTTTCGGCAAACACCTCACTTTTGCTTAGCACGGTCATGAGCGTACTCTTGCCCACATTGGTGTAGCCAACCAAAGCTACCCGGATTTGACGGCCTCTATTTTTACGCTGGGTAGCGTTTTGCCGATCAATGACCTTCAGCTTCTCTTTGAGCAAGGTAATCCGGTTGCGAATGATCCGACGGTCGGTTTCTATTTCCTTTTCACCGGGCCCCTTCATGCCAATGCCTCCTTTTTGTTTGCTGAGGTGGGTCCACATCCGCGTAAGACGAGGTAGTAAATATTCGTGTTGAGCAAGCTCTACCTGGGTTTTGGCTTGTGCACTTTGCGCTCGGGCGGCGAAAATATCGAGTATGAGCGTGGACCTGTCCAGCACTTTTACGTCGGCTTTGATGGGGTCGGGATTAAACTCCTTTTCGATATTCCGAATTTGGGCAGCCGATAACTCATCGTCGAAGATGACCAAGTCAATTTCGTGTTCTTTGACAAAATACACCAACTCGAGTAGCTTGCCGCTGCCCACAAAAGTGCGTGGGTCGGCCTTCTCCATGCGTTGAAAGAACATCTTTTCGGTAGAAGCCCCTGCGGTTTCTGCCAAAAATGCCAACTCAGCCAAATATTCTTCGGCCCTCTCTTGGGGTTGGCGTGGCGTAATGAGGCCAACCAGTATGGCTTTTTCAGTTTTTTTGAGCAGAGGTGCTTGCTTCATGGAGCAAAGGTCGTGCTTTTGGTTGCTTTAGAAAAGACGCCCCACCAAATCGTCGAGCCTACTCACAGGAATAAGCTCCAATCCGCGTGGCGACTTATCGGGTAGCTGGTTAAACGATGAAACAAAGAGCTGCTTAAATCCAAGCCGTGCAGCTTCTGCGATGCGAGCCTCAAGGCGCGAAACAGGGCGGATTTCACCACCTAGACCAACTTCTCCGGCAAAAACACGATCGTCGCCCAAGGGACTGTCGTTGTACGAACTGGCCAAAGCAACACAAACGGCCAGGTCGATACTGGGATCTTCTACGCGTAAGCCACCGGCTATGTTGAGGAATACATCTTGACTGCCCATTCGATAACCGCAACGTTTTTCGAGTACGGCCAGTAACATATTTAGCCGTTTGGCATCGTATCCCGTTGCCGATCGCTGCGGTGTGCCATAGGCCGCCGGACTCACCAAACCTTGCACTTCTACGAACAGCGAGCGATTGCCTTCGGCTGTGCTGCCCACAGCCACGCCACTCGAGTCGCTCAGCTGACGGGTGAGGAGCAACTCATTGGGGTTGGCCACCTCACGCAAACCTGCTCCTCGCATTTCGTAAATGGCAATTTCACTGGCCGAACCAAATCGATTTTTTAAGGTCCGCACCATGCGGTATTGGTGGTGGCGATCGCCTTCAAATTGCAAAACGGTATCTACCAAATGCTCAAGCACTTTGGGGCCAGCCAAGCTGCCGTCTTTGGTAATATGCCCTACCAAAAAAACGGGTATATGTTGGTCTTTGGCAAATCGCATGAACTCACCCGCAGTTTGTCGTATTTGCGATACACTGCCGGGAGCCGACTCGATGAGCGGAGAAAAGAGGGTTTGAATCGAGTCGACGATGATGAGCTCTGGATTCAAAGTGCTGATTTGGCGGAATAAGGCTGTAGTTTCGGTTTCGGCCAAAATATAGCAGTGTCCCAAAGGCAGTTTCAAACGGTCGGCACGCATACGCACCTGGCTTTCGCTTTCTTCGCCAGAGATATATAGCACTTTGAGTGGCGCCAGTTGAAGGGCAAGCTGAAGTAATAATGTCGACTTGCCGATGCCAGGTTCACCACCAAGCAACACCAAGGAACCTGGCACGATACCGCCTCCCAGCACGCGACTGAGTTCTGCATCGGGGCAAGGCAAACGTTCACCACGTTGCTGCTGCACCTCCGACAGGAGCTGAGCCTTGCTTCCAGGTCGTTCGGCGCTACCACTAAACAAGCGAGCATCGGTTTTCGAAGCTGCTTCTACTACCTCTTCCACAAAGCTATTCCAGCTCCCGCACGAGGGGCATTTTCCTAGCCACTTGGGAGAGTGACTTCCACATTCTTGACATACGTAGCTGGTCTTGAGTTTCGCGGCCAAAGTTCGTTTTGTTAGTCGTTTTACCGATATTGGACAAAAATTCAGCTGTAAAAGTGCCGGAGAAACACAATAGTGCCTATCGGTCTTTGCAGTGAAGGGTAAAGATACATGGCCCATCGCAATCACACATTGAAAATACATTGGCTTGCAGCCGTGTGGCTCGTGGTGCTCCTCGCCGCCTGTGGTAAAGATCCAGCGCCCTTGCAGCAGAACTTTACCGATATGACTGTACCGCAGAGTTTTGGCTGGGGAGCCATACGTAATTTCATCATCACGGTGAACCTCCCCAATCGCGACGGGCAAGTATTTGACCTACTCGATTTGCAAAACAGCCGAATCGACAGGCAACTCATCCGAGATGGAAAGGCTGTTTTTAATGTGCGTGTTTCGGCCGAGCTACCCGCCTTACGATTAAGCAGCCCCGTAAGCGGACAGGTACTCGACTTTCCGGCAGCCAATACTACTATCAATTTCGATCTCAACGCAAACTCGGTCACGCAGTGGGCTTCAGCAGCAGATGCCGATGGCGACAGCATACCCGACCCTTGGGATGAGTTCCCGAACGATCCTACTTTGGCCATACGTTTGTTTTTGCCGTATCAGGGTCAGCACATGGTTTTATTCGACGAAGGATGGCCTTTTAATGGCGATTTCGACTTCAATGATTTGATTATTGGGCATCGATTCGAATTGCTGTACGATGCTCGCCGTTCGTTGGTGCAAGGCACAGGACGCCTAAAAGTATTGTCGCACAGCCTGACAGAAGAATACGGTTTGGCCATTGAGTATCTGCGAGCCATAGCCGGAACCACTTACGATTACGCCATAAATACGTCCATATTTTTTGAGCCCGGAGGGCCAGTTATGCACGATTCCTCCCTCAACACCGCCTATTTGATACCCGATTTGCGGACTTGGCTCAATCCCTATTACAGCAATAATGGCACAGGGCCTTCGGGCACCCCACAAGAACTTGTTTACTCTTTCCGTTGGAACGATACCACAGGCGGTAACTACCCTTGGCCTAACTTTTACCTCTTTAAACCGACCAATAAAAAATCGGAGGTGCATGTTTTTGGCTATCCTCCCACCCAGCATGCCGATTTAAATCTGCTTTCAACAGGAGACGATGCTTCCATCAGGCGTTGGCGCTGGAATACGAATTTTACCTTACCTAATGCTTTTTACCGTTCGTACCAAAATTTTCCTTGGGGAGTGGAGTTTTTCGAAAGCAATTGGCGACCAACCCGAGAAGGCAGTCAACTTTCAGAAGCTTACCCGTATCTGGTTCGATGGGCCGAAACAGGTGGCGAATTAAATCGAAGCTGGCGTCAATTTCCTGATGTTGCGCGAACCGTAGTCATACCTTAATTTGGGCACCATTCTAAGATTTTTTCCGTTAGTTGAGTCATGCGCCAAGTTGTAATACTGATTTTTCTTTTTGTAGCACCCCACATATGCTTTGCACAGCAGTCGCAGAGCTTTCAGCTGGGTTTGCAATATTATCAGCAAGGCGAGTTTACCAAGGCCATTGAGGTTTTTGAAGACCTACACAACCGTGAGCCTTTGGTTGGAACCTATTATCAGTACCTGTTTAACAGTCTGCAACAGCTCAAGAAGTACGACGATATGGCCAAGTTGGCCCGTGCCCAGAGCAAGCGTGACCCCAATGCCGTGAGTTATAAAGTTGACGAAGGATACTGCTACCGTTTGGAAGGAAACAGCCGTAAAGCTGATCAGCATTTCGGCAAATTGATCAAAGACATGACCGGTATTCGTGCCCAAATTGTGGCCTTGGCCAATGCATTTCGGCAACGGAACGAAGCCGACTATGCCCGTCAGGCTTATTTGCGGGGGAGAGAACTGCTAGGTTCACCGGTAGAGTTTGCCCTCGAACTTGCCGATGTATATGTGCAGCAGGGAAATAAAAGCGGTATGATTGGTGCCTATCTCGATTATCTGGCTGCCATGCCACAACAAATCGATTATGTGCAAAACATGCTGCAAGCGCGGCTCGACGACAACGACTTCTCATTACTCCGCGATCGTTTGTTAGATGGTCTCCGGCAACGGCCCGATGAAATCAGCTATGCTGAGTTATTGATTTGGCTGTTCGTTCAGCAACGTGATTTTAACTCCGCGTTTGTTCAAGCCAAAGGGCTCGACAAACGACTACGCCAGCAGGGTTTTCGTGTCATGCAGCTAGCAGCAGCGGCTGTCGAAAATGAAGACTTTGACGCCGCGACCGAAATGTATCAATACGTTGCCGACAACCAACAAGGCAGCTCGGTATACCTCGAAGCCCGCTACAAATTGTTGACCGTAGGGCAGGCACGTTTACAGCGCAAAGCGCGTGTAAGTCGTAGTGAATGGTCGGCTTTGGCAGCAAAATATCAAGAGTACATTGCTGCATTTCCACTTTTCCCCAATCTACCGGAAGTAAAGCGTGCCCTGGCAGGTATTTTGGCTTTCGAGCTTCAAGAGCTTGATTCGGCCATGAGTTTACTCGAATACACCCTCGACGAAGGAAGAGGAGATCAGCGCACTCTCGCCGCAGTAAAGCTCGACCTTGGTGATATTTATTTGTTGGCAGCAGAATACTGGGATGCAGCTCTAAAGTATGGACAGGTAGAAAAAGATTATCCCAACGAACCCCTGGGCCAAGAAGCGAAGTTTCGAAACGCACGCTTATCGTTTTACAGGGGTGAGTTTGAGTGGTCGCAAGCCCAGCTCGATGTACTCAAAGCCAGTACCACGCAGCGTATCTCCAACGATGCAATTGCCTTGTCGCTTTTGATTACCGAAAATTTTGATCTCGACACAGTGACCTATACCATGGAACAGTTTGCCCGTGCCGATTTAAAGCAGTTTTGCCGGCAGTACGAGGATGCCTTGGCTGGCTACGACAGTCTCTTATCCAACTACCCGGGACATAGTCTTACCGATGATGTGCTATACCGCAAGGCACTCATTTATGAACAGACAGGCAACGATACTTTAGCCGCCAGCCTATACCGCAAATTGCTCGAAGCACATGGTAGCGATTTGATGGGCGACGATGCATTGTACCGGCTGGCGCGCCTGACCGAGTTACGCTTTAATGACAAAGCTGCAGCCATGGAGTTGTATCAGCAACTGCTCACCCGTTATCCCGACAGTCACTACATTGCCGAAGCGCGGCGTCGTTTTCGGACGTTGCGTGGCGACATACTCAATTGATATGCTACTTTATAACGTAACCGTAACCATCGATCCCGCCATCGCCGACGAATGGCTTGAGTGGATGCAACAAAAGCACATACCCGAGGTAATGGCCACTGGCTGTTTTACCGAGAACCGAATTTGTCGGATGTTGGTACCAGTACCCGAGGCCGATGCGGGGATAAGTTTTGCTTTTCAGTACCACTGCCCCGACCAAGATACACTCAACCGTTACTTCAGCGAATTTGCTCCGGCTTTACAAAAAGACCATGCCGAGCGCTACAACGGCCGTTTTGCAGCCTTTCGGTCGGTGCTAGAAATACTCTAAAACTTCAAATTTCCAACTCGTTCCCGGGCTTGCAGAAATTCTTGCCACATCTGGTCGAGAATTTCGGCAGCAGGCCGTATGTCTCGGATGGCGGCCGAAATCTGACCTATTTCCAGCTCTCCTTCCTGCAAATCGCCTTCGAACATGCCTTTTTTTGCGCGACCTCTTCCCAGCAAATGGGCTAAGGTTTCGGGAGAAGCTCCTGCAGCCTCTGCCTCCTGAATTTTTTCGTAAAAAGCATTGCGAATGAGCCTTACCGGTGTGAGCTGTTTGAGGGTGAGTACCGTAGCCCCTTCACCAGCTTGCACAACAGTTTGTTTGAAGGCAGGATGTGCCGATGATTCGGTAGAAGCTACAAAACGACTACCTACCTGCACGCCCTCTGCACCAAGTGCAAAGGCAGCAAGCATGGCGCGGCCATCGGCTATACCGCCTGCGGCGATAAGCGGAATGTCGACCGCATCGCGAACCATTGGAATAAGGCATAAGGTGGTAGTTTCTTCGCGTCCGTTGTGTCCGCCAGCCTCAAAACCTTCAGCAACGATAGCATCTACGCCAGCATCTCTGGCCTTGATGGCAAATTTTACATTTGAAACTACGTGAACCACAGTTTTACCAGCAGCTTTGAGTTGGGCGGTGTACTTGGCTGGATTTCCAGCAGAGGTAAACACAATCGGCACGCCTTCTTCCTTGATGATGGCTAAATGTTCGTCGATAGCCGGATAGAGTAAAGGCAAGTTTACGGCGAAGGGTGCTTGGGTAGTCGACTTGAGTTTGCGCACCTGTTCGCGCAGTACTTCGGGATACATAGATCCAGCACCAATTATACCCAAACCCCCTGATTTACTGACAGCTGCAGCAAGCTCCCAGCCACTGCACCAAATCATACCCGCTTGGATGATCGGGTATTGTATGCCAAAAAGTTCACAAATACGGTTTTTCATAGCCATGAAGATGGTTTAGATTTTCATTACCTCAATGTAAATAAGTGCTTGCAACTGAAATTTTTTACGCTTAAGTTGCATCCCGTTTCGTGAAAAAATGTGAAATGATGATAATTATACCTGCCTCGGGCAATTTGTTAACAATGTCAACTCCTCGTCAAAACAACTATCAACTGTTTTGACAACCCATATTTTAATCTAACTTGAACTTCAAATACACCTAAAGCGAAATCAAACTATGCAGAGAAAGTTCTACTTGAGTCTCATCCTGCTACTGTTTGCGACAATCGCAGCGTTCGGACAAGCTGGTACCGGTGGTATCAAAGGCAAAGTCCTCGACGAAGCGAAGAAAGAGGGAGTACCCTTCGCAAACGTAGTTATATTCAGGGATGGCGTACAGAAAGGTGGTACAACCACCGATGTGGACGGTAACTATCGCTTCAGTGCCCTGCCTCCTGGCCGCTACGAAATCAAAGTTTCGTACGTTGGCTTCAACCCGGCAGAGCTCAAAGGCATCCTGGTTACATCCGACAAAACCACCTTCGTGAACATCAACTTGAGTTCCGGTATTAACCTGAAAGAAATTATCATTCAGGATTATGAGGTACCGCTGATCTCAAAAGATGAAACATCAACCGGTGGTACAGTAACCCGCGAAGAAATTGCGGCTCTTCCTACCCGCGACGTGAACTCGATTGCCGCAACCTCGGCAGGTGTTTTCCAGCAGGATGAGGGCGGCGCATTGAACGTGCGTGGTTCGCGTTCCGACGCTACCGAATACTTCATCGACGGTATTCGTGTACGTGGTTCTACCAACCTCCCCAACGCTGCCATCGAACAAACTACCGTAATCACAGGTGGTATTCCGGCTCAGTACGGAGATGCGACAGGTGGTATCATCAACATCACTACACGTGGTCCATCAAGTACCTTCTTCGGTGGAGCTGAAGTGTTGAGCTCGGCCTTTGTCTTGGAACCGTATGGTTACCACCTTTTTGCGCTCAACTTCTCAGGGCCGCTCCTCATGAAAAAAGTAGGAGAAGAGAAGCGATCTGTGTTGGGTTATTTCATCTCAGGTGAATTCGAAACGCAACAAGATGCCAACCCATCTGCCGTAGGTGTTTGGATGTTGAACGACGATGTTTACAACAACCTTATTGCAAATCCATATCGCCCAGGCTTATTCGGCACCGGTGTTAACCAAAATGCAGAATTTGTTCGTGCCAGCGACATGACATTGGAGCGCGTTCGCCCAAATGCGAATCGTAACCGTATTAGCTTGGCAGGTAAAATCGACTTCCAGCCAAACGATATGATCAGCTTTACCTTGGGCGGAAACTACGACCGCACTGCTGGTAAACAATATGCACGTGCAAACAGTCTGTTGAACCGTGACAACATGGGTAATTTTGAGAACAATACCTATCGTATGTATGCGCGTTTCCGTCAGAACTTCGGCAGAAGCGGTGAACAAACAACCAGTACTGTAAAGAATGCTTATTACTCGATTCAGTTCGACTATACTAAGAACACCACCTATCAAGATGGTGGTGATGGTTTAGGAATAAACGCATTCAATTACGGCTACATTGGTAAGTACAATTACGAAACCGTAGAGTCATTTAATGCTGCTACCACTCAAGTAAATATTGGCGGAATACTTTTCGATGTAATCGAGCAAAACGGTTTTGCAGATAGAAATTTGCAATTCACACCCGGTACCATTGATCCGAAACTCGCCAATTGGGGAACTTCGTTCTTCAATACCTTGAATTTGGTGGAATTCAATAACCTCAATGAAGTACGCCAGTTTGGCGGACTCACTAACGGTCTTCGTCCTGGAACCGTGTACGGCATTTGGAACTCTCCAGGCCGCCAATTCGGAGGTTACTCATTTAGCGATAACGATGCTTATCGCGTAACCGCCATGTTCTCTGCCGACATCAAAGGCCATTCATTGAAAATGGGTTTTGAATACGATCAGCGTATCGACCGCAGTTACACCATGAATCCATTCGCTGGAGGTATCGGTATTTGGGGTTTGGCACGCTCACTCACCAACCGTCATATTCTCGATCTTGATTTGACCAATCCTATCGGAAACGATCCTTTCTTCCCAGATACTGTTCGTTATAACCGTTTGATTGCCTCGAACCAGTCAGATTTCGACAAAGGATTACGCGCATCTTTAGGTGCTGGAGCTACCGATTTCATCAATGTCGACAATTTGAACCCCGACCAAATGAAGTTAAGCTTCTTCTCAGCAACAGAATTGCTGAACGAAGGCAACTCCTACATCAATTATTTCGGTTACGATTACTTGGGCAACAAGTTGAGCAGCACTCCAGGTCAGTTTGACTTCTTTACCGATCGTCAGAACCGTCCGATTGCGCCATTCTCGCCAATCTACATGGCCGGTTTTATAGAAGACAAATTTGATTTCGACGACCTCGTGTTCCGTGTTGGTGTCCGCGTTGACCGTTTCGATGCCAATCAACCTGTGCTCAAAGATCCATTCTTGTTGTACAATGCACGGACTGTAGGGGAAGTAGAAGGTTCGCTTAACCCTAACGGTGCACACCCAGGTACTATGGGCAACGACTATGTGGTTTATGTGAATGATGTCAATTTGCCTTCACCTACCATTTTGGGTTATCGCAGTGGTAATCGCTGGTTTAACGCACAAGGCACAGAACTGAGAAACGCTTCAGGTATAGCTGCGGCATCTTCTTCAGGTAGGGTTCAACCATATTTGGTTAATCCTGGTCAAAACGAGGTAGACGCATCAGCATTTACCGATTATACGCCTCAGATTAACATCATGCCACGTATTGCCTTCTCGTTCCCTATCTCGGATGAAGCGCAGTTCTTTGCTCACTACGACGTACTAACACAGCGTCCAAGCGGCTTCCTCCGCTTCGACCCTCGTCAGTATTACTTCTTGCAACAAGTGGGTGGTGTAATTAACAACCCGAATTTGGCTCCAGAACGCACAATTGACTACCAGATTGGTTTCAAACAAAAACTGAACAGAACCTCAGCTTTAACCATCAGTGGTTTCTATCGTGAGCTTCGCAGCATGATTCAAATCATCAACGTGCCATTTGCATACCCTGTCGATTACCAAACCTATGGCAACATCGACTTCGGTACAGTTAAAGGTTTGACTTTGGCCTATGACTTGCGTCGTACCGGTAACGTACGTATCAATGCGAGTTATACCCTTCAATTTGCCGATGGTACTGGTTCAGCACCTGATCAAGCTGCAAACATCATTCAGGCTGGTATCGACAACTTGCGTACACCAATTCCTCTGAATTTTGATGCTCGTCACCGTGTAGTAGGTACTTTAGACTTCCGTTTCGGAGAAGGCAAAAACTACAATGGACCACGTATTAATGGCTTTGGTATACTCGAAGGTGTAGGTTTCAACTTGGTTGCGAATGCCATATCTGGCACACCGTTCTCACGTCAGTCGTTTGTAACTCCTGATGGTGACGTTGCCGGTGGTTTACAAGGCCGTACAACTTTAAGAGGTGGTATCAACGGTAGCCGTTTACCTTGGCAGTTCCGTATGAATTTGCGTGTAGATAAGGACTTTACCTTCAAGTACGGACGTGCCGACAACAACAAGCAAAAAGAAAGTACAATCAACGTATACGTTCAGATTCTCAACCTGCTCGATGCCCGTAACGTAATAGGTGTTTACCAGTTCACCGGTGACCCTGATGACGACGGCTTCTTGACCAGTGACTTAGGTGCTCAACAGTTACAGGCAGCGCTCGATCGCCAGTCTTTCATTGATCTCTACCGTGCTTCAATGATGGATCCAGGCAATTATAGCTTGCCTCGTAGAACTCGTCTTGGTATTCGCTTGAACTTCTAAGAGAAAAAATTATGAAAGCAATGAATAAATTGAGAAAAGTGTTGACCGGGATTGCGGTGCTTTCGTTGAGTGCGAGCGCAGCAATCGCCCGCGAAGACCGTGGCCCACAGCCGAGAAATGCTAATCCTGCAATGGTACAAGGTAGAGTTGCCTCTACTTGTACACCAGCCTCAGCCAGGACTAACTTGGATATCAACAACGTTCGGGCGTTGATTCTAAACGGTGGTGATATGTGGTGGGATCAAGGCTCGAGTGGAAACGCACGCTACGAAATCCCTAAAAATGATGACCCAGCGGCACCAAAAAAACATTCTTTATTTGCTGGCTCGATTTGGGTAGGTGGTAAAGATGCAGGTGGAACACTGAAGGTGGCTGCACAAACGTATCGCCAAACATCGGTATTGGGTATTGGTTTCTGGCCGGGCCCATTGAGTACTGTCGATGCAACCATCACACGCGATGAATGTCGTCGTTGGGACCGTCAGTGGAAGGTAACGCGTAAAGAAATCCAAGATCATATCTTGGCTACTTTATCGCAAGATCCTGCGTACGTAATGCCTGCAGCTATTCGTGACTGGCCTTTTGCTGGCGACGTGAGCTTGAGTCAGGATGCTAATATGGCGCCATATGTTGATGCGAACGGTAACGGCACCTACGATCCGGCTACTGGAGATTATCCAGATGTTTTTGGTGACCAAAGTATATGGTGGGTTGTGAATGATAAAGGAAATACACCTGGTTCAGGATCGGTACCCATCGGTATGGAAATTCAAACACAGGCATTCGCCTATCAGTCGAATGACGAGTTGAACAACATGACCTTTTACACCAATAAAATCATTAACCGCTCGAGCACCATTCTTACCGAAGCCTACATGGCTCAGTGGGTGGATCCAGATCTTGGACAAGCAGCTGACGACTTTGTAGGTTGCGATGTACCTCGTGGATTGGGTATCTGTTACAACGGTGACGATGACGATGAGGGTATACAAGGGTATGGCCCCAATCCTCCATCAGTAGGTGTCGACTTCTTTGAAGGACCTTTTTCAGATCCAAACGACGGGGTAGACAATGACCGTGACTGTACTATCGACGAAGTTGTACCATTTGGTTGTGACCCAGATCCAGTTACTGAGCGTATCATTATGGCTAAGTTCCTGTACTTTAACAACGATGGAACTGTAATTGGTAACCCTACCACCGCCGAACACGCTTACAACTACATGATTGGTCGTTGGAAAGACAACACCCCCATGGTGTACGGTGGAAATGGCTACCCTGGTTCAGGTGGAGCGTCTAATATTCCTACCACGATCATGTTCCCTGGTAATTCCGATCCAATTGGATGGGGTATAGGTGGAAGTTGTGCTAATCCAATTGCTCCTCCATTCGCTTGGAGTGAAACCAATCCTGGTCCGGGTGCAACTCCGAACGTACCAGCCGACCGTCGTTTTGTACAGTCTGCAGGCCCATTTACCCTCCAACCAGGCGCTGTAAACTTCATCACCATTGGTGTGGTTTGGGCACGTGCTACTTCGGGCGGTGCCACTGGTTCGTTCAACTTATTGCTCCGTGCCGACTCAAAGGCCCAGACTTTATTTGAAAACTGTTTCCAAACACTCGACGGACCTGATGCGCCGGATGTTGATATTGTTGAGTTGGATCAAGAGCTCATCTTGAACTTCACTTACAAAACGGCGTCAAACAATTTCGGTTTGAAATACCGCGAAATTGACCCAATCATCGTTGCTCAGAACCAGAATTTACCTCCAGGCACACCATTATTCGATACCGTATATCGTTTTGAAGGGTTCAAAGTATATCAATTGGCAGCCTCTAACGTATCATTGGGCGAGTTAAATGACTTGAATCGTGCCCGTCTGGTGTATCAAGGTGACATCCGCAACGGTGTTGACCAAATTGTGAACTGGGATTATAATCCAGACATGGACAAGGATGTACCTTTCATTGCAGTGAGTGGTGCCAACGAAGGTGTACGCATGTCGTTGAGGTTAACCCGTGACCTATTTGCTGAGGGTAGCGATCAATTGGTGAACTTCAAACGTTATTACTACACGGTTGTCGCTTATGGTTACAATAATTACGCTGAATTTGATCCGGTTACTAAAACTGGTCAAACCAAGGCTTATCTCGAAGGCCGTAACAACGTAAGAACTTATACTGGTATCCCGCACAAATGGGAACCTACCTTCAACGGTTTGATTTTGAACGCCCAATACGGGGATGTACCTGAGATTACCCGTTTGGAAGGCCAAGGTAATGGAGGCAACGTGCTTCGTTTGACCGATGCTTCTTTGAACGAAATCATTACAAATGGTTTTGCTCCAAATGTGACCTATCAAAAGGGCTTTGGGCCAGTAAGCATTCAGGTGAATGATCCAACATCAATACCTCAAGGAGAAATGATATTGGCGATGTATTCGAATAACCCGAACGACAGCGCGGAGATCACGAACAACTCACGGTGGTACGTTTTATTTGAAGGTGATACCATTCATTCGGATACAACCATCGCCTTGGGATCTGAACAAATACTAGGTTACTATGAATCGAATGTAGTGTTCAGGAAATTAGGTTTCTCGGCTATCGTAAGAAACTTCCCGAATCCAGGTGAAACACCAGACGATGGAAACTCCGTTCTTGAATCAGGAATAGAATTCCCAAGCGCTCAGAACCAATGGCTAAGTTTTGTACCTGATTTTGACGGACCACAGATTTTAGACTGGATTCAAGCGGGCAATCCTACTGACCCCTTGATACCGAATGGTGACCCGAATAAGGCGTTCCAAAACCTTGTTGCTAGCTCATTAAGTGTAGGAGGTTTGAATATACCAAGAGGAGGCACTTTCTCTCCGATGCGTTATGCGCAAACTTCAGCCCAGCACCCAGGATTATTCAACTTCCCTGGCGGAACAGGTGCTTTGGCTAAAGGTTTACGAGAAACTTGGTTTGGTATTAACAACCTGTACAGCATACAGTTGGTGATTACTCCGGACAAATCAAAATGGACTAGAGCGGTTGTTGTTGAAGCAGGCGAGCAGAATGCCCAAAACGAAGGAACACAGCGTCGTCACGGTATCCGTATAGCTCCTTCTGTAAACAAAGAAGGGCAACCTGATGGCGATGCTCGAAATGGCTTAGGATGGTTCCCTGGTTACGCAATTAACCTTGAAACAGGTGAACGTTTGAACATTGCCTTTGCAGAAGATAGCCGTTTGGTTAGCCAAAACGGACGTGACATGGTTTGGAACCCGAACGATAGTGTTCAAGTTGCTGGTGCCGGTGGAGCTCCTGAGGTTGTATTTGGCGGTAAGCACTTCATTTACGTCCTGCGTTCACGCTACGATGAAGCCGACAGACCTTGGCGTGTTTTGAACGGTATGTTAGGCAATCCTTCGCCAACGAACAATCCAACCGCAGCTACACTTCAAACGATGCGAACATTTTATGCAGATGTGATGTATACAGCAATTCCGTTGAAAACAACTGGTCGCGAATTTTTGAGCAGCGATGTTACCATTAGAATTGGCATGGGTCGTCGTTATCTGAGATACAACACAATTGGTTTGAATACTTCTTATGCAGCTACACCTCGTTATCGTATCAATACGAGCTCACTTGCTCCTATCAAAAACGATATGACAACTGCTAAGAGTGCTTTGGATCTCATTCGTGTAGTTCCGAACCCATACTATGCTGCATCGAACTACGAAGTGAGCCAGATCGATAATCGGGTGAAAATCACTAACCTACCTCAATCGTGTACCATTCGAATCTACACCATGAGCGGAACGTTAGTGCGTACGCTACGCAAAGACGATGTACTCACTTTTGTAGACTGGGATCTTTTGAACCAAGAACGAATTCCGATTTCAAGTGGCATGTATATTATTCATGTCGATGCTGGAGCACTCGGTGAAAAAGTGGTGAAATGGTTTGGTGTTACACGTCCTGTCGACCTTGATACTTTCTAATCTCTCAAGCGAAAAAGCAATGAAAAGCACTATCATAAAAAGAATCAGCCTTGCATCTCTGGTGTTGGTATGTGCCGCAATGGCGGCACATGCCGGCAACCCTGACCGTCGCGGTCAGGCAGGTGCTACTGAACTACTTATTCAGCCGTGGGCGCAAAGCGGTGGATGGGCAGGTATCAACTCAGCTAACGTGAGGGGAATTGAAGCAGAACGGATGAACGTAGCTGGCTTGGCCTTTTTGAAAAAGACCGAGTTGAACTTTACCCGTACTACTTGGATGAGTGGGACAGATTTATACATCAATGCCTTTGGTGTAGGTCAACGTTTGAACGAATCAAGTGTACTTGGTTTGACAGTTATGTCGATCGATGCAGGTGAGATAGAAATTACCCAAGTGAATAACCCAGATGGAGGTTTAGGTGTATTCAAGCCTAGCTTCGTGAATCTAGGCGTATCTTATGCACGTTCGTTTTCTGAGCGTATTCACGGGGGCATCACCTTGAGAATCATTTCTCAATCGATCACCGATGTGAGTTCGCAGGGAGCAGCATTTGATGCGGGTATCCAGTACGTGACCGGTGAAAAGGACCGCATTAAATTCGGTATTGCACTTCGAAATGTCGGCACTCCAATGGCCTTTGGTGGCGATGGTTTGTCGGCACGCGGTACAATGCAGGGTTCGTCTGTGGCATTAACGCTTGCACAACGTTCACAGCTGTTTGAACTGCCCTCGTTAATGAACATCGGCGGATCGTACGACTTTTTCTTAGCAGGAAGCGAAGATTACAAGCTAACAGTAGCAGGTAATTTTACTTCGAATTCCTTTACTTCTGATCAATATGGTTTAGGGGGTGAGTTTAATTGGAAGGGTTATTTTGCAGTTCGTGCCGGTTACAACTACGAAGATGGTTTAAACGACGCAGCTTTACGGTTGAATGCGAACAACTTCATCAGTGCTGGTTTCACGGTAAATGCGCCATTCGGTAAAGGTCGTTTTGCACTCGATTATGCATACCGCTCCACACAGCCGTTTAACGGCACACATATGTATGGAGTGAGAATTTTACTCTGATTTTAGTACCTTTGTATAAGAAACGCCCTGCTTCGGTTGGGGCGTTTCTTTTTTTTACATCCAATACCAATAATATGAGTCAGGTATCTTATTTCACAAAGGAAGGTCTTGAGAAGCTAAAGGCAGAACTTAACGATTTACGCACCAGAGGTAGGTCTGAAATGGCAAAAGCAATTCAAGAAGCACGCGATAAAGGTGATTTATCGGAAAATGCTGAGTACGATGCTGCCAAAGAAGCACAAGGACTGATGGAGATGAAAATTGCCAAGTTAGAGGGACTTCTTGGGAATGCTCGATTAATTGAGGAAGGTCAAATAGATACGAGTAAGGTGCAAGCCCTGACAAAAGTGAAAATTAAAAATTTAGGCAACGGCACTACGATGCAGTACACCTTGGTTTCAGAAAAGGAGGCTGATCTTAAATCCGGAAAAATTTCTGTAAATAGCCCCATTGGTAGTGGGTTGCTGGGTAAGAAAGTGGGTGAAATTGCAGAAATTCAAGTTCCTACAGGCGTTGTGAAGTTTGAAATACTCGAAATCACGGTGTAATGGCGACCCTTTTTACCCGTATTATTCAAGGAGAAATACCTTGTCATAAAATCGCGGAGGATGCAAACTTCATCGCTTTTCTAGATATAATGCCATTAGTATCTGGACACGTGTTGGTAGTCCCTAAAGTAGAAGTAGATTACATCTTTCAGTTGGAAGATGATATTTTGACTGGCTTAATGTTGTTCGCCAAAAAATTGGCACCAGCAATTGAGAAGGCCATACCTTGCAAGAGGCTTGGAGTTGCAGTAATTGGTCTTGAAGTTCCGCATACTCATATACATCTTGTACCGCTGCAAGAGGTTGGTGATATCAATTTTACAAAACCAAAGTTGAAACCTTCTGCTGAAGAATTGGCAGGTGTAGCGGCAAGAATTAGGTCCTACCTATAATTTTCTCGGGATTGTTGGCTAAAAAGCCTTTCCATCCTTTGCCACCCGTACTTTTTATACCGTTGCTTGTTTGAAAGTGATGGCAAACAGCTGCTGCAAGGGCGTCAGTTGCGTCTAGTTTTTCTGCTGCAAGTGTAGTATTTAAAAGCGTATCGAGCATAGCAGCAACCTGTTCTTTAGATGCATTACCATTGCCGGTAACCGACTGTTTGATTTTTTTAGGATAATATTCGGTCATTGGGATATCTCGCGACAAGGCAGCTGCAATGGCCACCCCCTGTGCACGGCCAAGTTTGAGCATCGATTGTACGTTTTTGCCATAAAAAGGGGCTTCAATGGCAAGTTCATCAGGGTGGTGCAAGTCAATGATTCGAATTAATTCGTTGAAAATAGCTCGAAGTTTAACAGCGTGGTCTGCAATCCGATCCAAGCGCAAAATGCCTAACTCTATGAGTTCCATTTGTTTCCCTTTAACTCGAATGAGGCCAAAGCCCATGACAGTGGTTCCTGGGTCGATGCCAAGCACAATACGTTCGTTGATAGTTTTAGTGCTAGTCAATTACTTTTGTTTTCTTTGAGCGCTGTGAATGTCGTTAAAGGTACTTATATGAAAAGAATACTCAAGTGGATGAATGCCATTTTGGGGATTGTCTTTTTCATATGGTTGGTTTATCAGTTTAATAAGGAGGGGGACGATGCAATTAAGTTGCAGTATTTTTTGGCCAGATTTTCAACCGATAACGTGTTATGGCTCCTTGTTGCATTACTGTTAGTACCTTGGAATATAAGTATTGATACCTACAAATGGCGTTTGGCATTACAGGGTCGGTACCGAATAAGTCAATCCCTCGCGTTTCAAGCAATTTTAGTTGGACTGTCTGTTGGGATTCTTACACCAAATAGGATTGGGGAATTTGCCGGTCGTCTTCTATTTGTTCCGTCGAGATATAGAATTCCAGCGACTACGGCGACGTTTATTTCTTCGCTAAGTGCGTTAGTAGTTGTTTATTTTCTTGGAGGAATAGCACTATTTTGGTACGACTGGCCTTTATTCTTTCCGGAATGGTTAAAGCAAGCAGGGTCTATTATTGTCCTATTCGCTTTTAGTATATTATTGAGTATATTTTTTGGTAGTAATAAGGTCTTAATGCTCTTGCGAAGACTCCCTCGCGGAAGGAGATTTACCAAATACCTTAGATTTTCAGCCCATTTCTCTAGAGTTGCTTTATGTCGACTGCTGATTTTGTCCTTTATTAGAGTTTTGGTTGTATATATGCAGTTGTTCTGCCTAGCACTCTTCGTTGGCTTATCCTTCTCGTTTAGCGAAGCTGTTATTCTATTTCCACTGCTTTTCTTGTTCCAAGCAATAATGCCAAGTTCGGTTTATACAGATTTAGGTGTTCAGGGAGGAATAGCATACGTATTATTTTTTCCTATAGCTGGGTCAGTATTACTGGCGATTATGCCATCCTATCTCTTATGGTTGATAAATGTTATTTTACCTGCTTCTGTTGGAGGGGTGCTTTTGATTAATTCGAAGCGAAATGGTTTTTTGGGTAATAACTAGCGTTGCAATTTTTTGGCACAGTGGCTTTGTTCTTAAATATTTAAGCGCTTGGCGAAGTCTTTTCTTTGAAAAGATACCTGAGCATCTTTCTACCGAAAACTTTTACTCTATCTTAATTGCGGCACGTAATGAAGAGGGTAAGATTAAACAATGCATTGAAGACTTGCTAGTTCAGAGTTTTCCAGCAGATAGGTTTGAGGTAATTGTAATTGATGATTTTTCTGAAGATGCAACTGCAGAAATGGTAAAGTCAATTGGCGACAAGCGCCTTCGATTGCTTCAACGTACTGCCGACGACGGATTTCTACCCAATAAAAAGGGAGCCATTAGTTATGGAATCCAAGAATCGAGAGGCAATTGGATATTGGCAACCGACGCCGATTGTCGCCGTTCGGTAGATTGGCTAAATGCGGTTGATCGAGTCATAAGTTACTATAACCCTGACATGGTTGTAGGTCCTGTTGTTCTCACAGAAAACAGTTTATTTGGAAAGTTACAGCAACTTGAATTTGCTTCGGTACATGGCGTAAGTGCCGCTGCTATTTCTTTGAAACAGCCAAACACGTGTCATGGATCAAATATTGGCTACCGAAAGGAAAGGTTCTTTGAATTAAATGGCTTTGAAGGGAATGAGCACTTCGCTTCTGGCGACGATGAATTTATGATGCATAAAATTCATCTCAATCAACCCGGTTCAGTTCGATTTGTACTGCTTGCTGATGCATTAGTTTTTACGGATTCATCAAAAACGATAAGAGACTTTTATCATCAACGCAAAAGATGGGTTTCAAAAAGTAGGTCGTATGTCATGCCAGGAGTTACCCGCGAACTTGTATTTATTTATTTGTATAATCTATGGTTATTTTGTTCCATAGTTCTTTCAGTTTTTGGCATCATATCAATTTTGCAACCAGTAGTGCTGTTTAGCATCAAATTGATAATGGAATATTTGTTCATGAAAAGAGCTTGCTCTTTTTTCGGAATTTCAGAACGACTAAGGCTGTTGCTTTTTGTCCAAATATTTCATGTTATTTATATTTTGGTGATGGGTGTTACTGCTCAATTTGGGGGATATACGTGGAAAGGTCGAAAGTTGAAATGAATTCATATACCATAGAATCTCCATTTAAACTTCTGTTGAAGCGCTTTAAAAAGAACTTGCCCGCCGTATTCTCAGCAGTTTTTCTTCTTGCGGTAGTTCTTATAGCGATTGCCGGCTATTTAATCACGCCCGATAAAAGTTCGAATGCCAATGATCAAACGCTAGCCCTAGTGGCCAGAAAGCCGCTTACAGATGCAGTTTTTATTCAAAGTCGCGATGAGAGTATTGCAGAACCTTCTTGGCTCAGTTTATGGATAAATGGCGACGATAGGCCGGTTCAAAACATGCTCGTACAAAGTGCTGAGGTAATCGGAGATAGTATCCGTTACGTGCCTTATGATGGAGGTGTGAAAGTTGAGTACCTCCCGTTAAACCATGCATCCATGGGTAATTATCTTGTTCACCGCAAGTATTGGCTGGGCACCGATGCTTTAGGTCGGGATTTATTAAGCCGGTTGATTATCGGGTTAAGGGTATCTTTGGCAGTGGGGCTTATGGCTGTACTCATCAGCATACTCATCGGGACAGCTTTGGGCATGGCTGCAGGCTATTTCAGGGGATGGGTCGATCAGCTCATACAGTGGTTTGTCAATGTCACATGGTCAATTCCTTCTTTATTGCTGGTTATCGCTTTTTCACTTGCCTTAGGAAAGGGATTCTGGCAGGTGTTTTTGGCGGTGGGGCTAACGATGTGGGTAGACGTAGCGAGGATTGTTCGCGGACAGGTGCTTTCATTGCGCGAAAAGGAATTCGTAGAGGCAGCCAAGGCCATGGGCTTTGGCCCAATGCGCATCTTGGTGCGGCATATTCTTCCCAACATCATGGGGCCTGTAATTATCATCGGAGCATCCAATTTTGCTACGGCAATATTGGTGGAATCGGGCTTGAGCTTTTTAGGTATAGGCGTTCAGCCCCCTGTGCCTACGCTTGGAATGATGATTAAAGAACATTATCCCTATATTTTGATGGATGCAGCGTATTTAGCGTTGGTACCAGGATTGGTTATTTTACTTTTGGTGCTCGCATTTAACTTGATGGGTAACGGGCTCAGTGATGCTTTTGATGCTAAGATAAAACTCCAATAAGGAATTGAATAAGAAGACCTTGTGTTAAAAGACACGAGCTTGAGCGGGCTCCTTAAGTTTTTTTAACGCTATTGTGAGTTTAGACGACGGTATTTATTGCGCTTCGTCGCGGTTGATCCATAGAAAAGACCTAATTTCGAAGCAATAGATGGAGCCTGCAGTCATGTTACAGTCCACCGATGCTGGACAAGTTGCCCTGGATTTAATCCGGAAACTAGAATTACGTAACATTCAGCTCGATGCCGTGCTGCAGCTGACGCAAGCCATTAATTTTAATTTCTCCAACAACGCATTAATCGAGATTTACCGATATCTCCTCACAGAAGAACTCCGATTCAAACGCTTTTTATTGTATTTGCCTGAACCGGAGTGGCGAAAATATGGCTCGAGATTACTGGACACACGCGAATTCCCAGAGTCGCCGGATAAGTTGTTGCCATACAAGCATATGGGAACTTTGAGCAATGAGCTCAAAACCATCTTCCCCGGATTTGAACGCGTTGTTCCTATTCTCTACCAGCAAGATCCGATAGCCTTTGTGCTATTGAGCGAATGTGAGCTCGACGATATTGATATACGAAAAGAAGTGCTAAGTTATGTGCAAGGGGTAACCAATATTGTGGCTGTGGCCAATGAAAACAGGAAGCTTGAAAAGCATCGACTTCAGCAGGAAAAAATTCAAAACGAACTCTCACTAGCGGCCCAGATGCAGGGAATGCTCATTCCCGATAGCCTACCCTATGACGGGGAAGTTGAAATGTCGGCGGTGTATTTGCCACACCGCGATGTAGGAGGCGACTACTACGATGCCATGACTTTACCCGATGGTGAAGAGGTGTTTTGTGTGGCCGACGTATCGGGTAAGGGTATACCAGCAGCCCTGCTAATGTCGAATTTTCAAGCAAACTTGCGTGCATTGATCCGCTTTCATCCGAATTTGAGGAGCCTCGTTGCTGAGTTGAATCGATCCGTATTGTCAATTACCAAGGGTGAGAAGTTCATCACCTTGTTCATCGCCAAGCTAGAGCGAGAGACCGGTCAATTGAAATACATCAGTGCGGGACATGTGCCTCCCTTATTATTTCGAGACGGTGAAGTGCATGAGTTGAAATTGGGAACAACCATACTTGGGATGTTCGATCAATTACCTTTCTTGAATGTTGGAAAAATGCAACTGCAAGCAGGCGACGTCATAACTGCTTTTACCGATGGTGTAAGCGAAGCCACCAATTATCGTGGTTACGCTTTCGGTACAGAAGGGGTTGTTGAAGCCGTTAAGAATTGGCAAGGTACTAAGCTGGCCGAACTCAATAAAAATATAGTCACAGCTTTACGTAAGCACAAGGGAGAAGCCGAATTTGAAGACGATATAAGTCTTTTAAGTGTTCGTTTCAAACCCTGAAGGTTCACCGTCGTTTCGGTGATAAAGGTCGATGGCCGTAAGCATACCGATAAAGCCCCAAAACAACACAGCGGTTTTATCGATATCGAGATAGTTGTTTAGAAATCCATGCGTTAGGTACGTGATTAGGCCAAGAAGCAACATGAGCACGGTTTGTCGCATATACCCATTTTGGAGCTCATAATACAACTTCATGGCACGCTGTAGTACAACTCCTATGAAGGTGAGAAACAGCAAAAATCCAGGAATACCCATCTCTACCAGTGGTCCTAGGTATTCGCTGTGAATGCCACCGATATCGGCCATATTGGTACTCACGATAGTTTTGTCTTGGGGCTTTTGATAGGGTGCATATTTTAGCATATAGGTGCCAGGTCCCCAGCCGAGAATAGGTTTTTCTTGGAACATCCGCCAAGCGCTCGACCAACGGTTTAAACGCTCCAGATTGGAGGCGTCGGTTCTGATATTCGAAATCGACTTCACATGTTTGCTCATGTCTGTGGCTGAGTCGGTTTTGTTGCGTTCCAAACGCATGAGTATTTCTGTTTGAAAGGCAAAAAAACCAACTACTAACAGGCCTAGAAGGATGAGTAACGACTGAAATTTAATGCGAAGCTGAAGAACACCATAAAAGGCAAGTGCTGCCAGAACGCTTACCCATGCTGCTCGTGTGTACGACAAAATGATTGCTAACGTGAGAAAGAGCAAGATGCCCAACATGATAAAGCTCACCAAGGGTTTATTGGTGAATAATCGGCTTTGTAGCAGGTAAATGGTGGCAAATGGCATGAAAAAGGCAATCATCGCCGCATAAATGCCGTGATTGATGACAAATGGCTGCGCAGCCCAATCAGCAGCTTGTTTGGTAAAACCATCGCCAGCATGTTGAAATATTGCATATCCGCAAACCATCAACATACTGATTAGATAGAGCCACAAAAAGAGATGTAGATTGGAGCGCTTTCTAAACACCTGAATGCCAATAAAGTAAAAGCAGGTGATGAACCAAAGATTGGAGAGTATAAACTTCAACGAGATAAGTGGAAGAGTACTATTGATGGCTGTAAATACCATCCAAAACAAATACGCAACCAACGTCAACGTCACAGGATGAAAAAATGCTCGTTTGTCGTACTTGCCCTCAATCAGTAGTTTGATGTAAAATAAGACCATCATGCCTAGCAAAAGAGGCTCAGTAGGCAAAGTAAAGCTAATGCCTACTTCTTTTAAATCGACTAACATGCTCAGCGGCGTTACGGCTGTGATAAAAAGCAGACTACGGTCGATTGAAAAAGTGATGAAATATACGAACCACATAGCTACCGGTACGGCGAGAAACCAATATTGCTCGCGTGTGGTCATGTAGGTGCTTAAGGCAACAAAAAGAGCCATAAACACAAAAAATCCCCGCCTCGATATGGCCGGTAGCTCCAGCATCACCCTTGTTTTTGAGCCCGTAAAAAGCGGTAATTCTCAACAGCTACCAATACCAGTAGCGATAACAAAAATGCACCGGCTGTGCTCAGTACAACAATCAGCCAACGTACAGGCGTGTGTTTTTTCTCGGCAACTTTGGCAGAGTTTACTACGAATTTTACGGGCAAAGCTTCTTCAGCATCTACTTTGGCCTTTTCGTAGCGCATTCTAATCTTTACCAACTCTTCGTTTTCTTGTTCAAGTTGCTCTTTAACGCTGGTATAGGCACCACCGTACTTCGACAGGCGGTCGAGCTGAGTTTGCAACGTTTTTAAGGTATTCTTGGCTCCAGCTAAACGAGCTCTATTGTTTATTACAGCCGTGTCTTTATCACTGCCGCTGTTTTTCAGTATCTCTAGCTTAGCTTCGGCGTCGGAGGCTTGGGCCGATGCCATCACGTACTGCTCCATGATGTGATCGGTTTGCAAATCGTAATCGAATACGCCTTGAGAGCGGAAAAAGTTGAGCGAGTCGTTCAATAAATTCACGAAATCCTTCTTGGCCTGAAACTGTGCATCAACAATACGTAAGGCCTTTAGCGCCTGCTCTCGTTGAATGGCATTTTTTTGATCATCGAGCATTTGTGCAATGTCGTTGGCTATGTCGGCAGCCATTTTAGGATCTGTATCGAGCACTTGAATTTCTACCGACATGTATTCCGTACGGCGGAAATTGATATTGTCGCTGAATTTTTTGTACAGTTTGGTGTATTTGGTTTTCGATGTGCTGTCGATGTCGTAGTGTTCCATCAGCTTGTATTTGCTAATGATTTTATCTCGAATATCGTCGCTGTACAAAACTTGTATTAGCTGCTCAGCTTGTTCTTCCTCACCAAATGCCAGGGGATCCTCCCGATCAAAGCTGTTTTCATTCAATAACGCCTTCGAGATAGAGTTGGTGGTGGCCGGATATAAAATTACCGTGCTTTTGAATTTTGGTTTGATGAAAGTAGGTCCCGAAAAAATTGCCGACGCAAGAGCTGCAACAGCACTTACGATGATGATTTCTTTACGCCATTTGAAAAAGAAGGCAATGACACTCAAGGAGTCAAATCGGTAATCAACAGTTTGGTTTTCGCCCATATTGGCTTGAAATTTCCGACTAAATTAAGAGGATTTCGGGCAATTGAAGGAATTATGACTGCCTTCTTATCAATTTCTGAAATTCTTGAACGGGTGATGGTGCCAAAAGCGGTAGAAACAACAGCCCGCCAACAAGTGATAGCGTCAATCCCCAAACAAAGCCAAAAGTTGGTGAAAACCAAGTGACAAGGCCAGAAAGCGACATGAATAGTATCGATCGCCAAACGAGCCCGGCATTCAATGACCAAGATTGGAGCCTGATGGCAAGAAATAATTGCGCGATAAACAAGACAAATTGAGTAAAGAGCGTAGCTGCCGCCGCACCAACTGCACCGTAATTTGGAATGAGCCAGAGGTTTAATGCCACATTGGTCAATAGCGCTATCGCCGAGAGTGAATTCAGTAATTTCATTTTTCCGGAGGCGGTAAGCAACGAGCCTGTAACGTATAGTCCTGCAATGGGCAGATAGCTCAACATTAACAAACGAAATACTTCGCTTTGCGCGTCGCTCGTATGTTGATACAGTATTGCTAGCACCTCGTTGGAATAAACGTAGCAGCTCATTGCGCCTATCCAAGCCGTGCCGAGTAAGAACAAGCCGGCCAGGAGAGCTGTTCGTTCGGTAGAGAGCCCTTCTCGTATTTTTTTAGCAAAAACAGGCATCAACATGCCGCTCAGTAAGAGCGGAATGTTCGATATCGCATCGAGAAGGCGGTAGCCAGCAGCATACTCACCCGCTTGGAAATGACCGTCGGGGAGGAGTTTAACCAACATTACCGCGTCAATTCGTGCATAAAAGGTCATCAGCAAACCCAACAGCGCATAGGGTAAAGTCTGTTTCAGAAGCTGCCATTGCTCTTTTGGTGAAAATTGCGGAAGAAGCGTGCTAAATGGTTTGTTCCAAAGCAGTGCAATCAGGGTAGAGGTGAGATAGGCGCCTGTTTGGACCAACACGAAGTCAAAGAGCAATTCTCCTGTTAGCGCATATCCGAAAAATAATGGAAGACAAAAAATTATGGTCAAGCTCCGATCCAGCACACTTAACACCCCATCGCGTACAAATAGCTGTAAACCTTGAAGATTCGAACGAAGGTAAAAAAGGGTATAGTTGAGGATTTGGTTAACGACCAGTAAGGTCAACAGGGTTGACTGATAGCGGAGCAACCACGCAGCCAGCAAGGTGACGAGTGCATACACCAAAGCCAATGACAGGCGTAAGCCTAAAAATATCGGGGTTGACTTTACTTGGCTGTGGTCGATAGCTACTCGCCGTGCGTTGTAATTAGATAGGCCTGCATCGAGCAACATGCTTCCTAAAAGCACGAAGCTGAAAGCAGCATAGTAGCTTCCATAGGCTTCGGGGCCAGCAAGATTTTGCATTTGCCGGTCGATTCCCAATATAAAAATCGGCTTTACAAGTAAATTTAAGCCCATTAGCAGGCCTGCCTGCGAAATCAATTTGCGCATTTTCCAGCGAAGTGTGCTAAATATAGGTGAGTTGACCGATTATTCTGAACTTTGGCCATAAGATGATTGCCGAAGAACGTATTCTTTTTTTCTTCTCGTGGCTCACAAGTGCCTGGATAAACTTATTCCGTTCTACTGCTAAAGTAGTACCCAAGCGAATACTCATATTCAGGATTGATGAAATTGGCGACATGGTTACCACTTTGCCCGTGTTTCAGCTATTGCGCGAACGTTTCCCCGATAGTGAGATTACATTGTTCTGTAAACCACTGATGAAAGGACTAGTTCAAAACGATCCTCATTTGAATGATATCGCAATTAAGTACGAAGAACTCAGTGGCCGATACGATGTGATACTTGATTTACGGGGAGATTGGAATAGCCTTCGTTTTGCGTGGGGACAGCGACCAAAACTCAGGCTCGATCGAGGTACCCATCGGTTTTTGAATCGTTTGTTCAAGCGACAGCAGTTGCACGAAGTAGAATTTAATCAGCAAATACTGGCGCCCATTCTAGGGCAGCTGAAAGAAAAGCCAGTTCCAAAAATTTACCCGTCGCGCCGGAACGAACAACAAGCACTGCTTTTTTTGCAACGTCATGACCTCGATCGTTTTGTGGTATTTCATACAGGTGCCCGGAAACTACTACGACGTTGGTCGCTTCAAAGCTGGGCCGATCTCGCTGTTTATTTACATAGCGAATATGGTTGTGCCATAGTATTTGCTGGTGGTGCCGAAGATGTAGCCGATATTAAACGAATACAAGGAAAAATACCTTTCCAAACCTATTCTTTTGCCGACGAAGGAAGTTTGCTCGATTATGCTGCTTTAGTGGCAAAAGCAATGGTTATGGTGGGCAATGAAAGTGGGCCTATGCACATTGCTGCAGCTTCTGGAACCCCAACTTTAGCACTCTTTGGTCCTGGCCAACCCGAAATTTTTGCACCATATGGAAATCAGAATGCCTTTATACATGTGAAATTAGCATGTAATCCGTGCGATCAACTCAACTGCGTTTTTCCTGAAAATCCTTGCATGAACAGAATACAAGTGGCGCAAGTGACGGAGGCAATACATACCCTCTTGCACCGATAGCCCTCTACCATAATGCGGGTATATTTTATTGATTTTACATGTACATATTACTATTTGTATAAATTTGAAGCAAAAGAATCCAAACCAACACTTATGAAACTGCTGTCTAAACTTTTTCTGACTGGTACGGCGATAGCCGCACTTTCGATCGGACAGGCTTCTGCACAATCCGATGCTGCCAATATTCTTCGCGCCGGAGTAGCCGATGCCAACATTCTGATGAATGCCTATTTTCAGCCTTTCGGCGAAGCTTTTGGCGTTGCACTCAACAATAACTGGTACAATACCGGTAAGCCGCTCAAGCTCGCTCGCTTTTATTTGACCATTGTTCCTACGCTAGTTCAAGTGCCGGATGAAAAACTAAGCTACAATGTAGCAGACCTGAATTTGGGAGGTGCACTTCGATTAAACCCAGGTAGTTCTACTTCTGGTCCTTCGATTTTTGGGAGCGATGCTGGCGCCCCTTCTTTTGGGGTTTATGCATTAAATCCTGCTACACCCAACCCAAATGACTCTGTAAAGCTGTCGGATTTTAATATGCCAAGTGGCTTAGGCATCAATTTTATGCCACTTCCAATGGCTCAATTGTCTATTGGTTTAATCAAAGGAACAGAGGTTACTATTCGTTATTTACCACAATTGGATATTCCCGGCGGTAGTGTTGGTGGTAAAGTTGGCTTATTTGGTATAGGCGTGAAACACGACTTGAAGCAGTGGATTCCAGGTTTTGGCTTGTTGCCTTTCGACCTTACAGGTTATTTCAACTACAGTACTTTTAACTTCTCATTGGGCTTCGACATGCCAGTTCCTACTGGTGCAGGTCCAACTGGTTTGGGATATCGTTACGAAGGCTTCACTGGCCCTAATGATCCAAGTTTAGCGAAACAAGAGTTGGCCATCAGAGCACGCGGTATGGGTTTTGGTTTGATTATCTCTCGTAAATTGCCGGTAATCACTCCTTATGCGAGCGTGGGTTTTGCCAACAGCAGTTTCTCGATGAAGGCCGCAGGTGATTACGCCATTGAATCAGGTGTTTATGCGAACACTGCCAATCCTTTAGATCCCGACAATGGAAAAGTAACCGTAACCAAGTTTACCGATCCTATCGATATCGCTTCTGAAGCCAAGAATAACCTCCGTGCGGGTGTTGGCCTTCGTGTGAAGCTCCTTATCCTCACTATTCACGGTGAATACTTTATCCAAGGTGCTTTCCGTGGTATCAATGCTGGTGTTGGTATCGGTATAGGAAACTAATCTTTGTTCACTACATACAAAAAGAGCTCTGGATTTTTCCAGAGCTCTTTTCGTTTATTGACATTTAACTTTTAAATCATCTGCTTCGGGTCAACCCAGGCATCAAATTGCTCGTTGGTAAGTAACCCTAATCCTATTGCTGCTTCACGCAAGGTGGTGCCTTCTTTGTGGGCAGTTTTAGCAATTTTAGCTGCGTTTTCGTAGCCGATGTGCGTGTTTAAGGCCGTTACCAACATCAACGAATTTTCGAGATGGCGCTGAATGATCGGCAAATTGGCCGTGATGCCTACGGCACATTTGTCGTTGAACGACACACAAGCATCGCCAATTAAACGTGCACTCTGCAAAACGTTGGCGGCAATTACGGGTTTGAAAACATTTAACTCAAAATGGCCATTACTGCCACCTATCGAAACCGCCACGTCGTTGCCAATAACTTGGGCGGCAACCATGGTCATGGCTTCGGGCTGGGTAGGATTCACCTTGCCGGGCATGATCGACGAGCCAGGCTCGTTGTCGGGGATGACAATTTCACCAATACCCGAACGTGGTCCTGAACTCAGCATGCGGATGTCGTTGGCAATTTTCATCATCGAAACAGCAACCCGCTTGAGCGCACCCGATAATTCTACCATCGCATCATGTGCTGCAAGTGCTTCAAATTTATTTGGGGCAGTTACAAAAGGAAGACCTGTAAACTCGGCTATTTTTTTGGCCACGAGGATGTCGTATCCTTTTGGGGCATTTAAGCCAGTTCCAACGGCTGTGCCGCCTAATGCCAACTCGCGTACCATTTCAAGTGCGTTGCGCAAAGCCCGCATACCATTATCCAATTGTTGTACATAACCACTAAATTCTTGACCCAAAGTAAGCGGCGTGGCATCCATAAAATGTGTACGCCCAGTTTTTACGATGTCTTTGAACTCGTTTGATTTTGTCGCTAACGTATTGCGGAGTAGTTGAATACCGGGTAAGGTTACTTCGGTAACCAATTGGTAGGCTGCAATGTGCATGGCCGTAGGGAAGGTGTCGTTCGAACTCTGCGACTTGTTCACGTCGTCGTTCGGGTGAAGCACTTTTTTCTCATCGGTGAGTTGCCCACCAGCCAGAACATGGCCACGATAAGCAATCACTTCATTGCAGTTCATATTGCTTTGCGTACCCGAGCCGGTTTGCCAGATTACCAGTGGAAATTCACCGTCGTGTTTACCGGCGAGTATCTCGTCACAAGCTTGACTAATTAAGTCTCTTTTCTCTGCGGATAAAACACCCAAGTCGTGATTGGCGTGAGCTGCTGCTTTTTTCAGATAGGCAAATGCACGAATTATTTCTTTCGGCATGCTTCCCTCAGGACCAATTTTGAAATTATTGCGCGAACGCTCGGTTTGCGCACCCCAGTATTTGTCGGCAGGTACTTGAACCTCGCCCATGGTGTCTTTTTCGATGCGGAATGAAGTCATTGGTATTGAATTTATGCTTTAGGACATGGTTTAACCACGAAAATTTGGCGTACGTTTTTCTAAAAATGCAGCGGTACCTTCTTTGAATTCAGGTGTTTGAAAGAGTGAACCAAAGGTTTCGATCTCGTTTTGAAAACCGTTTTCTTCTTTGTCGAAATAGTCGTTAACCAATGCGATACAATGGGCCACCGCGTTGGGGCCCTTAGTAGCTATTTTTTGAAGTAGTTCGGTGGCTTTGGGTAGTAGGTCGGTTACGTTTTCTACTACGTGGTTTACTAATCCTAAACGATGCGCTTCGTCGGCTTTGATTGCATCTGCGGTCAACAAGAGCTCTAGAGCTTTGCCTTTCCCCACTAGCTGCACCAAACGTTGCGTGCCGGCATATCCCGGAATAAGACCAAGGTTAACCTCGGGTTGACCAAATCGGGCATTGGCCGAGGCCAAACGCATGTGGCAAGCCATAGCCAACTCGCAGCCTCCACCTAAGGCAAAACCATTTACTGCAGCAACCACCGGCTTAGGTGAGTTTTCGATATTGTTGAAAATAGCATGCCCACGTGCCGATAAATCGGTGCCTTTGTCGATGCTGAAACTGGCAAATTCACTAATATCTGCTCCAGCCGCAAAGGCTTTTTCTCCTGCTCCAGTTAGGATAATTCCACTCACTGCCTTGTCGGCTTGTGCTGCACGAACGGCTTGGTCAATCTCCGATAAAGTCTGACGATTTAGTGCATTCAGCTTATCTGGGCGATTGATGGTGATAATGGCAATGCCGTTTTCTACCTGGTAAAGTATACAACCGTAGGTCATGGTTTTTTCTTTTTTGGAGTTGGTGATGGGGCGTCTTCTTTCAGCTGACGGTTTACATGGTCGTCGCGGTCGACTAGTTTTTTATCGGCTACATTTTCGTCTAAAAACTCATTCAATCGCGAAACATCGATGGTAGAGCGAATTTCTCCGAACGAATTGATGGTAATGTTGAACCCGTCCAAGGCTGGGTCGAGCTGAGGTTTGTTTTTGTCTTTTTTAGCCATGATTGCTGAGTTTATCGAGCGCCAAACGCAAGCGAGCCACTACTTCATCGTGACCCAAAAGCTCACTCATTTCGAAGATTGCCGGACCTGCTCCTTGACCTGTTAGTGCCAAACGGTAGGCCTGCAACAGTTGACCTGGCTTGAGCCCCATCTTTTCGGCCGTAGCATTGAAACTTTCTTCAATGTTGGCGGCTTTGAACGATTTCATATCTTCCAAAGTGTCGGCCAGTTGCTCAATAAATGCTGGAACAGCGTCTTTCCAACGTTTGGCGACCACTTCACTGTCGTACTTGGCCGGCAGTTCAAAGAAGTAGCTTGAGCTTTCCCAAAAGTCGCCCACCACTGTCCAACGTTCTTTCATGAGTCTACATACTTCTTGTACATAGCTTTTATTGAATTCATGGCCTTCGGTCTTGAGTCGCGGAAGCACCAAAGCTGCCAAAGAAGCATCCGACTGCTTACGTAAATATTGCTGGTTAAACCAGTTGAGTTTTTGAAAATCGTAGCGTGCGCCGTGTTTGTTAACGCGGTCGAGGCTAAATACCTGTACCAACTCTTCCAAGGAGAAGAGTTCGCGATTGTCGCCTGGATTCCAGCCGAGTAAAGCAAGGAAGTTCACATACGCTTCGGGGAAATAACCTGCTTCACGATAGCCTGGGGTGATTTCGCCGTTCTCTGGATTGGTCCACGCCGTTGCGTAAAAAGGCAGTCCCAAGCGGTCGCCATCGCGCTTGCTTAGTTTGCCGTCGCCATCGGGTTTCAGCAAAAGGGGCAAGTGTGCAAATTCGGGCATTACTTCCTCCCAGCCAAAGCTGCGATAGAGTAAAACATGCAATGGGGCACTTGGTAGCCATTCTTCTCCACGAATTACATGGCTTATTTTCATCAAATAATCGTCTACCACATTGGCCAAGTGGTAAGTAGGCATGCCGTCGCTTTTGAAGAGAACCTTATCGTCGAGCTGTGCGGTATTCACCACAACCCATCCTCTAATCATATCTTTCACCTTCACCTCTTCGTTGCGGGGCATCTTGAAACGAATTACGTAAGGGTCGCCAGCATCGAGTCTTCGCTTTACTTCATCACTAGGCAATGAGAGGGAGTTCTTCATATTTACCCGTGTGATGCTATTGTATTGCGGAGAGGCCACGTTCGCTTTTTTGAGTCGTTCACGCATCTCTTCCAGCTCTTCTTCGGTATCGAAGGCATAATAGGCATGTCCTGCAGCAATCAGCTGATCGGCATACTGGCGATACATCGGCTTACGTTCGCTCTGGCGATAGGGGCCATAAGGGCCACCTACATGTGGGCCTTCGTCGAATTTTAAGCCACACCAACTGAGTGAGTCGATGATGAATTGTTCGGCTCCTGCTACAAATCGGGTTTGATCGGTATCCTCCACCCGCATGATGAAGGTGCCGCCCGTTTGGCGTGCCAAGAGGTAGTTGAATAAGGCTGTCCGTACTCCGCCCGGATGTAATGGGCCAGTAGGACTTGGGGCAAAACGAACACGAACAGGTCTCGACATGAGCAGTTTTCAATTGAGCCGCAAAGATACGGAAAGTGGAGGTTAAAGCTTTTTTTGTACGTTAAAAGCTGTGAAGATCAGACCCGGTATAAGCGAATTAGTTCTCTTGCTCGAGAAACTTTCGTTTTCTATTGCGTTACTCCATTTTTCTTCTCCAAGTGCTCTATCAGCTCTTCAGGACTCATGTGCATGGTTTCGAGTAGCATGCGTGCATCGGCCGACATGGGGTGCTCGGGGTGTTCGGCAATTAAACGCTCGAGATAGGGCCTGGCCTTTTCGTTTTGGTTCAGGTCGTTATGCAGCATAAAACCAGCAAAAAAGAGGGCACTGGGTACGCGTGGATCCTTAGGGTACTTTTTCACCAAGGCTTCTAACACGGTCACAGCGTCGTTCCATCGGAACTGACCGCGCATCACATCGGCTGCCTTGAACATGTAGTCGGGCGAGATAGAATCGGTAGGATAGGCTTCGGCATAGCGTAAATACGCCTTGGTAATTTGTGTGGCTGCCGAGTCATTAAATCCGTCGGCGGCATCGAGCAGCAACTTTTCCAGTGTGCTTATGGTTTCGCGGGCTTCGAGCTGTGGATTTTTTGCTTTTTTGTTTTCACCGCACGCCACAATTAAAAAGGCGAAGCTAATTACCGTGAGTATCCGTTTCATGCGTTTTTTTCACCAAAAATACGCCCTTAACACACTTTTGCAGCCAATCGCACCATTAGGATTTTAATTCGATATACTGCACCTCTGCGCCGGTATGCCTAAAAATGGCTTCTACTCTTCCCCGGTCGGTATCTGTTAGGAGGATTTGGCCAAAACGCTCGTCGGCAACCAACTGCAATAACGAAGCTACTCGATGTGCGTCGAGTTTTTCGAAAATGTCGTCGAGCAAGAGAAAAGGCGACCTGCCGGTCATCATGCCTAAATATTCACTCTGGGCAAGTTTTAAGGCAATAATGAAACTTTTCTGCTGCCCTTGGCTTCCGTATTTTTTTACTGCATGGCCGTTGATGGTAAACAGGAAATCGTCGCGGTGAATGCCTACCGTACTTCGGCCGGCTTCGAGGTCGGTTTGGCGACTTTTGCGCAGCAGAGAGGCGATGTCGTCACCGCTCAGGACCGATTCGTAACCGATGGCAGCTTGTTCATGCCCTTGACAAATTTCAAGATGCAGCTCCTCGAAGATGGGGTTGAAATGATCGAGCAAAGCTTGCCGACGAGTAAGCACTAGCCTGTTCAAAGGTGCCAGCTGCTCGTCGAGTACATCTAACAGGGCAAAATCGGGTCGACGATCTTGTTGCCACCCTTTCAGCAAGGTATTCCGTTGTAGCAATAGTTTATTGTACTTCATCAGGGCCAGCAAGTAGTCTTGGTCGGTTTGCGACAAAAGCATGTCGATGAAGCGGCGCCTTTCTTCACTGCCCTCGTGGATGAGGTTCAAATCGGTAGGTGCCACCATCACCACCGGGAAACGGCCGATATGGTCGCTTAAACGGGGGTAATCGTTGCCGTTTAGTTTCACTACCTTTTTATTTCCCGCCTGATAGGCACAAAATACTTTGTACAATTCACCTTCATCTTCTATTTGCGCCGTGATATTAAAGTAATCGCTTCCAAATCTAACCAACTGATTGTCTTGGGCGTTGAAATACGAACGAGTAAGGGCTATGTAGTGTAATGCGTCGAGCAAATTGGTTTTTCCGGCCCCATTCCTACCCGTGATGGCCACCACGGGCGCAGTAAACTGCAGACTCAGTTGTTCGGCATTTCGGAAGTTATTGAGTTGCAGTTGACGAAGGTACATCTTGAGGTTTCGGGAAATGACAAAGAGCCGTATATTAGCGGCTCGATTTTTTACGCAAGAATAATGGCAAAAGCGAAGATAACCAAGGAAACCTATCTGCAGTGGTATGAGCAAATGCAGCTCATCCGTCGTTTTGAAGAAAAATGTGCGCAGTTGTATGGTCAGCAGAAGATTAAAGGTTTCTGTCACCTTTACATCGGTCAAGAAGCGGTTGTAGCCGGTACCTATTCGGTAATCAACGAAAAAGACTCTGTCATTACAGCCTATCGCGACCACGGCCACGCCATTGCTTCGGGTATGACTCCTGAATCGGTCATGGCCGAGTTGTACGGCAAGCTTACTGGTTGCAGCAAAGGCAAAGGCGGCTCAATGCACATGTTCAGCAAGCAATTCCGGAATTTTGGCGGCCACGGTATCGTGGGTGGTCAGGTTCCCCTCGGCGCAGGTATCGCCTTTGCCGAGCAGTACTTGGGTACCGGAGGAGTGAATGTATGTTACATGGGCGATGGTGCCGTACGTCAAGGTGCGTTGCACGAGACCTTTAACATGGCCATGTTGTGGAAGCTACCCGTGATTTTTGTCGTAGAAAATAACTTTTACGCCATGGGTACCTCGCTTGAGCGTACTACCAACTTGCTCGATATCTATAAGATGGGTTTGGCCTACGATATGCCGAGCAAGCCCGTTGATGGAATGAGCTGCGAGGCTGTTCACGAAGCCATGAGCGAAGCGGTTGAACGTGCGCGCAAGGGCGAAGGACCTACCTTCCTCGAAATTCGTACGTATCGTTACCGCGGTCACTCGATGAGCGACCCTGCAAAATACCGCACCAAAGAGGAAGTAGAACATTATAAAGCTATCGACCCTATTGAGCAGGTGAAAGCTACTTTGCTTAAGAAGAAATATGCTACCGAAGCCGAGATTGAGGCCATAGATGCCAAAATCGAGGAACAGGTTAAAGCTTCGGTTGAATTTGCCGAAACCTCACCATGGCCGTCGGAAGCTGAACTATATACCGATGTGTATATGCAGTCCGACTATCCCTTCATCATGGACTAATCAATAACGCAATAAATTTATACCCTGCCTCATGGCTAATAACAAACAAGAAGACGAAAAGTCGTTCGATTTCGTCGAGAATCTCGACATCCAAGAAACCATCAGTCGTTCTGAGATTTTCTTAGAAAAGTATAAAAACATCATCTACGGTGTAGTTGGTGGTATTCTGCTGCTTGGTGGTGCCATCTACTATGTAAACGGCGTATATCTTCCTGCGAAACAAGAAGAAGCGCTCAACATGATGTATGTAGCCGAACGTTACTTCGAAAACGATTCGCTCGATTTAGCCATCAACGGCGACGGTAATTTCCCGGGTTTCGAAGAAATTGCCGACGATTATGGCTGGACAAAAGCAGGCAACCTAGCGCATTATTACCTCGGTATATCGTATCTCCGCAAAGGCCAGTTTGAAGATGCCATTACTCATCTAGAAGACTTCAGCAGCGACGACGTTATGTTGAGTGCCGTTGCTTTGGGAGCTACAGGTGATGCCTATTTGGAACTCGATCAAAAAGACAAGGCTTTGAGTTATTACGAAAAAGCCGCTGCAAAAAACGCCAACGATTTTACCAGCCCGGTGTATTTGCTGCGTGCAGGCGAATTGGCGGAGGAATTAGGTCAGACCGAAAAAGCGCTTGAGTACTACGAAAAAATCAAAAGCGACTACAAACAAACTTCTGAAGGTCAGAACATCGATAAGTACATAGCTCGCGTAAGCGAAAACTAATGGCAACGGCGGGTAAAAACTTATCGGAGCACGAAAGGGTAAAGCTCAGGAAAGTCGAAAAATTGCGAATTGCAATTGTAACGGCCAACTGGAATACCCACATCACCCAAGCCCTTGAAGATGGGGCCATGGAGTGTTTGCTTGATCACGGAATTTTACCTGGACATATTTATGTTCAAAAAGTACCCGGTAGTTTTGAGCTCCCGCTGGCAGCGCAATGGTTAGCCACCGAATGGAAGGCGGATGCGGTACTTGCTTTAGGCTGTTTAATCAAAGGCGAAACGCCACATTTTGAGTTTATCAGCGAAGCGGTCGCTCATGGTTTGATGGATTTGAATCTTAAGCACAACAAACCATTCGTTTTTGGGGTGATAACTGTATTAAACAAAGCCCAAGCGCTCGATAGAGCTGGTGGGAAACACGGCAACAAAGGCACCGAAGCAGCAGCCACAGCGCTTCAGATGTTAGCCATGAAGCAAAAGATATAAGCATCACAAAAACCGGCGAAAGCCGGTTTTTTTGTGGATTCATCTTTTTACGGAAATATTTATTAAACTTTCATACGATTTGGATGTTTGTGCTCGATAACCCTATTTTGTGTGTTACCCAAATAATCCAACCATGTTAAACCGCTTTTTGCTATTCGTTGCACTGGCTGCAACTGTAGCCTGTAGTAAGCCTCAGCTCGTTGAGCTAGAAACTCCTGAAGTAATCCTTACGGCCGAAGGGCCTTTGTTTGATGGTGCCAACACCGCTTCTGGTAACTGGCAAATTGACTTGGCTCAGCGACAAATCGATCCCCAGAGCATACAATCAGCTCGGGTTAAAAGTATCGTCATCAGCTGTGACAGTGTTGCTGATTTATCGCTCCTTCGCGACATCACCTTTCAAATCACTGGTGAAGGTGTAAACATGCAACGTGTGGCTGTGCTCAACCCCGTCCCGCAAGGAGCTTCGAGCCTTGAGCTAGTGGTTGCCGACGAACAAGAGGAAATTGCGGCCCTACTTAAACTTCCGGCATTAACTTTGGTAGCCGATGTTAATTTCACAGGCGATCGCGACGAAAATCTCGTTTTGAAAGCCAAAGTAGTTTTTGAAATAGAAACCAATTAAACTTAAACTGAACAGAATTATGAGAAAGAATCTTTTCAAGCTGTTTTTGCTTACCGTACTCTTCACTGGGTTACAAAATTGGGCAAATGCACAAGAAGCCACTGGTGGCGATGTGTTGGTGGGAGTATGGGAACCTAGCCACGGAAAAGCCCGGGTGAAGGTGGAGAAAATTGGAGACAAGTACTATGGCAAAATCGTATGGCTACGTGAACCTAACGACCCAGCCAATGGTCAGCCGAAAGTAGATAAAAACAATCCCGATGAGTCGATGCGTAAAGTGCCGCTCAAGGGTTACCGCTTGCTCAAGGACTTCCGCTACACAGGCGATGGCGAATGGACTGAAGGTACCATTTACGATCCAGAAAACGGGAATACGTACAGCTGTGTGATAAAGGCCAAAGACAATAATACCCTAGACATTCGCGGATATATCGGTGTAAAAACCTTTGGCCGTACCGATGTTTGGAAGCGCGTGGCGCTTAAAAAGTAAGTATGAAACGGTTTTTCGTCTATTTACTTCTTTTTGCCGCCACCTACAGTCATGCACAGGTAACCGATACAAGCTCGACCGACGATGAAGATTACGATCAGTATGGCGACGTTACTTATGCAGATGGTTCGGGCGTAAAAACCTATGCTAATGCGCGCATTGTTGGTGGTACACCGCAACGTTTTGTCACCGTAGGTTGGGATTTTCAGGGGCCATACAACATGACCTTTTCGAGAATAGGTGCTTATGGTGAAAAGGATGAAGTTCCAGCCGCTAGTCAAGCCACTGGAAGAGCGGTTTCAACAGGTGGTTTGCGTATATCGGCCAACATTCCCGTTATCTCTCGGAATAACTTCACCTGGCAAATGGGAGCCAACTTCTGGAATACGGCCTATCGAATTGAAGATATTGCTGGAGATAGTTCGGCTTCGGGTGTTCTGCGGGAGATGAATAAAAACGGATTGCGCACCATGGGCTTGAATACTACTATTTATAAGCCTTTGAACGAATACCAGTTTTTGCTCTTTCAAGGATCGGCCGATATGAGTGGCGACTTTGGTACAGGATTACAAAATGAACTGCGCTATTCTGCTGCTGGGTTGTGGGGAAAACGCCCCAACGACAGAAAACAATGGGCGGTAGGTTTATCGCGGACGTACCGCGTGGGCGCCATGAACTGGATTCCCATTTTTATGTACAACTGGACTTCAGTGGATAGAAAGTGGGGAATTGAATCGCTTTTACCAGCACGTGGTGCAGTGCGCTACAATTTTAGCACCACCAGTATGTTACTCGCCGGTTTCGAACTAGAAGGGCAGAGCTATCGAATCAACGCTTTGTCGGACCCAACACAGAGCTTGGAAATTCGACGCGGTGAGATTCGTCCTCGGATTGAATACCAGCGTCAATTGTACGGTTTCTTTTGGCTGGGTGCGCAGTTGGGATATCGGCTCAACTTTAGTTTCGATGCCGACTACCTTCCCAATGGAAACGAGTTTTTCAGGGGCTTTTTTGGAAGTCAGTCTTTTGCCATGCTCAATACCATCGGGAATACCCCGTACGTGAATCTCTCGATCAGCTTTGTTAGTCCATAAAGGCTAATTATTCAGATAGAACGGCGGCCGTGCACTACTAGCGGGTCGCCGTTTTTATTTTTGGTGAAAAACAAATAATCGTCGCCACCATCGGCCAGCCGAAGCACTTTGCGCAAGGCTGCTACGTCTAGGAAAAAATCACGCTTGGCAATATTGGCTTTGATTATGCCAGCCTCTTTCAGCCATACAGGCAACAGTTTGGGTTTATACGGCCACAGCTGTTCTATCCGAAACCACCTTCCTTCGGCATCGCTTCCCGCCTCAGCACCGAAGTAATAGTCGGCAACTTTATTGAATGCCTTCCACCCTTGTTGAGCTGCATACTTTCGCGCCAGTCTACTTTTGATTAGCGCAACGTGCGGCTCTACAAACCAGTCGCCAATTTGTGCATCTGCTACCAAATTCGCTTCGGTGTTTACTTTTGCATCTTCCGAGTAGCGATGGAGTATTTGTCCATTTTCATGCAGCCTTACGGCCTCTAGCGAGCCGTTTCCATCGGGATGAAGCAAGAGCTCTTTCATTTCTTGATCAACAGCAATACACCAGATATCGGTATTGCTGCCGAGTTGATTGCGCAACAGGCTAATGTCTAACATGGGTGATGCCTTGATCCAAACATCTGATTTTTTGGCGCGTAGTTGCGGCAGTAAAGCCAAAATATCGGGCAAACTTTGCTCTAGCCCATTTACACGCTGCCCACCTGGGCGGCGGTCTGGGTCGATGTATACGGTAGCATTTTCTTCTAACCGGTCAATTTGCTCTTCAGCAGTGGCATGCACTACCTCAACTTGTGCGACTTGACGGAAATTATGCCCAAGTAATGCCGCCCGTTCAACATTGGCTTCTACCAACCGTGTTAGTTCATAATGCTTACTTAAATACCAGCCGTCAATACCTGCACCTGCCGTAAGGTCGATCAGGTGCTTACCACGAATAAGCTTCTGCTTAAATAGAGCGGTAGCTGCCGAGCTTGCCTGCTCATAACTCTGACGGGTGAATAGCCAGCCGTGAGCGGCAAGTTCAGGTGCCTTGGTTTTTGCTTTTTGAAGCAGCTCCAACTGTTGCAAAATCAGCGGGGCATCTGCCCCAAAACGGGAGCGAGCTTCCTTTTGCAGGAGTTTATGGTCGGAAAAAGAATACGCTTCAAGAAACTTTTGCGCATTTATACTGGTTAGCACGGATAGGATTTGCGGATTAGCAGGCATTTCGGAGAATTTTTCCGTTACTTCGTTGTTTGTGAACTGCAATGAAACGATTTTTGCTTGTCGTTTTTAGCTTGGGCATAGTTTTGAGTAGCTGTCAGAAGAACAGCTGCCCAGCCTACATCCAGCTTGACCAACGAAAAGTAAAACCACCAAAAAAGAAAAAGAAGTTGTACCGCCAAAATCGGGACATCTTCGGAATAAAACCCTGAAGAAATGAAAAAAGTCGTAGTGATCGCCGTATTGCTTCTCGCTGGTCTAGCCATGAGCAGCTGCAACCGCAACCAGTGTCCTGCTTTTACCAAAGCAGAAACCGAGCGTCCAGCCAGTAGAGCTTAAGCATGGCTTGGCACGAACTTACGCAGCTGTCGGAGCTCAACAGTTGGTTCGAACGTTCGTACAAACAGCCGGTGTTGTTTTTTAAACACAGTACCCGCTGTTCGATTAGTGCTGCAGCGTTAGGGCGCATGCAACGTGGTAGCCACCAAATACCCGAAGAGGTAGAAGTGGTGTATTTAGATTTAATTGCTCACCGAGATATCTCGAATGCACTCGCTGAACGCACGGGCGTGGTACACGAATCGCCACAGCTTCTTTTGTTGCATGAAGGCAAGTGTATTTTTAACGCCTCCCACTTCGACGTGCGACCGGAGGCAATACCAGTACTTAATTAACTCCATCCACGGCTGTTTCAGCCGTTTTTTGTTTTGCCGTAATGGAAACGAATGGTCTGCACCAAATCGGGGTGTAGGCTCAAAGCTACTGGGCAAGTTCTGGCCGTATGTTCAATGATTTTTTGATTGTGCTCGTTGTACGTCCATGGAAAGTACAAGTCTACTTCCAAGCCACTAATTCTTCTTGGATTAACCGCCATATGTTTCACTACGGTTCCTTCCAGTCCGATTAAGTCGATGCCATGCGTATTGGCTGCTATTCCCATTACTGTGGTCATACAACTGAGAAATGCGGCACCAACTAAATCTGTTGGTGAAAATGCTTCTCCTTTTCCATGATTGTCGATGGGTGCATCTGTAATAATTTCCTGACCAGAGCGTATATGCTTGAGTGAGGTACGCAATTCCCCTTGGTAAATGAGTTCGGCTGTGTTCATAATTTGCTAAATTAGAGAACTTTTGCTGCCCCGCAGGGTTTGAATTTATGATGAAGTTTTTTTGGGCCTTTCTGTTTTTATTGGTGACTGTGTTCGCTCGGGCACAGGATAGCCCTGAGCCGGCAAATCTCAATTATTTCCGCTTTGCGAGTGGTGGAGGTGGGCTTCACACCCTAGGTTGGCATGCTGGAGGTAAATACGGAATCAGTAAATCGAAAAACCTCGATCGTGTGTTTGAGTTTGATTTGTGGCGCACCAAACACCCCAAAGAGGTGAGGGTTCAAAATCAGTTTTTTCAGAATCCACGTTCGTATACTTTCGGTAAGCAGTACGACATGTTTACCACGCATATCGGTTACGGCATGCATAAAGTTATATTTGATAAAGGCGAGAAGCGAGGGGTAGAAGTGCGCTATCATGTTAGTGGCGGCGCGGCCATCGCCCTCCTCAAGCCAGTTTACCTCGATGTACTTTACCAAATCTCGCCAAACGATCCACTTTTCTTTACCACACGCACCGAACGTTACGATCCATCGAAACATTTTGCCGAGAATATCTACGGCGGTTCACGCTTTCGTGAAGGTTTGAATGAGATACGAGTACAGCCAGGTATTTACCTCAAAAGTGGCTTGATGTTCGAGTGGGGTGACTTCACAGAAGAAGTACGTATGCTGGAATGCGGACTCGTGGCCGATATTTTCCCGAAAGAAGTACCCATCATGGCGTTCGCCGAAAACCGTAAAATTTTCCTTTCACTCTATCTCGGGGTACAACTCGGGAAGCGGTGGTAATTCCGTAATTTTGCTTTATGTCTGATTCTCTCGTCCTGGATATTCGCGAACAACGCCGCAAAAAACCCGATTGGTTACGTGTGAAACTGCCCACAGGCAAAGAATACCTGCGTGTAAGGCAACTGGTAGACGAATATAAGCTACATACGATCTGCGAAAGCGGCAGCTGTCCGAATATGGGTGAATGCTGGGGTGCAGGCACAGCAACTTTTATGATACTGGGCAACGTTTGCACACGTGGCTGTTCGTTCTGTGCTGTTGCCACGGGTAGACCAACCGAACTGGATCTCGACGAACCCTACCGAGTGGCTGAAGCCATTCGATTGATGGGAGTAAAACATGCTGTAATTACCTCAGTTAACCGCGATGAACTCAAAGATCGTGGTGCTGGCGTTTGGGCCGCTACCATTCGCGAAATCAAAAAGGAAGCTCCCAATACAACTATGGAAACGTTGATTCCCGATGTAAAGGGTAACTGGGAGGCGTTAGAAACCATCCTTGCCGAAAGGCCACATGTGGTGTCGCACAATATGGAAACCGTTAAGCGTTTGTATCGCACTGTGCGGCCACAAGCCAAATACGAAAGAAGCCTCGAGCAAATTCAACGAATAAAAGCGTATGGCCTGCGCACCAAGACGGGTTTTATGGTTGGTTTGGGTGAAACCCCCGAAGAGGTTTACGAAATTATGGACGATTTGGTGGCGCATGGCTGCGATGTGTTAACGATTGGGCAATATTTGCAACCGACTAAAATGCACTTAGAGGTGGCAGAATTTATCACCCCTGAGCTCTTTAAACACTACGAAGAGGTTGGGTACCAAAAAGGCTTCAAGTTCGTTGAAAGCGGGCCACTTGTTCGTTCTTCGTACCACGCCGAACGCCATCTGTAATGGCCATACGCGGGAAAGAGCAACCCTTAGGTGAGCTCCTCGAACAGCTCGTGTCGCGTTACCAGATGCGAGCCAAACTCGATGAAGTGCAGTTGCACCAACTTTGGGACGAACTTCTAGGCCCTGAGGGTGCGCGACAAACCGAATCACTGTACTTGAACGGCAGTAGAATATTGGTGCGCATCTCTTCTGCAGCACTGCGGCAAGAGCTGATGTATGCCAAAACACAACTATTGGAAAAAATAAACGCCCGTTTTGGAAACGGACGGGTAACCGACTTGATATTTATTTGATACCCCATATGGCACAACTTGTAATTATCCGACACGGACAGTCGCAATGGAATCTTGAAAATCGTTTTACAGGCTGGGTAGACGTACCTCTTTCGGCTCAAGGCGAAGCCGAGGCAACGGCTGCTGGTGATAAGCTGGTCGGCTTTAAATTCGATGAAGCCTACACCTCTTCCTTACAGCGCGCTCAAAATACCTTACGTCTTGCACTCAAAAGTGCAAATCACCCCGAAATTCCGGAAACGCGAAACGAAGCATTAAACGAACGTATGTATGGTGATTTGCAAGGTCTCAACAAAGCCGATACAGCAGCAAAATATGGTGATGAGCAGGTGCTGATTTGGCGACGATCGTTCGATATTGCTCCTCCGGGTGGTGAAAGCTTGAAGGATACTGCCGATAGGGTAATACCGTACTTCGAAGCAGAAATAGCCCCCAAACTCCGTGCTGGCAAAAACATCATCATCGCTGCCCACGGCAACAGCCTCCGGGCTTTGGTGATGTTCCTCGAGAAGATGACGCCCGACGAAATTCTCAAGTTTGAAATTCCCACCGGTCAACCTCGGCTTTATGAGCTCGATGGCGAACTCAACGTGGTAGAAAAAAGATATTTGTAAGGATAAGGCCTGCTAACAACAGCAGGCCTTTTTCATGTTTAACTGAGCTATTCTACATTTTTGGGTATGGTTACGCCTCCGCACTGTCGAAAGGGTGTGTTGGCACTCATGTCCAGTTTGTTTGTTTGAATAAAACGCTCAACCGAGCTTTCGAATAACTTCAATTTCTCGGGTGGCCAGCTGGCATTGAGTTGATACAAGAAATACGCTACTTGCCCAGTTTTATGAAAATACACCATGAGAAATCCGTTGAGCTTATATTTTAACTCCACGCCATCGCTTTTTAATTGTTGCGCTAAGTCGCCTAAAAACGCTGCATATTTTTCAAGAAAAATGGAATCGTTTTGAAATACGGCCTGCGACGGGTCTACGTTTAGCGCGCTATGATAATGCGCATTTAGGCTATCTACCGATAGGCGGTTGGGTAGCTGACTAAGTGGGTAAACGTGTTGACCAATGGCTTGCTGGGATAAGCCAACAAAAAGGAGTATCCAAAAGTGTTTCATGTAAACGAATTTGGTAACACCGAATATACAAAACAATAAATAAAAACCCGATACTACGTCCAGCGGTAGTACCGGGTTTTTTGGCTACAAAGTTCCAGCGTCTTTGTAGCTATGGGGTTAGTGAAACTGTTCGGTTTCGGTAGAGCCGGCGAGTGCTACCGTAGAGGCAGTGCCTGAACTTACTATTTCTTGAACGGCATCGAAATAGCCGGTGCCCACAAAACGCTGATGTTTGATAGCCTTGAACCCATATTCTTGAAGCGCAAATTCTCGCTGCTGCAATTCCGAGAAGCCTACCATGCCTCTTAATCGGTAGGCTCTTGATAACTCAAACATGGAGCTATTCAGGGCGTGAAATCCTGCTAGTGTGATAAATTGAAACTTATAGCCTAATGCGGCAAGCTCTTCACGGAAGCACAACATTTCTTCTTCGTTCAGCTTGGCAGCCCAGTTAAAACTGGGTGAGCAGTTGTAGGCGAGCATTTTATCGGGAAATACGGCATGGATGGCGTCGGCAAAAGCTTTGGCTTCGGCAAGATCGGGCTTGGAGGTTTCCATCCAGATGAGGTCGGCATAAGGCGCATAGGCCAGGCCGCGTGCAATGGCCTGCGCAAGGCCTGCTTTAACATAGTAGAAACCTTCGGCCGAGCGCTCTCCTGTGCAAAACTCCTGATCAACAGGGTCGATATCGCTGGTCAACAGGTTGGCTGCGTCGGCATCGGTGCGTGCAATGAGTACGGTGGGCACATGCATCACATCGGCGGCCAAGCGGGCTGCAATGAGCTTGTTGATGGCTTCGTTGGTTGGCACCAAAACTTTACCTCCCAAGTGGCCACATTTTTTGGCCGACGATAACTGATCTTCAAAGTGCACGCCTGCAGCACCGGCCTCAATCATCATTTTCATCAGTTCAAAAGCGTTGAGATTACCACCAAATCCGGCTTCGGCATCTGCAACAATAGGGGCAAGATAATCCACTTCGCTGTCGCGATCCAGTCGCTGTATTTGGTCGGCGCGCAGCAAGGCATTATTGATGCGTTTTACCACCTTCGGTACGCTGTCGGCGGGATAAAGACTTTGGTCGGGGTACATTTCGCCCGCGAGATTTGCATCGGCTGCTACCTGCCAGCCGCTGAGGTAGATGGCGTCGAGGCCTGCTTGCACTTCCTGTATGGCTTGGTTGCCTGTTAACGCACCTAAGGCTGCTACATAGGGCTGTTGCTGCAATTTCGACCAAAGTTTTTCGGCTCCAGCCGTGCCCAATGTGTGGGCTACGAGCAAGCTGGGACGTAGGCGCACCACATCAGCTGCTGTGTAGGGACGTTTGATGCTCTTCCAGCGGGGATTTTCGCTCCATTCGCGCTGAAGTTGTTCGGTTTGTTCTTGAATAGTCATGGGTATAGGGATAAAAAAGTTAGAGGTATGGATAAGCTTCAAGGGTGATAAACTCCGCGAATTCTGCCTGTTGGGTTACTTTTCTGAATATGCGAAAGGCTTCTGGCAGTCGTTGGAATGCTTGCGGATGGGACACCAAATCTGCTTGAAGCTGCTGCAATTCTTGGTTGAGCAGTTCGTCGTAGCGGGCTCGACTAAAGGTGCTGCCATCTTCTAGCTGCACTTGATGCCGCAGCCACTGCCACAGCTGTGCACGCGATATTTCGGCAGTAGCGGCATCTTCCATAAGGTAATGAATAGCTACAGCACCTTGCCCAGCCATCCAAAAGGCTAAATATTGTAGACCTACACGGATATTGGTTCGTATGCCAGCTTCGGTTATAGGTGTATGGCTGGTCACTGTAATGAGCGCAGCTGGACTAATATGACCTTCGGGAAGGTGCTGCTTTTGGTGCGGATTGCTGCCCAACTGCTCGTCGAATACCGACCGGGCAATGGGTACCAATTGCGGATGTGCCACCCAAGTGCCATCGTAGCCGAGCGCAGCTTCACGCTGTTTGTCGGCTTGCACTTGTTCAAAAGCAAGTCGATTGAGCTGTTCGTCTTTGCTGGGTATAAAGGCACTCATGCCGCCTATGGCGTGTGCACCACGTTTGTGGCAAATTTGCACGAGCTGCGTAGCGTATGCTTTCATGAACGGCTGCTGCATGGTTACAGCGCTACGGTCGGGTAGTATGAAGGCTGGGTCGAGGCGGAATTTTTTGATGATCGAAAATATGTAATCCCATCGCCCCGCATTGAGTCCTACAATATGGTCTTTGAGTACATAGAGGATTTCTTCCATTTCAAAGGCCGCCGTTATGGTTTCGATTAGAACCGTCACTTTGATGGTACCCGGGGCTAACTTCAGACTGGCTTCAGCATAACGCAACACATCGGCCCAAAGGGCAGCTTCGTGCCTATTTTCGAGCTTGGGGAGGTAAAAGTAGGGCCCGCTTCCGCGCTGAAGCAACACTTCGGCATTCAAAAAAAAGTAGGTGCCAAAATCGAATAAAGTGGCCGAAATGGGGTTTTCTCCCAAAGGATTCGGTTGCATATTGAGATGCCAACCTCTAGGTCGCACCACAAGCGTGGCTGGTTTTTCGGAAAGCTTGTACGATTTTCCGCGGGCATCGGTGAAGTCGATTTGGCGTCGAACGGCGCGGTACAGTTGTTCCTGACCCTCGAGCATTTGATCGAGTCGTGGCGATGAGGCATCTTCGAAGTCGGCCATAAACACCTTAGCACCACTATTCAGGGCGTTGATGATCATCTTGCGGTCTACAGGGCCGGTGATTTCTACACGACGATCGAGTAAGTCGGCAGGTATGGGCCCAACCTGCCAGTTGCTTTGGCGGATGGTAGCGGTTTCTGGCGGATACTGAGGTCGCTCACCTTCGTCGAATTTCGACTGTTGTACAGCCCGTTGCAGGAGTAGTTCCTGACGGCGGTGTTCGAAGGTTCGAAACAAACCGTGCATGAACTGTATATAAGCTGGATGATGAAGCCATTGCTCCATCCATTGCGTGGTGGTTGAGGTTGTGAAGTTGTTCATTGCATTTTTGTTTATAGCGAAATTATATTAATAGCGAATATTCGCCAAATGTAATTTATTCGTTAAGAGAGAAAATTTTCTAAAACTTAGTTTTGAGCAAATTTTAGGCTATTTTTAGACATTAAAATTTCCTAATGGCCCTGAGTGAAAGTAATATCCGGCTCATCTTTGGCTTGAAAATGCGGCAGTTGCGGCTCGATAAAGGGCTGTCTCTTTCTGAATTGGCCCAGCAAACGGGTATTTCTATTTCGTATTTGAACGAGATAGAAAAGGCCCGCAAATACCCAAAGGCCGATAAAATATCCCAACTCGCAGAGGTACTCGAAGTTCCGTACGACCAACTGGTATCGCTACAGCTCGATAGAAGGCTGGCGGCGGTTTCTGAATTGCTGCAGAGTAATGTACTCTCGGACCTGCCTTTGGATATTTTTGGTGTGGAACCGGCCGATTTACTCGAGCTATTGGCTGGTGCTCCTTCCAAACTTTCGGCTTTTGTAAGCACCCTCATCGAGCTCAGTCGCAATTATGGGCTGGGGTTCGAGGGTTTTTATTTTGCGGTACTGCGGTCGTTTCAGGAAATGAACGACAACTACTTCGAGGAAATAGAAGTGGCGGCGGCGGCCTTTAGGCGAGAAATGAATCTCGACACTCTTCCTGTAACACCAGTGCTGCTCGAAACTATTTTGCAGCGTGATTACAACTACAGTATCAGCTACACAGGATTTGAAGCGCAACCGGCTTTACAACAGCTGCGGTCGCTCACAATCCCAGGGCAGCCCGCCCGCCTACTCTTGCATCACCGCTTGGGTAGCGAGCAACGGGCATTTGCGCTTGGCCGAGAGTTAGGATATCAAGCACTTCGCTTGCAAATTCGAAGCTACACGGCCTCGTGGGTAGAGGTGAAATCGTTCGAACAGGTGCTCAACAATTTTAAGGCATCCTATTTTTCCAGTGTGCTGCTGTTACCAGCCGACCGCTTGGAAGCCGATTTGACGGTCTTTTTTGCGAATAAGACATTTGATTTTGACTTTCTGCCGCAATTGATGGAGAAATATGGGGTTTCGGCGGAGACATTGTTGCACCGGATGACCTCGCTGCTGCCTGCCCGTTTTGGCCTGGGCGAGCTTTTTTTCTTGCGTTTTGAAAAAGGAGGTTCAGCCGATGGGTATAGCCTTACGAAAGAGCTGCATTTGTCGGGGCAGCACAACCCGCATGCAACCATGCTCAATCAACATTATTGTCGTCGCTGGGTAGCTCTCACAGCCATCGACGCATTAGCCACTGAGGGTAAAAACATCTTATGCCGCGCACAGCAGTCGCATTACACCGACAGCGAAAATCAGTACTTGGTATTTACGGTAGCCACTGCTGCATCGGCCTGGCAGCCTACCGATAGCAGCATAAGTTTGGGATTACGCTTAAACGCTGCTACCAAAAAGAAAGTCCGTTTCTGGAACGATCTTCCTGTAAAGACGGTAGGCGAAACTTGTGAGAGATGTAGTTTGAGCGATTGTGAGCAACGCATTGCTCCTCCTCGGGTTCGAGAACAAGAATTGCGCACCGAAGCGATGAAAAAGGAACTGGCGAGAATGCTAAAATCAGTCTGACGCTTTCAGGCGGTAAACGTGCCATTTGTCGGAGCGGCGGTACCAGCCGTTGTACTCGAATTGAGCCAGCGCAGCGGGCATATCGCGATACAGCTCCTCGCCAGCCAGCCGCTCAAATTTAATGCTGTCGAAGGTAAGCGCATGATTTACTAGCAGCAAACGCTCTTCGAATGGCGATGATGGAAGTATACTATCAACTTCTAAACGTTGCCGATGCCAAAGCGTATCGCGGTAAAACTTTACCTGTAGATTTTCATGCTCGTAGGGTATGTCGTTCAACCCCAATAGTAGCACCTTTTGACCGGCATAGTGGCTATACAACCAACGGTACAGTTGCATATTGGCTTCGGCCGGCTTGAATAAGATGACCAACAAGGCCAAGGTATTGCCAGCAACAAAAAGGCGTCGACTAGTCTTGCCGAATAATGGGGCCAGTACGGGCCAACGATCGAGTATGGGTGGTATGCTTGCCACGACCATCCACGGTACAAAGGCGAGTGCAGGAAATAAAAAGCGGGCTTCTTTGTGACCAACAGCGATGTGTAAAGCAATAAAGGGCAAAACCGACCAACTTACACTGCTTTTAGGATAAAAAATGGGGTAAAGAAGTACTAGAAGTAGCAGTATCACACTAAAAGGTGGAATACCGAAGGCCATGAATTCGGTGAAATAGTAGTACCATGGACTTACCCCAAAGTTTGAAACTCGGTCTTGCAATATATTCAAATCAAGATAGTGCCAAGGCGTAAATACCCATTCGTTGTAAAACCAGCGATCGACCAATGCGCCCAAGGCCACTGCGGCTACGATTCCAATAAATGCGGCAGCTAGTCCCCAAAAGGAATTACGCTGAATCAGCAACATCCACAAACCAATCCCTGCAACAAACGCTCCTGCTTGAAACCGCAGCACGAAGGCCAGCCCCAACACCAGTCCACCTAGAAAAAGTTTGTTGTTACGGCGCTCGTTGTTTACCAGCACTAGCCCTACCATCATGGCCATGGCCGACCAAGCCTCCGACGAAAACCGAAGTCGGCTAAAAACAAGTGCCCAAAAGCCCAAATTAAGCCACCAAAACCAAACTTTATAACGGTCGGCCAGACTTGGGGCCATACGCTCATAAAAGAGGATAGCCGCTGCGAGTGAAATCAATGCCGTAAGCCATCTAAAAACAAAAAGTTGATAAAAAGGATCTTGGAGGCCCAAGGCCCTCATCGTGCTTAGGCCTGCCGTAGCAAGTGCAGGTTGCAAAGCAGGACGCATGCGCTCATGAAATTCCCAAGTAAGCTCTTCGGCAGTATTTAAACCGAGCTTGTACTGCGCAAATTCGATGATTTGAAAGTGTTCATCGAAATGATGGAAGCCGGTGCTAAACCAAGCGCCGAGGGTATAGAGTACAATCCAAAAAAGAAGAAACCGTCTTTTCACAAAACGAAGATACATGCTGAGCAGCGCTCTGAACGAATTTTGCTGACACGTGACTTAGGTTACAAAAGAATATAGTTTTATAGTAGACATTTGTATCCGATAATACACAAAGCCATGCACAACTACAATGTCAATCTAAAATGGAACGAAGGCCGTATTGGCACCCTAATTTCTCCCGAGCTCAACGATAAAATTCAAGTAGCCACGCCGCCAGAGTTTGAACAAGGAGTAGCCGGCATATGGAGTCCCGAACATTTGTTCACAGCCTCGGTAGTGAGTTGTTTTATGACCACTTTTCTGGCTATTGCAGGGTTTTCGAAGCTCGAATTTGATGCTTTCGATTGTGAAGGCACAGGAATTTTGAGTAAAGTAGATGGTAAGTTTAAGATGACGGAAGTTGAACTACGCCCGAGTTTGTTGATCAACGATGAGTCGAAAATAGAACGCGCCATGCGCATTTTGGAAAAGGCCGAGCAGAACTGTTTAATTACCAATAGTGTATCGGCCAAGGTGATTCTTAAGCCGAACGTAGAAGTAGCCGTTGCACATTTGAGCTACTAGATAGGCTTTAGCCAGGACAACCGTTCTTGCTGCATTAAACTGTTCGTCCGATACAGCTTGAGTCTCTAGTGTAGCAGAATATGAAGAAGCTATACTTCCAACGCTATTATAGATGAAGTTTTGAGAATTAATCTGGACGCGTCCCGAGACTTCGGGAACCTCCTGATTAATCCCGCAAGTGCAGGACGCTAACCAGTTGAGCAGCTATGTTTAAATGCAAAAGGCCGCACTTTCGTGCGGCCTTTGCTCCCCGGGTTGGGCTCGAACCAACGACCCCCTGATTAACAGTCAAGTGCTCTAACCAGCTGAGCTACCGAGGAAAATATTTTACGTGAACTAATACTTTAAAGAGCCCATTTTTGGTTGGGCGCTTAAAGGACTGCAATATTAGTAGATGAAGATTTAATGTGCAATATTTGCGACCAAAATAAATTTAAATCTATGAGTCTTGTTGTTGTTGGAACCGTAGCGTTTGATGCCATTGAAACCCCATTCGGTAAAACTGACAAAATAATAGGCGGTGCGGCCATGTATGCAGGGCTTTCTGCCTCGTTTTATACCCAAAACATCAAGTTAGTTTCGGTAGTCGGCGACGATTTCCCAGCTGCGAAGATCGCAGAGTTCAATAGTAGAGGAATCAAAACCGAAGGACTGCAGGTAAAACAGGGCGAAAAGTCGTTTTTCTGGGCTGGGAAATATCATCTCGATATGAATAGCCGAGATACACTCGCCACCGAATTGAATGTTTTGGCCGATTTTGACCCGATTCTGCCCGATAGTTACCAGGATTGTGAGTTTTTACTGCTTGGCAACCTTACTCCAACCGTTCAGCGAACGGTATTGGAGCGATTGACCAACAGGCCGAAGCTCGTCGTGATGGATACTATGAATTTTTGGATGGACATTGCGCTCGAAGAACTCAAGAGAACTATCGCTATGGTAGATGTGCTGACGATTAATGACGAAGAAGCTCGTCAACTTTCGGGTGAATATTCATTGGTTAAAGCAGCGCGTAAGATATTGGCCATGGGTCCCAAGTTTTTGGTGATTAAAAAGGGGGAACATGGGGCGCTACTTTTCCATGGTACCGATGTGTTTTTTGCTCCTGCTTTGCCACTTGAAGAAGTGTTTGACCCAACCGGAGCTGGCGACACGTTTGCTGGCGGCTTCATTGGCTATTTGGCGCAAACGCGTGATGTTTCTTTCAACAATATGAAGCGCGCTATTATTTATGGTTCGGCGATGGCTTCATTTTGCGTGGAGAAATTTGGACCAGAGCGCCTAGAGCAACTGGCCAAAACGGATATTGACAATAGACTGAAACAGTTCGTCGATTTAGTTCAATTTGATATTGAGTTGAATTGACAAGTTTAGGGCATAAAAAAGAGGCTGTTCATCTTGATGAACAGCCTCTTTTTTAATTAATTCAATCTACCGAACTACATCACCTTGCCAGGCCATAATTCCACCCTGCAGGTTAACCAGCTTTTTGCCGATACCTGCCGACGACAGTATCATACAAGCCTGGCTGCTTCGCCCACCCGAGCGACAATACACATAATAATTCTTATCGGGATCAAGGTCCAAAATATCGCTTTGAAAGCTTGCATTCATGATATCCATGAGTTTGCTGTTGGGGAGATGCCCTTCGGCATATTCGGCTGGCGTACGAACATCGAGTAGAACACCATTGGTATCGGCAGCTAAAGCTTCAGCAAAGAGGGCGCTAGGTAGGTTTTCGAACATAATTACAACGTTAATGACAAAATTAAAAAATGGGGAGGCGATTTACTTTGGTTTCGATGAAATACGCAAATCTATCGTTGAGAAGTAAGCGGGAAATGGCACATGACTTACGTGCGGAGTAAAAAGTGAAGGGCAGTCATGATACGCAACAATTTATTCCGGTCTATGCTGTAAAAACTAAACTTTCCTTCTTTTCGCACTTTCACTAGGCCACCGTCGCATAGCACCTTGAGGTGATGCGATATCAAAGCTTGATCTAGTTTTAGGCGTAATTGCAGATCGGTTACATTGGCCTCATGAACCATCAATAACAACTCCACGATTCTCAATCGATTTTCCTGAGCCAGATCTTCGAAGAGCTGGTGGCAGTCTGCCAAAGTGGTATCGCGCAGGGGGTAGGCCATATGCGGCTGAAAATTAAGCGGTTTCGGTAGCATTCACCAAATAAAAGGACAAGGATGTCCCTCTTTTTCTTGTTTATTTTTTGTATTGCGATTTTTTTTCAATCAGTCTTGGGATTTCAAAGGGGTACTCCTATATTTGCAGTCCTGTTAAAAACGCTCGGAGATGAAAAGGACGTTCCAACCTTCGTTACGGAAGAGAAGAAATAAGCACGGTTTTCGTAACCGTATGGCAAGTGCGAACGGTCGCGCAGTATTGGCACGTCGTCGTGCTAAAGGTCGCAAGAAACTTTCTGTTTCCAGCGAGAAACGCCACAAAGCCTAATCCGGTTGCGCCCAAAGGCGCTTGCCGTTATGTTTACTTTCAAAAAGGAAGAACGCCTCTGCAGAAAATCCTACCTGGATGCTCTGTTCACAAGTGGTTCTTCCTTTTTTATTTATCCGTTTAGCTTCCGTTATCTTGAAATAACCGACGGGAGTTTACCCGCCCAAGCACAAATTGTCATCTCCGTACCTAAACGGAAATTCAAACGTGCGCATGACCGCAATCGCATTCGTCGACAGCTGCGCGAGGTTTACCGGTTAAACAAAGCTAAATTTTACGATCAACTGGCTGCCGGCAATAAACAAGTCGTATTTTTAGTTAGCTATTCTGCTAAGACGGAGCTGCCATACGCCACCCTGCACAAACAGTTGGTGTTTGCCTTGCATCGCTTTGCAGAAGTGCTTAATCCACCTGCTTCTTGAAGTTTCTGTTGATTGGCTTGATAAAAGCATATCAGGTCTTGTTGTCGCCTTGGTTGCCGAATGCCTGCAGGTATCACCCCACCTGTTCGGAATATGGCATTCAAGCCGTTACGAAATATGGATTTTTCAAAGGTGGGTGGCTAACAATCCGCCGTATCAGCCGTTGTCATCCTTGGGGTGGTCATGGTTATGATCCGGTACCCTAATCTTAATATTCGAATGATGAACAATTTTTTCTCCCGCCTCAGCAGCCGCGGTCGTAAATTACTAGTAGGCTTATCAATTGCCGTTGTCAGTTTTGGCTCCTTCGCTTTCGTAACCGATTATTTCGAGCTCTCGAAGAACATCGAAATATTCGCTTCGCTGTACCGTGAGGTGAATACCTATTATGTTGATGAGATTGAGCCTGCCAAATTCATGCGTACAGGTATCGACGCCATGCTTAAAAGCCTCGATCCGTATACCGATTACATCTCAGAATCGGAAATGGAAGACTTCCGATTTATGACTACAGGGCAGTATGGCGGAATAGGTGCACTTATTTCTAAGAAGGGGGAAGATGTAATTATTGCCGACCCGTATGAAAACTTCCCAGCGCAAAAAGCCGACTTGAGGGCTGGTGACATTTTGGTTGAAATTGATGGCAAACCGGTGAAAGGGAAAGAAACTGACGATGTGAGTAAGCTACTCAAAGGGCAGCCGAATACCGAGGTGAAGGTGAAAATTCAACGCACTGGGGAGAAGAACATACTCGAAAAAGTGCTCATGCGCCAAGAAATTAAGGTAGAAAGCGTGAGTTATACCGGCATGCTAAATAGCGAAGTCGGTTATATCAATTTAAGCGGCTTTCGAACCAATGCAGCCAATGAAGTTGCCAATGCAGTTGCCAAGTTGAAAGGACAAGGCATGAAAAAGCTGGTGTTCGACCTGCGCGGTAACCTGGGTGGCTCACTCGATGAGGCCATTCGCATTAGCGGCATTTTTATTCCGCGCGGTTCACTTGTAGTAGATACCAAAGGAAAAGTGAAAGAATGGGATAAGTCGTATCGCACCACCAACGACCCGCTCGACTTGAATATGCCTGTGGTAGTGCTGATTGACGGAGCTTCGGCATCGGCCTCTGAAATTGTATCGGGGGTAATTCAGGACTACGACCGAGGTGTTGTGATTGGCCAAAAGTCGTTTGGTAAAGGTTTGGTGCAAACTGTACGTCCGCTTACATACAATACCCAAGTGAAAATCACCACGGCTAAATACTACATTCCTAGTGGACGTTGCATTCAAGCCATCGACTACTCTGAAAAAGATGCCCAGAATAGGCCTGTGAAGAAAGCAGATTCGTTGCGTGTGGCCTTCAAAACCAAAAACGGACGAATTGTATACGATGGCGGTGGTGTTTCGCCCGACATCGCTATCGAAGAAAAAGCACCTGCCAACATAACGGTGAGCCTCGTGGTGAAGCGACATATTTTCGATTATGCCACCCTATACCGTGCAAAAAATCCAACTTTAGCAAAGCCAGAGGAATTTAAAATTACCGACGCTATTTATGCCGATTTCCTGGCTTACATCAAGGACAAAGACTACGACTACACCACCGAGAGTGAAAAAGCGCTCGATGAGTTTAAGGCGAAGGCAGTTAAGGAGAATTATTTTGAGGCCATAAAAGCAGATTACGAGTCGTTGAAGGCTAAACAAAAGCACGACAAAGAAATGGATGTGCAAAAGCATAGCGACGAAATCAAAAGTTACATGGAGCAGGAAATCGCCTCGCGTTACTATTATCAGCAAGGCCGCACGCGTGCAAGTTTCCGCAGCGACCCCGAGTTAAAAGAGGCTTTGTCGGTATTGAGCGACGATAACCGGTACAAACAAATTCTTAAACTCAACTGAGTTTGCCTGAATTAGCGCAACTCGTAGTCTTCTTACTTTTTGGCCTTTTAAGTGGTCTGATTGGCGGTTTGTTGGGCGTAGGTGGAGGGACGGTGTACGTACCTGTGCTTACCGCATATTATGCCGCCTATAGTGGTCACAACAATGAGTTTGTCGTTTTTGTAATCGGAAACTCCTTGTTTTTAACACTCATTTCCGGACTTTCGGGCTCTTGGAAGCAGTTTCGAAGTAAGAATTTTTATTTACGAGAAGTTCTGCTGGTTGGAGGCGGAGGGGCAGCAACTTCACTGGCAACCACGGTATTTCTTCAAGGTGCAACGTGGTACAAACGGGAACAGTTTGCATTGTTTTTCACCTTACTACTCATACCCCTCATCGTGAGGCTTTTACTCAAGCAGGAACCTAAAGGCCTTCCAATTGGTGCGGTAGTTCCGCCTTGGAAACTGCTGGTCGTGGGTGTATTTAGCGGAATAGTGTCGGCCATGAGTGGCTTAGGCGGAGGCGTGGTTATGGTACCACTATTGGCCGATCGCCTCAATTTTCCGGTAAAAACTGCCTCTTCCATTTCGCTAGGTGCCATAGTTTTGATGGCCACCAGCTCATTACTTTTTTATTCCACAAGTCTGCCGAGTTGGCAGGTAAGCGAGTGGCAAATAGGCTGGTTAGCTCTTCCTGCGGTTTTGCCCATGGCTTTAGGGGTAGTGCTCGCGGCCCCAATTGGGGTGCGATTAAGTCACACCATTTCGCCTCGAACCATGAAACTGATTTTCCTGCTATTTTTTATCGTGGTAATTTTACAGATGAACTTTTCAATTTTCGGATGAACTCTCGTTTCCTCATACTCGCCTTACTGCTGCTGGGCAACCAGCTTTTCGCACAAACTGCCACGCTCACCGAGCGCTTGCGTTACCATGTGTATTATCTGGCCGACGATAGTCTTGAAGGTCGATTAACCGGCACGCGTGGTGAGGAAAAGGCCAGGGCTTATATCAGTAAGTCGTTTGCCGAAATAGGCTTGAAGCCCTCTGGTAATGGCGGTGGTTGGTATCAAGCCTTTACGTTTACGTCTAAACAAGAGCTTGGTAAAAGTGAGCTTAAGCTTGGCAAAATGCGCCTTCGTGCCGACGCTGACTATATAGTGCTCCCTAGCAGTGCTAACGGAACAGTATCGGGTAAACTTGTGCCGGTAGGCTACGGTATCCGTAATGTCAAACTGTCGCACGATGATTATCCTGCCACTCTAGATGTTAAAGGTAAAATTGCCTTGGTTCAGCTAGGTAGTCCCGACGGCAACAACCCACACGGTAAATTTGGTGCTGACGCAACTATTGAGGCCAAGGTGGGCTTAGCCAAAAGTATGGGGGCCATCGGGGTGATTTTTTACCGAACCGATTCTACGACCATGCTCCCAGAAATGCGACTCGACAGAAGAACACAATCGGCTGGCTTACCCGCTGTTTGTATAAAGGCACCGGTGAAGGCAGAGCTTCCCAAAGTGGCTGCATTTAGCACAGAAATCGTTAAAACGAGCACCACGGGGCATAATGTGGCAGGCTTCATCGATAATGGTGCCGCATATACAGTAGTTATCGGTGCGCATTACGATCACCTTGGCGATGGCTCTTTGGGCGGGTCGCTTCATGCAGGCAAAGGAGCCATTCACAACGGCGCCGACGACAATGCAAGCGGAACTGCAGGTTTGATAGAGCTGGCACGCGTTTTAAAGAGCCGACAAGACAAACGTTTCAACTACCTCTTTTTAGCATTTTCGGGAGAAGAACTCGGGCTGCTCGGTTCGGCTTACTTCGCCAAAAATGCAACCATACCACTCGATAAAGTGAGTTGCATGCTCAATATGGACATGATTGGACGACTCGACACGGCCACTTTACAGTTGGGTGTGAATGGTACTGGAACATCGCCTTTTTGGAAGCAGGTGGTAGACTCACTTGCTGGTCCGCTCAAAGTAAAAACTACCGAATCTGGCAATGGCGCAAGCGATCATACCTCGTTTTATTTGCAAAATGTTCCCGTGCTTCACTTCTTTACGGGTACCCATCGCGATTATCACAAGCCAGAGGACGATGCCGATAAGATTAATTTTGATGGCCAAGCTGAAGTACTCGCTTATATGCTCAGGATTATTGACGCATTACCAGCGGCTGAAAAACTTGCGTTTACCAAAACCAGTGATGCCGATAGCCGAAGTGCTCCTCGATTTAAGGTTACACTGGGTGTAATGCCCGATTATTTCTATGAAGGTAAAGGGGTGAAAATTGACGGGGCTACCGAAGGTAAGCCTGGAGCTAAAGCAGGCTTGAAAGCAGGTGATATCATTCTGCAAATAGGCGATTACAGGGTAAGCGACATGCAAGCGTATATGCAGTCGTTAGCAGCTTTCGAAAAGGGACAGAAAACAAAAATTACCGTTCTACGCGACAAGCAAGAGTTTATTTTCGACCTAGAATTTTGAAACTCCTAGCTATCGATACCGCAAATGCACGCTGCTCGGTAGCCGTTGGTCATGGAGCGGAAATTTTAGCCGAATACGCGATTGACGGTGGATATCAGCATGCCGAACAGCTTACGGTGCTCATTGAACAGGCGCTTCGTACTGCGGCTATATCGATGACCAACTTAGCCGGTATAGTAGTGAGTGCAGGGCCAGGCAGTTATACCGGCTTGCGTATAGGCGCTTCAGTGGCTAAAGGCCTTGCCTACGGGGCTTCTTTACCACTTTTGGCAGTGGGTACGCTCGAGATGATGACGACGGGTTTCCTAGCGGCGCATAAAGTGCCTGACGATGCAGTTTTAATTCCGCTCATTGACGCTCGACGCGATGAAGTATTTGCCGGTGCCTACAATGTACAACTACAGGAGCTGCTTAGTCCTGGTCCTGTTCAACTCAAGCCAGATTCATTTGATCAATTTTCAATAGAAAAGAGGTATTTTTTTGGATCAGGAGCCCCCAAGTATTCGGCAGACTTTGGCGGTGCTGGGCAACTGTTCATAGCAGAGGGGTACGAACATGCCAAGCATCTTTTAACGATTGGCGAAAAAAAACTCAACGCTGGAGAAATAGAAAATCTGGCTTATTTTAGACCTGATTACAGAAAAGCATTTTATACCACGCATAAAATCAAGTCGGTATAAAACAATTTCATACGAAAACTGCTTATTAGGAATTACGTCATTTAGTGAATCCGGTCATGTCAGTACTCAAAGAAATACAAAGTTCGGAACAGCTCGATATTAACGACTTGAAGCAAGCTTCTCGCATCTTCAGGGCGATTAATCATCCACTTCGCTTGAGCATAATCCGATTAGTGGAAGAGTTCCGCCGATTGACGGTTACTCAAATCTATTTTAAACTTCGAGTCGAGCAATCGGTGGCAAGTCAGCACTTGGCCATCTTGCGCGAAGCCGACATACTCAATGCCGAAAGAGAAGGTAAAAACATTTATTACAGCTTGAATGAAAGCCGCTTAAAAGCGATTTCACGTTGTATTGAAACCTTAAAAGATTGAGCTGCTGATTTAATGTTGTAGCTGACGAGCTAGGGCGAAAACGAACATAACGCCTACGAACGCATAAAACACATACATAAAGCCAAAAGCCGGGTTCTTTTGAATGTCTTTTTTACCGGGATTGTCGATACTTTTTATCGCAAAACGCTCACGCCATTCTTTTTTTACATCCCGCATCACATCTTCGCGGTTTTGGCTTACACAACCATCTCCCAACTCAATGTAATTTTCTTGATAAGGCTCTACTCCTAAGTTGGTTGGTTTGCCTAAGGCTTCGTGCTGAACACCCAAGAGCAGCACGATGAGTAGCATGTAAGGCCTCAATGCAGCTAACGCCCTGTGGAGCAAGTGCTGACTGCGCTGCTGTTGGCGGGTTGGAAATAGAGGGCGGTACATTTGGCCTTGTTTGATGTACCAAAATTAGGAATTTGCCTATTTATAATAATCGTGCCTAAAAATGTAAATAAAAAGTTAATAAAACAGTATATCCTATACTTACTTTGATATACTTTATTTAAGGCAATTAAATAAATTAAAATACAATCAAAATATTTTATAATTTAATAAATATTAACAAAATAATAGAATTACATTGTTCAATTTTCTCAATTTGGTAAAAAAGTTTTAGTCAATTCATCCGGCTTAGACTGATAACGTTTCTAAACGACTTACGCTCGCCGCTTAACCAAAAATACTCCCCAACAACCAGGTATTGGCCTTCGGCTAACTGACGGCCATTTTCGTCAGTGCCATCCCAATACAAACATTCACCCTCACCCATCAAAAGCTGGTTGGCAAGGGTTTTTAAAAACAAACCCTCGGCAGAAAAAATATGCATTTTGAGCATCGCGCCAGCCCTAACCCCAACCCAACAAATCGGCAATAGATCATTGTTCCCGTCACCGTCGGGAGAAAAATGTTTTAAAGCAGGTTTTACTTCCGACTCGGCGATTATTCCTATCGGCTGTTGCGTGTTTGGCAGACCAGGAGTAGCTCCGATTGTGGCGCTTGCAGAGTGCCAATATATTTCGCCATCGTTGCTTATACGCTCCAGGCTTATTCCTTTAGTTTCCCGTAACAAACTGAAATGTTGATCGGGGTGGTATTTCCAGCGTATTAGCTCGGTTTCGTCTTGCCGGTACAAGCCCATTTCTCCTCCAGCTTGCGGCATAGAAGGCCAGCGCGACAAGGTTAAATAGCTGCTGCCATGAAGCGGGTAGTCGTTTCTAACACCAGCGGTATTTCTGCTGAGCCAAATACGTTCGCCAGGAGCAATGAGTTGTAGGCCTTCCCGTAAAGGGGCTTGATTTATAGGGCCTTGCTCAGAAGGGTTGGCAAGCATTAATTCACCTACATTTAAATAGCGTTTGCTTGCATTTCTCAACTCCACGAAACTTGCGTTAGGTGTACGGGGCTCAAACAAAATTTCTTCAACCAGCCAATCGCCGGGCTCAGCAGGGGAAGTACGGGCAATGCGAAGCGTACTGTCGCGTAGTTCACGGCCGTTACAAGCAACGAAACCCGAAAGTTGTATACTTAAACCAGTTTCATAGGATACATCTCTAGGCAGATACACTTCCCATTGCGCTGAACTATCGCCACCTAGGGAGTGAAAAGTTAGGCTGACACCTTCATGCGTGATTTTAGTGGATTCCGATTGGCTCACCGCTCGGCTAAAAGTAAGTCGTAAACTATCCTCTACAAGTTCCCAACTGTTCAGCATAGGTGGGTCATCATCGTACAAAATGCTTTTTACGCTATTTTGACTACCTGGGGTACCACCTGACCCATGTTGGCTCGACATCCAGTTTTCGGTAGTTAGGCAAAATTGATCTGGGTCAATACGTTCGAGGCTGATGCCTCCATCGGTTGCTGGTTGACCGCCCCACCAACCGAGGCTGTAACTGATGCTGTCGATGAGGGAATTGTCGCTTCCGAGCAGTTTTAGTTGATCGCGGTCGTTGTTGAGCGAAGGCCATGGGTTTAAGCCAATGGCAGCACCGTAAGTTACCCATACCGGCAATTGACTCAAGGGACAAACAATGAGGTATTGCCCAGGTGACAATTCAAACGCGGGAAATTGAGCCGTTGTGCTTCCGTCGGTGAGCTGATAACCGGCGAGTGGTAAGCTACGATTGCTTCGGTTGTATAGTTCAAAGAATTCCGACTCAGGCAAACCAATGCTAGGCGATGGGTCGGCAAGGAGTTCATTAAAAACCAAATCGTGTTGCTGGGGTTGATGCCAGCGAAATAGGAGTAAAGTGTCGGCTATGGTATTTCCAGCGGTATCGCTTAAGCCAGAAAGCCGAAACACATGATCAATATCGGGCAACAAAGGAGTAGCGAGTGTATACCGCAACCGATTGGCTTGTAAAAAGTCGAGCTGAGCCGCTGGTTGGTTGTTGGAAATTCTTACGAGCTGAGACGCGGAACTATTTGGGTGTACAGGCTCATCTAAAAGCAACTCGATGCGTGTTGGGTTTTGTAGCCAGCTTTGAATAATCGTCGGTTCTTGCTGGTCGTTCCAAAGTTGGCCATCTAAACGAATGGAATCGATAAAAAACTTGTCGGTACGTGTTGCAGTATAATTGAAAACAAGTCCCGCGTAGCCGGTTTGGTACCTGCTGCTATCGAACCAAGAACCCAAGGTGCTTAGTTGCTGCTGACCCGTATCGACCTGTAACATCCAGGTACCGGTGCTGTCGCGCAGCACGACCACGTAGATGGAGTTGTCGTTTCGGTTGAGTAAACCATCGGGGCCATCAATCACACGGGTTCGGGTGTTGCCTTCTTGTTTGAATAGACTTATTTCGTCGTTGGTATGGCCTATCCTCACAAAAACACCTTCGAGCGCTTGGTCAAGGCTGTCGCGGTTGGCGATGAGGTATAGGTCGGCATAGTTGGCCGACGACGGGTTAAACTGCAGTTGAATACGGGCTTCGAAATAGAGTTCGCGTTGTGCCCTACTGTGGGTGGCTAAGATGGTTTTTCCAGCTCCGGGTGATTGTAGTTTCAGCCTGTTTTGGTGGTGTACAAAGTGTACTGTATCGCCCAGCCAGCTTGGGTTGATGGCGAGGCTAGCGTCGCGGAATGCATCGAAAAACTGCGCCGATGTGTTGCTACCAGCCAATAAAAGCAGAATAAAAATCAAGTATGATTTCATACCCCCAATCACGGCTGAAAAAATTTTACTTTTGCACTGTTTTTTATCTCAAATCCCGCAAAAATGAAGGTAGCAGTGGTAGGAGCCACCGGTATGGTAGGCGAAGTGATGCGTAAGGTCCTGGAAGAACGCAATTTTCCGGTGACTGAATTTTTGGCTGTGGCTTCCGATAAATCTGCCGGCAAGCCAGTTCGTTTTAATGCGAAAGATTATCCAGCCATCACCATGGCCGAAGCTGTTGCTGCTCGACCCGACTTGGCACTCTTTTCTGCGGGTGGGAGTGTAAGCCTCGAATGGGCACCCCGTTTTGCAGAGGTAGGCACCGTGGTCATCGATAATTCTTCGGCTTGGCGGATGGATCCCGACAAAGCATTGGTCGTTCCTGAATTGAATGCCGACGTATTGGGTCCCGACGATAAAATTATCGCCAACCCGAATTGCTCTACCATTCAAATGGTGGTAGCCTTAAAGCAACTCCACGACCGCTTCAGAATTAAACGTATCGTAGTTTCTACTTACCAAAGTGTAACGGGTACCGGCGTTAAGGCCGTTACCCAGTTGATGAACGAAAGGGCAGGCATAGATGGGCCTAAAGCTTATGTCCACCCCATCGACTTGAATTGTTTGCCGCAAATCGATCAATTTCTCGACAACGGGTATACCAAAGAAGAAATGAAAATGGTAAACGAAACAAGGAAAATCATGCGCGACCCGAACATCGCACTTACAGCTACAACGGTTCGTGTGCCAGTGATGGGTGGTCACAGTGAAGCTGTGAACGTAGAATTTCACCATGCTTTTGAGCTATCTGAAATCTACGAGCTGTTGCGTGCCAGCGAAGGAGTGGTGGTTGCCGACGATCCTCAGCAAGCCCTTTACCCTATGCCATTAACGAGTCATGGACGCGACGAAGTATTTGTAGGGCGCATTCGCCGCGATGAAAGTTTGCCCAATACTTTGAATATGTGGATAGTGGCCGACAACTTAAGAAAAGGTGCAGCAACCAACGCCGTTCAAATTGCCGAATACTTGCTTAAGAAAGGCTTATTGAAGGCATGAACCAAGAGCTGCCAATTTATTCAAGAGCGCAATTGGCTTTACGTAACGGCCAAGATCGCGACGAAATTTGGATAGCCTACAAAGGCATTATTTACGACTTAAGTAAAAGCAGACTTTGGAAAAACGGCAAACACTACGAACATTGGGCGGGGCAAGACTTAACCGAAGAATTGGCTGATAGCCCTCATGGCGAAATGGTATTTGAGCGTTTCGAGCCAATCGGTCAATTGAAGTGAACCATTTCCAAGCTGAACTTTTGATCGAAAAACGGGTTCTTTTAGATAGTGACAAAAAGATTCAGATAAAATTGTCTGAATTTTATAATTTTGTGTACCCGAACGTATGATTACCACCGATATCTGCATAGTTGGCGCTGGCCCTGTTGGACTTTTCGCCGTATTTGAAGCCGGACTCTTGAAAATGCGCTGTCATTTGATCGACGCATTACCCCAAGTAGGAGGACAGCTCTCTGAAATATATCCGAAAAAGCCTATCTACGATATTCCAGGCTATCCGACTATACTCGCTGGCGAGCTGGTAGATAACCTGATGGCCCAAGTTGCCCCGTTCAATCCTACGTTTACGCTTGGGGAGCGGGTAGAGGAGTTAGAAAACTTGGCGGACGGCAGTTTTATCATAAAAACCAATATGGGCACTGAGGTAGCAGCCAAAGTGGTGGTTATTGCGGGTGGATTGGGCTGTTTTGAGCCCCGTAAACCAGAGCTCAGCAATTTAGAGCAATACGAGAACAAAGGCGTTTCGTACATGATACTCGACCCGGAGAAGTACCGCAACAAAAAGGTCATGCTCGCCGGAGGTGGCGATTCTGCCCTCGATTGGGCTATTTATCTCTCCGACATTGCCGAAGAACTCACTTTGGTGCATCGTAACGAAAGTTTTAGGGGCGCGGTTGATTCGTCAGAAAAAGTCGCTGAGTTAGCACAAAAAGGGAAAATACGTTTGCTCTTGAGTTCTAACCTCCATGAGTTGCATGGGAACGGTGTTCTTCATGGAGTATCTGTGATCAACAAACAGAAGCAAATAACCACCTACGATACCGACTATTTAATTCCCCTCTTTGGGTTGAGCCCAAAGTTGGGTCCGATTGAAAACTGGGGGTTGCAACTCGACAAGGCAGCTATTGAAGTGAATGTAGAGGACTACAGCACCAATGTTCCGAGAGTGTACGCCATTGGCGATATCAATACCTACCCGGGTAAATTAAAGCTGATACTTTGTGGCTTTCACGAGGCCGCGCTTATGGCACAAAGTGCTTTTAGATATGTGTATCCCGAGCAAAAACTTAGTTTTAAATACACCACTGTGAATGGTGTTCATGCGTTCTAATGGCCGATATTACCTTTTTTGTTGAAGAAGCAAATGGCGATAAAACGCCAATCACCGTCCCAACCGATATGGGTTTGAGCCTCATGGAAGTGCTCAAAGGGAGTGATTATCCGATTTTGGCCACTTGTGGAGGCATGGCGCTATGTGCCACCTGCCACATTAGTTTACTCGAAGGTACAGCCAACGATCCCACCGATATAGAACTCGATATGCTCGATACCATGTTTAATGCTACCGAGCAAAGCCGCTTGAGTTGTCAAATACGTATCAGCGATTTGAGTGATGGTGCCGTAATACAGGTATTGGGTGAAAGTCAGTAAGAATCACTGCTAAAATGCGTTTGGCAGGTATATTTGTCGCATCACTGCCATCAATTGTTCACCCTGCCCCCTTTTTTCCGCAAACTGTTAGGCCGACTTGGCTGGACCGTGTTGGGAGTGCTCGCGGGCTTGACTTTATTGGCTTTGCTCTTGCGATGGCCGCTGGTTCAAACCTGGGTAGCACGTCGTGCCGCCACTTACCTGAGCACAAAGAGTGGCATGCTGCTCGATTTGCAAAGATTGAGCTTAAGCTATCGTGGACATTGGCAGATTGATAACTTAAAGCTATTAACCGCCGAAGGTGACACGGTAGTTTATGCACCGCGCTTTGTTGGCAGATTAAGCTGGTGGGAGCTACCACAGCGATTGCATTTTGATAGCCTAGAAGCAGTTGGATGGGTAGTACGGTTGAAAGAGGAAGAAACGGGTCAATTCAATTTTGATCCACTCTTGGAGGTATTCGAAAGTGAGGGAAGCACCGATACCAGTAGTTCGCTTTTGCCACTTTTACATGTGGCGGGTTTAAAGTTGAAAGATGCCGACCTACAACTACAACTCAAGGGCTTTGCATTGAACAGCCGTTTTGAGGCTTTATCGCTACAAGCTTTTGAAGGCGAATTGAATGAATTGGCTTTTTCTGCAGCAAATTTCCAATGTGAAAATGGGAATCTTCTGCTGCTTATGCCCGACCAAAGCCAAGCGTATCAGATCGGATTGCTTACGTTGAACCACCTGTATATATTGCCTTTGCAAGACACCTATAAGCTGGCCTCTTCAACAGCTAAGGACATCCGTATTCAAATTCGGCAAGCCGAACGGAGTCAAAACGCGAGCAGTCAAACAACTTCGCCTTTTGAGTTGCCGAACTTAAAGGTACAAAGCGGGAAGCTAGATATACGTAATTTGCTTTTGGTGCTTCAAACCGGCAATGTAGAACCTTCTCCAGGAGTTTTTAATGCCGACTATCAGCGCTGGCAGACGAATTATCTGGTTTTTGATAGCCTGAATTATTCCGGAGACCAAGCTAGATTGGATGGATTGCGTGCTAAACTCTGCGAGGAAGCCGGCTGGGAGCTGGACTTGCGTGCCAGTGTTGATGCAGACAGGAATGCACTACAAATCACGGGATTTGATGCAAAAACGGCAAATAGTGAGCTACATGCCGATGTAAGGCTGGATTATGCTTCGCCTGCCGATATGGTGAATGCGTACGAAAACTTAGCTTTCGAGCTCCAGATGTCTGAAAACTCGTCGCTCGCCATAGAAGATGCCGCATTTTTTGCACCTCAACTCGAAAGGGAGCCCAGCATACAACCGCTGTTTGGCAATCCTGTGGCTGTTCAAGGCAACTTAATAGGGAGTTTCTCTCAAATTCAGGCCAGCGCATTTCAGTTGAATTGGCGAAACTCGTCATCGACACTGCAGGGCAGTTATACAGCCAACGATTTAGGATTTCCGACAATCAACTTGTCCAACTTTGTCGCAACGGTAACCCGGAACGATTTGCGTTTGTGGGTGCCCGAAGAAGGCTTTACCTATCCCGAATCTTTGACAGCAAATGGTTTGGCTAAAGTAGATCCTAGCAACATCACGCTCACCGCAGAATTAAGTTGGCCCGGAGGAATTGCTCTCCTCGACGGCCATGCAAGCCAATGGGCAAATGACAGTGCAATCAGCTATCAGCTTGAGGCAGGCCTTCATAATTTGCCACTCGGACAAATTCTGGCCGATAGCACCTTTGGGCAAACTAGTTTCGTTTTGTCAGCAAAAGGCCGAGGTAGTAAGCCCGAAACGGCTCAATTTGAGGCGGATATCGACTTTCTCAATTTACCGGTGTACGATTACGATTACGGGGCTTTGGAGGTGAAGGCCAGGCTCGACTCCGGTAACCTAAGTTTAATAGCCGATCATAACAGCCCAGAACTCCAGCTTGCACTAGGCTTGAATGGCACGATTGCTTCCACTAAGCAGGATTTAAAGCTCCAAGTGAGACTAGATTTGGCCAAACCCGACGCTTTGCGCTGGAGTGATGAACTCAAACAACTCAGCTTCCAGCTTACTGGAGAACTGCACCGCGATACTGCCAGCATGGCCTTTGTATTAGCGCTCGACAGTTTGCACCTGCAAGATGCACAGAAAAGTTACTACCCGGGAGGCTTACTTATCGATGCAAGCTCGCAAGCCTCGAGGAGTTGGTTGAAGGTAGCAAGTAAGCTGGTTTCTGGCAGCGCCGAAGCGAACGTAAGCGCCGAAAAGGCATACGCCACGGCATTGGCCAGCCTCAGCCAACATCTTCCTGGACTGCTGCCTAAACCGCATGATACCCTATCTCGCTCTACTCAAGCTTCAGCCTCTTTCACGTTTTATCCGGTTCCCACCTGGCAAGAACTGTTGCCATTTTATCTCGGCGATACTGCTTCTGTGGAGGCGAATTTGAAGGGCGGCGATTTGCGCATGCAAGCCAATTTGCCACAAGTGACTTATGGCGATGGTGCCATGAAAGCTTTTACCCTCCAAGTAGATTCCGATAGTCTTCTAGTTGTTAAAGCGGGCTTCGAGAAATTGGATTTTTCGCCCGCCGCAGTAGGACCAACTCGTTTGGCCTGGAGCGGTAATAGTGATAATTTCGATATTGAACTTGAACTGGATGAGCCATCTGGGAAGCCGATATACCGCTTGGCTACGCACAGCCAAAAGGATGCGAAGGGAATTTATACCGAGCTGCTACCCGAAGGTCTTATGCTCGATGGTAGGCCGTGGTCGAAGCTAAATGATGCCCCTCAGGGCGACCGTTTCCGCAATTTTGCATTGACTAGTGGGAAAGAGAAGTTCATTTTTACCGACGAAGGCGAGGAGTACGTACTACGAATGACCGATTTTGGCTTGGTAAACTTGAGTTCGTTGCTTCGTGCCGATACAGCCTATGCCGATGGGGTGATGAATGGCGTGATTCGTACAAGTTTGAATGAGAAAGAGCTCATGCTGCTCTCCGACTTCCGCATCGACAGTCTGCAGGCGGCTGGGTTACAGCTCGGCACCTTGGTTATAGATGCCGTCGCAACCGACGATCGATACCGCCTTCAGCTATCGCTCGACGGACAGGAAAGCAAGCTCGATATGGCTGCTTTTTACAGTGGTGAACGTGGGGTCGATGATTTGGAGGCCGAGCTTACCGTAGAACGACTTAATCTTAGTCCTTTAGTGCTCCTTAGCGATAGTGTATTGCGCGAAGCCAACGGCTATTTACAAGGCAGATTAACGCTAGCGGGCAGCTTGCAACAGCTTCGATACGCAGGCGAGCTACATTTTGCAGAAGCAGATGCTTATATCGCTCCACTCAACTCGCGTTACCATTTGGGTAATGAAACCATCACGTTTGATGAAACCAAGATTCAATTAAGCCGCTTCGTACTTACCGATGAAAAGGAGCGCGAACTGGTGCTCAATGGCTTCATCCGAACCCCCGAATCGGGGAAACAACTACTCGATTTGTCGTTGAGCGCTCGCGATTTCCAATTGCTTAATGCAACCAAAAGCGATAACCCATTGCTTTATGGGCAAGCCAGGGCAAATGCCGACATCCGTTTAACCGGTACGCCGATTAATCTGGTTATCGACGGGAAGGTCCGTTTGTCGGATAGCAGCCGCATTACTTTGGTGGTGCCTGAATCGGAAGTTGATGTAGTAGAACGTGATGGTGTAGTGATATTTAGTAGGTACGACCCCGCAACCGATTCGTTGGAAGACGAACAACCAGTGCGCATCAACCCTTTGAGTGGAATACGTATACGTTCTACCTTAGAGCTCACCCCAAAGAGTGAGCTTAAATTGGTGCTCGATGAACGCTCAGGTGACCATTTATTACTGTCGGGAAAAGCGGCTCTTGTATACGAACAAGACCCTAATGGCCAAACAAGACTAGCCGGCACCTATGAAATTAGCAAGGGCTCGTACGAGTTAAGTATGTACGAACTAGCGCGAAGGAAGTTTGAATTGGTGCCCGGAGGTCGGGTCATTTGGTCGGGCGACCCGATGAAGGCTCGGCTCGATTTACAAGCCCTTTACCGGGTTAAAACAGGTGCTGCCGACCTCATGAGTACACAGCTCAGTGTTGCCGACGAAGCACTTCGCCAACGTTACCGTCAGGAATTGCCTTTCGAGTTGTACCTGAATATCGGCGGTGAGCTACTCAAACCGTCACTAAGTTTTCGGCTCGATATGCCCGAACAACAGCGCGCTGCACTCGATGGCAATGTCTATGGACGCATTCAGCAACTCAATCAAGATGAGGCTGAGCTGAATAAACAGGTGTTTTCGCTCTTGGTACTCAATCGTTTTGTACCTGCAGGATTGAGCAGCAATCCTCAAGCAGGCGGGGCTGCAACCGGATTGGCACGATCTAGTGCTAGCCAGCTTTTAAGCGGTCAGCTGAATCAATTGAGTGCACAGTATTTCAGGCAGGTGGAGCTGAACGTAAATCTCGACACCTACCAAGAATACCAATCGGGCAGTTTAACCGACCACACACAGCTACAAGTCAACTTACGGAAGCAACTTTTCGACAACCGATTGGTTTTGGAACTCGAACGACAAGTTGATTTGCAAGGAAGCAGTAGTGCTGGACAAGATTTAGTGGGCAATGTGAATGTGGAGTATTTGCTCAATCCTGAAGGAACCCTACGACTACGCGGATTTAGACGGCAGCAACCCGAAGGATTGGTTGAAGGTCCGCTTACCATAACGGGGATGGCTTTGGTGCTCAACCGTGAGTTTAATGGTTTCGATGAGCTTTTAAAACGGAAAAAGGAGAAGGAAGCAGCGAAAGGAGGCCAGCCATGAGAATGCTGCTGCTGCTTTTTATCCTGCTTGTGTTGACTTCTTGTAGCGTACAGCGTAAGTTGCCTCCCGGTGAACGTTTGTTTGGCGGTAGCAGCCTTGTGCTCGAAAACTCCGACGAGCGTCTCGCCCGCGGCCTGGAAGAAGAGCTTGAAGCAACTTTTCGTCCCGTACCCAACAGCAAGTTGTTTGGCCAATATTGGGGAATTTGGTGGTACTACCGGGCACAGCGGCCTAATGCCCGCAAACCTGCCCGTTGGATGAATGAGAAATTTGGAGAAAAGCCTGTGCTGGCTAGCGAGTTGAACGCTGTTAAAACAGAAACTTTGCTACTAAACCGCCTTACCAATAGCGGCTATTTTGATGCGACTGTTACCCACAAAATCGATACAGGCCGTCGGAGTATTGCAGTAACGTATCGAATTACCCCGAAAGAGCCTTACCGACTTCGCAACTACAGCTTCCGCGGCGACAGCACGGTGGTAAGTCGGCTGATACGCGATGCGCAGCCCAAAAGTTTGTTGCATGCGGGGTCACGTTTCGATTTGGATGTGTTCCGCGACGAGCGGGAGCGCATCGACCGCTATCTTAAAACGTACGGCTATTATCGGTTTCACCCCGACTTCCTAATTTTCAGAGCGGATACCGCGCAAGCTAATCGTACCTACGATTTATATCTTTCCATCAAACGTGCTACTCCTCCCGAGGCACTTTTTCCGTATCGCATAGCCGAAATTGTGGTTTATCCCGATTATGCAGTGCAAGACGACACAACCCAAGCCTATCTCACCGATACGGTAGCCAATATGCTGTTCTATCGACGTGCAGATAGCTTCCGACCCGACCGATTGGCGTCGTACATACGTTTTCGTCCAGGTGAGTTGTATACCTTGGCGGGACAAGAAGCTACAGTAAACAGGTTAACAGGCGTCAATAATTTTAGGTATGTGCAGCTGAGTTACGATGCTGGTGATTCGGTGTATGTAGATAGCTCAGGTACTGCCCCGCTCGCGGCAAAAATCTTTCTTTCTCCGCTCAATCGCCGAGCGATACGCTTTGAAACACAAGTGCTGGCAAAATCGAACAACTTCGCCGGGCCAGCTCAAATTATTTCGTATCAAAACCGGAATTTGTTTAAAGGAGGTGAAATCTTAAAGATTACGGGCAAGTTTAGCTTCGAAACGCAGATAGCGGGTGGGCGCTCTACCGGCCTGTTTGCTTACGACGCCAGTCTGCAAACCGAACTAAGCTTCCCACGACCTGTTGCTCCGTTTAAAGTGCCCGATTTGTTGGGATATGGAGTTCCGCAAACTCGCTTTTCAGTAGGAGGAAGCAGTTTGAACCGCTTGCAGTTGTACGTGCTCAATTCGGCTCAGTTGTCGTATGGGGTACAATGGAATCGGAATCGATTTATGAGCTTGGAATGGCAGCCGTTGGCAACCAGTTTTACCGGTCTAGCTTCTACCACCACGGTATTCGATAGTATTTTGGCCAACAACCGATTTTTGCAACGCAGCTTTGAACAACGGTTCATCCTTGGTACTGTGTTTGGCTTTACCTACAGCGAGCTTGGAGAGCTGCGCGACCGTACGAAATGGTATGTGCAAGCAGGTTTGGATGTGTCGGGGAATGTGGTCGACATCATTCAGCGTGCGCGGAATGAGGGAGGCAGTTTGTTTGGACAATCGTATGCCCACTACCTTCGCTTCGATTTAGATGTACGGCAATTGCTGCAACTTAGGCGTCAGCAGCGGATGGCGATGCGCTTGCTGTTCGGTTATGGCATACCTTTGGGTAGCACTAGTTCGTTGCCCTACATCAAGCAATTTTTTGTCGGAGGCCCGAACAGTGTACGGGCATTTCGTATCCGATCAGTGGGCCCGGGTGTTTATCGTGCTCCGAATACCGACGTACAATCGTTTTACGATCAGGCCGGTGATATTCGGTTGGAAGGAAATTTAGAATATCGGTTTCCGATATCGGGTTATCTCAAAGGGGCGGTGTTTATCGATGCTGGAAACATTTGGTTGGCCAGCGAAAACCCCGACCTGCCGGGAAGTGGATTCACAAGTCGGTTTTTTGAGCAACTCGCGGTGGGCAGCGGCTTGGGTCTTCGCTTCGATATCGATTTTATTGTTGTGCGATTCGACTTGGCCATTCCGCTGCGAAAACCTTGGCTCCAGGAAGGAAGCCGTTGGTTCGATTATTCTTTCCCTGCGGGAAGCAGTTGGAGCGCGGAGCATTTGATTTTGAATTTTGGTATTGGGTATCCATTCTAATCGGTTTTCGAGTACTCAGTTGTGTCCATTCATCCGAAAATGTTGCTGAACAGTTTCGAGTACGTAGTCTTTTTTCAAGCTAAGTCCACGAATCGACTTGCCATCGGCATCCATGACAGCTCTTCTCGCGAGATGCTGTATAGTGGTTCGTTCCATCATGCTGGTGATTTGTTCGCGAATGGGTTTGTACTGGTCGTGTATGGGACAAGGATTTGCATCAGAACACTGTTTCATACCCAGTCCACATTCGGTAAATAAGTCGGTGCCGTCAACGGCTTGTACGAGATCGAGTAGGGTGATATCGCGGGAATCAGGGTCGACATAAAAGCCACCATTTGGGCCTTTTATCGATGAGATGAGCTTTTGTCGCGTAAGGCCCTGGAGTATTTTGGCAGTAAAAAATACCGGAGAACCTATAGCAGAAGCGACTTCTTTGAGGCCAGTTTTGTGACCTGTTTGTGAGCGTGCAACGATGAAGATGCTAGCCCGTATCGCATATTCGGCTGATTTAGAGAGCAGGGACATACTAAATAACTTGAAAAAACGCTTTCTCCAGCGTTCTTATAACAAAGCTACAATAAAATAAATAAAAGGATAAGAATATCTAAAATATATTTTCTTTTTGCTCCTGCTTGATTGTTAGTTACTTAGAAAAGCACACTTCCAGGCTTTTCTCTTTCGAGCACGGCGTCGCGTACATGTTCAGGGACGAGCACGCTTTTTTCGTTTCGGTAGTCGTAGGTAACCAATACCGAAGTACACTTGGTGATGATTTCTGGGCCATTTTCCGTGTTTCGAACGACGATGTTTTCCATCTCAAAGCTTTTGCTCCCTAATCGCGATACACGCAACCAAACCTCGGCTTTGTCTCGTATCAAAAGAGGTTTAAAGTACTCAATGGTGCTTTTGGCGAGTATCATACCCACAACCTGCCAGTCCCAATTCACCGCCTCCCGAAAGTAATCGATACGCGCCTGTTCGAAGTAACTCAAATAAACAGCATTATTCACATGATTCAGGGCATCTAAATCGGCCCAGCGAATGTGAATTGGGTAATGGAAAGTAAATTGTTCGAGCATAGTGGTAAGGGACGAAGATAGAACAGTGCAGCTATTTTTTAAAGTCAGAATGGGGATGCTAGATTCAATTTGATTAGATTTAAGTATGCAAGCATTTGCTGAAGAACAAATACGGAGAATGAAGCGGGAGCTCGGAATTGATTCGGGCATGGATGCTTTCCAGCGACGATATTTGGAATTGCAGGCGATTTTTCAATACGGGGTAGATGGGATGTTCATCTTACGAGATACCCGAATAGAAACGGCCAACCTTGCTTTTTGTGCGTTTATTGGACGATCTGCTTCAGAAATCAACGGTCAGAATTTATCTGTATTTATCGACACCAATCATCCCAATGTACAAAGGGCGCTGCCAGCAGGAAAAAACAAGCGCAGTTTTTTTGGCGAACTGGATTTCCGCCTTCCCGATGGCAATTTGCTCGCTGCTGAAGTGACCATTGTACCCATAACGGTAACGTCCGACGAAACATTCCACTGCTTTTTTGTACATCCGCTGAGCAACCGCTTGAAATTGCAAAACGAGAATGAGCGCCGAGGTGCTATGTTGGGCATGCTGCTCGAAAACACCAATGAAAGTTTGATTTTACTCGATCGGAACTTGAAAATCGTAGAATTAAACAAGGCAGCTCAACAAACCTATTACCCTTTACTTCGGAAATCGTTGACAATCGGCGATTCTGCTTATTCGTTGATCCCAGATCCCGAACAGGAGAGTTATCGCGCCATGTACCACGAAGTATTAAGTGGACTAAAGCAAGATAAAATACGGGAGTTTCAACAGGCAGATGGAAGTTATTTGGCACTGCATACCGTATACACACCGCTACTCAATAGCCAAGGTCAGGTAGATGGTGTTTTCCTGAGCATACGCGACATCAGCAGCACCCGACAAGTGACCTATGCATTAGAAAAGCAACAAGCTTTATTCTCGGCTTTGGTACAACAAGCACCCGATGGTATGGTGATTATTGAAGTGGATGGCAGTATTCGGTTTGCGAATGCCTCTTGCACTTCGCTTTTAGGATACGACTTACAAGCACGACTGGGCGCCTCTTTTTTTGACTTTGTTTGGCCTACGGATGTAAACCAAGCACGTGAACTATTGACGCAAGTTCTTGCTCAACCCACGGGTATTATTCGCAGCGAATTGCGTATGCGGGGTAAGGAAAATGTAGCGATGTGGTGTGAGTTTCGAATACAGAACCAACTCACGAATGCCCTCATTAATGGTATAGTCCTTCATTTTAACGACATCAGCGAAAGGCGTGCGGCACAAAATGCACTGGCAGAGTCGCGTTATTCGCTCGAGCAACTTTTGAATCATACCGGGGAATCGTTTGTGCTCTTTAACCGTAAGCATCATCTTGTGGCTTTCAACCATGCAGCGGATGCCTTGCACCAAGCTTACTTCGGTGAGCCTTTGCAAGTTGGTCAAAAAATTACCGCCCATTTAAACGCTGTAGCTAAACCAGTTGTTGAACAGCTCTTACGTCGGGTATTGAAAGGTGAGGTAATTGACCTTACCCAGGCTATCCAAGGGGGAAAAGCGGGAGAACGAACGTTCAGATTGGTTTATCGACCAGTACAAGAAAGCGATGGTTCAATTAGTGGCGGAGTGGTTGTAGGTGAAGACGTAACTGAACGCGTGAAGGCAGAAGCAGCGGTGGCAGACAGTCGGGAGCGACTTCTTCAGGCACAAGCCATCGCGCGCATTGGTTCGTGGGATTACAAACTGGATTCGGGCTTATTGTTGTGGTCGCCACAAACCTATGAGGTCATGGACCTGGTTACCAATGCTCCTCCATCGTGGGAGCTGTTTTTTTCCAACATCCACCCAGCCGATCGGGAGCCGGTCCAAAGTCGGTTCCAGGACGTTACCGCTGGTACAACAACCTTTATTCAAGTAGAGCACCGTCTGATAAGCCAGAGCGGAGAGGAAAGATGGGTTCGTCAAATTGGTACTTTACGCAAATCAGAGAACAACCAAGCTAGCTGGTTTAACGGTACATGTCAGGATATATCGTTGGAGAAAAGAGCAATAGCAGCACAAAATAGGCTGGTAGAAGAAACCAAACGTCAGAACCGGAGTCTTGAACAGCTCACTTTTATTGCTTCGCACAGTTTACGTGCTCCTGTTGCCAATATAAGTTCGCTGATGAGTTTTTTGAATCGCGAACATTTAAACGACCCACTGAATGTTGAAATCATCGATATGATTCAAACTTCAGCTGGTGTGATGGACGCAAAGCTGCAGGATTTGTTAGAGGTGCTTCGAATGCGCGCAGATGTCCATGCTCCGGCCGATGCTGTATCTTTTGCTGATGTGTTAAAGAAGGTTCGATTCGATTTTGCAGGACCACTGGTAGCTTACGAAGCCACTGTTGTGTCAAATTTCAAAGTAAAAAGTATCTATTATCCCAAACATCAGTTGGAGGGTATTTTCGCGCAATTTATGAGCAATGCGCTCAAATTTCGGCACTTTGAACGTATTCCTGAAATCGTCATAAATTCCGATTTGGTTGACGATTTTATTGTACTTTCGTTCAGCGACAATGGTCTGGGTATTGATCTCGAACGCTATCGAAACCGTGTATTTGGCATGTATCAGGTGTTTCACAAGGTTGAAGGGACCAAAGGATTAGGCCTTTACCTGGTAAACGAACAAGTGCAGAGTTTGGGTGGACGTATTGAAGTGAATAGCCAGGTAAATATTGGAACGACCTTTACAGTTTATTTGAAAAATCAAGCAGATGCGCGTTCTCATAATTGATGATGATCCTATACTAATCATGGTCTGTACCAGACTCATGAATATTACGGGGTTTTCAAACCAAGTGGCGAGCTGCAGGGATGGAAAAGAGGGAATTGAATACCTCAAATCTAAAATCTCTGACCATCCAGAAGAGTTACCTGAGATTATCTTCCTCGACATCAATATGCCCGTCATGAATGGATGGGATTTTCTCGATTTATATTCGGGAATGAAGCACGAGCTACCAGCTCCTGTGACCATTGTGATGCTTTCGAGTACAGTTGACCAGGCCGATTATGACCGAGCAAATACATACCCTTATGTCAAAGGTTTTTACAGCAAACCGCTTACGAAGGAACATTTACCTGAGATAACTGCCCTTATGAAATCGTCCTAAAGCTCGTTTACAGATATTTAACACTTCCGATTAGCGATAGTCGGATTTTTTTTTCAAGTTTGTGATATCAAAATGATATTATTATGAATTCTGAAAAAGTAATTCGTTCTCAATCTGGTTACGGCTGGCTAATCGCTGGAATGGTAGTCTTGGCAGCTACAGTTGCCAGTTTCGTGCTTCAAGCTCAAAATTCTGGAAGCTTGTATTGGTTGCCTGGGATAGTGCTTGCGCTGGTGTGGTTAATTCATCTAGGAGGCTTCTTTATAGTCAATCCCAATGAATCAACTGTACTTGTGCTTTTTGGAACCTACAAAGGCACGGTGAAAGATTTTGGTTTTTACTGGGCCAATCCATTTTTGACCAAAACCAAAGTAAGCTTGCGGGCACGCAATCAAAATAGCGACAAGCTCAAAGTAAACGATGCAGTGGGCAACCCTATCGAAATTGGGGCAGTTCTGGTTTGGCAGGTCGAAGACACCTTTAAGGCTGTGTTTGGAGTCGATAATTATGCCCGTTATGTAGAAATACAGAGTGAAGCGGCAGTAAGGACGTTGGCTGGCGCCTATTCGTACGACAATTTCGACGACGGGCATGCCGAAGTTACCCTCAGAGGAAATGCTCAGCTGGTTAATGATGCCTTAGAAACGCAGCTCAAAGACCGACTTGAGCTGGCAGGAATAAGCATCATTGAAGCACGTATTTCGCACTTGGCCTATGCACCAGAAATTGCCGGAGCCATGTTGCAACGCCAACAAGCTGCAGCAGTAGTAGCGGCGCGACATAAAATCGTAGAAGGGGCTGTAGGTATGGTTGAAATGGCCCTCGAAAAACTCAACGAACGCGACATTGTACATCTTGATGAGGAACGCAAAGCAGCCATGGTGAGTAACCTCTTGGTAGTGCTTTGTAGCGACAGAGCGGCGCAACCTGTGATGAATACCGGAACTTTGTACCATTAAGATGGCGCAACCCAAGAAACCTTTTGTTTTACGCATAAGCCCCGAATTGCTCGAAGCAATCGAACAATGGGCCAATGAAGAATTCCGGTCGGTAAACGGACAAATGGAATATCTGCTCACACAAGCAGTGCGCAAACGCAGAGGGGGTAACCATCAAAGTCAACCACATGGAAAAAACGACGAATGAGCTGAAGCTACTGCCTCTAGAACCTAACACGAGCAGTTTAATTTTTCTGAAAAAGAAACTGCTCAACCATAGTTTTGAGGGAAGCGACGAATCCGGCAATCTGCTCATGTATTTTACACGAACAAGCCGATGGAGCCGAAATGCACAGGGTTTTTGGTTTAACGGAGAGGCTCAATTTCGTTATCCGAAGTGGTACAGTCCACGCATTGAGATAAACATAGTTGGGGTATCCCAAGCGGCCATGGTTGAGCGTAAGCTCTTCTGGCGGTCCGATCACTTGCATTGGTTCAATCATCGATTCACCTTCGTTCAAAAGGGCTTTTTTCTGCGGCATTTTCAACTGATTGATCAAAATCAGCAAGTGGTACTCGATTGGCATATCACCGAGCGCTTTTTGAGTTTCCGCCTTGAGTGCACCAACGATGGGCGAATATTCAAGCTGCCTCATCCCGAAGCACTGATCTTATTGAGTCTTTTTTTGATTCTTCAACGGCTCCGCGATGTACAATCCAGTTGATCGTCGTCTGGTTGTTGGGGCTGGTTGGCTCGGAGAACCCTTGGCCCGTGCATGGCAAGATCGTGGACACAAAGTTGTGGTCACAACGAGAAACGAAGAACGTATCGTTCAACTACAAGCGAGTGGATTCCAGACTTGGCGGCTCGACCTCGCCGATGCGGGTGAAAGTTATGGGTTAGAGCAACGATTGGCCCCATTTGCTTGTATTTGTTTTGCTGTGCCTCCGGCGCGGTCGTCAGCGCCAAAAGCGTATGCCGAGTGGATTGCTCGTATACTCCGAGCATGGCCGTACAACCCATCAAAAACAGTACTTTTTATTTCCTCAACAGGAGTTTATCCACCCCATACGGGTGAATACGACGAGTCGTCGGAAGTACTTGTAGATCATGCTGTAGCCTTGGCCGAAAGGGAAGTTCAGCGGTGGGGAAACAACTACCGCATATTGCGTTGTGGCGGCTTGGCCGACGAACGGCGTGTGATTGCGCGATATTGGTCGGGAAAGTTGCTTGAGGAAGCTAATCAACCAGTGAACTGGGTGCATCGCGACGATGTAATTGGTGCATTGAATTTCTTGGAAGTTCAAGCTATTTCTGGAATATTCAATGTAGTGGCTCCACTCCATCCCGAGCGCCGCGGGGTTGCTCGGAGGCAAAGTGAACGGTATGGTTTTGCTCCACCAGTGCACGAAACTGAAGGCGGCAAACGACGCATTATTCACCCAAAAGTATTATTGGAGTTGGGTTTTGTTTTCAAGCACCCCGACCCGCTTTCTTTCTGAAGGGGAAGTCGGGCAAACCCGGAAAATTGGCTAACTTCAAAGTGCAAATAACCTCCTATGATGCACTTGTTAGCAGCCACCGATTTTTCTGAACATGGCAACGAGGCCGTGAATTATGCACTTGAATTGGCAGGTGCCTTAGGTGCTAGGCTACACGTGTTGCATGCGTATCGTACCCAAGGTTCGGCCGCATTGGTGATGCACAATATGCAAGAGCTACTCGAGGCCGATGCAAAAGCAGGTATGGAGGGACTTATGCAACGCATTCAACCCGAAGCCGATCAATTGGGTGTGGGTTTGAGCAGTAGTTTATTTTACGGTGAGGCCGATGAGGCTGTTAAAGTGGCTGTTAGAAATCATCCCTACGACTTGCTAGTTTTAGGTAACAAGGGAAAGTCTGGGCTCGATACCCTCTTTTTTGGATCAGTTAGTCGTTCGATTGTTGAAAACATGGTTTTACCAACCTTGTTGATTCCACAAGGTTCCACTTTTCAAGGCTGGAAGAGCCTGTCGTATGCGGTAAACCTGCTCGAAAATCGAAAGCCTGGTCACCTACAATACCTCTTGGCATTATGCATACGACTCAATACACGTATTGAAACAGTTTATGTGCGTGAAGAAGGGCATAAACCAGACGCCGTTGAGCAGAGCCACCGTCTTTGGCTTAAAGAAGCGTTGGGGGCAAGTCATAGCGCTGAAATTGAACTAGAAGGAGAAGATGTGATCGCGGCCTTGTTTGAGCATAGCGAAAAACAACGCCCTGATGTATTGGTCGTTAGCGCACATCAATACAGTTTTTTCGAACGTTTACTCGTACCCGGACTAAGCAGCAGGCTCGCTGAAAAAAGCAAAGTTCCGTTACTTTTGCTGCCAATAAATGCACTTTAAGGCAGGTTACTGACTAAAGTACAACACCGCTTCGGTGTAAATAGGTATTGTTTCACTATCTTGTAGGTTCATTTTTTTTACCATGACCATCTCTTCTGAAAAAGTGGTAGCACTAAGCTATGAACTAAGCATCAGCGCCACCGACGTTCCACAACGCGTAATCGAATCTGTAGACAAGGCGAATCCATTCTACTTTTTAGTTGGCCACAGCGGCTTGCCAGAAGCCTTCGAGCAGCAGCTCGCAGGTAAAGCAGCTGGCGACAATTTTACCTTTACCATCGACATGATGGATGCTTATGGCCCTATTGAGCAGGATGCAATTATGGATTTGCCGAATGCGATTTTCACCGATCAGAACGGAAAATTTGATTCCGAAAACGTAAGCATTGGGAAATACCTTTATTTGGAAGATGACAACGGTCAGCAACACCGTGGTAAGGTAATCGGCCTAAAGTCTGAAACGGTAACCATGGATTTTAACCACCCACTTTCGGGCTTCGATTTACATTTTAGCGGCACCGTAGAATCGGTGCGCGACGCAGAAGCTGCAGAGCTGGCGCATGGCCACGCCCATGGACCCGACGGGCATCATCATCATTAATCCTCTTTACATTTGCCGAAGTCAATGACGAAAGCACTTTTCTGGCTGTCGATACTCTTATTGGCGGCCTTTTCTACTGTTGCGCAACCCAATTTGCGGTATGTAGTGCGCTTTCCGCAGCCCAATACGCATTATGCCGAGGTAGAACTTACCATCAGTGGGCTGAATGAAAGCCAAACAACCCTGCATTTACCGGTTTGGACGCCAGGTTCCTATCTCGTACGCGAATTTGCCCGAAATATCGACAGCTTTAGCGCTTCGGTGGATGGTAAAGCCGTACCGAGCCGAAAGGCAAGCAAAAGTAGCTGGGAAATCGACCACGGCGGCGCCAAAACCTTGACCGTACGGTACCGCAGCTATGCGCGCGAACTCACCGTTCGTACCAGTTTTGTAGATGCCGAGCATGCATACCTCAATGGCACTACCCTGTTTATGTACCACCTCGACGCCGTGAAGCAACCCCATACGGTTACTTTCGAACCATACGTCGGCTGGAAGCGCATTTCTACTACGCTTCCTCAATCTGGAACCGACCCTTGGACGCGAACAGCGATCGATTACGATCAATTGGTTGATTGCCCAGTCGAAATTGGTAATCACGAGGAGTTCAGCTTTGAAGCCGATGGTATAACCCATATGGTCGCCATGTTTGGTATTGATAAATACCCTGAGAAGCGGCTTAAAAAGGACTATAAACGAATTATTGAAGCTTCAAGTAAGATATTCGGCCATCAACCCAATAAAGCTTATTTGTTTATCGTACATCACGGCTTACAGGGTGGCGGTGGTCTAGAACACAGCAGCTCAACCACCTTGCAAACACGCCCCGATGTATACGAAGACGACAAGCGTTACAGCGATTTTTTCGGTCTCGTTGCACACGAATATTTTCATTTGTGGAATGTGAAGCGGTTGCGCCCTGCAGCCTTAGGGCCATTCGATTACAGCAAAGAAAATTACACCACCATGCTTTGGTTCTCGGAGGGCTTTACGAGCTATTACGACAACCTACTTACCCGACGGGTGAATTTACAGAGCGAAGAAGACTATCTGGAAGTATTGCGTTCGGGCATAGAGAGTGTGCACGGAGCAGCTGGCGATAAAATTCAATCGTTGGCAGAATCGAGTTGGGATGCCTGGATCAAATTTTACATGCGAAATGAAAACTCGGGCAATATCAGCATCTCGTATTACCGCAAGGGAGCAATGATGGGTTTGGTATTCGATTTAGCCTTGCTACAGGCAAGTAGTGGCAAATCCGGTCTCGATGAATTTATGAAGAAGTTGTACGACAAATACTACTTGTCACTAAACCGTGGGTTTACCGATGTAGAATTCCTCGCTGAACTACGTGCCGAATTGGGCAATGAGGCCGATTTTATATGGGAGAAGTACATTTTGGGAACCACTCAAGTCGACTTTAATCGCTACCTCGCACATGCTGGTATGTTTGTGCAAGACACCAACGACGGAACCATGCCGTATTTGGGTGCCGCTTGGCAACGTTCGGGCAATCGTTTTGTGGTTGGAAGCATTCGTTCTGGCAGTGCAGCCGAGAAGGCAGGCCTAAATGTGGGAGACGTATTGCTTACGGTGAACGGAAAAGAAATAACCGATTTCGATGCTTGGCTAAAAGCACAGAAACCCGGCGATAATTTTACCATTAAAGTGTATCGCCAAACACGGGAACTGACTTTCAAAGGCGTGATTGATGCCTATCCGGTTCCTCGTTACAGCTGGAAAATGACGGAAAATCGCACACCGCTTCAAACCATCATTTACAATCGAATAGTTGGGCGCCCGTAGTTACATAGTACTGATTTTATTGAGTTTCAGCAGCTCCTGGGCCTCTGCCAATGGCGACAGCTTGCTCATACGGCGCTTATTTGATTCGGCGTTGGTAGCTGGTCAAAGCTGGCCAATGCTAGAGCATTTGTGCAAGAAGGTAGGGCACCGTTTGAGCGGAAGTGCAGCATCGTACGAGGCAGTGAAATACACACGCAACCAGATGCTTCGTTTGGGGTTCGATAGTGTATGGGTTCAGGAAGTGAAAGTGCCCGTTTGGCAACGAGGTGCCCGAGAAGAAGCCTTTATCAGGTCGGAGCGTAGGGTTGGAAGTATCCAACAAGAGAACAAAAACAGAGTGCGGGTGCTGGCCCTTGGCGGAAGTGTAGCTACCGACCCGAGTGGCCTCGAGGCTCAGTTGGTTGAGGTACCCGATGTAGACAGCCTAAGACGAATGAGACGCGAGCAGATTGAGGGTAAGATAGTTTTCATCAACAAGGCACTGGATCAGCGGCCAATCAATACGTTTGATGCTTACTCCGGTTGTGTCGGAATTCGTTATGGTGGTGTGAGCGAAGCCACCAAGTTGGGGGCAGCAGCAGTTATCATCCGTTCCATTACGCATTTGATCGACACCTTTCCACATACGGGCGCCTGTAGTTATGGCGATGCTGGACGCAAGATTCCAGCGGTGGCCATCAGCACGCGTGACGCCGAGGAGCTGAGTAAACAACTTCGGGAAAACGCTAAACTTACTTTTTACCTCAAAACCAATTGCCGAACCTTACCCGACACCGTATCTTATAATGTCATTGGTGAACTTCGTGGCGTGGAGAAACCCAATGATTATTTACTCATTGGCGGTCATCTCGACTCGTGGGATGTAGGCGAGGGCGCCCACGACGACGGGGTGGGAGTGGTACAGTCCATTGAAGTACTGCGGTTGTACAAAGCCTTGGGCATACGGCCGAGGCACAGCATCCGTGTGGTTTTGTTTATGAATGAGGAAAATGGACTACGGGGTGGATTGGCCTATGCCGACTGGGCACGTATCCATGCACAGAAGCACCTCATGGCCTTAGAGAGCGACCGTGGTGGCTTTGCTCCGCGTGAGTTCCACATGGAGATGGATTCCTTAGCCCTGACAAAATTACAAACCTTCGTGCCCCTACTTAAGCCCTATGGCATACACGACATTAAACCGGGCTTTGGAGGTGTCGACATTGGTCCATTGCGCGATGGAAATATTTGGCTTTTGGGTTACGTACCCGAGTCGCAGCGGTATTTCGACTATCACCACGCTGCGAGTGATGTGCTTGAAACGGTCAATCGTCGCGAATTAGAACTCGGAGCTGCAGCTATGGCGGCTCTTGTATATCTAGTAGATCGTTACGCTTTTTAATCGTTTTTCACCGAAATTCTGCATCTTCGAAGCTTCGATGAATCCATTTCGCAAAGATATATTCGGGAATTCGGTACTGATAAAACGTATCATGTACACTGCTGTGGGGCTTTTCAGCTTCATTGGCTTGAATATGCGTAACCGCATGCGTTTGCAAAATAGTAAGGTATTGGCCAAGCTCCCCGATACCAATGTGCTCATCATTTCGAATCACCAGACCTATTATCGCGACGTAATTGCTATTCTACATGCCATTTGCAGTGCAAAATGGGGGACGTTCGATAATCTCAAATCACCTATTTATTTACTCAAGCCGTATACACGTGTATTTTATGTAGCTGCCGAAGAAACCATGAAAGAAAGTGGATTCATTCCTCGTCTTTTTACGCTAGCTGGAGCAATTACGGTTAAACGAACCTGGCGTGCTAAAGGGCAAGAAGTAGACAGGGAGGTCGATACGCGAGATGTTGAAAAAATAGATCTTGCGCTACGCGATGGATGGGTGATTACTTTCCCTCAAGGGACCACAAAGCCCTATGCCGACGGCCGGAAGGGAACTGCACTTTTAATCAAAAAGAACCGACCCGTGGTTGTACCTGTGGTCATTAATGGCTTCAGACGAGCCTTCAATAAAAAGGGACTCAAGCTAAAAAAGAAGGGTGTAGACCTAGATGTGCGTATCAAAGAACCTTTAGAAATTGATTACGAGGCCCCAGCAGAGCAAATACTACAACAAATTATGGATGCCATTGAACAAAGCGAAAATTATCGCTTTCAGCACTATCGATTGCGCGATTCAAAATAAGGGGCAATTATAATTTCAAATTCATGCAACATCATCGCTGTTGCACCCCAAACCAATAAGTCGTTAAACAAATAACAGGGCGTTTCGAAGATGGATCCTTTCACTTCGAGCCTTTTAGTGCTTTTATATTTTTCGTCGAGTAATTGTACCAAAGGCAGTTCTATGATAGCTGCTACTTCCAAAGGATCGGGTTGAAAAGGATGTATTTGAGTGGAGTACAATACTACCGGTTGAACTAAAAAATTGCTGGGCGGTATGTACAATTCGCTCATATGCCCTAAAATCTCCAGTTCTGCCGCCGGCCAGCCAATTTCTTCTTCAGTTTCGCGAAGTGCGGTATGCGCACGATGTATGTCGATTGCTTCTACTTGACCTCCCGGAAAGCTAATTTGATCACTGTGCACACCAGGGTATGATGGCCGCTTAGTGAGTACAAGTTTGTAACCTTCTGCAGTAGGATAAACCACTATACCTACCGCTGCAAATCGGGGATTTTGCTCCATGACCCAATTTCGGTCCGGCCTTCCCCGATACGGTGGCGACATTTCCATCTGGACATCAAGGCCAGGTAAAGGTGCTTCCAAGCGATTGATAAGAAAAGCGCGAAGGCTGTGCAGCATGTTTGCAAAATACGAGATGGCGCTAAAAAAGAAAAGTCCCGCACGGCGAACCGACGGGACTTTTCCGTTGATGAATGATAGCTTATTTCGAAACTACGAAACGGCTGGTATTGTAACCTTTTGAAGTATTTATAACGATTGAGTATACACCGTTTTGGATACCGTTCAAATCGATTTGAAGTTGATCGGCAGTACCAACAATCATGGTGCTTTCGTTACGAACGATACGTCCGGTAACATCGGTGATTTGGTAAGAAACCTTACCAAGGTTATCGTTAGCAGTAAGATCAACTAAAATGAAGTCGCGAGCAGGATTAGGATATGCTTTGATATTCAAGTCATTACGCACTTCATTTACAGAGCCACCTATTGGTGTAATGCCGAAGTTAGCACGGAAACGTACTGCATTACCATTGTTGTACCAAGTATCGGTGAACATTAGGGTTGCAAAAGTTGGCATGGTAACGGTTTGGTCGTCAAGCAACATGATGCGTGCAGTAGGTGTGCTGAACAAGTCGATTACGAACCAATAGTCGCCTGGCTCGAGTATACGATCCTGCTGAATGCCACCAAGAGTTTGCGGAATTTCAACCGTTACAAATCCACGTGTAACGTCCTGTGCAGTTACAGTATACACATCCGACTCACAAATGATTTCGGCTACATCACCTGGGTTACCATTGGCCAAAGGTGTACGTACTGAGAAGAAGAACGAAGAACCTGCTTGTGTAGTCGAAGCCAAACGAACTGTGGCAGTGGTGATGGTGTCTAGGGTAGTGAGTTCGATCAAGTTTGCAAACTTCATCGAAGTGCTATTCGCAAATCCGCTACCTGTACCAATCGTGCCTTGACGTTCAGCAAGCACCACATCTAATCCGAAAATTGAATCGTTGATTGATTGCTGACGGATACGGGTGTTGTCAGTATTGTCGAAATCGGCACTATCAGCAACAGCAGTGAAGTTTACTCGGGTATACCGCTTATCGGTAGCATTGTAAGCAGTACTAACCGATAGCAAGGTGTCGGTATTTGCTGCCAAACTAGCCAAAGGAGCAGAAGAACCAGTAAACAAGGTATTTCCTACAGTATCGGCAACAGTTACGTTAATACGAACGTTGGTTTGAGCCAAACGACCGAAGTTGCGAACACGGGCCTGATAGAAGATAGGTGTAGTGTTCGACAATGGAATTTGACCGTATTCCAAGGTGCGACCATTTGCCGTGTCGGGAAGGAAACGGGTCGAAGTTACTTGTAAGTCGTTGTTTGGAGCTTCACGCACGATCACATCGTCGATCATCCATACATAATAGTCGCCATTGAAAAGGAAAGCAACTCTTACGTTAGCGCTGTTGGCAACGCTTGCAGGTAAACGAAGTTTAACGCGTGCTGGGTTAGCTGTTGCACTGTTTACGGCTACGTCGGCGTTCAAGGTAATGGTATCGCTCCAAGTTGTTCCACCATTGGTAGAAATGAGGATGTAGGTAGCTGGAACAGTTTGAACCCCACCAGGACCAGCAAAACGACGGTAGTACTGATAGAATTCCATGGTGCCAGCGGTGATGCCGGTAAAGTTGATGGTAGGCGATACCAACATACCACGGTGTGGTGAAGGAAATACACCGGTTCCGAAGCCAGTAGATGAACCTGTATTGTCCAACCAGTCAGAGTCGAAAATCATAAAACCATTGGCAGTTGATGGTGAAGCCAACGGAGCTGCACTACCAAAAGCACCACGTGAGCCTGTAGCGCGTGGAGGAACAGTAGCTGTACCGCGGTATTCCCAAACACCAGTGGTATCGCTAACTGCTGTGTTGTTGCTGGTTTTAAAACCAAGGCTCTGCCAACCGTTCAAACCGCTGCCAAATTCTTCAGATAGCAATACGGTGCTTTCGGTTTGCATAGCGGGTTCTTGGTAGCGCTCAGCAGGATTATCCTGGTGCATGCGCAGGGAAGTCAGGCCTGTAGGGCGTACCGACTGACCCGTTGCCCAAAGGGCTGTTGCTGTCAAAGCAACGCTCAGTAAGATTCTTTTCATAATTGAGGAATGTTTGAGAATATCAAATTTAAGGTTTTTGACGGTTTTTTACACTGTTTTGGTAATTTTTAATGTCTTCCGAGACAAAATGACATTTCAGTGATGTTCATTTTAGTTTCCCAAATAGCAAAAACTTTGAAATAGCAGCCGAAGACAGCTTTTTTAGAACAAGATTCAGGAATTGTAAAATTTGCGCTAAAATGTATTAAAAGAAAATTAATGGTTGTGTCAAAAAAGGTTAATTGAAAGTTAATTTTTATTATTGAGGTAACAAATAAACCAATTCTATGAAAAGAAACTTACTCTTAGCCGTAGCCTTGGTGCTCTTAACGGCCCTTGGCGCTTCCGCGCAAATCACCTTTTTCGTTACCAACCCGGCAAACTTAAAAGGTCAGTATTCGTTCGGCCGTTCTTCCGATACCGGATGGGGTCATAATCTCGACACGACCGTTGCTCAAGGTACATTGATCGTAGGTCGTGATAGCACAGCAGGCGATTCACTAGCTTGCAATACGCAACTTGCAAACGCTGCTGCTTGCGCTGGTAAAATTGTGGTATTGTACCGTGGTTCATGCGAATTCGGCCTTAAAGCACTTCGTGCACAGCAGGCTGGTGCCATAGGTGTAGTTATCGTAAACAACGTTGCAGGTGCGCCTATCGTTTTGGGTGCTGGCGCGAATGGTGTTAACGTAACCATTCCTACTTTGATGATTTCTCAAGAATCAGGAGCACTCCTTCGCCCGCAAATCGATGCAGGTAATGTAACGGCAATTATTGGTAACAAACGTGGTTTGTTTGCCAACGATTTGGGTATGACCATCAAAGAAGTAGTGGTGGCACCAAACTGGGCAACGCCAGTGAATCAAGTAGTAAACAACGGTGGATATAAGGTACCGGTAGGTGTAAGCTGTTTGAATTACGGTACCAATGCACGTACCTCTGTAACCGTAAATGCAAACATCACGAAAAATGGTACCGTTGTTTACAACCGCGACACTACTATTGCTTCTATTGCAGTAAATGATTCTTCGTTTGTTAGTTTCCCGACGTTCGACCCTGCTAGCCATGGTCTTGGTCGTTACGCATTGAAGTATACAGTAACTGGTAACGGTACTGAAGATTTCCCAGACGATAACAGCGTAACCACGAGATTTATCATTAGCGACACAAGCTGGTCAAAAGGCCGTATCGATTCAGCAACCTTGGTTCCGCAGTACACCAACGGTTACACTCGTAGCGGTGGTGGTTCGGTTGAGTTGGGATCTATTTTCTTGGCCAACAAAGGTTCACGCCTAAGAGCTATGCGTTTAACTGGAGCATTAACGATAGGTGCAACTGACTCGTTAAACGGTGAAGCCATGGTAGCCCGTATGTACGAGTGGCAGGATGCCAACAGCGACAATGTTGTAGATGCTTCCGAGTTGATTCAACTAGCAGAAGGTTTTTACACTTATACTGTGAACGAGCGTTATGCATTCAAAACCATGCTACTCGAAGATATCGTAACTAGCCAGCCCGGCGTAGTGATGGCGGACTCAGCTACCTACCTTTTCTCTTTATTCTATCCTGGAACCAAAACAGCATTCATTGCCTCCGACGAGCAAGTTGATTACACCACTACTGTACCATACATTCAGCAGCGCGCGGTGGTATTGTATAGCGATGCTTGGTATTCTGACGGATTTGGCCGCGAAATTATGCCAGCAATTCGCGTAGATTTCCAGCCTTTAACTACTAGCGTTCAAAATGAAACTCGTAACGACCTCAAAATCGGAGTATATCCAAACCCTGCTAACGATCGCATCTTAGTGCGTGTAAGCGGTGATGATTTCTTGGGAGAAATGAACTACGACGTGGTTGACATAACAGGTCGTATTGTGAAGAGTGGCAAGCGCACTGCAGAAGGCAACTTCGAAAGCTTTACCGTTGAGGTAGGTGATTTGCAGCACGGTACTTATTCGCTCATCATGAAAACTCAAAAAGGATACAACGCTACTCGTTTTGTAGTGGTACACTAATTATCCAACCAAACTTAATCGAAAAGAACCCTGCCGAGAGGCGGGGTTTTTTATTTATTATTATATTCAGACTCGAACTAATTGATTCGCTTCTAATTGTGATGTTATGCGAAACGGGTTATGCTTTATTCTGATGTTATTTTGCTTATCTGTCGTTGAAGTGTCGGCACAAATCACCTTTTTTGTAACTAGCCCGGCAAATTTAAAAGGACAATATGCATTTGGCCGTTCATCTACTTCAGGATGGGGACATAATCTCGATACGCTAGTGGCGCAGGGTACCTTAATTGTTGGTCGTGATAGTAGCGCTGCAGATTCGTTGGCATGCAATACTCCATTAGTAAATGCAGCTGCTTGTGCAGGTAAAATTGTGGTTTTGTACGGTGGTTCATGTGATTTTGGATTGAAGGCCCTACGAGCGCAGCAAGCAGGAGCTATTGGCGTAGTAATCGTTAATGATACAGCTGGTATTCCAAGCGTATTGGTGGCCGGACCAAATAGCTCCCAGGTTACTATACCAACCTTGATGATTTCGCAAGACGCAGGCTCATTATTGCGCCAACAAATAGATTCAGGCAATGTATCAGTGATTTTAGGCAATAAGCGCGGGCTATTTGCTAACGATTTAGTCATAACTAGCAAAGAAGTTGTTCGAGCGCCAAATTGGGCGACACCGATAAATGCACTTACGGGAGCAGGTCAAGCTCGGGTTAATTTTCCTTTGGGCGTAAGTATTTTAAATTATGGAACTAACGCACGTACATCAATTACCGTAAGTGCAACCATAACCAATAGAGGAGTGGTATTTTACAATCGCGATACGCTTATCGCTAGTCTGGCAGTTAATGATTCTATGTTTATACCGTTTTTATCACCTGACCCATTTACTGGATACAGGTACGGTTGGAATGATTTAAAATATACGGTAACAGGCAACGGGACTGAAGATTTCCCAGATGACAATAGTGTTACTACTAATTATATGATCACCCCGAGTACATGGTCGAAATCACGGTTAGATACGCCCAACTTAGTTCCTTTGTATACAAGCACTTATTCAAACCCTGTGGGAGGTTTCATTGAGTTAGGGGCGAGTTTTAAAACTTCTAGAGGGGCAATACTTAGAGCCGACCTCTTAACTGCGGCATTTGCAATAGATAGTACAGATTCATTGAATAATGAACACATGGTAGCTACATTGTACGAATGGAATGACCATAATAATGATGCATTAATGGACTTTAGCGAACTTTATTTTGTAGCAGAGGGCATTTACACCTATACTAGGAATGAACCATACGAATTTAAAACGCTCATTATTGAAGATGCTAGGTATGGTAGTCCTGGGTTCATCCTTCAATACGAAACGACTTACATATTTTCAGTTACTTATCAAGGGAGTAAAAAAGTTCACATTCTTTGCGATGAGCAAGTAGATTACAACACCACGGTCCCTTACATGAGACAACCGGCAACTATATTGAGATTTGAACCTGTGACCTCAGCATTTAATGACGGTTTTGGTCGTAATGTTATTCCGGCCATTCGGGTAGATTTTAATACTTTTTTGAGTGTTCCGAATGTAAAACGCAAAGATTTGGAAGTGGTAATTTATCCAAACCCTGCTAACGATCGCATCTTAGTACGTGTAAACGGTGATGATTTCTTAGGAGAAATGAACTACGACGTGGTTGACATCACAGGTCGTCTAGTGAAGAGTGGCAAGCGCACTGCCGAAGGCAACTTCGAAAGCTTTACCGTTGAGGTAGGTGAATTGCAGCACGGCACTTATTCGCTCATCATGAAAACTAAAAAAGGATACAACGCTACTCGTTTTGTAGTGGTACATTAATTATCCAACCAAACTTAATCGAAAAGAACCCTGCCGAGAGGCGGGGTTTTTTATTGGTGTGAATGAGCAATAAAAAACCGATGGCATAAAAAAACCCGGAATTTACCGGGCTTTTCAAATGTGTTGCTTCATTTATCGGATATGGCTAAAGCCAGTATACGGAACTAGTACATCAGGTATACGTATACCATCGGGTCCTTGATTGTTTTCGAGTAAGGCCGCTACAATACGTGGTAATGCCATAGCCGAACCATTTAGGGTATGAGCCAATTGGTTTTTGCCGTCGTTTCCTTTGTAACGCAGCTTTAAGCGATTACTTTGGAAGCTTTCGAAATTCGATACTGAGCTTACCTCGAGCCAACGCTGTTGCGCAGCGCTCCATACCTCAAAATCGTAGGTCATGGCCGACGCAAAGCTCATATCGCCCCCACAGAGGCGGAGTATGCGGTAGGGTAAACCCAACGACTCGACCAACGAAGCCACGTAGTTTCGCATATTTTCGAGGGTAGCATACGAACGCTCAGGGTGTTCTATCTGCACAATTTCTACTTTATCGAACTGATGCAGACGATTTAAGCCTCGTACATCTTTGCCATATGAACCCGCTTCGCGACGGAAACATGGCGTATAGGCGACGTTTTTAATCGGGAAATCGTCTTCCTTCAGAATCACATCGCGGTAAATATTGGTTACAGGAACTTCGGCAGTGGGTATGAGGTAAAGGTTATCGATGCCTACATAATACATTTGGCCTTCTTTGTCGGGTAGCTGACCGGTGCCGAAGCCCGAATCTTCGTTTACCAAAATAGGTGGTTGTACTTCGTAATAGCCAGCAGCGGTAGCCTGATCGATGAAGTAGTTGATGAGGGCACGCTGTAATCGTGCGCCTTGTCCTTTGTAAACTGGGAAGCCTGCGCCGGTAAGCTTAACACCCAGTTCAAAATCGATGATGTCGTATTTTTTAGCAAGTTCCCAATGCGGAATGGCGTCGGCAGAGAGTTGGGGAATAACAGGGACTTGGTATACCACCTCATTGTCTTCGGGGCTTTTGCCTGCAGGAACAAGGGGACCAGGTAGGTTGGGAAGTTTAACTAACTGCTCAAATTGTTTTTTTTCCAGCTCAGCTACTTGTTCTTCGAGAAGTTTGGAGCTGGCTTTCAGCGCTGCAACCTTATTTTTAGCTTCTTCAGCAGCTTGGGCATCGCCCGATTTCATGAGCTGACCAATAACTTTAGCAAGCTGGTTTTGCTCTGCGAGTTGGTTGTCGAGTTCTGTTTTTAATGCCTTACGGTCGTCGTCGAAAGCGAGTATACTTTTCACCAGATTTTCTGCATCGGAAAGGCCCTTATGCTGAATACGTTCTATAGCGAATTGTGGGTTTTGACGAAGCAGTTGAATTTGAAGCATGATTCAGTTTTAAAAGTGCAAAAATACAGAAAAGCTTATACCTCCTGCAGCGGTATTCGTAAAGTAAACGTACTGCCTTTTCCTAGGGCCGATTCAGCCGATAGCTCACCGCTCATCAACTGAGCATATTTTCGAGCAAGCGTTAACCCGATCCCTAGTCCATCGTAGCCTCTGTACAGTACTTCTTCTCCTTTTTTGAATGCTTCAAAAATCTGTTCAAGTTCTTCGGGAGCTATGCCGATTCCTGTATCTGTAACGCTTATTTCCGCGTAAACCTTATCGTACAAGGTATGTCTTGCAACATCCACCCTTATTTCACCGGTTTCAGTGAACTTGATAGCATTGTGTAATAGTTTGTCTAGAATTCTGCCAACCAATTTAGGATCGGCACGGACTGGTAGCACTTCACTGAAACTTTGAAAGTGTAAATCGAGTCCTTTTTTTGCCACTTGCGACCTATGGGCAGTTACTTTTTCGTCAATAACGGGAAGAATATTTACGCTATCGGAGGCATAATTATCACCGACCGATTCAATCTGACTAATCTCGATTATGTCGGATAGTGTTTCCGACAATCTCTGACTTGAATTGAGCAGGTTCTCTGCCATTTGTTGCTTTTCTGAGTCGCTGAGGTGGTCTTTTAAATACCTAGCTGTGCCTATAATGCCATTTATTGGCATTTTAAGTTCCTGGTTCAGGTTGCTCAAGAAAAAGGTTTTAAGCCGGTCGGATGTTTTAGCTTTTTCGAGTGCGTCCTGTAAAGCACGTGTCCGGTCATGCACTTTTTCTTCGAGAGAAATATTCATTTTTTGCAAGGCCTTTTCGTTCTTCAGTATCAGGAAGTAGCGATTTACAATGAAGAAGAGCAACAATAGGGCAACTGCGATAGCACCCGTATATACTTTATTGAGAAGTTTTTGACGGCGAAGCGAAATATCTTGTAAGTCGCGGTCTTTTTGCATGAGCTGGAGCTTCTGTTTGTCGAGATCGACTTGGTAACTCGCCTGAATGTCGCGTAACTCTTGCTCTCTTTCCTGTGCGTTTTTGCTTTCTTCGGTTTCTGCCAACTGCTGCGATAAACGATAAGCTTCGGCATAGTTCTTTTTCGCGGCAAGCACCCGCATGCGAGAACGTAATGCGGGTATTGCTGCTATACCAAACCCATATTTTTCTGCCATGTTATAGGCTTCTTGACTATTGAAGTCCGCAGAGGCTAAGTTACCTTCCTGCAATTCAATGAGCGCAATTTGCGACAAAGCATTAGCAGCGCTTTTAATGTTGTCGACCTTCTTGGCCGTTTCATAGGCAAGGCGGTAATTTTCTTTGGCAAGTGAATACCTATTTGTTTTAAAATACACTTCGGCAATGTTGTAATACGAACCTGAAAGACCAAAAAGATCTCCAGATTGTTCTTCTATGGCTTTTCCCATCAGGTATTGGGTTAAGGCTTCTTCGTATTTGCCTGTTGTTTCTGCTATGATGCCCAAGTTATTACGGATTGTACTGATGCCTTGGAGCATGCCAATTTCTTCAAAAATGACTAAAGCCTTGTTGTAAATTTCTTTGGCTTTATCGAAGTTTTGCTGTTGAAGGTATACATTGCCAATATTCAAAAGTATGCTCGCTACGCCCTTTTTCTGGCCTAATGCTTCCTTAATTGGGAGCGCCTTAAACTGGTATTCGAGCGATTGTTTAAAGTCGCTAGCGAAATAGTAACAAGTACCTAGATTAGAATAGGCTGCAGAAAGCCCTGCACTATCGTTGGCCGACCGAAAGGCCTCAACGGCTTGTTTGGCTTCCCGTAAGGCGTCCTGTATTTTGCCTTGATTGCGGTTTACGGCACTGTAGATCGAATAGGCCTCACCTTGCCAAGACAAGTTTTTTTTGGCGATTTTTAGGAGTTCTCCGGCGTAAAAGCGACTGCTATCGGGATTATTGTCGCGGTAATATTTGCCTAGTTCGATGTATATTTCAGCTCTTTTTGCCAATGAGGCATTTTTCAACTGATCGCGTAATTTGGCAGGCTCTGTTTGGCCATGGCCGAGGCTCGCGTTCAGAACCAAAAGAATATAGAGTAGTCGCTTCATGGAAGATCAGCACATGCGTTTGCAAAATAGAATAAAGTTGCTTCGTCCTATACTTTTTGTAGTCATATTTCTAGTTTTTGGTGGTCGACAATCGTTAAAAGCGCAGGCTGGATTTCAAGGGGCAGAATTGGGATTTCGTTACGGCAGCAGTCCAGCTTTGAGCTATCGGCTGTGGTTTCAGGAGCAGTCGGGCTACGAATTGTTGTTCGCCAAATCGGGCAACAGCTTACTGTTTACTGCTTTTTGGCTGATTCAGCGGCCTTTAGGGTTTCCCGGAGGCTATTTACATTACGGCGCTGGGGGAAGTATTGGCGCCCGTAACGGACAGCAGCAAACTGCTCTTGATGGCCAATTGGGCGTAGATTACTACCTACCCGTAGTACCGTTAAATGTGAGTTTCGATCTCCGACCTTGGTTTGTCATTACCGGTGGAGTAGAGGTACAGGCCGAGTTGGCGCTAAGCGCTCGATGGGTTTTTTAATTTTTCATTGCGCATGTACGGCCTAATCGTTATTCTTGTGAAGGTTTAGCCTCAGCGCTTCGGCATACGCCAACCCATCACACGAATTTTCACAGCTTATCGCCGACCATCGGGCGGCAATAACGAGCATTCACCTTACTTTTTTTCTAGTGTCAGAAGAAAACAAAAAAAGAGGACGTCCAAAAGCAGCGACTCCTAAAGTCAAAGACGAAACCATCGAAACCAATCTCCCTGCTGCTGAAGCCGAGAACAATACTGTACGTCGCCGTGGCAGGCCATCCCGTGCTGTCGACCCGAGTTTGTTCGACGAACGAACTGCCGCCTTAGATGCCGAGTCGGAAGTGTACGATATGGCCGAAGCCAATGCCGAAGCAGAAGCAGCCGAACGTGTCATTGCGGCTCTTCAAGCAGAAGCTATTGAATCAGCTTCTCCAAACGAAGAGGCCGAAACAATTGAAACCCCAGAAGAGGGAGCACCCGCAGCCACACCGCCTGCCGAAGGACGTGCTCGATTCGACCGCAACGACCGTTTCCGCAACGACCGAACCGAAGGTGGTGAACGTACGCGTTACGAACGAGAAGCACGCGAACCCCGCGAAGGGGGACGTTTCGAGCCGCGCGACCGGAACCGTAACGAACGCGGCGATAGGCCCGAACGTACCGACAGACCAGAGCGTCCCGAGCGCACCGATAGGCCCGAGCGCACCGACAGACCAGAACGTGCTGATCGCCCCGAGCGCGTTGACCGCAACGACCGCAATCAACTGCGTGATCAATATGCTTTCGAGAATGTAGCTACCCACGAGGGTGTGCTCGAAATGATGCCCGACGGTTACGGCTTTTTGCGCTCAAGCGATTACAACTACCTGGGCTCGCCCGACGATGTATACGTAGCAGCGGGACAAATTAAAGGCTATAGCCTAAAAGCTGGCGATACCATACGTGGTGCAGTACGGCCTCCAAAAGAAGGCGAAAAGTATTTCGCGCTCACCCGAATAGACGTGATTAACGGCAAAACCCCGCAGGAAATCCGCGACAGGGTGCCGTTTGACTTTTTAACGCCTTTATTCCCTAACCAACGCCTGAAGCTCGCGCACAAGCCCGAAAACTTGAGCATGCGCATCATGGACTTGTTTACCCCCATCGGGAAGGGGCAAAGAGGTTTGATAGTGGCGCAACCCAAAACGGGTAAAACGTTTTTGTTAAAAGACGTAGCCAATGCCATCGCTTACAATCATCCAGAAGTTTACCTCATCATCTTGTTGATCGACGAACGACCGGAGGAAGTTACCGACATGGCACGAAGCGTAAAAGCCGAGGTAATTGCTTCTACCTTCGACGAGCCTGCTGAGAAGCATGTGAAGGTGGCGAATATTGTACTCGAAAAGGCAAAACGTATGGTGGAGTGCGGTCACGATGTGGTGATCTTGCTTGATTCCATCACCCGTCTGGCCAGAGCATACAATACGGTTGCACCGGCTTCGGGCAAAATACTCTCGGGTGGTGTCGATGCGAACGCTTTGCACAAGCCCAAGCGTTTCTTTGGTGCAGCACGGAACATCGAGAATGGAGGTTCGCTCACCATCTTGGCAACGGCACTTATCGATACCGGCTCAAAGATGGACGAAGTGATTTTTGAAGAATTTAAAGGTACTGGTAATATGGAGCTTCAACTCGACCGGAAGTTGTCGAACAAGCGTATTTACCCCGCAATCGATGTGATTGCTTCGAGTACCCGCCGCGAAGATTTGTTGCTCGACAAAGAAACCCTGCAACGGATGTGGATTTTACGGAATCACCTGGCCGATATGAATTCGCAGGAAGCCATGGAGCTCCTTCTTCAGAACATGAAGGGCACCATGAGTAATGAAGAATTCCTCATGAGTATGGGACGCGGCTAAACGTGCCCACAAGTAATTAAAGCCGCTGCGAACTATTTGCAGCGGCTTTTTTTATGGTTTCCCAGCCGACCAGTTTGAAAATGCCTCTTCTTGTAGTGCATCTACTTGCGGCAAGCGCACCAATTCGTATTGCCGAAACCAGCCAGAACTGGTAGTTACCGCCTTCGTTCGCGTGCGAAGCATGCGGTCGTGCCACACCAAGGTAAGCATTTGACCTGGTGCCCATTCGTGATTTACCGGCATTTCGGGTAAATCGAGCACATCTTCGACCATCAGGCCTGCCAAAGCCGCGGGTGAGCCTGGAGCAATGGCCGTAACTGTTCGTTTGCCATTTTGGTCAATGCCACGAACGCCACAAAAGGCTTCAAGCGGGTCGTCGGCCGACTTTGTTTCGAGCGTACAGCCTATCCACTGTAGTTTTTTGGGCAGTACATCTTCCAGCGAAATAGGATTCCGGTAATGCAACTCGAAGAAGGGATCAAAATCGATGCCCGTGAGCTGGTGCAAATGCCTGAGCAGATTGGATTCGTTGTAGCTGCGGCCTTCTTTGGCATCGGCGTACAACAGCCGCATCAAATCGTCGAGGCTGTGCTGGTTTGCACTGGATTTACGAATTTCCAAGTCGAGACAAAGCGCATTGAGCATGCCTTCGGCATAGATGGATACCCTCCGGTTAGGTGCAGCTGGCCCACCGTATCCATCTACCCAAGTATCGACGCTCGATTCGTGCAAACTGTGGTTGTTTCGACCGTAATTATCGAAATGTCGCTTGAGGTAAACGTTTACTTCGTGACTGTAGCTTTCCCAGTTGAATACGCCACCACGATACAGGAACAAATCGCCGTAGTAGGTGGTAAAGCCCTCGTATACATATCCCAAGGGCGAATAATTTTCGCGGCTATAATCGTACGGTTTAAAAGGTGCGGGTTGTATGAATTTCACATTCCAGGTATGAAATAACTCATGAGAACTTACTCCCAACAGCTCTTTGTACTGACTGCCAAACACTTCATCGGCTGGTCCCAAAGCAATTACGGTACTATTTCGGTGTTCAACCCCGTGGTAAAAGCGAAATGGGAGGATAAGGTTGAGGTAGTGAAAAGCTGTCACCGGTAACTCACCCATCATTTTATGTTGAGGCAGGGTAAAGGCGCGGAAGTCGTTCTCGAGTTGCTGCCAAGGCACATCATTTACGCCATAAAACCATAAATAATACGATACACCTTCACATTGGAATGCGTGATGTTTGAGGTGTGCACTGGCCAAAATTGGGGAGTCTACGAGTTCATCGAAATCATGAGCAAGCAGCAAGCCGTTCTCGTGGGGCAGACCACAGGCGGCATGTTCGCCGGGTTGGAGCAACAACTCGAGCCGACAAGGTTGATATCTTGCTGCTGAGGTATACATCAGACAGTTTACTGGATTGACGTAAAACAAGTCATCGTCGACCCAACAAGCGCCGGCATCGGGCTGATTGGCGTAGTAACTATAGGTAACGACCACCTCCTGTTGCCCTTCGGTTTGCAGCTCCCATTCGAGCCTACTTATTTTCTGGTAACGAAGCACCCGACCTTGGGGTGTAGTTGCCTCGAACTGAACCACATTTCGTGCATAATTGGCCAATTCATATCTGCCAGGTCGCCAATTTGGTAGTTGAAGGACGGTCGTGGCTTGTCCTTCGGTAGTAAAACGTAATTCAACGGTGAAATGACGCGCTAAATGCAGGTGGCGGGAAAGACGATAGTGCATAACGTGAAAATACGCAATACAGCCTTACAAGGGTGTGATCAGGAATTATTCGGAGACCGAAACCTTTTCTTCTTGCGGAAAAAAGCGCTTTTGAAAAACGATGAGCATGCCCACGCCTATCGAAATGCTCATGTCGGCAACATTAAAAATGTGGCGGAAAAAGATGGAGTAATCGCCACCAATGAATGGAACCCATTCGGGCATATAACCTTCCCAAAGTGGAAAATACAGCATGTCTACCACACGACCGTAAAAGAGCCTTTCATAGCCGAATAGTACACCGTAAAATACCGAATCGATGATATTGCCGAGCGCCCCAGCAAGAATTAACGACAAGGAAACGATGGCGCCCTTGGTGGTTTCCTCCTTTTTGAGCAGTTGGGCAATGTAGTAGGTGATAAACCCTACAGCAACGAGCCGAAAAAGGGTAAGGAAGAGCTTGCCATATTCACCTGCAAACTCATAGCCAAAGGCCATGCCGTTGTTTTCGATGAAATACAGCTGAAAGTACTTACCAAGCACATAGTGATACTCACCCAAGTACATTTGAGTTTTGACCAAAAGTTTGGAAGCCTGATCCACAAGCAGAATCAGGCCTACCACTACATAAGGAAGATGTTTTTTTTGCAAGGCTTAGCCCTGTTTCAGTTTTGCTTCCATCGAAAGAGTTGCATGCGGCACCGCCATCAAACGTTCGCGTGGAATCAATTTGCCGGTTTCGCGGCAAATGCCATACGTTTTGTTTTCAATGCGGATGAGTGCATTCTCTAAGTGGTCGATGAATTTACGCTGACGCGAGGCGAGCTGACTGTAATGCTCCTTGTCCATAGTTACCGAGCCTTCTTCGAGGGTTACGTAGGTGTTCGACGTATCGTCGGTACCATTCACATTGGCGTTCATCAGCTGATCCTGGTAATACTTAAATTCGGTACGAGCTGCCTCGAGCTTCTCAAGGATAACGTTTTTGAACTCGAGGAGTTCTTCGTCGCTGTAACGGTTTTTTTCGGTCTTTTGCTCCATGACTTATCGTTTTAAGGCGATTTGCAAACGCACCTCATCGAGTTCGATTTCAGTGGTCGGCTGATTAAAACTGGCTACCAATTCAAAACTAGTCGCCAGAATTTGGCTGCAAATATACGGTTTGAATCGGTCTACTGCTCCCTTAACAATTTCATGATACTGGAGTTCCACAGCTATCTGGTCGGTAACCTCAAAATCACTGTCTTTACGCAGCTTTTGAATCCTATTGACCAGTTCTCGTGCTATTCCTTCATCAATGAGCTCGTCGGTGAGCTGAATATCGAGGGCTACCGTTAATTTGCCTTGTGAAGCTACCAACCAACCCGGTATGTCTTCCGACAAGATATCCACATCTTCCAGTAGCAGAAGTACTTGTGTTTCGCCTAGCTGAAGCGCATAGCTGCCTACTCGCTCGAGACTGAAAATATCGTCTTGGGTAAATTGCTGCACCGCGGCGGCGATGGCTTTCATCTGCTGCGGGTATTTCGGCCCTAAGGCCTTGAAATTGGGCTTAATCTTTTTGGTAACCACACCGGCCGTATCGGTGATAAACTCAATGCTTTTTACGTTCACCTCGGTACGAATTAAGTCGCTCACCTGCTCTACTTGCTCCTGCATGCCTGCATACATCACCGGAATAAGCATGCGGCTCAACGGCTGACGCACCTTCAGATTTTCGCGTTTGCGCAAGGACAGTACCAATGAACTGATGTCTTGGGCTAGCTGCATGCGCTGCTCTAAGGCTGCATCGCTGCCGTTGGCTTTGACCTGCGGCATCAGCGATAAATGCACCGACTGGACGTTAAGACGACCGGTACGTTCATTCAAGTCGCGATAAAGCTGCTCGGCAAAGAAGGGAGCGATGGGTGCCATCAACTGTGCCACGATTTCGAGACAACTGTAAAGGGTTTGATATGCGCTGATTTTATCGCTGTCGTACTCGCCTTGCCAAAAACGCTTACGGCACAAACGCACATACCAATTGCTCAGGTGCTCGTCTACAAAGGTTTGAATGGCACGCGCCGCCCGAGTAGGTTCATATTGCGTATAGGCATCGTTTACTTCCCCCACAAGGGTGTTTAGCACTGACAAAATCCAGCGATCGATTTCTGGGCGCTCATCCTCGGTAAGGTCAGCTTCGGCATAGCTGAAGCCGTCGATATTGGCGTAAAGAGCGAAGAAGTTGTAGGTATTGTACAAGGTGCCAAAAAACTTGCGCTGCACTTCCTTTACGCCTTCGAGGTCGAATTTCAAATTGTCCCAAGGTTGCGAATTGCTCACCATATACCACCGCGTGGCATCGGCGCCATAAGCATCGAGGGTTTTAAATGGGTCGATGGCGTTACCCAGTCGCTTCGACATTTTATTGCCGTCTTTATCGAGTACCAAGCCATTCGACACCACAGTTTTATAAGCCACCGAGTCGAACAACATCACGGATATGGCATGTAAGGTGAAGAACCAGCCACGGGTTTGGTCTACTCCTTCAGCGATAAAGTCGGCAGGATAGTTTCCAGCAAGATCTTTCAGCCCAAATGGATAGTGGTGTTGCGCATAGGGCATGGCACCTGAGTCAAACCATACGTCGATCAAGTCGGGCTCGCGGTACATGGGCGCACCCGTGCTGCTGAGCAATACAATCTCATCAACATAGGGGCGGTGTAAATCTGGGATGTGGTCGGGATTTGCAAGACCCGCAGCGCGGGCTTTGTCTAATTCTATCTTCAGCTCTTCCATTGAGCCAATGCAGCGCGTTTCGCTGCCGTCGGCAGTGCGCCAAATGGGCAAAGGAGTTCCCCAAAAGCGGCTCCGGCTGAGGTTCCAGTCCACCAAATTTTCGAGCCAGTTGCCAAAACGACCTGTTCCTGTGCTCTCCGGTTTCCAATTGATAGTCTTATTCAACGCTACCATGCGCTCTTTGAAGGCGGTGGTACGGATAAACCAACTATCGAGTGGATAATAGAGTATGGGCTTATCGGTACGCCAACAATGCGGGTAGGGGTGCTCGTATTTTTCGATTTTGAAGGCTTTGTTTTCGAGCTTTAACTTGAGGGTGATGAGCTCGTCAACACTCAAATATTTGGTGAGCTGCGGAATTACTGCCTTCAGTTTTTCTTGCTGTTCGGCCAATTCTTGGGCTTTTTCGGCATCGCTGAGGTAGGCTTCTTTCACAAATTTGCCACCCAAGGGAAATACCGGGTCGTTTACCTCTGGCAAAAACCGCCCGGTTTTATCTACCAAGGTGAGGCTGCCAATGCCGTTTTGTTTGGCTACCCGAAAGTCGTCGGCTCCAAAGCTGGGGGCAATGTGTACGATGCCTGTACCATCCTCGGTGGTCACAAAGTCGCCGGCAATTACCCGAAAGGCTTCACCATCGGTGGGTTGTACGTAAGGCAGTAGCTGTTCGTAAACCAGTCCCGTTAAGGCTGAACCTTTTAGCTGATGTAAAATTCGGTAAGGCAAGATTTTTTGCCCGGCTTCGTACGCCTCCAGCGGCAATTCGGCACCATCTATTTTAAAGTAGCGATCGAGTAACGACTGAGCCAATACCAAAGTTACAGGCAGATGGGTGTAGGGATTAAAACTCCGTACGACTACATATTCGATCTTTGGACCCACCGCCAGCGCTGTGTTGGAGGGCAGGGTCCAAGGCGTAGTCGTCCATGCCAGAAAATACACATCGGTATCGAATTGTTGTCCGCATAGGGTTTGCAATTGCTCCCTTGCACTCGTTGTTAGCTTGAATTGCGCTACGGCCGTAGTGTCTTTAACTTCTTTGTAGGTTCCAGGTTGGTTTAGCTCGTGCGAGCTCAATCCTGTTCCGGCTGCGGGCGAATAGGGCTGAATGGTGTAACCTTTGTACAACAGTCCCTTGTTATACAACTGCTGCAGCAACCACCAAACCGATTCGATGTATTCGTTTTCGTAGGTAACATACGGGTCTTTCAAATCCACCCAAAAGCCCATCTGTTCGGTGAGTTCCTCCCAAAGGCCGGTGAATTCCATCACATCTTGGCGACACAATCGGTTGTATTCTTCCATCGAGATTTTTTTCCCGATGTCTTCTTTTGTGATGCTTAATTTTTTCTCAACCTGCAGTTCGATGGGCAACCCGTGCGTATCCCAGCCGCTTTTGCGCTTCACCTGCTTGCCAAGCATGGTTTGATACCGACAAAAAATATCTTTGATGGCCCTCGCCATCACGTGGTGAATACCGGGAATACCGTTGGCCGAAGGAGGGCCTTCGTAAAAAACGAAGGCCGGAGCTCCTGCCCGGCTTTCGATGCTTTGTTCAAAAATGCGCTCCTCTTTCCACCAATCGCGTACGCGCTGGTTGATGCCAGGTAGGTCAAGTTGCTTGTATTCGGGGTATTTTTTAGTCTTCATGAGTCGGTTTTGTCGGCCACACGCATGTAGTGGCGCTTGCTGCGCTTATCGAATTGAAGCAATAGCGCGGGCAAAATTATTAAATTCGAGAACATGGCTACCAATAAGGTGGTGCTAGTCATGATGCCGAGAACTATGGTGCCTCCAAAATTAGAGGCTGCAAAGATGATAAAGCCAAAGAAGAGAATAATACTGGTATAGAGCATACTTGCTCCTGTTTCGCGAATGGCTGTTCGAACCGTGTGCGCAATTTCCCAGCTGTGCCTTTCAAGTTCTTGGCGGTATTTGGTGAGAAAGTGAATGCTGTCGTCGACTGCGATACCAAAAGCAATGCTAAAAATTAAAACCGTAGAAGGTTTGAGGGCAATGCCCAAATAGCCCATGGCTCCTGCCGTAACCATAAGTGGAATTAAATTGGTAAGTAAACTCAAGACCATAATTCTCGCTGAACGGAACATCAATCCAACAATCAGCGCTATCAATACAAAAGCGAGGAGTAAACTGCTTATTAAACTATTGATGAGGTAGGTATTGCCTTTGAGAAAAATCAAACTTTGACCCGTATAGCTCACCTTATTGTTGGTGCCTTCGAAAATGCTATCAACCCTCGGTTGTACTTCGTTGAAAAAACGAGCCATCTCGTCGGTGCCAACATCCGACATGCTCATGCTAATGCGGATGATACGCCGGTTGCTGTCGGTAAGTGCCGAAACCGAGTTGTTTCCTCCCGACCCCGCTTGTGTACGGATAAGATAAGGCAATACAAACCCACGTTCCTGACTATTGGGCAATCGGTAGTAGTCGGGATTATTGTTGAAATAGGCTTGGTTGGCTCCCTTGATGACTTCGATCAACGAGATTGGTTTGGCGAAAATGGGGTACTCGCTAAATAGCTGTTGTACTTCTTCGGCCTTCGCCATTTGTGCGGTCGATTGCGCCCCACCCTTACGTCCTGTGTCGATCAAAATCTCGAACGGCATTATGCCTTTGAAATGTTTCTCGAAAAATTTCAAGTCGGTATAAACGCGGTCGTGTTCAGGAATATCATCGACAATAAAGCTTAAGGCATTCAAACGTGTGATACCAAGCGTTGCTATGAGTACAAGTACTCCCGCAATGCCGAAAATGTACTTTCTACGGCTAGCAGTAATCCGAATGAGCCACTCGAGCAGTGCGTTGATATTCTTGTTTTCGAGGTGTTTGATTTGTTTTTTCTCGGGAGCTGGTAAATAACTAAACACCGTTGGGATCATGACGATCGATACCATAAACACCAGCATGATGCTGATGGATACCACCAAGCCAAATTCCTTAAGGATAGAACTGTCGGTAAAATAAAACACACCAAAACCTATAGCCGTTGTAGCGTTGGTTATGAGTGTTGCGATGCCAATTTTCTCAACAATTCTGCTTAAGGCTTTTATTTTATTGCCGTGTTTTCTGAATTCATCGTGGTACTTATTGAGTAAATACACACAATTGGGTATGCCAATAACTACAATGAGCGGCGGAATGAGCCCCGTGAGCATGGTGAGCTTGTAGCCGAATAGCTGAATAAGACCCATGGCCCAAATGGCACCGACAACCACCACCAATACCGGAAACAATACGGCCGAAATGGATCTAAAAAACAGGAATAGAACGAGTCCGGTTACTGCTACAGCCAACAAACTAAATAGCTTTAACTCATCTGCTACTTTCGTGGCAAAAATGGTACGTATGTAAGGCAAACCCGAATAATGTACCTCAAGGTCGTGCTGTACGCCAAAGGCATCCATTACTTTTTCTATCTCTTTGACCACCTTCACCCGGTCGGGCGAGTTAAGCACCTTCCTGTCGAAGCTGATGGCCATCAAGGTGGTATTGCTCGAACTATTGAGCAGTATACCCTCGTAAAGTTTGTTATCAGACAAGGCCTGCTGAATTGCATCGAGATCGTCTTGGTTCTGCGGAAGCTCCTTGACGATGGGCACAAAATCGAATCGACGACTTACACTATTTTTTTCGAGTGCAGGTAGGTTGCTGATGCTCACTACATTTTGAACCATATCGAGCTTAGCTACGCGTTCGGTTACTTTTGCCCAGTCGTTGAAAAAATCAAGTTGAAACAGGTCGTCGGTTTGTACACCTACCACCATGATGTTTCCGTCTACGCCAAAAGTCTTTCTGAATTCTTGGTAGGCTATCCACTCCGGGTCGTCGGAAGGTATCAGTTGGTTGCCCTCGTACGACATTTTAACTTGCACAGCTTGCCACAGCATGACGGCTGTAGTTAAACCAAGTGCAACTAAGAGCGCAGTTCTATTTCGTAGAATAAATCGGGCAAATTTGACCCACATAAACGGTAAAAATTAAGTAAAGATACTGCCTTTCGGGCAAAGGCATAAGACCTTCGAAGCACTTACAGGTTTAATCGTATCCGTTTACTTTTTGATTAACCATAAAAAAACCGCCCGTAGGCGGTTGTTTTTCAATTTGTTGCCGTCAAAGTAACGATACAATTTTTTCGTCGAGTGGATTTACCGATGAGGGGAATACTTCGAGGAGGTTCCCTTTTTCGTCGATTAGGAATTTGGTGAAATTCCAACGTACCTCAGCGTCCTTTACGCCGTTTAACGACTTGCTCATGAGCCACTGGTAAAGCGGGTGGCGCTTGTCGCCTTTAATGACCACCTTTTCGGTCAAGGGGAAACTTACACCGAAGTTCTTTTCGCAAAATTCGGCTATTTCCTTTTCTGAACCGGGTTCCTGTCCGCCAAAGTCGTTGCACGGGAATCCGATAACTACCAGTTTATTGCCGTATTTTTTATGCAGCGCTTCTAAATCTTTGTACTGACGTGTATAACCACATTCAGAAGCGGTATTTACGACTAAGATTTTTTTGCCTTTAAACTGGGCTAGCGACATCTCCTTGCCATCGATAGATTTGAATTTATAGTCGTAAACCGATTTAGTTGGAGGTGTAACAAGCATAATGAGACTGAGTAAGAAAGTGTATAGCATACCATGTGGTTTAAAGTCCTAACACCTTAACCGATGGCTTTGTTCACCTTTCTTGCACAGCTTGGTCAATCGGCTCGTCTAATTGTGTGTTGCGGATCATTAAAGCTGTAGAAATCGCTGCGAGCACAAGCTTATGTTCTTCGCTCAGCGAGTCGTGGAGCCATACTTTCCCATTGTTGATGATCTCTACAGCGCCTCGGGCTTTCGGGCCGTCGTAAAATTCGTAACCGAAGTTTTCGATACTCCAGCTTTTACGACCTTCAAATTTGCGTACACCCACTATATCGTAGTTGAAGCCACTTCCTTTGATGTAGCCGTTGGTTTTAAGTACAACCCAGTTGTTGTTGGGGTTGTAGAGAATAAAATCGTAGTGTTTGCCCGAAGAAGGGACAAATACTGTTCCTGCAAAGTAATGTTTGTAGTTCAGCGGTATACCGAAATATTCGTTGATTATAGGTAATTCGGTATTCCGAAACTTTCCTATTGCCGAAACTTCGGCTTGCATGCTGTCGGCATTGTATTGGATGTAGGATAGTTTTTCGCTGGCGCCCTGAAAACGCAGCATAAAGGGTATGTCGTACTTTACCGTCCAGCCACGACGTATACGACTAGTGGAGTAATCGCCAAAGCGAACTACCTGATTAATCATCCAGCCTTGTTTGCCGCTTACAGTATAACGGGTCGATTCGGCCTTTAGATCGGGATGAATACGAATGTCGGGAGTTTTACAAGCCTGCAAAAACAGGAAAACGAGTACAAATAGGGCTATATTTTTCATGAAGTTGGGTTAAAAACCAACGCCTAGAAAAAATTATGCCAGAAAAGAAATTTCTCGCGGCACAATACGATAACGAAACTGAAATGGACGAATACCAAACTCCACTATCAATATTTCATAACGCCCTACCATTGCAAGCGTGAAAGCTAATACTATAAGGTAAACGAAAGCGGATATAATCACCTCTTCGAGCCAAAACCCGCCAAAACTGTAAATCCAAGCTTTTTCGGGCTCATTTGGCAAAAAGAGCGCCTGAACACTGTCGCCGGGAGTGAGTGCTAGGTTGGCTACGCTGTTAAACTCGTAAGCTATTTCATTGTGCCAAAACCGCACTACAGGAATATGCTGGCTGTAATCTTTCTGACGGTATCGTAAGGTGTGTAGTTCGGCTATTGAACCCGACGTGATTTCGCCACGCATTATGTAAAATACCCGATTGGCTACATTCAAGGTGATGACCAGCACAGCGAGGAATGCAGCAAGCTGGTAACGACTCAATTGAATGGCCTTGCTGACTCGCTTTTCTGCGATTTCTCCTTTTTTCTGCAAGGAATTGTAGCTGTTTGACTGGCTGTTACGCATTCAATTGATTCTTTTGTGAAGGATTTAGCCACAAGATGTGGCAGCCTTGCCTTAGTCAACTTTTACTGGGGCTGGTGATCCGTATTCTAAATGCCAACGTTCGCCAAAAGAGGATTGATAAAAAAGGCCAATGGTTACACCCTCTTCCCTGATTTTGGATAGAATATCCATGAGTTGGTATGGAGCCAACGAATCACCTGTGAGCTCAAGTAAGGCAATTTCTTTTTGTGCGGGTACAACTCGGCCAGCGTAAATATTGGAGGTTAATAATCCTTGAATACTGTCCACCTCACGGTGTCGGGCGTACAAATATTGAGGGAGGTCGAGCGGGTAAACGCTGTCTTTTTCTTTGACATAAACACTATCGATAAAAGCGGGACCTATGCCGTCGTTCGTGAGCACTAGTTTGTAAAATCGGCTCCCCGTTCCGTGGTTCATTACGGTGATATACGGTAATACCGACATCCGCTGTTGCTCACGCATAAGTCTGGTTTGATAGGCCAATACGGTAAGCGTCATCAAACTCACCAGTACTGCGCTAATTCCGAGTAATCTGTCGGCACTCCAAGGCTTGCGAACAGGTTTTTTGGGCTTGTTCATGTACGAATCTAGTTAAAACAGTCAATTCGAGAAAGTGTCACAAAAGGTAATCGTCTAACGTAAATCGACTAAAACCAAACAGCCGCAGTAATCCTTTACCGCGGCTGTTGTAATTCGTGAGCTGTAAGCTTTTTTAATAGCCGAAATAGCCAAAGCGGAAATGTAGTCCAATTGTTGGCCGGTTAAAGTCGGCAGCACTTACATTGGGAACGCTCAAATTCACGCCACCCATATACCGATAACCCAGTACAACTCCGGCACGAAACCAGTTATTAATGTTCATCTCGGCTCCAACTTCAGGGTGCAACGACCATATCGCGTCGGTACGGTCGTTTACCGAGTTGTCGTTATTTACCTCGTAATTGATGGCGCCACCACCGACTTTCACCGACAGATAAGGATGTAACAACTTTTCACCCACAGGGGTCCACCCCAACCACAAACCACCTGTTCCTATTTCTAAATCGTACGTAGTGGTATTGATGGTATTGAAGTTTTCGTAAAACTCCCCCTGACCATAGCCGCCAACGAAGAAGTTGTTCAAAATCACTCCTCCACCTCCACCGCTTGCCACAGTGGTGCGCCCGTTTAAGCTCGCGATGTGCAGCATGGGGCCACCAAAGCCACCAACTCTTTTGTTTTTGAGGCTGCCCATCAAGGTTTGTTGCTCTTGTGCCGAAACTTGCCCAAACATCAGGAGGGAAAATAGTACTAGGAATATTTTTTTCATGGTTTTGACTTTATACCCACAAGTACGGATAAGAAGGGCAAAAAGTTCAGCTTTTACTTACTTTTTTGAGCAAAGTCGAGTGCCTGCTCCAGCCATACTTTTTGTACTGGCTTTGGGATAAATCCATCCATGCCGTAGCTGATACAGCGGCTGCGTTCTTCGGTGACTACTCCAGCCGACAAGGCAAAAATTGGCGTGGTATTGCCTTGCTCACGCAAGTGTTTTGTGGCTTCTAAGCCGTCGCAAACGGGCATCTGCACGTCCATGAGAATTAAGTCGAATGTCTCGCTAGTGGCTTTTTGAATGGCTTCTTCACCGTTCGCGGCTTCAATCAACTGAATGTCTGGATCGATTTGATGCAACATTTTGCGCGTGAGCAGCACATTAAGTGGCACATCGTCGGCTACCAATACCCGCATTCCTTTAAAACGACGTCTAAACCCTTCCTCTTTTTTCGACACCTCTTCGTTCAACAAAGTATGCTGGCCGCTTTCCAATGCGGTGAGCTGCTGGTAAAGGGTGTGTATGCGCAGTGGTTTTTCGATGCGACCCTTGAGATTAACCTTTTCATACAGCGCATCTTCGCGGTTGCGACCGCTGAGGTGCACGCAATACAGAGCAACTTTATTCCAAGTTTCGGGCAGTTGAAGAAATAAGGCTAATAATTCGTCGCTGCTTAAATGTTCAACCGACGCTTCATCAATCAACATGACGTCGGGCACGGTTTGCTGGTGTATGGCTTGTAATAGTTTCTCTACTGTCGTAAATACCGTTGGCTCCAAGCCAAGTCGTCGAATTTTGGAGGCACTTAATTGTGCTGTAGGGGCATGCTGCTCCAATATCCAAACGTTTTGGATAATGCTCAATGGTGGATAGGTTACCAGTTTTGATTGAGCTGCATAAGGCAGTACCAGCGTAAAAGCAGAACCTCTACCGTAGTTACTTTCAACGTGAATTTCACCGCCCTGCTTTTTTGCTAAAAATGATGAAATAGCCAATCCTAAACCTGTACCTCCAAACTTCCGGGTGATGGATACATCGGCTTGATTGAATGCAGTGAATAGCTTTTTCATTTGTTCGTCGTGCATACCGATGCCCGTGTCGCGTACTTCAAATGCAAGCTGCTTTTCGTCGCGGTAAACACGTAACAGCACTTCACCTTGCTCGGTGAACTTCACGGCATTGCTCAACAGATTAACCAGTATTTGTTTCGTTCGAACGGGGTCGGTCGTGATCAGTTCTGGTGCTTCAGGATCCACGTCCACCAATAACTCGAGCCCTTTTTGTGTTGCTTGGAATTTGATGATATCTACCGCCTGATCTACGATCTCGTTCACCGAAACCTCTGCAGGCTCAAGCTCTAGTTTGCCTGCTTCTATTTTCGAAAAGTCAAGGATGTCGTTGATAAGGTCGAGCAATGAGTTGGCCGATTGGCTAGCATTTTCCGCATATTGCAGTTGGGTACTGCTTAGCGGAGTACTCAAGAGTAGCTCCGAAAAGCCAATCACAGCGTTCAACGGTGTGCGAAGCTCGTGGCTCATGTTGGCCAAGAATTCCGACTTCGCCTTATTGGCTTTTTCAGCGGTTTCGCGCGCGGCGGCAAGTTCTCGCTCGCTTTTAGCTCGAAGTTGTACATTCACCAACATGCGGGCAAACAAGTCAAGCAGCACGCGTTCACGTTCGGTGTAAAAATGGTGATTCACCACCGAATCGAAACCTACAAACCCTACCAACTGATTGCCCGAAATCATGGGTACGGTCATGAGGCTTTTGATGCCTTGAGGCTCCAAGATTTCTCTCAACCCGCTGTCGGGAGGGAGGTTATTTAGATCGGCAATGTAAAAATGCTCGCCATTGTTATGCCGTTCCATCCAATCGGGTATCATGTCTACCGGCACTTCTTGGAGGTTTTCTATCTCAGGTTGAATCCCCTCGGCGCACCATTCATGGGTATTGCTGCAATGCCCTAAGTCGAGGTCGTACCTGAAAATATACGCTCTGTCGGCTGAGACGAAAGTAGCCATTTGTTCGAGCGATTGATGAATGGTATGATCGAGTTGTTCGGGCCGTAGATTAATATAGGTATTCGAAAGGTCGAGAAGTAAATCGTGCATCGATTGACCATCGATGGTTGGATTTATTATCGGCGTGTGAACCGGCAGGGTTGGCGAACTAGCACTTTCAGGGGCAGGCATTCCTACAACGCTGAAGTAGTTTTTTTGCGTGAGGTAGGCGTTAATGAGGTAACGATAGCCATCTGCGGCGTTGAGGAAAAACGAGACAGCCGCACCAGACTTCAGCTGTTGATATATTTCTCGTTGGGTCGAAAACAAATTCAAAAAGCTGTAACCGTTATGTTGGAGCTCTTCGTGCGAGAGGCCTAGCATTTTACCAAAGGCCGAGTTTGCAAAAACGAGATTATCGGTACATGTACTTCCGTCTTCGAGTAGCAGGTGGCGGCTGTAGGCCACAGGTGCTTGCTCCATCAGGCGATGGAAGTCGTTAAGCTGGCTCTCGTTAGCTTTGATGGTCACCTTAGGGCTTTTGGTTTTGTTTGCGGCTTGCAAACTAGTACCTAACTGTTGTTTGCTCTTGCCGATTCGTTAAGTAGCCTTGAATGGTCGATGAATGGTTGATTCGTCGAAGATTTTTATGAATTCATCGGCAGCAGCCAAAGCAAAAAGCTTTCTATCTTGGCACTCGTATTTATCATGTTAAAAAGATTCTTTTTCGCCTTTACCGGCTACCGTTTCCTTCAGGGATTTTACGAGAAGTTATTTACCCTGGCGTTACGTGGAATGAACTACGGCAATGGCGGTAACTACCGCGAGAGTGGCGAAAAGTGGGTAATGGAGTTTGTTGGGCGTACTTTTCGAGACGAGAAGTTGGTGGTATTTGATGTGGGTGCTAATGTAGGGAACTATGGACTTGCACTTCGGTCGATACTCGGCAAAAGGGCCAGCATTCATGCTTTTGAGCCCTCTGCAGCAACCTTTGCTAAACTGCAAGCAGTGCTGGGCGATGACCCATCGGTTATGTTGAATCATGCCGGCCTGAGCAATGAACCAGGGGTGCTAACGCTCTACAGCAATGCCGAAGGGTCGGATTTTGCCTCGGTGTATCCCCGCAATTTGGATCATCACGGGGTGCAAATGAACCAAAAAGAAGAAATTCAGCTAAAAACGCTAGATGACTACTGCGCTGAGATGATTATTGATCGCATTCACTTTTTAAAATTGGATATCGAAGGGAATGAGCTCAACGCACTAAAAGGTGCTCGCAATTTGCTGGATAAGGGCGCCATTGCCATGATTCAGTTTGAGTTTGGTGGCTGTAATGTGGATGCCCGCACCTATTTCCGCGATTATTGGTTGCTACTGCACAATCAGTTTCGGATTTACCGCATCTTAAAGGATGGATTGGCAGAAGTGAAACAATACAACGAAAACTTCGAAATATTCGCCAACATCAACTACTTGGCGATTAAACGCTAGCGGCTAGCCTCGCTTGGAGATGCGATTGCCGCTAATGCTGCGTTGGCGACTGCAACGAAATCGACTTACATCGTCGCTTCTTTTGGCTTGGTGCTTTGTAGCGCGACCTTGCACTCTGGCACGCCATTTTTTCCAATTTTTAAGCGTCATTTCACGCTTCATCAACCGAATCACCTCCGCTTCGTTGAGCCCAAACTGAAAACGTATTGCCTCAAAGGGGGTACGATCTTCCCACGCCATTTCAACGATACGGTCGATTTCCACCGGGCTCAATGGCTTCGGATCGCTATCCGTTGCGGGTTGGTTCATCGGTTATTTTGCTGCTTGAGCTCCTCTATTTCTTGCCAAAGCGCTTCGGCCTCGGCTTGTTTGCTGTCGGCAGCTTTGCGGTCGGAACGGCTCAACACATAGGCTTCTTCGAGCAACTTTTTGTAGCGCTCTTCCATTTTTTGCAGCGGAGATTTTTTATTCAGAAAGCCGAACATGGTTTTTATGAATGAACCATCGGTTCGGGAAATAGTTTGACAGCAATCCCTTTTTTAGCATTCAGCTTGACGAAGACCTAAAAACGGTATCCGAGGCCGAAGGAAGCTACCAAAAAAGAGGTTTTCTCCAGTTCGGGCAAAGAAGTGTAAACGTAGTCGAGCTGCAACTTAGGGTACCAACCGTTTCCTTTCTCAGAGTTGGGAAATAGATAATACGTACGCGCCGAAAGTCCGATTTGTGGGGAGAACATCAAGCCGGAATTTTCAGCCACTTGTTCATTTAAGCTACCTCCTGAACCATTCGCGAGCCGAATGTAGGTGTTACGAACATTGAGCCCACCTCCAGCTACAATTCCTGCTTGCAGGTATAACTGATGGGTTGGATTCAATTCGACGATGTACCAATGTAGCTGCATGGAAGTTTCGGTTATATCGCCGCTTTGCGAGAGGAATGAGTTAATTCCACCATCGCTGTAGCGGTAGGCATACGACCGTACATATAAACCCAGTTGAAGTGTTTGTTTTATCAATCCAGAACGTGGTTGGTGAAGCTCTACACTCAACTGATAGCCGGTACGTGGAGTTACATCCGACGAGTAAGGACTCGATTCGCGCGACTTGAGCCCATAAACGGTATTTAGTCCTGCTTCAATCGCAAGGGTTTGCCCCCACAATACCGAAGGCAAAAGGAACAGCATAAGATGTAGCAAGAATCTCATCATCTAATGTAATAAAAAATTCGCAACACATCTTGAATGTTACAGTTTCTTTTTCAAAGTCGCTAAAATGCACGTATTTCATACAAATTACCTGCAATGGATAGCCGTTTTCACCAACAAATAGATTTTCTAAATCAGATAGACCAGCTCAAGCACATTCTCCGAAAAACACGCGTTTTGGGTGGAAGTAGACATGAGAACTCAGCCGAACACAGCTGGCACTTGGCGGTGATGGCCGTGATTTTGAGCGAATACAGCAGTGAACCCATCGACTTGAATAAAGTAATTCGAATGCTCCTGATCCACGATTTAGTAGAAATTGATGCTGGCGATACCTTCTTTTTTCATAGTGATGCACGTGCCGATGCTGTAGCCAAAGAGCAAGCCGCTGCAAAACGGATTTTTGGACTTCTCCCAGCCGACCAAGCCAGTGCTTTTCTTGCGCTGTGGGAAGAATTTGAATCATCCGGCAGCCCAGAAGCGCGTTTTGCAAAAGCCATTGATCAGTATGCACCCATGCTGCAAAACGCAGCGAATGAGGGAGGGACCTGGAAAGAATTTAAGGTAGACTACCACACTGTACTAGACAAGAAAAAAACGGTCCGCGAGGCTACACCCCGCCTTTGGGAACATACACTTGAACTGCTCGACGAAAGCCATCGCAACGGTCACATCGAAAAGCGTAAGCAGTAGTTGATTGTTCTAACGTTGTTCGGCTTCCTTTTTTAAAGCCACATTCATTTGCCTAAAGCCTTCGAGCGTAGGACCGAGCAGATTTTTTTTGAAGAGTGGAACAAGTATGCCGGCGAACCTTTCACCGTGCGTGAGGGTGCAGTGATTTGGTCCGTTTTCTTCTAGGATAAAGTAGTGCTCGCCATCGAACAAACCGCGAATCAAAAAATGCCCGAGCCAACGAAACTCCCTATGTGCATTCCAGACCAGAATACGAGGTTTGAATTGCATTCCCTTCGTGCCTGGAGGGCCAAGCTGCACGTGAAGTTGTCCGCCCGCATATTTATCGCCGGAAATGCTGCGAATGAAGGGGTTCCAACTTGGGTGAGTTTCGTACTGGGTGAGGATTTGCCAAACTATTTTTGAACTGGCCGCGATCTCTGTTTTGGTTTCGATTTGCATGAGGATTTTGTTTCTTCAAAATTCCCAAGATGCCAGAAGTAATTTCTTGATCTGTATCAAGAACCTATTTGCCGATTACGAATTCGGCTGAAGGTTTCGGGTGTCATGCCCAAGATAGAGGCGAGATATTGCTGCGGTAACTGCAAAAAGAGCTCTTTGTGGTGCATGTAGAAAAATTGATAACGCTCTTCGGCGGTCATGGCCAATAGGCTAAAAACACGGTCTTCAAGTATGGAAAAGCATTTTGCCAAGAACAGCTTTTCAAGTACATGCCATTCCGGTACATGATTTCCTAAGTTCCGGTAAGCGTTTTTGCCTATAACCAGCAGCTCACCATCAGCGAGGGCTTCAATACTCCAACGGGCAGGCGTGCCAAAGGTGAAACTCGCTAAATCGGTAATAAACTGTCCTGGGCCTGAAACCCACTGGGTAATTTCGCGGTCGTTTTGGTAGGCATAAATGCGAAATAGACCGTTTTTTACAAATCCGAGCTTGTTACAGCTCGTGTTTTGCGCCAAAAAAATGTCGCCTTTACGATAAGGAATGGGATCGAATTGCTTTTCTATCTCTAGCACTAGCTCTGATGGTAAAGGCCCGAAATAGTCGATTAACGCATGGGAGAATAAGCTCATGGAAGCAGGGGTGTAAAAGGGGAAGACTGTGGTACACGATAGTCGGGTAGCAGTCCACCGGCTACTAAGTTGTTTGCGTCAAGTACGAGGGCCATGGCCGGAAAGCGTATTGTGATCTTGCTTTCGGGTAGTTCTATCAATGGAAAAATGCCGCCATAGTTGATTGCATAACCACCCCCAGTAACTTGTCCAATGAATACCGCTTTACGGTGCTGAAGTATCCAAGAGGCAAGCATGGTAGCCGCAGAAGCAGTACCAGGATCTACAAAAACAGTTAATTCGCCCGAGTAGGGCTTTCTCAGTGGGCGATATCGATATACCCAGCGTTTGGCGTTATCTTTTCCAAGCCTTCTGAAGGGAAGTTCTGCCACACCATATTTGAATCGACCGAGGAGGTAGTTCACTTTTCCTTTCCCGTTGTAATACTGAAAAGCACGTTGTTTTTTGGGCAATAGCAATGCATAACCGAAACTGGTATCGAGCAATATTTGACCTAGTCGAGCGGCTGCTGAACGATTTCCGCCGCCATTTCCCCGTAGATCAAGCGTAAGTTTGTGGATGCCATTCGTTTGTAGGTAGGAGTAGCATGCATTAAAGAAAGCTTTGTCTTTCTTGCTGAAACTTTTAACTACAAGCAAGGCGCTGTCGCCGAAGCGGTAGAGTTTGTTGTTCGACCTTTCCAACGCAGCTTGAGGAAGGCTGTCGGGTTGAGTACGGGGTTGAATCAAGCTGTCGACGGCGGAAATGCGCCTTTCGGATGTTCCTGTCAGTAAAACATATTCAGCCGGTGCATTTAAGGTACGGGTCAGGAATTCGCGACCAAACCGTAGAAAATAGCGCTCGTCGAAACTCCGATTTTTTCCATCGCTACTTATTTGTTTGAGTGCTGCAGGGAGTAGCGAGTCGACTGATATGCCGTTGATTTGCTGGATTAGATGCCACGAATCCTTGTCGAAATACCATAAGCTGTCGTTTCGCGTATACACTGGGTGAGGAAAAAAACGTTTGTTGTGAGGCCAGTTTTCTGGCATCTGGTAGATGTTGGAGTGTATACAGCCAATTTCATAAACCGCTCGGCCAATCCATTTTCGGTAAGTTGATGCCGTTACCGAATCGCCTGTTTCAATTTTAGCTGCGGTAATCAGCTCGTCGAAGCCTCGTTTTTGTGGTGCTATAAAGGAGCTGGGATGGCCTTCAGAAACTGCTTTCGACAAAAAAATCAAGTCGTTCAATAATTGTACACGGCTGAAATGATACGGTTGTGCAACGGCGTAAGTGAGGGGAAATAAAAAGCTAAGCACAACACATCCAAAAAGAGCATGAAGGAGTCTCATGATAAAATTTCTGGTTTATTTATTTTTTGGCAATCAAGATGCGGTGTTTGTTGCTCACTCGGTGCGGGCGGCCGAATACGACTAATTCGTTGTAGGTGATGGTTAAACCAAGTGCTTTCAAACGCGTTTCGAGCCATCCTTCGGGGTAGTACCATACGTCCATCTGAATTTTCCCATCGCTACTCCATTCACGACCCGAAAATGCATAATCTGCTTCAATGTGGCTCCAATATAGGCTGCCGTCTTTTTTTAGCAGAGCAACCAGCTTGGCAAGTACAGACTCATTCTCGGCGGCATTCAAATACGGACTGCAAAAAGCATTTATCACGAGGTCGTACTCAACCGATTGTGCGCCTAGCTCGCGTACATCCAATTGCTCAAAGCGAGCTTCTGGTACCGTGGTTTGAGCCAAGGCTACCATAGCAGGGGCGTAGTCGTACCCAAGCCAGTCGAGACCGGGATGCCGGTCCAAAAAATACCGCGCCAGGATTCCAGGCCCTGTGCCTATTTCCAAAACTTTTTCGTTACCCAGCAATGGTTTTAGGAGCTGATCCCAGGCGTCGGCATAACTTCGGTCGGGCCCAAACTGCTTGAGGTACCAGTCGGCCACCTCGTTCCAGCCAGCTTGCGTAGATGCGTGACTCATTTTTTTTGCGAACGGTTTTCTTCTACTCTATGAAGTATGATGTCTCGGATGAGCGATACGGGTAAGGCCTGATTGTGTGGAAATTGCACCGAACCTTTGCCTTGTTTATATCCTTTCAGTCGTTCTTGAAACGCACTGTGACCAGTAGGAGTCGCGTAAAACCCGGTATGGTGTTCAAACCCTGCAAAGTACAGCAGCGGCTTTTTGTTTAATCGATAGGCCGGCATACCATACGCAAAATGCTCTTCAGCATCGGCTGCACATTCGTGAATTAAATTTCGTATCAGTCGTAATCGTTCAAGTTTTTCTCCTGAAAAATCGAGTAAATAAGCGTCAACTTCTGGGTGGTTCACCATAAATCTCCTTTAGCATGAAGATAAAAAAAGCCGGACATTGCCGGCTGTTTATTCGCTGTTTTCCGATTATTTGGATGCATGTGTGATGAGTTTTAAGTCATGAAATACCCCATTGGCGTTTTTCAACTCGGTTTGCCAAGCATAGGTGGTTGTTGCCAAACCTAGTTCGGCAATATTCATCTCTATACGATGTTTTCCTGCTTCCAAACCATACATATTTTTTCGATAACATTCGCGGCCTTGCAAATCGTAGAGGCGAATGGTTACATCGCCGGGAAGCAGTAACTCGATGGGTAAAGTGGTTTTTTCGGTGTACGGGTTAGGGTAGTTCTGACCAACTAACATGTTCTTAGAAGCTTGTTTTTCGAGTTGACCAAAACCAACCGTTCCATTGCCTTGCACACTCACTTCTAGTGTACTATCATAGCCTCCCGTGGTGCTATTTGGCGTTAAGGTGGCTAGCTGGTACTGATAACCATCGGAGAAAATATTATCGCTACTGTAAGTCAACGGGTCTACGCCTTTGGTATAAACTCCTGAATTGGAAGTGTATAACTCATTTTTAGCAGTGAGGTCAAAAGTTAATTGCGAAACTGCCGAGTAACTTGAACTTACGTATACCTGAAAATGAATGTGACAAATTCGTCCGGTATACCAACCTGGAAAAATGGTGGTGAAGTTCACTTCGCCATTGGCATCGGTCATTTGATAACCACGTAAGTAGGTGAGCCCAGCTTGTCCTGGGTTGTTCATTTGGCTGTAGCCAGAATACAAACCGTCTTTATCGCAATGCCAAATGTTCACGCGTACATTTTGCATGGGCAAGCAGTTACCCAAGCCGAGTATTTTTAGTTTCAAATTGAGTTGAACACCTGCTTTGCCTTCGCGAATATCTTGACGGAAGAAAGTAGTGTTAGCTGTTAGGTCGAGCGGAAATGGACCTGCGGTTTCACTTGGAATGAGCACGCAGCTGGTAATTTCGTCGTTTTTTGGGGCTGCCAATAGGCCGGGACTTGGTAATACGCTTGCTGCACCTAGTACTCCAAGCGATTTTAAGAATTCTCGTTTGTTCATCGTAAAAACTTAGTGGTTAAACCTAAGCTTTTAACGACTTACAACCAATTAATTACGAAGAATAGACATTAAAAATAGCTTAATATATGAGCCGTATGGCCCCGCTTTGTTGGCGCATGGCCCCTAAGCTAAACTGATAATCGGTTTGGTAATAATAAACTCCGTCGGCTACCCGATGACCTTGAAATTCGCCATTCCAAGCTTGATCTAAACGGTCGGTATGGTACAACAGCTGCCCCCAGCGGTTGTAAATACGCAACCTATACACGAGTGGCTCGCAGCTAAATACGGGTGCAAAGCTTTCGTTGAGCCCGTCGTTGTTGGGTGAAAAGGCATTGGGAATGTTCACCCGGCAGTTTTCACGAGAACACTGACGTATTTCGGCAGTGAGCGAAAGCGTATCGGCTCCGCATGGGGCATACACCCGAGCAGTGATGGCATAACTCCCTGGCCCGCTGTACCGATAACTACTCCTATCTCCTGTGCCTGATCCGGGACCAACCGAAGCGGTATCGCCAAACGACCAAACAACCGAGTCGGTGGGGTAGTTGCTACGTAACGAAACCGTTATTTCTTCTTCGAAACAATCGCCAAGCTGTACCAAGTCGAACCGGCAACAGCCACCTACCGTTACGGTACGACACAGGTTCTGCACTGCTCCGCCCGGCTGTTGGTATTGGACACACACCCTATATCTGCCAGGAGCACTGAAACGGTGCTGTGGTGCAGCCGCTCCAGCCAGTTGCTGCTGCTGGTTGCTGCTGCCTCCGGCGGGGTCGCCAAAGTCCCAACTAAAAACGGGTGCGCTTCCTGCTCCGCTTACGTTAAAACGTAAAGCTTCGTTGATCAAACAACTGTCGCCCTGCACCGATATGCTGCCTGGGAGGCTCAAGTTACAGTCGATGACTTGCCATGTGAAATTTAATTGGCGATTCGAACATTCTGTCACCACCTGGGCGGTAACGGTATAGCGTCCGGGCATGCTAAACCGGTGGCTCGGAGCGAAACCAGTCGCCGTATTACTCAAGCCGCTCATGAGGTCGCCAAAATTCCATGTAACAGCTAAGATTTTAGCTGTGTCGCGAAGACCGAATTGGGTAGCCGACGATAAACAACTGTCGGTTGCCGTTATGGCGTTCACCACGGGAATGTACGGCCTGTCGGTGGCGTAGTACACCCACAACGGAAGTCCATAACCGCCTACACTTTGCGTGGGAAATAAATTCGCACGATAATCAGCCGATACGCCCAACTCGTCGGGGCAGTTGATTTTGTCGATGGTACCGCTGTTGATGTAGATTTTATGGTCGGGACCCAATTGCATCGATGCCCCGTCGAGGGTGCTGATCACTGTGGCCGAAGCGGCTATGGTTGCTGCAACACCTGAACTCAAATCGTATTGCACTACATCCAATAAATTAGCTACATACAGCTTTGTACCGTCGGGCGAAAATTCAACTCCATAAGGAAACGAAGCTGGAGAACGGGCTGTCCAAGTTAGTGGGTTGGTGACTTGCCCGGTAGCACGGTTGAAATCGTACAATTCAATGGTCTGATTAAAAAAATTCCCCATTGCAAGTTTAGTCATTTGCCGGTTGAATTTCATATGCCCTGCGCCGTTACCGTGCTGGCCTCCCACGATGCTTACGACCGGGATGGTACTGAATCCAGAAGCCAAAAGTTCGAATGCATAAAACCCGTTTCCGGGGTTGTCTTTGGTGATCACCCACAGGCCGTTGTTTAAATTATTGGGTAACGTTTGTAGCTTTTCGCTGCGCAGGGAGGCATCTAAAATCACGTTTTTTTGCCCGGGTACGATGCCTCCAAGTCCTCCATCTAAGGTCATATCTACCAAAGAATAACGCAAGCCGTTGTTCGAGCCTTGCTCGTCGATGGTGACGATATAATACTGCGTGGTGCTGCCCGGTCTGGGGGCTATGGCTGCAGCGGCGGTCGACGATTGCAGCAAAACGCTCCCGCCGAGCAGGCCAGTGCCATTGAGCATCACCTGGTTGTTACGGTTCCAAACGGTAAGGCCATCGGTATAAAACAACAAGGCCCCCGTATTGCGGTCGGCTATCGAAGCGGAGCCTTCAGCAGCAGATAGTGCCGAGGGTGCGTAACTTGCTGGATTGGTCAAGAAGCTGAGGCCTGCGCCTGCACCAAAGCGCCATTGGTGATTCTGAAGCTGTGCTTGTGTAAGCGGAATACTAAACAGAAAAGCTGTAAGCAGCAGTAAACTACGGATGCGCATGGTTGTTATATGTCGTAACAACCCAACCCTGTGCCTTAGGTTTTATATATTACGATATTTAACATTTTAGGTAGCTGTAAGCATCAACCTCTTTACTGCCTACAAGCATTTATTTAGCGCACCGTTATCACATATTTCGGCGGTATTGACCTCCCACCTCGTACAAAGCACGCGTGATTTGTCCGAGCGAACAGTATTTCACCGCTTCCATAATGCCTTCGAATACGTTGCCGTTGCTCACCGCTATATCTTGCACCTGGCGCAATAGCGCTGTGGCTTTTTGTGCATTGCGGGCATGGAGCAGGCGCAGGGTCTCTATCTGAGCTTCCTTTTCTTCGGTGGTTGCTCGAATCACTTCCTGCGGGATGATCGTAGGCGAGCCTTTGCTACTCAAAAAGGTATTTACCCCAATAATCGGTAGCTCGCCAGTATGTTTCAGCATCTCGTAGTGCAGCGATTCTTCCTGTATTTTGTTGCGCTGATACATGGTTTCCATCGCACCAAGCACCCCACCACGTTCGGTAATGCGGTCAAATTCGGCCATAACGGCTTGCTCTACCAGGTCGGTAAGCTCCTCGATGATGAACGACCCTTGGTTGGGGTTTTGGTTTTTGGCTAAACCGAGCTCGTTGTTGATGATCATTTGGATGGCCATGGCGCGACGTACCGATTCCTCAGTAGGCGTAGTAATGGCTTCATCGTAGGCGTTGGTATGCAACGAGTTGCAATTGTCGTAAATGGCATACAAGGCCTGCAGGGTGGTTCTAATGTCGTTGAAGTCGATTTCTTGGGCGTGTAACGACCTTCCCGAGGTTTGGATGTGGTATTTCAGCATCTGGCTGCGCTCGTCGGCTTTGTACTTCAGCTTCATGGCCTTGGCCCAAATGCGGCGGGCCACACGCCCAATCACTGAATACTCCGGATCGGTGCCATTGCTGAAGAAAAAGCTAAGGTTGGGCGCAAACTTATTGATGTCCATGCCACGGCTCACGTAGTACTCAACAAAGGTGAAACCGTTGGCGAGGGTAAAGGCAAGCTGAGAAATGGGGTTGGCGCCGGCCTCGGCGATGTGGTAACCACTAATCGATACCGAGTAAAAGTTGCGCACGTTTTTGTCGATGAAAAACGACTGCACATCGCCCATCAGTCTCAACGAAAATTCGGTGCTGAAAATACAGGTATTTTGGGCTTGGTCTTCTTTAAGAATGTCGGCCTGCACCGTGCCTCGCACACTACTTAAGGTGCGTGCTTTGATGTCGCTATAAACCTCTTCGGGCAATACTTGATCGCCAGTAACGCCCAAAAGCATCAGTCCTAGTCCGTTATTGCCTTCGGGCAATTCGCTGGCTTGGTAGCGTGGGCGAGCCGCTCCTTTTTGTTTGTATAGCTCGTCGATGCGGGCATTCACCTCATCTTCGAGGCCATTTTCGCGGATGTACAACTCACACTGCTGGTCAATGGCGGCATTCATAAAAAAGCCTAGCAGGATGGGGGCTGGTCCGTTGATGGTCATCGACACCGAGGTTGCGGGGTCGCAGAGATTGAAGCCGCTGTACAGTTTTTTGGCATCGTCGAGGCAACAAACGCTTACACCCGAGTTGCCAATTTTACCGTAAATGTCGGGGCGGTAGTCAGGGTCGTTGCCGTACAGGGTCACCGAATCGAAGGCGGTACTTAACCGTTTGGCTGGCAAACCCAACGATACATAGTGGAAACGTTTGTTCGTGCGCTCTGGCCCGCCTTCTCCGGCAAACATACGCGTTGGGTCTTCGTTTTCGCGTTTGAAGGGAAACACTCCTGCCGTGTACGGAAACTCGCCCGGCACATTTTCCTGTAAGTTCCAGCGCAAAATGTCGCCCCAGCCTTTGTAGCGTGGCAGACTTATTTTGGGTATCTGCAAGTGCGACAAACTTTCGGTGTGGGTCTTCACCCGTATGTCTTTGCCTCGCACCTGATACACATATTCAGGATTTTTGTAGCGCTGCACCTTGTCGTCCCAAACTTCGAGCAGGTGTTTGTTTTCGCCATCGAGCTTACGTTCGAGGGCGGCAAAGCTGCCCTCAAGTGTTTGGATAGTCGTTTCTAAAGCAGCCTCGGGCTGACCCGGCTTGGCTTGTCCTTTCAGTGTATTGATGGTTTCACGCAACGCATACAGTTTCTGCGCCAGCTCGCTCTGCTCGCCAACCCATTGGTCGTAATTGCGAATACTCTCCGTGATTTCGCTGAGGTAACGTGTACGGTGTGGTGGGATGATGTATATTTTTTCGCTTTGCTCGCGACTGGCCACCATTTGCGTGGCCAGAGGAGCGCCAGTTTTGGCGACAATTTTTTCGATGACCGATTTGTACAGCCGGTTCATGCCCGGGTCGTTGAACTGACTGGCAATGGTGCCGAACACCGGCATGGTGGCCGGGTCTTCGGTCCAGCGTTGGTGGTTGCGCTGGTATTGCTTTTGCACATCGCGCAAGGCATCTAAAGCTCCTCGTTTGTCGAATTTGTTGAGTGCGATCAAATCGGCAAAGTCGAGCATGTCTATTTTTTCGAGCTGCGTGGCTGCTCCATATTCTGGCGTCATCACGTACAAACTCAGGTCGCTATGCTCGATAATTTCGGTGTCGCTCTGACCAATACCCGAGGTTTCGAGTATGATGAGGTCGAAACCTGCGGCACGGGTAACATCCACCGCGTCTTGCACGTATTTGCTCAGCGCCAGGTTGCTTTGGCGCGTAGCCAGCGAGCGCATGTACACGCGAGAGTTATGGATGCTGTTCATGCGGATACGGTCGCCAAGCAGCGCCCCTCCGGTTTTGCGTTTCGACGGATCTACCGAGATGATGGCGATGGTTTTGCCTTTTTCGATATGGCCGTCTTCCATAAAATCGAGCAAAAAGCGACGAACCAGCTCGTCGACCAGGCTCGACTTCCCTGCACCACCGGTGCCGGTAATGCCCAAAACAGGGACAATTTTGTTGTTTTTTGCCGTTTTTTCGGTTATCGAGGCACGTACCGATGCATACAGCTCTGGGTTGTTTTCGGCGGTGCTGATGAGCCTGGCAATGCTCAAAGGATCTTTGTCGGTAATATGACTCAACTCGCCGTTGAGCGATACGCCCGTAGGGAAATCACACTGTTCGAGCAAGTCGTTGATCATGCCCTGCAGGCCTAACGCGCGGCCATCGTCGGGGGAGTAGATGCGGTTGATGCCGTAAGTATGCAGCTCTTCAATTTCGGTAGGCAGAATGGTACCGCCACCTCCGCCAAACAATTTGATGTGGGCGGCTCCCTTTTCGCGTAGCAGATCGTACATGTACTTAAAAAACTCCACGTGCCCACCTTGGTAGGAGGTGATGGCAATGGCTTGTGCATCTTCTTGTATGGCACAGTTTACGATTTCGGCCACAGCTCGGTTGTGCCCAAGGTGAATAACCTCGGCACCACTCGACTGCAAAATCCGCCGCATGATGTTGATGGCTGCGTCGTGGCCGTCGAACAAAGAAGCGGCTGTAACGATGCGGATGTGGTTTTTGGGTTGGTAAATCGTAGAGTCGGCCTGCATACGTATGGGTTTACGGGACGGCAAATTTAACCAAAAAGCGGGGCATTCGAGCCGCTATTCCTCGAGTACTACCTGCGGACCTCCGAGGCTGCCTCGCGAACTTGCCAAAGCTGGCTTACGGTATTCTTCCAGATGCAAAAGGACGTATTTTTTCACCAAATCGGGCCGTTGCCTGCTGATGTGATGACTTTGCCTAGGGATATATACCATGCGCGCAGGAGCATTCTGGAGCATTTTTTCGGCATAGAGGATGTTGCGGGGATCTACTAAATCATCGTCGCCCCCCTGAATGACAGTGGTAGGTTTGCTTATTTTCGGGAGCAGCTTTTCCAGCTTACGCAGCTCACGGCGGTGGCTGTATTTCTCGTCGGTGGCCACGTTCAAGGCGTCGGGGAGCAAATTGCGTACGCCATCGAGTAGGCCAATAGGCGAAAACCACCAGAACTTTTCGAGGCGCGGGTCGATGGCTGGGGCCAACATCACGAAGGCATCTACCAAGTCGGGGTAATCGGCCGCCAGCTGCGCGGCAATGGGGCTGCCGTACGACCTGCCGAGTACGATGATGGGTCGGCAGTGTTTGTACCGTTCGAGTACAGCATGCAGCATGCGCGACTGATCTTCGAGGCCGATTAACGGATGGCCGTAGTCGGAGGCACCGTAGCCTGGGCGGTCGACCGACACCATCTGAAAATGCCGCTGCAGCTCGGGATCTTCCATCAAGTTGAGGTAACCGTACCACGAGCCTGGCGCCCCATGAATGAGTAGCAGCAAGGGTAAGGTATCGTGGCCTATCTGGTGCCAGGCCAAGTGTCGTCCAAGGGTATCCACAGCAAAAGGAACAGGCTTGAGGGGCTTGTCTGCAAACCGTTGTTCTATTTGCGCTGGGCTGAGTGTCCATTTTCGGAAACACCCACCCAGGAAGAAGCCGGCTGGCAACAGCAGTGCAAGTAGTAACGCATAACGGTATATCGGCCTGAACCTGAGCATATCTGCTAAAATGCAGAAACACTTTAAATGGTTTAAAGTAAACCTAAAAATTAATACGCATTTCACATCGCAGCGCGATTCTCAGGGCTGAAACATACTGGCACGCTTTTCGTGAAGGCGGCCACGTAGATTTTAATTCCATGAAAACCCAACTTCTTTTCTTAAGCCTCCTTTTGGTGATGGCCCTCGGCGCTTGCAAAACTGCGCAGGTGCAACTTAAAACCAACCACAATACGCCCATGGATGTGTATCCGGTAGAAGGCCGGAACGATTGGCGATGGAAGCGTAAGGTAACTTTTGGCGAATTCACCGCCTCCAACTTCCGAGGAGGCTGGGTGGGCAGCTATGAATTTCCCTTCTTTTTGCAGTTCAGAGGCAGTAAAGAGAAGATTTCGTTCGTACAACGCGACCAATTGGGTGGAGAAGCCAAGGTGTTGGCGGTAGATCGTTTCCGCACAGCCGAATTGCCATTGGTGAAAGACTATTTCAACTTGCCGGTAGTTTACAAGCAGAATTTTGCCGGTACAGTTTACCTCCCGGCGCGGCAGCAGCATTACGATTTCTGGCTCAACTTCCCCGATACCAATACCCCGCTCACCCGTACCGAAGGATTTATCTTAACGCCTCAAGGTAAGGTGACCATCGAAGGCATTCAACAGCTCGAAGGCATGTCGTTTAAGCTACCCGGTAACTTGGGCTACAACTTTATCTATGCTGGTGAAGTAGTGGCTAGCGTAGATGCCATGGCAAAAGGTACAGTTTACCTCAAAAAAGAACTCGATCCGGAAATGAAATTGGTGCTGGTGGCAGTAGCCAATGGCATTTTGCAACGGACCAAATAAACGGAAGTACGCTTCCGCGCTTGCTCTCTCGGCGAACCGCCGGCCCCAACAGGCTGGCGGTTTTTTTTGAAGCGCATTGAAATCTTCTCGGTTTTTTCGGGTTTTGTTGGATTAAATCGGACTTAAATGCCCACAATTATTTATGAATGGCCTAACTTTGCAGCATGCGTCGTTTTGGTGTACTTACGCTGGCCATCGTCTTTGTCATGCAGCACTTGCTGGTGGTGGTGATGTATGCCTCGTTTGAAGCCAACCGGGATTATATCGCCGAAGTGTTGTGTATCAACAAAGAGGAACCGAAATCCGATTGCGACGGTTATTGTTTCTTTATGCAAAAGATGAAGGCCGCCGACGAACAACAAAGTTCGGCTACCCTCATCGAAAAGTCGAATGTCGAGATTGCAGAAATTCGCAGCGAAAAGGTGTTTGTATCGCTGTTGATAGCATTTCCCGGTAAGTTGTGTGTACCCATCGCTTTAGGTGCAACTCACCTCGGGTCAGCAACCGGCATCGACCACCCGCCGCGCGTTTAAATCAAGCCCGTACCATGTGCCTATGAGGCCATATCTCTTGATTTAAACCAAAAATTACCATGCAATTCAAATCTTATCTATTTGCAGTAGCGGCTGCTGCTACCCTTTTTACAGCCTGCACCAAAGAAGAAACGCCAGCGCCTACAACTCCTGGAGCTACCACCACGGCGAAGTTTAAACTCGAATTCGATCACGACTTCAACGGTACGCTGTTCGCACTCAATTCACCCTATTTCACCCGCGATAACGACTCGGTAAACATCAGCATGTTGCGTTATTACGTTACCAACATTCAACTGCAGAAAGCCGACGGAAGCTGGTGGACCGAAAACGAATCGTACTACATCGTAGATGCCAGTCAGGCCGCCAGCCTCATTATCGAGGTAGACTCTGTACCGCTGGCCGATTACAAAGCGGTGCGTTATATGATAGGCGTGGATAGCGTACGCAACTTCAGCGGCGTGCAAACAGGTGCACTGGCACCCAGCAATGGCATGTTTTGGAGCTGGAACAGTGGCTATATCTTCCTGAAGTTGGAAGGTACTACGAATGCATCGGCAAACCGTAACCTCAAATTTCACGTAGGTGGTTTTACAGGCGCCAATGCAGCCCAAGCCAAGGTCGAGCATGCTTTTGGTACCAATACGTTGCGTGTAGTGGCCAATAGCGCACCACAAGTTCATGTGATGGTGAATGTCGATAAGATTTTCGACGGCGCTACCACTCTCGACTTGGCTACAATCAACAATGTGCATATGCCAGGCGCAGCTGCGAAATCGGTGAGCCTCAACATCGCCACGATGTTCGAGTATGACCACATTCACAACTAAGCCTACTTTTATTTCTGGAGTTAGGAGCCCTTGGTGGCTCCTGCTCCTGTTTTTTTCGGCTTGCCGCGAGGAGTTGCCTTTTGGCAACAACCCATCGTCCGAGCAGGCTTGGGTGGCTCCTGCTCATTTTCCAGCTGCAGCCTACGATTTTGAACAAAATCCGTTGAGTGAAGCGGGCATTGAACTGGGTCGTGCCTTGTTTTACGACCCTATTTTGTCGCGCGATAGCAGCGTTTCTTGCGCCAGTTGCCACCATCCCCAAGCAGCTTTTGCCGATCCCGGCAAAGCCATCAGCAGCGGCATCGACGGCCGTTTGGGCGCACGAAACAGCCCTGCACTCTTCAATTTGGCCTGGCAGCGTGAGTTTATGTGGGATGGCGGAGTAAATCACCTCGATGTGTTCCCGCTGGCACCCATCACCGAGCCTGCCGAAATGGACGAAAGCATGCTCCATGTACTACAAAAGCTCCGTCGCCACCCGAGGTATTCCCGTTTGTTTTATCAAGCTTTTGGGCCAGGTACTATCGACGATCGACGGTTTTTCCATGCCTTGTCGCAGTTTCAGCTGCAAATGGTGAGCGCCAACAGCCGATACGATCAATGGTTGACTGGTAAAGGCGCGCTTACAGCCGAAGAATTGTTAGGTTATCAGCTTGTTCAGGAGCATTGCAGCGGCTGCCACAGCGGCGTATTGTTCAGCGATTTTAGTTACCGGAATAATGGCCTCGACCGTGTTTTTACCGATGCGGGCCGCGGACGCATCACTTTGCTTGCCAGCGATACCGGCAGCTTTAAGGTGCCAAGTTTACGTAACGTAGCGCTCACGGCTCCTTATATGCACGACGGTCGTTTTGCTACTTTGCGAGAGGTACTCGAGCATTACCGCCATGGTATTCAGCCTTCTGCAACGCTCGACCCACAACTTGCCAATACTATACCCCTCACCCAAGCTGAAACAGCGGCTATTGAAGCCTTTCTCCACAGCTTAACCGATACCAGCTTCACCCAAAATACCAAGCTGACCAATCCCTTTAATCCATGAAGTCATTCGTTCTCGTTCTCGTAAGTTTTTTCTTTGGTATTCAATTAACCTTGGCCTGTGATGTTTGTGGCTGCGCCTCCGGAGCCGATATGGGCAGCGTGATACCGCAGTTTCAGCGTAATATGCTCGGATTTCGGTATCGTAACACCCATTTTGTGCATACAGGCAGCGAAGTGTCGCGGGTGGGTGATGCCCTAGTAACCGACGATTATTTGCACGCCGTCGACCTTAGCTTTCGGTGGTTTGTGTTACCTCGTTTGCAGCTGGTGGCTAGTCTGCCCTGGCAGCAGCACATCCGGGTAAAAGACAACGGCCAAAGCAGCAGTATTCAAGGTTTGGGCGATTTACAGTTCACCGGGCAATTTACTTGGGTCAATACGGCTCCCAGTCCCGAAAACCCTTGGCGGCATTTGCTGCTCACCGGCTTGGGCGTTCGACTTCCGAATGGTCCGTTCCAGCAACGTACCGCGGAGGGATTGTTATATCCTGCCGCCTTTCAGATTGGCACAGGAGCCTATGCCACCAATTTGCAGCTGTTTTATTCAGTTCGCTATAAAAGGATGGGATTGGTTACCGACCTCAACTTCCGACACTCCTTTGCGAGCGAGCTCGACTACCAATTTGGGCAACAATACTTTGGTGGATTTACAGGCTTTTATTGGTTCGACTTCGGAAAAGTTTCAGTTCTACCACAAGTCAATATAAGTATCGAAAAAATGGATTACGATAAAGAGTTTGGAAGCCGAGTTCCACATACCGGTGGAAGGCAGTACCTGGCGGGTGGTGGCATTGATGCATTTTACCAAAAGTGGTTCTTGAGCGTGCAGCTTCGCCGACCAATGGGGTGGAGCCTTCCCGAAGGTATGCCACAGCCGGGCAATCGGCTCTCGTTTACATTGGGTTGGTTTATTGATTCAGCTGCAAAAGCGGATGTTAAACCGCAATAAAGGGGCTTTTTTTGGAAATAGCAACGAGCCTTATTTTTCCCATATCGTTGGTTTTTGTCCTTTGCTTACCAGATACAATTGCTCCGACAATTCGTACAAATTAGTGTCGTTGGTATTGTTAAAAACGAGGATGGTTTTGTTATCGTCGAGGGTATGTATCCAGTTTGAACAAGCGCCCAAAATGCCGCCCGTGCGGTAAACAAAGGGTTTGTTAAACGTGCCGTAGCCTTTGGCGTACCATACTCCTAAGCCTACGCCGTTGAGTTTTTCGCTCGGATGCAACATCATTTGCAGTGTCGATGGTTTAAGAAGATTATTGTTAAAAAGAGCATAGTCGAATTTCAATAAATCTTCTGCCGTTGAATACATGGCACCAGCGCCAAAATAATTCTCGATAAAATAGGCTTCATCTGGGGTAATACTTCGCGTTGAATCGTCGATCGTGTAGGATTCGGCGAGGCCCTTCACAAGCGAATTGCTGGTAAGGAAGCCAGTATTCAACATATTCAACGGCATCAACAGCTGTTCTTGTAGTACTTGTGCATAGGGTTTTTGTGTGATGTTCTCAATGATTTTATGCAAAATGATGTATTCGGTATTGCTGTAATTACTTTTTTCGCCGGGAATTTCAGCTACATTTTCGCTGCAATATTTTTGAATATACGTATCGATGTTCAACTGTGTTTGGTACGGCTGCATGCCCAACTTTTCGGCGGTATTCGGTATCCCGGAGCTGTAGGTAAGCAGGTGGCGTAACGTGACTTTGTTTTTGGCGTCACCGCGATAGGTCGGATAATACGTGCCGAAATTTACGTCTAAATCAAGTAGGCCTTGTTCAACCAATTGAAGCATCAAAACGGCAGTAAAGGTTTTGGTCATGGAGGCAATTTTAAACTTGGTTTGAGCCGAAATAGCCGTTTTCTCTCTACGGTTCGCAAGTCCTACCCCTGCAAGAAAGTCTATTTTCCCCGCACTTGCCACGAGTACTGTCCCGTTAAAGTTTTGCTTTTCGTGGTAATGGCGTACCACCAACGAATAATCGTTTTGGGCATAGGAAAACGAACATAACAAAATGAGAACTAAGGGAATAAGGGTACTTTTCATGGAATAGCTGGCGATTGGTAACCTAAGCTCGACAATATCACGCATTGATTTGTTTTAAAACTGCGAGTTTTCCGAATCTCGGGCTTCGGCTGTATCCAGGTTTAGCTTCCAATGAAGCTCTTCGTCAGACTCCCCAATTTTAACAAAGTTATTTCGTTCTAATACCTTGTACGAGGCAACATTGGTTTTGTTGGTTGTTGCGGTAATTGATTTTACCGACGGCTGTGTTTTTGCCCAGCCAATCATCCCCCCAACCATTTCGGTCATAAAGCCCCGCCCTTGAAATGCGTCGTAGGTGCCGTAGCCTATTGCTATTTCGCCCTCCGCATTGGGTTCACCTACGATACAAAGGTCGCCTACCATCTGCTGGTCGGCTTTTGAAATGGCTGTCCAAAGCGTACAAAACAAGTAGTTTTTCGAAGGGTCGGCTACACTGGGCATAATGGTTTCTTCCAAAGCTTCCTTCAATTCTGCTGTGATGGTTCTTGGACTTGTGTGCAGCATTAATTCATCTTCCAGCGAATGGTCGTTTTGCAGGTATTTCTGCAATTGCGCATACGTTAATGGCTGTAGAAATAGCCGGCTGGTTTCAATCATTGTTGGGGAATTGCTGTAGCGGTCCGTTCAAAAGTAGGAATAATTGGTTTTCAATGACGACCCTACAAGCAAGAAAACAAAGGAATAAACTTGTATGCTTGTTCAAGAACGTTTTGTGCTATTTACAAATGGTTTGCCGACCTGTGGCTCGATAATGGTGCCAACGTAACCGACTATAACCATTCATTACTTTTCATTTTTAACGTTATATCGCCTACGTTATAGGTATACACCGACGCTGGTAAAAACGAAAAAGCAACCTGATTAATTTCCTTCACCCCCGATTGGTCAATCGTCGTAACTAAAGCTTGTTTGAGCTGATTGCTTTCGCAAAAATGCAACAGGCTTTTTAGCTGGGTTGGTTGGTTAAAATAGCGATTGCTCCATTTTATCTCAACACCCCAAACGGGTTTGTATTTTTTATCGTTAACCAATACCAAATCCACTTCTCCCTCATTCCGGCCTTCTTTCCAGCGGGCGTATGTTAAATCGAGTTTTTCTCGGTGCATCCATTGCGATAAAACAGCTGTTTCTACCATATTACCCATTTCATCGTCGGTTTCAAGTATGGGTGAAAAAAGGGCCGTGCGAAGTGAAGGATTAGTGAGATATACCTTAAAACTCGTCACTCGTTTCAATCGTTTTGCATTTAGGTCTACCTTGTTCAATACCTTGACTAAAAATGCTGCTTCTAGATAGTCTAAATACCTTTTTAAGGTTTCTTTGAGTATACCGCTTTCTTTACTCATGGTTTCGTACGAAAATTCTTTTCCGGTGTTGTAGGCCAGGTACGAGAAAAATCGATTTAATTCCTGCACGTCTTTTATGCCGTACAAACTGGGCAAATCGCGAAGTAGCACTTTATCCACGATATCGCTTTTTATGTACCTACCCATTTCGCTTTGAATTTTTTCGTTCAATACCACTTCGGGATAACCCCCAAAATTGAGGTAGTGCATAAATTCTTTATTCAAAGCTTTTATGTCGTGCGTCAGGTTATAGGCAATACGTTTGTTGCCATAACCGATCTCGCCCTGGTACATGAGATGACTCCTATTTTTCAGGTGAATGTACTCCTGGAACGTTAAGGGCGGCAACAAAAAGTCGGTAAACCTGCCGGCACCGCTTTCGGTACTGTGCCATTTTAAGGCAGCGGCTGCCGAGCCCGACACAATAAACTTGGTTTTGGGGTAGGTGTCTACCAACACTTTTAAATGACGCTCCCAATCCTTCAAATACTGGATTTCGTCAAAAAAAACGAAACAATCGTTGAGGTTCTCTAGCTTGAGCGCTTGTTTACAAAGGTTCACATGGTCTTCTAAACTTAAGTGAACATAAATCGGGTTGTCGATCCCGATAAAGAATATTTTATGGGGATTTACATGCTCGGTCAAAAGTTGTTGGATGCTATGGAATAGCATTACGGTTTTACCCACGCGTCGTGGCCCTAAGAGTACCAGTGCTCTTTTAACACTATTTTCGATTACATAGGGATAAAACAAACTGAAGTAAAGGCGCCTAGCCATACTGCTGTAGGTCTCTGGAATTTGCTTATTCACCCACCAGGGATTGTCGTAGCGTAAACGCTCAACTATTTTTTCTGTCGGAATAAGACTTGAAATATTCATAAAAATGTTTATTCATACAAAAATAGTAAAAATAAGTATGATGAAACATATCTAAATATACGTTTACGTAAAAATAAGCTTTTTTCTCTCTTCCAAACACCCTTATTCTTACACTTCCCAATGACGGAAAATGCAAAAGTGTTTTAAACAAGTTCCATTTACCTCGTCTGCGACTGTTTGATGAGGGTAGTGCTTGCTTGTCCGGAGCGACTTTGATGGATGAGGTAATACAGCCCGTCGGGGTAGGTCGATAGGTCAACCGAAGCTGATCGGCTTGGAAAACGCTCGAGCTCCTGGCCCCATGCATTGAATAAGCGGATACTTGTTTCAGCATCTTGTGCAGCATCGATAAAAAGTAAGCCGGAAGTGGGGTTGGGGTACACTTTCCACGCGGTAGGGCTGGGCAATGGGTTCACCTGGGTTGCTGAACACGGAATGGGGTGGAGGTTGAAGTTTTGCGCGTCGAAATACAACAAACGATTGGGGATAGTTTGGGAAATGGTACTCAAAATGGCGGCCGTTGTACGGGAAGGTAGATGCCTGACGGCCAACCAGGTGAGAAAACTCTCGGCCACGTCTTCACGTGTTGGGTTTTGCTGTGCGTAGGTAGAGATAAAGTTATTGTCTAAGGTTTGCGCATTCAGCCAGCCTGTTGCCATAGCATGCTGTGCGTCGAGTGAGGTATGCGTAGCCTCGTGTACCAATGTTTCTTCGGCTATACCCAGGCTTTCGTAAAATGCGGCACGATCGGTATGAATCAGTACCGATTGGTTGCCGCCTCCCCAGTCGTTATTGCCTTTGTGTATCCAAATTTCATCGATATCGGTGCGTAAACATTGCGGGAGCTGGCCCAACATTCGGGCGTATTTCTGGGCTTGTGTAGCGGCCTCGACCGGAGTGAATTCCGGATTTACTACTGCTTGTGATCGCAGCGAGTCGTCCCAAAATACATCAAACAAATAGGCATTAATGGTGATCCACATATTCACGCGCCGGTCAAAAACTACCCTGCTGCCCGTTCCGGCAGGGGTAACGGTAAGTAAGGTGGAACAATCGCTGGAGGTAATCAGGTTCGGAGCGGTGAATATGGTGCCTGAGTACGGCGGAGTTTGCGCATGGGCCAACGGCAGCTCTAAGTAGCACAACAAAACAAGTAGTAGTAACTGTGGCTGCACATATCGCCTGCGAGCTGAGGCAATTGTTGCGTAGAGTAACCTAGGTGTCATGGCTGGTTTACGTGAAGCTTACGGCTGATTTCCTTCACAAATGTATACCATTCTTGTGTTGCCGGTATAGTTACGTTTTAAATCGCTTGTTTTCGATCGACTTCTCTGATACTTCAACTGGCTGAGAGCAAGTTTGAACGAGCTGCAGTAGCTTGCCGATGGGGAAGGCCGAAGCTTTGTAATCAGAACATTATTCTGCCACAGTTGCTACACTTCTGGGAAGCCGTGGTATCTGTGGTTATCCTTAATCTACGTACGTTTCTTTCAAAATGGCCTTGACTTTGGCTATCTCTTTTTCATTTAAATCTCCCAGAATTTTGATGATTCGCTGCCTGTCAACAGTTCTGATTTGATCAAGTACAACCCATCCTTTTTTCTTGTCGTGATTCAATTCAGCTCTTGTGGGATATTTTTGGAACTACTCGTCATTGGAGCCAAAACAATGGTTTGCAAATATTTATTCATTTCATTTGGCGAAATGATTACGCACGGCCGTGTTTTTTTATTGAACGGCCAATGCTAGGGTCGAGTTTCACCAATACCATTTGATATTGACTTATCTCCATTCTACTGTAGTATCGTCCTCGAATAAATCTTCATCCAACAGCTGATCATCTCCGTTTTCATGCATTTTTCTAAATGCATTTTCCCAGCCATTTCTCGGTTTTAGTTTTGGTTTTAAAATGATATAATCTTTTTCCAAGATGAGTTCTACCTTATCGGTGATGTTATACTTCTCTAATAAGGTTTTCGAAAGCCGAATTCCTTTAGAGTTGCCAATGTGCATAACGGAGATGTCCATATTGGTACTTTAGTGATTACGAAGTAATTACTTATGGGCTGTATATGCAAATGAACCAAGAGGTCTAATTTAGTACTGAATCAAACAGCTAGAAGAAGCCTAGTTTACGGTGGCTAAAGACGTAAAATTTTCACAATGAAGGCCAAGGAAATTGATAGGGAAGCTCAATTCACGCTCAAATTTCTATAAAAGACGGAGGTTGTAAAACCTGATATTTGTTAGGCTCAATGCCCGATTTATTTTAAGAAATTAGAAATTGTCGTTATAGTGGTAGTTCCAAATTTGTTTAGCGCTAATAAATCTTGATCCCCGGTAATTAAATAATCAGCTTGTCCATCCTGGGATAGCGAAAGGAGAAAGTTGTCTTTACGATCTCTACACACACTTACTTCTGTTTTTACATCAACAAATTCTGCATATTCTTCAATGATTTCCAGAAGTTCTTCCAGGTTATTCTGGGAAAAGAATCGTCTGATTTGGTCTTCTCGCGACAGTTAAAAATTCTTCAAGTAATTCTTCACTGAAAAGCAAGCTGCATTTATCACTGAAGAGTAATTTGTCTAGTTTGGCAAAGTCGTTCGTGATTAAAAAAGCTTATCCAAAGGTTAGTGTCTAAAATGACTCTGCTAACCTTATTTTTCATACCGGCTATTCCTAACGAGTTCAACCTCTTGGGCAATCTCTTCCGCTGATGGCGCCGATTTCGCATTTGCTCGCAGCTTTTTCAGAAGGCCTTCGAAACTGTTATTTGAGCTAGCTTGAATGGATATGAGGTTGAGATCTGCCAAGTTTTTTAACAACTTTGCTGCCTTAGGATTCAATATGTTGATTCGCATGGTACTCATAATTCAAATTTAAATAAAAGTACTGTGAATTCCCTTGCTATCAGATTTTCACTTGTATTCGACATCGTCAAAATCCCATGATTGCTTAACCATAGGTGCATTATTGGAAGTGGCGGATTTCTGTTCCTGACTATATTAGGCAGAAAAAGGAGGCTTATTTTACTAGAGGCTAAATCGGGAAGGCTTGTAAACTACGCGCACTTAAAATAAAGTAGTATATGCCAAGTAATCAGCGCTTAGCCCACTTTTCATTAAAAAATAGAGGTTGTGCAACTGTTACCGCTGTTACCAACAGTATTTTGTTTTTCCATAGTCTATCGTATTCTTTTGTATAGTCTATTTGTGTTCGTTGTGCTTCCACCAGCCATAATTATTGCGACACCACCAGTATCAAATTTTTCCTCCAATACCAAATAGTCATTGTTTAGATATAGTCGTGTCTGTCTATTTTCAAACCACCAAAGTACAGGCAAAATTGGAACCACATAAAAGAATCTTCGCTTGTAGTAACACATGTCATTTTTAAAATGTCCTTTTATTAGTTTCTCACTAACTATACGGTCACCGTCAATTAGTTGAGCAAATAATTTATTGTTTTTGGATTCTTGAATTCTAACAAGAAGTCCATTTTTTCCTGCAATGTAGTTTTTGTCAATTGTCTGCCATAATTGATTTTTAGTTGCGTAATTATTGTCAACCGAGTCACAGTCATTCTCATAAACACCAAATATTTCTGTCCGATGACTGATTGTATTTGTAACGTCTTTAAAGGGACTACAACTTGGAAGAAAAATTGTCAATACTGCTGTCGCCAAATAAGTAAATTTCATCCTATTTCTATCTTTTTTGAGTCCATGTCTTCCGAATAATATTGCTGGTATCGTCAGTCTCCCTTGCCCTCGGGACGTATCACGTAAAGCGTGATGTTGTCCCAAAACCTCCGTTACCTCTCAAAAGATAAGGCATTTTAATGGCATGTGAGTGCAGTTATTGGCGAAAATGGAAAGGTTTCCTTGAGATGCATTTCTCGTGAACAACTTTGGTTGTATTACGGGAGTTTGACATTTTAGCTATTTCTAGAATTCTGCAGGATATTACACAAATACATTGTTAGCGCTCACTTTTTAATTTTTCTATTATTCTTTTTAAATCGGATTTGGAAAGGCTCACAAGAACTTCAGAGGGTGATTTTGGCGGATTCTTTAGTCTTTTAACCATTTTGGCAAAAGCTTCTTTCGCTTTTTCTGGATGCAGATCATAGACATTGCACAAGAAATCGTCTGGGTGCTGAATTTCAATGTCGTATTCGTTTTCAATAGATTTAGGAAAGTCCTTTAGGTTATATGTCACTATTACATCCGCCTTTGACTTAATTGCGGCAGCCACAACATGACAGTCGTTTGGATCAGGTAACTTGATGCTAGGTATAATTGAGTCTAACTGCTCTACATTGGAGTCGGGAAATGCATCATTCATCGCCTCTATGGTCAGCTGCAATTGCCCCTTGTTTAGGTCAGGTCGATTGTGCAGTAAGTTTCGAGACCATTCATCCTGAATTTGTGCTGACCATTTAGGCTTATAGAGTCCATTGTTGGCGAAGGAGAGTAATAAGTCCCTTACTGGGGCAGGGTAGAGTACACAAGCATCAAGTATCGCTATCAAATTTGACGAGTAAATCATTCGTAACCAAGATTCAAATCTTGTGCTTGTTCAGAAAGAAATTTCAATTTTTCTTCTCTAATACTTTGAAGACTTTTCTCATAGGCGACTAGGTCGTTTAGCAAGATTCTTCTATGACTACCAACTTTCTTAAAAGGGATAGTGTTGTTTTCGAGCAATTTTACCAAATGAGGTCTCGATACCTTCAGCAGATCTGCCGCTTGTTGTGTACTTACCTCAGAATCTGTGGGAATGATTGTTATTGACTTTCCCTCTGACATATTGGATAAGATTGTTATAAGCAAGGAAAGAGCTTTTTTGGGAATGGTGATGAACTCTCCAGTTTCTTGAATTTTAATCTTAACACCAGGAGTTGAAACAGCGCGCAGTTTACTCGAAACTCCTTTGAGTCTTGTCATCGATACTTGAGCAATTTTTTGATCGTCTCCCGATGTTCTTTTCAAAATTGTTTCCATGTTTCCCTTTTTTGTTTGATCAAAAGTACTCAAACGAAATAAACGAAACAAGCGAAATAAACGAAAAAGTCAATATCAAATGTGCGTTGATGTCAGTCTCCCGCACCCGCAGGACGCGTCAAGTTGAACGTGATTCTGACTCAAAACCTCCGTTACTTCTGAAACGATAAGGCATTTTAATGGCTTGAAAGTGCGGTTAGTGGCTTAAATGGGGAAGACTTGTGAACTATGCGCGCTTAAAACAAAGTAATTTAAGCCAAGTAATCAGCTCATAGCCCGAGTTTCATTAAAAAATTGAGGTTGTGCAACGGTTACGTGTGTTATGGATAGGGCAAATTGGTCCAATCATCTTGTTAAGAAAAATTCTTTTTATAATTTTCAATTAACTTTATTTGATCTGATTGATAATCTAAATCAACTTGAAATAAGTTTTCTCTTTCTCTTCTAAAATCGATTGAATATATTGTTTTAAGCTGACATATGTGCATGTCAAAAACCTCATGGTTGAGTTTTGAACATATTACATTCGATATCATTGGGATAATTTCTGTTATCTCATTTAGATATTCTATTGACTTGTTAAACCTATCTGGAGTTAGAAATAGGTTCCGCATTTCTATGCCAGAGCTCGTTAATTTCATTCTATTGGCTGTTAGATTATGGTTTTTGCCATCAACTGAACCACCATATCGTGAAGACATAATCCAAGATGAATGAACAATATCATTCCTCAATTCACCTGCTTTGATTATCTGATCACTGGTCTTTTTTATTATTTGTTGAAATGAAATTAAGTCAATCGAAATCTGACCTTTGAATTGAAAAGTTTGCACGTAATGAAAGCAAATATTTTGAAAGTATTTACTTAGAGGGACTGAAGTTGAATCTTGGAGAAGGATTTGAATTGGTAGATAATCAATAGTTTCATTATTTTCTATTAGTTCTGTTATCGCCTTTTTTACTGTCAAAAGCATGTTCTCAAACTCAACGATAAACCGTCCAATTTCCTGGTAAAGTTCATTCTCTGGAAAATATTCACTTTGTTGATCCATTTTCTTCTTGTTGATTAATCCTTACCCATAACGATTGTGTTTATGCAGTGCGGGGAATAGGAGGGCTAAAAAATGTAGCGCAGCGAAATGTTTAGCCCGATCTGCATGTCTCTGTTCCCCCGAAACCTAACTAAGTTAAGAAAATACCTTTAATAACAACACTAAACCCCCGCATTGTATAAACAATTTGTTAGCGCCTGTGCCCTTCTTTCTCCTTTGTCAAAACGTCGAATAGTTTATTAGCCCAGGTATAGGTTTTTTTTATGAACCTTAGTTGTGCGTTGGGCAACCGTTACACGGCATTTTTTGGTTTATACGAATCTCTAACTACTTTGTCCCCGTGGTGTGGTTGGAGGCACTCTTGCTAAAGCTTTGGGTTGCTGTTTGGATTGTGCTGCTTTGGCATGTGTGCCGCATATTTCATTTTGTGCTTAAAATAACTTGGCAGTTCATCGTGATTTCGCTTTCTGATAACTCATATATTGGCGATAAAGTTGGATTTAATTCCATGATAGCCCTCATCTTTTTGTCAATCGTTAATGCTTTAACTGGCGAAACCTTTTTCCATATTTTGAAACAATTCATGTAAAACCAAAAGGCATGGTCAATCCTATTTAAAGTAATCATACATTCAGCCACCCACAGATTTCCATACCCCTTATTCATGGTATCTGATAGTTTATAAAGCGATTTCTTATAGCAATTTATGGCATCCTCAGTGTTACCCAAGAATTGCAAGCATCTACCTACATTACCATAAATTTCACCTGCTATATATGTTTCCTCTGTTTCATCAATCACATTCTTGATGTCCTTGCCATTAAGGAATATTTCGAGAGCCTTATTTATATTCTCTTTGATTTTAGTGTCTCTTAATGCAAGAGCTAATGAATGTTTTAGGTCAATTCCACTTTTAGTGGTGCTTTGTTCTTCTAAAGAGATACCTTCTTCTGCAACTTTAATTGCTTCTTCAAATTTAGACTGGAACCATAGATAATGACTTTTAGATTTGCAAAGACGTATGTAATTAGTTCCTTTTGAAATGATATTTTTCTCATACTTTGTGAGAAATGCAGTTGCTTCATCGTACTTACCAAACTCAGTTAAAGTGTCAACAAACTTTGTAAATTGAGAATTGAAATAGCTGATTTCCTCTGCTATTGCGACTTTCCAGTCAATGTTAATAAAGACCAAGTTAGCAACTCTAATGTATTCCTCTACATAACCAGCGTCACAAATTGGTTCACTGACTTCTTCTAAAGCAAGAAGTGCCGATTTATAGTCATCTTTATTAACAGCTAATTCAATCTTCACTGTCCAATTCTCAAAAAAGCTAAGAGGTTGTTGGGAGTTTAATTTTGGTTTTAGAATTAGTATGACACCATCATAGAAGTTAACAAATAAGGATATAAATTTTGAGCGCTCCACCCGGCCAAAATTCTGAATAACGTATTCCTTAACTAAGGGATGAAGTTCATATGTATCTGGCTCATCCACTATTGACTTCGATACAATAAGATTCAGCTGCTGTAGTGCCTTAAAGGATTTATTAAATTGATTAAAATTAAGTTCTGAACTCAGGATATTTGATAAATTCTCATGAGTCTCAGCTCTAACTATCTCAGCAAACGCCATTAATAATGTCTTTTGTTTTTCGTTAAGACTATTCCAAATAGCACTCAATATCTTATTGGAAAGAATTGATGATAAGCTTTCTTCCTGGAAAGTTGAACTTGTTGAGATTCCGGAAATAAAATCTTCTGCAATTTGTAATCCTCTTCTTGCTTGAGCCGCAATCAAGTTTAACCATAACGGATGCCCCTTAGTAAGATTATATGACTTAAAAGACAAAGTATTTGTATCATCTGGTTTTAACGATAAATTATAGTCACTAAAAAGTTTTTGTGTTTGTTCAAGAGTAAGTCCTTTTAGTTTGATTTGAAGGAGCTCTGGGTCCACATCGTTAATGGCTGAACGACAGGTGAAAATGAATTTCGAATTATGGTCTTTAGATAGGGCTGCTTTATATAATTTTTGAACCGCGCCAATTAACTGAAAATTTTCAAATTCAATATAGGCATCAATATTATCAAAGACGAATATTATTCGCCTACTTCCAAGCTCTTGAAAGAAAAGCTCAATTAAGTCATCAATCCTTTCTTCAGCGATTTGGTTGGCTTCAATGCGCCTATTAGTTAGTCTTGAAATAATTGAAATTACTTTTGTGTGAATTCTATTCTCCTTTTCTTGGCAATCTCTCCAATCCCAAAATTCCCACTTGTTACTTTTAAGAGCAATTTCTTTTACATAATGTGACGCAAGTCCTGACTTACCTTGTCCACCTATTCCCGAAATGAATACAACTTTGTTAAGGTCGGCAGCTATTTGCGATATTTCTTCATGCCTGCCAACCCAATGCAAGATATTAGGTGGTGTATCACATTCAGATTTTAATTTATGAAAGATTGTTACTTCATTTTCTTCTTTCAAAGTTTCAGAGATTTTCTTTACCTCAAGTGTTTTCTTTAAACTATTTACTGAATCCTTAATACCTTCTGAAATTGAGAAAAAGGCATCATCCTCATCACTGTAACTCTTTACTGGGTTTCCATTTGTTGGGAGTGCCTGAAGTTTACTAAAACTTGTATTTTGCCAATCACATTTACGCAGGATTACAGGTATCACTACGGCTTCACCTTTTTCGTGGCGTTCTACTGCTCTTTTTATCTCAATATCGTAACAGTAATCTGAGGCCAGAAAATCCACGCTGACAAGTAAAAGAATAATTTGAGATGACTCCAGTTCCGATTTAATTCTTTTGTCCCATTCTTCACCAGCTATAATCTTTCTGTCACTCCAAGTGTGTATGATGTTATTTCGTTTCATTATAGACAAATGCTTTTCAAGTTTGTCTTTGAAAATTTCATCTACATGAGTGTAAGAGATAAATACGCTGATAGAATCCATCAATTATAAAAGTTATATTTTACCAAATTTAGTGAATTTAAAGTTAGGCATAAACTGGTTTGGCTCTTGACATAGCTTTAGTGTCGCGTGGGTTTGTGCGTCTATGGCATGTGCCATAAGCGTGGGCGAGAATCTCTTCACGGTTGCAGTGAGGTGGGCTGATATGATACGAATCTCAATTCGTAGCCGTATCCCAAGTTTTAGTTTCTGTCTCTCAGTCCCAAGTTGCATAAAAAAACGAGCAGTGTCCGCGTGGAGAATTTGAGTAAGTAAATTGTCACACGTTTAATTTTTTCTTGTCTGCGGTAACGAATCTTTGTCGGCTTGGTTGTCACTGTCCGCGTTGCTGGATGGGCATTGGTGCTAACTTCGGTATGTCTTAAAACCTCCGTTTTTTCTCAAAAGATAAGTCATTTTATGGCTTGTAAGCGCGGTTATTGGCTTAAATCGGGAAGGCTTGTAAAATACGCGCGCTCAAACAAAGTAACTTAAGCCAAAAAAGCAGCGCATAGCCCGACTTTCATTAAAAAATTGAGGTTGTGCAACTTTACGGCTGTTAGCTACAGTATTTATTTTATTAGATATTGAGATGATTCAATGTAATCAAAATCTGGGGAGTCCATAAAAAATTGTCTTAACTGCCAAACGTGGCCTGAGCCGTATATAAGCAACAATCTTTCTTCGTTATCAAAATCTGTGATATCGTAGGCGTTTGCAAAAATTCTTAGGTTCCTTCTATACCATTTTGCAACACCATCTGCACCTACATAATTATCACCTGCGCCTTCTAGTACCAAGTCAGTTAAATATGCCTGATGATCCTTCAGTCGGTTACTTGGAGAGTTCAGCATGGCAAAATGTTCAGACAAGGTTTGCACCGTTTTTAAAGAATCGCTCCATTCGTAAAACAATTGAAAATCATAGCGAGTGCTTTTGGCATATTGCCCTTTCGACTTTAAATATGCCTCTACATCGTAGTTGTCCCAGTCGAGTTTAACACCAAACCACTCCGCTGGAGCATCTGAGCAGTATATCTTTTTGTGGCCCAACATTTTTGCAAGTCTAAAGCCTATTTGATATACTTCATTAGCTTTATCATTGATATTAAATGTTCCATTGAGATAGTTTCGATAGCGAACATTGGTGATACTATCGTCTTTAATTCTGTCCCATTCTACCAGGATTTTAGTCGGTTTATACCTGGCAATTTGCTTTAAAAGTATTTCTAATTCTTCTTGTCTCTTTCTTTCAAAGATGTCGAAAGGGTATTTAGGCTTATAGCTATCCAATCCCGGATTATGAAAATGGAATACCCCTAAAACCATGGCTTTTGCCTTTTGCTTTCCGATAAACTGCTCGGGATCTGCAATTGCATGTATGATTTGCTCAGTGTCTTTATTGTGCTTGGAATCTTCAATTTTTAGGTTACAAGAAGCCAAGAGTGCTAAAGGGATTATCCCAAAAATCTTTATTTTAATTTGCATGGATTAGCGAATTGAATAACTATTATTTGTTTTGAACATTGTTGATTTATACGATTTTTGTAGAACATCAGTCTCCCTCGCCCTCGGGACGTATCACGTAAAACGTGATGTTGTCCCAAAACCTCGGTTACTTCTCAAAAGATAAGTCATTTTATGGCTTGTAAGTGAAGTGAGCAGGATAATACGGTAAGGCTCGTAAAATACGCGCGCTCAAACAAAGTAATTTAAGTCAAGTAATCAGCGTATATTCCGATTTTCATTAAAAAATTAGAGGTTGTCCAACAGCAACGGCTGTTACCAGTAATTGTTCTTCGTCTCAGTTGTCCGCTAAATCTTGAATACATTGTTCTCTAATTTTCCAAATGTCGTCTAGAGAGTAGCTTATTTGCTCGTTTTTGTCGAGCCAAGTTAAAAGATAGTTTTTGTGATAGTTCACCTTATAATCTGTGATTTGTTCAGGTGAAATTTCGATTTCTTCAATCAGGTCGTCTAAAAAGTCTTTTGGTTTAGAATTTATTTTTGTCAAGTCGATAATTCGCCCTTCAAATTTCAAATAACAATGTGCCTCTGGAATATATTCCAACTGATTTTTGCGAAGTGTTTCAGAAATTTCAGGCGTGTTATTTTTGTTCATTTTAAAAAGTCCAACTATAAGTTTAACCTTATCATAGCCGTTTTCGTCTGCTAGTTTTTTTAGTAATGCGTGCTTTGTACTACAAGTTCCGCAGTTGTCAGTAAATACTGAAACCAAATTATTCTTATCAGCATTACGTCCATAAGCAAGATGTTTTGCGAAAATTGAAGCCTGATGAAATGTCAAAATATTCCTGTCGATAAATTCTTTTGAAATTTGTCCCTGTGATTGGATGTCAAAGTCGGGTGGATTTCTCATTGCATTGTCGTCTTTTACAATTATTGGTAACGTCAGTTTTCCGCACCCGCGGGACTTTTGTCTAAAAACCTCAAAATAGTAAACAAAATAGCGCGAAACAGGGTGAATTTGCACTTAAATTTTTCATTTCAGGGCTTTTTAGACAGTTTGACGGTTTGCAGCTACCCGAAGGGCGGGACTTTTACCACAAAACTTGATTTGAAAAACTAATGTTTGATTAACCACAAAACTGTCTTTGGAACACGAAAGCCCGCCTTTTGGGTAGGTGCTGTTATGCGTTCGGCATTCTGTCATATTTTGCTAATCAGCTTAAGTGTCCACAAGTCGTAAATGTGTATTTCGTTTTTATCTGTCTTGTCGTATTTGTTATTGTTGTTCGTGTCGTAATGACCTGTTACTGTAATTGTCCCAGTTTGCTTATTTACAATCCAAGTACGAGAGAAAAATTTGTCGTCTGTTAATTGAGTTTTCTCTTGTCCGTCAGTTGAAAGAATTATGATTTGTTTTGGGTCTGCCCAGTCAATACCGTTTTTTCGGTCAAGGTCAATTGTCTGTGCAGATACAATGATTTTGTTAATACCTAAACTGTCGATTTTAACTTGTTCAATTTTTTCCATATAGCCGTCATTGGGAAAGTCGATTTGTTTTGTCTGTCCAGTTTTTGTGTTGATGAACAAAAGGTAGCGGCTTTTTGTGTCAAACATTTTACCCCAATTCTCAATTGAAGCAATTACATATTCTGTCCCGACAACTTCGGTCAGTTTGTTAAAGTGAACATAATTGTATTTGTCTTGTGCGAATGAAGTCAAGGTCAGTGTTGCAAAAATGATTGTCAAAAGTTGTTTCATTGTCTGTCTTTTTATTGTAGTCTGTTGGGGCGTCCTAAGCTGACGCATAACGTTCCGCGGCCTTACGCAGGTGCCGAATACGGAACGAAAATCTGTCAACCAAGATAAATAAAAATGCGAAGAAAAATGATGGTGCTGCTAAATATACGGCACTTGCGTTAAGGCCGCTGTTAGCACCAGTATTTATTGTTCTGTCCAATGTTTTAGTTGATATTTATTTCTATCAATATTAAAGTTAGATTGTTTGAATGTCTTGTTGTCGCCAAGAAAAACAAACGAAGTGTCTGAACGTGTTATGTTTAAAGGTTCATCTAAGTCTTGGTCAAACTCTTTTTTTCTAACAACAATGTCTAAGTAATTGTCTGCATTTACGTCTTCTATCCAAGCGTCCTGAACAAAATACCAGCCTTCGTCTCCAAAAGCGTCTGCAAGATTGATAATGTTTGTTACTTTCTTCTCTAAGTTGTCCCAAGTATATAAGTCAATAGCTGTTTCACTATACTGACTCGGTCTGCGAATAATTAATCCAGTCTTGCTGTCAGATAGTTTGAACTTGAAACAAGCGAAATAATGATAAAATGTATCAATTTCTGTCGGGTTAATGTAATTGTCAAACACAAGGAACTTATAAAAAGAGCGGTCTATTTGTTTGCCGTCATATTTGTCAGCACGATTTGAAGTGTCGTATGGAGGTGTGTAAATATGAAGGTCTTTATATTCAATTTCTGGAAATAATTTGAGAAAGGCTTCACTATTGTCAACAACTGAGTTGTCAACTGTTTGTTTGGTTGAATTGTCTGAGCAAGATTGTGTCAGTCCTAAAATTGTCAATATGATAAATAGTCGTCTCATAATATTGGTGCTAACGTTCCCACGCTTGGCGCAGTGGGGGATTTTGGAAAACTAAATTGTCAACCTGCACGAATTTACAATAGAAGCACAAACTTTCAATGTACGATGTTAGCCCCCATTGCGCCAAACGTGTGTTACCGGCTGCCCTTATTGTCAGTCTCTGGGAAATATTGCTAGATGCTTCAGAAGTGAAATATTGCTTCCCTTTCGCTTGATTTTTGAATAGAGTTCAATGTCCGGATCTGTTGTGAAGAAAGTCTGATTGTTGGCTTTTAAAGATTTTAAAAGCTCAGAATTTATTGTCCTTGGCCATTTTATTTTGAATAGTTCACTTGACTTAATGAAATAAGTTAACCATAGTAGATCATATTGGTTCTCTGTCTGGTTCGAAAGTTTTTTGTAAAAGAGGCCTTCGATTGAGTTTTTCATTTTATTAAGCAGCACTATTTTACTTTTGTTGCTAACAAAGATATGCTCTATAATGGCAAGGATTTGAGGAAATGCTTTGGACCTTCTTTCTTTAAGCATAAGAAGTAAACTAAAAGTTTTTAGAATCTCTTTCTGTTTTATCTTGAGCTTCAATTTGTAGTCATTTGTGGTTAGTTCGCTCAAGAATTTGTCAATAACTCCTGTGTCAGGATGTTTTTGGTCAATTTGGAGAACAGCAAGTAATGTGTGTTCAAACTGTTTGTATGAAATAGTTTTCTTGTCACGCAGAGATGATTTTTGATACTCATAAGTCCAAGGTCTAAAAAGGCCTTCAGGCAATTCCTTAATATCAGATTTTCCTTCGTTAAGACTCAAATTGAAATATCGCATCTGTGTTTGCAAAGACTTAATAATTATTTCAGTATCTGTTTTTGAATTACATAGAAACCGATAATCGTCTTTGAAGCGAACGCCAACAAAATCAATTTTTTTCTTTTTCAAATCTTTTGAACATTCTCGATCAACTGCCGACAAAATTATGTCACCGAGTAAATCAGAAATTGCGGGTCCAATAGGGAGTCCATTAGTACAACCGTCATTGGCATTTTGAAACAATTTGTCAAGTTTATTGCCAAGTAAAGCAAACGTAAACCGATCTGCCCTTGCATCGTCTTTTCCATGCAAAGCCCATGAAATGCTATGAGTATAAATTGATGGGTAGAAATTCTTAATATCAGTTTTAACGACAAATTTGTACTTATGAGCCTCCGAAACTAAATCGGTTTCGGCCATTTCTATAAACTCATAAATCATTCTACCTGCTCTTAAAGAGCCGAGATTGGTTTCATTGTTTTTAGTTATCGGAATGGGAAAGCCATAATTGACAATTTTAATGTCTTTATGAAAGAGTTGGGCTAGCACTGCATTCCATTCTTTCATTAAATACCATACGATATCATGGTGTATTTTCGGCTCAATTATTCCAAAAGTTCTCTCAGTCAATCGTGATTTTGGGAATGAAACTGAAATAAGGTCAGAGGTCGTTGGTTTAAAATGTTTTTTCGCAGATCCGGTCACCTTGAAATATGGACTCCGCTTTCGCTTGTATTCTACAGCCTTGAACGCTGGGGGCAAAACATATTGTTCAGCAAAGTATCCTTCTTCTAATAACCATTTAGCAATTTTCGCTGTACTGATTTTTCCGATTAGGCGTTTCGTGTCTCGAAAGTGTTTTTCTGTCAGTCTCATAAAAGGTTATTAATAGCTAGAATGTTCATTTTCGCAGTCTTTGAGGGTTGCCGGTAACTTGTTTATTGGCGAAGGTTTATATCGCTTATACGCCCAAATCTGGAACAAAAGCGAAGGTTTTGGGCCGAGTATGATGAATTGCACGTTTGGGCATAGGGTGGTGGTGTAAGGTTTTGAGGGAAGGCGGCAGGGTGCTTTATGGGGGGATTATTTATCGGAGTTGGCTGGGGTCTACATGCGGAGGTATGCCTTGCGGAAAGCGTGCAAACATCTTGAGCTTATCCCAACCGATGGTTTTATGGCTGTAGCTATAAGCTTTGTTGCCCGATGCTGTTACCGAAATGGTGACGATTAAATTTACGGGTAAACTTATGCCAGCAAACCAACCATGTACACCAGATAAATAGCCGAATACAGGTATGGTCCAACCATAGCTTTTCGATCGGGCATATTGCAGTTTGAATTGTTTGACTACATTCACCGGTATGGTCAGCAACTTTTTCTTTTTGGTAAGTACCACGAGGTTTGTACTGTCGAGGGCGATGAGCTCTCCACGTTCTATCGAGTTGCTTTTTAGTGTTACTCGGATGTAAGACCCGTACTCGTTGATCCCCGTTTTTTCGGGCGTAGGCAAATAGTTGAGATGTGCACAACTACCCATAACGAGTAGCAGCAATCCGAGGAGTAGGTGCCTAGTTTTCATGGTACGAAAAGTTTTTTGTGTCGATACGCGATTCCCAAAACGCCTGCTCCATGGTGGATTCGTACTGTTTGTAACGTTTCGCTTCAACGCGCAGGTATTTTTTAGGATGATTCACCAGTTGGTTGAGTTTGTACAAATCCTTGTCTTTGAGCCAATGTTCGCGCATCCACTCCAAATAATATCCTTTGGAGTATAGGAAGAGCTCATAATCGGTATCGGCCACGGGCAGCTCAAAATTGAATTTGTATTCATCCCCGGGCATGGCAACGAGGTAGTTGTTGGGTGCTTGTATTTTCGCCAAGGCCGCCGCATCTGGTTCTCCTTTGTTCAAGATTGTATTCGGCGTGATTTCGAAGGCTTTAACTTGCTTTTTTAAATTGGTCAAGGCCAGGTAGTCCATACGCCAGAGGCCTTTGTTGAGCACTACTTTGATGCGCATGCTCGAATTTTTGGCCGTGATGCTCAAAGGGAGCAGCTGCCGATTGAATGCAATGGGCCCCGTTTCGTAAAAGCCCTTTTGTGCCACCCAGTCTTGCTTATCCTCGTCCCAGGCATAAATGTCGATTTTGCCTAATTCCTGCATAAAGCCAGTTTTGAGCTGTGCTTTGGCTTGCTCGTTGGTTTCTAAGCGGGCAAAACAGTCGCTTACCTCATCGCCCATATAGCCCATTGCGCTATAAATGAAGTAGGTAGTCATGAGGGTTTGTCGAAAATTCACAATTAATCCCAAATCGTTCACCGCTGTTATATTGTCAAACGTTAAAATGATTTCTTCTTTGCTGCTTAAATTGTTTTCGTCCGATAGCGAAAATCGTTCTTGGCGGTCTTCGTTTCGAAGCAGCGTGGTGATGTCGCCCTCCGGGCCTACGGCTTGCCGTAGCGGGTAAAGGTTTTCGCAGAGGTAGAGGTCATTGGATGGGGTTTGATACACACGCTCCCCCTTTTTTAAGGGATAGGCCAATAATTTTACGTCGTTTACACAATGTGTCTCCAAGGCTTCATTTTTCATGGTGATAGAAAACGTATGGCCACTTATTCGTTGCTTATTCAAGGCATCCAAATCGAAGTATTCCAACGAAGGCGAGATGGCATTCGAAAATCCTTCTGCGTCGGCGTAATGAAAATTTTCGTTTTCGTTGATATAAAAAGTAGGGCAAGAGCCGTAGCAAGCCTTTGGATTGGTGAAACAAATGGCTGCCCCAATAATGTTGAGGCCGGTTAAAATGGTCAGTGCAGCGATACGTCCATTCTCCGAACTTTCAATTTTTGTATTGGTTTCAAAAATGGCAACACTGTCGATATGGATGCGCAAATCGCCTTCGGTGATCAAAATTCGGTTGAAGTTGTACCGACTCCCGTAGCCCGAAACGGTATTTTCATTGCTGTTTATTTGCCAGGTATCTCTCAGAATCCACACCTCCCCATTTTTGAGGTGAGCTTTCAAAAATGGTTTCGTTGGTAAGTCCTCGGTGGCATGCAAGAGTTTATTGGCGTCGTGGTAGTTCGAGCGGAAATAGGTCGACTTACAAGCTTGCATGCCAAGGAGTAGAAGCACTCCCGCGACAAAGCAAATCGTGAACTTTTTATAAGGTGAATAGCCCATTTTTATCGGTTTAATTCATTTTGGTGAACAACTTTGGCGAAGGTGAGCAGTCCCCCTATGGATCAATTTAATCGGATGGGAGGATTAACACTTTCGAAAGCAATATAACAAATAGTTCACAACGACCGCGTGCGGGCGGTGTTTTTACTCGACCTACAAGCTTTGGCTTCAGTTATTGGGTCCACGCGTTCAGGTATCCATATTGATAACTGCAACAATTAACTTTTCAGCTCTTGCTGCCAGGTGGAGTATGCGCGCTGAATGCATGCAGCTAATGCTGCGGCCTACTTCTTGGTTTTGCTGGGCTGCTGCTCGAGTAGGCGGATGTATTTGGCGTTGAGCTCGTCGTAACGCTGCTGGAGTTCGGCGAGGCGCTGGGCGCTTTCTTCAGCCTTGCTGCGCCAGTAAGACGGCAATTTCTAAGGTGGTGAAATAAAGGGCTATTTGAGGCTTTCAACAGGAATTTGCCTTTTTTTCATCTTTTTGAGGTAGCGTTTTTGGATTAGAATTGACTCCGTATTTGGCGAACAATGATTTAGATGGATTGGCTAATCTTAATAGTCTTTTTTACTTCGTCTATATCTGAGATAAACTTTATGAATGCAGGATCAATCCAAGTAAGTATGTTGAGTATTGATTTATAAACTTGAGTTGATTCTGAAAAATCAATTTTATTTCCTTTGAAACATATAGGTTCGTTATGATTAATTCGGTTTCTAAACCTTCGAATTCGTGTTAAGTCTTCAATTATTTCTTTGCGGCCGTAACCTGGTGGCAAATAATTAAAAATACGTATTGGAGTGCCTTTCAATATTCGGTAGTGATGAACCTCAAAGAGGTCTGTCCAAAAACCTAAGGTCTGTTCTGCGAGTACTTTACCGCTTGAGATTCCCAAGCCTGTTTTGCGGAGCCTCTTTTCCGCTTTGCTTATTTCCCTTTTAAGAAAGTCATTGGTCGTAATACGTCCTGTTCGCTTTTGTGTAAATATTAGCGAAGAGTCAGACATAAATCCTGTTTTCTGATTTATAATCCAATCAGGGTCGCCAAAATGGGTAGTTAGAACTTCATTGAGCCTATTCCGAAGGACAACCTCTAATAATCCAAGTAACGGGTGAAATGCTTGAGCTACTTTGAGATTAGCTTTGTACAATCGAATAGCTTTTCGTTTAGAATGGCCAACAGCATACGAATAGCGGTTTATTCTTGCTTCCGAAAAATACCGTTCAAAAGTCCTGAACTTCATGAAAAGTTTAATTCATTTAATTTAATTATCTTTGTGTCGTTATGCTTGGTCAAGCCTCTTATCTCTCAGATAACGTAACCAAGTGAAAGAATTTAGACCTGTCGGAATCGACGGGTCTTTTTTTTGCTCTGTAGCATTTGTCGGCTCACCGTGCCCAACATAGCTTCAAAAGCTGCTTTTTTCAAAAGCCTGAAACTTTATATGCTAAAGTATCTTCCTTCTCGAAAAGAAGCAAACATTTCATAGCTGCAAACTATTGGCTGTAAAACCAATTCTTCTCTGGCCATTTTACTTACTTGCCTTGGGCTGTTACTGCAGCCCTACTCAACATCGGCTCGTGCTGCCAGGTGGAGTATGCGCGCTGAATGCATGCAGCTAATGCTGCGGCCTACTTCTTGGTTTTACTGGGCTGCTGCTCGAGTAGGCGAATGTATTTGGCGTTGAGCTCGTCGTAACGCTGCTGCAGTTCGGCGAGGCGCTCGGCGCTTTCTTCGGCCTTGGTGCGCCAATAGCCGCTTTCGTAGCGCCAGTCGGGTTCTTTTTCGGCGGCGAGTGCTGCCACGGGATGGTGTTTGTAGTCGCTGCCTTGCAGCAAGTAGCTAAAGTCGGCATGCACCACCGCGCCTATGCGCAGCAGTAGGGAGGGCTCGAGCCAGGCGTTGTCGTATAAATTGTAAAGGGTTTGGCGGCTGATTTTCACCTTGCGTGCCACGGCAGTGTGCGTTAATCCGCTTTCTGCTACCGCTTTTCGTACAATTTCGCCCACATGCGCCATGTCGACAAAATCGTCAAGGAGTTATACAATGTGATTTACAACTACGCCAAGTGATTTGACATTTGTGTAAATATTTCTAAATTCGTATTGAGGCTTCGGCCTGCTTGATTTACAACTTGTACGAGGGCTGCCGGGAGGTGGCCCTCACGCGTTAATAGGCCCTGCTGTTGTTTTTCTCGATGTAGTTGATCAACGCACGATTCACCACCCGCATGCCGCCCGGCGTTGGGAAGTTGCCGCTGAAGTACCAGTCGCCCCGGTGGTGGGGTATGGCTTCGTGCAAACCGGCGATGGTTTGGAAAATCACCTCCACGGGCACCTCCAAATCTTCGGGGGTGACAATGCGGGCTATTTCGGCCGAAATTTCTTCGTCGGTAAAGGGCGCATAAATCTGCTTCACGTAGTTCACAATCTGCTCGTCGGGCAGCCCGTCTTGCGCCTTACACTGGGCGTACACCTGCTCGATGAGGGCTTCGCGGCCGCTGCCTTTGAGCAGGTTGATGGCGGCACGGAAGGCCACAAAGTCGCCCATGCGGCTCATGTCAATTCCGTAGCAGTCGGGGTAGCGAATTTGTGGTGCCGAGCTCACTATCACTATCTTCTTGGGCTGTAGCCGCGCCAAGATGCGGATGATGCTTTGTTTGAGCGTGGTGCCGCGCACAATCGAATCGTCGATCACCACCAAATTGTCGAGCCCCGGCCGTAAAATACCGTAGGTGGTGTCGTATACATGGGCCACGAGGTCGTCGCGCTGGTTGTCTTGGGTAATGAAGGTGCGGAGTTTGGCATCTTTTATCGCCGCTTTTTCTACCCGCGGCCGCAGCTCGAGCAGGGACTTCACCTGAGCGGGGTCGGGTGGCTGGGGCAGTGCCAACAAACTTTTAATCTTGTAGTCGTTGAGGTAATCTTCTACCCCTTTAATCATCCCGTAAAAGGCTGTTTCTGCAGTGTTCGGAATATAACTGAATACGGTATTTTCGAGTTCGTGGTTTACACTTTTCAGTATAGCCGGTACCACCAACTCGCCCAACTTTTTGCGTTCGTTGTAAATGGCGTAGTCGCTACCGCGCGAGAAATAGATACGTTCAAACGAGCACGACAGCGGCTCGCGGGCTTCGAGCACCTCAATGAGTTCGTATTCGCCCGAGGCGCGAATCACAAAGGCATGTCCGGGTGGGATGGGGCGTATGTCGTCGACCGATACGTTAAAAGCCGTAGCGGCAGCGGGCCGTTCGCTGGTCACCACCGCAATTTCGTCGTTTACGTAATAGTAGGCGGGGCGTATGCCGTTGGGGTCGCGTAGCACAAAGGCGTCGCCGTGACCCAGCAGGCCGGCCATGGCGTAGCCGCCGTCCCAGTACTTGCTGGCGCGCTGCAGGATACGTTTGATGTCGAGCTTGAGGGCTATCTCCTGCTGCGCATCGGTTTTGCTCATGCCCTGGGCGGTGAGCTGCTCAAACATCTCCATGTTCTCTTCGTCGAGGAAATGCCCAATTTTCTCCATCACCGTCACCGTATCGCTCTTTTCTTTGGGGTGCTGCCCCAGGCTCACCAGCTGGTTGAAGAGGGTTTCTACATTGGTCATGTTGAAGTTGCCGGCAACCACCAGGTTGCGGCTCTTCCAGTTGTTTTGCCGCAAAAAGGGATGGCAATGTTCGATGGTATTTTTACCGTGGGTACCGTAGCGGAGGTGGCCCAGCAGCAGCTCGCCGAGGTAGGGCAACTCCTTTTTCATGCGGTGCACATCCGAGAAGATGGTCGGGTCTTCACGTTTGGCCTCGGCAAAATTTTGATGCACACGGTCAAAAATCTCCTTGATGGCCTGGGTATGCACCGAGCGGGCTCGGCTGATGTAGCGCTCGCCGGGAGCGGCGTCGAGCTTGATGGTGGCGATGCCGGCACCGTCCTGACCGCGGTTGTGCTGCTTCTCCATAAGCAGGTACAGCTTGTTGAGGCCATAGGTGGCCGAGCCATATTTTTCCTGATAAAACGATAAAGGTTTCCGAAGACGGAGAAGTGCAATGCCGCACTCGTGTTTGATGGGTTCGCTCATGCTGACCGGTAAGAAGGTGCAAATCTACAACAATTCCGCGCCGCCTTGTGCGTTAAGAGCTGTTGTGTTTCTCCAACGCCTCTAAAGGGCTGTGAGTTCATTTTCTTACGTTAGATTTGCCCCATGCGCTACCTCGTTCTGTTGCTTGCCGCAACACTTGCCCTGCTGTCGCTACCTGCCTCCGCCCAAATACCGGTAGGTCAATGGCGTATCCACCTGCCCTATGCCAAAGCCACCTGCGTCGAAAAGGTGGGAAGTAGGGTGTACTGCGGAACCGAAAACGGCCTTTTTTACTACGATACCGACGATAATGCCCTCGCCACCCTCACCAAAGTGCAGGGCGTGTCGGATGTCGACATCACCTACTTGAAATACGCCGCCGACTACAATACCCTCATCATCACCTACCGCTCGGGCAATATCGATTTGTTGCGCAACGGTCAGTTCATGCAGCTCGATGCCATCCCGCGTTCAACCGTGCCGGGGCTAAAGACCATTTTCCATGTGCATCAGCGCGGGCGCTTTGCCTACCTCAGCACAGCCTTCGGCATCGTAGAGCTCGACCTCCAGCGCCGTGAAATACGCAATACCTTCATCATCGGTCCGCAAGGCAGTCGCCTACCGGTGAACGCCCTCGCCGACGACGGCACTAATTTTTACGCCGCCACCGACTCGGGCATGTACGTGGCCAGCCTCAGCGCCCCAAACCTGTCGAACTTTAACTTCTGGACCCGGGAACCCCTCATGGGCAAGCAGCGTCTCAACCACATTGCCGTTTGGCGGAATAAGGTGTACACCCTCCGCGCCGACTCGCTGTTGTGGTACGACGGAAGCAGTTGGCAAAGCAGGGTGGTGAACGAAGGCTTCATCAATAACAGCTTGCGTGCCTCGGGCAATTGGTTGTTGCTAACCAACGTATTTCGGGCCATCGCCATGGATACCTTGGGCAGCTTTCAATACAACGATGGCGGTAACTTTGTGGAAGTGCCGCGGCAATGTTTGTTTGAGGAGCCCGGGCGCTTTTGGATAGCCGACAGCCGCAACGGACTCGTAGAATCGGCCGGTGGGCAGCGGCAGCTGTTGCCCAACGGTCCGGCAAGCTCCCGCGCGCTCATGCTTAGCGCAGGTAGAGAAGGCGTCATGGTAGCGGCGGGCTCGCTGGGAGAGGCCTGGAACAATTTGTTTATCCCCGACGGCGTATTCCAGTTCAAAGAGCAACAATGGAAGTCGCTTAACGGCGGCACCGTACCTGCCCTGGCAGGAAAATACGATTACGTTGGCGCCTATGAGCATCCTACCGCAGCCAATAAGCTGTACCTGCTGCCGTGGGGTTTTGGCGTGTATGAACTCACCAACGGACAGGTTACAGCCAACTATACCCCCGAAAACAGTACCCTGGAGTATATTCCCGGTTCGATAGATCCCAATACCGGCATCGGCGCTACCCGCGTGGGTGGCCTCGACTGGGACAAGGACGGCAATTTGTGGATGAGCAATTACGGGGCAAGCAACCCGGTGTCGGTCCGCAAAAAAGACGGCAGCTGGGCCTCGTACCGCGTAGGGCCGTACAACGAAGTGTATGGCATGTTGGCCGACAGCTATGGCAACAAATGGATACGGGTACGCTCGGGTGGTGTGGTGGTGTTGAACCGTGCCAATACCGATTACCGCTTTGTGGGAACCGCCGAGGGGCAGGGTTCGTTGCCTTCGCCCATTGTAAACTGCATGGTAGAAGATAAAGACGGAGCCGTGTGGCTGGGTACCGACGAAGGCCCCGTTGTTTTTTACAGCCCCAATGCCATTTTCAGGGGGCCGTTCAACGGGAGCCGAATTAAAGTGCTACAGGAGCAGTTTGTGGGCTTCCTGTTGGGACAGGAGGTGGTGAGCAGCATCGCCATCGACGGCGCCAACCGCAAGTGGTTTGGCACCAACTCGGGTGCTTGGCTTTTTTCGGCCGACGGCAGCACCCTCATCCATCACTTTACCCGCGAAAACAGCCCCATGCTTTCGAACATTGTCACTTCCATTGCCATCGACCCGGCGAGTGGAGAGGTGTTTATCGGTACCGACAAGGGCGTGGTGAGTTTCCGGGGTACAGCCACCGAAGGCGGCGAGGTGCACAACAATGTGCAGGTTTTCCCCAATCCCGTCCCCGCCGATTTTGGTGGTCAGATTGCAGTAAATGGGTTGGTAGCCAATGCGTGGATCAAAATTACCGACATCCATGGGCAGCTGGTGTATCAAACCCGCGCCGATGGCGGGCAGATTGCCTGGAATGGGCGCGACTACAACGGCCAGAAGGTTGGAACAGGTGTATATTACATCCTCAGCACCGACGATTTGGGGAACGAAACCTTTGCGGCCAAGGTGCTGTTTTTGCACTGATGTATGCTGCATAAGGTCAAAGGATTAGTACTTCGTACCACCCGTTACAGCGAAACGAGCGTAATTGCTTTGCTGTATACCGATGTGTTTGGCATGCAGTCGTATATGATTAACGGGGTACGTAAACAAAAAGCCACCATTACGCAGGGCATGCTGCAGCCCCTCACGCTGGTTGAAGCCGAAGTATACCACAAAAGCAGCAGCGATATCCAACGTTTGTCGGAGTTGCACGTTCGTCCCGCTTTGCATCGACTTCCTGTGCAGCCACCGCTGCCGGTGTTGGCCATGTTTTTGGCCGAGTTAATTACCCGCTCCGTGCGTGAAGAGGAAGCCAATCCCGATTTTTATCTCTGGCTCGAAACGCGGGTGCAGCTGCTCGATTTGTCGGCCAATCCCGTTGAGACTTTGCTGCAAACCCTGTTGGAGTTGGCCGGATGGCTTGGCTTTTTGCCCGATGCGGGCACCGCCGAGGGCAGCTGGCTCAACCTCACCGAGGGCCGCTTTGAGCGGCAGCGCGATATGCGGTCGACCTATGCGCGGCCCGAAAGTGCCGAGCAGTTGGCGGCTTTGCTCAACGGCGCTGTGCCGCATGCGCTACCGCAGGCAGGTAGGGAGCTCGAACATCACTTTTCGCCGGGTACTTTGCAAGATTTGCTGCTTTTATATCAGCTCCACCTCCCCGGCTTTCGCGAGCCACGCAGTACCGCCCTGTTCCTCGAAATGTTTTTTTAGTCGCCCTTTGCGGCAATCTTCGACATGGCCCTTTCGGTGATGGCCGTGATGCTGAGGCTAGGGTTTACCCCGATATTGGCCGAAATCATGCTACCGTCGCAAATGAGCATGTTTTGGTAGCCGAAAACCCGGTTGTTGGCATCGATTACGCCGCTTTCAGCATCTTTCCCCATACAGGCGCCGCCCAGGATGTGTGCCGTGCTGGGGATGCCAAAGAGACTTTCGGTATACATCACGGTGGCTTTGCCGTTCACAATTTTTTCGGTGTGGTGGGCCAGCTCCTGCGCTACGGGGTTAAAGGCGGTTGGAGCCGTGCCGCCCTCGAGGGTAGAGTACAGACCTGCAACCCCCGGCTTCAACTGCAGGGTGGAGTCGAGGCTTTCCATGTACAGCAGGATGTGGGTACGTTTGCTCCAGTCGTCGGTAAATAGCACCTTCAAGTTGGACATGGGGTGCATCACCAGGTCGGCCAGGATGCGGCCCAGCCGGCTTACAAAGGTCTTGCCTGCCACCATGGGCGACATCAGCAGGCGCCAGAAGCCCGAGCCTGCCGAATATTTTACGGGTTCAATGTGGCGGTGTTCGTCGATATGCACGATGCTGCCGATGGCGATGCCTTCGCTAAACGACTGCTTGCGGTCGTAGGTGGTTACGCCGATAAGGCTTTCGGAATTGGTGCGCACGCCTTTGCCGAGGGTGGGGCTGAGGTGCGGTAGCGAGCCGTTTTTGAGTCGCAGCAGGAGGCCCATGGTGCCCAAAACGCCGCCAGCAAACACCACCCCGCGGCTACGTACACGGTAGCGGCGTTTGGGCCAGCCCAAGCTGTCGCGAAAGTGTATCTCGTAACCGGCGCTGCCATCGTCGCTCAAGGGTACCACATCGTACACTTCTTTTTGGGCACGAATCTCGGCACCATGCTGCTGCGCCAGCCAGAGGTAGTTTTTGTCGAGGGTATTTTTGGCATTAAAGCGGCAGCCCAGCATACAGCCTCCACACAGGGTGCAGCCGGTACGGTCGGGGCCACGCCCGCCAAAGTAGGGGTCGGCCACCGTTTCGCCAGGCTTGCCGAAGTACACGGCCACATCGGTTTTTTCGAAGGCCTCGGGCTTGCCGATGGTTTTGGCCAGCTCCTGCATGGCCTTGTCGCTACGACTCAGGTAGGGGTGGCTTTCGGCACCCAGCATCTGCTTGGCCGTGGTGTAGTGCGGAGCGAGCTCTTCCTCCCAATTGGCGAGACCTGCCCAACTGCCGCTGTTGAAAAAGGGCGACTTGGGCACAGGCAACGTATTGGCATATACCAACGACCCGCCGCCAACTCCTACGCCGCTGAGTACGCCTACATGGCGAAAAAAGGTGATTTTGAAAAGGCCCGTCATGCCCAACGTGGGCAGCCACAGCCATTTGCGGAGCTTCCAGTTGCTGGTGGGGAAGTGGCTGGGGGCAGTAAACCACTTGCCCTTTTCGATTACCAGCACCTTATAGCCTTTTTCGCTGAGGCGCAGTGCCGAAACCGACCCGCCGAAGCCGGAGCCAATCACCACATAGTCGTAATCAAACTGGGAAGTTGCCATGGGGAATATTGCTAATTATAGCGAAAAATTAAACATTTACACCAAGGAAGCACCTTCCTTGCTGCTGCGGTAATGGTCAATACGCCAGTGCATCACGGCAAACCACAGCGGAGGCACCAAAGCCAGCAGTATCATGCCGGGGTAGCCCGTGGGCAGCTGTGGACTTTCGTCGAAATGCCGCAAGATGGGGTATTTGCGGCTGGCCGAATAGTGGTGGTCGCTATGGCGCGATAGCTCGAGCAGCACCAGGCGGCCCATGGGGTGGTTCGAGTTCCAGCTGTGGATGGGTAGGGTGCGTTCGTAGCCGTCGCCTTTACGTTTGCGCTGCAAACCGTAATGTTCGAGGTAGTTCACGCTTTCGAGCAACAGTACCCCTATGGCAGCAGCGACCATAAAGTGCACCAGCGCATGCAGGCCAAACAGCAAGGCAATGGCCGCAACAAATGCCAGCTGCCGCAAGGCCATCTGCAACAGTTCGTTTTTCCAGTGCCAAGGTGTTAATTGTTTGTAGCGCAAACGTTCGGCCTCCAGCCGCCAGGCCGACAGCCAGCTGCCTACGATGCTCCTCAGCCAAAACGCATACAACGTTTCGCCATAGCGTGCCGAAGCGGGGTCTTCGGGAGTGGCCACCCGCTTGTGGTGCCCACGGTTGTGTTCGATAAAGAAGTGGAGGTAGAGAGCGCTCAACAAAAGCAGCTTACTCATTTGTTGTTCGCTTTTTTTAGAACGGTGACCCAGCTCGTGGGCGGCATTGATGCCCAAAACGCCACAACTGAGCCCCATGGCGAGGGTTTTCCCAACCGCCTCAACGGTAGTGAGCTGGCCGCTCGCAATCTCGCGTAAAAAATACAGCAGCAATCCATACTGCAGCGGAACGAGGGCGTACAACAACCAATCGTAAAATCGGTCGTTTTTGGCCAGCTCTTCTTCTGCAGCGCTTAGGTTAACGGTCGACCCTTGGGTGAAGAGCTCCAGAATAGGCAATACACCAAACAAGACGATGAGAGCCGTGAAGGTGGCATACCCATCGGCGTACAGCGAATAACCTACAACCGCTGGTGTAAGCAGTACGGTGAGGTATTTTAACTTTTTCATGGCGCAGCGTAAGATCCCTAAAATACAGGCTCAATCCTGTTTTTTTATGTACGGAAGCGTACAAATTAGGGGGTCCTGAGCCGCGTAATCGTTTCTTTGAGCTGCTGCCAATACTGCCGTAGAAACTCAAGATTTAAATTTTCTTCAGTGACGGTGAGGTAAAAGTTATCGACCGTGAGCTGCAAACTGAGCCGGGCAGCTTCGGGCTGATTGCCGAGGTTCAGGGCTTCGGCCCATACCGACGAAAAAGCCACGAGTATGCCAGCATTGGCTTCTTCAAAACAACGCCGATAGTGGTCGTGCTGCCGGTTTACACGCAGCTGCCGGTCGAAAAGGATGTCGGTTTTGGCACGAACCAATAGCGCTATCAAGTCGGGGTCGATGCTACGGCACAACAAAGCTTCGAGCCGTATTTGTTCGGAATTGCGCAGGTGCAGCTCCAGGAGTCGGCGTTCGAATAGCTGCAAATCGGCAAAAAGATGGTAAAACGACGACTTACTCACGCCACTCTCACGTGCCAGCACCTCTACCTTGAGGGCAGCAGGCCCACCACGGGCAAACAAACGGTAGCCAGCCTCGAGCCAAGGCAGTTCAGCGGCAGAAAAAGTGGGCGTATTGGCCATAACTGAGACGATTCAACTCCAAGGATACGCTATTGGTTTTTGCCTTATTTTTTGGTGATGCCAAAACGTGCTCGAAACCAAGTTTTTAGCTTTTTGTAGGCACTGGGCTTCTGAATCGTTACGGGTAAAGAGGGTGTGCCTGTTTTTTCAGAATAGGGTGCCTGTCGAGGTTTGCGCTCTACCACCACAATGCTGTCGTAAAAATGCACCGAATTCACCGAACGGGTAAATTCCGTTACCTGAAAGCTCTTTTGTTTCGAATGCCAGGCGTTGATATAGTCGACAAAGTTCTTGCTGTACTCCATGAAGGTGCCCCGCCGCTTGAGCCCTCCTTTGTAGCGCGGCCAGTAGGAGGTGTGGGTGTCTTCGCAGAGGTAAACGCCGTCGGCTTTGATGTGCCCGAAAAGCTCTTCAAAACTGATTATCTGTTGAAACATCTCGTGGCCTCCATCGTCTATCAAGATGTCGATGGGAGGAATTTTGGTCTTGATCTCTCGTAAAAACTCGCGGTCGGCCTGCGAACCTATGAAGATGTGTATGTTCTCTTCTTCAAAAGCTTTGCAATGCGGATTTACATCGATACCGTAAATCACGGCTTGCGGTCCAAAGTAGTCTTTCCACATTTGCAGACTTCCACCCTCCGACACCCCAATCTCGACGATCACGATGGGTTGATTGCGATATTTTGAAAAATGACGGTCGTATACGTCAAAATAATGCACCCATTTGTCGATGAGGCGCTTGTTGTTCTGCCGGAAATAGGTTTCCAGATGGTTCATACGTAGGTTAGCTTGGTTTGGGGCGACAAAATAGAGCTAAACGCGACGAATTTTTTATTTTTCGATGCGGCAAAAAAAAGACCCCGGTGGTGCCGGAGTCTTTCATTCAACGGTGGCTTGTATTAACGATGCAGGTCAAAGCGGTCGAGCTCCATCACTTTGTGCCAGGCGGCTACAAAGTCACGTGCCAATTTTTCGCCTCCATCCGATGCACCATACACTTCGGCAATGGCGCGGAGTTCGGTATTCGAGCCAAAAATCAGATCTACTCGCGTGGCCAACCACTTGAGCTGACCATTCTTGCGGTCGCGACCTTCAAATACGTCTTCCATATTCGAAACGGCTTTCCAGCTGGTATTCAAATCCAACAGATTCACGAAATAGTCGTTGGTCAAACTGCCTTGGCGGTTGGTGAATACACCATGTTGCGAGCCGTCGTAATTGGCACCTAAGGCACGCATGCCGCCAACCAAGGCGGTCATTTCGGGTGCGCTCAAATTGAGGAACTGTGCTTTTTCGAGCATCAGTTTTTCGGCATACGATCCGGCATGACCTTTTGCGTAGTTGCGGAAAGCATCGGCACGAGGCTCGAGTACGGCAAACGAGTCGGCATCGGTTTGTTCGGCATTGGCATCGCCGCGACCGGGCGTAAAGGGTACTTCAATTTTGTAGCCGGCATTGGCAGCTGCCTGCTCAACGGCTGCGGCTCCACCCAATACGATGAGGTCGGCTAGCGAGATTTGTTTGCCACCCGTAGCACTGCTGTTGAAGCTTGTGCGCACCTGCTCGAGTACTGCGAGGGCTTTGGCGAGCTGCTTGGGATTGTTGGCTTCCCAATCTTTTTGTGGTGCCAAACGTACTCTCGCGCCATTGGCACCGCCGCGTTTGTCGGTACTCCGGAAACTCGAGGCGGAAGCCCATGCCGTGAGTATGAGCTCCTGCAGGCTGAGGCCAGCTTGCAACAACTGCGTTTTGAGGGCTTTTATGTCGGCCGCATCTACCAATTTGTAGGTGGGTGCCGGTACCGTATCTTGCCAGATGAGGTCCTCGGCGGGTACCTCCGTGCCTACATAGCGTACTTTAGGGCCCATGTCGCGGTGGGTGAGTTTGAACCATGCCTTGGCAAAAGCCTCAGCAAAAGCTTCAGGATGGGCATAAAAATGGCGCGAAATTTTTTCGTAGGCAGGATCAAAACGCAAGGCCAAATCGGTGGTGAGCATCATGGGTGCATGGCGCTTGGCGGGATTGTGCGCATCGGGTACGGTATTGGCTCCAGCGCCGTTTTTAGGGGTCCACTGCTGAGCACCTGCGGGACTTTTGGTGAGTTCCCACTCGTATTCGAAGAGATGTTTGAAATAGTCGTGACTCCAGCGGGCTGGGGTGGTAGTCCAGGCTCCTTCCAAGCCACTGGTGATGGTATGTTCGCCATGTCCCTCGCCGAGGGTGTTGGTCCAGCCCATGCTCATGGCTTCGAGTGGTGCCGCGGCGGGTTCGCGACCTACATATTTCGAAGGATCGCCGGCACCGTGGGTCTTACCAAAGGTATGGCCTCCTGCAATGAGGGCTACGGTTTCTTCGTCGTTCATGGCCATACGCCCGAAGGTGTCGCGGATGTCGCGTGCGGCGGCAACCGGGTCGGGAGTGCCGTTGGGTCCTTCGGGGTTCACATAAATCAAACCCATTTGCACCGCTCCCAGGGGGTCTTCGAGCTCGCGGTCGCCGACATAACGTTTGTCGCCTAACCATTCGCTCTCGGGGCCCCAATAAATATCTTCAGGTTCCCATACATCGGCGCGACCACCACCAAAACCATAGGTGTTGAAGCCCATACTTTCGAGGGCTACATTACCGGCCAAAATCATGAGGTCGGCCCACGAGAGCTTACGGCCATATTTCTGCTTGATTGGCCACAAAAGCAAACGGGCCTTGTCGAGGTTGGTATTGTCGGGCCAACTGTTGAGCGGTGCAAAACGATGGGTACCCCGGCCGCCGCCGCCGCGTCCGTCGTGGATGCGGTAGGTGCCGGCGCTGTGCCAGGCCATGCGAATGAAAAACGGACCGTAGTGCCCGTAGTCGGCAGGCCACCAGGCTTGTGAGTCGGTCATAACCGCCGTGATGTCGCGCTTCACTTGCGCCAGGTCGAGACTCGCAAATTCTTTGGCGTAATCAAAGTCGGGATCCATGGGGTCGGATAGCTCCGAGTTTTGCCTGAGCTTGGTTAAATCGAGCTGATTGGGCCACCAATCGCGTATACCAGGACCGGTATTGGTGCCTCTGGTTTCGCCTCCGTGAATTACAGGGCATTTTCCTTCATTCTGACTCATATAGCTTGTTTTTTATAAATGTTTCTTAGGATTGGATTGGCAAACATTCGACTCAGGAATTTACCTATTTCCTAGCGTTTACCAAAACATACAAAAGAAAAGCAGCTGGCGCGATAATTCAAATTGATTGTTTCTATTTGTTAATAGATTTGGTCTATACCCCTAAGGTCTTTCATGTTCAGCTTCCTTCTTCTTTAGTATACCAATCGATTTTGCGGCTGAAATACATCACCCCAGCCAGCACCATAAATATGCCTAGGCTGCCCATGAGCAAAGCATAATCGTCGGATTGCAGTACCACAAAGATGAAGGTATACAGTATGCTCAGTATGCCGCCTATTTTCACCCCGAAACGTGTTGATTGCAATACGGCGGCTACATAACTGCTGATGAGTACGAGCGTAGCCAATGCCGATAAGGCAAAAGCGGTATTAAAACCGATTTGCTCCGATAGCGACAGCAGGAGCGTATAAAACACCACCAAAGCAATGCCCACGAGCAAATAGTGAATCGGGTGTAAGCGCATTTTTGCGATCATCTCATTGAAGAAAAACACCAAAAAGCTCAGGCCGATAAAAAGCAGCGCATAACGAATGGAACGATGCGTTTTTTGGTATTGATCGGCAGGTAAGAACAATTCAACCCCAAAGGCTGCTTCCGCGGGTTGGTATTCATCGCCCGTCCATCGCTGCGGAAAATTACGATTGAGCTGCAATACATTCCAATGGGCGGTAAATCCGTCGGTGCTGATGTTGCTGCTATCGGGCAAAAAGGCGCCGGTGAAGCTGGGATGTGGCCAACTGCTGGTCATGCGCACATCGGTGAGTTTACCTACCGGACTAAACGCAAGTTTTTGACTGCCTTTGAGTCGAAGGCTGAAATCGAAGGTAAAACTCGAATCGTTGGTAGGCTTGAGGTTGAGTCGCGCTCTCAAGCCACTTTCGGCCAAGGTCGATTTTTGTAGTCCTGGTTCGAAAGCCAAAGAGGTATTGTTCCAACGTATGCCATTTTGATATTCTAAACCGCGTAAATCGGGGATGCCTACAATGAGCTCGGCCTTTTCCCACTGGAGGGATTCAACCGGTTCGCCTTCGGCGCCTGCCAACAGCTGGTCGAATTTGCCTTGAAACTGCAGTTTAGTTTCGTAAACCACTATTTCGTGTATGCCTCTGTTGCGTTTTTCAGGCTCAAGGCTCGCATTAACGCGCAGCTCTTCGGGAAGAATGTACAGAAACTCGGTGTATTCATGCATTTCTTTAGGGCTATCGTTCGTTTTGGTGCTGATTTTTCGCTGGAAAGGAATCCTCAGTATAGGTCCGGTGATGAACTGTTCTCGTCCCCATTTGTCGGTGACTTCCGAAATGGCTTTTAGTTGAACTTGTTCACGCTCGGCAACCAATTCTTGAATCATGGCGGTAGGGATCAGTAACAGCAAGGCCATAATGCCGATGAGGCCAAGCTTGAGATAGAGTTTGTTCGGAGTGAAGCGCATGTTTTTAAAATTTGAGTTTGTTGAACGAATAGAAAGTACTTTGTATTGCAAAGTGAAATGATAAAAAAAATTTAGCCTTTAGCGTCATTGTCTTTTTGAAGTGCGATGAGTTGTTCTAAGGCCGCAATATGTTCCTGAAGGGCCGATCGGCCTGCAGCGGTCAAGCGGTAACGTGTGTTTGGTTTGCGGTCGATGAAGCTTTTTTCCACTTCGATAAACCCCTCTTTTTCGAGGGGTTTAAGATGGCTGGCGAGGTTGCCGTCGGTGAGCTGTAGCAATTCTTTCAGTTCTTTGAAGTCCATAGCCGAGCGGGCCGCCAATGCAGCCACCAAGCCGAGCCGAATGCGGCTATCGAATGCCTTGTTGAGGCGATGCAGTGGGTGATTCACCTTTCGTAGCGTAAATGGAGGTATAAACCAAAAACGATGTGTAGCCCACCAAAACCCAAGGCCCATAACCCTAAACTCCAGGGCAAAACGAGCAAACTAAGCAAACCCAGCAGAATTTGTAAGATGCCCAAAACGCGAATCTCTCGAAAAGTATAGGCCCCTGCATTGTACAAAGCAAGTCCATATCCCAGTAAGCTCACAGGTAGCACCAATCCTCCAAGCGCATTTTTCATAAAAAAGAGGAGGAGCAAACCGCTTACTACGAGCGGCACACCCATATCGGCGAGCAAACGTTGCGAGGTAGCATTCCAAATAGAGGTATTGTTTTGGGCGGCTTTTTTCATCGAAAGCATTACCGCAGTGCCCAACGAAATCGCCAGCACTGCTGCACCTAAACCAAGTAGTTCTGCTATGGGTACAGTTTCATGAATTTTTTGAGGATGAAAGTTGAGCTGCGTATAGGCATACCAAGATCCAACACTCGCGTAAAGGCCTGCAAGCACCCCCGACCAGCCCGAAAGCGAGGCGAATTTAACCGATCGCTCCATGATCGACCGAATGGCGGCGAGATCGGCCCGATAATCTTGCTCGTTCATAAAAGTACTTTGAAATACAAAGTTATTAAATTTCCTACATACTGCCATCTTGTATGGCAAATTTTCAGGTAGGTTGTCGACTGAGCAGGATTTATGGGTGCAGCTCGTGTGGAATGTGCACCAATGCCCAACGCTGAATTTCGGCTAAAACCGGTTCTAGGGCTCTGCCTCTCGCGCTGAGCGAATATTCAACGGTAGGAGGTACCGTGGCATAGGCTTTTCGGTCGATTATGCCCCAGGCTTCGAGCGATTTGAGTTCTTTCACCAACATGCGCGTATTGATACCCGAAATAGAGCGCTCGAGCTCTTTGAACCTTTTGGTGCCGCCCAGCAAAGCATAAATTATCGCAAACGACCACTTGCCGCCTATCATGTCGAGCGTTGTGCGCACTGGACAGGCCGTATTTTCTACCTTTTCTAAAATCATACTTCCCATAAAGCACTCATAATCAGCATTACTTTACTCTATGTGCTTACTGTACATAGGTGTTACTACTTGCAAAAGTAAAGTATTGCACGCAGCTTTACCACACCAATTCTGTTACCATGCAAGCTGCACGACACAAAATGGCCCTGCTCATTTGGCTGGCTATCTATCCAACCATCAACCTCCTTTTTTGGGTGCTTGGTCCCATCATCGATCCCTTGCCTCTTTACCTCAAAACCTTGGTAATCACCTTGATTTTGGTGCCCTTGATGGTGTATGTGTTTTTGCCGGGCTTAAACCGCATGTTCGCCAAGTGGCTTTCTAAATAATTTACCCATGTGGATACTCATCTTAGTTGTGGTTGTTGCCGTTATGATTGGGTTAATGCTTAGCCAATTCGAGATCCGACACGAAATTCACATTCAGGCACCGGCAAACGAAGTTTGGCAGGCCATCACGGCATTTCACGATTTTCATCAATGGAATAGTCAGCTCGAATACCTCGGTGGCGAAGTCGCCCTCAAGGGCAAACTGCAGCTTCGTTTATCGGCGCAAGGAGCCGCACCCTATACCTTTAAAGCTGTGGTTTCGGTGATGGAAACCGAAAAAAGTTTCGCTTGGCTAGCCATAACTGGCCTGCCTCGAATTTTTGATGGGGAACATTTTTTCGAGCTACAAGCCAAGAGCGATGGAACCACTGTACTCGTCAACCGAGAAGAATATCGTGGGCTGCTTTCGCCCATCATCAAACGACTTCCCATGATGCAATCGGCACCGGAGGGCTTTCGGCTGATGAATGAAGAACTCAAACGTTATGTGGAACAGCGCACCGACCGTGCCGTTTCCAACCCAGCTGTAAATCTATAAACCATGTATAAGCCCGTCAGCCAAATCAGCAGCCACAGTTTCCGACAAGCCTTTCCCGGCTTGATGGGCATTGACCTTATGGCACACGCCTACCCGATCGAACCCATTTTAGTCTTTACCGAGTATCACATGAATCAAGCGGTATTTGGTCCGCATCCCCATGCAGGTATTTCGGTGATGACTTATATGTTACCCGATAGCGAACAAGGGTTCATCAACCGCGATAGTTTAGGCGATATGAGCTATATCGAGCCGGGGGGTTTGCACATTACGCAAGCAGGAAGTGGCATGTTCCACGACGAGTTCCCCCGCGTGGCAGGGATTGACACCCATGGGTTTCAGATATGGTTCAATCATGCCGAAAGCCAGCGTTGGGTCGAACCGAAGTCGATGCACGCCGCTGCTGCCGAAGTGCCCCAAAAGCTAGGGGAAGGGTATCGGGTGCGGGTGTTGCATGGTAGCTTCGAGGAGGTACAAGGGCTGCATCAGCTGGTGGTGGCCATAAATCTGCTCCACATCGAACTGGAGGCGGGTCAAAAGTTGGAGCTGCCCGCCCAAGAAATGGCTTTTGTATACACCTTAGCAGGCGATGGGCGCGTGAACGACCAAGCTGTTACAGCCCATCAACTCGTCAATTTTACCGAAGCAGGTAACCGAGTAAGCCTACAGGCGGGCGACAGCTCGCTCGCGCTGATGTTCGCCACGGCCACGCCAACACGTGAGCCGATTGTGTACGGCGGCCCTTTTGTGATGACTACCCAAGCGCAGATGAAAGCAACCCAAGAAAGGTTGCAAGCTGGCGGCATGGGCTATCTCGGGAAATACAAAGGGTGATGGGTAACTTGCTTACCTCACCTGAGCTGCTAGTGGTTCGGCTTCACGCCAGCAACGATGCCGTACAACATGATCCGGTTTTTGAACGACGCACGCTGATGTTTGGCGGCCACGATGCTGGCCAGCTGAACTGGGGTGGTGTTGTAGCGCAGGGTAAGTTTCCGATAAAGCAAATACACACGGGCTAAGAAATAAAAGCGGTAAATGCGTTTCGATGATTTGTCGATGGCATCGGTGATATCGCGGAACGACACCTCCTGAAAACCTGCTTTTTGCATGTAGTTCGAAAAACGCTCCGGGGTTTCGAGGTAATTTAATCCCCAACCGTCGATCACCTTGCGCAATGCGGGGTTATTGTTATTCTCTTCTTTGGCGGCATAACCATCGGCGACCACCAATCGTCCACCGGGTTTGAGCACACGATAGGCTTCGCGGATAAACTGCTCTTTATCGTCGGCATAACAGATGCTTTCCAAGCCGATCACAGCATCGAAACTATTGTCGGGAAAATCGGTTTTGAGGTAGCTCATGGCGTGAAACTCGGTTTTGTCGGTCACGCCGTGCTTTTGAGCGAATTGTTTCGCTTTTTCAGCTTGCCGCGGGGTAAGCGTAATCCCAACAAGCTGGGCACCCACGTTTTTGGCGATGTAAATACTGGTGCCTCCTACGCCACAACCCGCATCGAGCACTCGGTCGTTGGCCGAAATTTTAGCTGTTTCGGCTACCACGGCATTCATCTTTTGCAGCGACTCGTGAAACGACTTCACCGTTTTGTCCCAATACCCGTAGTGCATGGCCATGCTTTGATTTAAGTTCCAAGCATCGCGGTAGGCATTTTCGGTTGAGTTGAAGTATTCGATTATTTTGCTGTGGTAGTCGCTCATGGGTGTAAGTAATTCTGTTGCGAATAACTAATTTCTCGGTCGAATTAGCAATAGATTTTATTGGAGCAGGAAAAGCCTGTTTGTGCGTATACTTGCGCTCGAAGTTTACCCCATCGTATGCAGTCAACCACCACCGAAGCTTCTTTTACCGATATTGTTATCGTTGGCGCTGGTCCGGGTGGTTGCGCCACTTCGTTGTTTCTGGCAAAAAACGGCATAAAACATACCGTGTTGGAAAAGGCCGTTTTCCCGCGCGACAAAATTTGCGGGGATGCGGTGAGTGGAAAGTGTTTGGCGGTGCTGCGCAAGCTCAACCCCGACATCGCCAAAGCGTTTGAAGCCCAGTCGACAGCATTTCAGCCCAGCTGGGGCATCAAGTTTACGGCACCCAACGGCAAGGCCATCGATATTCCGTTTAAACTGGATTTGAGTAAGGTCGACCGACCTTTGGCATTCATCTCCAAAAGGTTTGATTTCGACAATGCGTTGTTTGAGCGCTTGGATACCCGCTATGCGCAGGTGATTCAAGGTGCCGAAGTGGTGGATGTGCAACGGGCAAACGGAGCGGTATCGGTTAGCTATGTACAAGCTGGAAAAACGCAGCGGATCGACGGGATAAAGGTGGTAGTAGGCGCCGAAGGCGACCGCAGTGTAGTGGCCAAAAAGCTCTCGACCAATAAAATGGAAAAGGAGCACTATTGCGCTGGACTTCGCCAGTATTACGCTGGGATACGCGATATGCACCCCCAACAGCTCATGGAGTTGTTTTTTTTGCCCGGTATACTGCCCGGCTACTTGTGGATTTTTCCCTTACCCAATGGACAAGCCAATGTGGGCATAGGCATGCTGAGCTCCGAAATCAGCAAACGTAAGGTAAATCTCAAGCAGGTACTTGAAAAAGCTTTGGCAGAAGATCCTTTACTCAAAGCACGGTTCAGCGATGCCAAACCGCTGGGCAAGGTTCAAGGTTGGGGACTTCCGCTCGGGAGCAAAAAGCGGCCAATTAGTGGCGATAACTTCTTGCTCACCGGCGATGCAGCTTCACTCATCGACCCCTTTTCGGGCGAAGGTATTGGCAATGCGCTGTATAGCGGAATGTTAGCCGCAGAGGCCCTCGTGAAAGCTTTCCAGGATAACCGTTTCGACGCTGCTTTTTTCAAGGAGTACGACGCGTTGTTTTATGAGCGCCAATGGAACGAACTCCAATTGAGCCACCGTTTACAGCAACTGAGCAAGTACCCGTGGGTGTTTAATTTTGTGGTAAACAAGGCCAACAAAAACAAAACGCTGCGCGAAACCATGATTACCATGTTCGACGATATCGATTTGAGGGCCAAGCTCCGAAATCCGCTCTTCTATTTGAAGCTGCTCATCAACGACTAGCGGCAAGCAGCTGCCAAATCAGTTTACATCCGCATCGTCCTACCAAGGATGTTCACTGCCATCGTAATTCAAAAATTTACCACTCTGCTCGGGCGTTAGTTTCGCAACCACATGAGTCAACATGTGCGTAACCGATTCTTCGGCGGTAAAAGGAGCCTTACTGCCTCCCATATCGGTTTGTACCCAGCCCGGATTTACGTTTACGCTGATTATTCCATCAGGTTTGAGTTCAAAGGCCATGCTTTTGTTGAGCACATTGAGCAGATTTTTGCTGCCCACATAGCCATAATGCCCGCCAAAACGAAGCTCGCTTACCGAGCCTAACCAACTCGAAATGTTCACTAATGCTGGTTGCTCTGCGTTTTTGAGTAGTGCTCGTACATGTTTCACCACCAAAAGTGGAGCTATACTATTGATGTGTATCACTTCTAACATGGCTTCGGCATTCAGGGCATCGAGCTGAAAACACTGCGCCATGCGGTTTTTATCGGCGTAATCTTTTGGGTTAACACCGGCATTATTCACCAACAAATCAAGCTTTCCAAAGCGTTCACCAATCCACGTCGCCAAAGCCTGGAGCTGTTTTTCGTTGGTAACTTCTAAGGCAAAGGGTAGCACATGCAAACCACTCGGGTCGAGGGCCTGCGCTGCTTGGGTGGCCACATCTATATGGCGTGCTGTAAGTATGACGCGGTAGTGGTGTTGCACGAGTGCCTTGCACCAGGCTAATCCAAGACCACGAGCAGCTCCGGTAACCAAGGCTACTTTCATCGCTTGAGCAATTTAAAGCCTATCGATCGGCCTTGACCTTGAAACATGGCAAGGTTGATCCAGAACCAGGCAAATTGCTCCATCAGTTGAAACTTATCGTTACCGCCAATGCAGTAACAAGCGCCAAAACCGGCATCTAAAGCCAACTGTTGCGCTACAGCCACGGCCTTAGGGCTATCGCCAGCAACAAACATATCGAGTTGCTGCCCACCGTAGTCGGGATTTTCCATATTGTTGAATCCAGTAGTATTGAAGCATTTCACTACATCGCGGCTTTGGGTATGGGCTAAAATGGCTTCGGTGGTGGTTGTATAGCCTGCTGGTCCGCGTCCCATCACCACATTCATGCTGTCGATGATGATTTTGCCAGTGGTATTACCTAAAGCTAGGCATACGTCAACCGTTGCAGTGGCTGGTACAGCGAGCAATATTACGTCGGCCAAAGCTACTGCCTCGGCTGGGCTGTGCACACTTAGCTGTTGCAGGCCAAGCAGGTGATTTCCTTTGAAAGCATCGGCATTGCGTACCCCTAAATGAATGCGGTGACCCTTTTGGGCCCAACTGCGGGCCAAGGTGCCGCCTACCTGGCCGGTGCCTATGATGGCGATACTGTAGTTCATAGCTTGCGTTATATTGTCTGGATTATTGCTAGTCTTGACTGGGTTTTAGGTCGTAAATGCTCCTGATTTCCTTGAACTCTTTTTCCATATTGAGTTCCAGATCAATCAGTTTGCCTGTTTTGAGGTCGAACACCCATCCATGTACTTTCGGGTAGCCCGTTTTGTACCACGACCGTTGAACGTGGTCGCTTTTAATCACATTCATACATTGCTCGCGCACGTTCAGCTCCACCAAACGGTCGAATCGACGGTGCTCATCGCCAATTTCATCGAGTTCGTGGCGATGCAAGCGGTACACATCGCGCAAAGTTTGAAGCCAGTTGTTCAGCTGCCCCATATCGCCGGGATGTAAGGCTGCTTTGATGCCGCCACATTCGTAATGGCCGCATACCACAATGTGTTTTACTTTCAAAAACTCCACGGCATATTGAATTACGGCATTGGCGTTGGGGTCGGTGGGAATGATCTGATTGGCGATATTACGATGGATGAACAACTCCCCGGGTTGAGCCCCCATGAGCTCTTCTGCGGTAACGCGACTGTCGGAGCAGCCTATGTACAGCATCTCGGGATGCTGGCCTCCCGAAAGTTGTTGGAAGTAGTCGGGATTACCAGCTAATTTTTCTGCAATCCAGCGTTCGTTGTTTTGAAAAAGTACCGAAAAGTCCATGGTTTTGAGATTAAGGTTTGTCGGGCGATAAATACAATACGGGCACAAGAAGATACAACACAAAAGCAGGATATACTGCATACGTGCTTATGGCGGCACCGAGCAGGTACAAGGCCATGGCCAGGCGGTTTTTTCTTTTTACGCGATGCTGCTGCTCCACCGAGCTGTGTTCGTGCAGCAACTGATGGCGCAAAGCAAAGAGTCGGAGCCGCGTGAAGCTGCCCGCACAAGAGAAGAAAACGAGTCCGTATACCGTTCCCGAGTAGGCATGGTTGGGATAGCTACCCACCAAATGGGTGGCCAGGGGCACCAAACTCATCCAAAAAAGGAGATGCAGATTCGCCCACAACAAGCCGGGTTTGCTGTGTCGGATTTGATGCAAGAGTTGATGGTGGTTTACCCACAACACGCCCAACATCAAAAAACTAAGGGTGTAGCTCACAAACTTGGGTAATAAAGCCAACCATGCCTCTGTATCGAGCCACTTCACGTCGTTCGAAAACTTCAGCTCAAACACCATCACGGTGATTAGAATGGCGATTACCCCGTCGCTAAAGGCTGCCAAACGGGATGTGTCGGGATGGTGTTCGGTTTTGTTCATTGTAAAAATCCTTGGTCGGCCAGCATTTTTTTGGGTAAATCTTGCTCGCCCAACAGTTCGCGCAAATCTATTTCGATGGTGTTACACAGGGCGGTAAGTGGCACATCGGTGATTCTATTTTCGAAGGGATCTTCGTTTACTTCTCCCACCTTGCCGATGATGGCAAATACGAAAGCGATGATGACCGAAATAGGCATCATGAGGTAGTCGAGCTCTAAACGAGCAAAATCGCCTACCAATGCAAAGGGCAACAAAACGATGAAGGTGTACAAGAACAAGCGTGTGAAATAATCGTATTGACGGAGCAGCGGCGTGTTTTTAATGCGTTCGCACCCTCCCTGGTAGTTGGCCAAGGCCAAGAGTTGACCTTCGAGCTGGAAACTGTCGAAACCGCCCAAGGTGCCGTCGGCCATGGCGGCATAAATACGCCGGCCACTCAAGAGCTGTAAGCAATTGGGCTTGTTTTGTGCTTGGAGCATGGCATTAAAGTCGGCTTCGCTCAAATAAGGTCTCAGCTCTTCCCAGCTATCACTTTTGCGCAACTGTAAACGCAAGGCATTCACCCAGGCGATCAGCTGATAAATCACCTCTTTTTTAAATTGCGATGCACGATTCAGGTCGAATTGTGGCTGGTGGGCATGGCTATCGGTGAAGGTGATGATGAGCCTCGCCAGCACACGACTCGAATTCACAATGCCACCCCATAGGGTACGGGCTTCCCACCAGCGGCTGTAGGCGCTGTTGTTGCGGAAAGCGATAAAAATGGCCAGCGCACTGCCCAGTATCGCGGCTACCGAAAAAGGAAGGCTGATTCGGGTGATTTCTTGCTGATGCAAAATAAAAACTGCCGTACTGATGCCGAGCGATGCGGTTAGCTCGTTGCGCACATAGGTCAGGACCCGCCAAGGGTTGAAGTTTCGTTTAACGATCATGGGTGATTTTTTGAATAAGCTGCCATCTCAGGCCTAAACTAAAAAGTTTGTCGGTAGGAAAAATGCCCACAACCGCAAGCTGTTCGTACCAATAGCTGTAGTGAACGCTCATACTCAAACGCCGCCAAAGTTGCTGCTCGGCCACGAGCTCGAGTTGTAGGCGCTGGTTTTGGGTCGACTGTACGCCACTTTGTACATAAGCATGCCCCGAAATACGGGTTTGCCCTTGGTTGAGCCGCATGCCAGCCTGTATGTAGGCCGTGGGCCGCCAAAAATTAAGCTTGGTTTGGCTGTCGTAGCGGTCTTGATTGAAGTTACTTCCGTTAAACCGATTGTGTTCGTAAACCAAACTTGCCGAAAGTTTTACAAATCCCATCGGTTGGTCGATCACCTTCCAGCTGAGGCCTGCTCCAGAAAAGAAGCGCAGGTGGAGTTTGCGGCGATAATTGGTTTGCAGAAAGGCCATAGCAAAGGGATACCAGCGTCGCTGCGGGCGGTAATAGAGGTAATTGCGGCTGTTCAGGTCTTCGTCGGCGCGGCGACCCGAAAATTCTTGGTACAAATAGTTGTTCTGCGTTTTAAAAACCAAATTTTCGCCTAGCCGTGTGCTCAGCTCGGCACGGGAACGTACGAGGAAGAGCGCTACATTTCCTGCCTGGTATTGACCGTTGAGATCTACCCGCACTTGTGTTTGCAGGGTGTCGCTTTCATCCAGCTGGCCCAATGAGGCCAACGGTAGCAGCAAAACCAGTAGCAGGAGCCGATTACGCTTCATGACTCAAGACACCAAGCCGATTCCCTTCTGAATCGATGAAGATGGCTGCATAACCGAACTTACCCAAGTCTAAAAGCGGCACGATCAGCTCACCGCCCGCCTGTTTAATGCGCTCGGTCACGCGGTGAATGGGTTCGGTGGCGCTCAAATACAGCAGCGGACCGCTAGGGCTGGGGACAAAATCGGGTCTGAAAACGATCGATCCACCCACTTCTGCTCCTTGCTGGAAGTCGGCATCAAACAAAACAAGTTCACTTCCAGCGAAGGTACCCATGCGTACCCGGCCGGGGAAAACGTCTTGGTAAAAATGAAAGGCGCGCTCCAGGTCGGCAGCAGCAATTTCAAACCAACGAATGGCGTGCATCTCAGTGTTTTTGTAATTGTTCTACCACCAACTGAGCGGCTGCAGCACCTGAGTTTTGTTGCTGACCGGTGATGAGGTTACCGTCGGCGATGGCGTACGACGCAAAGGGGGCGGCAACCTTAAAATGGGTATTGGCTATTTTCCGGGCTTCGGTTTCAATGCGGTATGGCTGGATTTTCATGCCCACAGCCTGATCGGCATACTCTTCCTCGGCATCGGCGAAACCCGTCCAATGTTTACCAGCTACCAACAGCTCGCCATTGCTTTTTTTGGCTTCGAGCAAGAGGGTAGTAGAATGGCATACAGCAGCGGCAGGTTTTCCGGCTTCGTAAAAAGAAACAAAAAGTTGCTCGAGGGTACGGTTGCCTCGGAAAGTATACATGGGTCCTTGTCCTCCCACCAGAAAGATGGCGTCGTATTCATTTGGGTTCACCTGTTCGATAGATTTGGTGTTTTGAAGCATCTGCGAAAAGGAATCCAACTGCATATAGCCGAGCGAAATGATGTCGTGGGCCGAGTAGCCGCTGGGATCGGTGGGGTTGGAGTAGCCATCCATTTCGAGTTGACCGCCTTGGGTAGAGATCAAGTCGACGGCATACCCAGCTTGTTCGAAAATGTGGAGAGGGTGGGTGAGCTCTGCAGCCCAAAAGCCAATGGGCCAACCGGTTTGAGCCGATACAGCCGGAGAACTTGCAACCATGAGGATTTTTCCTTGGGCCGGGGCACCATGAGGATGTACATACTGAAGTCGTTCGACGGTGTTCATAGGAGATATGTTTACGTTTATTTTGTGAGGCACTGTTCAAATGGGGTGCTTGCACCAAGCACTTTTCAAAAGTGCAAGCTTATGCTACCTTTGACAATATACTTTCCTCGAAATGTGATACACACCAATAGGAAAGTATCCTGATTATTAATAGATTATGTACTATGCCTGAGTTTTTCTTTCAATCGAAGCGCTATTACAATCCCGTGGAGTTTGCCATGGATCGGATTGGTGGCACTTGGAAAATGCCTATCCTCTGGCGACTGCGCAATCGGGTGATGCGTTATGGCGAATTGAAAAAAGACATTCCGCATATCACCCATAAAATGTTGACCAGTCAGCTTCGCGAACTCGAAGAGGAAGGTTTTGTACACCGCGAGGTGTATGCCGTGGTGCCACCTAAGGTGGAGTATTCCCTTACCGAGCGCGGTTCCCGAGCCATACGCATGATCGAGGCCATTCGAGCGTACGGACTTGAACTCATGGAAGAGTTCGGGATTACGCATCCGTGAGCTCAACTTTTCTGTTTCAATCATAGATGCCGTCTATGCTTAATAGAAATTTTCTGTTTAGCGCCTATGATCCTTCGCCTTACCTTCGTGCTCCAAACGTTAGTGAATATGAAGAAAAGTTTACTCCTCTTGCTATTTGTCTCTTTTGGCTTTGTGGCCATGGGGCAAGACAAAAAGCCCGATGCTTGGTCGGGTGCTTCTAAAAAAAGCCACTCCAATGCACGTGCCACGCAAAACGCCGATTGGTGGCCCAATCAGCTGAATTTGGCCATTCTGCGTCAAAATTCGTCCTTATCCGATCCCATGGGCCCACAGTTCAACTACGCGCAAGAATTTCAGCGTTTAGATTATGCTGCCCTCAAAAACGACATCAAAGTATTGCTCACCCAATCGCAGGATTGGTGGCCTGCCGACTTTGGCAACTACGGCGGACTCTTTATCCGCATGGCCTGGCACAGTGCCGGCACCTACCGTACCGGCGACGGCCGCGGCGGCTCGCGCAGTGGTCAGCAACGTTTTGCACCACTCAACAGTTGGCCCGACAATGCTAACCTCGACAAAGCCCGTCGACTGCTATGGCCCATCAAACAAAAGTATGGCAACCAAATTTCGTGGGCCGATTTGATGGTGCTCACCGGCAATGTTGCACTTGAAAGCATGGGCTTTAAAACCTATGGATTTGCTGGCGGACGTATGGATGTTTGGGAGCCCGAAATAGATGTGTATTGGGGCATGGAGAAAAAGTTTCTCGACGACAAAAACAGATACAGCGATGGTCGTAAGCTCGAAAATCCATTGGCTGCCGTTCAAATGGGGCTGATTTACGTAAATCCCGAAGGACCCAATGGCAATCCCGACCCGCTGGCCTCAGCCAAAGACATACGCGAAACCTTTGGCCGTATGGGCATGAACGACGAAGAAACAGTAGCCCTCATTGCAGGAGGACACACCTTGGGTAAAACCCACGGCGCTGGCCCTGCATCCCACGTAGGCGCCGAGCCGGAAGCGGCCAGCATCGAAGAACAAGGTTTTGGCTGGAAGAGCAGCTACAAGTCGGGTAAAGGTGCCGATGCCATTACCTCGGGACTAGAAGTGACTTGGACCACTACGCCTGCGAAATGGAGCCACGATTACCTCAAACATCTGTTTGCATACGAATGGGAACTTACCACCAGTCCAGCAGGTGCGCATCAGTGGGTGGCTAAAAATGCCAAAAAGATCATCCCCGATGCTTTCGATAAAAACACGAAGCATTTCCCGTACATGCTCACCACCGACTTGGCCTTACGTTACGACCCCGAATACGAAAAAATCGCCCGCCGGTTTTTGAAAGATCAAAAAGCCTTTGAAAATGCTTTTGCCAGAGCGTGGTTTAAGCTCACCCACCGCGATATGGGCCCGCGCAGCACCTATTTGGGCCCTGAAGCGCCTACCGAAGATTTGATTTGGCAAGACCCAATTCCTGCGCGCCAAAGTCCGGTGCTCACAGCTACCGACATCGCTACTTTGAAGAAAAGTGTACTGAGCGCAGGATTAAGCCTGCAGGAGCTGATTACCACCGCCTGGGCCTCGGCATCTACCTACCGTGAGTCGGACCGTAGAGGTGGCGCCAATGGTGCACGCATACGTTTGGCACCTCAAAAAGACTGGGAGGTGAATAATCCGAAACAGTTGGCGAAGGTATTGGCCGCGTACGAAAAAATCCAAGGAGAATTCAACGCGGGCAGTCAGCCTGCAAAGGTATCGATGGCCGACTTGATTGTTTTGGGCGGTACTGCAGCGCTCGAGCAAGCAGTAGCCAATGCAGGTTTTCAGCTTGCCGTGCCGTTTAGTCCTGGCCGCACCGATGCTACCCAGGCGCAAACCGATGTGGCATCCTTCAATTTATTGGAGCCCATGGCAGACGGATTTAGGAACTACCAAAAAGCACAGTATACGTTAAGCACCGAAGAGTTATTGATCGACAAAGCGCAGTTGCTTACCCTTACGGCTCCCGAAATGACCGTACTTATTGGTGGTATGCGTGCACTGGGCGCCAATTTCGACGGCTCGAAGAAGGGCTTGCTCACGAGCAGAAGTGATGCGTTGACCAACGAGTTTTTTGTGAATTTGCTCGATATGCGTACTGAGTGGAAAGCTGTAGACGAATCGAAGCAGCTTTTTGAAGGCCGCGATCGTAAAACTGGGGAATTGCGGTATACCGCTACGCGTGCCGACTTGATTTTTGGCTCGAACTCGGAATTGAGAGCACTTGCTGAAGTGTATGCGAGCAAGGGCAATGAAGAAAAGTTTGTCCGCGACTTTATCGCCGCATGGACCAAAGTGATGAATCTTGACCGATTTGATTTGGTAATAAACTAAAGCGCAGCTCGAATCGCAAAGCCCCAGTTGATGTGCCGAACATCGGCTGGGGCTTTTTTTTAGTCCTGATTTTCCGACAGCAGTTCGAGCTTGCCCTTCCGTTTAACGATATTCTTATAATCCCATTGAATTTTGGCTCCTTGATGCAGCCAGTCGGCAAGTTTTACGGTATCGATGTCGCTAACTCGAGCATAATAAATTTCTGCAGCTTTGAAGCTGCCTTCTGCTTGGAGTTCGGCGGCATCGAACGATTGACCGCTCCAAAACAACAGCCTCATGCCTTTTTTGAGGAGATGATAGCCCACTATCGGATTTTGCCGAATGAACCAAATGGGATGCCCATGCCATACTTTAGCCTCGGCTTGTGGCAGGTGGAGCTGTATTTCTCGAGCCAAGGTATCGGCTATGGCGCGGTGCTCAGCGGCCAAACGCTCGTGATAGGCCAAAATATCGGTTGGTAAAGGCGTCATCTTAGTCTTCTACCCGTTTAAATTCGAAGGGGATTTTCTTTTTTTCGTCTGAAATCCAAGCGCGAAGTATGTTTTTATCGCGGCTGTAGGTGATGTATTTCGGAAAGTCGTTTTCGGGTTGGTGGGCAACAAAGCCAGCTTCCTCGATTTTAATCAACCCAAAAATTGTAGGGCTAGGGGCATCCATGCCCGTTACGGCATACTGCCACTGCTTTTCGCTCAAGCGCAATACCACCTTTTCTTGCCAAACGGTATCGGTTTCTTTGACCGTACAGCTGAAGCCGTGGTATTCGGTTCCATGTACTTTCACCCAATTTTCGATGGTGCGCATGCCCGCTTGTTCGTTGGTGCGTATCCAATTCCCTACAAGCCAGTCGAAATTAGGTTCTGAGGGTTGTGCACTTAGTCTTAGGCTAAACCCAATACTCAAAAGCAGAAGTAGTTGTATCTTATTCATGAGCGAAAAATGGAAGCTACGATTTTTTGGGAACAGCAGCTATCGAATCAAAAACGAAGTTGAACGCCTACCCCTGTAGGGGCCAGCGCCCAATCGAACTCTAGATTAAACCCTCGGTTGTTGCCTTGAGGGGGACCAGCATTAAAAATCCGTAATGCTTTTTTGGCTTCTTGCCAATAGCGTTGCTCTAAGCCAAAGGAAGATACAATAAGTCCTATGCCTACTCCAAATCCTAATACATTAGGCTTTTTGCCCCGAATTACTGTTCCTAACTGCCATCCGGTCGCAAAGCCACCAGTAAATCCAGTGATCAGCGATAGCGTACGATAGTTCAATGCCTTGTCAAATTGGCGGTAGGCCGTCAAATTCGATTTCAATTCATATTGAACGTCGGCCGTTCTCAGCTCTCGAGTGCCTTTGTAATAAAGATATCCTAAACCGCCTTTTTTGATATATAAGCTGTCGTCGAGCTGGGATTGTGCCCGTGCTACCCCAAAGCACGAAAGTAGCCCCAAAATCACTAGCGTGTAAAAAGAAGTTGAAATACGCATCTGGATTAATTTTACCTGAAATATAACACACATCTTTTAGGATACAAGATGTAGCTGTGGCAATCAACACGCGTTTTAACCAGTCGTGTCTACCTCATGCTTTTGCTCGGCAATTAATCATCCAACGAATACCATATTTATCGGTAAAGCTGGCATACAACGCTCCCCAGAATTGCTCTTGGAGGTCCATTTCTATCTCACCGCCTACCGAAAGTTCGGTATACAAACGTTGTGCTTCGGCGCGGGTAACAGGCTCGAGTTGAATGAACTGTTGGTTGCCCGAGAGTACCGTAAAGCCCATTTCTTTGGGGGCATCGGTTCCCATGAGCACATGTCCGCCGAGTATGGGTAGCTCTACATGCAATACCATTTTTTTTAAATTATCGGCGATAGGGGGCTGACCTTCTTGGGCGGGTAAGTCGCCGAAGCGCTGTATGCCGCCTACCGCAAATGCGGTTTTGAATACCGACTGGTAAAACATAAATGCCTCCTCGGTGGTCCCTGGGAAATTTAAGTAGGTGCTCACCCGTGCTTCTGTTGGCGCTGGATAAGACTCGCGCTCGGCCTCTCGGGCGGCTAGATACTGGTCGAGATTATGCAAAGCTAGATTAAAGCCTTCGCGGAAGCCCATAGCGATGATACTTTCTAAGTCTTCGAGGCTTTGGTGTTGGATTCGAATGCGGGCAGTGGTGCATTCGATGCCGGCTTCAAAACTAATCGACCAATCGGAGCGCGGAAAATTCTCGTTAATAGTACCGTTCGCATCGGTAAAAGCATCGAGCCAGCCGATTTGGCTTATGGGATCCACATTTTTGTAATCGGCTGCGCAATAATGCACATCGCCCTCGGGGCCATTCATGGAGTAAAACCAACGACCGCCCACCTTGAGGTCGATGTACTGGGTTTTGGTGAAATAGGGCTTTGGTGCCCACCATTGGTCAAGAAGTTCAGCTTCGGTCCAGCAGCGCCATACCAGATCGCGGGGTGCTGCAAATTCACGGGTTACGTGCACCGTGGCGGTAGCTTTGTCTATCTGAAAATCGTAAAATAAAATGCTTTTCATTGGGGGTTGTTTTTAAGGTGATCGAGCAGGTTGTCGAGTTGGTCGAAGCGTTTTTCCCAGAGAACCCGGTAACGGGCTATCCATGCATCAATTTCTTTCATTCGTTCAAGTTCAAGATGATAATACACTTCTCTGCCTTTGTTTTCGGTGCGAACCACCGCACATTCGGTGAGGATTTTTAGGTTTTTGGATACCATTTGCCGACTGCTCGAAAAGTGGTTGGCCAAGGCATTGGGGGTCATGGCCGTGGTAGCCAGTAAGGCAATGATGGCTCGCCGATTTGGATCGGCGATTGCCTGAAACACGTCGCGCCGCATTATTGGGGCTGATAAACGAGGAGTTGAATGCCCGAAGCGGTATGCAGCGATTTGGTCAGCTGTAATTTTTGGGCTTGCTCAAGTGCACTAAACAACGGAAGTCCTTTGCCAAGCGCCACAGGATTTACATACAAGTGGTATTCATCTACCAATTGAGCTGCAATGATACTTTGTGCCCACCGACTTCCGCCATAGGCGATTAAATCTTTGCCTTGGGCTGCTTTAAGTTGGGCAATTACGGTTTCGAAAGGTTCGTGAACAAATTCAGCATTCGGCCAGCTCGCGGGCACTGCTTGTTTGCTCCTGCTAAAAACCAACTTTTTGCAAGCCGTAAAAAAGCGGCCGGCTTCCTGCTCGGGATTTTCGGAGTCCTCGGCCACCGACAACCAAAACGTTATGAATCCCTTTGCCAGTTCGTGACCGAGTAAGATGGTATCTACACGGTCGCTGAGCCCTTGGGTGTGGGCGATGAGTTCATCCGACCATTCGAGATTTACCCAATCCATTTCGCCATTCAACCCGCCCATGAATCCATCTACCGAGACTTGGGTTTGTAAGATAAGTTTTCTCATTACGCAACTATTTGGTTGCAAATATATGCAACTGTTTGGTTGCGCAAAATTTATTTACTCGATTTCATCGCTTTCAGCACTTTGAGCGAGGGCTCACGGCTAAAATTTAGATAAGCTGTACTATCCATGCCATACAAAGCCATGCGCCCTTCTGCATCGTAATGTACACCCCAGCCGTAACGTTTGAGGAGTGGTGATGCACGCATGCACGGTTGCCCTTTGGAGAAAAATTGTTGGCGTGCGGTCTCATACGCGCTTGCATCAAGGCCTTTTCGCTGTGCAAATACCTCAAACAAAACTTGGTCGCTGGTGAATTTGTATGGGTTTGCGTGGATGCTTTCAAATTGCATTCCGGCCACCGAGTCTGGTTTTTCGGGTGCAATTCCGTGCCCTACCGGGCAATCGTCGGAAGCACAGATGAAGGTGTTGCAATAGTTGGTGGTGTGTATTTCCATGAGCTTGTGCTGCTTTCGGTTCCTGCTCTCGGTACTAAAATAGTGTATTGTTCAATGAAGCAGTTTTGCCTGCTTATGGCCGTTTTGTTAGCGTTGCGCCTCTCCGCTAATCGATTAGCTAACTAACCTTTAGTCGTGCTTCATCACCAAATTCCCTTTTTTGTGCCCGGTGTCGGCATGCGCGTGACCCGCTTGCAGTTCGTCGAAAGAGAATATTTTTTCGATGTAAATCCGAAGTTCAGAGGCAGCGTACAAAGCTTCAAGCTGCTCGAGCCATTGGTGACTTTCGCTGGTCGGAGAACCTACCGACACCAGCTTTCCTCCCGGCTTAAGTAATGCCTTGAGCTGCTTCGTGGGCAACTTTTTCACAGCGTCGAATACATAGTCGTACTTTTTCGTGAGCTGCAAAAATTCGGCGCTCCGGTAATCCAGGCAGTTATCGATGCCCAAGTCTATCATCATCGGGAAACTGGCGGCACTACAAACTGCGGTCACCTGTAATCCGGCGGCTTGTGCCAGCTGCACGGCATAACTGCCCACGCTGCCCGAAGCTCCATACACCAGGATGCTTTCGCCTGCTTTGGCGTTCAACCTGCTAAAAAGGCTTGCTGCGGTCATCCCACCAATGGGGAGGGCGGCTGCTTCAGCAAACGACAAGGCGGCGGGCTTGTGCCGAACGATGCCCAAACCCCACTGTTCGGGTACGCACACGAATTCGGCATACGCTCCCTGTTTCAAGCCTGTACACGTGCCGTAAACGGCATCGCCTTTTTTGTACTTTTTTACTTCGGCGCCTACTTCATCTACCACGCCGGAGAACTCATAACCGATTATTTTCCGCCTCGGATTCGGGAAGCCAAACACCAAGCGGATAATCAGGGTGAAAAAGGCCGAATCGGGATGCACCCCCTTACGCAGCAATACAGCTGCACTATTGATGCTGCTGTAGGCAATGCGAACGCGTATTTCGTTAGGCTTGGGTGTGGGCAGGGCCACGTTCGAGCGCTCAAAAACCTCGGGACCACCATAACGTTTGCGGAGGTAAGCTTTCATTTTCATGTATTGTTCTTCTGGTTAAGAGTCAAAAAATCGGGTGTAAGCATACGCCAACAGAAACAGTTAATCAATGTAATTAACTTTTGTTGTGAAAATCGGTAGCGGCAATTTTCTTTTGGGAGAACAGGCTCATTTTGGGAAGCGAAAAGGAACAGACCTACCCCACTGTCTTATTCCGAAAGCTCTAGCCAGCGCAATTCTTTGTTGTCGAGTTGCGTTTTTAATTCGGCCAATTCGGCTCCCCAATGAGCGAAATCGGCGTGACTACCATCGCCTTGCACGAGTTTATTTTCGAGGGTGGCAACTTGCTGCTGCAACGAATTAATTTCTTTGTCGAGCTGCTCCAATTCACGCTTTTCATTAAAGCTTAGTTTGCGCGTAGGTACTGGTTCTACCTGCACGGGTGCAGCTTTGGGTTCGGGTTTTACAGCTTCTGGCACGGGGGGTAGTTGTTGTTCTTTTTGCAACTGCCGCTGTGCTTTCTGCGATTCGCGGAAATCGGTATAGTTGCCCGGAAAATCGCGTACGTGCCCTTCCCCTTCAAAAATAAATAGATGATCAACCAATCGGTCCATAAAATACCGGTCGTGCGAAACCAATACCAAACAGCCGGGGAAATTATCGAGAAACTCCTCCAAGATGTTTAAGGTGGCCAGGTCGAGGTCGTTGGTAGGTTCGTCGAGAATCAAAAAATTCGGATTTTTCATCAACACCAGCAACAACTGCAGTCGACGTTTTTCGCCTCCACTCAGCTTGCTTACCAAATCGTGCTGCTGCTTGGGTGGAAACAAAAAGCGTTGTAAGAAATTGCTGGCACTCACCTCCTTGCCGTCGCTGAGTTTGATGAACTCGGCCTGCTCTTTCACCAGCTCAATCACCAGCTGGCCGGCTTTGTATTGCAACTCCTGCTGGGTATAATACCCAATTACGGTTTGTTCGCCTTTTTCGATGCTGCCACCATCGGGGCGAAGTCGTCCGGTGAGCATGTTCAAAAAGGTGCTTTTGCCTACGCCATTTTTACCAATGATGCCCACGCGGTCGGGACGCGTAAACAGATAGCTGAAGTCGTTGAGTATTGGGCGGTTGTCGAAACCTTTGCGCACATAGGCTAGCTCCAGCACCTTGCCACCCAAACGGCGGTGGGTCACATCGAGCTCCAACTGACCGCGTTCGGCACGACCCGCGGCTTTGTCTTTGAGGTCGTAAAAGGCGTCGATGCGCGCCTTCGACTTGGTGCCACGGGCTTTGGGTTGCTTGCGCATCCATTCGAGCTCTTTGCGCAATAGGTTGCGCGCTTTTTCGGCTTCAACGGTCTGCTGGGTTTCGCGGAGACTTTTATTTTCTAAAAACTTGGCATAGTTGCCGATGTGGCGGTAGAGTTTGCCGCCGTCCATCTCGAAAATTTCATCGCACACACTTTCGAGAAAATACCGGTCGTGGGTGACCATGAGCACGGTGATACGTTCGGTGCTGAGGTAACGTTCGAGCCACTCAATCACTTCCAGATCGAGGTGATTGGTGGGCTCGTCGAGTAGCAACACATCGGGGCGACTCACCAGCGCTCGGGCCAAAGCCACCCGTTTGCGTTGACCTCCGCTGAGCTCCACGATGGGTTGACCCAGCTCCAGTATGCCGAGGGTACTCAAAATCTGCTTTACTTTTTGCTCGTAGTCCCAAAGGTGCCGACTGTCGATTTCGTGGATGAGCTCATGCAGCTTTTCGGTTTCCGCGTCGTTCAGCTCGTTTTTTTCGCTCAGCCAGGCATATTCACGCACCAGTTGTACCGCCGGGTCGGTGCTTTGAAAAATGGCCGACCAAGCGGTGTCTTGATCGAGTAGGAGGGGTTCCTGCTCGAGATAGGCCACCTTGAGTTGTTTATTGAAGGTAAACTGACCGCCATCGGATTGCTCTTCGCCGGCCAGTATGCGCAGCAAGGTGCTTTTTCCGCAGCCGTTCACGCCGACCAACGCTACTTTTTGCCCTTCGTCGAGCCCAAAGCTCAAGCCTCTAAAAAGGGTGCGTTCACCAAAATTTTTCTCCAGTAGCTCAACCGAAAGTGCATTCATGCCGCAAAGGTAAGGCGAACCACACCGAGAAGCACCGCAAATGTAAAACTACTGCAGCTAAGGAGGTGGGAGAGAATAAGGGTTCAATTTTCGAGGTGCTTGTACTAATGGCGACACTCAATGAGTTCTAGGCTCTTTGGGTACCCTGCATCGACAATGGTTTCGAGCCTAAATCAGGCATTAGACTAATGGCAATAAGTCATAGTATATTTTTATTCGATGATTTTTAAATATCTGAAAATCAACTTTTAAGTGTATTTTATATAGTATTGGAATTATAGAAAAGTTATATATATTCGGACTATGAAATTCACTATCCTTCTCTTTTTATTGCCGCTTGGTGTAGCTGGTCAGGGCGGTTTTTTTCAAGTCCGGTTCGATGCGCCCGCCCCGCTCCGGCAAGTGAACACCCCCGAACAAGATGTGAATTGGTACGATGTTACCACTACCCGCTGGGGCTGGGGACTTGCTGGCGAATGGGTACAACCGCTAAAACCCCGTTGGGATGCCGTGTTTTCGGTGGGTTACGGTCAGCAGCTGCTGTACCAGCGCAACTATGCCGCCGATGAATTTTGGTTGCCGCTGTTCGATCCCGCCAGTATCACCCGTTTGGGTACTTTCAGGCAGATGCAGCTCGAGGCAGGCACACTTTGGAAGCTGTTTACCTACGAACAAATCACACTTGGCCTGGAAGCTTCGGTGGGGGTGCAATTCAGGTGGTTGGATTATCAAACGCCTTTGGTGAACCAATTCTCGTATCAAAAAACCACTTACCCGCTTTCGATCGGCTTTCGCGGAATCAATAAATACGTGACCAGCCGGTTGACTTATCAGTTTGTACCCGGTGAGGTACTCACCCGTCGGTCGTTGAGCATCGAAAATCCCATACTAACGCTTCCCGCCGATCCACCTTCTACCTGGGTAGATACCCGTTTGTTTCAGCAACGTTTGGTGGTGAGTGCCGTACTGCATGTGTCGAATTGTTATGAATTCGGAAAAGAAACTTGGCAAGATTGGTTTGGGCGATGAAGGTGCCGTAGTACTAAATCAGTTGTTTTCTTATCTTAGTTTATGGTTTTTCGGGCAATTTGCATTTGTTTACTCCTTTGGTTTGCTGAGTCAAGTGCCCAAAACAAGCTGAATCGTGTATTAGTAGCCTACCAAAGCTCATTTAATCTACTCCGCGAAAGAGAACTCCTCCGTGGGTTCGAGCTAATTGACCGCACCCATAGTGGTTTAATCGGCGGCGTTACGGCAAGCTATAGCCTTCAAAAGTCAGTCAAGAAGTTTGATCCATATGCTGGTATAAGCTACAGCTGGATGACGGTTAGTAAGAAGCTCGAATCAGATCCCTCATTGTCATTATTTCCTTTTTGGGATAGGTACTACATGGGCATGTTGTATACGCTCATACCACAGCTGGGATGTAGGGTATGGGTAGAAGAGGAAAATGAAAAAACACTCGAAGTAGCCGTTGATGCAGCCTTAGCGTACAGTATAAATTGGTACAGAGGCCAATCAAGTGAAGACTTTTTCGCTACAAATACATTGGGATTACGATTTGGCGTTATTGCCCGTTACCCCATCTTTCAGTTAAGTCCTTTTGTACTGTTCAATGCAGTACCTACGTTGAGGCGAGAATATTCTTGGGATAAAGGCACACAATCGGGCGCTGCCATTAGCCGGCACGGGCGAGTATTGGTAGGATTTCAGTTGGGTGTTTGCTTCTAAGGGCAACCAATAGCCCGCTTTCACCTTTTTTTCGTATATTTGCACCGTCTGACTGCTCCCGACGCCGCTTTGCGGTAGTCTGAAAGTCAACCGGTGGAGTATTCCTCCTTCTTTAATGGTGCAGCGGACAGGATCAACGGTTGATCCGCCTGCCTCCCCGGGATAGACGTGCCACGCACCTCCATCTGCAGTACATCTTAAACAACCCACAGGTCAGGGGACCGAAGGGGTATCACCTTATTTATGACGTTTTCGTCACTCAATCTCATTGCGCCCATTTTAGACGCGCTCATTCAGGAAGGCTACGAAAAGCCAACCCCCATTCAGGAACAATCTATACCGGCTGCCCTCGAAGGGAAAGACGTTTTGGGTACCGCACAAACCGGTACCGGCAAAACCGCCGCTTTTAGCATTCCCATCTTGCAGCAGCTGTACCAGGCACGCCGCCAAGGCGAGCACGACCGCCTCATTAAAGCCTTGATTCTTACACCCACCCGTGAGTTGGCCTTACAGATCGACGAAAGTATGGCAGCTTATGGCCGCAATACGGGCCTCAAGCATGCGGTAGTTTTCGGCGGCGTTTCACAGCGCCCGCAAACCGATGCCCTCAAGCGGGGTATCGACATACTTGTGGCTACCCCGGGGCGCTTGCTCGACCTCATGGAGCAAGGCTACATTCATCTGAACCACATCAAACATTTTGTACTCGACGAAGCCGACCGTATGCTCGACATGGGCTTTATTCACGACGTACGCCGCATCATTTCTAAACTGCCAACCGACCGCCAGACCTTGTTTTTTTCGGCAACCATGCCGAACGAAATCGTCAAGTTGAGCGACGCCATTCTCCGGAACCCGGTGCGAGTTTCGGTGGCCCCTGTTTCGAGTACAGCCGAACGTGTGGTGCAGAAGGTGTTTTTCGTGAGCAAAGAAGATAAGCGCAAGCTCCTGCTACATTTACTCAAAAGCGATGAATATCAAATTGCCAGCGCATTGGTGTTTACCCGAACCAAACACGGTGCCGACAGGGTAGTGAAAGACCTTGTACGCGCAGGCGTGAACGCCGCAGCCATCCACGGCAATAAGTCGCAAGGCGCGCGTCAAGCCGCCTTGGGCAATTTCAAAAATAGTAAAGTGCGGGTGTTGGTAGCCACCGACATAGCCGCCCGCGGCATCGATATCGAGGAGTTACCCTTCGTCATCAATTACGAGTTGCCCAACATTTCAGAAACCTACGTACACCGCATCGGCCGTACAGGTAGAGCAGGCAACGAAGGAATTGCGCTGTCGTTTTGTGATGCCGAGGAGATCGAATACCTCGACGACATCCACAAGCTTATCAAGCAGGTGATCCCCGCGGTATTCGACCACCCGTATCCGCTCGATACCATGGCCTTGGCACCGGCACCCGAACAAAAGAAGCGTGGTGGTCCACCCACCCGCCGTCCGGGACCGCCCCGTCGCAGGCGTTAAGTTCAACGAATTCGAAATGCAGGGGTGCATGGAAAGATGTATATTGTCGCTCCATGCACCCTTTACTTTTAGAGCTGAAACAAGACTTTGAGCAGGCCGCCGACCCAAGTCAGGCAGCAGCTATGAGCACCTATATGCGGGAGTTGTTTCCGTTTTACGGGGTGATGAAACCTGAACGTTCGGCCTTGTCGAAAGCCGTTTACAAAAAGTTGATTAACGCCAAAATCGACCCGGTGGCGGTTGCCCATTGGTGTTGGGAACAGCCTCAGCGCGAGTGGCAGTATGTGGGCATGGAATTCCTCGAAAAAGGGCGAAAAATCGTGGATGAAAACGGTTTTTTGGCGCATTGCGAGCATTGGATTACCCATAAATCGTGGTGGGATACCGTTGATTTTTTAGCCAGCCATACGGTAGGCGACTACCTAGCCGAGCACCCCGAGTTACGCGATCCGTGGATAGCCGATTGGCGCAATAGCGACAACTTCTGGAAAGTACGCACCTGTTTGCTTTTCCAACTGCGTTACGGTGTAAGAACCGATCAGGAGTTGTTGTTTTCGTTGTGCGCACAACACGCGCATTGGGATGAATTTTTTATTCGAAAAGCCATTGGCTGGGCACTTCGGCAATACGCCTACAGCAACCCGAATGCGGTGATTGAATTTGTGGAAGAAACACCGCTGAGTAATTTAAGTAAACGAGAAGCCTTAAAAAATCTTTAGATAGACCATGGAAACCGTCAATGGAATTTTATTAGAACTCGAAAAGATGGGTACACCCACCATGAAGAAGGTGCTGATGAATCATGGCGCGCGTGAGCCTTTTTTTGGCGTGCGTGTGGGCGATATGAAAACCATCGTGAAACGGGTGAAAAAGGATTATGCCCTCTCGCTGGCCCTGTATGAAACCGGCAACGGCGACGCCATGTATTTGGCTGGGCTCATCGCCGACGAGGAGGCCATGACCGAGCAGGATTTAGACTATTGGGCCGAGCAGGCATACTGGCATATGCTTTCGGAATATTCGGTGGCCTGGGTTGCTGCCGAGAGTAAGTTTGGTTACAAACTCGGTATGAAATGGATCGACGACGAAAAAGAGCAGATTGCCGTATGCGGCTGGTCGACCTTGGGCGGCTTGTTAGCCCTTGGGCGTTCGGCACATTTTGCAGAGGGAGAATTAGCCATGTTGATCGACAGAGTGGTGAAAACGCTGCACAAATCCAAAAACCGGGTACGCTATGCCATGAATAGCTTTTTGATAGCTGTAGGAACCTATGTGCCTTCGTTGAGAGCCAAGGCCATTGCTGCCGGTAATGCTTTGGGTGAAATTCAGGTAGATATGGGTGGAACAGCCTGTAAAGTGCCCGAAGCCCCTTCGTATATCGAGAAGGCAGCAGCAAAATGGAACGGGAAGTTCAAAAAAACCGTGCGCTGTTGATAGCAATAGCGCTTTAGCCCTGATTTTTTAGATTAAACTTCAATTAATTTAAAAAATCGCGTTGTCGTCAGCCTAAAATCTGAGATATTCAATTTGGAATGGCAACACCTGTATTGGTTGAAAGGGTATGAAAGCAATTCCAAATTTGATATGAAAAAACTCACTTCAGTAGCAGTCGGACTATTCTTGATGTTTGGCTTATCGGTTCACGCACAACAATATACTACTTTACTCAATCCTAATTCGGCGGCAAATCTGTCGCCTTTTTCAGCTACAACTACCCTCAGGCTTACCACCCTCTATCGTCCGGGTGATTTTTTAACTGCTGTGCCTTCGGGAGCCATCACCCGAATTTATTTTGCGAGTGCATCAGGTTCGGGTAGTGGTACATATAGCAACTTCACCGTGCGGATGGGGCAAACCAACGATACCGCCTTTACCAGCACAACTTTTCCAACTTTGACGCTTTGTCTGCAAAACACCTTGGTAGTGCCTAGCGTCACGGCGAATGGCTATATCCCCATCGACTTAACCACGGCCTTCCCTTACGATTCTACCAAGTCGTTGATCGTCGAAATTAGCTACGATGCTCGCACAGCAGGCAATGGTTTTTCTATACGTTCCAATGTGAGGACTGGAACCAATATCGCCTTAACGGCTGCCACCCCCTCTAGCGCTACGGGTAGTTTTAGTACCGGTCAGCGCACCTTGGGGATTGATTTGGCGAGTTTAGCACAACGCGACGGGGGATTGACAGATTTTGTATCGCCAACATTTCCATTTACCAGTGGTGCAATCGTGCCTGTAACCGTGAACTTGACCAACCTGGGGTCGAATCCAATCGCTCAAATTCAGCTTAATTATCGATTAGGAAATCGACCTGTAGTGACGGAGAGTTTCGTGACCAATCTGAACACCTTCGCGTCTACATCCTTGAGTTTTACCAGCCAGCTTAGCTTGCCTGCAGCAAACGACAGTGTGCTAGAAGTTTGGATAAGTCAGGTAAATGGAAGTGCCGACCAAGTGAATACAAACGATACTATCCGACGTACGATTTGTGTGCCATTATCAGCAGGATTATATACCGTAGGCAGTTCAACAGCCGATTTTGTTACTCTGCAAGCTGCTATCGATAGGATTAATTGCAGTGGGGTGGCTGGTAACGTAACCTTTAGTTTATTGCCCGGCGTATACCGAAGTAATTTTGTATTGAGCAATATCCCCGGATCAGGTTCTCGAATCACCTTTCAGTCGGCTGGAGGCGTTAGCAGTGTATTGCTGTATCCTTCTGCTACAGGTATTCAGGCACCAACCATTGCCATTGCCAATGAGAACCAAATAAGCTTGTCGCAGCTCACGTTTGTGCGAAGTGTGGCGCCTACTAGCGCCACACCTTTGGTATTGATGAGCAATGGTGCCGATTTACAGCTCAACTCGTGTGTGTTTATTGATAGTTCGCTAAGTACCAATGCCAGCAACCGGGCCGTATTGCTCGAAAACTGTATTCGCGCCGAAATTACCGGTAATCGCTTTGTAGGCTTTGCACGGGCATTTGCCTTGACTGACCAGGATACCGTTTTTTCTGAAAACAATGCGATTTTGCAAAATACGTTCGAAGGGGCTTTAGGAACAGCTGTTCAGCTTACAGGTCAAAGTTTGTTGAGTTTTACGGGCAATACCTTCCGGGAATTTCTAGGGACCTTTAATAGCGATGCTGCATTAGTGGTAAATGGCGTTTCGAATTGTTCGTTTTCTTCGAATCGTTGGATAGGAACGCTGGCAAGAATCAGTGGCAGCTTTACCAATTTGAATGGTGCGCCCGGGGTACCAAATGCTATTTTCAACAACGAAATCACCGGCCAAACCAGTAATAATGGCGGCACCACTGCGATAACGGCAGGGTTTCAGATTGTGGGTGCTACAGCAGGAGGGCCAGATTACGTTCAAATTGCGCACAATTCAATGTACTTCCAGGCTCGCTCAACGGCTACATCCACCAGTCAAGCGTGCATTTTGATTGAAGGAGGTACTGCCGCTACGTCAAATTTTGCTCAGCTCGAATTACTCAATAACGTAATTACTACCTACCCTGAATCGGCATCAAGTCCCACAAATTTTGCGCTCGTCACCGTATCTGGCACGAGTACCCGAGATACACTTGTGGCCGACCGAAACGTATATTTCCGGCCCGGCGCGGTGACTCAGCAGGCACTTTTTCGGGTCCTTACCCCAGCGGCTTCGTACTTGAGCCTTCAACAATGGCAGCAAGCTACTGGGGTGGATAGCAATTCGGTGTTTTCAAACCCAGTATTTCAATCCGACTCCTTGTTAGTCCCGAACAGCCTGCAGGCAGATAATTTGGGCCGACCTGTGGGTCAAATCGCTACCGATATCACAGGCGCACTTCGTTCGGCAACTACGCCCGACCCAGGTGCCTACGAGTTTACAGGTTCTTCACAGTCGCAGTTCACGGTTGTGCCGCTAACCGATACTACTTCTTTGAATAATCGATCTATTTCAATCACCATAGTCGATTCACTAGGACTTGTAGGTGGAACGAATGGTCCGCGTATGTATTTCCGCAAACGTGGACAAGCCAACTTTGCGGTCGATCAAATTCCGCAGCAAAGTGGTATCAACTACACTTTTTTATTCAACTATTTGCTCCTTGGGGGCATCCAACCCGGCGACACCATTGAGTATTATTTTGCAACACTAAATAATTCGGGTACAGTATCCACCTTCCCGCCGAGTGGAGGGGGAACTTCACCGATAGGCAGCATACCGCCGCCGAATCTGCTTCGTTACCGAATTGTACCTTCGGCATTGAGCAATTACACCATTGGGGTGAATGGTAATTTTGCGAGTATCACCGCTGCGGCTAGTTTTATCAATACGTCGAATTTCTCGAGCAACACCACCTTCACCTTAATTGATAGCATTTACGGGCAAAACGAAACATTCCCAATTGTTTTCAGTGTGAACCCAACTTTAGGCCCCAACCGAAGGGTGACCATACTTCCAGCAGTAGGGGTGAATGTACGCATACCCATTACGTTGAGTGCAACCGTGCCGGCCATGTTCCGTTTCGACGATGCTGCATACATCACCTTAGATGGAAGTCCGGTGAACGATACCTCCAGTCGCATTAGGTTAGAGGCCAACAATGCCCTTACAGGTACGGCTATCATCTGGCTCAGGGGCAGCAATAATCTTGGCAACAATAATTTGATCTTCAGGAATTTGAGCTTTTTTGGAAATGGCGAGGCCGTAACCGGACATTATGCTATTTACGGAGGAGCAAACACCATAAGCACAGCGGGTTTTGGGTCGAACTATCAAATTTGGATTCAACAAAATAGGTTCCGGCGTATTGCACAAGGGATTTACTTCCGAGGCTTGACTACCGATCCTGTGGATAGCATTTACATCCTCGGCAATAGGTTTGGTGATGAATTGGCCACCGACACCATGCGTTTGCGGGCGATTGAAATGAACACGAGTACGCATACCAAGATCGAAGGAAACAAAATCAGCACGATCATTTGTCCGCTAAACACCGTAAGTCCAGCCGCTATTGAAGCCATCACCGGCAATGTGAATCTGGTGATTCGGAACAATGAAATACGCGGTATTCGAAATACTTCAACCACAGGCATTACGCAAGGTGCTTATGGTATCAATATAGGTGGAACGGGTGTTCTAATTGTGAACAACGTAATCTTTGATTTAACCACACGCAATGCCGGGTCTACCTCAACCAATCAGCCAGCGGGCATTCGCTTAACGGGTAGTGGTCACAAATTATACTACAATACGGTTCACTTAAATGGCGTACATCCCGATACCTCGGGTGAAGGCGCATCAGCAGCGCTTCTCCTTACTGGTACAAACATTACTGGCTTGGACGTGCGCAATAATGTGTTTGCCAATACCATGAGTACAGCAAGCAATGCCAATGCTTACTTTGCTGCTATTTGGATTTCAAGTGCATTCAGTTATGCAGGGTCAACCTTCGATCACAATGGGTATTATGTGGCGAACCATCCGAATAATTTGGTAGGGCGTTTTGGTACGCTGATCAACCAAACACTTTGCCCAACCTTAGACGATTTGGCTGCAGTAGCTCGACAAACGAATCCATCTAGTGATTTGCAGTCGGTTCCGTATGGCCCTAAAACGCCGCCAAACTTTGTAGGATTTAATAACCTCCGTCCGAGCCCAACGATTCCAACTTTGCTCGAAAGCGGCGGGGAGTTCATTACGGGTATCGATACGCCTAACGTGGACATCGTAGGGAATATACGTCCGGGTTTAGGTGGGAGCGATCCCGACATTGGTGCCTACGAATTTACAGGCATACGTGCTACCGACGCCTTGCCGCCTGCTATAGATAGTGTATTGGTTAGTCCTTTTTTAGCGCAGTGTGTACCAACAACTCGGGTGATTCAGCTTTGGCTGCGTGACGAGAGTAAAATTGATAGTGTGTGGTTATTCAGAGCTGTAAATAATGGCCCCAGAGTACGTCAACTAATGTCCTTTGTGAGCGGGAGGGCCGACTCAGGCTTATGGCAAACCAATGTGCTTCCTGCTTTGCCGGGAGATAAGGTGCATGTATATGTTCAAGCCAATGATTCTTTGGGCAATCTCACACCACTTAAACGAATCTATACCATCAGAGATGCCGGACTTCGCCTGCTGTCGAATCAACCCGATACGTTATTCAATACCACCAATGGCAATTTGCGCTTGCGGGGACGATCGAATATAGGTGGCTTGGTCATTTCGGAGATGACCTATACCAGAGGAGGAGTTGGTGGGCAAACCAATTATCCGGCTGGCTTCCCCACGGAGAGTTCGGTCACCGCCATTGAGATTTCGAATACTTCGGCCGAGCCGAGAAGTTTGGCGGGCATTCAATTGCGCATAGAAGGCATCAAATCGTACGAAATGACGCTTCCAAACATCGTACTCGACTCGCAAAAAGTGATTACGATTGTGGGTGGAATAGGGGTGGATAATCCACAAAGTGGAGTGTACTTTTTTGGAGCACCGTCCAATACTCGTTCTTGGTATCTCTCTTCCGACAGAGTAGGCGTGTACCTCATCGATACGAGTACACAGGAAGTTGTAGATGCTGTTGCTTGCCGACAGTACCGCTGGGCATCATATAGCCCAGTACTGCCACAAGAAGCTTTCAATTTGCTAGTCACTAGTGCATCTGGTCAGCAACTTCAAGGTGGGGATATTTTACCGACCACGTGGGATTTAAACTCTCAAGCAATTGTATCGACCTTGGGCACCTACAACGCACAGTTGAACTACAACCGAGGTGGCTACTTATGGTTGAATCAAGCCAGCGGTCAGCTTGTATTTAACGGTAGTAACGCCGACTTTATGCCAGCCGTAAGTGGAAATTACATTTTGAACTTTAGTGCGAATGGATGCACTTTACGTGATACTTTTTTGATTACCCTAAATCAACCTGATTTACGTATCGCCCGCATTTTGAATCCGGTGGCTGGGAGCAATGTAAATGGTACAGCGAATACGGTGCGCGTGCGAATCAAAAACGAAGGTACCGTAGCCGTTACTACTCCGTTTACGGTGAATTATCGGGCTGCGGGCGGTTCTATTTTTCCTACAAGCAGTACAGTAGGTTTAGGTGCCGGCGATTCTACCGAACTTACCTTGGCACCGAGTTGGACACCAACGGTAGGCGGACCATTGCAGTTCTGCGCCTTCCTGAATGTAATCGCAGCCGATCCAAACCGCACGAACGACACTTTGTGCATCACCTTGAACTCTACGGTTTCGGTAGATGAAAACAGCTTGGCGAACGTTCGTATTTATCCCAATCCAACCACCGACCAAGTGTTTGTTTATTTAGGCGATTCCAAATCGGATGTGAAGCTCGAAATATTGGATTTGTTCGGACGAATGGTAAAAACAGAGCAGCTCTCGAATCAATTCAACACCATTTCTTTGGTCGACTTGGCCAATGGCCAGTATTTGCTTCGTTTATCGTCGCCACACGAATTGCGCTCGATGCGGCTCCTGGTGGCTCGATAATGTTTGAATGCAGCAGCTCGCAACATGGCGGGCTGTTGCGTTTAAATCCTTAGTCTTCGCTGGCGAATAATTCCCGATTAATGAGGTCCCAGCCTTTTAGCGCTCTTCGGTAGTAGAGGGTGCCTACAAAATGTGGTTTCTCTCCTTTTTGTGGGCTGCGGCTCTGGAAAGCCACAGTCAGAAATTGGTCGTCTTGGATAATCTGTGTGATTTCAACCCAATACCGGATATTTTCGTAATACAACTCTTCGGGCCAGCGGAATTGTAGCGGCTCCGAATTTCTTCCAGATGAATTTACTTCGGTTACTTCAAACTGACGGTCGAGTTTGAGAAATATCTGAGATTGGCCATCTCCATTTCTGTAGACCAAGCTATCTGACCATTGGGCTTGTACGAGTCCGCTGTGTAACATTTGCAGGCTAAGCGGATAAAACTGTGGCACCTGTTGCGGAATAGGTGCTGCGCCATAACCCAGAAAAAAAATCACCAACCACAGGGGGTGTACTTTTGGGAGCCGGAACAATTTGTTTTTCACGGTGTGTAAGTTCACACTTTTGCTGCTTAGCACCAATTTTAAGTTGAACGAAGCGCAACCCCTAAAAATTTATGGCCAAGCGCCAGAAATGCTGCAGTGTAGGTACAGAAATGATCTTTCGTTTTGAGCAATTTGGTGTAAAATGGCTCATAGTAGCCACTTTGAGGGCCATAATAGTGGCCGTAGAAGGATTTTGACGCTAAACTTTTGTAAACAAATGTAAAAACTACCCTATTTGGGGTAGATATTAAAACAACTTGAATGCTTAAAGGGTTGTAAGGGAAATTCCAATCTTATGGTACGTTCCTTTTTTTCTTTAGCAGTAGCCTTTGTGCTTTTGAGCTCTTGTGCAGTGATCCGCCCCGGTGAAGTTGGGGTGAAACAAACCCTCGGCCGACTCTCCGATAAGGTAACCATGGCCGGTCCTGTACCGTACAATCCGTTTGTTAGCAAGGTAGTACGGGTATCGGTACAAACCAACAACCTGGAGCTGGCCTTGAGCCTGCCCAGTAAAGAAGGTTTGAGTGTAAGCGCCCAAATTTCAATTCTCTACAAGCTAGCACCCGAGCAAGTACCCGGATTGGTGCGCAATTACGGACTCGACTTTGATGTGATCATTGCAAACATCTTTCGGTCTGCTTCGGCCGATGTATGTGCGCAATATTTTGCCAAAGATTTACACTCGGGCATGCGTGCCGATATTGAAAAAGCGATACGCGATAAAATGATGGAAACTTTGGTCAATACTGGAATTCAGATTGACGCCGTGCTCATGAAGAGCATACAACTTCCAGCAGGTTTAGCCAGTTCGATTGAGCAAAAATTGCAAGCCGAACAAGATGTAATGCGCATGGAGTTCATCTTGAAGCAGGCCAAGCTGGAAGCCGACCGCAAAATCATAGAAGCAAAAGGCGCTAGTGATGCACAAAAGATACTGTCGGAGGGTTTGACCGATAAAATCATTCAAATGCGTACCATCGAAGCCTTTGGGGACTTGTCGAAGTCGCCGAATGCAAAAATCATCATCACCGATGGCAAAGCGCCCCTGCTGATTGGTGGTGAAGGCATAAAGTAGTATTGACATACCCACAAAAAAATCCCGCTTCATCGAGGCGGGATTTTTTTGTTGGGTTTCGACTTAGAAACGCTCGAGTTGGGAGAAGAAGAAACCTCCTTCGATAGCGGCATTTTCGTCGGAATCAGAACCGTGAACGGCATTTTCGCCCACGTTTTTGGCGTATTTCTTACGAATGGTGCCTTCAGCAGCCTGTTCGGGATTGGTAGCGCCGATGAGGGTACGGAAGTCGGCCACTGCGTTGTCTTTTTCAAGAACTGCAGCCACGATGGGACCAGAACTCATGAAGTCGACCAGCTCACCATAAAAACCACGCTCTTTGTGTACCGCGTAAAATTCGCCGGCTTGAGCTTTGGTGAGTTGTGTGTATTTCATGGCAACAATGCGAAAACCTGCATTGTTAATCATAGCTAAAATGTTACCGATGTTACCCGCTTTCACGGCGTCGGGTTTGATCATGGTAAAGGTGTATTTGCCTGACATATTTTTCTAAATTTCCGCGCAAAGGTAGGGAAATTCAGCCATATTTTGGCATTAAACCCAAAGATTGTAAGCGAAAACAAAACCCCGCCAATCGACGGGGTTCTTTATGTTATGGATTTAGTTGGCTCGTTTAACCAAACGACCGGTTGCTTGTCGCTGTTCTTGGAGCAAGATGTACTGGTACAAACCATCGGGCAATCCGCTCAGCGAAAGAGGGTAGGCTTGTCCCAAATCAACGTCCTCTGTTCGGAGCAAGCGACCTTGCAGGTCAAACAAACGCAATTGTGCGGTACCAACGCCGTTGCCAAACTCAAAGTTCACCAGGTCGGCTGTTGGATTGGGATATACGCGTACCGGCAGGCTGCCGTATTCGGCTACGCTCGTCGATGGATTGTAGGTCACTTGCGCACAAATGGTATCGTTGGTGCGGGTAGCATCGCCGGTCATGTTTATCCAAAAGCAGAAATTTGCCGTTTGTTGAATGGTGTTGCTCCACGCTTGGGTGAAGGTATACGTGAGTGAATCGCCTGGCTGCAGGGTGTTGGCGGCTATACTTTCGGTTACTGTAGGAGTACCTCCAAAACGATAGCTCACCGAACTTACGTTGTTGGCCAAATTGCCGATGTTCCGTATTCTGATTTGTGGATTCACCGGCGCAGTCACCGTGCTGCCCGGCGCGGGGTTGAGCAACTCGGTAACCGAGAGGTCGCGAACCAAAAAGTGCCGGGTGCTCACGCCAAAAAGGAAGTCTTCGGTAAACCGTGCCCGATAGCTGGCCCAGTTGCCCTGCAATACTTCCATGCTGCGATAAGAAATGGGCAGGTCGGTATCGCGGGCGATGGTGATGTTTGCGCCAGGTGGCATCTCCCACAAGATCCAAAATCCACCTGCGCTAATCACAGCATTGCGATTGCGCAAGGGTACGAGGGTGTAGGCGTTAAAGGTGAAAGTGCCTGGAGCGGCAAAGGTGCTGTCGAGCAAGGTACCCGGGCCACCATTGGGGCCATTGTCGTCGAATAACTTCAAATAGCAGCCCGTAGCTGCCGCGTCGGAAACGATGTTGATGCGGTAGTCGTCGATTTTACAGGGATAGTAGGGCGGTTGGATGTAGTACCCTATGCCTCCGTTGCCGCTGCTCCAACTCAAGCCCGTACCATTGGGCGAGCCATCGGAATAGTCGAGTATGATCTGCGGCAAAGTAGTATCCACGGCGATAATTTTCGTTCGAAGGCTGTTGTTGGCCGGGACCAAGTCGCCCGTAATTCCACTCACCGTAGTGGTCATGTCGTAAATGCCGTCGAGGGTGGGTACCAGCCCTGTGGTGAGGTTGAGTATTTGTTCGCTTCCTGGTGCCAGGTTGGTCACCGTTCCGGTATTGGTTACCAAGGTAGTGCCTCCACGGGTTACCGTACTACTCACGTTGATGGTAGGTAACGGCTGGTTACCGTAATTGCGGATGCCGGTTGTTAAGTTTTGTACAACACCTCTGCTTACGAAAGCGGCGCCATTGCCATCGTTTACATTCCAATCAACACCACCGTCGATGGCTTGGTAAGTCACCACCGTGGGGTAATAAAATTTTACCGAAAAAGTATCGGTAGGGTAAATGTTTTTGCTGTGTTGCAATCCGAGGTTTCCGGCAATATTTTCGATGCCAATGGTGATGTCGTTGTTTTGCGTAACACCCGTTTGGAGCAAGTAATTGAAGGTGATGCTTTTATCGGCCTTGTTGAGTATTACCTGAAAGCTGTTGGCTCCTGCATAACCCGGGGCTGTGGCGCTCCAAAACGGAACGTTGAGCCAGCTTACACAAATGGTGTCGCCCTGCACCTTGTAATAGCACTGCGCATTGGTGCCTGGAGCACCAAAGATGAGGTCACTGAGCATAGGGGCGATGAAATTATTGGGGAGCGCGGTATTGGGGATGCTGGGAAAAGGCGAGGCGATGTTGGTGCTCGAAAAGCCGAGGTAGCCGTTGGAACCTATCCATATTTGCTCGGTATTGTACCAATAAAATTGGAAACCTGAGATAAAACCAAAGGGACCGGCAGTATTGTCGTCGCCGAGGCCTGTAACCAAGGTACCCGTGGTGGTGATGTCGTACCAGCTGTAAACAGGTCCGTTGGGTTCGTTGCTATCGCGCCAAATGTAGCCGTAAGCGTCGGGTCCGCCCGAGCCAGCATGAACGCTTGCTGCGGTAGCAAATAACAAAAGCAGGGTGCGTAAAAAGTTCTTCATAGCCATAGGGTTTAAACTTCAAGCTAAACAATTTTTAACAGTCGGGCAAAAGGCTGGTCTTGTAGCTAGTCAAGCGGTCTAAAAAATGAGGATAACTCCTCGCGGCCTTGCGGTGGATAACGGCTATTTTTGGACAATGGATTATCTCGAAAAACTCAATCCCGAGCAACGCAAGGCTGTGGAGTGTACCGAGGGTCCGGTGATGATTATTGCCGGTGCCGGCTCGGGCAAAACACGTGTGCTCACCTACCGCATTGCGCACCTCCTGCACAAAGGGGTAGATTCGTTTAATGTGCTGGCACTTACCTTTACCAACAAGGCAGCAAGGGAGATGCGTGAGCGGATTGAGACCATCGTTGGCCCCGAAGCACGAAATTTATGGATGGGCACTTTTCACTCGGTATTTGCCCGCATACTGCGCTTTGAGGCCGATAAGTTGGGGTATCCCACCAATTTCACCATTTACGATACCGACGATAGCAAGTCGCTGCTCAAAAGCATCATCAAAGAAGAAGGGCTCGACGATACGCTCTACAAAGCCAATTTGGTATATGGCCGTATTTCGAGCGCCAAAAACAATCTACTCGGTCCCGCCGAATATGCCGCCAACGAAGAGCTCCGTGCCATGGACGTGAGCACGGGTAGGCCCAAACTCTACCTGCTGTACGAGAAGTACGCCGCCCGCTGCTTCAAAGCTGGAGCTATGGACTTCGACGACCTGCTCTACAAAACCTTCCTGCTGCTGATGCAGTACCCCGATGTGCTGAACAAATACCAGCACCGCTTTAAATATCTTTTGGTTGACGAGTACCAGGACACCAATTTTGCCCAATACAAAATAGTGAAGATGATTGCCGCAGCCAACCGCAACATTTGCGTGGTGGGCGACGATGCGCAGAGCATTTACGCTTTCCGTGGCGCCAACATCCAGAACATCCTCAGTTTCGAAAAAGACTATCCCGAGCTCAACACCTTCCGGCTCGAACAAAACTACCGCAGCACCCAAACCATCGTTTCGGCTGCCTCGAGTGTGATTGCCAAAAATCTCCATCAGTTTGAAAAAAACCTGTGGACCGACAATGCGCAGGGCAACAAAATCAAGGTGGTGCGCGCCATGAGCGACAACGACGAAGGACGTACCGTTGCCCACGACATCCAGGAGAAGAAGATGAAGCAGCAGCTGAAAAGCCGCGATTTTGCCATCCTCTACCGCACCAACGCCCAGTCGCGCGCACTTGAAGAAGCCCTCCGCAAGCTCAACATCCCGTATCGGGTGTATGGCGGACAGAGCTTCTACCAACGCAAGGAGATCAAAGACATGATTGCCTACCTGCGGTTGGTGATCAACCCGTCGGACGAAGAAGCCTTGAAGCGCGTGATCAACTACCCGGCGAGGGGTATTGGCAAGGTGAGTATCGATAAGCTGATTGTGCTCGCCGACCAGCATAACATCACCTTGTGGGACGTGGTGCGCGACATTCAACAGTACAATTTTGGAGGTGGTGCACAAAAGATTTACGAGTTTGGGGTGCTCATACAAAGTTTTCAGGCCCTCGAAAAGCGCATGAATGCTTGGGAGCTGGCCGTGCATGTGGGCAAACATTCACAGCTATACGGCGAGCTGTATGCCGATAAGTCGGTAGAAGGCGTGAGCCGATTGCAGAACCTCGAAGAATTGCTGAATGCCATCAAGGAGTTTGTAGAAAACGACGAATTGATAGAAGGCGACGAGCTGCCCATGGACAAAAGTTTGGGAAGTTTCTTGCAGCAGGTATCGCTGCTCACCGACCGCGACACCCAGGACGAAGACGGCGAGAGCGACAAAGTAACGCTGATGACCGTGCACATGGCCAAGGGTTTGGAGTTCCCGCAGGTGTATATCGTGGGCATGGAAGAAAATCTGTTCCCAAGTCAGATGTCGATGAACAGCCGCACCGAGTTGGAAGAAGAGCGCCGGCTATTTTATGTGGCCATTACCCGCGCCGAGCAGGAGCTTACCATTACCTATGCGTTGAGCAGGTTTAAGCACGGTTCGTTGTTCAACTGCGAGCCAAGCCGCTTTTTGCAGGACATGGACCCCGAAACCCTCGAGTTGGTAGGCGAACGCCAGCAAGGCTTCGATTTTTCGTCGGAACGTGCCGGCGCCTCGTCGTGGAACAACGGCTGGGACAGCTTTAGCCGCAATGGGGCCCCTCAGCGTACCGGTCCCGCCCGCCCGGCCGCCGCCGGCGCCGTACCCGGACGTACCTCGCCTCTGGGTGGTCCACGTCCGCAGCCCACGGGTTTGGCACAGCAGCAACAGGCTGTGCGCCTAACGCCTGAGAGCGAGTTTGTTGCCGACGATCCGCGCCATCTTCAGGTGGGGCAGGAGGTAGAGCACCAACGTTTTGGCGTAGGCAAGGTGGTGCAGTTAGAAGGCGATTTTCCAGATACCAAAGCCACGATCTTTTTCCAAGGGCTTGGACAGAAGCAGATTTTGCTCAAATTTGCCAAAATCAAGATTTTATCCTGACCTTTTCCGATATGGAGTACAACACCCAGCGTCAGCAGCTCGTGATCAGCGAATATGGCCGTAACATACAGAATATGGCCCTGCACATTCGTGAGCTGCCCACCCGCGAAGAACGCACCAAAGCTGCCAACAGCCTGATCGATATCATGGCCATTTTGAACCCGCAACCCCGCGATGTAGCCGACTACAAACACAAGCTGTGGGATCATTTTTTCCTGATTGCCGGTTTGGACGTAGACGTAGACTCGCCCTATCCCAAGCCGCAGAAGGAGTTGCTCGAACGCCGTCCGGAGCGGCTGCCTTACCCCGCTACGAATATTAAAATACGTCATTACGGCAAAATATTGGAGCAAATGATCCAGGAGGCAGTGGCCAAAGAAGAAGGCTCCGAAAGGCAGGCCTTGTGCGAGTACATCGCCAACTTCATGAAGATGAGCTACCGCAACTGGAACAAAAGTGTGATCAACGACGAAGATATATTTCAGGACTTGAAACGTTTGAGTCAGGGCCGCATCATCCTGAGCAGCGAAAGCACGGTGCTCGAACACTTTACCGGCAACCCGGCAGCTCAGAAGGAGCAGGGTGCCCGTCGCAATTTCAAAAAGAACAACCAAAACCGGTTCCGCCGGAAAAACCGCTGATACGTGCAACAAGATTCATTCGAAGTCATAGGCGGCAAACGCCTCCAAGGAGAAATCACCCCGCAGGGTGCCAAAAACGAAGCCTTACAGATCATTTCGGCGGTCTTGTTGACTGCCGAACCGGTCACCATCCACAATATTCCCGACATACTCGATGTGAACAATCTCATCAAGTTGTTGGGCGAGTTGGGTGTGGTGGTCACGCCATTGGGCAAAGGGAGCTATCGTTTTCAAGCCGCCAACATCGATCTCGACTACCTGCACAGCAATGAGTTTAGGAGTCGAGGTGCAGGTTTGCGCGGATCGATCATGATCCTGGGTCCCTTATTGGCCCGTTACGGCAAAGGCTTTATACCAAAACCCGGAGGCGATAAAATTGGTCGCCGCCGACTCGACACCCACTTTTTGGGCTTCCAGAAGCTAGGTGCCGAGTTTGTGTTCGATGCCAAGGAAGAGTTTTACCGGGTGCATGCCCACAACCTCAAGGGCACCTTCATTTTGCTCGACGAAGCTTCGGTAACAGGCACCGCCAACGTGATTATGGCAGCCTGCATGGCGCAGGGCATCACCACCTTATACAATGCCGCCTGCGAGCCTTATATCCAGCAGCTGTGCAAGATGATCAACCGCATGGGTGGCAAAATCAGCGGCATTGGCAGCAATATGCTCACCATCGAAGGCGTGAAAGAACTGGGTGGTTGTGAGCACACCATGTTGCCCGATATGATTGAAATAGGCTCGTTCATCGGCCTAGCAGCCATGACCCAAGGCGAAATCACCATCAAAAATGCAGGTATTGAACATTTGGGCATCATCCCGAACGTATTCCGCCGCTTGGGCATACAGCTCGAGTACCGCGGCGACGATATTTTCATCCCCGCACAAGACAGCTACGAAATCGACACCTTCATCGACGGCTCGATTTTGACCATCGCCGATGCGCCCTGGCCGGGCTTTACACCCGACTTGCTGAGTATCGTTTTGGTGGTGGCCACCCAAGCCAAAGGTTCTGTTTTGATACACCAGAAGATGTTCGAAAGCCGGCTCTTTTTCGTGGATAAACTCATTGATATGGGTGCACAAATCATTTTATGCGATCCGCACCGTGCTACCGTGATTGGGCTCGACCGCAGATATCCGCTCCGGGGCATCAAGATGACTTCCCCCGACATACGTGCTGGGGTATCGATGCTGATAGCAGCGCTCTCGGCCGAAGGCAAAAGTGTGATCGACAACATCAACCAAATCGACCGCGGCTATCAGGATATAGAGAACCGACTCAAAGCTTTGGGAGCACAGTTGAAGCGGATTTAAGGCAAGTGGCCAATTCGTTTCTGCACTTGATTTTCCGTTAAACCTCGAAAAAAGAAAGGTCTAAATAGAAAACGGTATCGATAAAGTACAGAAATGAATGATGTGACAGCACATTTTCATCATGTAAGTCTTCGAGAATAATGCCAGCACCAGCATGGTAATAATCGTGGTTCCTAATTCTGTTGAAACCATTTTTTTGCAGAAAACCGTCTAAGATTTTTTGATTGGTTAATTCGGTGGCTTGAACGAATGGTTGTTTTACTGCCGAACAAAGACGGTTTTCAAAAAAGGTAAAGCCAATTAATTCATAGGCTGTATCCGGAAAAAAATAGTTGTGGAGCAGAAGGTTTATGAAATAGTCTCTTTTGGATGAATAGTAAATTCCGTCGTTAAGTTTGAGTACAGACCTTTCATCCAATAAAAAAACGGCTTGTTCGGCGCCTCGACTGAAGTAAGTTGATGGATTGAAATCGATCCAAAGATGATGGCGATCAATGAAGTGTTTTAGATTTTTTTCTTCTTGTTTTTTGATTTGCTCATCGATTTCAGTTTTTGGGCCTGTTCTTTGGCCATAATCAAGGAGGTTGGTAATTGTTTGGATAAGAGTTCCATGCCTAATTGGGCTCTTTCCTGAAACGATAGCTTTGAGTTCATTCTTGAGGATTGACAAAACTTTTTTCGCAGCGCGATTTCTGTTAAAAATACAAAGATTGCGTAATATCAAGAAATATGCAGCCGGGGTAGTAGTTAGAGAACTATTTTCGTCTTCTCATCGTATTTTAATGACAAAAAGCACGTTAGGCTTTTGAATCGTTTAATTTTGAATCAGAAAATATACAAGCATGCGTAAACTTATTTTTGTGAGCCTTCTGCTGGTTGGTGGAGTGGCATTTTTCCTGAACCCCAGCAGTGAAGTTCAGGCACAACAAGGCTTCAAAGTAGGCCAAAAGGCGCCCGATATTGAAATGGACGGCGTAGATGGCAAAAAAGTAAAACTAAGCTCGCTCAAAGGCAAGATGGTGCTCATCGATTTTTGGGCGTCGTGGTGTGGGCCTTGTCGCATGGAGAACCCCAATGTGGTGAAGGCATACAACGAGTATAAAGACAAAAACTTCGTCAACGGCAAAGGCTTTACCGTGTTTGGCGTATCGCTCGATACGAACAAAGACCGTTGGGTAAAAGGCATCAATGACGATAAGTTGGTATGGCCTTACCACGTGAGCGACCTGCAGGGCTGGCGCAATGCCGCAGCACAGGCGTATGGCGTATACGGCATCCCGATGAGCTATTTGATCGACGGCGACGGCATCATCGTGGCTGTTAGTCCGCGTGGTCCAGCCCTCGAGGCTCGGCTCAAAGAGCTGGTGAAGAAATAAGTGCTGCCTTGCAGCCGCAAGAAGCCATGCGTCGACAAGACGGATGGCTTTTTTGTTTTTACAGCATTGACTTTTGGTTTTTGGCGGTTTTGTTCATTTTTTACCGACTTTTGCAGCGCTGACAGAATGACATGAAAAAAGCCGATGGCAACAATCTTGCGTCCTGGTGGAGCAAAACGAAAAAACGCATGAGCAAAGAGAAAAAAGCCCCCGACACCGAAAATCCTGAAATGACTGCCGAATCGGCCGAAGTTGCCGACACAACGACAGCCACCGATGGCGCAACAACGGCGGCCGAGGGTGAGGATGTGGCGGCTGGTTTGCGTGCCCAAATCGACGAGCTGAACCAAAAATATTTGTATCTGATGTCGGAATTCGAGAACTACAAACGCCGCACCTCCAAGGAGCGTTTGGAGTTGTTTAAAACCGCATCGAAAGATTTGGTGGTCGAGCTTTTACCCGTACTCGACGATTTTGAGCGAGGCTTACAGGTCATGGAAACCGCCACCGATGTAGGTTCGGTGAAACAAGGCGTTGACTTGGTGTACACCAAATTCCGTCAGGTACTTCAAGGCAAGGGGCTCAGCCCGATTGAAGCAAGTGGTACAATGTTCGACCCTGAACTGCATGAAGCCATCTCGCAGGCTCCGGCAGGCGAAGAGCAGGTGAATAAGGTAATACAGGAAGTAGAAAAGGGCTACCGTCTCGGCGATACCGTTGTACGTTATGCCAAAGTGATCGTAGGAGTATAAAATGGCCAAACGCGATTATTACGAAATACTTGGGGTAGACCGCAATGCTACCGACGATGAGCTCAAAAAGGCCTACCGCAAAGCAGCCATCAAGTACCATCCCGACAAAAATCCCGGCGACCATACCGCCGAGGAGAAGTTCAAAGAAGCAGCTGAGGCCTACGAAGTGCTCAGCGACCGGGAAAAACGCAGCCGCTACGACCGTTTTGGTCACCAAGGAGTAGGCGGCGGTGGTTTTGGTGGTGGCGGCCACAGCATGGAAGATATCTTCAGCCAGTTTGGCGATATTTTCGGCGAAGGCAGCCCGTTCGACAGCTTTTTTGGCGGAGGACGCGGTGGCGGCGGTGGCCGAGCCCGAGCCCCTCGTGGTACCAATTTACGCATACGGGTAAAGCTCACCTTGGAAGAGATTGCCAACGGTGTTGAGAAGAAAATTAAGGTGACGAAGGCCGTTCCCGCCGACGGGGTAACCTTTAAAACGTGTACCAGCTGCAACGGCATGGGACAGGTGCACCGCGTGACCAATACCATTTTGGGGCAGATGCGTACCACACAAACCTGCCCAACTTGCGAAGGCACTGGCCAGATCATCGACAAGCGCCCTGCCGGTGTAGATGCCGATGGACTGGCACGCAAAGAGGAGGTCATCACCATTCAAATACCTGCCGGTGTAGCCGAGGGGATGCAGCTTACCGTGAGTGGCAAGGGCAACTCGGGCCGTAACGGCGGTCCTGCCGGCGACCTCATTGTATTGGTGGAGGAAGAAGAACACGAGTATTTCAAGCGCGACGGCAACAACATTTTGTTCGACCTGGAAATCAACTTTTCGGATGCCGCCTTGGGCGCACAGGTAGATGTGCCTACCCTCGACGGCAAGGCACGCATCAAGCTCGACCCAGGCACCCAGCCCGGCAAGTTGTTGCGCCTCAAAGGCAAGGGATTGCCGAGTGTGAATAGTTACGGCCGTGGCGATTTGATCATCTACGTGAACGTGTTTGTGCCGCATCGTTTGAGCCGCGAGGAACGTGAAACCTTAGAACGTTTGCGCGAAGCACCCAATTTCCAACCCGGTGCCGACGATGCCAAAAAATCGTCATTTTTCGACCGCATGAAAGATTTTTTTCAAGGCGAATAAATCCGAATAACACTTTTAACAAACCCTGCCCAACAAGCAGGGCTTTTTATTTTTGTTTTGTTTGGCTGGGTGGTTTTGTGTTGTATTTTTAACAAAAGCAAAGAAAACGAAACAAATCTTTACGTATGGATATGACGAAATGGGTTAAATACTGTTTTTGGGTACTGGTATTGGGGTTGCCCAGGATAGGCTCGGCCCAGCTCAGTATCGACACCATCCAAGTTTATGATGGTCGAATTACTGCAAATCTGAATAGCACTGGCGATACAGTGGATTGGTTCACATCGGTTTTTGGAGTACTTAGTGGTCAAATACCTTATTTCACAAGTAAACTGGATAGTTTGGGTAATGCGTTGAACAAATCAACTTTCGAATACCCGTCAACATCCCGTGCTATATTGAGGCGCATAAAAATCGGCAATACTTACCACACGATGCGTATCAATGTGGGGCCAGATACTTTAGCGTTTTATCAGTCTACCAACGACAGTACGCTGGGCACTATGGTATCGTTTGTCCTATTGCCAAATAATTGGACGTTGAATGCTTTTTCACGCTCTGGCACCGACGAAATAGTGGTGAGCTTGGATGTTGAAACGTTAGTGGGCGGCAGTACTATCCAACCGCTTCCAATTTTTGTGCGCTATATTCCATCAACGGGCAGTTTGAGTTCACATGCCTTGTTTGATTCGAGCAGAATACCCATTGATGTAACTGAAACTGAGGTATATGGCGTAAGTAGCATTTCGAATAACCGGAAAATAGTTTCTTGTTATGGGTGTAGGCCGACATTGGTGAATGGCAACTGGGAAGTTTCTTCCCGAGGTGATTTGGTAGTATATGATCAGAATTTTCAGTTTGTTACAGACAGCGTTCTTCTGAATCCCGCTATCTCAGGCCCTTTTCAGCTTACTGCGGTAAAAGAGCTGGTTTCGGGTAATTTCGTATTCATGGGGCGCATTAACGACACTAGTCAATTGGGTCAAAGTGATTTGATATTGTCGAAATGGTCACCTCAGCTGCAGCAATTAAGTCAAGTAAGGTTCGGTAACCCTGATCGAAGGGAATACTTCTGGGAGAATACCTATATTGAAATCGGATACGATGGATTTTTATACACGTTTACCAATGTTAAAGATATTCCTTTTTGGAACACCTATACGGGCGTATATGTGTGTAAGTTCGACACCAACCTGAATTTGATTGACGAATTGACCATTCAAACGAGTGAACATTTATTTTTTGAAGGAGCTACAGTTAATAGAAGCGGAGTTTATTTTTCGGCTAACACCTTACATGCTGGCATTGATAGAAAAGTGTTCCTCTACCGCATCCGCAACAGCGGAGTAGGCGTGGGGGTATCGCGGCCTGAGCTGCCGGTAGCGCAGCGGGTGTATCCCAACCCGGTACAGGAGCTTTTGTATTGGGAGGCCGAGCAAGAAAGTCAACGGTTTGTGTGGTACGATATGCAAGGCCGAAAGGTGCGAGAAGAGCAGTTGCCTGTGGCCCAACGGCAAGAAATACCTACCGATAGGCTAGCCCCCGGCATCTACCTGCTGCAAGCATTCACGCCCGATGGCCGCAATTT
>CALRMX020000003.1:0-390125 GCA_943369355.1 Chitinophaga pinensis | reverse complement strand
AGGGAGTTGACGAGCTATGACGTATCACAGATGGTATTAAACGGTCCGTTTTGGACACAGCGATATGTAGATACCGAGGCGAAGCCTGGCGAGAATGCGTATATGTACCGAGTGCTGGTATACGACATCTGCAGTCAGTTGTTCGACACATCAGAAGTAGCGAGTAGCATCTTTTTACAAGGAGTTCCAGCGATTGACTTTACGAATGAGCTAAAATGGAACGACTATACGAGTTGGTTAGGAGGGGTAGAGAGTTACACGATATTGAGGAGAATACCACAAACCGACCCGGAGTATTTGCCGATTAACCAAACCATGTTAGGGGCACCAGCCTACGACGACGACATATCGGCATTCACCGACAACGATGGCAATTACCTTTACTTCATCCAAGCACTTGAGGGCAATAGCAATCCATTGGGCTTGAAGGATACGGTGACCTCGAATGTGATTGAGGTGGTACAGCAGCCGCGGATTTATTTTCCGAACGCGTTTTTACCGTTGGGAGTTAACCGCGAGTTCAGGGGCAAGGGTGTGTTTATCGAAGAAGATAGAGGCTTTAGCTTGCAAGTGTACAACCGCTGGGGTGAGCGGCTATTCGAATCAACGGATTATACACTCGGTTGGGATGGGAAGGCTGGTGATGGTTCAGTCGTTAGTCAGGGGGTATATGTCTATATCGTCAATTTTGTAGGTAAGAACGACAAAGTGTACAACCAGAAAGGAACAATCACCGTCTTACGATGATATGGGATAACTTTAGGAAATAGGCACGAATACGTCTACTCTAAACTTTTGTGCTTTGCATAAGCTTCAAGTTGTTCAAACCAAGCCGTGCCAAACCGCCTGATAAGAGGTTCCTTGAGAAATTTAAACACAGGCACCTGTAGGGCAGAACCACATGTGCATGCTGGTGCACAGATGTCCCATTGATGGTAATTCACAGCAGTGAATTGTGGATACTCTTGAAGTCGAACTGGATAGAGATGGCAAGAAATAGGTTTCAAAAAGCTACTCTTTCCAGCTTTATGAGCTAATTCAATGGCACACTTCCATTGATTGTCGTCACCTTTTACTGCAAAAACGCATGCTCTTCCAGCTACAGTGGTGGTCACCAACTCGCCATCGGGTGCCATTTCATAAAAGCCTTCAGGACTGTCCATCACGGCCTTACCTTCATCGCTCATAAATGAACGGATACTTTTGAGATTGTTTTCAATCTCATCAATTTCGCTATCCAACAAGGGAGCCCCGAGGTCGCCTTCTTCGCAACAAGCACCTTTGCAGGCATTTAAGTCACAAACGAAATGTTTGTCAAGAAGATCTTCTGAAATGAGTGTTTTATCTATGGCTATCACGCTACAAAGCTAATTAGAAAGCTTCATTGTAGCCTATGTAAAAGGCTGCTTCTCCGGTTCCTGTCCGTGCATAGTCCAGACGTAGTGTCACACGATCTTTTTGATTTACTACCATACGCAGCCCTCCGCCATAACTTAATCGCAATGGAGCGTTAAACCAATCGACTGGTTGCTCGCCAACTTGACCAACCCCACAGAAAACCACTCCGCGAAATGCCCACCAAATCGGAAAACGATATTCACTTTGTATTTCAACCATGGACCGATCGCGATATCTTCCTTTGAAATAGCCCCTTAAATTGTCATCCCCACCGAGTTGAGCGAGTTCTCTGAAGGGTGCCAATGGGCCAAACTGTTGAACCAATAGGCCTTTAAAGGCGAAAACTGAAGTCTTGGGACCCTCGAAATACCAACGGCTTTCAAATTGCGCGGTATTGATGCCTTGCCAACTAGAATTCCATCGGGGATAATAGCGTAACGAAGCAAGAAGAAACCGTCCATTTCTTGGAGCAAATACATTATCTCGGTTATCGTATACCCATTCGGGCCCAAAGCCGAAAGATCGGTTGGGGCTCGAGCCATTTACCAAATTGAGAGCAATTTCACCTGAATCAAGAGCGGCAATGTCGTACATCCGCTGAAAACGCGTATTAAACCCAAGGAAATGATAATTGCCTATATTTTTTCGAATATTGGCTGAAATGACCCAGCTTTTAAATCGGTAATCTTCTCTATCAGCAGCAGCGCTAGTATTTCCAAGTCCAAAGTATTGGTCAAGATAATCCCGGTAGCCGATATAACTTCGTATATACAAGCGCTCTTCGGGCGTAAATATCTCAGAAATGAATTGTGTAATGGTTTGCTGCCGAAGCGTACGCACACCTTGAAACTGCAAATTACTACTTCGGGTCTTTGCTCTTGAGGCTTCTTTGGCGGTATTGAAATAATAGGATGTACTTAACCCGAACCCCCAAGATGTTTCAGGGGTTTGGTAAACGATAGGAACGGGTAAAAATTTAAAATTTCTATTCAGTAAACTATCAGGATGCAGTTTCTTGAGCCATTGAGCGGCCGAAGTGATGGGTAAACTAATAAACAGTATTACTATTATTTGTCTCACGACTCCTTCTTTTTCGGATAGTCGAGCAATTTTATTCGCGAATTCGACGCGGCCACAGCTGACCATCCGTTGCATTCGAAGCTTAGCCAAACCACACCTGAAGTGGGTAATTCTAATTCAGAATCGGCTGCACATTTCTGCAGGAAATCGGAAAAACCCTCGTTGTGACCAAAAAGAACCAGCTGTTCATTGGAAGCAGGGTATTGACGTACAAGCCTCCAAATTTCCGATTCACTCGCTTGATAGAGTTCGGCTGCGTATTGGATAGCATTTAAGGAATATCCCCAAAGACGAGCAGCTGCACGAGCTGTAGAAGCTGCACGATTCGCCGGGCTACTTATGAGTAAAGCGTCTTTTTGAATAATGTGCTTGATGCGTTGAGCCATAACTGGAGCATCTCGTAAACCGCGTGCACTTAAAGGGCGATCGAAATCATCTAGTTCAAGGTTGGACCAGCTTGATTTAGCATGTCGAAAAAGAATAAGCTCTGGCATCAGCCTGCTAAGTTACAGCTCCAATCGGGCTTGCCAAGCAGGTATTAATGCTCTAAACTCTTCTTGCAAGGTTACACCTTTGTCTTGTGCGTACCATTTATGAACTGCCTCTGCATATTCGTCATGAGAAATGCCTTGTGCTTTCATATCCTTTACCATTTGGTGGGCTGGCGCTGGGCGTGGCCCCCAACTTGAAATTACCTCTAACTTGATGGGATTAACCACTAAAAGCTTAGGGATCGAACGAGTGCCGTTGGTCAAAAACTGATCCATAAGCGGAATATGTTCATCTCTCATGAGCATCCGCAATTGAATATGCTCGCTTACCGCAGCCATTTTATGAATCATAGGTAGATTTTGCGCGGCATCTCCGCACCAAGCCTCAGTAAGTACAAGCCATAGCATAGGTTTGTGAACGGTTTGTAGCAATTCAAGCGTAGTTTTTTCAAGGCCCCAATGTTTGTCGATACGATTCATCCGCTGTACGTTCATCTTCGTATAATTCAACATTGCTTCCGATTGATTCGAACCTGTGGTTTTGTTTTCGGCCAACAAGCCATCAATCAATAATCGGTATGCCGCATAAGACAGTGCCGATGCTACTATTCTTGGTTCTAAGAAAAGTGTTTGTGTTGTAGAATTCATATATCTTCAACTTCGCCAATCGTTAAAAGTTCAATGCCTGTTAATAACGTTTATGCGTTACGTTCACCAGTTTTTCAATTAGGAGGACAACTACAAACCATACTGCCAGGCGTATTCAGGAAAGTAGTTTGTCAACCTCCCGTGGAGGCTGTTGTTTCCACACCCGATGGGGATGAATTAGAAGTAGATCTCTATGAACTTGGAGATAGACCTTGGGTGGTTTTATGTCATGGCTTGGAAGGTAACAGCCGCCGTCCGTATATACTTGGCATGGCTCAGGCTCTACTTGCCCACGGCTACAATGTGGCTGCTTGGAATTATCGCTCTTGTGGAAGCCGAATCAATAAAAAGCCACAATTCTATCACTCAGGGGCAACTTATGATCTTGATTGTATGGTGAATTGGATAAGCAATCAGTTCAATAAACCCATCTTTCTGGTTGGATTTAGTTTAGGGGGTAATCTTATTTTAAAGTATTTGGGCGAACGGTCAGAAGTAGCTCAAAATCAAATTGTTGCAGCAGCTGTCATTTCAGTGCCTACCGATTTGGCTGGAAGTTGTACTTGCCTCGACTCGCCAATGGGCTGGCCATATCGAACCGTATTTCTGCAAGCCCTCACCAAAAAGGTAAAGCAAAAAGCGAAGGTTTTTCCTGCGCACTTTGATTTAAAGGGCATCGATAAATTAAAAAGCTTACGCGAATTCGACGACAAGTTTACTGCTCCTTTGCACGGTTTTTTAAATGCGGCAGATTATTACAATAAATGCAGCAGTAAGCCTTTTATAGCGCATATTCGGCGCCCTGTGCTCTTTATTACCTCTAAGAACGACCCATTTTTAAATCAAAGTTGTTTCCCTATTGATGAGTGTAAAGAATCGCCGTTCGTTAATCTTGAGTTGTTACCCAATGGCGGACATGTTGGCTTCATGATCTCGGGGCAAGAAGAAACCTACCCTGAAAGTAGAGTTCCAGCCTTTTTTTCGAGATGTGAATAATTGGTTTATAGTATCGACTGCTTACCGATGTATTTTTGGTAAAAAGAGCGGTAGTGAAGTTTAGTGAGATAGTTGGTCAGCATAGTTTAAAGCAAAAGCTTATTGCCACCGTCAATGAAGGTCGAATAAGTCATGCTCAACTTTTTTTGGGGAATGAAGGAACAGGTGCATTGCCCTTGGCATTGGCCTATGCTCAATATTTAAATTGCCAGTCACCTCTCGAAGCCGATTCATGTGGAAATTGTCCCTCGTGTATAAAAACCGCGAAGCTAATTCACCCAGACTTGCATTTGTCTTTTCCTTTTGTTCAAAAGGAAAAGGAAGATGTAGCCGATTTATACCTGAAAGAGTTCCGTGAAGCAGTACTCGATAACCCATACCTGGGTTATAACGATTGGATGTTAGCACATAGCGGGGAACTAAAGCAGGGCAATATTCCTAAATCGGAGTGTGCCAGCATTATTCGCAAGTTGTCGCTTCATACCTTTGAGGGAAAATATAAGATAGTTGTTCTTTGGTTGCCCGAGTACTTGAAGGATACGGGTAATATCCTATTGAAAATTATTGAAGAACCACCGGCTAAAACAGTATTTCTGTTGGTCGCCGAACGACAAGAATTGCTTTTACCCACAATTTTATCGCGTACCCAACTCATAAAAATTCCTCGCATAACTACCGATGACTTGGCGGTTTGGCTAAACGATAAATTTCAAATCGGGCAGCAGCAGGCCCATAGTATTGCTTTACTTTCTGAAGGTAATCTTCGAACCGCTGTGTCTTTGGTCGATCATGAGGTAAGTATCAACGAAGAGTTGTTCATCACCTGTATGCGAGTGTGTTATAGTGGGGATGGGTTGAAAATACTCGATTGGGTACTTAAAATTTCTGAGCTTACTCGAGATCAAAAGAAACATTTCTTGCAATATGGCCTGCACATGCTGAGAGAATGTTTTCTCATGCAGTATGGTTCTGCGAAATTGGTGCGCCTGCGCGACACGGAGTTAAAGTTTGTTCAAGATTTTTCACCGCTTATTTTGAAGCATAATTTTCAAGAGTTCAATCGTGTCATGAATGATGCGTCGTACTACATCGAAAGAAATGCAAATGCGAAGTTGGTTTTTCACAACATGGCAAACGAAATAGAACGTTTGCTCGCACAAACGAAAAAAGCCAAGGCGTCGGCTGCAACCCCTGTGGCATGATTCCTTGTATATTTGTTAATTAGTAAAGCGCGTAAGGAATGGGATGTGGATCATGTAGTAGCGGTGGATGTTCACCTGCAGGTTGCGGCAACAAAGGCTCCTGCGCCAGTGGTGGATGTAACCGACTAAATGTTTTTGATTGGTTGTCAGACGTTGACCTCCCCTGGGGGCAGCGTGAGTTTGATATCGTAGAAGTACATTTCAAAGGTACTCGTAAAGAATTTTTCAGGAATTCAGACGCAATAGATTTGTTTCCAGGAGATTGGGTGGTGGTTGAGGGTAGTTCAGGACACGACGTAGGAAAGGTTAGCCTGAAAGGTGAACTTGTGCGGCTGCAGCTTAAGCGCAAAAAAATTGCCGAAGACAGCCCGAATATTCGCAAGCTATACCGCAAGGCGAACGAACAGGATGTAGAAAAACTGCTCGAATTACGCGCCAAAGAGCCGGAGGTAATGGCTAAATCACGGAATATTATCCGCTCCATGAAGTTAGACATGAAACTTGGGGATGTTGAGTTTCAAGCCGACCGATCGAGAATCATTTTCTATTACACCGCTGAAGAAAGAGTTGATTTTAGAGAGCTAATCCGTCATTTAGCGGATGAGTTTAAGGTGCGCGTAGAAATGAAACAAATAGGTGCACGACAAGAGGCAGGCAGAATTGGTGGCTTAGGTGTTTGTGGCCTGGAACTGTGTTGCTCTTCTTGGTTGAGCGATTTTAAAACCGTGTCTACTTCTGCTGCGCGCTATCAAAACTTGTCGCTCAATCCAGCTAAGCTTGCTGGCCAATGCGGCCGCCTAAAATGTTGCCTCAACTACGAACTCGATACCTATATCGACGCTCAGAAGGACTTTCCCAACGATGCGCGCATTTTGCAAACAGCAGAAGGAAATTACGAGCTAATAAAGACCGACATCTTCAAAAAGCAGATGTGGTACCAAAAGCAACAGCCTAAAGGCGCACCTTTTAATGCCGAAATTGTTCCATTTGCGCTAACGCCCGAGAAGGTGAAAGAGGTAAAAGAACTCAACAAAAAGGGGCAGAAACCGGCTACAATTGAAGAACTCATCGAACAATTAGAGGAAGAACTCGAATTGGTAGAGCTTGATTTTGAAAGTGTTGCCGAGGGTGGACTCGATCGTTTTGATCGGGAAGGACGTCGCCGAAAGAAGAAAAAAAGAAACAATAACCAGCGACCCGAAAGAACGTTTCCTACGCCCACAAAGCAAGAAGCTAGTTCTTCTGGGACAGAGGGTTCGGTAAGTAATCAGCGTCCAGAATCCGCACAGTTTCAACAGAATCGTGGTCAGCGGCCAAATCAACAGGGGCAGCCACGCGAAGACCAACGCAATCGAGGACCTCGGCCCCAAGGGAACCGACCGAATAATTCAGCGCCAGGAGGTGCACGGGAAGAAAGAAGTTCGCCTCAACCTGCTAATGTACGACCACGTGAAGAGGGTGGTCAACCAAAAAATGCTGATTCAGCGAATCGTCCTCCGCGGCAGGATCAGGGAGCACGAGCCGAGGGTGAGCGACCAACGGGTGAAGCAAGAAGGGAAAACAACCCAAACAACCGAAACAGAAATAATCGTCGGCGACCAAACCGCCCTAGACCAGATAAACCGGGAGGCGAAGCGTGAAACGGTTTATTGTAGTTGGATTTTTTTATGCAACCGTTCTACTCGGATGTAAGAACAACGCCGTGGTCGATACGTTCAAGCCTATTGCCAATCAAGAATGGCGATATATAGATACCGTATCAGTTGATGTCCCTGTGGAAGATACATCGAGATTTTACAACGTGTACCTCAATGTACGACATACAGGAGCCTATGCCTATCGTAATTTATATGTGAGATTGCATCTTTATAGTCCAACAGGTGAAACAGGTACGCAAACTGTAAGTTTTAACTTGGCAGACCCTGCCGGAAAATGGTTGGGTAAAGGACTGGGAGATTTGTACGAGAGCAAAATACTTTGGCGTGAAGCAGCAAAGTTTACTTCAGTAGGTAAATATCGAGTAGTCATCGAGCAGTTTATGCGCGAAGATCCTTTGCCTGGTATATCCGATGTTGGATTGCTGGTTGAGTACGCCGAAGCAATTGAGTAATAAAAAAAGGGGCCATGCTTGGCCCCTTTTTATGGTAAGATTTAGTTCTTAGTTTTTGATAAAGGATTTCGAAACTACCTGCTTGCCATTCGATACCCGTATGATATAATTGCCTTTGGGTAAGGTAGCAACAGGTATTTCAATGTTTTGATTGGCACTGGTAAAATTCATTTCCAACACTTTTTTACCTATCACATTATAAATTTCTAAATGACCATTTCCTAAGTTTTTCACCGATTTGAGGTAAAGAACGTCGGTAGCTGGAATAGGAAAGAGTTTGAATTCTGGTTTTTTTACATCGGCAATGCTAGCACCAGTACTACCCATAAAAGTTATGGTTACAGAGTTAGACGGATTGCCCACTTCGAAAACACGAACGCGTGTTAAGCCCGTTCCTGCGGTATTGAATGGATAAAAATGCACATCGATGTTACCAATTTCATTCGCATTAAGCGTAAAGTCTGAGCTATCGGCTAGGTCGCTGTAACAGGTAATTACATCACAAACGGCCGATTTCCAATTTGCAGTAAGGCTATTGGTAATTCTTACCCAACGAAAAGTTGCAGAAGAAGTACTGGTATTTCGAACATTAGCTTTGGCAACCAATTCAAATTCACTTGCCGGACCATTCACGTAGTTGGTATCGCTGCCTGTATTTACCAATTGTGCTGAAACACTCCCAATAAATAAAGTGATGAAGACTGATAGTATGAGTTTTTTCATAAGCTGTTTTAAAGCTGATAGCAACAAATATACCAAAAGGAAGGGAATTATGCCAGAGACCTCCGGAGTTGTGACGCACAAATTGCAATGATCAAAGATTAGATTAATCCATTATCGGCAAAACTGAAGTAACCCGTATTGGTAAAAATGACATGGTCAAGAACGCTTGCATCTAAATGTTGTGCTAAAAGTTGAATTCTCTCTGTAAGTTCAACATCTGATTTGCTGGGTTCAAGTTGTCCCGACGGATGATTGTGCATGAGTACTATAGAACTTGCTTGTTGTTCAACCATATGCTTTAGGATTTTACGGGGATCGGCTACTGTGGCTGTGATTCCCCCTACGCTTATCAAAGCGAGGTGAATCACACGGTGTGCTCGATTAAGTAAGGCTACGCGAAATTCTTCGTGAGTTACATCTTCGAAATAATGCCTGAAATGTTCGTAAACGTCGTTACTTGACTTAATGATGGCGGCATCTTTTGAGTTAACTAAGTTTTTTCGGCGCCTCCCGAGTTCTAAGGCTGCATGCAAGGTGCTTGCTTTTGCTGGGCCGATGCCCGGAACACGCATAATTTCTCTAATGGTAGCCGTTCCAAGTTTGTTTAAATCACCCTGAAAGGCTGCAAGAAGTTCCCTGGCAATATCAACAGCTGTTTTTTTGCCATGGCCTGTTCCAAAAAGTAGTCCAATCAACTCTGCGTCTGATAACGACTGCCTTCCGTGCGTATTCAGTTTTTCTCTAGGACGGTCGTTGGGTAGCCAAGCTTTTATCCCTTTGTTTTGATGCTCCATGGTTCATTTGGGTACAATGAACCAAAATAAAAAAGGCTTTCTGATACCAGAAAGCCTATGCGTGATTGAAGATATTTTTTGCGTGAATTACGACAATCCGTTCACAAAACGCATCAACTTTGACTTCTGATGACCAGCTTTGTTGCGGTGGATAATGTTCTTCTTCGCTAAACGGTCGATACGTGATACAACCGAAGGAAGCATTTCCATTGCAGTTTTCTTATCGTTTACCGTTTTCAGACGCTTGATCATGGTCTTTGCAGTTTTCAACTGATAACGGTTGCGCAAACGCCTCACGGCTGTCTGACGGATTCTTTTCAGTGCGGATTTATGGTTTGCCATTTTTTCTTTGTTCGCTTTCCAAAACAGGAGTGCAAATATACCAACTTCTTTCTTTTACACAACACATACTCCTCATTTACTTGCTTTAAAATCATCTTGACCCAACTCTCATCGAGATTTTCTTTAGATTTGCAGCATTAATACTATTTCTCATGAAAAATATTCTTTTTCTCTTTTTGGCTTTTGCCATGTTTGCATGCGCCGAAGGAAATAAAACAGCAGAAAATGTTGAAGACACATCTGCTTATGAATACTACGGCGATACAATAACTACAGCCGGTGCCTTGCCAGCAGCAGAGCTCCCCAAGCTCATGGAAGGAAAAGAAACCATGAATGTTAAATTGGTTGGTAAAATTGAGGAATGCTGCCAGAAAAAGGGATGTTGGATGAAAGTTGACATTGGCGGTGGACAAACAGTACGTGTTAGTTTCAAAGACTACGGCTTTTTTGTGCCAATGAATTCTGCAGGCAAAGAGGTGGTTATGGAAGGTGTAGCTACATTAGACGTAACCAGTGTTGAATCGCTTCGCCATTTTGCTGAAGATGCCGGCAAATCGAAAGAAGAAATTGCAGCCATCACCGAACCCAAAAAAGAATTGGTTTTTGAAGCCAGTGGTGTAATTCTACGATGAAAAAGCTTCAAATAGTTCTTTTTCTGTTTTTCGCAACCGCTATCGGTATTGCGTGCAACTCATCTGAGCAAAAAGTTGATCAGGTGCAAGAAAAACCTAAAGTTGCCGATGCCAAACCAATGGCCCTCATGATGCGCGCAATCTATGATCAAAGTGCCGAAATGAGATCTTGGGTTACCGAGGGGAAAGCTTTGGACAGTAGCATTTTCCGTTTTATGGAATTTCATAAACTCGAACCTACCGACAGTACGGTTTTAGTGGAAGTATTTTATAAGCACAATGCCGACTTTAAAGCAGCTTTCGAAGAGTTGATAGCTGCTGGCGCAGACAAAGAAAAATACAATGCCATGCTTACCCAGTGTGTTAGTTGTCATGAAGACTTTTGTCCGGGACCTATCAAGCGAATTAACAAGCTCAGAATAGAGTCCTAGGCACTTAAAGAAAAGTGATTATTGCGAGCCCTCCCGAAACGGAGGGCTCGCTTCATTTTAAATCCTATCGAAATGAAAAAGTATGCGGTATTATTAATAATTCTTGCTATCCCAACTCGCAATCTCAACGGTTGGGGATTCGCAGCGCATAAACAAATCAATCGATCAGCGGTATTCCTATTGCCGGAAGAGATGTTTGGGTTTTATAAGGAAAATATCGACTTTTTGACGGAACACGCCGTGGATGCCGATAAAAGGAGACATGGCGTAGTAGGTGAGGCCCCTAAACACTACATCGATTTAGACTTGTGGGGCGAACCACCTTTTGATAGTCTTCCTCGGCGGTGGAAAGATGCGGTAGCTCGATATGGTGAAGATAGTCTGATGAATAACGGAATTGTACCTTGGCAGGTAGAAAGGATGTACTACCACTTGGTGACAGCGTTCGAAAATAGAAATGCCCAGCAGGTTTTACGTTTGAGTGCCGATCTTGGGCATTATATTGCCGACGCTCATGTGCCATTACATACCACCAGCAATTACAATGGACAGTTTACAGGGCAACAAGGAATTCATGCCTTGCTTGAAACAAGAATACCCGAATTGTATGCAAACGAATATAATCTCCTCAATAGAAAGGCAGAGCCCATTTTGAGGCCATTACTCGACATTTGGGAAGTAGTACTAAATAGTCACAGTTTGGTGGATTGCGTATTAGTGAATGATTTGAACACCAGAAATTCGGTCCCTGAACATTTGCACTTTAGTTATGAAGCCCGTGAAGGCAGGTCAGTAAAGGTGCATAGCGAAACCTATGTGGCCGATTATCACCAGCGTTTGAATGGCATCGTTGAAAAAAGAATGCGCGAGTCAATTTACATGGTTGCTTCGTATTGGATGGGCGCCTGGGTGGCAGCTGGTCAACCCGATATTGCCAATTGGCGGCTTAATGAGCAAGTGCAATTGACAGATACTAGCGGAAGAACGAATACCGGAAATTATCGAATAGAGCCAAACTGATCAGTCTAATTTTAGTACTTTCGCAGCGCCATGGAGCAATTCAAAGATTCCTTCCTGCTTATCATTTCCACGCCTATTTACATTATCCTCATCGGATTGGAAATGGGCATGAGCTATTTCCACGAAAAGAAATATTATACCCTGAAGGATACGATTACGAATGTGTATTTATCGGTACTCAATGGTGGTATCGACTTAGCATTTCGTGTAATTTACCTGGCTGTTTTGGCTGCATGTTATCAATACAAATTTTTGTCGATTGAGAACGCTTGGGTTTACTGGTTAGCATTGCTGCTGCTCGAAGACTTCGCCTTTTATTGGCTACATCGCTTCGATCATGTTGTGCGCTTTTTTTGGGCAGTACATGTGACCCATCATTCTTCTCAATTATTCAATTTAACCGTTGGATTTCGGTCATCGGTTTTTCAGCCATTGTATCGATTCATTTATTTTATTCCAATAGCTTTTTTGGGTTTTCGTCCAGAAGATATCATGCTTATGTACTCCGCTACCCAAATTTATGGAATACTCATCCACACCAAATACATCAATAAGCTTGGTCTATTAGAATATTTTTTAGCCACGCCTTCTCACCATAGGGTTCACCATGGGTCAAACCCGCGATACCTCGACAAAAATATGGGCATGGTTTTCATCTTCTGGGATAAGTGGTTTGGCACTTTTCAGAAAGAACTCGATCATGATCCAGTGCAATATGGGTTAACATCAAATCTGCGTGATTATCATCCGTTCAATGTGGTTTTTCATGAGTGGAAACAAATAGTGATAGATGTAGTAAGTGCACCAAGCCTTCATAATAAGTGGATGTATTTGTTTGGCCCCCCTGGTTGGAGCCACGATGGTAGCCGCAAAACCAGCAAACAGCTGCGCACCGAAATGAAACCCTAACGCTACTTTAATTACTCTGGCGACGGAAGGCTGTCGTTGGTTTGTTCTTGTAGTTCGTCTACCACTGGCAAAGTAGGTATTACTTCTAAACTTACTTTAGTATGCCCAGCGGTTATAAAGTCTAATTCTCGGGCTCCTCTTCTCGTCAAGTCAATCAAATGCCTCGCACGTGGCGACATTCGATCGTTAATACGCACTACTATCGACTTTCCATTAGCCCGGTTGGTTACCTTCACAATGGTGCCAAATGGTAGCGTTTTGTGCGCTGCGGTGAGGCTATCATGCCTGAATATTTCTCCAGATGCAGTCTTCCTGCCTTGAAACTTTTTCGCATAATAGCTAGCGCTACCCGAGTAAGGTTCTTGATCCGAAGGGGCCACCTGTGCAATTGCCATCAGCCCAACGAAACAGAAAAAGAGAGCCAAAACACATGTTCTCATCATTTCGAAGATAGTAAGAACTGTCAGAAGTAGGTCGATACTCTTTTGTAACTTTGCGGTAAAACATCCAAAATGGCACTTCTCGAACAAATTAACAGTGATATTCTCCAAGCGATGAAGGCAAAAGATCAAAGTGCTCTTCGTGGCCTTAGGGCTATAAAATCGGCTATTTTGCTGGCTCAAACCGAAAAGGCAGACGTAGTGCTCGACGCTTCCAAGGAGCTTCAAATTCTACAAAAATTAGCCAAGCAACGGAATGATTCGATGGAGATTTACAAAGAACAAGGCAGAGAAGATTTGTTTTTGGTTGAGAAAGAAGAACTATCACTCATTGAGAAGTATTTGCCCAAACAACTTAGCGACGAAGCGTTGAGAAGTAAATTGCAGGACATTATTCTTGCATCTGGTTTATCGGGAAAACAGGCTTTGGGCCCACTTATGGGAAAAGCTGGAGCTGCATTATCGGGACAGGCGGATAATAAACGTATTGCTCAGGTTCTGCGAGAACTGTTGGAAAGCTAATGGGAAACTGGCTCGATTGGTTTCTTGTGGTACCCGTAGTTTGGTTTGCAGGAATGGGTTTATACAAAGGTTTTGTCAAAGAACTGATCGGTTTTTTTGCACTTTGGGTAGCCTTATACTTAGGTTTCAAAGGCATGTATATCCTAGCAACCTGGCTAAACGAGTATTTCAAATTGGAAACACAATGGTTGCCATTTATTGGGTTTATTTTGGTTTTCATTAGCATACTCGTTGGATTAATTGCTTTAGGTAAACTCATTGATAAACTGATTCGGATAGTGGCCTTAGGTTTTTTCAATCGAGTAGGCGGCTTATTATTTGGAGCCGCTAAAGGGGTGATTCTTATGAGTATACTGCTCTGGCTTGTGAATCAAGCAAATTTAATCGACCCTTTGGTAAAGCATAGAAGCTCGGTATATCCATTTTTTGAGCCACTTTCGGCACAATTATTCAATGCGTTCGATTCCATTCTCCCATTCTCAGGACAAGTATTTGACGACATTGAGCAATTATTTGAAAAGCTAATAATGAGCACCCAAGTTGAGAATAGTACTAATTGATAATTACGACTCGTTCACCTACAATTTGGTTGATTTGCTTCTTCAAAAAGGAGTTGAGCTTAATGTTGTTCGAAATAATCTTTGGAACGAGTCTGACTTTTTACACGATGCAGTGATCCTTTCACCCGGACCTTGCACGCCTGCAGAAAATGGGAGGTTGATGGAAGCTGTTCAATGCTATCATAAATATCAAATACCCATGTTGGGAGTTTGTTTAGGTCATCAGGCGATTGGCCAGTATTTTGGAGCAAGCCTAAAGCGTGCGCAAAAACCGATGCACGGCAAGACTTCGGCTTTGGTGTTTCAAGAACAGTCGAAACTATGGTACAACATAGCTGATTCGAGTTTGGTTATGCGGTATCATTCGTTGATTTTAGAAGATATCCCCAAGGAATTATTATGTATTGCTAAGTCTGACGACGGGGAAATAATGGCAATCGAGCACGAATCGTTACCCATTTATGGAGTGCAGTTTCATCCAGAATCGATACTCACCAATTTTGGATTACAATTGATAAATAACTTTCTTGCTATTTCGGCCGAGTGGAATTCACGCCACTCTATTGGCAAATAGGCTTTATTTTGTCAGAAAAGCATCAATTCTTGGTTTCTGGCCAAAAAAAGAAGGCAATGCTGGCAATTTTTAGATAGTTTCGAACATCGACAACGAAATTGTTGTTCAGCTCTCATGGATATTCAAGCGCTCAATAAGATTTCTATCCCCGTACTCAAGAGTAAGGATAGCGTGTCTTTTGCATTAGAACTTATGCACGATGAGCGGCTCTTTGTTCTACCTGTCCTCGATGAAGATGGAACATATTTAGGGATAGCGGATTACGACAGGCTGGTAGACTTAAAAAAGTCGAGCAAACTCAATCAAATAGAACTTATTCAGCAAACCACCTTAACTAGCTTAAATAGCGTCTACGATGCAATCCGATTGTTGCGTGCAGGTCAAGAGATCATTGTATTGCTCGATGAAAATGGGCATTTCGAAAATGTGCTTACACCAAAGTCGATAATAGAACATTTTGCACAGTTGGGTGCTGTAGAAAGTCCAGGAGGCTATTTGACACTACGAGTAGAACAAAACAATTATTCACTCAGTGAAATCGCCCGTATTGCAGAAAGCAACAATGCATTGGTGTTAAGCTTGCTGTTGAGTTCAACTACCGATGCGAGTTATCTCGACATAACCTTAAAGTTTAATCTTGAAGATTTAACATATTTGATTGCTACTTTTGAGCGGTTCTCTTATCAGGTAACGGGCTACCACCATCAATCGAATGTAGGTGACCTGTACAATGAGAGATACCTTTCGCTCATGCGTTATCTCAGCACCTAAGTATGTATATCGCTCTTTATGGACGCCCTGGCTTACAGGACCAGGTGCATGAAATACAGTTATTGCTTACTGCTCTAAAAAAGGCAGGAGTGGTTCTATGGTTGTACCAACCTTTGAAAGAATTGGTACAGAACGAAAATTTAGAAGTGCCTTGGTTCGAAACTTTTGCGAACAAAGCAGAGCTCCCGATTAAACTTGATTTTTTTATTACTATTGGTGGAGACGGTACCTTGCTCGATGCCGTAACCTGGGTAGGCGAAAGGGAAGTACCGGTATTGGGTATCAACTTTGGTCGACTTGGCTTTTTAACGAGTGCCGTTCCGTCTAAGGCAAAAGAAGCAGTAGACAACCTAATTAACGGCCGATTTACATTAGAACACAGGAGCATGATACGTGTATTTAGTGATCCTATTTTATTTTCGGATGTGCCTTACGGTTTGAATGAATTTGCTCTTCACAAAAAAGATAGTTCATCAATGATTCGGATCAAGACTTTCATTGATGGTGAGTTTTTGAATACGTATTATGCCGACGGATTGATTGTAAGTACGCCAACAGGCTCAACAGGATATTCTATTAGTTGTGGTGGTCCTATCATGCTACCAGACGCACCAAATTTTGTGATTACGGCTGTAGCTCCACATAATTTGAATGTTAGACCTGTTGTGGTAAAAGACGATTCTTTGATCTCGTTCGAAATTGAAGGAATGGGGAATCAGTTTCTCGCTTCTCTCGATTCAAGGGTAGAAACGATAAGTGCTGATTTTAAGCTGAAAGTTACACGCCACAATAAAGTTTTCAAGCTCGTTCGGTTGAACGATTATTCTTACTTGAAGTCACTCAGGAACAAACTACTCTGGGGAATCGATAAAAGAAACGGCTGATTAAATGCTTTTTCTGACAGCAGCGCCCTTTTTGAGTTCATTTTCAAATAACTTCCTTTTATATTCGTTTTTCCAAGTACTATTTGGAAGTTAGTAATTGCTCAAATCATTTCGAATGATCAGATTTTTGGCAGGGTGTTTTGTCCTGTTGTTTATGAGTCTTGCGGTACATGCACAACGTGTTGAATATGGCTTCAATGCCTATGCAACCACCTATTTGGGTGAATTGAACAACAGTAATACATTTTTGTCGAATATTCGGTACGCCGGAGGTATGCACATTCGGAAATTCTTGACCCCATGGTGGTCGATTCGCGGAGATGCAAACTGGGCACGCATTGCTGGAGCGGATAATATTTCAACTACGGGGCCGAATGTGATATTAAGGAATTTGAGTTTCCGTTCTGATGTGCTCGACTTTAGTTTTACAACAGAGCTTTTTGCAAGAGAAATTGGCATTAAAAGGAATGATTATCGCATGACCCCCTACATTTTTGGAGGGGTCAATCTTTTTCGTTTTAATCCAAAGGCAGAGCTGGGTGGGCAGTGGTATGAATTGAAACCACTTAGTACCGAAGGACAGGGCTTTTTGGAATATCCTGATCGGCTTCCCTATTCATTAACGCAATTCGGAATACCCTTCGGTGTAGGTATGCGTTGGGCTATCAAAAAGAAATGGCGACTCGCCGTTGAAGCTAGCTACCGCTATACGTTAACCGATTATCTCGACGATGTGAGCCAAACCCATGTAAATCCAGCGATTCTCAATGCGAATAAAGGTCCTATAGCCGTTCAACTGGCCGATCGCCAAGGTGAGGTTATTCCTTTTTTTCCGGGTGCTCAAGACGGTGATGTGCGCGGCGCACCAAGAAATAACGATGCCTACGTTTTTGTAGGAATTACGCTGAGTTATGTAGTGTACCGTAAAACTTGTCCGCGGTGGAAGTAATGCTAAAAAGGTTCTTCCTATTATTGTCAGTACTAGTATGTACACATGCTGGAAAAGCTCAAATTCACGAATTTGGTATCATTGGCACAGCTACACAGTACCGAGGTGATTTACGTACTACGATTGATTTTGATGCATTTCAACCCGGTGTTGGTGTTTGGTATAAGTACAATTTGAATCCATATATAGGCTTTAAGGGGGGCTATTACACGACCAATCTTGCAGCCTCCGATGCCAACTCTTCCAACTTATGGCAGGTTCAGCGAAACCTGAACTTCTCTTCCTACATAAGTGAACTCTATGGGTTGGTTGAATTTAATTTTTTAAAATTTATTCCTGGCCACCATAAATACATTCACAGTCCTTATGTGTATTTGGGACTTTCGAATTTTAGGTTTAACCCAATCACTGAACTCAATGGGCAAATCATTGAATTGCAGCCATTAGGGACAGAGGGTCAGGGCTTGGAAGAATTCCCCGACCGAGAACGCTATCGTTTACGGTCATTTGCATTACCCATTGGCTTAGGTTATCGGGTGAATTTTTGGCGATTTCATACAGTAGCAATTGAAGCCAGTTATCGTTATGCATTAACTGATTACATCGATGATGTGAGCCTGACCTATGCACCAAACGATGTGCTTAGAGCCGAAAGGGGTCTTACAGCTGCACAATTGGCTGATAGGAGCACGGAATTAGGCTTGCCACAAAATTTACCCAACAAGCAACGCGGGGTTGATACCTTCAACGACGCATGGTGGTATGTGGGGATTAGTTACATTTATACAATTAATTCGGGTAGATGTCCCCGATTTAGATAATTTTGCGTGCTTCAAACGCGGCCAATGTCCTTGGTGGAACAAATTGATATTACTCGTTTACCCGCTCACGTAGCAGTGATCATGGATGGTAATGGCCGTTGGGCCAACAGCCAGGGTCAACATCGTATTTTCGGGCATCAACATGGGGTACATGCCGTGCGAAATACCACTGAGGCTTGTGCCGAATTGGGGATTAAATACTTGACCTTATATACATTTTCGACAGAAAACTGGTCTCGTCCCGAATCGGAGGTCAACGCCCTGATGGAATTACTTGTGGCAACAATAAGGGCAGAGACTGAAACGTTGATGAAGAATGATATTCGTCTCGTTGCGATCGGTAATTTGGATTCTCTTCCGAAGTCATGTTATGCGCAGATGAAGGAAGCCATGGAAATTACCAAAGACAATAAACGCATGCAATTGAACCTTGCATTGAGTTACAGTTCACGCTGGGAACTCGTAAAAGCTGTGCAGGAAATTGCCACGGAGGCGAAATCTGGAGCTTTATTGCCAGAGGCCATTGATGAAGCCCTCATTTCGCAAAGATTGATGACAAGTAATATCCCGGATCCTGAATTGCTGATACGTACAAGCGGCGAACACCGAATTTCGAATTTTTTATTGTGGCAGCTAGCCTACACAGAACTATATTTCACAGATACCTTCTGGCCCGATTTTCAAAAGGATGATTTGTATAAAGCCATCCTCGATTTTCAAAAGAGAGAACGACGGTTTGGCAAAACAGGTGATCAAATACGATTGATTTAATGAGTATTTCCCGCAAGCTTTTTTGGATCCTTAGCTTGATCCCTTTCATTTCGTTCGCTCAAATACAAGTGGGAGAGGTCAATATTGACTATACAAAGCCCAAAGAGTATACCATGGCAGGGGTCACGGTTTCGGGAACACAATTTTTGGACAAAGAAGTACTTGTTATTCTTTCTGGCCTTCGCATCGGTGAAAAAATTACCGTTCCAGGCGATAAAATATCCAAAGCAGTTCAAAATTTATGGAAACAGGGCTTGTTTGGGGATGTTCAAATTTTAGTTGACCGAATTGAAGGCGATAATATCTTTCTAAGCTTTTATCTCGAGGAGAAGCCGAGAATCTCACGTTTTGCTTTCAGCCGAAATCTGAAACGAAGCCAAGTAGATGATCTGAGTGAAAAACTCAAACCTTACAAAGGAAAAATTATTACCCAAAGCGTTAAGGTTACTGCCAAACAAATTATTCGGGAGTTCTACGAAGAAAAGGGTTTCTGGGATGTGAGTATTGATTTGGTTGAAGTTCCCGACACCAACATTTCGAATGCTGTAAATGTGAGAGTTACGGTTAAGCCAGGTAAAAAGGTGAAAATCGGTGAGATTGTCATAAATGGAAATGAGCAGCTTTCTGACAGGAAAGTAAAAAAGGGCCTTAAAGAAACCAAAGAGTACAAATGGTGGAATATATTCCGCTCAGCCAAGTATTTCGAGGACAAGTACGATGAAGACAAGGATAAGTTGATTGAGAAATATTTGGCATTAGGATATCGTGATGCTAGAATATTAAGAGATAGTGTATACAAGCTGCCCAATAATCGATTCAGAATAGAGATAGATCTTGCAGAAGGACCGCGGTATTATTTCAGAGAAATTGACTTCACAGGAAATACGCTCTATCCCGATTCTGTATTACATAGAATTTTAGGCATAAAACGCGGGGAAGTTTACAATCAAGAAACGCTTACCTCGCGCTTACAGATAGACCAAAATGGCCGGGATATTTCCAGTCTTTATATGGACGACGGCTATCTTTTCTTCTCCATCAATCCTGTAGAGGTAAAAGTTGAAGGCGACTCCATTGACATGGAGATTCGGATATTTGAGGGTTCTCAGGCCACGATTAATAAGGTTACCGTTCAAGGAAATGATAAAACCAGCGATCACGTTATTATTCGAGAATTGCGTACACGTCCTGGACAAAAGTTTAGCCGAAGCGATGTAATTCGAACAACCAGAGAACTATCTCAATTAGGATATTTCGATCCTGAGCAGATAGGCGTTACACCAATTCCAAATCCTGCAACGGGCACGGTGGACATAGAATATAAGGTTGCCGAACGGTCGAACGACCAGATTGAACTTTCAGGGGGCTGGGGTGCAGGACAAATTGTAGGGTCGTTAGGACTAGTGCTCAATAATTTCGCGGCGCGAAAAATGTTCGACGAAGATGCTTGGAAGCCAGTTCCATCGGGAGATGGTCAGCGTTTGAGTCTTCGGGTTCAGTCGAATGGCCGCTTTTTCCAATCGTACAATGCCTCCTTCACGGAGCCTTGGTTAGGTGGTAAAAAACCCAATGCACTTACAGTAAGTGCTTACACTTCCATCCAATCGAATGGTTTGACCGCATCGAGCGGAAACCGGCAGGAAATACGCATACAAGGAGTTAGTGTAAGTTTAGGTAAGCGATTAAAAGTGCCCGATGATTATTTTACCTTGGTGCATTCTATCAACTACCAACGATTCACGCTCACCAATAACGCCCAAACGTTCTTTTTGCCGAATGGGCAATCCAACAACTTTTTTTTCAAAGAAACACTTGCCCGAAATTCAATAGACCAGCCGATTTACCCGCGCTCTGGCTCTAATGTTAGTTTGACTTTACAGATTACCCCACCTTTCAGCTTATTGGGCCGCGGGAATTTTGCAGATTTAACGAATGAGGAAAAGTACAAGTGGGTAGAATACCATAAGTGGCGTTTCGATGCCAACTATTTCGTTCGTTTAGTAGGCGATTTGGTTCTCATGTCGCGATTACAATATGGATTCATGGGAGGGTATGACCGTACTTATGGAAACATACCATTCGGGCGGTTTTACGTAGGTGGTGACGGAATCATGGGCTTCCAGCTCGACGACCGAGAGTTGATTGGCCTTCGAGGATATCAAAATAACACGTTGACGCCTCGCGATGCTGCAACCGGACAGTTTATTGGTGCAACCACTTTCCAGAAGTACACTATGGAGTTACGTTATCCAATTACGTTGAATCCAAGCGCAACAATTTATGTTACTTCCTATGTTGAAGGTGGTAATAGCTTCTTAAGTCTTAGAAGTTGGGACCCATTCCGGAATTTCAGGTCGGCAGGTGCTGGTGTGCGTGTTTTCCTACCCATGTTTGGCTTATTAGGTGTTGACTGGGGATATGGATTCGACCAAGTGCCAGGATTCCAAGATGCTCACCGAAGTAATATTCACATCTCAATTGGACAAACGTTTTAATTTTCTGCAATGAAGCGATTCCTTTGTGGCATGGTATTTATGTTGCTGATTGCGACTAACGCAAGCGCGCAACGTTTTGCTTACGTAGATAGTGAATACCTGTTGGAACAAATGCCCGAATACAAAGCTGCTCAAAGTGAACTCGACGTACTTGCCGAACAATGGACCAGGGAAATTGAAGAGAAAAAACTTGAGTTGGACCGACTATACAGGGCTTTACAGGCGGAACAGGTTTTACTTTCAGAATCGATGCGTAAGGAGCGTGAAGCGCTAATTAAACAAAAGGAGGTTGAACTAGCAGAATTGCAACGTAAGAAGTTTGGCTACGAAGGTGAGTTGTTTCAGAAGCAGAAGCAGTTAATCAAGCCAGTTCAAGATAAAATTTACGATGCAGTTCAGAAATATGCCAGAGATAAAGGTTACGACATTATTTTTGACCGAGCGGGGGAATTCACCATGTTGTACGCGAATAACAAGCTCGACAAGAGTGATGAAGTTTTGGAGTTGATGGGTGTTGCGAAAAAAAGTAATGAAGCAGGAAAACAAGGTGGTAGCGGGCCTGCAAAAGGAAACACCCAACCACCCAACCGAAAAAAGTAAACTATATTTGAAACTCAATAAACACGACCATGTCAATTATTAAACGATTAGCGGCTATTGCGCTATTACTGATGGCCGCCACTACGGTTCAGGCACAGATAAAATTAGGACACGTCAATTCTTCAGAATTGGTTGCCATGATGCCTGAAACGAAATTAGCTGACGATAGCCTAAAGCGTTATACTGAAGACTTAAACGGACAACTCCAAATGATGCTTTCTGAACTTCAGAATAAATATCAAGAGTTCCAATCGAAACAGTCAACCATGTCGGAAGCAGTGAGAGAATACAGAGCCAAAGAAATTCAGGATTTGCAAACCAACATCGACAATTTTCAGCAACGTGCTCAGCAAGACATTGCCAAGAAAAAGGAAGAAGTCTACGGCCCTATTTTCAAAAAAGCGGAAGGTGCTATAAAGGAAGTAGCTACTGAGGGTAAGTACAGCTATATTTTTGACACCAGTGTTGGAGCTGTATTACATTCGAACGACTCTGACAATATCATGGATGCCGTTAAAAAGAAGCTTGGCATTACCGCAGAAACCCCGAAGAAGGACCCCGCTAAAAAATAAAAGAGCGAACAACCGACTATAAAGGCACGAGAAATCGTGCCTTTTTTGTTCTGCTTTTTGCCTTCATATTAAAATCATCCTAAAAGGTATACCTAAACCCTATTTTTGGCTTGTTCATTCCCATTTTATTGATTTACTTTGATAGGTATGCACGATAATAAACCCGGGATGTTCCATCAAACCTTGAGAAGCTATATTTTACTTCTCCTCATTTTGGTATTCAGCACTTCAGGTTCGCTCAAAGCTCAGATTTCATCGGCCGACAAAGCCTTTGAAGTAGAGAGTTATATGGTAGCGGCAGATTTGTATAAAAAGGCCATAAAAAGTAAGGATAACAAAGCAAGAGCGACCTATATGGTGGCTGAATGTTACCGATTGGCCAACGATTTTAAAGTTGCAGAAAGTTGGTATGCACGTGCTATTAAAGCGCAATACGACGGAGCCGAATTGTATCTGAATTACGCCAATGTGCTTAGAGGTTTAGAAAAATACGATGAAGCAATAGAACAGTACAATACGTATTTGGGTCTAAATCCGGGAGATACCAAAGTAAAGTGGCTATTGGAGTCGTGCAAACTGGCTAAAACTTGGATCAACACACCTTCGCGTTATGAGGTGAATAATATGCGCATCTTCAATTCACGCCAATCTGATTACGGGCTTGCACTGTACAAGAATAACGGTGTGATGGTTAGCTCTACACGTGAAGATGCAACTGGAAAAAAAATATACGGCAGAATTGGGGAAGATTTTTCGGACATTTTCGAGTCTTATGTCGACCGAAAAGGCAAGTGGAGCAAACTGAAAATCTTACAGGGCGGTGTAAATACGCCAATGAATGAGGGAACTGTTACAAACAATCGTTTAGGTACAATTATGTACTTCACGCGATGCAATAGTAAAACCGGACGTTGCCAAATTTTTATGTCACGTAAGCAAGGCACCAAGTGGTCGGTAGCCGAGTTGGTGGAGATATTTGGTGATACGGTTAACGTGGGTCAGCCATCCTTGAGTAAGGATCAAAAGAAGTTGTACTTTGTTGCCGACAATGCTGAGGGAGGATATGGTGGGAAAGACATCTGGTTCGTGAACAAGGCCCGTGACGGATGGGATGCACCCATTAACCTAGGTCCAACCATCAATACCGGTGATGACGAGATGTTCCCCAGTATTCACGAAACAGAAAACATCCTCTATTTTGCCTCCGACGGGCATCCAGGTATGGGTGGCATGGATATTTTTTATTCTGAGGGAGAAGGTACGGAGTGGTCCAAGCCTGAAAACATGAAATATCCGATTAACTCTGGAGCCGATGATTTTGCTTTTGTGGCAAATGCACGTAGAGATAAGGGCTTTTTGAGCTCGAATCGGCCAGGTGGAAGAGGTTCGGACGATATTTGGCAGTGGGTGCTCACACCATTGGTGTTCAACTTAAGCGGTATGGTTTTCGACGACTCTACTCGTCGTCCACTTTCGGGTGCTGAGGTAAAGTTGATAATGGAAGACAGCACCTATATGGATGCCATCACGGACAACAGAGGTAACTATACGTTTAAGTTACGTGAGGACATGCGCTACCGCATAGAAGTTACTCGGAAGGATTATTTTGCCGAAGACACCTCATTATCAACCAAAGGTCAGGAAACCTCGAAAGATTTCGTCATCAACCTACCTTTGAAAAAGGTACCGATTGAAGAAATTACCTTGAACGACATCTTGTACGATTTTAATAGTGATAAACTTACACCAACATCCAAAGAAAACTTAAAGGTGTTGGTGGACATGATGAAGAAGTCGGAAAATTTGAAGATTTCTATCAACTCGCATACGGATGCTCGAGGATCAGATGAATATAACTTAAACCTTTCACAACGACGGGCACAATCGGTAGTAAATCACCTTATCGAGAACGGTATTGACTCGGCACGTTTGGTGGCGAAAGGTTTTGGTGAAACCCAGTTACTCAATCGTTGTGCGAATGGTGTGAACTGTAGTGATGAAGAACATCAACTGAATCGTCGTACAACATTCAAGGTGATCTCTTCCGACTTCAAAGGCATCATCAAGTATAGAAGAGTGACCGGAGAAGAAACAAGTGATGGAGACGAAGTATTCACCGACCCGAACAAAGAATAAGAAATAACTTAATTTGATAAATACAGAAAGGGCAGGGTAACTTTGCCCTTTCTTGTTTTTTGCCATGGATCAGTCAAAATACAATCAACGGGGTGTATCAGCCACGAAAGAAGACGTACACAAGGCCATTGCCGGACTTGACAAGGGTTTATTTCCTAAAGCTTTTTGTAAAATACTTCCCGACTTTCTTGGTGGCGACCCCGACTACTGCAATATCATCCATGCTGATGGTGCAGGCACTAAATCATCGCTGGCGTATTTATACTGGAAGGAAACCGGTGATTTAAGTGTTTGGCATGGCATCGCTCAGGATGCTGTGGTAATGAACTTAGATGATCTATTGTGTGTAGGCGCTACTAATAATTTTCTTCTTTCTTCTACCATTGGCAGGAACAAGAACCTAGTCCCCGGTGAAGTGATTAGTGCCATAATCAACGGCACACAACAGTTTGCCGATCAAATGAATCGATACGGTGTTCATATGCATTTTGGTGGGGGAGAAACAGCCGATGTGGGCGATTTGGTACGAACGGTAATTGTAGATTCCACGGTCACTGCTCGAATGAAAAGAGAACAGGTTATCTCAAACGACCGTATTCAGCCTGGCGATGTAATAATTGGTTTTGCATCATTTGGGCAAGCGGTCTATGAAACGGAATACAACGGGGGGATGGGCTCAAACGGTTTAACCTCAGCGCGTCACGACGTTTTTGCCAAGTACCTTGCTGCCAAGTATCCGGAGAGTTACGATGGATTGGTAGATGCGGCGTTGGTTTATTCGGGCAATAAGAAATTAACCGACCAAGTTGACGGTGTTCCACTAAATGCTGGTAAACTGGTGTTGTCTCCAACACGAACCTATGCGCCTATTTTAAAGCCCTTGATTGAAGCACTAGGTTCAGAAATACATGGTTTGGTACATTGTTCTGGTGGAGGTCAAACCAAAGTGCTACATTTTATAGATAGGCTCAAAGTAATTAAGGATAATCTTTTTGCTACCCCACCGCTTTTCTCTTTGATACAACAGGAGTCGGGCTCAGATTGGAAGGAGATGTATCAGGTATTTAATATGGGGCATCGCATGGAACTCTATACCAACGAACGGTATGCAGCCGAGATAATCGCACATTCAGAAAAATTGGGAGTAGCGGCAAAAATCGTTGGAAGGGTAGAGGCGCAAGATCAAGGGGCTTCGGTACACATTACCAGTGAGCACGGAAGGTTCCTTTACGGGGTATAAGGCAGAAGTCTCGAAACGTCGTTGGCGGCTAAAAAAGGTTGAGTATCGTGAAGTTGTTCACCACCTAAGACGCGCTCGTAATAACCTAAGTAGTTTTTGGCCATTTCTAGGTGATTGAAGCGGTCGAGCGCATAAGAATGACACAGTTTTCTGCTGAAATAGGTCAATTGATTTAACGCTTCAACCATTTGAGTGCCTGATGTACTCAAAAATCCAACGTCTTCAATGATTAATTCGGGCATGCTACCATATGGGGTGGCAAACACCGGATTGCCAAAATACAGGGCTTCGATGGGCGCAAGTCCGAAAGGTTCATGCCAACGAATTGGGTTGAGCAAAGCTAGCCCATGATTGAGCAGAGCATTTTTTTGATCTCCTCCGAGTTGCCCTCTGAAATGAACAAATTTGTTGAAGCTGAGCTTCCATCCCCCAATTATCTGGATGGGTGTTTTTCTTTTTTTTGCGATCTCAATAGCCCCATTAACATTTTTCTCTTTACGTGAAGTTTTTGCCAAAAAGAGTAGATGTTTACGATCAGCTTTCCAATCTACTTTCCCGTATTCGTCCCAATCTAAGCCGTTGTACACATAGTGTTGTGCATGGTGTCTTTTAGCGTGATTTTGACTCAGAAATACCGTGTTGGGCTGAAATTGCTCGCCAGCTTTACCATTCCCATGAATGGTAACCAAATAGGGGGTGGATAAAGGTTCTGCAATCGGGAAGTGTACGTGCACCAAGTCAATATTCGCAGGAATTTGTTCCTGTAGCGGCTTATCGTGGTGATAAGTATATACCATGGCAAACGGACAGCTTGAACCTTCGGCAACCAGATAGCTCACCTGGTGACCTAGAGCGACCAAAGCTTTACCTAGTGCCCAAATTACCCGCTCGGTTCCACCGTACTTAAGCGCAGGTATTTTGGTGTTGTTCACAAGTAGTATATGCATATACCCTTTGGCGTTTGCGTCTATGCTTCGGTCGACGGCAGCATAGAATTATTTCGCGTAGGCAATAGAACGCTTCTCGCGAATAACGGTGACTTTTATTTGTCCTGGATATTGCATCTCGTTTTGAATACGCTGTGAGAGGTCAACAGAAAGTAATTCTGCTTTTTCGTCGGTCACTTTTTCACTTTCAACGATCACCCTCAACTCACGTCCTGCTTGAATAGCAAATGCTTTTTCAACACCTCCGTACGACATGGCCATGGCTTCAAGCTCTTTCAAACGTTTGATATAACTCTCCACCACTTCACGGCGAGCACCCGGGCGAGCACCGCTTATGGCGTCACAGGCTTGAACGATGGCAGAAATCGGGTCGGTCATTTCAATCTCGTCGTGGTGCGCACCAATGGCGTTCACGATAACTGGATGCTCTTTGCAGCGTTCGGCAATTTGCATACCCAGAAGGGCGTGGGGCACTTCGGCATTATCGTCGGGAACTTTGCCTATATCGTGTAACAATCCAGCCCGCTTAGCCAGCTTTGCATTTAAACCAAGCTCAGCTGCCATGGTTGCACATAAGTTAGCCACTTCACGGCTGTGTTGGAGCAGGTTTTGACCGTACGATGAACGGTATCGCATTTTACCAACCAGTCGAACCAGTTCGGGATGAAGGCCATGAATCCCTAAATCGATACATGTGCGCTCGCCGATTTCAGCAACTTCTTCTTCGATTTGTTTTCTGGTTTTAGCCACTACCTCTTCGATGCGTGCTGGGTGAATTCGACCATCAGTGACCAGTCGGTGTAAGGCAACTCGAGCAATTTCTCTTCTTAAAGGGTCGAAGCAACTGAGAACAATTGCTTCAGGTGTATCGTCAACGATTAATTCAACACCAGTAGCGGCCTCAAAAGCGCGGATGTTTCTTCCTTCACGACCGATGATTTGGCCCTTAACATCGTCGTTTTTGATATTGAACACCGAGATGGCATTTTCTATCGCATGTTCGGTGGCGGTACGCTGAATGGTTTCAAGCACAACCTTCTTGGCCTGTTTGTTGGCCTGAACTTTTGCTTCATCAACGATATCTTTAATTTGAGAAAGCGCTTGGGTTTTGGCTTCTGCCTTCAAGGATTCGATGAGCTGTTGTTTTGCTTCATCGGCCGTCAGATTTGCAATTTTTTCGAGCTGCTTTACAATGTTTTGATGTGCTTTGGCGGCTTCTTCTTTCCGTTGCTCAACAATTTCGAGCTGGCGGTTTAAGTTTTCGCGTTGCGATTCAAGCTCCGATTCTTTACGCGCTGTATGCTCAAGTTTAGAGTTGAGGCTTTGTTCTTTTTGCTTCAATCTATTTTCATTCGCAAGTACAGCTTGGCTTCTCTTGTTTATTTCTTCGTCGTGTTCTGCCTTAAGCTGCAAAAAACGCTCTTTAGCTTGGAGTTCTTTTTCTTTGCGAATCGACTCAGATTTGAGCTGAGCCTCATTGAGAATGCGCTGAGCTTCTTTTTCAGCTTCTTCTTTTTCTTTTCCTATCGCTTTTCCGAGAAGAACCTTCCCGATTCCTATGCCGCCACCTAAGGCGATGACTGCAGTAACAATAATTTCTATCATAACTTCTTTACACGTTGACGGCCAATGTCAAATGTAGCAGAAGACGATTAATCCGTTTGTTGAGACAAAGTGGTGTCGAGCATTTGCTCTAATTCACGTAACCGAATGGCTAGTTCGTCCATTTCCGATTTCGATTTACCATCGATAGAAACCAACGAATTTGCTATAAACAAGGCTGCCATCGCCAAGTGATCTTGTTTATCGGCAGCAGGATATGCCGTAGCGTATTCCTTATATTTTTCAGTCAAAACACGCTCTGCCTCCCGGAGGCGTGGTTCTTCGGTTTGATCTACGACGAGGGGGTAAGTCCTGTCGCCTATGTTGATCTTGATGTTTATTTGTCCCATTGCTTGGATTCGAGTCGTCTGCCTGCCACTAATCATTCATTAGCGCAATACATTTATCGATTTCCTTTATAAATTCATTGATCTTCAGCTTGGCTTCCTGTCTTGCACGAGGGTCTTGACTAAGTCCGTTCGTGATTTTAAGGAGTTTTTTCTGAGCTTCAAGTTCTGCAATGAGCTTTTTTGCTTCCTGCAATTGAAGTTGAAGAACCGTGTTCTTCTCTTTCAATGCAGCATTATTTTCTTCCAACGTTAGATTTCTTTTTTGCAAACGGCTCACCCTCTGCTTGATAAAATCTAGTTGTTGAATGAAAAGCGAAGTACTCATGAGTTTATTGACGCACAGTTGCGGCTAAAGTCGTTTCAAATTTAGTCATTAATTTTTTCATCACGGCTTCAATCTCTGACTCGTTCATGGTTTTGGTCGAATCTTGGAAAAAGAAACTCATAGCATATGATCTTTTGGCTAATCCAATCTTGTCACCTTCGTACACATCGAAGAGATTCACTTCTGTCAACAACTCTCCAACGGTTTCACGGGCTAAATCTTCCAATTGTTTGTACCTGACCGATTTATCAATGACCAACGCTAAATCGCGTCTTACGCCGGGATAGCGGCTCAACTCAGTTACCTGGAGGGTTTTTCCTGAAATTGAACGGGTGAGTAATGACCAATCAATTTCGATGTAATACACCTCCTGCCTGATGTCATATGACTTTAGTATTTTTTGAGATACACTACCGATTTGTGCAAGCATCTTACCGTTTAAGGTGTAGCAAAGTCCATATTTAAACAGTTCGTTCGCACTTTCTTTTACCTTGCAAGCCGACAAAAGTGAGGTCCTCTGGAGTATAGTTCTTAAAGCTGCATGGGAATGGTAGAAGTCGGTTTTTTTAGGTTTGGAATACCAACTTTCTTCGTGCTGCGCTCCAGTAACCCACAGTGCCATCATTTCTTGCTCAACCCTCGACTTATTTTGTTTGAAGTATACTTTTCCAAATTCGAAAAGATGTAAGTCACTTGTTTTCCGGTTCAAGTTGTACTGTATGGATTGAAGTCCATTGAACAATAAACTTGGGCGTAGCACAGGAACTTCGTCGTTAACGGGGTTGAGCACACGAATTTCATTGCCTTTAAGTGCCGGAAGATGATCGAGTTGCTTATCCCCGATAAAACTCAGATTCATGATTTCGGTATACCCCAATGCCACGAGCTGATCGGATAAGGTTTGTTGCCAATCGTTTTTGTGCTGCCTAAGCGGATAAGCGCGATTATACCTGATCTCTTCGCCATTATCGATTTTATTGATACCGTATATTCTCAATACTTCTTCAATAACATCTATCTCACGCGTCACGTCGATGCGGTAGTTGGGGGCGATAACGGTTAGTGCGTCGGAGTAATCGTCTATAATTTTGAAATCGAGACAATTCAAAATTTCTTTAATGGTTTCGCGCTTGATTTTTTTGCCAATGATCTTGTCGAAATTGGCATAGAGGAGGTGCATTTCTTTCTCTGGAGCTTGTTCGGCAATTACATCAACCCATGTTGAGCTCAATTTTCCTCCTGCAACTTCGATGATTAGGCTGGCGGCTCGCTTCAATGCAGCAAGGGTGATATCGGGGTCGGTACCTCGTTCGAAGCGGTAAGAGGCATCACTTTTGATACCCAATAGCTTGCTGCTTTTTCGTATGACAGAAGCATTAAAACATGCGCTTTCAAGAAATACCTGTGTGGTATCGGCCTGAATAGAGTCGTGTATACCACCCATCACTCCAGCTACACCCATTGCTTTTTGCGCATCGCATATGAGTAAGTTGGATGGACTTAACTGATATTCTTGCTTGTTGAGTAGTGTGATTTTTTCGTCCTTTTTTGCAAAACGAACGTTGATTTGATTGCTAATAATTTGTCTCAAATCATATGCGTGCAGCGGTTGGCCCATTTCGAACATGACAAAATTGGTCACGTCCACTACATTATTAATTGGATTATGCCCGATGGCTTTTAAACGATCTTGTAGCCATTTGGGCGAAGGTCCAATTTTAACTCCTGATATACTTACGCCACTAAATCGGCTGCAGCCGGCAGGGTCGAGAATAGTTACTTCAACGAGATTTTCATTGTTTTCAACTATCGTTGGAAGGTCAGTATTCGGAAATACTGCTTTTTTGCGGTAGTAGGCTGCCAAATCACGCGCTACTCCGTAATGCGAAATGGCATCTGTTCGGTTTGGCGTAAGCCCTATTTCTATTTCAAAATCTAGTTCGAGTTGAAAAATTGAAGTAGCCGGTGCACCAATCTTTGTAGAACTATCCAGAACAATAATTCCGTCGTGGCTTTCACCAATCCCTATTTCATCTTCGGCACACAACATGCCCTGCGACAATTCACCGCGTATTTTGGCTTCTTTTATTTGAAAAGGCTCACCTTTCAAAGGATAGAGTGTGCAGCCTACTGGAGCAACAATCACTTTCTGACCTTTTGCCACGTTAGGAGCGCCACAAACGATAGACCATCTGTTTTCTCCATCGGTAGTTACCGTGGTAAGTTTGAGTTTATCGGCATTTGGATGTTGCTCACAGCTTAAAACTTCTCCTACAACAAGTCCCTGTAGTTGAGCTGGGTCTTGACCTATTTTTGTGTATCCATCTACTTCGAGGCCTATTTCGGTTAAGACGGTTAAACATTCACGTAGTGGAATGTTCATATCGAGGTAAGTGCTTAACCAGTTATACGAGATTTTCATGTGCCAAAGTTAAAAATAGAAAGCGCTTGTAGGGGTACTACAAGCGCTTTTTCAATGAGATAAATGAATATCAATAATGCTGTAAACGAATCATCTGTTTGCCTTCGCCGTTTTGCAACTCTACGAAATAGAGGCCAGTAGCTAATGAAGCTAATGAAAGTTCGATTTCGTTTTTACCGGCATCCAATAAAGCTGGCGCTAAGGTTTGAACGATCTGCCCCATAGTATTCAAAATTCTAATTTGAACTTCTGAGCTTTTGGTGAGTTCAAATTTCAGATAAGCAGTATTGGCTGCAGGGTTTGGATACACAACTAGGTTATTCAAATTGTCGGTCTTTGCCACAGAAGCAGCCGGAGCAATGTCCCAGATGACGATATCGTCGATCGCAGCTTCAACTATGCTGCCACCGGAGCTAGGCTGACCGGTCACTGTCGGGTCTTGCGCTAGGAATCTTAGTTGCACAGTTGCATTGGGCTGTACGTGATCGGCCACGCGGATGACGTTTCTTCTCCAACTTCTATCACTATGTACTGTACGTTCAATGCGCCTCCAAGTAGAACCATTGTTGGAGATATAAACCTCCCAGAAGTCAGAATTGGGATTGGTTCCGGTTTCGTTGGTGTACCACCGTTGGTAGCTAATCACAGGATTGCTGTATAAGCTTAAATCAAAATTAGGAGTAACCAAATTGGTTCTACCGCCATCTACATCGGCACTGCCTACAGAGCTATTGGCCGAGCTGGCATTTTGTGTGACGAAGCACATGGTCCCTCCTGGTGTAGCATTGGTGCCGGGTGCGGTAATGGTGCTGGGGTCGCCGGGAGTTGCGAACGACGGGATAGGTACTGCCGCTTGCCAGCGACCTGCCGTGGCATTATCAGTAGCCAGGCCTAACGTCCAATTGGCAAGTGTCGCAGAGGTATCTTCTACATCGTCGCGATCGTATTCTACAAAGCCCACAAGCATATTGTAGGGCAATGCTGGATCACTTGAATTCTCGGCATTTCTGGGCTGTGAACCCGATACTGCTCCACCAACATCTTTGAGTCGGAAATAATAGCGTAGAATGGTGCCGGGAGCTTGAGAAGGTATATTACCCGTGTAGGTGTTTCCTGCTTTACTTAATGCTACTACATTTCGTACAGTGCTGGCATTTACCGTGTAAACAAGTTGTACCGAATCGAGGAATGCGTCGAGGGGTGGTTGAATATTTACATTCACACTGAAAGGAATTCCAACATTGGGTTGTGCGTCGGCTTGTTGCGAGTAATTGAAGCTAACGTTGGTGAGCAAACGAATTCCATGAAACGCGAAGGCCGAAATGATCGACGTCATATTGGGTGTCCCATTCGTGAGGTCATTGTCGTTATCATCGGCTTGCAGCGCATCGATGAGAATATCGGTATACAACTGACCCTCTTGACCATTCGGTGCATTCGGCAACCCGTACATGGCTTCGGAGAGAATCTGCATCTGCGTTTGTCGCGACCCGATGTTGTTGGCGGTGCGCCACCATGCTCCGCAAATGATTTCACCATCGGCATGCACTTGGCCAACTAGGTTCTGTGGGAATATTTTCGGATTGATGTCGTATCGGCGGATAACTTGAGTAGGTGTGTTTGTAAAACCTACACCTAAAACAGGATTATTGGTCAACGTGATGGCATAGATGTCGGAATAACCTTCCCCCATGGCGCCATTTTGGAAGTTTTGACCCAAGGCATCGTAGAAATAATTGGTAATGGCATGGCCATATTCGTGATAAATCACATCGGCAACCTGTGAAAGCGCATTACAACCACCTGCTGTGGTGTAAAAATTAATGGAGTTGCCATTAAAAAAGGCGTTACATGTTCCATCGGTACGGTCGACGCGCGTGGTTAACGGAAAGTCGAGCGCCGTGAAGTTGGGTAAGAACGACTTCATGTAGTCGTGTACAATACTGGTGTGGTAGTAGGCCGAAATGTGACGAATCGATGCTATATCCGGAGAAGTGCCTTGGCCGTCGAACAACACAGAGTCGGTAGCGGCAGTGATGCTAGTGGTAAATGTAGGAGTGATATTGGCAGAATTGCCCGAAACCACTTTCGACCAACGACCTTCGAGTGAAAGGGTGGCATTTTTTGGGAAAGGGCCGTTAATTGTTAGGCCACCTTCGAGATTGGTGAAGCTGGGAGTTCCGTCAACTACAACGCGGATATAGGGTAAAGTGTAAACTGCTGACGGATTGAGAAGATGTGTTGGGAAAATTGTTCCTTTTACAACAAATGACCCATTCGATGGGGCTATTTGTACCACTTCATTGTGACGTGACAATACAACGCCTGTGTGCGCATCTACCAAAGAAATGAAACGCGTAGGCATATTGTTGTCGTGCTCGTCAACCCCTTCGGATACTACGGTGTATACTAAATGGAAGTCGTAATGACGGCCTTTGGGAATTGCCAGTACGCGTAAAGCTGGTTCAACCCGGTTGGTTTTTATCAATTCAAGGCCAGCTACTGCTGAAGAAATGGCAGCATCTGCTTGAATATTGGCTTGTGAAGAGAGTTGAATGTTATTGAATACATCTGCTCCAAAAAGAATCAACTCACCTTTTGAACTCAACTTAAAGGTTAGTCTGCTGTTGATGATTTCTAGCCCTTCGTGGTATTGTGTGAAATTAACAAAGGTGTATTTTTCGGAGCGATGGGTGCCTTGCAGTTGCAAATTGGCCATCGGAATGTCGAAAAGTGCAAGTTCTTCGTTCACAAAATTACGTACCGCTTGTACAGGATCGGTCGACGACGAAAGGTAAATCGGGTCGCCGAAGGCACGGTGAGGCTTTTGATTAGATTCGTTGAAATGCACCGACCAACGAGGGTGGCGATTTAAAAATTCTTTCCAAGCCTTGCGTTCTCGAAGTTGAGCTTGCCAAGCTTCGTCGAATAGTTGGGTTTGTTTAACATACCGTACTTCTTTGTCGCTACCATCGTGCGCAAAGCCGATTTGAAGTGCTGAAATGAGCACTAAAGAAGCTAAAACAAGTCTTTTAAGTGGATTATACATAGATGCTTTCAAGTTCGAATATCAATTATACTAAAAAAACCTTTACGGTCTTCTTTGATGCGAATAACGTAGGTTTCATTTTAAGGTTTTAGCTTTGCCGTATTATGATGAAAATCAGTCGCCTGCTTACCCTGTTTGTCCTTATCGCATTCGGTACATCACAAGCACAAAATCCGCTACAACTAAGCCAAAGCCAATTGGTATTTTCAAGTACCAACGAATTACAAAAAGACAGTTTAACGGTTACCCTAACCAATAGCTCTTCTCAACCCATGAACATCACGGTTGTGCCTGCATCATTTTATGGTAACCGACCATTTTGGGTGCAGGATAGTGTATTTACGCTAGCAGCAGGGGGGCAACGGGTGGTGAAGGTTTATTTTCAACCGAAGCACAATCTTCTGAATAATAGCGAATTACTTTTTGTGAATTCGGGTGGCAAAGGGGCGGTTACCCTAGATGTTCGCGGTCAAGGCACCTACAGCAATAGTTATTACAGCTCTACACAAAATTTGGAAGGTCAAGCTTTAAAACAGGCCTTAAATACCCGCTTGGCGTTGAGCTACAATTCTCTAGGATACAATAGCGGTAGGATTTATATGTTTGGCACGCTCGACAACTGGCAGCTGAATGGCCGTGAACCTGGACGTACCACGAATAAAACCGAATGTGTATACACCGCACGTACCATAGAAAATTACCCGGTAAATACAGGCACGCTCAACAATGCTCCCTATTCGATGAATACGGAGCATACCTGGCCGCAGAGCCAAGGTTCGGACGTTGAACCTATGCAAAGCGACTTACACCATTTGTATCCTTCCGATGGACCAACCAATTCTGCAAGAGGCAATAAGCCTTTCCGTTGGGTGACAAATCCTACTTTGACCTATACAGGTGGTTCTAAGGCCGACGCGGTTTATTTTGAGCCTCGCGATTTTCACAAAGGAAGGGTAGCCAGCTCGATGTTGTATTATGCTGTGCGCTATTACAATAATTCCAATGTGGCATTGAGTTACCTCCAAGCACAAGAAAGTTCGCTACGCGATTGGTTGAAAATGTATCCGCCTGATTCGATTGCTATTCGAAGGAACAACGGCGTATTTTCTCAACAAGGAAACCGCAACCCGTTTGTGGATTATCCTCAATTGATCGACCGTGTTGATAATCTTGCATCGGCAACCTCTACCACTCCTGTTCGCACTTCAATGCTCCTTGCCGACAGTCGTGTTCAACTCACAGGCTTGGTTCCGAATAATGTGGTGTATAAAGTTGCAGTGGTGAATACTGGCAATCAGCAGCTCCAATTGAGCAATCTGAGAACCACTGGCCAAAACCTAGCAGTTGCCAATAGTTCGTTAAATATAGCTCCCGGTGAATCAGCTACAATCGATCTCACTTATTCAGGAACAAGCAACACGTTCACCGATACTTTATTGGGAAGCACGAATATAATGGGACAGCAAGTGGAAGTGGTGTTCGTGGCTGCAGGAGGTTCGGTGGTGGTACAAATGGGTGCTTTGCTTTTACCTTGGGCTGGAAGCCAGATTGCGCTTGACCCAGCTACTCCCCAAAACTTGAGTTTCCGCTGGAGGCAAGGCAGTTCTAACGTAAGCTCTGCACTCCAATACCGATTAATCATTCGGCAAAACAGCGGTTCGCAAATCATTGCTTCATTTAATGCAGGAACCGATACGTCTATTTCTGTTGCTTATTCTTCATTAATCGATTCGTTGATCGGGAAAGGTTTAAGCGGCACAGTCGACGCCACTTGGTCGGTTGAAGCCTCAACAGCAGGCATTTCTGCTTTAAGTAATGAGCAACGCCCCATTCAATTTGATTTGAGTTTAGTGAGTATTCCCAATAACCAGTTGTCGAGCGTAAAAATCTACCCCAATCCCATTGGCAATTACGACAAACTTGTGCTTGAAAGTCGAGTAGCACCTCTATTTGCCGAATTGTACAATAGCCAAGGAGGTAAAATTGCGTTGAAGGCAGAAAGTGCGACAGTGGGCATTCAATATCCATTGAATGGATTACAGTCGGGGATATACTTTTGGAAAGCCCAATTCCCAGATGGTAGCATATTGGTGAAGAAACTGATGGTGATACAACAGGAATGAAACAATTAGCCCAATTGATTATGGCGGCTATGGCCGTAATGATTAGCGAATGGCTGCTACCGGGGGTTCATGTCGATGATTTTTTAACAGGGGTATTGGTAGCTCTGGTTCTTGTAGCGCTGAATGCGTTACTCAAGCCTTTACTCATCTTGCTAACCATTCCCATTACACTTTTTTCTTTTGGGCTATTTTTATTGGTGATTAATGCCGTGATAATTCTCATCGCCAGTGAACTGGTGCCTGCTTTTAAGGTAGATGGCTTTTGGGCGGCATTTTGGTTTAGTCTTCTATTTAGTTTCGTGCAGTCGCTGCTCGAAGGAATTAACCGAGGATTCGAAAGGCGTCAAGGAAATCAGACCTAATCGTCGTTTTTTGTCATGTTTTGGTAGTAAACTGCTAAGTCGGTTGGCACAAAATTCAAGGTGTTGGGTTCGTATTTAAACCCAACTACAATGCATGTAAAAACCATCCTTGCCATCTTCCTCATGGGAACCTTGGCCGTGTCGTGCAAAGACGACGAAATTCTTCCTCCCGTTCCTGTACCGGTCCAGCGTACAATCGAACAGCGTATTCAGGCTAGCTCATGGCGCTTGGCTTCGTGGGAAGCTAAAAACCCTTCTACGGGTGAAAACTTCAATTTTTATGAAATCATGCTTGAAAGCTGCGACTACGACGATAAATTTTCGTTTAAGGCGCAGAACAAATTGGAGATTGACCGAATGCTTCAACTTTGTGAACCCGGCGAACCTCGGTTGTATACCACAAATTGGTCGTACCAGGAAAGAGATAGCACCTTGAGTTTTACCATTTACGATGAACAAGTAAAAACCAAGGTTTATCAAATCAACGATTCTACCTTTAGCATTCGTTTTAAGTTTCCTCAAATCTTTCCTGATTTCGTCCAGGAATGGCAGTTTAAGAAGTACTAGAAGGTACGAATCGAGGAAGAGCCATCTGTTTAACCACAGGTGGCTTTTTCATTTATAACTTGGAAAAAAGCCCTTATTGACTTATGTTCGTGCCTTTCATTCTTCCGGATATGTTCAGAAAATTCACATGGCTTGCAGTTCTTGTTCTTGTTATTTCGGCTTGTAAAAAAGACGAAGTCCCAACTATTCCTCCCACAAACGATGAGTTGTTAAGGAGTGGAAGTTGGCAGTTAACCGATCACGTGCAAGTGATTGGTGCCAATCGGATTTCTATTTATACGTCGAACTATCCCGAATGTGAACGCGATAATTTGTTCATTTTCGGCGATAGTAGCAGATTTATTGTGGATGAGGGTGCATTGAAGTGTTTCAGTTCAAGTCCACAGCGCGACACCATTCAGTGGGCACTTGTTGGCGATACTGATCTTCGGATCATCGATGATTTGGACACAACCAAACGTACCATCAATTCGATTAGCACTTCTGAGATGAAGCTAAGATTTACTGCTTCCAACAATGTGGTGAACGAGTTGGTATATACCAAACGCTAATATGCGAGCAGGGCGAATTATAGGTTTGTGGTTCGGGATTGGCTTGCTGTTTCCTTCTTGTGAGCAGCTCGACTACGATTTCCCTCGTACACGTGCCGAAATTTTACGACCTAAAACCTGGATCATTAAAGATCTTTTGCTTACCACACCAGGTGTAAACGGAGGTGGTTCGGTTTTCGCCATCTTGTATGATGCCTGCGAACGCGACAACGAATATCGATTTAGGAGCGAAGGGCAATTGTTTATCGGTGAAGGAGGGCGAAAGTGCAATGCGGCCGACCCTCAAACTGTGAAAGGAACGTGGACCTTGCGCGACGAGTTGTTTTTAGACATCAATGCTCCCGGTGATACCATTTCGTTAGTCATTGAGGAATTAACCGACCAGAATATGCGGGCTTATTTCGATAGCCCCAGCGGTACGGGCATAGATAGATATACCTTTATTTTTTCAGCCAAATAAAAATAAAACCCCTGAAATCTTCAAGTTTCAGGGGTTTTTCAATTTCAGTGTGGCTTTTTATTTTAAGAAAAGTAGCTCACGGTATTTTGGCAAAGGCCAGAGCTCGTCATCGATCCGCAGTTCAAGTTTATCGGCTTGGTAACGGATGATATCGAAGAATGGCTTCACCTTTTCGCAATACTCGATGGCCATAGTGCGTGCAGAATCGGCTTTGTTCGCACTACGACGAGCATCTACCATTGCAGTTACGTTGGTTAAGATGATGCCAATACGCTCAGCAATTTCAGATGCGAGTTCAACTTGTGGCTTAAGCACTTTGTCGCTTATACCTAAGGCTTTTTGCTGTTGAATGGCAGAGGTGAGCTTTTCTTGGAAGGCAAGTGCTGCAGGAACTACCTTGGTCATGGCGAGATCGCCCATGATGCGCGACTCAATCTGAATCTTTTTGGTGTAGTTTTCGAGCTCTATCTCGTGACGGGCTTCGAGTTCGCGATGGGTGTAGATGCCCATTTTTTCGAACAATTCGAAGGCCTTTTTGGTGCCCATGGCATCAAGTGCATGAGGCGTGGTTTTTACATTGGCAAGTCCGCGCTTTTCGGCTTCTTTCATCCATTCTTCACCGTAACCGTTTCCTTCGAAGCGGATTTTTTTGGTTTGTTTGATGTACTTCTGAAGAATGGTCAGAATGGCAGTATCGCGACTGTCGCCATCGCCAATGAGTTTGTCAACTTCTTTTTTGAATTCGTTCAGGGTTTTTGCCATGGCTGTATTCAGCACGGTCATCGCCTGTGCACAGTTGGCCGAAGAGCCTACAGCACGCAATTCGAACTTATTACCCGTAAAGGCAAAGGGTGAAGTACGGTTACGGTCGGTATTGTCGAGCAAAATTTCGGGGATAGCCTTGATGCTGTGACTCATTAAGTTGCGTACTTCGGTCTCGTTGTGCTCAATTTTGCCCTTTTCAATCTCGTCGAGAACTCGGCTCAGCATGCTGCCCAAGAAAATAGACATGATGGCTGGTGGGGCTTCGTTGGCTCCCAGTCGGTGGTCGTTGGAGGCTGAGGCAATGGCCGAACGGATGAGGTCGGCATGGTCGTGGAAGGCTTTAATGGTATTCACGAAAAACGTCAGGAACATGAGGTTGTTCTTTGGCGTTTTACCCGGAGAAAGCAAATTTTTGCCGGTATTGGTGCTCAGCGACCAGTTGTTGTGTTTGCCCGAGCCATTTACCCCAGCAAAAGGTTTTTCATGCAGCAATACACGCAAGTTGTGGCGCTTGGCAATTTTCTCCATGAGGTCCATCAACAATTGGTTGTGATCTACAGCCAGGTTAATTTCTTCGAAAAGTGGAGCACATTCAAACTGACCAGGGGCCACTTCGTTGTGACGGGTTTTCAGCGGAATTCCTAAGGTGAGCGCTTCATACTCCAAGTCTACCATAAAGGCATGAACTCGCTCGGGGATCGAACCAAAATAATGGTCTTCGAGTTGCTGACCACGTGCAGGAGCATGACCGAACAAAGTGCGGCCGCTCATCATCAAATCGGGGCGCGCCATAAACAGGGCGTTATCTACCAAGAAATATTCCTGCTCGATACCGAGGGTAGGATATACTTTGGTGATGTTTTTGTCAAAATACTGACATACGGCTACACCAGCTTCTTCTACAGCATTGATTGATTTAAGAAGCGGCGACTTATAATCGAGCGATTCGCCGGTATACGAAACAAAGATGGTTGGAATACAAAGGGTATTGCCGGCTGGGCCTTGTAAAATGAAGGCCGGTGAACTCGGATCCCAAGCGGTATAACCACGGGCTTCGAAGGTATTACGAATTCCGCCGTTAGGAAAGCTAGATGCGTCTGGTTCTTGTTGAACGAGTGCACTTCCAGCGAAAGCTTCTACTGGCTCTCCTTGACCGTTGATAGAGAAAAAGGCATCGTGTTTTTCTGCTGTTGCTCCAGTGAGGGGCTGAAACCAGTGGGTGTAGTGGGTTGCACCTTTGCTAATGGCCCAGTTTTTCATGCCAGCAGCAACTTGTTCGGCGATAGTACTGTCGACTTTCCCGCCATTTTCGATAGAGTGGATTAGGCTCTTGTATACATCTTCGGCGAGATATTCACGCATCGCCTTTTTGTTAAAGACGTTTGCTCCAAAAATTTCGCTGATTTTTTTTCCTGGCGCGTTTACCGGGATGCTGGCACGGTTACGCAGATGGATGATAGCTTCTTTGCGGTACGTATTCATTGGTTTGGTGTAAAGTTTTCGCAAAACAACGAAAAATCTTCCATCCGAAAGGTGATTTTTATAAAAATACTATTCAATTTCATCGAAAGATTCAAAAATGAGGGTCTATTACCTCTTAAAAACATATATGAATAAAATTAATATAAGTATCTCGATTTGTTTCCTCGAATACGGTCAAAAGGGTTAATTTTGCCAACGTTTATGGCACTTCGATTTCTTTTCCTTTTTATCGTCATCACAGGGTCGGTACAACCACTCTTGGCGCAGCGTGTGAAACAAAAAAAAGTACCGCTAGAGCTGTTGATGGGCTTCAGAGATAAATATCCTGCTGCTGAAGCACCTGAATTCAGAAAAACGAAGGCTGGCTGGTTGGTGAAATACAAACATTTAGGTGCTCCTCAAGAGTCGACCTACGACAAGAGTTTGAATTGGGTTGCGACCCGCACCGTCATCACCGAAGCTTCGCTTACCTACACTTCCGTTCGCATTTTACAGGAGCGGTTTCCAAATTGCAAAATTCGCGAAGTCATGCGTTACGAATTACCTGGGGGTATCGAAACGCAATTGAAAGTCGACTGTGAAAAACAAAGCACAGCCCTCGTATTTGATGTAGAGGGAAGATTATTGCGCGAAGAATTAACTAAAGTCCAGTCTAATAAATAATTACCGTGGAAGCACAACTAACCGATGTAGCCACCGCCCAACAATTGGGTTTGTTGCCCGAAGAATTCGATAAAATATGTTCAATACTTGGGCGTACGCCTAATTTTAACGAATTGAGTATATACTCGGTGATGTGGAGCGAACACTGCTCGTACAAAAACAGCATAGTTTGGCTTAAAACGCTTCCCAAAGATGGCGACAGGATGCTGGCTAAAGCCGGCGAAGAAAACGCAGGCTTGGTAGATATTGGTGATGGTGTGGCCTGTGCGTTCAAAATAGAATCGCACAATCACCCTTCGGCCATTGAGCCTTATCAGGGCGCAGCAACAGGCGTAGGCGGAATCAACCGCGATATTTTTACGATGGGAGCAAGGCCTATTGCACAGCTGAATTCATTGCGTTTTGGCCGGCTCGACGAAGAACGTACCAAATGGATCATCCGTGGAGTAGTGAAAGGCATAGGCGACTACGGGAATGCCTTCGGCGTTCCAACGGTAGGTGGTGAAGTGTATTTCGATGACTGCTTTACCGTGAACCCCTTGGTAAATGCCATGTCGGTTGGCATCGTTGAGGGCGGTAAAACTGTTAAGGCCATCTCGTATGGTGCGGGAAATCCAGTGTTTATCGTAGGTTCTCATACCGGCAAAGATGGCATCCATGGGGCCGCTTTTGCATCGAAAGACATCACCGAAGATTCGGCTCAGGACTTGCCCTCGGTTCAGGTGGGTGATCCTTTTCAGGAAAAGTTGCTGCTTGAGGCAACGCTCGAAGCCATCCAAACCGATGCTATTATCGGGATGCAGGATATGGGTGCAGCCGGAATTATCTGCTCTACTTCCGAAATGAGTGCAAAAGGCGAAGCGGGCATGGTCATTCACCTCGACCGCGTGCCTACCCGCCAGCAAAACATGAAGCCTTGGGAAATATTATTGTCGGAATCGCAGGAACGCATGCTCATAGTTGCCAAGAAGGGTCATGAGCAAGCCATCCTGGATGTTTTCGAAAAGTGGGATCTCAACTGCGTACAAATCGGGGAAGTAGTAGATGGCGACCGGCTACATTTTTACATGCACGGTGAGTTGGTGGCCGATGTGCCAGCCGAAAGTTTAGTGTTGGGTGGTGGCGCTCCTGTTTACCACCGTGAGTACACTGAGCCTGCTTACCTCAAACACATCGCGGCTTACGACAACGCAGCAGTACCACAACCTAAATCGTTGCAAGAAGTGATGGACCATTTGGCCACACATCCAAATCTCTGTTCCAAGAAATGGGTCTATCAACAATACGATAGCACGGTAGGAACGGTCAATATGAGCACCAATTTACCGTCTGACGCAGCCATTGTGGATGTACGTGGTACCGACAAGGCCTTAGCTTTAACCGTTGACTGCAACTCACGCTACATCTATGCCGACCCGCGCAAAGGCACTGCAATTGCGGTGGCCGAAGCGGCACGTAATATTGTATGTTCGGGCGGAGAGCCTGTTGCGATAACCAACTGTTTGAACTTTGGTAATCCTTATAATCCCGAAGTGTATTGGCAGTTTGTAGGAGCCATTCAAGGCATGGGAGATGCCTGCAAAGCGCTAGGTACTCCAGTTACGGGTGGAAATGTAAGTTTTTACAACCAATCGTCGTTCGAAGGACCTGTTTTCCCATCGCCAGTAATCGGGATGGTTGGCGTATTGGATCAGAAAGCGCAACAAACTACTTTGTTTTTCCGTCAACCGGGCGACTTGATTTATTTGTTGGGCAAAAGCAGCAACGATATGGGTAGCTCACAATACGTATACAGTTACCACGGCATCAAACACAGCAGCTGTCCAGCTTTTGAGCTCGAGCAAGAGTTACTGTTGCATGCAACCTTAAAGCGTATCCGCGAAAAGCAATTAGCCGAATCGATGCATGATGTAAGCGATGGCGGATTGTATATCAGTCTCATTGAGTCGTGCTTTTACAACCGTCTCGGTTTTTCCATTACCACCAATCCTGAATTGCGAACCGATGCTTACTTATTTGGTGAGGCGCAAAGCCGTGCTGTTATCAGCATCGATCCGCATGAGCAGCCTGTTTTAGAACGCGTACTGCGCGAGTCTGGAATAGCTTTCCGTTTGTTGGGTACCGTAACCGAAGGTGAATTGTCTATCGACGGAATGACATACGGCAGCATTGGCGAGGTAGCCGAAAAATACGACAACGCCTTGGGCAAGCTGTTAAATGCTTGATGCGTCTCGTTTTTGCCCTGTTCATAACGATAAGCCTAGCCGCTTGTACTGCTAACGAACAACGCCAAACCGAAGCAGCTTCGTTTTATGGCGCCGAACGGTTCCTGAACGACCCAGCCGATCTCGCGCGGAAGGCGCAAGCCATCGACTCGCTGGTACGCTTACGCGCAGTACGGGCGGGTTTTAATGGAGCTGTATTGGTTGCGCATCGAGGACATTTGTTATACAATAAAGCTTTTGGCATCAATTCGTTACGCGAAAAGGATTCACTCACGACGCAATCGGTCTTTGAACTTGCATCTGTTTCGAAGCAGTTTACCGCCGTGGCCGTATTGCAGTTGTACGAACAAGGCAAGCTCGATATCGATGCAGACCTTACCAACTGGTGGCCCAACTTCCCACATGCAGGCATTACCCCACGCTTGCTGCTGAGCCACCGCGGAGGACTCTCCAATTATATGTACGACCTCGACGAACGCTACCGCAATCGTTCCGATTATATCGACAATCAAAAGGTATTAGAAGAAATTATCAGTAATCGTTTCCCTCCTTTTTTCCCGCCCAATCGACGCTACGATTACAGCAATACAGGATATGTACTTTTGGCTTGTTTGGTCGAAAAAGTAAGTGGATTACGGTTTAGCGACTACGCTCAACGATTTCTGTTTCGCCCGGCAGGTATGAAAGACAGTTTTGTATTCGATCCTCGCCGACCGGGTAGGTTGGAAGAAGCACTCATTGGCCACAGTGGGTATTTTAATCCCATCACGCGGCAGTATTATTTTAACGGTGTAAATGGCGACAAGGGTGTATACAGCACAGTAGAAGATTTATACCGCTGGGAACAAGCTTTGTTTCGGTATAAATTGCTGAAGCCACAAACGTTGATGCTTGCTTTAAGCCCGCATAACCCCGATAAGCGCCGCGGTGCCAACTACGGCTTTGGATGGCGGGTATACCAGCACGAAAAGGGCTTTCAGGTGAATTTTCATATGGGTTGGTGGCGAGGGTTTAAATCGCTTTTGGTGCATCTCCCGCACGACGAAAGTTGCATCATCGTGCTAAGCAATAAAACTAGCGGCGCTTACAGCCTTTGGAAAGAAGATTTGCTGGAGCTACTTTACGGGAAAGCCGATACCGATACGGATGAGGATGTAGGGGAAGAGTGATGGAGGTTTTCTTCTTAGCCCAAGCTCTTTAAGAAGAATTTAGTAGTGTCTTCAAACGGAGCATACGCTTTTTCGTCTGAAATGCAGATTCTCTAACCGGCAGAGCCGGCTACCCCCACAGTTAGTAGTGTCCTGCTGCCAAATTAGCGTACTAACGTGTCTGTTAACGACTCTCTCGTGGTTCAAAGCGATAATTTCATTGTCTACCGCAACTAATTGGGCTATTCGGGGTTAATGTAGAAAAGCGCATGGCAGGACTGTTCGAACAAATTCAACGCTTGTTTACCCATTCAGGCACCAAGGGCCCCGAAATACACGAGCCACTAAATCGAAGCAATCGTTTTTTACGCGATCAGGTTAACTGGGAGGCCACGTCAATAGTGCAGTTGTTGAAACAAGAGTATCAGCTTAATTTGCTAGGGAATCGCTCCGATACCTTCATCCGGCTTGAGTCGGCAGCATCGTCGGGTTTTCGCTGGCAGGCAGAACCCACTACCGAAAGTGATTACGACCACCTTGCCGACTACTTTAAGCAATTGCTTTTGCAGCAGGACTACCGCTTGTATCATGCCGACCGTAAAATAAAAAGTGCAGGCGAGAGGGTGATTGAATTGCAACGTATTTACCTCAAACCTCGCATGCGTTCAGAAACGATGGCGGGGGAGCCATTAGATCAAAAATGGGGGAATATCCTCATCGAAGTGCATCGTGACAACAACAAGGTAGTAGCTTTGCAACTGCAAGCCAATGTGTACCACGATCGAATATATGCTCCTCATCGGTCGTTCGACTCGTTGATGGAGCTTCTACTGGCCTAGGCTAGTGCTGCACCAAAAATTTTGGCATGCCAAGAGTCCCGAAATGGTAACCGAAATTTATCGTTCAGTTCTTTTTTGGTGAAGACCAACGTATTGATCACCGTTGTGCTTGGGCTTACATGGCCTTGCTGTAGCGCTGCACCAAAATCTTGTCGTGAGCTGGTTATTAGTTGTTCACCTGCGAAATAAAATACGAGCATGCGGTTGAACAGTTCAATCCCAAATTCCTTTTCAATGATTTGAAGAAAATGCACTGATTTATCGATTGAACAGCCGGTAGCATTTTGGGTATTTTCGTCGACAGCCAACACCAAAAATTGTCCATCCAGTATGGTGAAGGAGGCTTTGAGGTCGTGGTTGTGGGCAGTCCAGTTTTCTACAAACGACTTTAAACCTTCGTGCAGTGGGTGCAATTCAGAAGGGCTAAAAGGACGATTTGCGGCGTATACCCAAACTCGGGCATCATCAGATAAGTCGGCGAAGGGAACGTACATGGGCGAAATGCTTGAACAATAATCGAAAAACGTAAGGAACTTTGAGCAGCAGTCGCTTCACTTTTTTGTAAAGTTTTGCGAAAGTTCTGATTCCTTAGTCCATTAAACCGTTGGCTTGAACAATAAGTTCGGCTAGGTCGTACACTTTAATCTCGCTTTCACGCTCTTTTTGTTTGATGCCGTCACTCAGCATGGTCATACAAAACGGACAAGCAGCGGCCACAATCGAAGGTTTTTGTTCGATGGCATCTTCAATACGTTCGATGTTTACTTCTTTATTGCCTTTTTCGGCTTCTTTAAACATCTGAGCGCCTCCAGCACCACAACAAAGACCATTGGCTTTACTTCGTTTCATTTCCACCAGCTCGGCATCGAGCTGTTCGAGCACTTCGCGAGGAGCTTCATAAATGCCGTTAGCCCTACCCAAGTAGCAGCTGTCGTGAAAAACGATGCGTTTGCCTTTGAAGCTACCACCTCCTTGCACGCGAAGCCTGCCTTCATTAATCAGTTGCTGAAGCAAGGTGGCGTGATGTACCACTTCATAATTCCCTCCCAGACCGGGGTATTCGTTTTTGAGGGTATTGAAACAGTGCGGGCATGCGGTCACGATTTTTTTCACTCCATACATATTCATCACCTGAATGTTTTGCATGGCTTGCATCTGAAACAGAAACTCGTTACCAGCCCGTTTGGCTGGGTCGCCTGTACAACTCTCTTCGGTGCCAAGCACGGCGAAACGGATGCCAACAGCATCTAAGATGGTGGCAACAGCGCGTGTAATTTTTTTGGCACGGTCGTCGAAACTCCCGGCACAACCAACCCAAAAGAGCAATTCTGGCGATTCGCCTTTGGCCATCATTTCGGCCATGGTAGGTACATGTAATACTCGACTATTGCTCATGCTTGTTGGTTTGAGGATTTTACTTCAATGTTTTCTGCCCAACTCAGACGGTCGGCAGCTGGGAATTGCCATGGGGCGCCGTTGTTTTCGATATTACCAAACATCAATGCCCATTCGGATGGTAGCTCTGAGGCTTCCATGGCTTGGTAACGACGCAGTTCGGTGAGTATGGTAACCGGGTTGATGAGTACGGGGCAAGCTTCTACGCAAGCGTTACAGGTAGTACAAGCGAGCACCTCTTCCGAAGTGATGTAATCGCCTAACAGCGATTTGCCATCATCTACGAAGGACCCATTTTTATCGATGTTTTTACCCACTTCTTCTAAGCGGTCGCGGGTATCCATCATTACTTTTCGTGGCGATAATAACTTACCTGTTTGATTGGCTGGGCAAACGCTGGTACAGCGGCCACATTCGGTACAGCTGTATGCATCCATCAAACTTTTCCAAGGGAGATCTTGCACATCTTTGGCACCAAACCGTACTGGCGCAGCATTGGGATCGGCAGCGGCATAGGGGTTGGCATTCGGGTCGAGCATCAATTCAACTTCCTTCTTTACGCTTTCCATATTGGAAAGCTGACCTGCTGGTTCGAGTTGCGCATACCATGTATTGGGAAATGCCATGAGGATATGAAAGTGCTTGGAATAGGGCAGGTAATTCAAAAAGGCAAAGATTCCCACGATGTGTAGCCACCAGCAGCTTCTTTCGATGAGGTGCAAACTTTCTGCCGATAAACCAGCGAACATAAAGGCCAGCGCATTGCTCACCAAGTATCCACCTTGTTCGGGCATATTGGCCTCGGCTGTGTTCATGAGCAAGAGAGCCGACATCAGCACCAACTCAATGATGAGAATAAGATTCGCATCGAGTCGTGGCCATCCCGTGAGCTCAGGACCTTTGAAGCGAGCAACGGGATTTACGTTTCTACGCCACAAAAAAACAACGCAAGCGAGCATCACCAAAACTCCTAGTACTTCGAAGAAGCTGATTAAGAAGTAGTAAAAATTTCCCAAAATAGGCTTGAATAACCGATGTGTGCCCAAAACACCGTCGAGCACAATTTCGAGCACTTCGAGGTTGATAAGCACAAAGCCTACATAAATAAGAATGTGGAAGAAACCCGCTACAGGACGGGTAACCATTTTGGATTGCCCAAGCGCTACCCGGCCCATCATGGCCCAGCGTTGGGATGGATTGTCGGTGCGGTCAAGTGGCTGTCCGAGAAGGATATTCCTACGGATTTTACCCACAGTTCGGGCAAAAAAGCCAATTGCGACAGCAGAAATGATGACAAATACAATTGAACTCAGCATGCTGCGTTGTTTAGAATTATCCAAAATAAGCTAACAAGCAGCATTAGTTCAAGTTTCGAGGGCTTGAAATCGAAAGGAATGCTTATTTAGAATCATTATATGCGCGCATAGAAAAAAGCAGAATAAAAAATCCTGTCTCTATTGGAAAAATCAAACCGAGGGACTTATCTTCGCACTCCATTCCAACGGTGATATAGCTCAGCTGGTAGAGCATCGGACTGAAAATCCGTGTGTCGCTGGTTCGAATCCGGCTATCACCACTAACCCCGCCCAGTGCGGGGTTTTTTATTTCCCAACGCGTACCCCGCCTAAGCCGAACACTGTTCTTTTAGAATTGGGTCGTGGAGAAAATACCTTGTCGCTTGTGTAGCGCACGTCTTCTACTGTGTAAAATGCCTGAGGATGAAAGTTCTGGACGATACGAATAGCCTCCGGCAGGTCGCGTCTTTGTACAAGTGTAAAAATAAGGTTAACGTCGCCTTGTGCACCTTGGGCATCGACCCGCGTTACACCAAATCCTGCTTCTCGGAGTAATTGAACCAATTCGAGGGCAGGTTTAGGCGTTATCACGCGCATGAGAAGATTGCCTATGGCCAGCTGCTCTTCAATCCATAAACCAATGTAATTGCCAACAGCAAAACCTCCTGCCCAAGCCAGATAGCTAGGCCAGTTGTTGGCATATTTCAAAATTTGACTCATGGCCACGATCCAAATCAGTACCTCAAAAAAGCCAAGAAGCGGGGCAACCCGCTTCCAGCCTTTCGATACAAAGACGATTCTTAAAGTGCCTATGGTTACATCGGCAACCCTCGAAAAAAAGATGACTATGGGAATGAGCACCCAGCTTACCAGCTGTGGATCTTGACCTTCAAACATACGCTTGTGTTTAGGTCAAAATTCCGAAATTTTAGGTGCTCCCCAGCATTATTTTACAATGATTTTAGCAAACTGACCACTGCTGGTCCTTAGCAAATACAATCCTGAGGCAACTCTGGCACCTTGTTGGTTTTTGAGATCCCAGCTTTGACTCACGCTACTTCTATCGCTATCTAGTTGCCGTACCATTCTGCCTTGTTGGTCGTATATCCGTATTTTGTCGGCTTGCGTATCGATAAATAGCAGCTCATCGGCTGGGTTAGGGAAAACTTTCAAATTTCCACGCTCAGCTTGATCCACAGGAGGTACGCTCACTGATAAGTCGGGGGCAGCCAATCGACGACTAGTATATAGTCGGTACTCGCCTGGTTGCAGCGCCATATTGAAGGTGTTGCTGATTACTTCAATGCTGTCGCCAGTAAAATATTCGTACCATTTCCCTAAGCTGCTAAATGTTACTACACTGTTGGTTGGAACAATATCGAAATTACCTAACACGGTTACATTCATGTCGGAATGATTCAAACGAATCCACTTCACTGCTCCTAAAGCATTCACAAAAAAGGTATCGGTACTGAAGGCTGGCTCACTAGTTTTAAGCTTAATCATCGCGGCGTAGATGTTGAATAACATCTTGCGTTCGGGGTTTACGAAATAATCCCAGCGTACAGGCTTGGCATCGGTACGGCAGCCGCTGTTAATCGTGCCATTCGGACAGCGATTGATACTAAAATCGTAGCCCAACTCGCCAAACTGCCAAATCATCTTGGGTCCTGGAATCGACAAAAGGAAAACAGCAGTTTGTTCCATACGTTCTAAAGCCGTTTCGATGCGTCGCGTGCTGTAAGCGGCATTTTGATTGCCCGAGGTAAGGTTGCGGTACATCATGCGTTCTTCATCGTGGCTTTCGGCATACGCCATCAATCTGGGAGAATTCCACGTGCGATTTTTATGGCTCGCCCAGCTAAAATTGGAACTATTGGGCAAACCCATAGAGGCATTGCTAAAGTCGTGATTGATATTACCCCAGAACATAAGCCCGTAATTGGCGAGTTCGCGCTCCTCAGTATTATCGGCGAAATGCTCCAAAATGGTGTAGGATCCTGGCGAAATGGCCTGTAACGTATCGTGGTACATCTTCCAAAGAGCTACGCGGCTCGAGTCGTATTGACCCCAGGCATTCGTATTCCCCAAAGTGTTTTTCTGGGTGAAGCCTTTCGATAGATCGAAACGGAACCCGTCGAAACGATATTCCTGTAGCCAGTGACGAACAACACGCTTAAATAACAGACGCGTGGCAGGTGAATCATGGTTAAAATCGTAGCCTACATTAAAATCGTGCTTGGCTATTGGGTTGAAGTAAGGGCTATTGGCCGCTGGACGATTGTTAGCGCCATCCCACCACAACTGAACGAGTGGCGACTGACCAAAGGCATGGTTGAGTACCATATCTAATACTACAGCTATGCCGTTGGCGTGGCAACTATCGATAAATTCCTTCAAATTGTAGTCGGTACCGTACGCTTTGTCGGGTGCCAAATAAAAACTTGGATTGTAGCCCCAGCTGTCGTTGCCTTCAAACTCCATGATGGGCATAATCTCAATACAATTGATGCCTAAACGGCGGAAATAGCCCATCGAATCGACGATGGTTTTGTAGCGTCGGTCACTAACGAAGTCGCGTACCAATAATTCATAAGTTACCAGCTTGCGGTAATCGGGTCGTTGAAAATTGTTCGTAGCCCATTGATAGGCAGGTTTTGCAGTTTGCAGCACACTCACTATTCCCGAAGTTTTCCCGCTTGGGTAGGGCATTAAGTTTGGGTAGGTCGTAGATGTGATAAAGCCATCGTTCCAGGGGTCGAGAACTTTTTCGGCTAAAGGTTCTGCAATGCGTAAATTCCCATCTACGAGATACTGGAAAGCATATTCACGCCCAGGGGTTAGGCCATTGATTTGTATCCAAAATCCCAGACTATCTGGTGTTCGATTCATCAGGTAGTTGGGGTGAGGTAGCCAATCATTGAAGTCGCCTATTACGAAAAATTGCTCCTTGAAGGGGGCATAAATCGACAGACGAACGGTAGAATCGTTGGGATAGCTGATACCATCGGGAGTGCCAGCCGGTTTGGCGACAAATGCCGCAGGGTTGGTTACAACCACCCGAAAGGAATCCAATACTTGAGCGCTGCCATTATTTGCAGTAAATACCACACTGTACACACCATTGGTTGGGAAGTTCAAGGTGGTTAATAGGCTGTCGTTAATCGTTTGTGCAGCAAGGTTGCCGTTCACGCGCACGCTCAATGAACAGCTCTGTGAAGCAGCTCCAAAAAAAGAAATGCTGTCGCCTGCTTTAAGTATTCGTATGTCGGCATCTGGTCGGAAAATCCTCGCATTCAGCTGATTGGGTAGATAAATGGGCAAATAAATATCTCCCCCGTTGGCTGCTCTACCTACGATTGAGCCGTTGGTATTGCGAAACACAAAAGCCAGCTGTTCAATAGTATCAGCCGCTGGAACGCCGTAAAAGTTGCGAATACGCATACGTATTTCATACAAATCGTTCCCAAGAGGCGTCATCAAGGTTTTAGGGAAAGCTACCCCCCAGGTGCCCTGTACGTTGCGCCAGTCGCTGGGTGAAGTGCTTGCTTGCGTAATAACTCCTGTATGCGCATAAATGGGTGGAGTAACACCTGCAAGAGCGCCGTTGCCTTCTCTGGCATTGAACAGTATTACTACGGAGTCTTGGTCGGTAGGGAACAGTGGATTGCTAGTCACCACCTGGGCAGTTGAGGTAAAATGGAGTAATACGCCAAAAGCAAGCAGCCAGAGCCGCAAAGGGGAGAGAAACCTTTGTGTTTTCATAATTTGTTATATTCGAAAAATAGCCGATTATATAATCTGCAATAAACTAAAAAAACAGATTAAATCCATCATTTTGAGCAATAGTTTTAGATAAAGAGGTAATTTTCTAATAAAGTTGTGTTTATCTGCGGCTAATTTGAATAAGGTTTTTACATTTGAAATCTGAGAATAAGTCCGTAAGCCGGACAACACCATCCAAATGTTAAACCGATAATATGAAAAAAGACAGCAGATTTATCAGGGGTATTTTATTGCCCTTGTTATTTTGGGTCGTGCCCTTTTTGGCGCTCGCCCAAACAGGATCCATTACCGGTAAGGTAACCGATGCGAAAGGAGCCGCTCTTCCGGGAGCAGCCGTATCTATCAAAGGAACAACCATCGGTAGCTCAACCGATGCTGGTGGATTTTACAATATTCCTAAAGTAAAACCGGGCAGTTACACCCTTGTATTCAGCTTTTTGGGATTCAAACAAATCGAACTTCAAGTCGACGTGAAGGCAGGACAGACTTTGAAAGTGGACCAGCAAATGGAAGACAATGCCATGATGCTGAAGGACGAAGTAGTAGTAGTAGGTTATGGTGTTACACAATCGAGAGACCTCACGGGATCGGTAGTTGCCATTCAGCCCAAATCGTTCCAGCAAGGTAACTTTGCCACTCCCGAACAAATGGTAGTAGGAAAAGTTGCTGGGGTTCAGATCACTTCGAACAGCGGAGCGCCGGGTGCTGGAAGCACGATTCGTGTTCGAGGCGGAACTTCTATCCGAGCGAGCAATGATCCACTCATTGTAATCGACGGGGTTCCTGTTGAAGGTCAAGGAATTGCTGGTTCTCCAAACCCACTTTCGTTGATCAATCCCGACGATATTGAATCGTTCACCGTCCTAAAAGATGCCTCTGCAGCGGCCATTTATGGTTCAAGAGCTGCGAATGGAGTAATCATCATCACCACTAAACAAGGAACGGCAGGTAGTAAAATTAATGTGGAGTTTTCGACCACCAATGGGGTAAAACAACTCACGAGAACTGTACCTGTGCTGAGTGCCGATGCATTCCGCCAACTCGTAAATGACTCAGGAACTACTGCTCAAAAGAACCTGCTCACCGATGGTAATACCAATTGGCAGGATGAAGTTTTTCGATTGGGCTTTACAACCGACAATAACCTTTCAGTTTCAGGGGGTATCAAAAGTTTGCCTTACCGTTTAGGTTTGGAGTATTACAGAGAAGATGGTATACTTAGAACAGGTCAGTTAGACAGGAAAGGCATTTCATTAAGAGCCACACCTAGTTTCCTCAATAACCATATCAAGGTGGATATCAATGCGAAATACAGCAATACAACAAACAGGTTCGCTGATGTTGGTGCCATAGGCTCTGCTGTTATTTTTGACCCGACCAAGCCCATCAAAGTAGATACTTCTACCCGGTATAACGGATTTTTCGAATACCGCCAACCCAATGGTCGCCCTAACCTTTTGGCTCCACGCAACCCAGTAGGGTTGCTCGAACAACGACAAGACAATAGTTCCGTGAATCGCTTTATCGGAAATGCTTTATTCGATTATAAAGTGCATGGTCTGCCAGAATTACACTTGTTCGTGAACGTAGGTACCGATTATATGAAAGGGTCGGGTACTATAGTGGTGGATTCTAATTCTGCTGGTGCGTTCCTTCGTCAAGGGGTGAATAACCAATATGAACAAACCCGTATCAACCAAGTATTCGATGCCTATTTCAATTATGGCAGAGAGCTAAAAAGCATCAATAGCAAATTTGATTTGACAGGTGGCTACAGCTTTCAATATTTCAATCGCCAAAGCCCTGCGCAACCGGACTTAAATCAGCGTGGGGACACAATAACGCCTGCTGCTCCTTTTGAGGATTTTTCTGAAAATGCGCTCATGTCTTTTTATTCGCGATTGAATTACAGTTTTAGAGGTAAGTATTTGCTCACAGCAACCATGCGTGCCGACGGTTCGAGTCGCTTTAGTCCAGACAATCGTTGGGGTTATTTCCCATCGGTTGCCTTAGCTTGGAGGATGAGTGACGAACGGTTTTTCCAACGCTTTGAATCGCTTTCGAATTTGAAGATGCGTTTTGGTTGGGGTGTTACCGGTCAGCAGGATATTGTTGGTAACGACTACCCATATATCGCCAATTATGGCCAAAGCACACAAACAGCTCAATATCAATTTGGCAATCAGTTTTATTATTTGCTTCGTCCTGCTGCCTACGACATCAATATCAAATGGGAAGAAACTGCGAGTTTGAACTTTGGATTTGATTATGGCTTCTTTAATAATCGATTATACGGTACCATCGACGTGTATCGGAAATCTACCAAAGACCTTATCAATGAAGTGCCCATCCCCGGCGGAACGAATTTCTCTAATTTTCTGACCACAAACGTGGGCAGTATGCTTAATACCGGTGTTGAAGTAGTTGCGAATGTTGTACTCATCGACAACAAAAAAACTAATTTGGAACTCGGTGGAAACTTCTCATACAACAAGAACGAAATAACAGAGCTTTTACTTAGCGACGACCCGAATTATGTTGGTGTTTTGGTTGGGGGCATAGGAGGTGGAGTTGGAAATACAATTCAAGTCCATTCTATTGGGTCTCCGGTTTTTAGCTTTTTCGTTTACGAGCAGTTGTATGACGAAAGTGGTAAGCCATTGGAAGGCAAGTACAAAGACCAAAATGGAGACGGTTTAATCAATAACCGCGATTTAATCCGTAAAGGTGGAGCCATTCCGACCACTTTCGCGTCTTTCTACGGTAATGTGCGTCACGGCAAATGGAGTGCAGGATTCTCTTTACGCGGCGAGTTTGGCCGTTACGTTTACAATAACGTAGAATCGCAATATGGTAACTTCTTCAACGTAGGAGGAGCCAGAGGCTACTTGGCCAACGTAACCGAGAGCTATAACGAAACAAAATTTAGAAACCCACAATACCTTTCTGACTACTACGTACAAAAAGCCAATTTTATCCGTATGGATAACATTTATGTGGGGTACAATTTCGGTAGCGTGATGAACAACTTGTTCAAGGTAAGGGTTTCAGCTGCTGTTCAAAATGCTTTCGTTATCTCTTCATATTCAGGTCTAGACCCCGAAGTGATTGAAGGGCGCGATAATAATATTTACCCAAGAGCAAGAGTGTATACCCTCAACGTAAATCTTAACTTTTAATCTTTCACACCATGAAAGTCACACGTTATAAACTCCTTTTTTTGCTAGTGGCCCCGGTTGTGTTGCTTACTGGCTGTTTTAACGATCTCGATAAATTCCCGAAATACGGATTAAATACAGTTTCGGTTTACCAAGATCCAGCAAACTACATTCATGTATTGGCCAAGTTGTACGGAGGTCTTTCGGTAACTGGTAACCAAGGTCCAGCTGGTCAACCCGATATACGTGGTATCGACGAAGGCTTTTCAGCCTATGTGCGCGTACTTTGGAACTTACAGCAGTTGCCAACCGACGAAGCGATTTGCGGTTGGAACGACCCAGGAATACCTGAATTGAACTTCATGACTTGGGATGCCTCGTCGTCGTTTGTAAATGCGATGTATTACCGCATTTTTTATCAAATACCGATTTGTAACGAATTCATCCGTTATTCATCAGAAGAATGGATGACCGAACAAGGCTTTAGCGATGCCGACAAAACACGTATTCGTACTTACCGTGCAGAAGCACGTTTTATTCGAGCGCTCGCTTATTATCATGCCCTTGATTTATTTGGTAACGTTCCTTTTGTAACGGAGGCTGACCTTCCTGGTAGAAATTTCCCACGACAAATCATGCGTGCCGACCTGTTTAACTACCTCGAAACAGAATTGAAGGCAATCGAAAACGAATTGCCTGAACGTGCAGCCCAAGAATATGCTCGTGCAAACAAAGCAGTGGTTCAGACCTTACTTGCCAAAATGTACCTGAATGCTGAGGTTTACACCGGTACAGCACGATATACCGACGCATTAACCTATTGCGAAAGGGTTATAAGCGCAGGATACACGCTAGACCCAGAATACAGGTTTTTGTTCTTGGCCGATAATAACCAGTCGACAGAAATCATTTTCCCGGTGACCTTTGACGGTATGCGTACACGTACCTATGGAGGAACTACCTTTTTGGGTCATGCCTCAATTGGTGGATCCATGGTTCCTGCAGAATATGGATTTAACGGTGGATGGGCTGGTCTGCGTGCCAAAGCGCCACTCGTAGATTTGTTCCCTGATACAACGGTAGATAGCCGGTTTATCTTCCATAGAGCAGGCCAAACTAAGGAAATTGACGATGTTCAATTGTTCACCGATGGTTATGCAGTAGGAAAATGGAAAAACCTCACGAGAACAGGTGCCTTCGGCTCTGACCCACAGCGCGACTTTTCGGATATTGACTTTCCGATGTTCCGTCTTGCCGACGTTTACCTGATGTATGCCGAAGCGGCAGTACGTACAGGAAGCAATTTGGCAACGGCAGTTGGCTACTTCAATCAAATTCGTGAGCGCGCCTTCGGTAATGCTAGCCGGAATGTGGCTGCGCTTGACCTTGATTTGATACTTGCCGAAAGAAGTCGCGAATTGCATTGGGAAGCACACCGCAGAACAGATTTGATTCGATTTGGCCGCTTCACAGGTGGCACCTACCTCTGGCCTTGGAAAGGGGGCGCACAAGATGGTGCCGCTACAGCAGATAGATTCAACCTGTATCCTTTGCCATCGGCCGACATTGCAGCCAATACCAATTTGTTGCAAAACCCAGGTTTCTAAACACTTTAAATTTTAAGGGCCCCGATATCGGGGCCTTTTTTGTTATCTACCTTTATCAGATTATGAAAACCCTATTTTCCTTACTGCTCATTCTCAGTTTTGGTGCACTAGCACAAGAGAACCGAATTCAAGAAGTTTTCCCTCCTCATTGGTGGAAAGGTATGAAATCGGAAAAACTGCAGTTACTGCTTCATGGTGAAAAGCTGAACGAACTGAGTTTGCGTAAGGCGCCTGAAGGGGTTAAGGTGATTAGGCAGTTTGCATTCAAAAATCAGAACTGGCTAGGTCTAGATCTTGAGCTCAAGGCCGATCTTAAAACAGGTACCCAGATTTTTATTTTTACTGACGCTCAAGGAAGGGAAGTATTATTTACTTATGATTTTAAGTCGAGAAAAACGCGTCAAAGCCCGTATGGCCTCGACGGGGCCGACCTTATTTACTTGCTGATGCCCGATAGATTCGCCAACGGCAATCCAAAAAACGATAAGATTGAAGGGCTGAAAGAGCAAGTTGTAGATTCGAAATCGATGCTGACCCGACATGGAGGCGATATTGCGGGTATGACCCAACAGTTGCCGTATTTACAGGAATTAGGTGTTACAGCGGTTTGGACAACGCCAGTATTATTTAACGATCAACCGAAATGGAGTTATCATGGCTATGCTGCAACCGATCATTATCGGGTAGATCCTCGTCTTGGTACCAACGATGAATATAAGAACTTTATCAAAGCAGCACATAGCCGCGACATTCAAGTTGTATTTGACGTGGTATTTAATCACATTGGTGATGGACATTTAATCTACCGTGATATACCAGACTCAAGCTGGTTTAATGTGATTAAAACCAAAAGCAGATCAAACTTCAACACTATTGCTGCGCTCAATTCAGGTTCCTCCACGCAAGAAAGAGAGAAGTTGACCCGTGGTTGGTTTGATGGTCACATGCCCGACCTGAATCAGGATAATCCTGAACTAGCTAATTTCCTTATTCAAAATAGTCTTTGGTGGGTCGAAGAAGCAGAGATAGACGCTTTCCGTATCGATACCTATCCTTATTGTGAGCAGAAGTTTTTGACGGAGTGGATGCGGACCATTGAATTCGAATACCCCGGATTTACTGTTTTTGCGGAAGTTTGGATTAAAGGAGTGGCAAATCAAGCGGCTTATGCACGCAATCCCAATTTAAAAGAACATCAAAATACTGGTTTGAGCGGATTGTTGGACTTCGCCTGGTATTTCTCAGTAGCGGAATTAGCGGCTGGTGGCAACAATGCGGCCGAATCGCTCTACATCACCTTGAGCCAAGATCGCTTGTATGAAGACCCCAATACCAATGTGATTTTTGCAGGGAACCATGATTTACCTCGGTTATTCACCTTAGTAAAAAGGGATGTAGCCAAGTTCAGGATGTTGAGCACGATACTGATGACGAGTAGAGGAATTCCCCATTGGTTTTATGGCGACGAACATTTACTCGAAGGAAATGCCGATCCGTTAGATAATGTTCGACCGGAGTTTGCGTATGGATTTCCAGGTAAGTCTACCGAACTTACAAGACTTCAAAAAGAAAACGAAGAATGGTTCAGAAGCCTTGCTAATTGGAGGAAACAGCATGGCGAACTTTTCCGAACGGGCACCTATCAGCAGTATCCTCCACGTAACGGCATATTGGTATTCAGCCGCTCTTCGGCTTCAAAAACTATAGTTGTTGTGGTAAACACCACCCAAGAAGGTAGGTCAGTAGCGCTAAAGAACATGCTCCAAGATTATAGCTTCAAATCGGCCAAGCGCCGAAATGGGGCGCTTTTGGACATTATGACCGATTTAAAAATTGAACCCTACACGGCTGAGATTATCGAGCTCAACCATTAAGGTGCAAGCATAAAACTGAGCGGTATTGGAAGACGGCTACGCCATGCATTTTCATCGTGGGCAGCGCCTTCAAATTTTCGAGTTTTCCAGAGTGTGCTATCGTACTTCTTTTTTCGCATGATATCGTCAGCCTTACGCTGATATGGTTCATACCAAGCATCTAAAGTGGTTGTCCCAAAGTCGAAGTAGATTTTGTGTTTTTTCGCTTTAGGCAGCTTCTTTCGCATGTACTTCAACATGGCATCGGCTATTTGTGGCTCGTTTCTAAATACGCTCGATGGCCAATGGGTAGAGATACAAATGGCCCCTCCAAAAACCTTGGGGAATTCGCAAAGGGCATATAAACTTATTAATCCGCCCATGCTTGAGCCTCCGATGTAGGTATTGGCTTGGTCACCCATTGTCGAGAATTTTTTATCGATATACGGTTTCAGCTCGTATACAATGTACTTGAGGTAAGCATCCGATTTGGGCTTTTCATTGCCTGAAAGATTTACATCCTTACGCAAACTGTCTTGCCAAGGCTTCGAAAGGTAATTGAACGCTTTTGCTGGATAATATTCCAGTCGTCTGTCGGGCGTATTCCAAATGCCTACAACTATGGTTTCTTTAATTTTTCCTGTCCGAATCAGTTCACTCATGTTTTCATCCACCCCCCACTCTTGTTTGTTGAAGGTAGTTTTACCATCGAAGAGCTGTTGACCGTCGTGCATGTAGAGCACAGCATACTTCTTGGTAGTATCGTATCCTTCCGGTAACCAAACATCTACATTTCTGTCGCGTAAATAGGTAGATTGCAATTCGCTTGGGGTTATTCTAACAATTTTGCCGGAAACTACTTCGGGCAATTGCCCAAATAAAGAGAAACTATTGAGAAGGGCAAGAATGGCCAGCAAATACTTCATGTCGAGATTAGTTCTAATGTGCTAAAAAACAAAAAACCCCGCGATGGCGGGGCTTTTGTTCAGAGATTTTGACCAATTAACGGTTCAAAACTACTTTTTGGATAGCCACTTGATTGTCGATGCTGAAACGTACAAAGTAAGTGCCTTCTGGAAGACTGCTGCCATCGAAAGGAACCATGTGTACACCAGCTTCTTGCGTTTCGTTTACCACTTCAGCAACTTCTTGACCAATCATGTTAAATACCTTGATGTTTACTTCACGAGCCACATCAGCAACTTGATAGTTGAGGTTGAGGTTACCAGCAAATGGGTTAGGATAAGCCGATACTACGAGTTTGCTCTTGTTGATGTTTTCAGTAGACGATGCAATTGAAGCAGTTACACCTGAAAAAGTAGAGCGTGGAGGATTTACCGCAATGTTCAAAAAGATGTCGGTGTTGTTGTCGTCTTTTTGCTCGCCGCAGTTGGTGCTATTACCGCCAAAACCACCGCATGGACCACTTTCACGGAATACCATACCAATACGCTGTACGTTTTGGCCAGCAGGGATTGGGCCGTTAGAAGCAGCACCATAGTACGTATTTGGGTCCATGGTAATTCTCCATGTACCTGCGGTTTGGGTCATCGCACCTGGGGCAGCAGGGTTACCCCACTCACCAATAACATACTGCCATGCACTGAGGGTGTCTAGTCCAGCACCTGAGTGGATGTGAACATTCGCAGCTGCAGCCAAATTAGCAGCACCAGCAGATGGGTCAAAATTGATGGTCAGGTTAATCTGAGCCATTGCAGCTCCCGACATAAAGAGGGCGGTAGCCGATGCAAGTAGAAGTTTTCTCATATTACTAAAATTTTAATTTTGGTTGTTGGTGTCCAAATTAGGAATTGTCTTTAATTCAACCAAAATTTCTGTCGATTTTTTAAGCTTTTTTTATTTGAGTAATATAATCTTTTGAACAAAACACGATACAATTGGTAATGCGGCTTACAGCCCATAAATTGCAACGCTTTCAATAAAATCATATGTCAGCCGAAATCAAAAGAATTGCCGTATTAACTTCTGGTGGTGATAGTCCCGGAATGAATGCCTGTATTAGGGCAGTTGTACGTGCAGGTATATACTATAAATGCGAAATGTGGGGAGTTGTGCGTGGTTACGATGGACTTATCAACGGTGACTTCAAAAAAATGGACCTGCGATCGGTCAGTAATATCATCCACCGTGGGGGAACTATCCTTAAATCGGCCAGAAGCATGGAATTCAAAACCGATGAAGGGATGGAAAAAGCCTTTCAGAACCTAAAAGAACGAGGAATTCAAGCATTAGTAACTGTAGGAGGTGATGGTACTTTCAAAGGAGCATACTACTTCAGTAAAAAATATGACATTGCCGTTATGGGCATTCCAGGTACTATTGATAACGACTTGTATGGTACCGACTTTACCATTGGGTACGATACAGCTACCAACACCGTAGTGGAATGCATCGATAAAATACGCGATACAGCTGATGCTCATAATCGACTCTTCTTTGTAGAAGTAATGGGCCGTGATGCTGGCTTTATTGCCATGAATGCTGGTATCGCTGCAGGTTGTGAAGACATTTTGATACCCGAAAGTCGTACAAGCATAGATGAATTAGTCGCAACACTCAAAAAAGGCAGGGCCAATAAAAAATCGTCGGGGATTGTTATCGTGGCGGAAGGTGACGAAGAAGGTGGGGCCATAGAGGTGGCCAGAAAGGTGAAAGAGCAATTCGATGGTTATGAAATGAAAGTTGCCATTCTCGGACATATCCAAAGAGGCGGCAATCCGAGCTGTTTCGACAGGGTGTTGGCGAGCCGCTTGGGCGTTGCTTCTGTAGAAGGATTGCTCGAAGGTAAATCGAAAATGATGGTCGGAATAGTCCATAATAAAATCGTTTATACTCCGCTTACACAAGCCACCAAACAAAATCCGGAACTAGATCCGGATCTTCAACGAATAGCAAGAATCATTTCAATATAAGTTTATGCTTTTAGTCGCAGATAGTGGGTCAACCAAGGCCGATTGGAAATTCGGGCCCAGCGAAAATCAGTTGATTACCACCAAAGGGTTTAATCCTTTCTTTCATGACAAAGACTTCATATTGAAGGAACTTCAACTTTCAGATCTTGTAAATCTGAAGGATGAAGTTACTGTAGTGAAATTCTACGGTGCAGGGTGTTCTAGTCCGGATAGAAACGAGATTGTTGCTGATGCACTTCGTGTTTTCTTCCCTAGGGCAGAAGTATTGGTAGATCATGACATTTTGGGAGCAGCAATTGCAACCAATGGCGATACGGAGGGCATAAGCTGTATCGTGGGTACAGGCTCAAATTCGTGCTATTACAATGGTGAAAAACTATTTCAGGTAGTGCCAGCTTTGGGCTATATGTTAGGTGATGAAGCAAGTGGAAGTTATATCGGAAAACGCATCTTAAGTGATTACCTCTATAAATTACTTCCCGATGTGATAAAGGCAGATTTGGAGTCGGATTATCAGGTGACCAAAGAAAATATCTTCGACAATACCTACCACCAGCCTCATGTCAACGTATATTTTGCTTCGTTTGCACGATTATTTTCGAAACACCGCAGTCATCCCTATGTGCGCACCGTTGTAAAAGAGGGTTTTGAAAAGTTCCTCGATATTCATGTAACGAGGTACCCCCGTATCGAAGAAATCCCTGTGAACTTTGTCGGATCGGTGGCCTATTATTTTGAAGACGTCCTTACCGAAGTGCTAGCCAACAAAAAACTCGTGAAAGGCCGTATTCTTCGCAAGCCAATTCACGAGTTGTATGCTTATTTCGAAAAGATAGGTTGATGCTACTTCTTGAGTAGTGCCGCTATTTTTTCTTCCATGATGAATTCATCTCCTTCAACGTAAGAGTTGTGGCGATATACGATGTTCCCCGATTGATCTACGAGCATTGAAAAAGGAACAGTTTGAAAATTCATGGATCTTTTCATGTCTTCATTAGGATCAAGTAACACTTCAAAGGGCCAGTTTACTCCATTTACGTAGGCTTTAACCTTGGCGGTATTACGGGCATCGTCGATGCTGATGGCAAGCACTTGAACGCCATACTTTTCTTGCCATACGTCGTACAGCTCAGCATAGTTGGTTAATTCTTTTTTACAAGGCGAGCACCAGGTGGCCCAAAAGCTGACAACTGTGATTTTGCCATTCGAAGCTAATTCTCGGATGTTCACCGCTTCACCTTTGAGGTTTTTCAAACTTACGTTGGGCACCCCTTCGTTTTGTGCCAATGCATTAGTACTCAGTAAAATAAGAAGGGAAAGGGCAAATAATTTCATTTTCATTCGTTGGTCATTTGAGGTTCAGCACACGCGGTGCAGGAATTATGCCTAAATTAACGCTCTCCAAGTTAGTTGCAACCTATGATGAAGTTTTTAAGTGTAGCCACCTCTTTCGTGCTACTCTTTTCTCTAAGTTTTTCTTCCAAAACGCATGCCCAGGGCACCATATCGGGAGATCTCGAGCTTTTTCAGAACTTCTTTTTTCTCGATTCGAATTTGCTCTCTCAACCTATTCCACCACAATATTTTCAGCAATTGAGCTCAACAGATGCTTGGTTGAACCTGAAATATCGCTCAAAAGATATTGAAGTAGGCGTCCGGTTTGATATGTTCTTGAATTCTGGCTTAAGAACTCCAGGAGCCGTGCAAAACAATCAAGGAATTGGTTTCTGGTATGCCCGAAAGCAGATAGAGAAGCTCCAGTTGACAATTGGGTATTTTTACGACCAATTTGGAAGTGGGGCAATTTTCAGGGCCTATGAAGGTAGAGGTCAAAACCTCGATTATGCTATTCGGGGGCTACATGCGAAATATGATTTATCGCCCGATTGGCAAGTTAAAGCCTTTGTAGGGCGTCAAAAATTCTTGTTCGACACCTATCAGAGTGTAATGAAAGGGGTGAATATCGATGGCGCACATAGTCTTGGTGAGGAACTCTTAATTCGACCAGGCTTGGGTGTTGTGAATCGCACCCTCGATCGAAATAGCATGGACTTAATTGTTGGTCAAATAGAAAACCAGCCTATAGGTACCCGGTTTATTCCAAAATTTAACGCATTTGCTTATTCGGCTTACAATACCATCGATTATAAGGGATTTTCGTGGTATGTAGAATATGCTGGTAAAACTGCCGAAGCTGTATTCAACCGCGATGGTGACAGAATGGTGAATAAGCCAGGTAGTATGATTCTAAGCTCATTGAGCTATAGCCAACCAGGCATTGGAGGAACCATTCAGTATAAACGCACCTCCTTCTTTGAATTTAGAACATCTCCGCTTGAATCGTTGAACGATGGCCTCATCAATTTTATACCGCCATCGGCAAGGATGAACACCTATCGATTGACTTCTCGTTATGCCCCACCAACACAGTTGATAGGCGAGCAGGGTTTTCAGGGTGATTTAGTGGTTACCATAGCCAAAAAGCACAATATTCAATTGAACGCCTCAGACGTAAAGGATTTGGATGGCAAAAGGCTATATCAAGAATTTTATGTGGAAGGCAAAGTGAAAATTAGTCCCAAACTGATTGCAATGGCCGGACTTCAACGATTGATCTACAATCAAGAGGTATATGAAAATAAACCAGGTAAACCTTTGGTAAAAACTTGGACTCCTTTCAGTGAACTTACTTATAAATTTAACCGTAAGCATTCGTTAAGAGCTGAGTTGTCGCACATGCAAACCAAGGAAGATTTGGGAAGCTGGTGGTGGGGGCTACTGGAATATAATATCGCGCCTAAATACTCGTTTTCGGTGATGGACATGTGGAATTACGGCAATAAAGATCCTAAAAAACGAATACACTATTGGACCGTATTTGGGGCCATGAATGTCCAAAAACTGAGAATAACAGGTGGTTATGTGCGACAAGTGGAAGGTGTGATTTGTACTGGTGGTGTATGCCGGATTGAACCCGCTTTTAACGGTGTTCGACTTTCGTTATCTTCGAACTTCTAAGGAGGGCTTATGAAAGTAAATTATCTATCACTTGCAATTGGCGCGTTAGTGTTCTTTGGTTGTCAAGAAGTTGGCCCAAAGGTAGATATAGATGGAACTTCCAGTCTGTTAGGCGATACTACCTATCTGGAAACATCTATTGCAACTCCACAGCCTAGAGTGGTGGTCATTGAAGAATTTACAGGCGTCCGCTGTGTGAACTGCCCTAGGGCGCATGCTACTATTAAGACGATACAAGAAGCGCACCCAGGAAGGGTGGCTGCTGTGGGCATTCACACTGGAATTTTTGCTCAGCCATATGAAGGTCGTCAGGATTTTCAACTCAGGCCTGAAGGCAATGACATTGAATCGCTTTTAGGGAATGCTCAGGGCTATCCATCTGGTGCGGTTGATCGAGAACTATTCCCAGGAGAATCAAGAATCATTATCAACGATACCAAATGGTCGAATTATGTGAATTCTCAACTCACAATAGCCACGCCCGTTAACATAGAGTTGGTCAAGGTCTACAATCCTGTGAGCCGAAAATTTGATATCAACGCAACATTTAAGTTTACCTCAGCTGTCGCTCAAGATTTATACTTCACGGCTTATTTGTGCGAAGATAATATCCGTGAGTATCAACTCACCCCAACGGGTATCGACAGCAGTTATACCCATAACCACGTATTACGGAAGGTTATAACCCCCGTAAACGGACAAAGGCTAAATGCCCCTTCCTTTATTCCAGGCCGTGTAATTGTACAACGGTTCAGTTTTGTTATACCAGAATCATGGAATGCAAGCAACCTTAAACTGGTCGGACTTGTACATGGTGCTGGAGACGACAAAGGCGCATTACATGCCGCTTATACACGTATAGAATGATTAGAAATTTACCAGAATATTGCCCAGTCCTTATCGTAGGAGCAGGACCGGCTGGGTCAACTACGTCGTTATTCCTCGAAAAGTCGGGTATCGATCATATCCTAATCGATAAAGCAAGCTTCCCTCGCGATAAAATTTGCGGCGATGCACTGAGCGGCAAAGTCGTTAGCGTTCTTGCTGATTTAGGTATCGACTACCTCAATGAAGTAGAAAATGATCCAGTGAACTTTCGCCCTTGTCATGGAATTTCATTCATTTCTCCTAGTGGAAGTCGATTATCGGTCCCGTTCAAGACCAAAGCTGCAGGTAAAGAAACAGCAGCTGGCTTTTTATCGAGGAGAATAGACTTTGATCATTTTTTGGTGAAGCACATCAAACCAGGTCGTCTTTTCGAAAGCTGCGAGTTGGTTTCGTTGGAAGAGAAGCCCGATGGGATCATTGCAACTGTGAAGCAAAATGGTATTGTTGGCAGCATACGTGCCGATTTAGTTATTGGCGCCGAAGGAGAAAGAAGTATAGTAGCCAAACAGTTGGCAGGTTATGTAAAGTCAAAAGAACATTATAGCGCTTCAGTTAGAGCATATTTTAGTGGAGTGGCGATTGGTCCAGAAAAGGAATATATTGAACTTCATTTCCTGGATAAGGCATTACCCGGTTATTTATGGATTTTCCCAATGACCCACGACTTATGGAATGTAGGTGTGATAGTTCCAAGCGAAACAGTAAGTGCCAAAAAAATAAACCTCAAAAACCTGCTTGATGATCTCATACAGAATCACCCGCTGGTAAAAGATCGTTTTGTTAACGCCAAAATGGAAACCCCCGTCATGGGTTGGGGGCTTCCATTGGGCTCACGTAAGTGGAAACTTTCGGGCACGCGTTTTTTACTAGCTGGCGATTCGGGTTCACTCATCGATCCTTTTACTGGAGAGGGGATAGGGAATGCCATGTTTATGGGTAAGTTGGCAGCAGAGGCTGCTAAAAAAGCTGTGGAGGCTGGGAATTTTAGTGCGCAATATTTAACGCAATACGAAAAAAGCGTCTACGATTCGTTGTGGCAAGAATTGAAAATCGGTAAAACGTTGCTCAAACTTCTGGGATTCCCCTCGATTTTCAATTTCGTGATACGGAAAGCCTCTACGAATGACAAATTGAAAGAAACGATTACCTGCATGTTCGAGGACATTGGATTACGTGATAAAATGAGAAATCCATTATTTTACATCAAACTATTACTGAATAGATAAATGCGGCCAGTTATACTCCTTACACTTTTTTCATTGCTGCTGTTCAATTGCAAGCGAAGTGAGGATGTTGTTTTTGAGTACGGCAATTTTCAAACCGACAAAAAGGTACTTGGTGTTTTTCTGACAGCTACGTGGAGCGATAGAAGTGGTGAAACAGGATTGACGGCATACAATACGTTTGTCCAAGATTCTTTTCCAAATAGGGTAATCCCCATTGTGGCACATGCAGCAACTGTAGGTGATCCGTTTTATTCACTTTCTGCCTCGCAGTTTTATAGTTTGTACGAAGCAGAGCAGTTTCCTTCATTTGGGCTAAATGTGCGAGGTATACCATTTATTGATATAGATGAACTTTACCGATATACAAGGGAAGAGTTAACCGATACCGTTAATGGAATGCCCCAGGCAGCCAAGCCCAAGCTTGTTATGGCAACGGCAAAACGGGTAGAAGGACGTAAACTGAGATGCAAGACTAAAATTAGAATTGTCGAACCCTTGGATTCATCGGAGTTAAGAGCGGCAATTTACATTACCGAAAATGATGTGCTGGGCTTCCAGCAAGGTTCAGGGGGGTTAATTTTTCATCAGAACGTTCTTAGAGCTGCAATAACTGCTGGTCCATGGGGTGAGTTAATTAAAGTAGGTGAGTTCGAAGCTGGTGAAGAGTTCGAGAAAGAGGCTGTTTTTAGCATGAATGAAGACACCGATTCAAATCAGCTGTATATGGTAGTTGTTGTGTATCGAATGCAAAACGGCTTTCCCGTAGAGGTATTGAATTGTAGCAGATTTTAAACTGCGGTGCATTTAGTATCATCTGAATTCAGTTGTTGATATAATCGTCAAAAACTGAGTGGTTTTTCATGTAGTTTAGTCGAAAATGAATAGCGTGTCTGAACAAGTAAAATACACCGAAGACAGTATACGGTCGTTAGATTGGCGGGAGCATATACGCCTCCGCCCGGGAATGTACATTGGTAAATTGGGGGATGGCTCAGCGCATGACGATGGAATTTATGTGCTGATAAAAGAAATAATTGACAACTCCATCGACGAATACGTAATGGGGAATGGAAAAACCATTGAAATAAAAATCAGTGACCACAAAGTAGTGGTACGGGATTATGGACGTGGTATACCCTTGGGGAAGGTGATTGATTGTGTTTCTAAAATAAATACAGGAGGTAAATACGATTCTGGAGCCTTTACCAAATCTGTTGGATTGAATGGCGTCGGTACCAAGGCAGTGAATGCACTATCGCGATTTTTCAGAGTTCAATCGGTGAGAGATGGCAAAACCAAAATTGCCGAGTTCGAAGCTGGTGAGCTAAAGATGGAATCGAAGGAAGAGCCAAGCTCTGATAGGAATGGAACAATAATCACCTTTATCCCAGACGAGAGCATCTTTAAAAATTATCGGTTCATTACCGAGTTTATTGAAGATCAAATCTGGAACTATGCCTTTTTGAATGCTGGATTGACCATTCAGATGAATGGGCAGAAATACTTTTCGAAAGATGGACTGCTCGATTTGTTACAGCGAAAAACCAACCCCGATGCGATTCGCTACCCAATCATTCATTTAAAGGGAACCGACATTGAGGTTGCATTTACACATGAAGATCAATACGGTGAAGAATATTATTCGTTCGTAAATGGGCAATATACTACGCAGGGTGGGACTCACCTGGCCGCTTTCAGAGAAGCATTGGTCAAAACCGTGCGTGAGTTTTACAAAAAAGAGTTCGACGCAAGTGACATAAGAGCATCCATAGTTGGCGCAGTAAGTCTAAGAGTACAGGAGCCTGTTTTTGAGTCACAAACCAAAACGAAGCTAGGTTCCCAAAATATGGCACCGGAAGGGCCAAGTTTGCGGTCGTTTGTAGGGGATTTTATCAAAAAGGAACTCGACGATTACTTGCACAAACATCCGGATGCGGCAGAGGCCTTGCTTAAGCGTATTACGCAGAGTGAGCGCGAACGGAAAGACATGGCAGGCATAAAAAAACTTGCGAATGAGCGGGCAAAAAAGGCGAATCTGCACAATAAGAAGCTGCGCGATTGCAGGTTTCACCTCAACGAGGCAAAAGAGGAAAAACGCTTCGAAACCACCCTGTTTATTACCGAAGGAGACTCTGCCAGCGGGTCTATCACCAAAGCACGGAATGTGGAAACCCAAGCCGTATTCAGCCTGAGGGGTAAACCGTTAAACTGCTACGGTTTGAAGAAAAAGGTGGTGTATGAAAACGAAGAGTTTAATCTTTTACAGCATGCACTCAATATCGAGGAGGGTCTCGAAGGCTTACGATACAACCGCATCGTAATCGCAACTGATGCCGATGTGGATGGTATGCACATCCGCCTTTTGATGATGACGTTTTTCTTGCAATTTTTCCCTGATTTAGTGAAAAACGGGCACTTATACATCCTCGACACACCTCTTTTCCGTGTTCGCAACAAACAGAAAACCATTTATTGTTATTCTGACGAAGAGAGGCAAAAGGCTATACAGGAAATTGGAAGTAAGGCAGAAATAACTCGATTTAAAGGTCTAGGTGAAATTTCTCCTGACGAATTTGGACAGTTCATTGGAGAAGACATGCGTCTCGAGCCAATTATCTTGAAAATGGATACCACTATTCCTAAATTATTGGAATACTATATGGGTAAGAATACTCCCGATCGTCAGCATTTCATAATCGGGAATCTTAAGATTGAAAAAGATTTGTTTGGTACAGAGGCAAACGAAGAAGGTGTTGAATTAATCGAAGAAGACTGATGAGGTATCTCTTTTTATTCTTGCTAGTTGCAAACATGGCTACCGCTCAGCAGTTGCCAGCAAGTCCAGTTAATTTGGCGAACGAGCTTTTGGCTATGGTCAAACAAAAGCAAGAAGTAAAGCAATACGTTAGTGCTTTAGAGCAAGTAAGCCCAGAAGCGCTACATACTGCATTGTATAGCGACGATGTTAAGCTTGCCTTTTGGATTAATATCTATAATGCATTTATCCAAATTAAGCTGCAAGAAGATAGCAATGCTTACGCGAACCGGTCAAAATTTTTCAAGTCAAGAACCATCATCATTGCGGGGCAAAAGTTGAGTTTTGATGATATTGAACATGGTATTTTACGCTCGGGTAAAGTAAAATGGAGTTTAGGCTATCTGAACAATCCATTTCTATCTAAGTTCATAAAAAGCGCCCAGGTGAATGAGCTGGACTGGAGAATTCACTTTGCGTTAAACTGTGGTGCCATGAGCTGCCCGCTCGTTGAATTCTATGATGCGAAAGATATTCGCAAGCAGTTAGAAAATAGCACCAACCTTTTTTTGATGTTTGAATCCGCTTACGACAGCACTACCAACGAAATGAAGCTGCCCAAGCTTTTTAGGTGGTTCAAGGGAGATTTTGGAGGTAAAAAAGGTATCTACAAGTTATTAGAGACTCGGGAGTACATTCCTGTTGGCAGCAAACCTAAATTAGTTTATACCGAATACGATTGGAGTCTGGCTCCGGCTAAGTTTCGCTAGCTTCTTAGCCGCCAGATCTTTTGGCACGATAACCGAGTTGTATAAGGAGTTGGACGATTTTGTCGGCGAAATTCCCCTGAATCATGATTTCTCCGTCTTTGATGCTGCCACCAACTCCACACTTGGTTTTTAGCAGCTTACCCAACTGTTCTAGGTCTTTCGAGTTCCCGATATAACCTGTAATAAGGGTAACTTCTTTGCCTGCACGCTGTTTTCGATCGAGTGATACGCGTAAATTTTGTTTTTGTGGGGCTAGCGTTTCAATTTCTTCTTGGTTATCAGTAGGCATTTCCCAGTCTGGATCAGTACTGTAAATCAATCCTCCCAAACTTTCGAGTCCTTTACCTTTCGCGTTTTTGGCCATGCTAAAATGCCTTTAGACTTAAATCGAAGCTTTTTATCGAATGTGTTAATGCACCAACACTTATGTAATCTACTCCTGTAAGCGCGTAATCTCGTATGGTTTCAGAAGTAATTCCACCCGATACCTCGGTTTCGCAACGGCCATTAATCAATCGAATTGCCTCCCGTATACGATCTGGCGTGAAGTTGTCGAGCATGATCCGATCTACAGGAAGGTTTTGAAGAACTTCTTGAACCTCTGCTAAATTTCGGGTCTCAACTTCAATCTTTAATTGTAGATTTTGAGCCTTTAAGTAGGCTTTGGTACGTTGAATTGCGGCAGAAATACCCCCAGCGTAATCGGCATGATTGTCTTTGATCATAATCATGTCGTACAATCCAAAACGATGGTTAGAACCTCCACCGATTCGTACGGCTTCTTTTTCAAGCCATCGGTTTAATGGGGTGGTTTTTCTGGTATCTAAAAGCTTACAATGGGTGCCTTCTAGTTTTTTTACCAATTGATGGGTTGCCGTAGCTATTCCGCTCATTCGCTGCATGATGTTCAAACAAAGGCGTTCTGCAGTGAGTATCGACCGAGCTGAACCTTCAACAGTGAAAGCTACCTCACCTTTTCTGACAAAGGAACCGTCGACTAATAGTTGCTCTACAATTAAACTTGGGTCGAATGTTTTTAGTACTAAAACCCCAATTTCTAACCCTGCTAAAATCCCTTCATCTTTCACTAACAAACGGGCTTTACTCAGCGTATTCTCTGGAATACACGAAAGACTTGTATGATCGCCACTGCCAACGTCTTCCTGGATGGCAAGTCGAATAAATTCTTGAATCTCCATCTCAGAATTTATTCGAATCGAAGCTGCTGAATTTTGTAGCCATCAGCTTTTTCCTGCATGACTATTGAGGTTCGGAAGGTGCTGCCGTTTTCTACAGTAAGCACGCCAATCAAGTATTTGCCGCCTTTTTCAGAAGAACCCCGATGCATCACTTTGAATGATTTGGGTGGATTTTTTAGAAAAAAGTTCTTCAGAATTATTTCTGTTTGTGCTTTACTGTAGCTGCTTTCACGGTCTTGAAGCGTCAATTCAATGGTATTGTCGAGAAATTGTGCTAATTCTTTCGAGTTGCCTTCTCGTAACAAATCAGCTAAGGTGTCGATCAACTCGGTTTTCGGCTCAACTTGGGTAAACGAATTCAAGCTGAACAGAAGGACGATAATTTTAAGAAAGAGCTTCATGGATTTTTTTTAGTACTGTTCAGAAAGCATGCCATTTGTACACCATTACAAAAATAGAATTGTTTTTAAAGCAGTTCACCTCAGTTTTGCAATACCGCTATCTTCTTTTCAACATTTGAATATCTTAAATTTCATAACCACCTTTGGGTTGTGTATAAGGCGCTACTTTTTTTTGTTTCGATTTTGATACTGGGTTGCGAAAGTCGTAAGACAGATTTGGTTGCGACCTATTTCGATTTGCCCGGGTATTTGGCTGTAGAACAGAAAAAGTTAGAACTCAAATCAGTTGAGGCGACCATATATTGGTCAAAAAATGATAAGCTTGACTCCACGATTTCGAAAAAAGTAAATTGGAAGGATGCATTCGCACCTTTGAAAAAGTTGAATTTAAACAAGCCTGCATTTCAAGGATCCTTTCAGATAGATACAACCATTTTTAAGGAAGGTTTCGTAGTAACCTATTCAGCTAAGACTCCTAAAGTTCAACCTACGCTATTAAAATTAACCTTCATCGAAGGAAAAGTGGCCGAGCTGTATGCCGAGGTAGTGAATAACAACCCCTTATACGAAAGCACATTCCGTTATACATTCGTGCCCGATAACAGACTAGCTGTTTCGGGCACACAGAAGGTAATCTTTGGAAAAAAACAAGAGTTCAGTCGGACACTGACCTTTTAGCTATTTTTCATTCGCGCTGCGAAATTTTCAAAAAAGTAAGGTATTGTTTCAATTCCTTTGTAAAAATTGAACAGACCGTAATGTTCATTAGGCGAATGCAAGGCATCGCTGTCGAGTCCAAAACCCATTAAAACCGATTTTAACCCGAGCTCTTTTTCGAAAAGTGCGACAATAGGAATACTTCCACCTCCGCGGGTCGGTATAGGCTTTTTACCAAAGGTCGTTTCCATGGCGTCGGCGGCTGCTAAGTAGGCTGGATGGTCGGTAGGTGTTACTACAGGCTCACCTCCATGATGCGGCTTTACCACAACTTTTACGCTTGGTGGGGCAATTTTCTCGAAGTGATTTTTGAAAAGGGAAGTGATTTTGTCGGAGGACTGGTTCGGCACCAAGCGCATGGATATTTTAGCAAAGGCTTTCGAAGGGAGTACCGTTTTGGATCCTTCCCCAGTATAGCCGCCCCATATTCCATTTACATCTAATGTAGGCCGTATACCAGTTCTTTCTATGGTAGTAAAACCTTTTTCTCCCCAAACGTCCTTCACTCCTAGGTCATCTTTGTACTCGTCGAGATTAAATGGTGCTTCGTTCATGGCAGCACGTTCACTGGCACTTAGTTCAATAACGTCGTCGTAAAAACCTGGTATGGTGATATGGTTGTTTTCATCATGCATAGAGGCAATCATCTTTGCCAATATGTTAATGGGGTTGGCCACTCCACCTCCGTATACCCCTGAGTGCAGGTCGCGGTTCGGGCCTGTCACCTCTACTTCAATGTAGCTAAGTCCGCGTAAGCCAACGTCGATGCTGGGAACATCGTTAGCAATCATGGAAGTATCCGAGATAAGGACAATATCGGCTTTTAAACGGTCTTTGTTCGCTATACAAAATGGGCCAAGATTTCCAGATCCAACTTCTTCTTCACCTTCAATCATGAATTTTACATTGCAAGGAAGCTGATTCGACCGCATCATAAATTCGAACGCTTTTACATGCATGTACATTTGCCCTTTATCGTCGGCACTGCCACGGGCATAAATTTTTTCGTTTTTGATTGTGGGTTCAAACGGTGGACTATGCCATAAATCGTACGGATCGGCGGGCTGAACGTCGTAATGGCCATACACTAAAACTGTAGGCAATGATGGGTCTATTATTTTCTCCCCATAAACGATAGGATAACCATCGGTAGGGCAGATCTCAACATGATCGGCACCTGCTTCTTCAAGTCGCGTTTTTAGAAATTCAGCCGCTTCGAAGACATCGTCCTTAAAATCAGGGTTAGCCGAAACAGAGGGTATTCTAAGTAAATCAAAAAGTTCGTTGAGGAAACGCTGCTGATGCTCGTTGATGTAGTTCTTAACGCCTTGCATTGTTGAGTTTTTATATTTCGTTGTTTTGAATCATGCGGTAAATGGTCGACTTGCCGATATCGAGCTTTTTAGCAACGGCAATTACGTTGTTTTGATATTTGTCAAGATAATAACGTATTAGCTTTCGCTCAAAGTCTCGTAAAGTTAATTCTTCCTGCAGCCATTCCATTGGCTCATTATCGTTTTGAAAATGGATGTCTGCCGCCGATATTTCCAAGTTATTGGTCATCACGCAAGCCAACTCAACCACGGCCTTCAATTCTCGCACGTTGCCGGGGAAGTAATAGTTTGAAAGCTTGTCTAACGCTTCTTTGGATAACCTTAAATTGGGGAGTTTGTTGTCGTGAATGAATTCATCCACGAAGTGCTTGGCCAAAATGGGAATGTCGCTTTTCCGATCACGCAGCGGTGGAAGTTGAACGGGCAAACCAAGCAAGCGGTAGTACAGGTCTTCACGGAAGTTTCCTTTTGTTACTTCCTCTTTAAGGTTACGATTGGTTGCTACAATTACGCGGCAATTAATTTTCACATTTTCGTTGCCGCCCACACGACTTAACTCTTTTTCTTGCAGAACCCGCAATATTTTGGCTTGAAGAGAGATGTCCATTTCGCCTATTTCATCAAGAAAAATGGTGCCGTTGTTGGCCATCTCAAATTTCCCAATTTTCCGTGTGTTTGCTCCGGTGAAGGAGCCTTTTTCGTGTCCAAAAAGCTCGCTTTCGAGCAATTCGTTGGGAATGGCAGCCATATTGACCGGTACAAACGGACCCTTTGCACGATTGGAGTTGTAATGTATGGCCTTGGCAGCTAGTTCTTTACCTGTACCCGATTCACCATAAATGGAAACGATAATATCGGTTTTGATGGCCTTTTCAAGCAGTGTAAATACATACTTAATGGTGTCACTCTGACCAACGATAGAATTATTAAAGTCGTACCGCTTACCGAGCTCTTCCTTGAGCATGCGGTTTTCTTTAACTACTTGTTGATTGCTGATGATGTTGTTGATGGTATTGATTAACCTATCTTTCGTCTCGTTGTCCTTGGTGATATAGTCGTATGCGCCGTTTTTAAGCAATTTAACAGCTGTCGATACGTCTGTTTGACCAGATAGCATGATCACGTAGATGTCAGGGTCAAAACTTTTAATATGTTTCAGAATCTCCGAACCTGACATATCGGGGAGGTAGTAGTCCAGCGTAATGATATCTGGTCTCCGATGCAGGTTATTGATCATGTCTTTTCCTGAAGTATAGCAGAAAACCTCATTGTCGGGATTTAGCTCCACGATGTACTTGATGGTCTTCATGTAAATCGGCTCGTCTTCCAATATGAATATTCTGGCCATTTTCGGGAATGTATTTTCCAAAAATAGGAAAATTCCAAGACTTATAATTCGTCATCGTGAAAATGTTTGACGAAAAACACAAGGTTTGCAGCAGTCACTTTAATTCGCTTTGCTACGGAAATATATGATTTTGAGCGTTATAACGACATTTTTGAGTTTAGATACGTTGTTCTACCATCTTTAGGGTATTTTTTAGTAGAGAATTACGTTCGTATGATTGAATAGTGGGGGATTCGGAACAGCTTTTGCTAGATAATACTGAAACTAAACATCACCAATGGACGTTTTTGTCCACCATTGTCTGAAACTAAACAACCGTTAAAAGCCCTTAGGGGCTTTTTTCATTTCGGGTAAATTTAGTCTAGGGCAGCAAGTGAATGACTACAACTTCGAGCAGAGATCCTGTTTTACCCTTGCAAAAATGTTTTCTGAATAAACCAGTTGCCAGTCGTGAGCGGCTTTGGTGCTTTTCGAGCCTGAGTTGGTGTGACGATACAGCCGGTCGTCGAGCTGGCTGGTGTGTCCGATGTAAAAGCGGTTGAGGCTCGGAGAGTACAGTATGTAAACAAGAAATTGCTCCATCGTACTTGAACTAACTGAAAAAAGCTACCGAAGTAGCTTTTTCTGTGGAGGATAACGGAGTCGAACCGATGACCTCTTGCATGCCATGCAAGCGCTCTAGCCAGCTGAGCTAATCCCCCAATATCTTTTAAGTTTCACTCAGTCGAACCCGATGACCTTCCCGATGCGGCTAAGCCGTGTCGGGACGCTCTAGCCAGCTGAGCTAATCCCCCAAAATTTGTTTAGAATTAAGGACTGCAATAATCGATAGTTATTTTGATTTGGACAAGTGCATTCGCATAAAAGTTTCTATTTCATTTGCGGCTCTTGCTGATGCACCTGCGTTGCCCAGAATACTTTTTAGTTTTTCATATCCAGCTCTTATTTCAGTCAACCTTTTGGGTTGTTTGAGCTTTAATAATTCGGCATGAACTTGCTCTGGATTGCAATCGTTTTGTATTAATTCGGCAAGCAACGGTTGGTCGAGTATGAGATTTACCAAACTGATATACTTCACTTTTACCAATCGTTTGCCTATTTGATAAGAAATTGAGTTGCCTTTGTAAACGACCAATTCTGGTGTGCCGATTAGTGCTGTTTCGAGTGTGGCAGTGCCCGATGTAACAATGGCAAATTGAGCATTTTTTAAAAGGTCGTAAGTTTGCCCCTGCACCATAAGAGCACCGTAACTTTTGAGGAAGGGTTCATAAAACGACGATGATTGCCCTGGAGCTGCTGCAATTACGAGCTGGTAATCGGTTCGCCACTCTTTTGTAGCCTCGAGCATGATGGGCAGTTTTATCTTGATTTCTTGTTTTCTGCTCCCTGGCAGTAAGGCTATTATTGGTCTTTCGTCGAGTTTATTCGAGGCGCTGAAATCGGGACGAAATGGATATTCTTCTAACGCATCAAGTAAAGGGTGCCCGACATAAGCCGCTTCTACGCCTCTTTCTTTGTACCACGCCTTCTCGAAGGGTAGAATACACAGCATTTTGTCGACCGATTCTCGAATTATTTTCACGCGTCCTTCTTTCCAGGCCCAAAGCTGTGGCGAGATGTAGTACACCACCGGGATGCCGATTTTTTTTGCGAAAGGAGCGATGCGTAGGTTAAAACCCGGATAATCGACCAAAATCACCAAATCCGGCTTCCAGGCTGCAATATCGGCTTTGCAACTCTCTAGATTATTTAAAATGGTACGGAGGTTCATGATAACCTCGGTGAAGCCCATGAAGGCAAGTTCGCGAAAGTGTTTCACCACATTCACTCCTGCTGCCGACATCATATCGCCTCCCCAACCGCGAATTTCGTACCTAGTGTTTAGTGCGAGTAAGGCTTTTACCAAGTTAGAGGCATGCAAATCGCCGGAAGCTTCACCTGCTATGATGTATATTTTCACATGCCGAATTTTAAGAAGACGATAAGCAAAGCGTAGAACAAGGTAGCTAAAATTACTCCCCTCACACTTTGGTATTTATTGCGCTGAAGGAGCAAGTAAAATACTGCTAGGTTGGGCAATACTGCAAGGCTCAAAAGCGGGGCTAAGAGTCGGATTCTTTGTGTTTCAAGAATTGAATCGATAATACCGCGATTATCGGTGGTAGCTAATACGTACAAAGCGAGAGCACTCGCTGGTACCAGCAGCCCAACTAAAGCGCCAACGATTGAGCTGTTTGCCTTCATTAGAGCGTCCAACTATTTAGATAAGGTATTGCGTGGTGTGCTGTTAAGTCGAATTGAACGGGGACAAGAGAAGCATATCCATTACTTAATGCCCATTCGTCGGTGTCGGTTGCTTTTTCAAGCACTTGAAATTCACCAGTCATCCAATAGTATTTCTTGCCATGTGGATCAATACGCTCATCAAAGTTTTCCTTCCATTTGGAGCTTGCTTGCCGACAGACCTTTAATCCTTTGTAGTCTTTTGGGTCGATCTTAGGGATATTCACGTTGAGTAAAGTTCCGAATGGCAATCCGTTTTGCAAAAGCTGTTCGGCTACTTGTCGTGCAACCTGAGCCGCTAAGCCGAAGTCGGCCTCGTAGGCAAAATCGCAAAGCGAGAAACCAACACTCGGTATACCTTCAATGCCTCCTTCTACTGCTGCCGACATGGTTCCGCTATAAATTACGTTGATCGAAGAATTTGAGCCGTGATTTATACCGCTAACTAGTAAATCGGGCTTTCGGTGTAGTATTTTGTCAACTGCAAGTTTTACACAATCAACGGGGGTGCCTGAAGTTTCGTAAGCTTCGTGACCTTCAAATAGCCCTATTTTTTTGTTAATCCGAAGAGGGGATCCTATGGTTACAGCATGGCCCATACCCGACTGAGGGCTATCTGGTGCTACTATCACAAGTTCGCCCAGCGGTGCAACTGCTTCTACCAAAGCTCGTATACCGGGCGCATGAATACCATCGTCGTTGCACACGAGTATTAGGGGTCGATTTGTTTTTTCGAACATAATGCTCAAAAATAAGCCTTCTAATGCTCTTATTTCGACTTTTCGTATCGCTTTCTGAAACGATTAATATTTACTTCATCTTCCAGAGGCTTGCCATCCAAAAGAAATTCTGCCATTCGTTTTGCAAAAAACGGGGCAATCATCACCCCTTTGGTGCCTAAGCCGTTAAAAACAGCCAACTGCTTAAGTTCAGGATGGCAACCTAATATGGGCCTGCGATCGGCTACTGTTGGCCGGATGCCTGCTTTATGGTCAACTAGGGTATAGGCTCCTTGATAAGCTTGTGTAAATTTTTCGAGTAGCTCGGCTTTTCCTTTTTCAGTTGGTACGGGGCTCAAATTCTCCCATTCGTAGGTGGCGCCTATCCGATAGTTGTTGCCTCCTAAAGGCAATATGAAGAAGCCACCGTTGTAAATTTCATCTAACTCTAAATTTGGAATATGAAGTGTCAATACGTCGCCTTGTGCAGGTTTAGTCGGGAGCCAATTGAACCACGGATTATGTCTTAACTCACTTCCTTCGCAGAAAATTATTCTTTTTGCTTCGATATTCTTCCATCGTACACCGTTTTCAATAAGCTTCATGTCTTGAATTAAGAATTCATCTTCTTGGAGTGTTTCCGATTCAACACACTGTTTCCGAAACGTATCTAAAAAAGGAACTAGATCGAGCCAGCCGGCACCTTCTACTAGGCCTCTTCCTGCAGAGTAGCGTAAATTCTGGTGGTGGCTTGGAATCGCAGTCAAGGGTTTAACGTAAGAAGAAAATTCCGGGTCAACACTTTTCGTTTGCCACAGCTCTCCATATTTCTGATCGGGGATAACCCTACTAATGCGTAGTGGGTGCAGAAGTTTTAATCCGCACTCATCTTCCACTTCAGCGTACGTTTGTAAGGCTACTGGAAGTAGCTCATCCACGCGCCACGACTTTAGAATAAGCCTGAAAGTGAGCGGGTTCCACATGCCCGAGGCCACTCGGCTTGCTTCACCAGCTCTCCTTTTGTCGATGATAAGTACTTTTTCTCCTTTTCGTTGTAATTCCCTAAAAAGTAAAGTCCCTGCCAATCCCTGGCCTACAATCAAACTATCTATTTTTAAAACATCCATAATACCAGAGAAATAATGCAAAAACCCAATACCATAAGTGCAGCAGAATAGGGAAGAATATCTTTGCCTTTTACGCCTGTTATGGCCAATAACGGTAAGGCCCAAAAAGGTTGTATCATATTCGTGAGTTGGTCACCATAGGCCAAGGCCATCACTGCTTTAGGTACTGAGGTGCCCATTTGAATGGCTGCTTCTACCACTATCGGTCCTTGTACAATCCATTGGCCACCACCACTAGGAACGAAAATATTGATGATTGAAGCACTCCAAAACGTAAGAAATGGAAGCGTATCTGTTGAAGCCATCATCACAAAACTGTCGGAAAGTTGCTCCACCAAACCGCTATATTTTACTATGCCCATAATTCCGGCATAAAGTGGGAATTGGATGAGTATCCCGGCACCGTCGCGCATGGCCGATTCGGTGGCTTGATTTAGTTTATATAAACTTCCATGCAATAAGAAACAAAGACCTAGTAACAACCAATTCAGGAAATTGGGCGTGAATTGGTACATCCAGCTTTGCGGCGCTTGGTAAAGTTTCCAAGAGGCGACAAAAAGAAATAAAAGGCCGATAGAAGTACCCAACAATCGACTGTTGTCGATTTTTTCGGCTCCTTCAAACGTTGCCGATTGGGTTTTGAATTGAAAGGGCTCTAAGGTGTATGGTTTAGCTGGTAAAAATTTACCCAAAGCGCGAAAGAATAAAGGGATCAACAGCACAAACAAGAGTGATGAGCTTATGTTCATGGCCGAAAACACAGTGTCACGGAGTGGTATTATACCCGTTAGTTGTTCCAAAAAATGGCCCGCTTCGGCTACTTTTAGCGGTGCAGAACCTGAAAGGCCACCATGCCAAATCATCATGCCCGAATAAGCAGCTGCTGCAGCGAGTGGATAATTGAGCTTCCAGCCTTCTTTTGAGGCTTTTTCGCCGACCAACCTCGCGAAAATGGCCCCGAAAATTAAGCCCAATCCCCAATTGAATAAAGCAACAACACAGGTAAATAGGGCAATGTAGGCTACCGCTACCGATCCGTTGGTACAAAAACGGGTAAGTCGAACGATAAGCCGATGAACCGGAGCACTCAATGCAAGCACATGTCCCAGAATGAGAATGAGCATCATTTGCATGCTAAAATCCAATAACTCCCAGAATCCTTTTTCCCAAAAAAGCAACAATTGAATAGCATAAGGAGTACTATTGTCGCTAGAGGCCGGGGCCGTTTGGAAGTACGCTAATGCATAGGCGAACACACTGAGCAGAATGGCAAGTGCAAAAGGTGAAGGAAGCAGCGGCTTATTCAAAATGGTTCTCATAGGAAAAGCCTAAATTTAGGTCAAATTCCATCTTCTATGCGGGCATATTTGCTTTTTATAATGACGGCTTTTTTTATGCTTGGTATTGCGCAAGCGAGTGATATTGACAGCTTGGAAACCCGATTTCGCGAAAAACCAACGACCAAGAATCTCGAAGCATTGCTGAAAATTCCATACGATGCATTGGTAGCAGATTTGGCACGAACCGAAAAGCTAGCTGACTCGCTGGTGGTTTGGTCTAAGAAAGTAAAAAATGCTGTTTTTCTGGGTGATGCTTATCAAATGAAAGCCTTAGTAGCCTATTATCAAGGGCGGTATGAGTTGGCTGTTGAAGCACATCTTGCGTCGATTGAATCGTATCGGGAGGCTGGCGACAGCAGCCGAATGGGAGGGGTATTTCTGAATATGGGTTATCAAGTAAAACGGCGCGATTTGAAGTTGGCCATCGAACAGATGGAAACCGGTATTAAGATTTTGCAATCGCAAGGCGATTCTGAACGTTTGGTGGGAGGATACGATAACTTGGGTGTCCTGTACGAGCTGAAAAAGGACTTCAAAGCAGCAAAGTGGTTTTATGAACGTTCGTTGGCCATGAAGCGCGAAAGAAACGACTCGATAGGCCTTCCATACAGTTTGAATCATTTGGCTGGCTTGGCAGCGCTGCAAGGCAACTTCGATGAAGCCAACCGCCTTTTCGAGCAAGGGTATCTCATTCGTAAAATTCGAAACGACCTCAACGGCATGGCCGAGAGCAGGATGATGCAGGCGGAAATGCTCGCTATTTCAAAAGAGTTTTCAAAAGTCCCAAGGCTGCTCGATGAGGCTATTGCTCTGGGAAAGCGTATAGGCTACCTTCATTTGGTCAAGAGTGCTTTGAAGCTAAACGCAGAAGCTTATGCAGAACTTGGAGCCTACGAAAAAGCTTTTCGACTTCATGAGGAGTATGCCCTCCTCGACGATAGCCTATTCAATATTGCTTCGAATAATCGAATAATGGAGCTGGAAAAGCGGTTTCAAGTTGCAGAAAAGGAACGCGATAATGAACGCTTACGCCAAGAGGCCCAAGTAAGTGCCCTCGAACTCGAAGCCGAAAAACAATCGAGACTTCAATTGTTGTGGGGGGCTATTTCGGCCCTATTGAGTTTGATTATGGTGTTTGGGTTTGTGTATAACCGCCAGCAGCTGCGTCAACGTGCGGAAAAGGCAGAGTTGCAACGGACAAGCTTTCAGGCAGTAATTAAAGCCGAAGAAAAGGAACGTAGCAGAATCGCACGCGAACTCCACGACGGTGTAGGGCAACTCTTAGCGGCGATAAAACTGCACACATCGGTATTTGAAGTGCAATTGAGTCCACCATTTTCGGAAAAAGTGAAAGAGCAAATTCAAATGATTGATGAGGCCGTTCAAGAAGTACGTCATATTTCACACAATCTGATGCCTGTAGCCTTAATGAATAAAGGCTTGATGGCTGCCATACGTACTTTAGCCGATCGCTTGGAAGGGAAGTTGCAGTTTGAATTGTATATCGACGACGAGACCAGACGTTTTGATGCACAAACTGAAATGTCGATTTACAGGATGGTACAAGAAGTTACTGGGAATATGTTGAAGCATGCCGAAGCCAGTCGTATTGTATTGGATATTCAAGGAGATGGTGAGGATTTGCTCATTTCGATACGCGACAATGGCAAAGGATTCGATTTGGCTTTGGTAGAAAAAAGCAGTGGCATTGGCTGGGACAATCTTAAAACACGTACTGGACTAATGGGTGGGACCATGGAAATTCAATCGGCACCTGGAAAAGGGACCTCAGTTTTGTTTGTGCTACCGGTGCTAGAAGCTTTCGCCGTGGCGAGCTAGTTATTGGTTTGGTTCGAGCATGAACTCAAGCTGAGCAACTGAGCGTCCGTTGATGTGCAGGTGTATTTCGTGCGTTCCAGGATAATGTATTCGAGTGGTAAGATTCGCAAAAGCATGATGTCGATGGATTTTAAGCTCCTCGCCCAATGCAAGTGCTGTTTCAGTTAGTTGGAACACCTTAGGGCTCTTGCTTCCATTCGCTTTTTGGTAATTAACAACATATTCAAGCCTGATTTTTTGGGTAGGACTATCCATACGTAATGCGATGTTAAACCCTAGTTTTTCGCCAATCTTCAGCCTATTTCGATCAAGTTCGAAACGATGAATGCTCAATTGCACCGGCACAAAATCGAATAATGCCAAGGCATCGCTGTTGCCTTTTTTCAAAAGTCCACGCAAGGCATGTTTAAGGAGTTTGTCGGTTTCTGAAGATATGCCTTTCCAACGTTTAGCGAGCTCAATCACCAGGGAGGGGTGGGATTTGCTGATATCGTTTAAATTGTTGGCGACCGAACGACGGACATATTCGGAAGGGTCGTTTTTGAGCAATTCCAATACGGGAAGTACCTCGCTTGGAGTTTTTTTAATCCAAGGTACATCTTGTCCCCAAGGCAAACGTGGGCGAATACCCTCCGATGCCAAACGCCGCACGTGAGCATTGTCGCTTTTTGCCCAGTCGAGTACTGCCTCCATGGTTAGTTGCGGGTAACGAATCAAAAAAGGGCGTATGGCAAATTCGCTACTGCAGATGGGTGTGAAGGTGGCCAATGCAGGAATGGAGATATCGGGTTCTTCGAGACCGTAGACCTCGATGAAGTCGGAGAAAAAAATGGATGGATATCCTGAAAAACCACGACTGATTCGCTCAAGTGTTTCTATTTTTTGAGCATAATTGCCAGGTATAAATCGGCCTATTACAGTCGCCAAATGACGCGTTCTCGATTTCAATTCCCTACTTTCCCAAACTTCATCGAACACTTGGTTTTGAAAAGTTACGGCATCAAACTGCTCAATTTCCCGAGCACAGGCCATGCAAACTTTTTGGATATACGCTGTAGAATAAAGATTTTTGAGGGGCTCTGCCATTAGATTTGTCAGGTGTAAAGATTCGTGAGAAATTCGACTCAAAACAATTTCTTTTCGCGTAATTCGGATTAATTATGTTCGAAATTTTACAAAAACCTTATCCGTTACTTGTTAGTCGGCGCTCACGGATACGGATGAGCATACTGTTTAGCTTATTTACCTGGTTTTTCTTGTTTATTTTCAGGCCTTTTGGGGTCGACGAGTCACAATTCCCCATGTTGTTCGTTTCGTTTTCGTATGGGGCGGTTTGTTTTGTCGTGATGATGGTGCTAAACGTGTTTATTGTACCGCTCCTTCCTGGCTTATTCGCTGAGCAAAGCTGGACTACAGGTCATCAAATTTTCTGGACCATGGTGAACATTTTCTCAATTGGTTTGGGAAATTGGATACTCACGGCGTTTCTCTTTTATGAGCCGCTGGTACTTAAAGAGCTCATCAATTTTGAAGTTTACACCTTGGTAATTGGGTTGTTTCCAGTTGGCATTAGTTATATCCTCAATCAGATTTGGCTGGAGCGTAAGTATAGACTGGCTGCTGCGAATTTGAACGAAGAGATACACCCCGAAAGGCAAGATCCTACACGGTTGGATGCTAAAATCGTGATTCATTCCGACAATCAAGATGAAGATTTAACTTTGGAAGCCAACCATTTGGTGTATGCCGAAGCTTCCGATAACTATGTGCTAGTTAAATATTTTAATGAGCGCCAGCAATTGCAAAAAGCGCTTGTAAGAACGAGTTTGAAAAAGATAGAGAGCGATTTAGATGGGCATACTCAATTTTGGCGTTGTCATAAAAGTTATTTGGTTAATCGATTGCACGTGGCTCGGTTTTCGGGCAATGCGCAAGGGTATAAATTGCATTTACGAACCACAGATGAATTTGTACCCGTGGCAAGGAGCCAAGGTTCGAAGATTCGTGAAAAGTTCTGATGCCGAAACTGAAACCGTTTCCTTCGGTTATTGATGTTTATAATACAGTGCTCTTTTAGATGGTTCGCCCTAAAGCAGCAGCTTGCATTTCACCCCAAAAGTTGCTGTTAGCCCCTAAAAGGTCAATTTTCAACATGGACAAGCTTTGTTTTGCATCGTACCAATTTATCGGCGATGTTATACGATTCTCTTCTATTTTTCCATATTGGCGCCGGGACAACAGCATTGCTTGCTGGATTAACCGCCCTCATTTTGCGAAAGTTTAGCCCAGATCATCCATTGGCGGGAAGGGTATTTTTTTATGCGGTTTTAGTTGTTTCGTTTACGGCTATTACCATGGCCATCCTCAAATGGAATCCATTTTTATTGCTGGTTGGTTTTTTTACCCTGTATCAGAACTATGCTGGAAAACGCTCGGTAGAAAACAAAGGGTTGATGCCCAATGGCCTCGATCTCATTTTATGGTTAACCGGATTGGTTACTGCTATTTGTATGCTCTCGGAAGGGGGGCTGGTTTTGTGGGTTTTCGCTGCCATTCAATTGAGTTTGGTGATTAACGACATGCGAATTTATGTGGTGCTGTGGCGTGGTGGTGGTTTGCCAGCCAATGCATGGTTACGCAGACATTTAGGGAATATGGTGGGGACATTCATAGCGGTAGTTACGGCTAGTTTAGTGGTGAATGTAGAAGCGGCTTGGTACATTTGGTTATTGCCCACTTGGTTGCTCAGCCCTATCATTGTTTTCTGGAACTTTAAGTTGAGTCGTAAAAAGTCGAGCGTAATCATGAAGCAAGGTTTAAAAGGAACCATTGCAGTATTGGCCACTCTTGTTTTTTTCAGTACCGCTGTTGAAGCGCAACCCTATACCGAGGCTAAAACACGACATCGTTTTGCCCAATTGAATACCGGAGTGGATTTCGGCTATATTCCTGCGGCAAACAATGGAGCTCCAGTAAATACGACCGAACAAGGTGCAGCTCGTGTCATTATCGGTGGCACGCATTTTTGGGGCCATGCCGATTTTTTCGTAGCCTTTCCAATAGCGCACCTGGAGTCGGAAGGCTATCGCGAGCGGGTTGAAACAGGATTTAGGTTTTTTCCATGGCAAATAGCCGACAAAAAGCTACGTCCTTACCTTGGGTTTTCGCATCGCATGGCGAGTTTTCAGCAAGGTGATGGCGACAGAAGTTTAGTGCATCGGATGCCCCTTTCGGCAGGTCTTTATTATAATCGCGGCCCGCATTTGATCGACTTCGGTATGAGTTATACTGCTACTCCTCAAACGAGTTATCGATTTGCTGCTGGACCTGCAACAAATATCAATTTACCCCCAATAGGTATACGACTAGGGTATAAGTTTATGCTCGAAACAACCTTAAGTGCTGAGAAAAATTGGCTGAACGGAAAAACCGCATGGTATACCGATACTTTGTCCAAATTGGGGAGATTAGATGGGTTTACCTTTGGCTTAGGACCGTCGGTGAGCTTCTTTTCAAAAGAGTCGAGTTCTTTTTTTAACGACAACAGTGGGTTTGTGCAGCCACGTGTAGGGAATTTATATCCCGAAGTAATGGTAGGATATTATTGGCATAAATCTGATTTACAAGCAAGTGCAGTATTCAGAGGATTTAGTTATTCCTCGTCGGCTTACGGGACTGATTTTGAGCTGAAACGTCGTGCAGTAAACCTGGAGGCCTACAAATTCTTTGGCGATTATCACGGTTTTGTTCCTTTTGTAGGACCGTTGGTAAGCTACGAGATTTTTGAGGGGCAATTTTCACAAAATGGACAACTCCTGAGTAGTGCAGAAAGTGCTGCGTTTCGTCCAGGGGTGATTTTTGGTTGGGACATACGTCCCGATCGGATTCAAAGCTGGTATTTGCGTACCTGTTTACGGTGGATACCCGGTGATGAACTAGATTTTGGTAACGGCAAAAAACTAAACCTCAATCAACTCGAGGTTAATTTCATTCAGTTTGTTCTTTTACCTGGCAGGTTATAAACTAATCGGCTTGTTTGAGGAGTGGAAATCGTTGTTTTAATCCGTGCGAATCGATTAGCACCAGTATATACCAACCTGCATTTAAACTTTCGTCGAGCTCCAACATATCCTCATCAAGGATTCCGCTGGTGAGTACTTGTGCTTGACTATTGTAGAGCTGATAATTCAAACGTTGACCATTTTCCCGATTTTTGAAATAAAGGGTTTTTATAAATGGGTTTGGAAAGGGTGTCAATGTAGGCGCTAACTGTTCAGCTTCAGTACTTACTATTTGGCAACGCCGTTGAACCTCAGCGGCAAACCATGCATAGATTGAAGGGATAGTGGTGGAGTCGAAAGGTGGATAAATACAACCGGGGCGGTTATTGTGACATGCTGGATGGTAGGAGTTAGTTGAAAAGTTGGACCAGCTACCGGTCGAGTCGGAAGAAAATAGCAAGGCATTGGGAAATCCAAACATCATGGCACGGAATCCGTCGCCCGGATAGCCGTAGATGAAGGTAGAGTCGCCACAGCGGAGTACTCCCTGATAGTGCACTATTAAATTTTCGAACCACGAATTCCAGCTTTGACCTCCGTTGATAGAATACACCAAACCCGAATTGTAGTACCCCACTGTACCTATGATGGTGTCGCTTCCTAAAAAGCTGAGCTGATTGAGTGAGCGGTATTCCGGAAAAAATCCTGTGAAACGAGCCGCTTGAAAGTAGGCTGTATCCTCTACCCATTGGCTGCCATAATTGGTACTGCGGAAAAGCTTGCTGTCGTTTCCAATGTAACGACTACCCACGACCACCCACCAATGTCCGGGGCGTTGCACATCCAAGTCGCGTATATAATAATCGGAATCGGATTGGGAGAAGTCGCGTACGAGTTGCGTACCTCCTACGGTTGTATGTAAGTAAAGTCTTTTTCTACCTGCAATCAAAGTGCTGTCAGCATTCAACGTGATCTGCGTAGAGTCGTTTAATCCCCACCAGCGTTGGCCAGAAGCATCGGTAAGACCACAAAAAATAATGAGGACTAAACAGAGCGTTTCGCGCCAGTTGAAAAGTAAGTAAACCATTAGTTCAAGCAGTAAGCTGACTTAAAAGAAACTCTTTTTCTGATTCTAGATACATTAAAAAAGCATTAGCGGCAGGACTGAATGCTTTTCCTTTCCGCCATACCAAGTTCCATTGAGTGATCATTGGCAACTGCTGTACGGGGATAATGACCAGTTCACCTGAGGCAAGTTCTTGCTTAATGCCTATACGAGGCATGATGCTGCAGCCTAGTCCGGACAAAACCGCCTGTTTTACTGCTTCGTTTGAGCTCAGTTCGAGCCTTCGTTTCACTTTGAGTTGGTGGTCGTTGATGAACTTCTCGTTGACCAATCGAGTGCCCGATCCTGCTTCCCTAAAGATCAGCGGTAAATGTTCAAGTAGTTCGGGCGAACTTTTTTGCCCAGGAAACTTATTCCACTCCGGCCTGCCTACCAAATACAATTCGTTGCTCAATAACCCCAAGGTTTCCACTTCGGGTTGTTCAGGGACGATGGAAACCAGCGCAAAGTCGACTCGGTTTTGTTCGAGTGAGGCCACTACTTGTTCTTTGTTGGTTACCTCCATTTGAAGTTCGAGGTTTTGATGGATTTTCATGAATGGGCTAAGCAGATAAGGCATAACGTACTTACCTGTAGACACTACTGAAACGGTGAGTTTACCCGTAAGTAATCCCTTATGTGCCAATGCACGATAATGTATGGCGTATAACTCGTCGAGTATTCTACTTGCCGTGGCCGCCACTTCTTTGCCGAAGTCGGTGAGATACACTTTTCGGCCCACATGTTCAAGCAATGGTAGCTCAAATTGATCTTGTAATTTTTTAAGCTGAATAGAAGCTGCAGGTTGCGTAATGAAGAGTTGTTCAGCAGCGCGTGTCACACTTCCTGTTTCGGCGATTTGGTGTAGTACTTCCAATTGCTGGAGCGTATAATTCATAAGTATAATTTATGATTACTATGATGAATATAAATAAAAAAGAATGATATGTGCCTAGCAAATTTGCAGCACTAAACTCAATGAGCATGACAAAAACCAGAATTACTGTTGCAAAAGGAGATGGCATTGGACCTGAAATCATGGATGCCACACTTAAAATACTGTTGGCTGCAGGCGCACAGCTCGAAATCGACGAAATTGAAGTTGGCGAGAAAGTTTATTTGGCTGGAAATACTGCTGGAATTGCCCGTGAATCGTGGGATATCATTCGAAGGAATAAGGTTTTTTTAAAAGCCCCTATCACAACTCCACAAGGTGGTGGTTACAAGAGCTTGAATGTAACCACACGTAAATTCCTGGGATTGTATGCTAACATTCGTCCGTGTATTAGTTTACATCCTTATGTAGCCACCAAACATCCGATTATGGATGTGGTGATTGTACGAGAGAACGAAGAAGACTTGTATGCAGGCATTGAGCACCAACAAACCGATGAGGTAATCCAGTGTTTGAAGCTAATCAGTAGACCTGGTTGTGAAAAAATTGTGCGTTATGCTTTTGAATACGCCAAGGCCTATGGTCGTAAAAAGGTGACCTGCTTTACCAAAGACAATATCATGAAACAAACCGACGGGTTGTTTCATCAGGTATTTGATGAGATTGCCAAGGAATATCCCGAAATAGAAAACGAACACTGGATTATCGACATTGGGGCAGCAAAAATGGCCGATACACCCGAAGCATTTGATGTAATTGTAATGCCCAACCTGTATGGGGATGTACTCAGTGATGTAGCTGCTCAAATTGCAGGATCGGTAGGACTTGCTGGCTCGGCCAATATCGGCGAAAGTTGCGCTATGTTCGAGGCGATCCACGGTTCGGCACCGCGCCGCGCTGGTCAAGATATGGCCAACCCGAGTGGTTTATTGCAGGGTGCCATCATGATGCTCAACCATATTGGCCAAAGTGAAGTAGCCGAGAAAGTTCAGAATGCTTGGTTGAGAACTATTGAAGACGGCATTCATACCTACGACGTATACAAAGAAGGTGTGAGCAAAGAGAAGGTGGGTACCAGTGCTTTCGCCGATGCTGTGATTGCACGCCTAGGCTTGAAGCCTACCCAGTTTAAGGCTGTGAGCTACAGTGCCAAACAAGCACTCAATCTCCCGAAATATGTACGTAAGGCGGCGGCGCACAAGGAGTTGATGGGGGTTGATTTATTCGTTCACTGGCCGGGTACGGATCCAGATGCGCTGGCAGTGATGATGCAGGGTGTGGCACTGGACGAAGTAAAGTTAAATATGATTACCAACCGCGGGATCAAAGTTTGGCCCGAGGGATTTGAAGAAACCTTTTGTACCGACCATTGGCGCTGCCGCTTCAAACCCGAAAAGGGACAGCTTTCGAAGATGCAGATTATTCAATTGCTGAAACGAGCCGAAGAAAAAGGAATAGATGTGGTGAAAACCGAAAATTTATACCACTTCGACGGGAAGGCGGCTTATTCTCTTGGACAAGGTCAGTAATCGGAGGAAATCATGGAGCTCAGTCTTATTCAAGGTCGATTTCGCAGGCAGGATGCCATCGATATTCTTACCCGCATGGTTCATGTGAAGATAAGTTTTCATGAAAGCCGTATTCAGGAAAGCAGCAATGAAGACGATATCAAATTCAGAGAGAGCAAAATCAAACAATTGCAACGTGAGCTGTACGACTGCGTGCAGCAAATTCGTAAAGATGAAAGTGATTGGATTGAGCTGAGTGCCGCTGTTCGTCTATGAATGATGCGAAACTATTTTTTGAGGGACGTACCCTGCTTCTTCCTACCAAACATGGGAAGGAGCGGGTACTAGCCCCAATACTTGAAAAAGGATTGGGGGTGCAGGTGGTGGTAGCCGATGTAGATACCGATGTGCTTGGTACTTTTAGCGGGGAGATAGAACGCACCTTAGATCCGGTGTCGGCGGCATTGGCGAAGTGCCGGTTGGCTTTTGAACGCTTTGGCGCCGACTTGGCTGTTGCCAGTGAAGGCTCGTTTGGTCCTGACCCATTCGTGGGAATGGTTCCAGTAAATGAAGAACTTTTAGTGCTCTTGGACGACAAAGAGCGCTTGCAGATTCAGGTGGCGGTAAGAAGCACCGACACCAATTTCAATGCCGCAGAAGTAAAGAATCGGCATCAATTGGAGCAATTTGCTGCTCAAGTTCAATTCCCGAGCCATGCGTTGATACTACGTCAAAGTGAAGGCTCGCTAAATAAGCTACATAAAGGCATTACGCAGTGGGATACGCTGTTTTCGCTTTTTGACCAGCTACGCGATGAACATGATTCGGTTTGGGTCGAAACCGATATGCGTGCGTACCTTAACCCCAGTAGAATGGATGTTATCGCTTCAGCAGCGCATCGTTTAGTGGCGCGCATTCAGTCGACCTGCACAGCTTGCGGGGCTCCTGGCTTTGGCATAACGAAGCAAGTAAGTGGTTTACCCTGCGACTGGTGTGGTACTGCCACGCGCGCCGAGTTGTATGCCGTTAGCGAGTGCCAACGTTGCGGATACCGTCAGGAAGATTGGTATAGAAAAGGGCGAAAAACCGAAGACCCTGCATATTGCGAACGCTGCAATCCTTAGGGGCAACAAAACTTTTGTCCAACCGGGTTTTAATAAATTTCAAGGATCTGAGTATCGGTCGAAACCATCGACTGATTTGGCCACCCCGAATTCATTAATTTCTGTGCGAATGGCGATTCGACCGAAATCAAGTGCACAGTTGCGTCGTCGACTTGCACTTTACCAACAGGAACTGCAAAATAAAACCAACCCTGATGGGTTCGTATCAGACTGTTGAGTCCGAGTTTGAGAGGACTTTCGCTAGGGTCGAGCTGAGCTAAACTATTTTTCAGACGTTCGTGCGAGCCACGTTGGCGCTGCAATAAATCGAGTTCTTGCTGGAACATGGCTCGTGCCGTTTCGTATTTGTCGCCTGCCGAACTTTTGGTTTCGTTCGCTTTATTTTGCTCTAATTCTACCAACTGCTGGTTGATTTCTTTTAATCGAGCATCAATAAGCTTGTTAGCCGCGGCATGAATAAGCTTTTTGAATTCTAACGACATACAACGGAAATTGACTAGCTGAAGCTTGTTCGAAATTTAGGATTTAAAAAAGCTCGAGCAAATAGGCCATCCCATCGGTTGACATCGTGATGGAATGCCTAAGAATACAATAAGTAAGGCCCTGAAAAACCGATGAACTGCTTAATGCTATTTGCAATCTGGCGTGATCAAAATCAGCTCTAGCTAACTTTTTTCACTTTGATGGCTTGCAAACCTTTCGGGCCCGATTCAGTTTCGAAGCTTACTTTGTTGCCTTCAATTACCTTTTCACTCAGCCCGTTGATGTGCACAAAAATACTTTCCTGCGATTGGAGGTCGCGTATAAAGCCGTAACCTTTGGCATCGTTGAAGAAACTCACTATGCCTTGACGGATTAGATCGGCTGGATCGATGGGTGCTTGACGGGTTACACTTACCGCGATGGAATCGGCTTCAATTTCGCGTTTCATGCGTGGATCGGGGGGAGTGCTCGTAAAATTACCCTCGTGATCGACGTACATAATCATATCGCTCAAACCCTTTCCCTTAGAGGAATTGGCCTGACGCTCTTGACGTTTTTCTTCTTTTTCTTTGCGTTTCTGTTGTTTTTTCTTCTCGTTTTCCTTCTTCCCGAAGGTTTGTTGTGATCTTGCCATATAATATTTAAAGTAGGTGTCCGCCGTCGGGGGCGGTCCTGGCAGATCGCGAGCGATGGTGAATTTTTACAAAGATAGACAAAAAAAGCCGCTCTTCATGAGCGGCTTACTAAAGTTCATAGTCAAAGCTGTTTATCCTTGAAACGGATAGCGATAGTTTTTTGGCGGATTAAGGTTTTCTTTGATCGTACGGGCCGATGTCCAACGAATGAGGTTGAGCATAGAGCCCGCTTTATCGTTGGTGCCCGAAGCACGTGCTCCGCCAAACGGTTGCTGACCAACTACTGCGCCTGTAGGTTTGTCGTTGAGGTAGAAATTACCCGCTGCATGACGCAGCTTCTCTGTGGCTAGGTCGAGCGCATATCGGTCTTGTGCAATAACGGCACCCGTAAGGGCATACACAGAGGTTTGGTCGAGCAGGCTTAACGTTTCTTCGTATTTGTTTTCGTCGTAAACGTAAAGCGTAAGCACTGGCCCAAACAACTCCTCGCACATGGTAACGTATTTAGGGTCGTTTACCTTGATGATGGTTGGCGAAATGAAGTAGCCTTTCGATTTGTCGTAGGTTCCGCCAGCTACAATTTCGCAACTTGGATCTTTGCGAGCAGCTTCGATGTAGCTCACTAGTTTGTCGAACGATTTTTCGTCAATCACCGCATTGATGAAATTGGTAAAGTCCTCGACTCCACCCATTTTCATGTCGGCTAAATCGGCCAAAACCCGTTTTTTGGTAGCTTCCCAAAGATTAGCGGGTACATAAGCGCGTGAAGCAGCCGAACATTTTTGCCCTTGAAATTCAAAAGCTCCTCGCGAGATAGCAGTAGCCAGGATTTCTACGTCTGCCGATTTGTGGGCGATGATGAAGTCTTTTCCTCCCGTTTCGCCTACGATACGTGGGTAACTCTTGTAGCGGCTGATGTTGTTGCCGATGGTTTTCCAAATGTCGTTGAATACTCCGGTAGATCCCGTGAAATGGATACCAGCAAAGTGGGGATGCGAAAATATCACGTCGCCGGCTTCTGGTCCGCTCACATAAACTAGGTTGATCACGCCATCGGGTAAACCGGCTTCCTGAAATAACTTCATGAGGAAGTAGGCCGAATAAATTTGAGTATTGGAAGGTTTCCATACCACCGTATTGCCCATCAAAGCGGGTGAAGTAGGTAGATTGCCGGCAATGGAGGTGAAATTAAAGGGGGTAAGTGCAAATACGAAGCCTTCAAGTGCACGATATTCAACGCGGTTCCACGTTAGGGGCAAACTTTCGGGTTGCTGATGATACAACTGTACCATGTATTGAACGTTGAATCGGAAAAAGTCGATGAGTTCGCAAGCGCTATCAATTTCGGCCTGAAAAGGGTTTTTACTTTGCCCGAGCATGGTAGATGCATTGAGTATGTCGCGATAGGGACCCGCCAACAGGTCTGCCATCTTTAAAAATATCGCAGCACGTTGTTCCCAAGGCAAAGCTTCCCAAGCTGGTTTGGCAGCTAAGGCGGCATCTATAGCTTGCTTCACATGGCTGGCATCGCCTGCATGGTATTGGCCAAGGATGTGCTGGTGATCGTGCGGAGGCGTAATTTTTTTGGTTTTTCCGGTACGCACTTCTTGGCCGCCAATAAACATCGGTATGTCGATTTGCTGAGCACGAAACGCGGTTATTTGCTTTTGAAGCGACAAAGCCTCAGGACTTCCTGGGGCGTAGTTGCGTACTGTTTCGTTTTTTGCAATGGGAGGAGTAAAAATTCCGTAAGCCATAGAGGTATAATTTGCAGGGTAAAGTTAGGCCTTTCACTATACAACTCGAGGCATTGCTGTATTTTCGAAAGATGAAATACTACAGGCAGCTTGTCACTTTCATTCAAAAAAATGAACGACTCTTCTTTTGGCTGTATGCGCTGCTCCATTTTTTCTTGATTTGGGCCTTCGAGTGGTTCATGACTTTCGATGGGCCATCGCATCTGTACAATGCGCGTCAGTTATGGGAAATATGGTCGGGAAATGGCGAAACGTTGCTGAAGTGGTATTCCGTAAATCCGCGCCCCGATAACTGGCTGGTTCACGGCTTATTGGCAATTCTAAGCGCAATGGCTGGGCCGGCTGCTGGCGAAAAGCTACTTTTAACCCTCTATGCCCTCGTTTTTGTTTGGGGTTTTCGCGCCTGGATGGTACAAAATGGCTACCGGGTCATGTCGTGGTGGATCTTCTTCTTGCTTTACTCCGCAAATTTTTACTTAGGCCAGTACAGCTTTGTGATTAGTGTTGCGCTGGTGCCATGGTTCATGGTAGCTTGGCAAAAGTGGCTCATTGAAGGTGGTAACAGACCGTTATTTTGGAGTGGACTTTTACTTACCTTAATTTATTTAACTCATTTGGTCAGTTTTGCTGCTGCAGGGTTGGTAGCTGGAATAGTTGCTTTGGTTATCGGCGTAAACTGGACCAGTAGAATACGTATTCTCAAGCACTTATTTCTTATTTCCCTGCCTGGTTTGGCGTTGTTCGTTTGGTTTTTTTATCATAATCCATTGTCGACGAATCTATCTTTCATGTCGTTGACAGATAAGTTAGATGGTCTAGTTCGAATTCGATCCTTGACTGTTTTTAGTCTGAGCAAAGAAAGCGAAGTAACTATACCGTTATTTCTGGTCATGGTAGCCATTCTCGCTTGGATGTTGTACGCCGATCGACTCAAAACCAAGTCGGTTAAGGCAAATGCAGGTGCTGTTTTGGCCTTGTTTGTTGTTTATCTTGTTGCTCCTGATGTAGCAGCTGGGGGTGGTTACATTGTGATGCGATTAAATCTGTTATTGATGCTTTTTCTATTGGCCTTGTTGGCTTTAGCCAAACCATTTTCGGGAAGGCTTGCCTGGCTTTGGGCATTCGTAATTGTTGGGCAACTTGTATTGCTTAATCGGAAGTTACAGGCGAGTAATTCGTTGAGCGACGACGTTAAGGAGTTCCAGGAAAGTCAGGCATATGTGCGGGAAAACGCCACCTTGGTTACTTTTAACTACAGCCCAAATTGGTTTCATCAACACATAACTGAATATCCTGGTTTAGAAGTGCCATTGATCAATTTTACCAATTACGAAGCTTCTAATGCCTATTTTCCGCTTGGCTGGCGAAAGGATGAAAAAATAGAGGCTTGTATACGGCAGTGGGGTGAATTCATTAAGTTTCCACAGCAAGCTTTGCAGAGCTTACCCGACTCGTCGATATTACCCGACCAAATACTGCTGTGGTGTAAAAACACCCTCAGTGAAGAACAAAACGACAGCTTGCTGAATGCCTTGCTCGAGCGGCACTATGAATTGATTCATCTTTCGGAAGGCGGTAGATTAGAAGTATACTTACACAATCGAATCAAAAACTAACCGCGGCCATGAACATTGAAGAATTGAGAGAATTTTGTTTGTCGCTCCCCGATGTAACGGAAGATTTTCCTTTCGATGAGCGTACGCTCGTTTTCAGAATAGGCGGTAAAATTTTCTTACTCACTGATGTTGAAGAGCCTTGGGAATTTAATGCAAAATGTGACCCTGAATATGCCATCGAGCTGCGTGAACGCTTCCCGGATGCAATTCGACCTGGCTACCACATGAATAAAACGCATTGGAACACCATTAACTACATTCATGGTCCTGATGAGGTTTTAGTGCGTGAGCTGATTAAACATTCGTATTCCATCGTGCGAGCGAGTTTGCCCAAACGAATCAAGGAGGGATTATCGCCATGGAGCTAAGCATTATTATTCCTGTTTACAACGAAGAAGCCTTGGTTATTCAAGTGCTGGAAACGCTTAGTACAATAAAATGGCCCTCATTTGTCAACCGATGGGAAGTGGTATTGGTCGACGACTGTTCTACCGACAATAGCTATTCACGTATTCAGCATTGGATTGCCAATAAACCCGGCTACAGTCTCCACAAACACCAACAAAACAGCGGTAAAGGTGCGGCGGTGCGCAGCGGGATTGCGCTGAGCACTGGCGATACTGTGCTTATCCAAGATGCCGATTTGGAATTGCAGCCTGCGGATATACCTGCTATGTTGCTGGCCATGGACCAGTTGGGGGTGGAAATGGTAAACGGCTCGCGCTACTTACCCGGCCCTGTGCGGCCATTGAGCAGCTATAAGCGCTATATCGCCAATAAATTGTTCAGCTGGCTCACCTCTTTTCTAATCGACATTCGGATAACCGACATGGCGTGTGGCTACAAATTGATAAAACGCAGTTTACTCGACAAACTTCAATTGCATGAAAACCGCTTTGCCATTGAGGCTGAGCTATTGATTAAAGCTGCACGACTTAAACGGAACAACATAGCCGAAGTTCCGGTGCAATATTTCCCCAGAAACGAGGGGGAGGGCAAAAAATTCCGAACCACCGACGGCATTCGCATTCTTTGGAAAATTATCTACTTCTCGTTCGGTGGTCGTTAGTCGAATATCGTTTCTACTTTTTCTTTTTTCCCTTTAATGGCCGCCCCATAAGCAGGCGCGTCGAGCATGCTTTCGAAATTAGGAGGGAATTTACTCTTAAAAAAAATGGCCTTGTATACGCCTTTCGACATGCTATCGTAATGCAGCATACCAATGCGGTATTGCCAGTGCTGATGCCAGTTTAGTGCTATAAAAAAGCCTATAAGGGCTAGTGTACTGAGCCGTATACTCCAATGCAGCTTGAAAACTGCGTAGACCATAGCCGCAAAAGGAAACATCAGCAATGCATACCAGTCGACCATGGGGCGGGAACCAAACCCGCCACCAAACCACCAGCTCCACCAACACGAAAGCAGATATATGATTATGGGTAGAATGAACAGGGTAGGAAATAGGTAGGCTTTCAGTTTGTTTTTCATGTAAAAAAGTCCGACAAGTGCCAACACCAAGATTGGGCTGTACACCAGCCAGCCTTTTCGGTAGCTAAACAAGAAATAGTTGATTACGGGTCGGTCCCAAAAAAATCGTTCGCCGGTGTACGAAAAAAACAGCCATTGACCGGTATTCAGCTTCCAATACAGTAGCTGTGGGAAGCCAATAAGTAAGGCTCCCAAAACTGCCAAAACCAAATACTTGGGGTTTTCTTTGATATGGCGATACTTCTCTTTAAAAAGAGGAGTTCCCAAACCATAAAATATCGGAATCAATACTACCAACAGATTCGTAGGCCTCACAACGGTAATCCATCCTACAAAAAAGCCAATCCAAAAACTATTGATTTTATTCGGTTCTCGATGCCATCGTTCGTTGAGCACGAGGAGGCATGCCACCAAAAAGAAGTTGAAGGCATGCGACATGGCCGCTTCGTAGGTGATGTAGTTGAATAGGTTGGTAGCTACGGTAAAGCTTATCAGCGTTAAGCAGACAATAAAATCAGGAAAGTATCTTCTCAAGAGCCCGCCCATGAGCCAAAGTCCCCATAAACCGTAAAACAGTCCGCTCATGCCGATGGCATATTGATAAGGCCAAGAGAAACCATCGGCTACATAGCCATTGAGCAAAGCATAGCCATGAGCAGCAAAAAAGAATGGCGCATAGAGCCACGCAATGCCCATGGTGGTTTTGATCGCAAATCCTTTAGTAGGGGTGTTTTCGGGCCAAAAGCGGTACTTATACTCCGGCTTTTTCTCGGTGTAAACAAACGAAAGGCTGAGGTCGTGGTGAATAAAAGTGGCGGGTAAATAGGCGTAATACGAAACTACATCCCAGTAAATGGGGCGATGCTGAACAGCCTCCGCCTCAGAACGTTCGATTGAGACGGTATAGCGGAAGGTGGCGATTCCGATGAGGATGACGATAAGTTTCCAGTAGTCGAATTTCATTGGAGAATCTCTTGTAGTTGTTCGTTTTTCATTTTCTTGACTCCTTCTGCTGACTGGGAGCTTAGTTTTCTCGAGTTGGTTGAAATGGTCAAAATTGCACTAATTCAAATCTTTTTTATGGTCGGCAAAGACATTTATTTAAAAATGAGTTGAATCAAATAGGGCCAATCCCAATCTCCATTTCCGCTATAGTAGCGATTAAATGAATAGCTCATCTTAAAACTATAGAATACAATGAATACGACGGTTATGACCCAAGCTACTTTTTTCACGGGTAATTGAGTAGGCCAGAAATTGGGATAGCTTTTTACCAGTGGCAGTGCGAGTAGTATGCTGAACTCGGCAATTGCTCTGGCTCCATAACCACCTCCAAAATTCCATAACCACCAACATGAGTTTATGTAGCTCACGAAAAGGTAGAATACCAATAATACCACTGCTTCCTTTGGCGAATTTCGGCACCAGATTAGCCAAGCTGGAAGAGCAATCCATAAAATGGGGATGTACCACCACATGCCACCCGACACAGCAAACCAAAACGAAGCTAAAGCTGGCTTTGTCCAGTTAAAACCTTCACCTGCATATGAGTAGTGAACCCAGCTGCCAAAGGCATACTTCCAATAGAGCAGCTGCGGAAAAATAAGTATTAGGCCTCCTAAGGTGGCTATAGCTACCGCAGCTATGAGCTCGTTGCGCTGTATATGGTTCAATGTGGTTTTTATCTCCTGCCGATGCAACCACCATAGCGGAAATAGGAACAGAATATTGGTAGGGCGAATTACTACGGTTAATCCGAGCAATGCGCCAAAAAGCAACCACCAGGCCCAAAAAACAGGTGATTTTTCTCTTTTTTCGGCCAAAAAACGGGTGAGCTGCAGTAAAGCCGCAAAAAGCGAGAAGGAATACACATGCGACATGCCCATCGACTCGATGGTGAAAAAGAGCAAGTTGCTGCCTAAAAAGAGCACTGTTACCCAAAGTATCGCCACAACTTGAGAAACGAACTTTTTGAGCCATAAACTCAACCAATAGCAACCAACAGCAGCCCAAAACACGCCGCCAAATAATACAGCCCTTTGATGTGCAATGCTTAAGCCCGGCATGGCATGGATATCGGTGCCTGTTCGCCACCAGATGTCGGTGAGGAAATAAAACGGACTTAATAAAAGCGAAACGCCGTAGGTGTACTTGGTACGTATAATGCCATCGGCTTGAAGTAAAAAGCCCTGCCCCAACTTTTCAAATGCTTCAGGTGGCACAAGTGTAGCATCCCAGTTGTAGTAAAATGTCGCTGGAAGATAGATGAAGTAACCCGAAACATCGGCCCAAACCAATCCTAACCACGTGTAGTACTTTTCGAATGGATGATTAAACCACGCAAGCACAGCGAAACCAATAAAAAGAAGCGTAAAATAGAGGAGATGGATTAAGCTATTCCGCATGTATACTTTCAGAATTGGTTGGTTTAAGTAGTTAAAGGTAAATTGATTGTCATTAGGAGCAAACTAAAGATCCTCGGAAGCACGAATGGTGCTGGTTCGGCTTGTTTGTTTTCGGAATTTGCTCAACCGCAAAAATGCCATGTAGAATTCGATAGGCTTTCAATCACCTATTATTAATAACTTAGAGCACACTGACTGGACAAGTTGAATACCCATCCATGTTGCGATTCTTGCTATTTCTTTCTCTAGCACTTACTGCCGTTTCTTGTGCCCGAAATCCTGAAGCAGCTATATTTCTTACATTCGACGATGGCGCAGTAAACGATTGGTTTGCATTAGCAGATTCGTTGCAGGATATTGACTATAAAGCGACTTACTACGTTACGCTTTATCATGAGATGGATTCGGTAAAAAAGGGCAAACTGAAGAAGTTATATGAACGAGGCCATGAAATTGGGAATCACAGCTATGACCATACGGTGATTACAGCTTACGCTCAAAGAGGCATGGATGTGTATCTGGAGGAGCAAATATTCCCGCTTCAACAATTACTGGCGGCGGATGGGTACGAGCTGAAACACTTCGCCTATCCTTATGGAAAAGATCTACCTGGCAGTGATACCGTTTTATTGAAGCATTTTAAAACCGTGCGCAAAGTAGCTTATACGCAGGGCTACCCTCTTGATCAACACAATGTGAGTCTTTTCTTGGGAAATACTCCTGACTCGTCGGTATTGTGGGGTGCTGGCATTGATAAACACTATCAAATCCGGGAAGCTGATTTGATCAAGGCTATAGATGTATGTGCCAAGGAGAAAAAAAGTTTATTGCTCCTTGCGCATTATGTAGGTATTGACTCTACAAATGAATGGGAAACAGATTTGTCCATGCTTATCCGGGTGCTGCGATATGCCCATAAGCAGGGTTTGAAGTTTAAAACCGTCTCGGAATTGGACGTGCATAATCCCTATTACTTGGGTTCGCAGTAAAGGATAAGGTAGGTATCGGGTACAAAAATACTGTCGCGCACAGTAAATCCGTCGGGTAATGCGCCAATCGGATTGGTGCCCGTAAATTCATCGAGATATAAGATAAAAGCATCCCCTTGGTGTTTTTCCGGGGTAATATCGGTGCTCGTAACTATTCGGAACGTATGATCGGCTTGAAGAGCGGCATTAAAGTCGTCCTCGTTTTTTTGAAATAGCGCTCTTTTGTTGTAGTACGTATAGGGTAGGTCGGTCCAAGGTGGATAGATGAAGATGGCTTCGTTGTTTTGTCGGAGTTTTTGAACTGCGTGAACCGAATTTTCAACTTCGCGGTAAAGGATGTTTTTGGGGAAGGGTTCGTATGCTTGCAGGTAAGCGGTCATAAAAAGCAGCGATAATGCAGCAATTACCATTGGAAACTGCTTGATCAAGTTGCCGATAACTATTCCTAGACCAATAAAAACTGGTAAAAATGCAAATAGAACGTAACCGGGCTTGAAGAATTGGACATACTGTGACCCAAAATAAAGCAAGGTGTAAAGTACAGGGCCAGCAAGTACCACTAGCCAAAGTTCACGCTGTGAGCGGAAATTTGCGATTAAAATAAAGGGTAACGAAACCAAGTATACCGGCATCGCAAGATCGAACAACGCGCGCGAGTTTAAGCCATCTACGAGCAGGTACTTATACATTTCCCAGCCTAGGAGGCCTGGCATATTTTCTCCGCTTCTATGTGTAATCACGTCCCATGATGCGATTAATTGCGGTAAAAACAGCAGCGCTGCCACCGTAAAAGCCGACATAAGTTGTCGCCGTAAACGGTCGGTAGGGCCGATAAGTAACGCCATTGCACCCAAGGCTGCCAATACGATGGCACCCAAATAATGGGTATAGCACATGGCTACGGCTGTAACCATGAGTATCCACCAGCGGCTTTGTCGGTTAGGTTGTTGGCTGAGCTCTACATAGGCCCATAAAATCAGCATAAACTCAAGCCGAAAGAGCGAATACGCTCGCGCTTCGGCATCGTATACATTAAAAGTGGTTGAAAACATAAATAGCAACCAAGCTAATGTGGCACCGGCGATGTTGCTGTACCGTTTTACCAGATTAAAGAGGACAATGCCGGTTAAACTGCTGCAAATCACCGAGAATAAACGAACCGCCCACACGTCAATCCCAAAAAGTTGCTGAAATGTATGTAGAAACAAAAAATGCAGCGGTGGGTTGGGTTCGGTTTCGATGCAAAATCGGATGAGTTCCAGCGGACTTTTGTGCGCATGATACACACTAAACGGTTCGTCGATGGACAAATCGCGTGCTTCTACCCACCATAGCCGTATAAGCATACCACCAACGAACAGTATTACCCCAAGCCAGTAAGTATTCATCTTCCAACTTTCGAGGGTGAGGAGGTATTGCCTTACTTGGCTCAACATTAAAATAGATTAAGTTGCTGTGGGGGTTCGCTGCCTTTTTGTTCGCGTTCTTTTTTTACGTCAAATTCGATGGTTGTACCAATGTCGACACCTAAATCAGTTGTATTCGCTTCATCTTCATTGGTCGAAACGGCGTCAGTACTTAGCTCGGTAATTGCTTCGATGTTCATTTCGCCATCGGCTATAATGCCTTCTTCGTCATTCTCTTGGCTTTCGGGCACTTCGTGTTCTTTTTGTTCGTCGCTCACCAGTTTGGCAGAAAGCAAATTATCGGCAGTGAGCTTGTTCCCGAGTGCTTTCCAACCTTTTACGTCGATAAACTCTCGTAAGTTGAGCTCCGATTTTTCTTTCGACTTTTTGCTCCCGATTTCGATTTCAACCAAGGGCTCTGCTTGCAGACTGACTAAGGCCACTTTAGCGCCTTTTTCTTCGGCAATAAACGGGAAACGTTTGTTTTGGGTCGTGGTTTCGATGAGGAATCGTTTTACATACCACGCTTTATTGGCTGGCACGTAGTGAATTACGCTCAACGGTTTGGTGCTTTGGAACTTGGCCAAAAGTAAGATTTGCTCAGGTTCGTACCTGTTGGTAAGTTCGAAATTGGTGAGCTCGTAACTTCCGTCTTTGTATACCACCAGTATCGAATCGTCGCCATCGAAACTGCCCAAATATCGTCCCCGCTCGTCAACATTGAGACGGCCAACTACGTCGTCGTACCAAATTTTGCGACCACCAATTGTGCTTTTGCCTTTTTCTTTGAACAATACCCGCTTCACCGTGTATTTGGTTACGGTATTGCCCTGCGCACCACGTCCTTTGATGGCCAATTCACCTAAGTCGTAATCGAATACTTTTTTACGTGCGGGTGCATTTTGACTGAGAAACACAGTCACCACCTCCGATTCACTATTCGGGTTGGCCGAAAAATAAATCACCTTGCTATTTTTCTCGCCTTTGGTGAGGTCGTACTCTTTGTCGCGGGTAACAGAGGTGACATTAAATCGTTTTGCATAGGTTATGGCACTTTTTCCGTCAACATACAAGAGGTGATAGGTCATCCGTTCGTCGTTCTTTTTGAACACATCTACATGGATGATGTCTTTGCCTACGAATGCTTTTTCACTCACCTTGGTCACCAGACATTTGCCGTCGCGCCGAAAAACAATGATATCGTCGAGGGGTGAACAGTCTCCTACGTATTCGTCTTTTTTCATGCCGTAACCCACAAATCCTTCGCTGCGGTTCACGTATAGTTTTTCGCTTGCAACAGCCACTTCGGCGGCTTGAATGGTGTCGAAAACGCGTATTTCGGTTTTGCGCTCTCTCCCTTTGCCGTATTTTTTCAAGAGGTTTTCGTAGTAGGCAATGGTGTAAGTCACCAAATTGGCGAGGTGATGTTTCACCTCTTCCATCTCGTTTTCGAGACCTTTGATCAGCTCATCGGCCTTGAAGCTATCGTATTTCGAGATGCGCTTAATTTTGATTTCGGTGAGGCGCACTATGTCGTCGTGAACCACCGGCCGCATCAGCATTTTTTTGAAAGGCTCTAAGCCGCGATCGATGGTGTCAATTACGCTTTCCCAGGTTTCGCATTCTTCAATATCGCGGTAGATGCGGTTTTCGATGAAGATTTTTTCAAGCGAGCTATAATGCCATTTGTCCAACAACTCACCTAGCCGTATGTCGAGCTCCCATTTGAGCAGGTCCATGGTTTGCTGGGTGTTGTAGCGCAGCATTTCTTTCACCCCCATAAATCGGGGCTTGTCTTCTACAATCACACAAGCATTGGGCGAAATGCTGGTTTCGCAATCGGTAAAGGCATACAGGGCATCGATGGTGATGTCGGGCGACACTCCTGGAGGAAGCTGTATCTCAATTTCGACATTGGCTGCCGTATTGTCGATGACCTTTTTAATCTTGATTTTATTGGCTTCACTGGCTTTAACAATCGACTCGATGAGGCCAGTGGTGGTAGTGCCAAAGGGAATTTCTTTGATGAGCAGCGTTTTTTTGTCGAACTCTTCAATTTTTGCCCGGCATCTGATTTTTCCACCGCGTAAGCCATCGTTATAATTGCTCACATCAATAAAACCACCCGTTTGAAAATCGGGGAAGAGCTCAAAATGCTGCTTTTTTAAAATTTTAATGCTCGCTTCGATGAGCTCGATGAAGTTGTGTGGTAAAATTTTGGTTGATAAGCCCACTGCGATACCTTCAACGCCTTGGGCCAGCACCAAAGGGAACTTCATCGGTAGACTAATCGGCTCCTTTTTGCGCCCGTCGTAGCTGGTTTGCCAGTGCGTGGTTTGTCCGTTGAAGGCTACTTCTAGCGCAAATTTCGATAGCCGCGCTTCAATGTAGCGAGGAGCTGCCGCCGAATCGCCAGTGCGCACGTCACCCCAGTTTCCCTGCGTTTCGATGAGCAAGTCTTTTTGCCCGAGACCCACCATGGCGTCGCCAATGGCGGCATCGCCGTGAGGGTGGTATTGCATGGTTTGACCGATGATGTTGGCCACTTTGTTGAAGCGACCATCGTCGATAACCTTCATGGCATGCAGAATGCGCCGCTGTACCGGTTTTAAACCGTCTTCGATAGCGGGTACAGCGCGTTCTAGAATTACGTACGACGCATATTCCAGAAACCAGTTTTCGTATAAACCCGATACCGGGGTGAGTTCATGAATTTTTTCTTCGTCCTCTGGCAAATTTTCTTCGCTCATTTCACTCATTTACTGACTCGTTTTCACCCAAAAATAGGAAAGTAGGGCTGTAAGTTGTGAACAGCTTTCCACAACTGACGCATCTGTTTTTCTGAAATTATTTTTCAAAGTGTTTGGAAGCCTGTAAATTGCCTTAAATTGCCCAAACTTGCACGGATGAAAAGGATTAGTTTGTTATTGTTGTTGGTTCTTGGTCACGGATGGTTGTTGGCACAGGATTTAGGTGCGAATTCAAGTACCCGGTCGTCGGTACAGCTAGACGGTCCCAGGTTTGGGGTAACCTACATCAGCGGGCAGCTTGCACGCGATTTGAAAGAAACCTTCGGCGCAAATCCGTTTATTTCACAATTTGGCTGGCAGGTTGAAAATCAATTTTTCACACTTCCTACCGGTACAAGTGGCGTGGTAGAGTTTGTTGCTCTTCTGGGTGGGTTTGAACAGGGTTTGATTTTGCCCAGTGCTACGATGTTGGTGGGTATTCGCAATCATAGAGGGGTAGAAGTTGGATTTGGTCCGAATATTTCCGTGGCTGGGGCCTCTTTGGCTTTTGCAGCTGGCGTTACCTTCCAAGCTTATGGCATCAATTTCCCATTGAATTTGGCCTATGTGCCCTCTCGCGAAGGCGGTAGAATAAGCCTACTCTTCGGGTTCAATGCTATTTCTAGACCACCCAAAGAAGCCGGAACCAGAAGGGGTTTGTTTTGGTAATTAGCTGAGCAATACCGAGCGCATTGAGATGCCGCCCAATTGTAGTCCCGTAACCGGGAATGACGTTTTTTCGCTAGCTTGTTGCATCCCTAAAATATACAGCAGCGGTAAATAATGGTCGGTAGACGGGATACTCAGTTTTGCCGCTGAGCCAAGCTCTTCAAAGTTGATCAAAGGTCCAAAATCACCTGAACTTATTTTTTGCGCACTGAAAGCATCGAATTCAATGGCCCAGTCGTAGCCGCCGTTGGGACGGTTCCAATCCAACAGGCGCAGATTATGTACCAAGTTACCACTTCCCAAAAACAAAACGCCCTTGTTTCGCCAACGCGCGAGCGCTTTCCCAAAGTTGTAGTGCCAGTTACCATCGCGTTGCATGTCGATGCTCAACTGGATGACCGGGATATCGGCTTTGGGGTACAAGTGGCGCAGCACGCTCCAGGTACCGTGGTCTAAACCCCAACTGTGGTCGTGGCCTAGTCGGGTGTAATGCAGTTCTTTCTGTAATTCTGCAGCCAGTTCGGGTGCGCCTTTCGCTGGATACTGCACATCGAAAAGGGCTTTGGGAAAACCGCCAAAGTCGTGGATGGTTTTGGGCAAAGGCATGGCAGTGATTTCGGTTTTGCCAGCCGTCATCCAATGGGCGGAGATGCTCACGATAGCTGTTGGTGTGGGAAGCTCACGTCCCAATTGCTGCCAAATGCGGGTGATGGGATTGTCTTCTAGCGCATTCATCGGACTACCGTGTCCGAGAAATAGAGCTGGCATACGTTGGCTAGCTTTCCCGCTGCTCAAGAGATTGTCGAGGTCGTTGAAACTCATTGTACTTAAACCGAGGGTTCCCAAGGTGAAACTGCGTATAAATTCGGCTCGATTCATACTTAAAAGTAAGGTAAATATATTAAAGTTCAAACATTGAAAAATTATTATCCTTCAATGCGTTGAACAAAAGGGAACAATACGAAACGAAACGCCTTAATTCTTTAGCGCGTTTCAAAAGCTTAAACTATCACACAGCCAGCTTCGCCTGCTTCGAATTGTCCGATTTGCCAGCAGTGCTGATTGGCTTGTGCCATTTTTTGTTCGAAGGTTCTTGCTGCCTTCTCCTGTACACTAAGCAATAAACCACCACTGGTTTGGGGGTCGCACAAGTACATAAATTCAGGTCCTTGTACGCCTTGCACTTCGTCGCCGTAGCTATTCCAGTTGCGGTACACTTGATCGGGTATCAACATGCGGTCGAGATAAGTTTGTAGGCCATCGATGCATGGAATTTTTGCCAACTCGAGCCTTGCGGTTAGACCTGCAGCACGTGCCATTTCAAGCGTGTGGCCGAGTAATCCAAAGCCGGTTACATCGGTCATGGCATGCACAAATGGCCAGCTGCCCGCTTGTTCGCCTATGCGGTTAAGCTCGGTGGTTACCGCAATGAATCGGTAATAATCGATGGTGCTAAGTTGGCCTTTTTTGAATGCGGTAGCCAAAATACCCACCCCCAAAGGTTTGGTGAGGTACAACAAATCACCAGCACGTGCACCAGCATTGGTCTTTATTTCCGATTGTTTAATCAACCCATTCACAGCCAACCCAAAAATGGGTTCTTTGCTGTCGATACTATGCCCTCCGGCAAGTGGAAAGCCTGCCAGTTCACATACTTCTTGTGCTCCGCGGATGAGCTCGGCCGCACCCTCGGCAGGGAGCGTATCGACGGGCCAACCCAAGATACTCAAACCCAAAATGGGGCGACCGCCCATGGCGTACACGTCGCTGATGGCGTTGGTGGCTGCAATTCGGCCAAAATCGTAGGGGTCGTCGACGATGGGTGTGAAAAAATCGGTGGTACTGATTAAGGCATCTTCGTCGTTCAAGGCAAATACAGCGGCGTCATCGCGGTGTTCGGTCCCTACCAATAAGCGCGGATGATGCATTTTTTCAAGTCCGCCGAGTAGCGTTTCGAGTACATTGGGGGCAATTTTGCAGCCACAGCCTGCGCCATGACTTAGCTGTGTCAAACGTGGGTATTCCATACTAGTAATTGTTGTTTCACCCACGTGGGGAGATGAGTTGCGAGTTGCTCGGCCGATTCATGGCCTGCATCAAATTCCAGCGTAAGTGCAGTTTTACGCGTCGAAAGATCGGTTTGGTAGGCTTTGTCGTAATAACTCAACGCAATGCGGGCAGCCTCGTAGCGGTTGTCGGCGCGTAGTGCTTCTATGGCAGCTTGAACGTGTTGCCCGCCCAACTTTTTGCGAATTCTCCCAAAGGCTTCTTCCAGTTCCTCGTTCGAAAACTGCCCGTATTCGGCCACCAATCGATTCAACCGGTTGTCGATAGGGCGTTGCATCACCAACAAGGGTGCTTCGCGAAGTTGATGGTAAAATTCGTCGGCTATGTTAACGATACCAATCATGCGGCCTTCGTCTTCTACCCAAACAGGTTGCTGTGGATTAAAAGAGATTAATTGGTCGAGCAACAGATTGCCAAAGTGTTCGGTGGTGGGTTGTGCACTGCCCAACCAGCCAAACGACGATCCCTTGTGACCTGCCAAGGCTTCCAAATCCAATACTTGCTCGCCATTTCGTTGGAGTTGGTGCAGCAATTCGGTTTTACCGCTTCCTGTATAACCGCCCACAACGATAAGCTTCCAGGCTTGTGCTAGTTGCTGAAGTAGCTGTTGGCGCCAGTTTTTGTAGCCGCCTTCGAGTCGGTTTACCGATAAACCTGCCTGCTGAAGCAACCACGCCATGCTTTCCGATCGTTGACCGCCGCGCCAACAATACAGCAATATAGGTTTCCCATGGCTCAACCGTTGTGCCTCCGTGACAAATCCGGCCATTTTCGGCCCAACCAATTCTAAGCCACGTAAAAAGGCGCTTTGTGGGTTTTCCTGCTTGTAGAGCGTTCCTATCTCGGCTCGTTCGGCATCGGTAAAGAGCGGAAACGAGATGGCTCCCGGAATGTGTCCAGCGGCATATTCGGCGGGTGCTCGTACGTCGAGCAGCACCGCGTGGGGTCGAGCTTGGAGAAATGCATCGAAAGCGATGGCCGGAGTTGTCATTCTACAAAGCTACGGCTTTCGCAACGGCTTATTTCAGGCTTTGAATTCGATTTTTCGATGGCTACCGTCGCAGAAGGGTTTGTTAGAAGAAGCCCCACAGCGACATAAATACACATCTTTACCTGCTGAGGAGCTGCTCGACCCGCCCGTGACCAATTCGCAACTGCCACTTACCTTCAAAGGACCGTCGGGCAAGGCCTCGATGCGTGTTTGCGGAGCAGACACAGCAGGTTCTTCTTTGTGGTCGTTGCGGAGGCTCAAGGCACCGGATGGGCAGCCGGCTACCGCTTTGCGGATGGCTTCGGTATCGGCACCTGCCATGTTCACCCATGGACGAGCCCGTGGGTTAAATACGCGTGGCAAATTTTTCCAGCAGTGTGTACTATGGATGCATTTTTCGGGCTGCCAGTCTACGGTTATTTCGCCATTGCTGTAGTGTTTGTCCATATTATATAAGTTGAGTTTCGATATGTAATGGCTGGGTGAGCACACGGTGGACCGGACAACCATTGGCTACCGCAAGCAGCCGTTCGCGCTGGGCTTGGTCGAGTTCGCCACTCAAACTTAGGTCGCGCACGATGCGGGTACTGTTGCCTTCTCTAAAAAGTTGTAGCCGGACTTCTACACCTTGCAATGCCCACTGTTTGCGCTGGGCATACATTTGTATGGTGATGTTGGTGCAGCTTCCAAGGGCAGCGAGCAGACTTTCGTAAGGATTGTGTGCTGTATTTCCACCTCCATCTTCGAGGGGTTCATCGACGGTCCAGTGATGTTCGCCAGCGGTAATTTCAACTATCCAAGGAGTATTGGTACTGCTCACTTTGGCTTCGGCCTCGGGGGGTGTATTTTCCATCATTGAATCTACAGTATTTGCGCTTATACTTAGTGATCGGCAGGTATTTCGATGGCTAAAATTTCCGTTTTGGCGTTAAATGTCAGCTCGATTGGTTCGTTTCCGGTAATAGCCAAGGCGTCGCGGCGGTGAAGCAGCTGTCCGTCGGCTTGGGCTTCTCCCTCAAGTACGAAGAGATATACGCCTTGCCCTTCGCGATGTGGCCGATAGTTTACCGATGTTTGGGCATCGAAGCTACCGAGGCTGAACCAGGCTTGCTGGTTAATGGCAACAGCATCGCCGCCTTCGGGACTCACCACGGTTTGCCATTGGTTTTGACGCAAGGTGGGGTCAAAGGTTTTTTGATCGTAGCGGGGCGTAATGTTGCGTTTTTCGGGAAATACCCAAATTTGAAGAAAATGTACCGGCTCAGTTTTGCTGTGGTTGTACTCGCTGTGTTGTACGCCCGTACCTGCCGACATGATTTGCACATCGCCCTTTCGAATCACGGTTGTATTGCCCATGCTGTCGCGGTGTTCGAGTGCACCGGATAGCGGAATGGAAACGATTTCCATATTGTCGTGGGGGTGTGTGCCGAACCCTTGACCTGGAGATACTTGGTCGTCGTTGAGCACGCGCAACAAGCCGAAGCGTGTTTTTTCGGGATTGTGCCAGTGGCCAAAGCTAAAGGAATGTGCCGACTTGAGCCAGCCGAAATCTACTACGCCACGGGAATTAGCGGGGTGTAAAATGTAGGTTTTCATGATTTCAATGTTTAAACATAGAAATAGAAGTTTCGTCAAAAAAGTTCCCGATCATTTCGCTGCTGTGGAAAAGGGTAAGATGAACTAGTCGAAATTCACGAACCATTAAACGAAATGTTAAAGCTGCAAATGGCCGATTCAGAGTAAATTAGCTTTTTATTTGATTATGAAGGGAATAATCTTTACCGAATTTCTCACGATGGTTGAAGAAACTTTTTCAGCCAATATGGTAGACGATATCATTGAGGATACAAATTTGCCATCGGGTGGAAGTTACACTGCCGTAGGCACCTATCCACATGGTGAGATGAATGCGCTAGTGACATCCCTGAGTAAAAAAACAGGCATGTCGCTTGCCGACTTGATGCAGGCCTTTGGCGAATATCTTTTTCGCACTTTGGCGCGAGAATACCCGCACTTTCTTCAAAATGCAAGTGGTTTGCTCGATTTTCTCAATAGCATTGAAGATTATATACACATAGAAGTACGTAAATTGTATCCCGATGCCGAATTACCCGGCTTCGAAACACGTTATTTGTCGGATACCAGTTTAGAAATGATTTACCGCAGCGATCGCCATTACGGCGACTTAGCCGAAGGATTGATCAAAGGGGCAATGGCACATTACGGTCACGGCCGCTTGGTAAAACGTGAAATGCGCGAAGATAAATCGGTACTTTTTGTAGTGGAAGCCCATGGCTGAACTCGACGAGGAGATTGCCCGTTGGGAAGCGCGTTTGCGACGCGAAAAAGAAGCGCGCCGCCAGGCGGAGCGTTTGTTGGAGGAGAAAAGTCTGGCGTTATACCAACAAAACGAACAACTCCGCGACCTGACCGAAAATCTCGAAAGAGTGGTGGAACAGCGCACCGCAGAATTGGCCGAAGCCTTAAAAGAAGCCCAAAGCGCCAATGTGGCCAAACGTGAGTTTTTTGCCAATATCAGCCATGAATTACGTACACCGCTGAACGGAATTTTGGGAATGACCCAGTTGCTTCGTGATAGTGGACTCAATCATTTGCAAGACGACTATGTGCGCACCATCTTGGTAAGCAGTGAAATTCTACTCAATCTGATTAGCGATATACTCGACTTTTCGAAAATTGAAGCCGGAAAACTTGAGCTCGAACAAATCGATTTCGATCTCGAACAAACAGTCGATGAGGTATTGGACATCCTCTCGGTGAGGGGAAACGAGAAGAAACTTGATTTGTTTGCCGATACCAGCCGAATACACATCCCGCATTTAACCGGCGATCCGTATAAGCTCAAACAAGTTCTCATAAACTTATTCAGTAATGCCATTAAGTTTACCGAACGGGGTCAGGTGGTACTTACCGTAGAACTGCTCAACGCTACCGAGAGCCATGTTCGCTATAGGTTTGAAGTACAAGATTCTGGCATTGGCATACCGCCCGAGAAGCTCAAACAGCTGTTTAATCCATTTATCCAAGCCGACGCCAGCACCAGCCGTAAGTTTGGAGGCACGGGTTTGGGTTTGACCATCAGCAGGAAGCTGGTAGAGTTGATGAACGGGGAAGTGGGCGTTGACAGCACCACTGGCAAAGGCTCTCGTTTTTGGTTCACCGCTCAGTTCTTAAAACAAAAAGGAGCTGTACAACAGCGTCATTTTGCTCAACCGCTGTTTTCGGGATTTAGTCTTAGCTTATACGAGCAAAACCCTGTACTTCGGCAGTACTTAAGCGATTTGTTTACCAGCTGGGGTATGTCGGTCAAGGTATTCGATCCTGCCCATTCGGTAGCCGTAAACGAAAACGAAATACTCGTACTTGGACCGTTCGACGAAGCCAGCTGGCTCGATGAAGCACCTTCCGGCGATTTATCGAAGTACAAACACCGCATTTTACTTTCGAAAGAGAAGAATGCCGCAGTTACTCGAAAAGCCTTCGATCAAGGTATCGACCGCATTTTGTTCAAACCACTCCGTCATGCCGATTTGTTTGAACAGTTTTGTCGACTCCTTGAGGTAGAAGAATATAAACCCCTAGTAGTTCAATCGAGTACAGAGCCAGCATCCGCCCATGAGAATAGTTCATTCAGAGTGCTGGTGGTTGAGGACAATCCAATCAACCAAAAAGTGGCCCTTTCGTTACTCCAAAAGCTGGGCTACCGAGCCGAAACAGCTGCAAATGGCGTAATTGCTTTGCAGCGTATGCAGGAACAGGAATACGATTTATTGTTGATGGATTTTCAAATGCCCGAAATGGATGGTCCAGAAACGAGTTTGCGTATCAGAGCTGGACAGAGCGGTATAAACCGTATCAATATTCCAATTGTTGCGATGACTGCCAACGCCATGAAAACCGATCGTGAACGTTGCGAAGAGGCTGGTATGGATGATTTTTTAGCCAAGCCCCTGCTACTCGATGAATTGGCGAAAGTGATGCAGCGCTGGCATCAGCGCTCGGATGCGAAAAGCTGAGAGCGCATCACTAACCACAACACATCCAACCGATTTTGAGAGGCAATTTGGTGGTTGAATTGAATTGCGAATTGCAATGCGGGCTTATACTGCCATTCGAGGCCAACAATAGTCCTGTTTTGATCGAACGCGAGCGTTTCAGTTGTCGACGATCGTACGAAAAATTCGTTAGCGATTGTGATACGGATTGGGCGCTGCCAGCGAGGGGTGAGAGTCCTTCCGGCGAGTAGCATGAAGCGGTTTCTCCAGTGGTAGCTATAGGAATCCGAGAGCGTTTGACGCCATCGGTTTTCCGATCGGTAACGGGCTGCAAATCGCCATACACCGTGTTTCGACTCGTAAAGAAGCTCTTGATGCGGCCTAATTTCATTCAAAAGCGACGAACCCAGTACTTGTGTTCCCGACCAAGCAATGCCTACTCCTAACCGGAATTTACCCCATTGATACCCATAGGCGGTTCGTACAATACGTTGTGCTGGTTGAGGAAGGTCTTGCTCGAAACGAATGCCTCCATCAAACGCCCAATGATGAGTTTTGCCGAAATGGACTTGATTGTAACTATGCATCCAAAATGCATGTGAAGTTTGTGGTGCTTGCGCAAAAAGGGTAAGAGGTGTGGTAACAAACACCATTCTCAAGAGCCAAATCACCTTTCGCAGCATCTTGGCGAAACTAAGCTGCGTTTCGGCGAGGGTGTGTGACCGAGGTTACAGCGTACTTACTTTTTTACTGGCAGCGACAGTTGAATACGCCGTGTTTTTAGCTTGTCGATGTGGGCGGCAAGAGGTGATTGTAAGTCGAGCAAATGCAAATGTAATCGCGTGCTGTGGTGCGTAAAAATACCGGCATGATGCGCAGAATAGAAGCCGATGATGCGACTGTTTTTGACCTTCCGTTTGCCGTTGAGTCCCGATTTTTGATGTTTTTCGTGGGTGTGCACACTATCGCTCAACGGCCAATGAATCACGTGCCAATGTGCGACTGCCCTTCCTTCAAGTAAAAACGGAAAAGCTTGGTTGGTATCGATGCCCGCTTCATGGGCCAAAAGCGCAATTTTGCGCTCCAGCTCGTCGAGCGATTTGAAGCGTATGCGTTGCCTTTTGGGAACAAATTCATTCATATTGGCCCAAACACCCATGGCTAAACTCCCATTTACAGGATTTTCAGTAATCAATTTGCCATCACGCTCCAACGAATGATACGCCTGCCCATCCCAAATCACCCATTCACCGTCGAGTTCGGCGGCTGGTCCGAGGCCATAAACACCCACGGCACGTAGGGAGTCGAGCTGTAGTTTGGTGCTCAAGTCGCCTTGCTTCATGATAGCCCTAAGTGAACCAGCATATTGAACGCTGGGAGCCTGAGCTATCGACTCAAAAGTCGACAGACACACTAAATGGAAGAGGAGGAGCAAAAAGTTTTTCATGCAGAAGTTGCGAGTAGCCCTTCACGTAGGCTGTATTTGCTGCAGCTAATTTCGCTACATTTTAGTTTGTCGGCCAACAAACGAATGAGAATCACTGCGTAAACGATCATATCTACCCGTATGGGCGCCATACCGGGCATACTGGCCCTGGTGGTTCGGTCGGCGAGTAGCAAAAGTTCGTAGAGTTCATCAAAATCGCTACGCTGTAAAAGGTAGCTGCTGGCATTTTTCCAGCTGCTTTGCTGCAGATGGAGATGAGCATGTAGTTCACTAAGGGTATCGAACGAACCAGCCGAGCCGCAAAATTGCTGTACCGGATAACGTTTCAAAAGCTCTACCGCAGGCTCGAGTTTTTCCCTCAACCAGGTGTCGATGTCGGCGAGCTGTGCGGGCGAAACAGGGTCTTCGAGAGGAAACAAGGTATTTAATCGTGCCATGCCTATTTCAAGGCTGATGGCATTTTGCAGCTGCCGCTCGTTGCCAATGATGAACTCCACACTTCCTCCACCGATGTCGATCAGGAGGCTATTGGTGCTATTTAGTGCACCCGAAAGCCGCACGCCTTCCCAGATGAGTTGGGCTTCTTGCAGGCCGTCGATGATTTGTATGGTCACACCAGTTGCGCGGTATACCTCCTCGACAAACGAAAGTGCATTGGCTGCATTTCGCAGGGCCGAAGTCCCCACGGCTTTTAGCTTGCTAGCACCTGCAGCCTGTGCCTCAACCGTCAATTGTTTCATGGCTGCAATGCCACGTTCGAAGGCATCGGGTTGGATGATACCGCTTTCGATGCCTCCTTTTCCCAAGCCTACGGCTACAGAAGTCGTGTGTTGCAGGTGAACGTTGTTGCCCTGAGCGGAGCCAACCACCAAGTTAAAGGTGTTGGTCCCCAGGTCGATTATTCCCGTCATGCTTTATAAAAAAGCCACTTTCCGAGCTCCTTGAGGGTTACCTTTTTGCCATACATCAACACGCCCACTCGGTAAATGCGCGAGGCAATCCATACCGTTCCGAAAAAGCCTGCAATCACCAACGCCATCGAAAGTGCGATTTCCCATGCTGGAACTCCGAAAGGTAAACGCACCAACATCACGATAGGAGAGGTGAGTGGTATCATGCTAAACCAAAAAGCGACTGAAGAGCCCGGGTTTTCTATGACCATTTGGGCCACAATGATGGCGAGGATGATGGGTATGGTGACGGGAAACAGTATTTGCTGGGTATCGGCCTCGTTATCTACTGCCGACCCAATGGCAGCAAAGAGCGAAGCATAGATGAGGTAACCGCCTATGAAGTAGAACAGGAACATGCTCAACAAAAAGGTGAGGTTCACCGTTTGCAGCTCTTTCATGATGTCGAATCCGGTCGCTTCTTCCTCAACCTCAGCGGGCATGTCGGGTGTTGTAGCTTCAACGCGTGCTTTTACCAACTCTTCCGATTGTTGACCGCCCATCACGGCGGTTACGCCACTCACGATGCCGAGGGTAAGCAAAATCCAAAGAATAAATTGAAACAATCCTACAGCGGCAATTCCTAGGATTTTGCCGAGCATTAGCTGGAATGGCTTCACCGAGCTGACCATCACCTCCATCACACGACTCGATTTTTCTTCGACTACTCCACGCAACACCATCATGCCGTAGATGAAGATGAATAAATACATGATAAATGCGCCAATGAAGCCAATGGCTGTAGAAGCACCGGTGCTGGAATCTTCTTCTCCTCCCGTTTCTGTGAGTTTGAAGGTGTTCAAGTCGATATCTGCTTCAAGCGAGTCGATAAACGACTTGCTCAAGCCCGATTCTTCTAGCTTGAGCGCCTCGATTCGTCCGTTAATGGCTCTTTCAACCGTTTTTTTGGCACTATTGCCCATGGGGCTGTTGCTGTAGTAGGCGAAACCCTCGGCTTTGTGCAGACTTAACTGTTCGGGTATAATCAGCAGGCCGGTATTGTCGGATTGGCGTACCGAGTCTTTCAGTGCTTCAGTATCGCCGCTGAGAATCACAAATTGAAGCCCTTTTTCCGACTCGAAGGCATCGGTGAACAAACCCGATCGATCGTCGACCCAGATGGTTTCGTTCGACTCGCTGTATTTGGCAATCAAAATGGGTATGACAAACAGCAGCGACATGAGGATAGGCCCCAAGATGGTGAAGATGATGAACTGTTTGCTTTTGATACGGGTCATGAATTCCCGCTCGATGATGATGGCTGTTTTGCTCATGCCTGTGTGCCTTTAACGGTGCGGATGAATATTTCGTTGAACGATGGGATTTCTTCCTCAAAATGATGGATGTTCACTGCAGGTATCACTGCGCGCAATAAAGCATTTCCACTGCCATTGCCACTCATTACCTGTATACGTGCCTGTTTCCAATCGCCTTTGTCGCGCAATTCCAGTAGCTGGTAATCGGCCGATAGTTCGGGCAGTTCGCCATCAAAACCTATTTGCCAGGTATTGGTGCTGTATTGGCGTTTAATTTCGCGGGTGGCGCCATTGAGTACCACTTTCGATTTGTTGATGAGCGCAATATGGTCGCACATTTCCTCTACCGATTCCATGCGGTGGGTAGAAAAGATGACTGTGGCGCCCCGTTCACGCATGGCCAATATCTCTTGTTTGAGCAATTCGGCATTGATGGGGTCGAAACCCGAAAAAGGCTCATCGAGTATCACCAGTTCAGGTTCGTGCAATACCGTGCAGATAAACTGCACCTTCTGTTGCATGCCCTTGCTCAGTTCTTCCACCTTTTTATTCCACCAAGGTTGAAGTTCAAACTTTTCGAACCATACTTTAATTCGTTTGGTGGCTTCGGCGCTGGATAAACCTTTCAGTCGGGCTAAATACAGGGCTTGCTCGCCGATTTTCATCTTCTTATACAGCCCACGCTCTTCGGGTAAGTAGCCAATACGCTGCACATCCGACGGCTGCAAGGGCTTGCCGCGAAGCAATACACGTCCCTCGTCGGGTGCAGTAATTTGGTTGATGATGCGTATGAGGCTGGTTTTTCCAGCGCCGTTTGGCCCCAATAGTCCAAAAATCTGACCTTCGGGTATGTCGAGGCTTACGCCACTAAGGGCTGTATGTTGTTGGTAACGTTTAACAACATTTTCTATTTGTAACAGTGTCATGTGAGGAGGCTGTGAGGCAAATATATGTGTATTGCTGACCGTAAAAATCAAAAAAAACATAAAAGAAGCCACCGATTTACCCGTGAATAATGTTTCGAATTTCTATTTTCGTGGCATGCCGATGCGATTGCTTTTTTTGTTGCTGTTAGTAGGCCTGTTTTCGGCCTGTGATCAGCGTTCGCGTACTGTTGGCCCAACCGTTGCTGAACGGGCAAAAGTAGATTCGCTCGAAAAACGTATTTCCTACTTTTTTGGTCATGCCGATACCTTGAGCTACCGCATTTTGGTGGATAGCCTGTACGTGAATGCCGATCCCGACGAAAATCGTTACCAACGTTACAAAGCACTTCGGTTGAAGGCTATACTACTCCAAGATACCTACCGATACGAGGAGTTGGTTCCGGTTATTGAGGAGATGATACATCTTACCGAGGATGTGCCGGGACTAAAAGAAGAGTATGTGGATGCGCTTTACCGGAAGTCGGATAACGCCTTTAATATGCGCCAGTACCAAACGGCGTTTCAATCGATATTTAAAGCTAAAAAAGTAGTCGGTAAGCTCGATTCATGCAACAGCGCCTATTACGACTACCGCTTAGGGATGGTTACCTACAGGCAAAAGGATTTTGCCCGTTCGAAAGAATACTTTGAACGCTCTCTACCCGGATTTATGAGGTGTGAGCCTGGCGATTTTAACACACTCCGTATCCAAGAGGTCATGAGCAACATTGGCTTATGCGAAGTGAATATGGGTAATTACGATGCTGCTTACGATTGGTATGAAAAGGCATTTCGGTATTTGCAGCAGAAACAAAAATACTTGGCCAACAACCCCCGCATGATGGCCATAGCACAGGCAGTACTGAAGGGGAATCAAGGGGTAGTTTTAGCAAAACAGGGTTATATCGAGTTGGCACAAGTGGCCATAGAAGAGGAAATTAAAGTGAACCTCGAACCCACACGCGACCGCATGCACCTGGTTTCTACCGTAAACGAACTATTGGAATCGTTCTATGAAGCCTCGCGTATTGCAGAGATGAGGCCTTATCTCGAATTGTTGGATACATTGCCTGAGTTGCGCTCCGACTTTTATCCAGCCGGAAGATTCTATTTCCACAAGTCTAATTTCCACGCGCGACTGGGCGAACATGAGCTGGCCATGTTGTATGTAGATAGCTTTACCTCGGCCTATGAAAAACTTCGGTTGGCCGACCGAGAATTGTACCGCAGCGATATTGAGCGAAGTATGCGGGTTCTAGAATCGGAGTACCAGATAAAGCAATTACAGCAACAGTCGCTAGTCAATCGTCAACGTAGTTTTTTCGTAGTACTTCTCGTAATAGTATTGCTACTACTCGGTTTGCTCAGTGCATTTTCGTGGTTTAAGCTGCGCAGGAACAACGAAGAATTGCAACGCTTGAACCGCGAGAAAGACAAAGTGCTACGCGTAGTGGCCCACGACTTACGAAATCCAGTGGCGGCCATCTACAGCATTAGTGAAATGGAAATAGAATCGGCCCCTGCCCCAGCCGAAAAAGACGCCTGGCTGATGGTGCGAAAAGCTTGCAGCGGTGCATTGGAGCTTATCCGTGAAATGTTGGATGTTACCAGTTTGCAAAACAGTAAAACACCCAAACCGCAGCTCATAGCCGTGAACTTGCTGCTTCAGGATGCTATCAACCTCATTCAGCACCGGGCAACCGAGAAGGAAATAAAAATCCATTTCGAAGGACTGTCGATTCCGAAATTCATTCATGTGGCCATCGACCCCATGCTGCGTGTGATTGTGAATTTATTGAGTAATGCCATTAAATTCAGCGAAAATGGCAAATCCATCCAGATGAAGGCCGAGCTGAATGAAGCAGGCTTGCTCGTTACGGTGATCGATCAAGGCATTGGGATTCCGCAGGCCGTTCAAGGGAAGGTGTTCGATAGTTTCACAACTGCACGACGTTCCGGCACGGCGGGTGAAGCTGCCTTCGGGCTTGGCTTGAGTATAGTGAAAGAAATTGTGGAGCGGCACAACGGGAAGGTTTGGTTCATCTCACGTGAAGGAGAGGGCTCTACATTTTACATTCAGTTGCCTACCCAGCTGCTTTACTCGAGTCAAGAAGGACTGCCCGATGCGGTAGCGGGCTAAAAGGAACCTGAACCGAAATTTTTCATCGTTTTACGAAGGCTTGCTACTTAGTATCAGTTAAATCCTAAATTTGACTGTGCTCCGTCTTGTTTGTTTTTGGCTTTTATTGTGTCCCCTGGCTGTTTATTCGCAGCCGACCAAACAACAACGCCCCAAGGTGAGCCTCACCCTCAGCGGCGGTGGTGCCAAAGGGTTGGCACACATTGGTGTTTTGCAGGCCATCGACAGTGCAGGCCTTAAAATCGACCTGATAACAGGTACAAGCATGGGTGCTGTGGTTGGTGCCTTGTACAGCATTGGATATACCGGTAACCAAATCGATTCAATAGCACGTTCTATTAACTGGGATGTGATTTTTTCGTCGAAACCAGAGCTCGATCGAATTTCGTTCGACCAAAAGTTGGAAACCGAACAACAAAACTTGGAGTTAAAAATCAAAAACCGCAAGGTCCAGATTCCCAGTGGGCTTATTGAGTCGCAAGAATTGTGGTTGTTGCTCAGTGAGTTGCTTTTTCCGGTTTACGACCGTTATGAATTTAATGAATTCAGCATACCCTTTAAGTGTATTGCTACCGATGTTTTGACGAGCGAGGCAATAGTGCACGACCGTGGTAACCTGGTGCTCGCTGTTCGTTCGAGCATGGCCATTCCAAGCGTATTTACCGCTATCGACCTTGCGGGACGCAAATTGATCGATGGAGGGGTGGTGCGCAACTTTCCGGTACGCGACGCCAAGGCTATGGGGGCCGAGTTGCTGATAGGAGTAAACGTATCAGCAGCCAAGCTGAGTCCAGAAGATTTGAATTCAGCACTTGCCATCCTCTATCAGACCGCATTCATCAGTAGTTCTTCCGATTTTGAAGAAGAAAAGAAGTTGCTCGATAAATTCATTGAACTGGACTTAGGCCCTTATTCAGCGGCAAGTTTTCAGAGTAGCGATAGCATCCTGGAGATTGGAAGACAAACTGGTTTAGAGCATTTTGCCTACTTCAAACGATTGGCAGATTCACTGAATGCTATTGAACTAGTCCCTTTTAACGATTGTAGACTCCCACATTTTGAAAAGTATCTCGTTCGAGGGATTGAATTTGAAGGGCTCGAGCGCACCACACGTACATCTATTTTAGCACGATTGGGCATCAGCTCAGGCGATTGGATAACCCCCAAGTTGCTCAGCGACCGCATAAGAGAGGTGTACAGCACCCGATTATACAAATCGGTAATCTATACTGCCGATCCCCATCCGGAGGGAGGAGTAAGGCTCAAGTTTCGGGTGGTTGAACATGCCCCTGTAGGCTTTTCGGCTGGCTTGCATTACAATACTTTTGCGAACATATCCCTCTTAGGAAACTACCGGGTAGTGAACTGGTTTACCGATAAATCTGAAACCACTTTTCGCCTCAATTTGGGTGATAACATCCGGTTCTCGGCCAAGCAGGAGCAATATATCGGCAAACGATTGGGAAATAAGTTTACCCTACTATTCCAGCACGATCGAATCTTTTTCCCGTTCTACGAAGGATTCCGTCAGGTACAGCTGTACCGGGAGTTTCGCACCATTTTCTCGGCACGTTACGACCGACGTATCGGGACCGAGCGTATGGTGGGCGGCGGAATTCAATACGAAAGCATCTTTTGGCGACCACGCTTAGCGACACCTGTTGAGCTTCGACCCAATTTGAAGTTTGCCCAAGCCTTTTTCGAATACAACATGAGCAGCCTCATCACGCAAAACTTCCCCGAACGTGGGCAACATACCCAATTGCGTGTCGAATATTTATTTAATCAGCGGCCTAGCTTCACCCGTACGCAAGGCGACAGCATTAGCCGATTCGATGAGTCGATATTGTCATACCGGCCCTACTTCCGCATCTCTTGGCGGCTCGAGCAATACGAAATGCTCTCTGGCCGCTTCAGTACGGGCTGGCGCACACTAGGAGGCCTAAACCTTTCGACCACGGAGCAATTTCAATTTCACAACCTCTGGAACCTGGGAGGACATTATTCCATCTTCCGCAACCAGATACCCTTTGCGGGTTTCCGCGACTATCAATTCCATTCCGATGGCGTGGCCATGTTGCAAGGGCAGCTCCAGTATCGGGCTTTGAAAGATTTTTTCATCATCGGACGCGGAAATGTGGGGCTATTCGACTTGCATCGATATTCAATCGCCTTACCTGAACGTATTCCTTTTTTATGGGGGGCTAGTTTGTCGATGGGCTATCGTTCGCCTATCGGACCGGTAGATGTTTCGTTTAATTACAACATCACCGACCAAACCGTAAGCGGACAAATTAACCTTGGCTGGTGGTTCTGAGAATCCAGTGATTTTGCATGCATGCCAGAAAATCGAATCCGCGTATCTTTGCCGACTATGTTGCAGAAGGGATTGACAGAATTAAAGGCTTTACTTAGCGTACCACGGTCGATAGTGATTACTACCCACCACAAGCCCGATGGCGATGCCATGGGATCATCGTTGGGCTTGTATAATGCACTTATTCAGCACGGTCATCAGGTACAGGTGGTAACGCCCAACGATTACGGAGACTACTTGGCTTGGTTGCCGGGCAACGATACGGTGGTGGAATTTGAAAAAGAAACCGAACGTGCCTCAGCCATTATTGCAGGAGCCGAGTTGATAGCCTGTCTCGATTTCAACGATTTGAAACGAATCAACGAAATGGGCGAGCTGGTGGAAAAAGCAAGTGCACCTACTTTATTGATCGATCACCATTTAGACCCACCTGGTTTTGAAGACTTCACCTTTCACGATACAAAAGCATCGAGCACCTGTGAGTTGATTTTCGACTTTTTGCACCACATGGGCTGGGGCGAAACGGTGAACAAAGCTGTTGCAAGCTGCCTCTATACAGGAATCATGACCGATACAGGTTCTTTCCGTTTTCCGAGTACCAGCCCTAAAGTGCACCGTGTGGTCGCCGATCTCATTGAACGCGGTGCCGACAATGGCTATATCCATCAAGCCGTTTTTGATCAAATGGGCGAAAATGTACTTCGTTTTTTAGGCCACTGTTTCACCCAAAAACTGCGCGTTCTTCCCGAATACCGCACCGCCTACATTACGGTAAGTGCCCAAGAGTTAGTCGACTACGACATTCAAACAGGCGAAACGGAAGGTTTGGTGAACTACGCACTCAATTTAAAAGGGATGAAGTTCGCAGCATTAATCATCGATCGAAGCAAATTGGTGAAGATGTCGTTTCGCTCAAAAGGGCAGGTACCCGCCAACGAATTTGCCAAAACATGGTTCGCCGGGGGTGGACATAAAAACGCCGCGGGCGGACAAAGTGAATTGTCGCTAGAACAAACAGAAGCTCGTTTTTTGGAAGCATTAGTTACTTTTAAAGATCAAATCCTGTCGTTATGAACAAGATTTTTACACTCATCGTCCTTGCAACAGCCCTAATAGGTTGTAAAGAAAAAGGTTTGCCAAGGCAGAAAACACCCACTGGCCTCGATTACATCATCCATCACAACGAAGCACCGGTAAAGGCCGAAATCGGTGATATCCTGGTGGTGAATATGAGTTACGGTACCGACGATACCGTGGTGTTTGACTCAAAACGCTACAATAAACCCGTGTACATACAAGTCACGAACCCTGCCTATAAAGGAAGTCTCGAAGAAGGCTTAGCCATGCTGGGTTCGGGTGATAGTGCTACCTTTTTCTTGTCGGCCGACTCGGTTTACAACCGCATCTTTCAGCAAGAATTGCCTTCGTTTTTGAAGAAAGGCGACGAGTTGATGTTCCAGATAGGCGTTTTGGCTGTAAAGAACGAAGATCGCGACTTGGCTGATTGGTTTACCCGTGAGGGCATCAAGGCAGAAGCACGTCCTTCGGGCTTGTATGTTTTACCCATAAGTAGTAAAGCCAATGCGGCTGCAGCTACTCCTGGAAAAAAAGTAAAAGTCCATTACACCGGCTACTTGCTCGATGGCACCAAGTTCGACTCCTCCGTAGATAGAGGCGAGCCTTTTCAATTTGTTGTGGGAAAAGGACAGGTTATTCCGGGCTGGGACGAAGGTGTTTCGACTATGAAGATAGGCGACAAAGTGCGCTTGGTGATTCCGAGCTATTTGGCGTATGGCCCGCGTGGTGCTGCCGATGTAATCCCACCGTACGCGCCTCTTGTTTTCGAAATAGAGCTACTGGATGTAATGGATTGGCCGAAGTAGGCTAACCTGAGTTTAGGTAGTTTTGAACCAAGCGAGATGCACAGGGGTTAGGTTTTCATGCGTGCCAATCCTCTCCCATATCTCCTTCTTTTTTTACTCGTTTTTGTATTGCTAATCGGCTATGCGGCATCGGCATTTGTAGGCTTGCTGCAGTCGTTTGGATTAAGTTGGAGCAGCTATGGGCGAGCGGTTTGGCTTGTATTCCATCTTGCACTAATAGTTGGCATATTTAGCGGAGTTGGAGCCGTTCGCTCTGGCAAAAGAAGTAGCTTGCTGATGAATTTGTCGGCCAACAGTCTCTTGGCGTTGTTGGTAGCCGAATTCGTGCTTGCACTTTGCTTAATACCGCAGGATGTGTGGCGACTCGGACTTTGGGCAGTTGGAGACTTCGGCGCGCTGCCACAGCGGTCGTCCATGGGTGTTCAGTTTAGCTTTGCACTTGCAGCATTCCCGTTGTTGGCCTTTGCCTACGGCACTACCAAGGGCAAGTATCGGTACACGGTGAAGCGAGTAGCATTGACGTTTCCCGATTTACCTGCCGCTTTCGATGGCTTCACCCTAACCCAAATTAGCGATGTGCATTCGGGTTCGTTTACGCATGCTCCATCGGTACAGAAAGGCATTGAGCGAATCAACGCACTCAAAAGTGATCTTTTTGTGTTCACCGGTGACTTGGTGAATAACGTCGCCGAAGAATTTCGCCCTTGGATTTCCAGCTTTTCACGCATACAAGCTTCCTATGGTCAGTATTCGATATTCGGTAATCACGATTACGGCGATTATACACGCTGGCCCGATGCAACAGCGAAAGCGGCTAACCTCAGTCGACTGGCCGACTACCATGCGCAAACGGGTTTTCGTTTGTTGCGCGACCAATATGTTGAATTGGAAAAAGGGGGAGAGAAAATTTTCCTCTTGGGTATCGAGAACTGGGGGGAAGGCTTTAGTCAGTATGGCGACTTTGAGAAAACACTCCAAGGCGTACCTGCCGATGGCTTTAAAATATTACTCTCACACGACCCCACTCATTTCGAAGCACAAGTAAAAAGGCACACGAAAAAAGTTCATCTCACGCTGAGTGGCCATACACACGGCATGCAGTTCGGTATCGAGTTGTTTGGTTTTAAGTGGAGTCCGGTGCAATACCGTTACAAACGTTGGGCGGGTTTATACCAAGAAAACGACCGCTATTTGTATGTAAACCGGGGTTTTGGGTTTTTGGGATTCAGTGGAAGAGTCGGTATTTGGCCCGAAATTACCCAAATCACCTTGCGCAAAGCTTAGTTACTGCTACGTTGCCGACTAAACCAATGGTCGATTTTTGCTGCAAGTACCTCCGATATTTTGAGGTAGCTTTCTACGGTCCATCCCGCTACATGGGGTGAAAAAAGCACCCTGCCACTTCCAGCGAGTTTGTCATACAGATGTTGCTCGGTTGGTGTTCGGCTTGCGGGCTTTTCGTTTTCGAGTACGTCTAGGCATGCACCTAGTAGTTTACCATTCTCCAGCGCGTCGGCCACAGCGTTAAGTTTTACAATTTCGCCCCGCGCTGCATTGACCAACCAGATGGGTTTTTCGAAGCGGTTCAGGTAATCGGCATTCACCAGGCCCATACTTTCGGTGGTGAGGGGGAGGTGCAAACTTAAAATGTCGGCTTGTTCAAAAATGCGTTCCATGCTTGATTCCACCACTTTTTCGTCACCAAAGCCGCTGCGGTATTTGTCGTACGCAAGTATTTTCACGCCAAAGCCGCTCATTTTTTGAGCTGTAGCCCGTCCGTTGTTGCCGTATCCAATCAAGCCAACGGTTTTCCCGCCCAGTTCAATACCTCGGTTGGCTTCTCTGCGCCATTGTCCGTTTACCACTTCGTTGTGCGCGGAAGGTAGCTTATTGAACAAGCTCAGCAGCATGCCCACCACATGCTCACCTACAGCATCGCGGTTGCCTTCAGGGGCATTCATCAAGTCGATACCCAAAGCCGCTGCGGCAGCCTCGTCGATATTATCGAGTCCTGCGCCGGCACGGGCTATCCAGCGTAAGCCTGGGGCTGCGGCCATATGTTCGGCCTTCACCTTAAGCTTGGTGCGAATTACGAGTCCATTCGTTGTACGCAGTGCAGTTTCGAAGGCGCTCACCTCCAGGTCGGGCCGGTAGTCGATTTGTACCCCGGGCAAAGTGCCCAACCTCTCGAGCAGCAAGGGGTGAACATCGTCGACTATCAGAATACGAAAAGGGTCAGCGGCCAAACTCATCGATACTGCGGGTAAGTTGGATAAACTGCTCTACCGATAGCTGCTCGGCACGTTTCGAACCAATGCCCAGCGGATCGTCGTAGCCTTCGGGTAAAACGGGTTTGAGCGCATTGCTGAGCATCTTCCGTCGTTGGTTGAATGCTGTTTTTACTACCCTGAACAACGAGCTGGGATTACAATCGGGGTCTTTTGGCAGACGCTGTAGCCGCAGCACACCCGATTTTACTTTGGGTGGAGGATTAAATACCCCTTCGTTTACCGTAAAGAGGTATTCGGCGTGATAGAAAGCTTGAACCAATACGCTGATGATGCCGTAGTCTTTGCTGCCGTGAGGCGAACAAATACGCCAGGCCACCTCTCGCTGGAACATCCCCGTCATTTCAGGCACTTGGTTGCGGTATTCGAGTACCTTAAAAACGATCTGGGTGCTGATGTTGTAGGGATAGTTACCGATAATGGCGACCGGTCCGCGTACGTGATAGGGCAGGTCTATCTGCAAAAAGTCACCGATAAAGTCGGTATCGTGATAGCCTTTTTGTTCGATGAGGTGGCGTATCGATTCGGTATCGACCTCGCTCAGCAGTAGTTTATAGGGTTGTTCCTTTAAAAATTGCGTGAGCATGCCGGTACCAGGTCCTACCTCTATCACATGTTGGTAACCGCCATATCCTGTGAGGGTGGCCGCAATCCGCTGTGCCGTAGCGGTGTCGGTTAAGAAGTGCTGACCCAGTTGTTTTTTGGGGCGTACTTTATCGTAAGCAGCTGGATTGCGTTGAGCCATAACGTCAAAAATACGGAGATGTAGGCGTTTCGCGACTTTTTGGCCGTAAATTGCTGGCACTACCTACCCCCGAGGGGACAAAGGCTGTAACTTTGTTAAAAATCCATCTTACATGATTACACTGAAAAGCACCGCTCAGGCGAAAAATCACAGCTGCCTGATTTGGTATACCAATATTGACTTAGATAATGCCGCTGCCGGATTAAGTGCTCCTGAAGCTCAATTCGTGCAACAGCAGCTCGACCGAAAAAAAACGCTCGTTGAAATTAACCGACTCGGGAGTTGGTTGCTCGTGGTTAAGCCTACCGTAAAAGGCGACACCACCGCCGATAGAGAAGCAGCTCGCAAAGCTGGCCATGCCGTTTATCAGTTTCTTCGGAAATACGACATCCGTGAGGCAGCCCTCATCGCTCAAAGTGGAAGCACTTGCGTGGCCGATCTTGCCGAGGGTATCGCCCTGTCGAGCTACCAGTTTTTACGTTACAAAACCGGTGAAGACGATAAAAAATACCAGTTCGATCAACTGCAGATCGATGCCGAAAGCATGCCGGTAGATGCCATTCACCGGTTGCAACAGTTGGTCAATGCTGTTTTTTATGCGCGTAACTTGGTCAACGAGCCCGTTTCGTTTCTTACCGCCGAGCAGTTTAGCCGCGAAATCCAGCAACTGGGAAGCGAGGCAGGCTTTCAGGTAGAAGTGTTGAACAAAGCCAAAATTGAAGCTTTAAAAATGGGCGGCTTATTGGCGGTAAATCGCGGTTCGCAACGTCCGCCTACCTTCAACATACTCGAATACAAAGGCGCCAATGCCAAAAACAGCAAACCCATCGTGCTGGTTGGTAAAGGTATCGTTTACGATACAGGAGGGCTCAGCCTCAAGCCCACTCCAGGGAGCATGGACAGCATGAAGTGCGATATGGCTGGAGGTGCCGCTGTGGTTGGAGCACTTTACGCCGCAGCCAAAAACAAATTGCCCTTACACATTATCGGGCTAATACCTGCCACCGATAACCGCCCCGGCGAAGATGCCTACACTCCCGGCGATGTCATCACCATGATGAGCGGTAAGCAGGTGGAAGTACTGAATACCGATGCCGAAGGCCGTTTGATACTTGCCGATGCACTGCATTACGCTAAAAAATACGAGCCTGAATTGGTTATCGACCTTGCCACATTGACTGGTGCAGCGGTGATGGCCATCGGCAGTCACGGTGCCGTGGTGATGGGTAGTGGTTCGGAAGAGCAGTTGAGCCAGCTGAAAGTTGCGGGGAATGCGGTTTACGAGCGCCTTGCCGAAATGCCTTTCTGGGATGAATATGGCGACATGATCAAGTCGGCCGTAGCCGACATCAAAAACATAGGTGGCCGCGAAGGTGGCGCCATCACCGCGGGCAAGTTCCTCGCACACTTCATCGATTATCCTTGGATTCACATCGATATTGCCGGCCCTGCCTTCCTCGACAGCGAAAGCAGCTATCGCGGAAAACATGGAACCGGAACGGGTGTACGTTTATTGTATCAATTCCTGGAAAGTAAAGCGCATGGATAAGCTGCAAAAAATACGTTTGGGGGTGAGCGTAGGCGACCTCAATGGTGTGGGCATGGAGGTAATTATCAAAACCTTCATGGAGCCTAAAATCACCACATTTTGTACGCCAATTGTGTACGGATCTTCGCGTGCTGCGGGCTACTACCGCAAGTTGATGGGTGTAAACGACTGGAGCTTTAATGTCATTAACCATGCTGCTGAGGCCAACCCCAAACGCGCTAATCTCATCAATGTGTGGCAGGAAGAAGTACAGCTACAGCCAGGTGTTGCGAGCAAGGAAGTAGGTCAGCTTGCCTTCCGGTCGTTAGCAGCTGCCGTTGCTGATTTGAAAGCCGGTAAAATTGATGCATTGGTTACCGCGCCCATCAACAAAGACACCATTCATAGCGAACAGTTCAACTTTCCAGGTCATACAGAGTACTTGCAGGAGGCTTTTGGGCAGAAAGAAGTGCTGATGTTTTTGGTGAGTGATCGCATGCGCGTGGGTACCCTTACCGGACATATTCCGCTGAAAGAGGTGGCAGGCAAACTCGGTAAAGAAGCGGTGCTGGCCAAATTGCGGCTCATGAATCATTCATTGCAGCTCGATTTCAGCATCCGAAAACCGCGTTTGGCCGTACTTTCTCTTAATCCACATGCCGGCGATAACGGCCTGCTTGGCGACGAAGAGCAACGTATACTCATTCCGGCATTAGAGGCCGCCCGGCAGGAAGGCCTATTGGTTTTTGGACCCTACGGTGCCGACGGTTTTTTTGGAAGTCGCCAGTTCATGCAGTTCGACGGCATTTTAGGCATGTATCACGACCAAGTGTTGGCGCCATTCAAGGCCTTGGCTTTCGAAAATGGTGTAAACTTCACAGCCGGTTTGCCCATCGTCCGCACTTCGCCCGATCATGGAACGGGGTATGACATTGCCGGTAAAAATGTTGCCGATGCTGCTAGTTTCCGTCAGGCGGTTTTTGCTGCCATTGATATTGCACGCACCCGAGCCGAAAACAGCAGCTTGCAAGCCAATGCGCTCAAACCTGCCAATGTGAAGTTTGAAGACGGGGAGTGAAATTCGCCTTGACAAGCGTAAACCAAGCGCTGAATTCAACTCTCTAGGAAATTTTCAGCACTATCTTAGGTTAATTCTCTCCCAATTCCCTTCTGGGTTTGCAGATATTTCAGGAATCATTACCTTTGCAGTCCTGAATTGGAAGCGCTATCCGCATACAAATTAAGAATCACGGGCTTAGGCCTTGGATTTCACACCTTTGATTATGAGATAGGTGCTTCGTTTTTTGCTGCCTTCCCAGGTAGTCAGCTTACAGACGGTAAGCTGTCGCTGGTACTGGAAGTAGAAAAAAAGAGCAGTTCGCTGATCTTACAGTTCAGGATTCGAGGTGAAATTGTATTGCCCTGCGATCGTTGTTTGGCCGATGTGCCCGTGAAAATCGACACGCATGCGAAGTTGGTGCTTCGTATGAGTACAACGCCTGGAAAGCCCGACGACGATCTTGTTTGGCTGCCCATTACCGCATACGAATATGATTTTGCCCCTTATCTATACGAAACCATCCATTTGCAGTTGCCCCTCAAGGTGAGCTGTGATTTGGGCCAAAATAAAGGTTGTCAGGCCGATTTCGAGAATTTACTCTCGAAGTACAGCGGTGCGACGGCCGAAGAAGCAGCAGAGGAAGAACGAGCCGATGAGGCACCGGTTGACCCGCGCTGGGAGAAATTGAAAAATTTAAAGTTCTAGTAAGATGCCAAATCCGAAACACCGCCATTCGCGGAGCAGAAGAGACAAACGCCGTACGCACTACAAGGCCGAAGCCGCAACCGTAGCTACCTGCCCAACCACTGGTCAGCCGCACTTGTACCACCGTGCACACTGGTTTGAAGGCAAGATGTACTACAAAGGCAAAGTTGTCATCGACAACGCTGCTGCGGAGTAAATCGCCTTTCCGTGAATATCGGTATTGACATGATGGGGGGCGATTTCGCCCCGAAAACAACCCTCGAAGGTGTTGTTCTTGCACTCAAAAATCTGCCTGCCGATGTGCGGCTCACGCTTTTTGGTGACCAACCCACCCTCGAAGCCGGCTTAAAACAAGCCGGTGCTGATTTCAGTCGCCTGAATTTGGTGCACACCACGCAAGTGATTGAAATGGGGGAACATCCCACCAAAGCCATACCTAAAAATCCCGACTCCAGTATTGTGGTCGGGTTTTCGCATTTGCGTGCTGGGAAAATAGATGCTTTTGCTGGAGCAGGCAACACCGGCGCCATGCTGGTAGGGGCCATGTATACGGTAAAAGCTATCCCTGGGGTTATACGTCCAGCAATTGCATCGTTGGTACCTAAAGAATCAGGTGGCAATGGCCTCATACTCGATGTAGGTGCTAATGCCGACTGCCGTCCCGATAGTCTCCTTCAATTTGGCATACTCGGAAATTTATATGCCAAGCATGTATTGCGCATGGAACAACCTCGTGTAGGTTTGATGAACATTGGTGAGGAAGACGAAAAAGGTAATTTGCTTGCTCAAGCTGCCTTCAAAATGATGAAGGATAATGAATTCTTCCAGTTTTTAGGCAACATCGAAGGTCGCGACATGTTCAACGACAAAGCCGACGTGATTGTGTGCGATGGCTTTACGGGCAATGTGTTGATAAAAATGGCCGAGTCGTTCCACGAGCTCGTTACGCACCGAAACATCGAACATCCTTTCTTCGATCGGTTCAATTACGAGAACTATGGAGGGAGCCCAATTCTCGGTTTAAACGCACCTGTGGTAGTTGGTCACGGCATTTCGAGCGGACCAGCCATAGCCAACATGATACGCCATGCAGTAGAGATTGCAGGCAGCGGACTTACCGAGAAGATACGCGAAGCATTTAATTGATTTTAACGGATAGCCGAAAAGTCCTAATTTGCACGGCTGTTGCCGCGCGCAACATCCGTAGCAATACGGAAACTTTCTGAAATAGCCGCATGACCAAAACAACCGCAGCCATAACCGGCATACACGCTTGGGCACCCGAAGATGTGGTGACCAATTTCGACCTCGAGAAGGTGATGGACACCAACGATGAGTGGATACAAACCCGCACCGGAATCCGGGAGCGCCGTTTTTTTAAAACACCTGGATCGGCTACTTCCGATATTGGTGTAAAATGTATGGAAGGACTGATGGCCAAAACCGGTCTGAAGCCCGAAGACATCGAATTATTGATTTGTTGCACGGCTACGCCCGATATGGCTTTCCCAGCCACTGCCAACATCATCTGCGACAAAATAGGAGCTAAAAATGCAGCTGGTTACGACTTAAGTGCCGCTTGCTCTGGCTTTTTGTTTGGTATCACCACCGCCTCACGTTTTATTGAGTCGGGTATGTACAAAAAGGTAGTTGTGGTAGGTGCCGATAAAATGACCTCTATACTCAATTTAGAAGACCGAGCCACAGCCATCATCTTTGGCGACGGTGGTGGAGCAGTGTTGCTCGAGCCCAATACCGAAGGCAACGGAATTATGGACGCCATCATGCGCAGTGATGGGGGCGGCCGTCATTACCTTTTCCAAAAGGCAGGCGGCTCGGCACATCCAGCCACGGTTGAGTCGGTTCAAAACAAGGAACACTTTGTTTATCAAGAAGGCAAAACCGTATTCAAGTTTGCTGTAACCAACATGGCCGAAACAGCTGCAGAGATCATGGAGCGCAACCAATTGAAGGCCGACGATATTGCCTGGCTGGTGCCCCACCAAGCCAATAAACGCATCATCGACGCCACGCGTGAGCGTATGGGGCTTCCCGAAGCCAAAACCATGGTAAACATCGAGCGTTACGGCAATACCACCAACGGTACTATACCCCTTTGTTTGTGGGAATGGGAATCGAAACTGCACAAAGGCGACAACTTAATCCTCGCCGCCTTTGGCGGAGGTTTTACCTGGGGTGCCCTTTATTTACGATGGGCATACGACCCGAAATAATCCGGCCTATTTTTGCCGACGAATTAACCTAAATCCTAACTTGCAACCTTATGGCTAGCACAGCTGATTTTAGAAACGGACTTTGTATCAAATTTAACCACGACATCTACAAGATTGTCGAATTTTTACATGTTAAACCAGGCAAAGGAGCTGCTTTTGTACGCACCAAGCTCAAAAGCATGACCACCGGTCAGGTATTGGAAAATACTTTTCCATCGGGAGCCAAGGTGGATAGTGTGCGTATAGAGACCCGCGAATACCAGTTTTTGTACAAAGACGATATCGGCTACCATTTTATGGATAGCGAAACCTTCGAACAAATCACCATCGAGAAGGTGCGCATCAATGCCCCTGAGTTTTTAAAGGAGGGAGTGGTTTGCTTGGTATTGGTGAACACCGACGAAGATTCGGTTTTGGGCTGTGAATTGCCACAAAACATAGAATTAGAAGTTACTTACACTGAGCCAGGCGTACGTGGAGATACTGCCAGCGGAAACGCAATGAAGCCTGCAACCCTAGAAACAGGCAACAGCATCAACGTACCCCTATTTGTGAACACCGGCGACCGCATCAAAGTGGATCCCGCCGAAGGACGTTATATAGAGCGTGTAAAATAAACCCTAAACCAGACTAACTATGGATCTGAAAGAAATACAAGACCTCATTCGTTTCGTTGCCAAATCGGGCGTCACCGAAGTGGAACTTGAGCGCGATGGCTTTAAGCTGGTCATCAAGGCAGAACGCCCTACCGAAGGGTATGCGTATGTACAACAGTCGCCAGTAATGGTTGCAGCTCCACAAACGGTAGCGGTTTCGGCTCCAGCAGCGCCAGCATCAGCACCTGCTTCAGAAGCAGCACCTGCTCCTGTAGCAGTGGCAGCCGATAGTGGTGTTCCCATCAAGTCACCCATGATTGGTACATTTTATCGCTCGGCTGGTCCCGACAAGGAGCCGTTTGTGAAAGTAGGCGACAAGATTGAAAAAGGCCAAGTGGTTTGTATTATCGAAGCCATGAAGTTGTTCAATGAAATCGAGTCGGAAGTAAGCGGCACCGTAGTAAAAGTGCTAGTGGATAATGCCAACCCGGTTGAATACGATCAGCCTCTTTTCTTGGTAAATCCTGCCTAAGGATTTGCTGCTGTTGAACGCTTAAACCCTTAACGCGTGTTCAAAAAAATTCTCATTGCCAATCGGGGCGAAATTGCCCTGCGCATCATCCGTACATGTAAGGAGATGGGCATTAAAACGGTAGCGGTATACAGTACCGCCGACCGTGATAGTCTACATGTACGTTTTGCCGACGAAGCGGTGTGTATTGGTCCGCCGAAAAGTGCCGATTCTTACCTTAATATTCCGAATATCCTCGCAGCAGCCGAGATCACCAATGCCGATGCCATCCATCCAGGTTATGGCTTTTTGTCGGAGAATGCCAAGTTTTCTGAAATCTGCCGCGATTATAAAATCAAGTTCATTGGTCCCTCGCCTGAAGCCATTCGCTCGATGGGCGACAAAGCCACGGCCAAAGAAACCATGAAGAAGGCTGGTGTACCAGTGGTGCCTGGTTCTGAGGGTTTGCTCGAGAGCATCGAAGACGCCAAAAAAACAGCTGCAGAAATAGGTTTTCCTGTAATCATCAAAGCCACAGCCGGCGGTGGTGGTCGTGGGATGCGTATCATTTGGAAAGAGGAAGACCTCGATACCCTCTTTGAATCGGCTCAGCGTGAAGCCGAAGCTGCTTTCGGTAACGGAGGTATGTATATGGAGAAGTTTATCGAAGAACCTCGCCATATCGAAATTCAAGTGGTGGGCGACCAATACGGCAAGGCTTGTCACTTGAGTGAGCGTGACTGTTCTATTCAGCGTCGTCACCAGAAGTTGATCGAAGAAGCGCCGTCGCCTTTCATGACCGACGAGTTACGCGAACGTATGGGAGAAGCTGCGGTACGAGGTGCGATGGCTGTAAACTACGAAGGTGCAGGCACCATCGAGTTTTTGGTCGACAAGCACCGCAACTTTTACTTCATGGAGATGAATACGCGTATCCAGGTAGAACATCCGGTAACCGAAGAGATTATTGATTACGACCTGATCAAGGAGCAAATCAAAGTAGCCAGCGGCATCCCTATTTCAGGTAAGAACTATCTGCCCAAGATGCATGCTATCGAGTGTAGGATCAATGCCGAAGACCCGTACAACGATTTCCGTCCTAGCCCGGGAAAGATTACCACTTTACACATACCTGGAGGCCATGGTGTTCGAGTAGATACACACATCTATTCGGGTTACAGCATACCTCCATTTTACGACTCGATGATTGCCAAGGTGATAGCTGTGGCGCAAACGCGCGATGAGGCCATCGCCACCATGCAGCGTGCATTAAGCGAATTTGTGATTGAAGGTGTAAAAACTACCATACCATTCCATTTGAAGATGCTCAAGGACGAAAACTTCCGTGCTGGCAACTTCAATACGCAGTATATGAATAACTGGGTGATGGAAGATTAAATTGAATTTTGTTTGTCCTGAAAACCGGCCTGTATTTAGTTGCAGTGCCGGTTTTTTTATGGGTTTTGGGAAATTATTTTAGGAAATAAGCTTGTTCGGGAGCTGATCTAACGAATGTTCGAGTAATCATGAAGCTACCCACTTTTCGTTCAGTTTTCCTGATTTATCGAATGATATGCAATTGAAATGACCGATAAATACATGTAATATGACCTATATAAATTATATAAGTCAAAATTTTGGTTTTAGCTGCGCTAATATTGCTATATTTGAAGAGAATTGCCTGTTCGTTTGACCGATAAAAGAGAGTGATAGCATGAACAATGAGGAAATGATGATTCTAACTTTTTTGAAAGATCATCCCCAAACATCCGCGCCTGAAATTTATACTAGCTTAATTAATTCGGATAAGAACTTCTCTATGTCGCTCAGCACGCTAAAGCGCCGGCTGAGTGGAGAATTTAAGCGTATGAATCTTGTTGCCAGTACAGGTAAGGGAAAAGGATTGAAATACGTATTAACTCCTGCGTTTGAGCTTATTTATCCAATACACTTAGAACAATATTTCAGCCTTGAGAATCGGAAAATTAAAAGCCGTTTCAACTTCGAATTAATGGATTTAATAGCAGGTACGAGCTTGTTTACCGACGATGAAATGGTAGAATTGCAAATATTACAACGTCTGTACGAAGACAATATTAGCAAGCTCTCAATTTCCGCTTATAAAATGGAGATAGAGCGGTTATCTATTGATCTCACTTGGAAATCCTCACAAATTGAAGGTAATACCTATAGCCTATTGGATACGGAAATACTCCTAAAGGAACAACAAACCGCAAAAGGCAAAACAGTTGAAGAGGCAACAATGCTATTAAATCATAAAAAGGCTATTGATTTTTTGTTGCAAAACCCCGATTTTTTTGAAGCCTTGAAAATTCGAGACATAGAGGATTTGCATAGCATGCTTGTGGAGAAGCTTGATATACAACGGAATATACGTAAAGAGCTAGTGCGTGTTGGAGGAACAGCTTATATACCTTTAGATAATGAATTCCAAATCAGAGAAGCTTTACAAAATGCTTGCAGGGTAATCAATAGCAAGAAGAATGTGTTTGAAAAAGCACTGCTAGCCTTGGTTTTATTTAGTTATATCCAACCCTTCATGGATGGAAATAAAAGGCTAGCCCGAATCGTGGCCAATGGCATTTTGATAGCTAATAATTACTGCCCAATTTCATTCAGAACCGTAGAGTCTGTTGACTATAAAAAGGCAATGCTCATATTCTACGAGCAAAACAATCTGAGTGCATTTAAGCAGATTTTTATTGAACAATTCAGGTTTGCTGTTAGTGAATATTTTAGAGTTAGTGCTGACTAGGATCAACTAAGTTACCATCACTAATAACTTGTTTCCTAAAGTGTGGGGGCTGGATTGCTTCCTTCGCTTTGCTGCGGAAGCGGCCTGTGGAGGGTGGCTTTACCAATAAACCCGCCGCCTGCTTCACATGCGTGGTTTCTTGTACAGCAAATGAGGGCTGGATTGCTTCCTTCGCTTTGCTGCGGAAGCGGCCTGTATGGGGTGGCTTAATCAATAAACCCGCCGCCTGCTTCGCATGCGTGGTTTCTTGTACAGCAAATGAGGACTGGATTGCTTCCTTCGCTTTGCTGCGGAAGCGGCCTGTATGGGGTGGCTTAACCAATAAACCCACCGCCTGCTTCGCATGCGTGGTTTTTTCTTTTTTTACACAGCCTCAAGCAAGCTTGGACTGTGTAAAAAAAGAAAAACCCGAACCTTTCGATTCGGGTTTTTTGGTAGCGGGGGCTGGACTCGAACCAGCGTCCGTCGGCTGACGGATATGAGCCCAATGAATTATTAGTTGAGGTTATGAATCAAATCCCAAAGGAATGCTCTACCTCTTGAGGATTTTAGTTCTTTTTCTCGCGCAAGGGCAACTTTTTTGGAGTCAAAAAAATCAGCATGAACAACTATCCAAGGCCGATACTTGACAGTATAACCAGTTTTTGCCAAAGTATTGTGCGAATGAAATCTGCTGATGAGATCGTGCGTGTATCCCACATAAATTTTGGAGTGCTTAACTGAGAAAAGAACGTATACCACAAACATAGCGTGATCCAATCTTCAGATGTCTGTTAATCAAGTATTAAAAATAGTAATATTTGATCTCGGTCGCGATATAAGCAAGCTTGGACTGTGTAAAAAAAGAAAAACCCGAACCTTTCGATTCGGGTTTTTTGGTAGCGGGGGCTGGACTCGAACCAGCGACCTTTGGGTTATGAGCCCAACGAGCTACCAACTGCTCTACCCCGCACTATCTAAATTGGATTGCAAAGATATAATTCCGTTCTTTGCAATCCCAATAGAAATTAAAAAAAAATGTCTCACCGCGCCGGCTTCGTTAACATACTCGGGAAACCTAATGCCGGGAAGTCTACCTTGATGAACCGCTTGGTGGGCGAAAAGCTGTCGATAGTAACACCTAAGGCACAAACTACCCGACATCGCATATTGGGGATAGTGAGTGAAGACGAGTACCAAATCGTATTTTCAGATACTCCTGGCTACCTCGAATCGCGCTATGGTTTGCACAAAGCCATGATGCGATTTGTGGAAACGGCCATCGAAGATGCCGATATCGTATTGTGGGTGGTAGATGTGACCGATGAAGGCGATGTAGCCGAATACCATGAGCAGTTGCTACAAGCCGAAAAATTAATTGTTCTCCTCAACAAGGTCGACAAACTAAAAGGTGATGAGCAAGCCAAGCTAGAACAACAGTGGCGGGCCGAAGCACCCAATGCGGTCGTATTACCCATTTCGGCCGAAAAAGGTTTTAACATCGATGGATTGATGGGCCACATCTTGAAAATGCTTCCTGAAGGGCCTCCGTATTATGGCAAAGATGAGCTTACCGATAAAAGTGAGCGCTTCATTGCTGCAGAAATTGTACGGGAAAAGATATTCATGAACTACCGCCAAGAGGTACCCTATGCCTGCGAAGTAGAGGTAGATAGTTTTAAGGACGAAGAAAATTTGCTCCGCATATCTGCTTTGGTATATGTAGAACGTGCCTCGCAAAAAGGCATTGTCATTGGACCAAAAGGTGCGGGATTGAAAAAAGTAGGAATAGAAGCGCGCAAAGACCTCGAAGCCTTTTTTGGCAAGCAGGTAATGCTCAGTTTGTTTGTTAAAGTAAAAGAGAACTGGCGGAACGACGATCGTATGCTCCGCTATTTCGGATATAATCACTGAATATGAGTCGTGTAGTTGCCATTGTGGGGCGCCCGAATGTGGGTAAAAGTACCTTGTTTAATCGTTTAACCGAAAGCCGTAAGGCGATAGTCGATGACTTTTCGGGAGTTACCCGCGACCGCCATTACGGACAGGCCGAATGGATAGGAGAGAAGTTCACCGTTATCGATACCGGAGGTTTTGTAAAAGGCTCCGACGATATTTTTGAAGCGGCCATCCGTTCTCAGGTACATATCGCCATCGAAGAAGCCGATGTGATTCTGTTTATGGTGGATGTGACTACGGGCATCACCGACTTAGACGAGTCGATGGCCGACATGCTCCGCCGATCGAAGAAGCCTGTTTTTGTGGTTGCCAATAAAGTCGACTACCACGAAAGAATTGGGCAAGCTGCCGAGTTTTATGCCTTTGGGCTCGGTGAGATTTATAATATTTCATCGCAAACAGGTTCGGGAACGGGCGAATTGCTCGATGAGGTGGTGAAAGCACTGCCACCGGCACAAGAGGAAACCCTCGAAAAGCTGCCCCGCATAGCGATAGTTGGCAGGCCGAATGTAGGCAAAAGCACCATGCTCAATGCTTTGCTCGGTAAAGAGCGGACCATCGTTACGCCTATCGCCGGAACTACTCGCGATACTATCTTGGAAGAATACAATGCCTTTGGTCATCATTTTTACCTGATAGATACGGCAGGTATGCGGAAAAAAGCCAAAGTGCACGAAGACATCGAGTTTTATTCGGTGATGCGCACCATACGCGCCATAGAAGAATGCGATGTGGTGATGCTGATGATCGATGCCCAAGAAGGTATACAAGCCCAAGATTTGTCGATTTTCCATCTCGCCGAAAAGAATATGAAAGGGATAGTGGTAGTTGTGAATAAGTGGGATGCTATTGAGAAAGATCACAAAACCACCAAGGTGTTCGAAGACCGCATCAAGGAAAAGGTAGCGCCATTTACCGATATACCCATCGTATTTACTTCGGCCACCGAAAAGCAGCGTATCATGAAGGCGATAGAAACGGCCTTGATGGTGTACGAAAACCGGAGCAAAAAGGTAAAAACCAATAAGCTGAACGAGGTAATGCTTCAGGTTATCGAAAACTACCCGCCGCCGGCTTGGAAGGGAAAGTACATTCGCATCAAGTATTGCACGCAGGTGAAAATCGCCACACCTACTTTCGTTTTTTTCTGTAACCTCCCCCAGTACATACGCGAACCCTATCGCCGATATTTGGAAAATAAGTTGCGTGAAAACTTCGATTTTACTGGGGTACCGATGAATATTTTCTTCAGAGAGAAGTAAAAATCGACGTATTTAACAGCAGAGAGATTAATCTTACTTGGAGATATCCACACTAACCTGCTGAGCATTAATGCATTGGTAACACGAATTGTGAATAAAATAATTTTTGCAAGTGTAGAAAGTGTGATTACCTTTGTGACGTTAAAAAAATCTACCCATGAAAAAATTATTTGCCCTCCTCCTCGTAGCTGGTGCTATGTTCGCTGTAGCTTGCGGAAACGCTGAAGAAGCTACTGAAGAAACTACAATGGAAGCTCCTGTAGAAGAAGCTCCAGCTGTAGAAGAAGCTCCAGCTGACACAGCTGCTGCTACTACCGACACTGCTGCTGCTATGTAATTTAAGCGAAAGCAAAAAATTACCCGTTGGATAACCTCCAACGGGTTTTTTGTTTTTAGCCCATTTGTGTTTTATTCTAAACGCTTTGAATGGCTTACGGACGCTGGAGCGCTGCCTTCAATGTAGGGTCGAATTGATGGATTACCGGATAAAATACGTCGTTGCCAAAAAGCTGCCGGCCGATATAGGCTTTGAGATAAGCTTCTATCATTCCCCTTTCTTTTTGATAGCTCCCGTTCCAGGGGAGGTCGGCCTTTCTGGTCTCTTCCATCAAGCGGTTCCAATGCGCAGTACTCGGCTTGAAATTTTTGAGGAATTGTTCCTTGCCGAGGGGTTGTACCTTACTGCGTTCTTCATCGGCCAGGCTGTAGCTTAGATCTACCAAAATCCCGCTGTTGAAAAGTACGTTCAACGCAGGTCCAAAGGTACTGGTGTCGGCTGCCACAAATACGTCGGGTATGATGCCCCCACCGCCAAAAACCACTCTACCTTTTTTGGTGCGATACGGTACACTGTCGTTTACCTGTATGCTATCTCGCGAGAAAAACTCACCATGTTGGTAACGAGCCACCATGTCGTCCTCCGACTCGCCGGCTTTGTAAGGCTTCTGGATCGAACGTCCGGAGGGGGTATAATATCGGGCAACGGTCAATCGCACGGCCGATCCGTCGGGCATGCCAAACTGTTCTTGCACCAGCCCTTTGCCAAACGAACGGCGACCGAGCAATACCGCCCTGTCCTGGTCTTGAAGTGCACCGGCTACTATTTCCGAGGCCGAAGCCGAGCCTTCGTCGAGCAGCACATACACTTTGCCTTGCTCAAATAAACCTGCTGCGGTAGCCAAATAATCGCGACGTGGCTGGGTGCGTCCCTCGGTATACGTAATGAGTTCGCCCTTGCCCAAGAACTCATCGCTCAGCTTGATGGCTGCCTCGAGATAGCCACCCGGATTGCCTCGTAAATCGAGTACCAATGCACTCATCGGGCCTTGCTGGCGAAGTTTGTTAAAAGCTTCCTGGAATTCGTCGGCGGTGGTAGCACTGAACTTGTTGATTTTGATATACCCCATATCGGGTGCAGGACGGTAGGCCACGTCGACACTATAAATGGGTATTTTACCTCGGGTGATGGTAAAGGGAATGGTTCGCGGAGCACCCTTGCGGACTACCTCAACCTTTACTTTGGTGCCGCGGTTGCCCCGTAAGCGCTTAATCACGTCGTCGTTGGTGAAATCCGGCCCAGTAACGTCTTCGCCATCTACTTTCACAATTTTATCGCCGGCACGCAGGCCTACAGCCTCCGACGGCCCGCCCGATAGTGCCGTAACCACCAATATGGTGTCGTTGAGGCGATAAAATTCAATACCGATACCGTCGAAGTTGCCTTCGAGGGGTTGGTTTACTTCTTCAAAGTCGTGCGCAGGGATGTAGGCCGAGTAGGGGTCGAGCTGCTCCAACATGGCCTGTATGCCGCTGGCATGGAGATATTGGGTATCTACAGTGTCGACATAACGCGACTCAATGAGTTGCAATATTTGTTGCAAAGCGTTGTCGGGTCGGCGCAAAAGCAAGGTGGTATTGCCGCCAGGATTCATCTTGTAGCCCAGGAACATGCCTGCGGCAAGAATTACACTAAGCAGTAGGGGGAGCCAAATGGCGCGTTTCGAATTCACGGTATAACTACTTTCTATGGGTGCTAAACCAAAACCGTTGCAATTAAGTTTGACGATGTCGGCTTGCATCGCAAAAATGCAGGTATTTTTACAGCCTGTTCACTTAAGTGTAAGATTTTGGAAAATTCCTTTCACCGCATTACCGAAGCGCCTTCGAATTACGAAGGCCTCGACCGCTTGAGCACCCGTGAGCTGCTCGACAACATGAATCGGGAAGACCAAAGTGTTCCGTTGGCTGTGGCCAAAGAAATTCCGCGTATTGAAGTGCTGGTAGATTGTGTGGTAGAGAAAATGCGCCGCGGTGGCAGATTGTTTTATTTGGGGGCAGGCACAAGTGGCCGACTGGGCATACTCGATGCTTCCGAATGTCCGCCAACCTACGGTGTGCCATTCGATCGGGTGATTGGGCTCATTGCGGGAGGCGATACCGCCATCCGCAAGGCGGTGGAATTTGCCGAAGACGATACCGAGCAGGGATGGAAAGATTTACAAGCCTGGCATGTTGGGCAAGACGATGTGGTTGTGGGCATTGCGGCCTCCGGAAGCACGCCCTATGTGGTGGGAGCGCTGCAGGCTTGTCGCAAGGCAGGTATCACCACAGCCTGCATCACCTGTAATCCGGGCTCTCCGGTGTCGCGCGAAGCCGATTTCCCCGTGGAGGTAGTTGTGGGGCCCGAGTTTGTGACCGGATCTACCCGTATGAAAAGTGGAACTGCCCAAAAGTTGGTGCTCAACATGCTTTCGACCAGCACCATGATTCGCCTGGGATACGTGAAGGGCAATAAAATGGTGAATATGCAGCTTACCAACCACAAGCTGGTAAATCGGGGTGTGCAGATGATCATGGATGAACTGGGTGTAGATCAACAAAAGGCCGCTGCTTGGCTCGAAGAGTACGGGCAAGTGCGTAAGGTGCTCGACGCCAAAAAATAGAGCTATGCACACCATTGAGCCATTTTATCGCTGGATAGAAGATTACAACGCTGCCGACGACGAGCGCTCGCCTTTCTATGGCCGCGAATACAGTGAATTCACCTACTCCCAAGCCATTTACGACCACTACATCCATCCGCAGTGGGACGATTTTGGCTCCGAAACGCTCTTTTTGAAGCTATTGTATACCGACTACGATGCCGGTTTTACCATCATCGAGTTTATTGGTGAGTGGAACGACGCCATCGCAAACGATGTGATGACCCTCAAAACCGAAGTGATTGATATTCTTCTGGCTGAGGGAATCCGCTATTTTATGCTCATCGGAGAGAATATCCTCAATTTCCATAGCTCCGACGATGCCTATTACGAAGAGTGGTTTGGTGAGCTCGATGAGGGATGGATAGTTGCCATCAACTTCAGGGAACATGTGGCCAGCGAGATGCAACAACAAAACCTCGATTACTACATCAATTTTGGTGGCGAACTTGAGGAGTTCCCTTGGCGGAAGTTTAGTCCGCGGCAACTTTTTCAACGCATCGACAGTTTAATAACCAAACGACTCAATCCCTAGATGGCGCGACAACGATTAAACAGCAGCAGCAAGACAGAAGAAGAATTACCCAAGGCTAAACTGAATGCACAAACTCTCCGAAAGGCGGGCAGGTTATTGCGGTATTTAAAGCCTTACCGTGCCATGTTCCTCGGGGGATTGGCCTTGTTGGTGGTGGGCAGCTTGTTGTCGCTTGGTTTTCCTTTTTTAATGGGCAAACTCATTGATGCAGCCATGCTCAAGGCAGCCAGTGGTTGGTTAGCCGATATCAACACCATCGCAATCGCCTTAGGAATCGTATTGTTTTTGCAGGCCACCATCTCGTTTTTCCGCATTTACCTTTTTGTGCAAGTAGGCGAGCGGTCATTGGCCGATTTACGGCTTGAGACGTTTCACCGCATCATACGTTTGCCCATGGAGTTTTTTGCCCAGCGTCGGGTAGGAGAGATCAATAGCCGTATTTCGGCCGACCTTTCTCAAATTCAAGACACCATGACCACCACTTTGGCCGAACTCATCCGCCAGGTAGTGGTATTGGTGGGCGGCATCGGGCTTTTGGCATATACCTCTGGGAAATTAACCGTTTTTATGCTTTCGGTTTTTCCGGTGCTGGTGGTGGTGGCGGTACTATTCGGCAAAGTTATCCGTAAGGTTGCTCGCCAGGCGCAAGACAAGTTAGCCGATTCCAATACTGTGGTCGAAGAAACACTACAGGCCATTGCAAGCGTAAAAGCCTATACCAACGAATGGTTTGAGTTGCGCCGTTACCGCGAAAACATCGCCGAGGTGGTGCGTTTTGCGCTGAAAGGTGCCGCCTACCGGGGAGCTTTTGCCAGTTTCATCATTTTTTGTTTGCTCGGGAGCATCGTATTGGTCATCTGGTATGGAACCCGTTTGGTGAGTGCCGGAGAGCTGAGTGTGGGCAGTTTAACCAGTTTTGTTTTGTACAGCACCTTCGTGGGTGCAGCCATGGGCAGTTTTGCCGAGCTGTATGCCCAGGTGCAAAAAGCGCTCGGCGCCACCGAACGTGTGCTCGAGATACTCGATGAAAGCACCGAAGCCATCCAGCTCGAATACGCAGGCGACGGCGATCCCGCTCGTTTGGAAGGTGCCATCCGTTTTGTGGACGTGAGCTTCGAATACCCGTCGCGAAACGACCGCACGGTAATTCGTGACCTTAGTTTTTCGGTGTCGCCAGGGGAGAAGTTGGCCGTAGTTGGACCATCGGGAGCAGGCAAGTCTACCTTAGTAAGCTTGGTACAGCGCTTTTACGCACCCTCGCAAGGGCAGATAGTGGTGGATGGACAAGAGATAAGTACCTATCCGCTGACCGACTACCGCCGCAACCTGGCAGTAGTGCCTCAGGATGTGATTTTATTTGGAGGCACCATCGAAGAAAATATCGCCTACGGCAAACCCGGTGCATCGCAGGAGGAAATACGTGCTGCGGCCAAAAAGGCGAATGCGCTTGAATTTATCGAGTCATTCCCCGAAGCCTTCAAAACAGTAGTAGGAGAACGAGGCGTTAAGTTATCCGGCGGCCAGCGGCAGCGTATCGCCATCGCCCGTGCCGTTTTGCGCGATCCGGCCATCCTCATCCTCGACGAAGCCACCTCCTCGCTCGACAGTGAATCGGAACGATTGGTACAAGACGCCCTCAATCAGTTGATGGAAGGCCGCACGAGCATCATCATCGCTCACCGGCTCAGTACAGTGCGCGATGCAGATAAAATTTTGGTGCTTGATCAAGGCCGCATGGTGGAGTTTGGTACCCACGAAGCCTTGATGGAAATTGAAGGCGGCTTGTACCGAAACCTCAAACTGCTGCAGACCGATTTAATCGCCTAAGCGGCGCGTTTCGGCGAGGTTATTTAGACTTATTTTAAATAGCCAGAACTTTTTGATTTTTTTGTGACAGTAGGTGTTCTTGTGCCTTTTCCGTCTAATTTTGCGAACGGATGCTGAAAAGGCGTTACCGCTTTTAAAAATCTTGCGCAAATGATTCAAAATCAAGGAAATTCTCCACGCAGACTGTTTCTTTTCGCCCTCATTTTGTGGGTAGCTGGCAGCTGGTCGACCACCACAACAGCCCAGCCGAACGGAGCTGATCTCTTCAACAACAACTGTGCTGCCTGTCACAAGATCGATCAGGACCTCGTAGGTCCTGCGCTCAAGGGCATCAGCGACCGCCGCGACGAGGCATGGCTGATCAAGTGGGTGCGTAACTCACAGGCCATGATTGCCAGCGGCGATCAGTATGCAGTTGATCTCTTCAACAAGTGGAACAAGGTAGCCATGCCTGCGTACGACTGGACGGACGAGGAAATTAAAGCCGTTCTCGCTTACGTAAAAGAACAGGAAGCTGCCGCTGCTCCTGCTGTTGCTGACGGAGGTGATCCGTTGGCTGCTGCCGAAGCATTGGTTGCCGACGACGATAAGTTCCCAATGTCGACTCTGGTGTGGATCATCATCTTCTTAGCTGCGGCAGTAATTTACTTGCTCGTTAGCATGCAGAAGCGATTCAAGCAGAGCTACGACGAACAAGTAGAAGCCGGCAAATTGAATCCCGACACCTTGGTGGAGGTGAAGCCGAAATTCACCGTTAAGCCAGCCTATAAGGTATTGGGTGCCATTGGCGCTCTCCTCATTGGTGGCGTTATCTGGGGTGTGGATGTAGCATCGCATGTAGGCATACAGCAAGGATATCAGCCTTCTCAGCCCATCGCCTTCTCACACGAAATTCACGCGGGCAAACACGAAATTCAATGTTCGTATTGCCACACCGGCGTTGAACGCGGCAAATCGGCCACCATACCAGCGGTGAACGTTTGTATGAACTGCCACAACCAAATCAAAAAAGAATCGCCCGAAATCAAGAAGATTGCCGACGCTTGGGAAAACAACAAGCCGATTGAATGGGTGCGTATCCACAATTTGCAGGACTTCGCGTATTTCAACCACTACCAGCACTACAAAGTAGCCGGTATTGAGTGCCAAACCTGTCACGGCCCGATTCAGGAAATGCCTGAAGTGTATCAGCACAGCAATCTCACGATGGGCTGGTGTATCAACTGTCACCGCGAAACCAAAGTCGATCTCGACAACGGTTACTACAAGCAGGTGCACGGAGATTCCGAAAAATTCAAAAAAGCCCTTACCGAAAAGGGTCTGACCATCGCCAATTTGGGTGGTCTGGAGTGTTCAAAATGTCATTATTAATCCGCCAAATAATTCTCTTCTAGATGGACATCGCTCAAAAGCAGTATTGGAGAAGTGTTGAGGAACTCAATGCGAGCCCCCAATTCATCGAAGAATCATCCAAAGAGTTTGCCGAAGAAATTCCGGTTGACGAACTACTCAGCAACGATTCGCTGAACGCTAACCGTCGTGACTTCCTCAAAGTATTCGGATTCAGCATCACTGCTGCCACCCTGGCCGCTTGTACCAAAACGCCGGTAAAACGTGCTGTACCCTTCGTTCAACAGCCTGAAGAAGTTTCTGCTTCGGTGCCTACCTGGTATGCCACTTCCTACCACGACGGTTACGATTACGCAAGCATCATCGTAAAAACCCGTGAAGGCCGCCCTATCAAAATTGAAGGAAATACCTTCAGTGGCGTAAGTCAAGGTGGGGTGAATGCACGTGTACATGCGTCGGTACTGGGTTTATACGACACGGCTCGTTTGCAGAGTCCGACCAAAAGCGGCAAAATAACCGGTTGGGAAACCCTCGACTCGGAAGTGAAAGCCGAGTTGGCGGCCATCAGTGCAGCGGGTGGCCAAATCCGATTGCTTACCCACAGCATCATCAGCCCTACCACACAACGGATTGTGGCTGAGTTCAAGGCCAAGTTTCCAGGTACCGAGCACATCAGCTACGACGCCATTTCGGCATCGGGCATGCTCGAGGCTAACCGAACTACCTTTGGTGTAGCAGCGCTGCCCAACTACAACTTCGACAAAGCCGAAGTGGTCTTGGGTATTGGTGCCGATTTCTTGGGCAACTGGATTTCGCCAGTAGAGTATACCAAAGACTACATGAAAAACCGGAAGCCGACGAAGGAAAATCCGGTGATGTCGCGTCACATTCAGTTCGAAACCCTGCTCACCGTAACTGGTTCGAATGCCGATACACGCGCCACCTACCAAGCTTCGAAAGAAGCACTGGTGGTAACCAATCTATACAATGCCATCGCCAACATGGCCGGTGCAGCTCCGGTAAATACTACTGCCTACGATTTGGCTGGTAATGCCATCAAAGCTGCCGCCAAGGAATTGTGGGCCGCCAAGGGCAAAGCCTTGGTGGTATGCGGTTCGAACGATGCCAACGTACAAGTGCTGGTAAATGCCATCAACCAACTGTTGGGCAGCTACGGAAATACCATCGACATGTCGATGCCGAACTACACCCGTCAGGGAATCGACAGCCAGATGGCTGCACTTGTAGCCGATATGAATGCCGGAAAAATCGGTGCACTCATCAGCTACGGTGTAAATCCAGCATACGACTATCCCGATGCCAAAGCATTTGTGAGTGGATTGGCCAAAACCAAGCTCACCGTAGCCGTATCGATGTTTGCCGACGAAACAGCGACCAACTTCAAATATGTAGCCGCCGCCAACCACTTCCTCGAGAATTGGGGCGATGCCATGCCGGTAAAAGGCATGTACAGCATCCAGCAGCCAGCCATCAGCCCGCTGTTTGATACGCGCTCGTTCGAAGAAAGTTTGCTCGCTTGGTCGGGCAACAGCACCAGCGTATACGACTACCTCAAAGCCAGCTGGCGTACCATCAGCAACGAAGCCGACTTCGGCGCGTTCTGGCGTAAGGCGCTGCACAACGGTGTTTTCGAAGCCGCTGCTTCAGGCGCACAGCCGGCATTCAGTGCCAATGTAGCTGCTGCCGCTGCTGCTATCAAAATTGAATCGGCCGATGTAGAATTGGTTACCTACGAAAAACTGGGAATTGGTAATGGTGCCATGGCCGGCAACCCTTGGTTGCAGGAGCTGCCCGATCCAATCTCACGCGCTTGTTGGGATAACTACCTCGCTGTGTCGATGAAATATGCCAAAGACAATAAACTCAGCGATGGCGACATCGTGAAGGTTGAAGCCAATGGTTACAGCGTGGAAGTACCTGTGCTCGTACAGCCTGGAACATTCGCTGGAACGGTAGCCTTGGCCGTAGGTTATGGTCGTACACAAGCGGGCAAAGCCGGTTCAAATATCGGTGCCAATGCGTATCCTTTCCGTAAGCATGGTGCAGTGAAGGTGACCATCACCAACACGGGCATGAAAACGCAGCTGGCACAAACCCAGACGCACCATACCATCGAAGGAAGAAACATCGTCAAAGAAACAACACTCGATCGTTACAAAGAGAATGCAGCCGACGGCAACATTCGCCCGTATGTATCGGTGAAGCAAGAAGACGGTACTTTCAAAAAAGTATATCCAGGTATCAGCCGCGATGCCATCACCCTTTGGCAGAAGCGTGACTACGAAGGTCACCACTGGGCCATGGCCGTTGATTTGAACGCATGTACCGGTTGCGGAGCGTGCGTGGTAAGCTGTCAGGTTGAAAACAACGTGCCAGTGGTAGGTAAAGAGGAGGTAATTCGCCGCCGTGAGATGCACTGGATGCGTATCGACCGCTATTACACCTTCACCGAAAACAGCAACGACACCCGTATTACCAAAGAAAAGGAATACGATACTATCACTGCAGGCGAAAGCATCGAAGTGGCCTTCCAGCCCGTGATGTGTCAGCAGTGCGATAATGCACCATGCGAAACCGTTTGTCCGGTATTGGCCACCACCCACAGCGACGAAGGTTTGAATCAGATGACCTACAACCGTTGTGTTGGAACCCGTTATTGTGCGAACAACTGTCCGTACAAAGTGCGTCGCTTCAACTGGTTCAGCTATGTCGACAACGATAAGTTTGCCACCAACCCAGCGCAAACCGACCTCGGTAAGATGGTGCTGAATCCAGATGTAACGGTACGTGCACGAGGTGTGATGGAGAAATGTACTTTCTGCGTACAACGTATTCAGGCTGCGAAGCTCGAAGGCAAGCGCAACAGCCGCCGTCCGCTCGATGGCGAGATTAAAACCGCTTGTCAGCAGTCGTGTCCTTCTAATGCCATTGTATTTGGTGATTTGAACGATCCCGACAGTGAAGTATCGAAATTGTTTGCCAACGAGCGCGCCTACGGGGTGATCGAAGAGCTCAACGTACTTCCATCGGTGAACTACCTCACCAAGGTGCGCAATAAAAAATCAACAGTAGCTTAATCGTAAAACCGAACTAAGACGTTATGTACGAATCACCACTCAGGCGTCCCCTTATCACAGGGAAGACCTCGTACGCCAAAATCACGGACGATATCGTGACTCCCATCGAGGCCGCACCCACCAAATGGTGGTACCTCGGCTTCGGCGTAGCACTTGCCGGTTTGGGCTTATACCTGCTTACCGTAGGCTATCTGCTCTTCACGGGTGTGGGTGTATGGGGCTTGAACAAAACTGTGGACTGGGGTTGGGACATCACCAACTTCGTATGGTGGGTAGGTATTGGTCACGCCGGTACCCTCATCTCAGCCGTATTATTGTTGTTCCGTCAGAAGTGGCGGACCGCGGTGAACCGCTCGGCCGAAGCCATGACCATTTTCGCCGTAGTATGTGCCGGTATGTATCCTTTGCTTCACGCAGGTCGCCCTTGGGTGATTTATTGGGTATTCCCGTTGCCAAACACCTACGGTTCGTTGTGGTCAAACTTCAACTCACCACTGCTCTGGGACGTATTTGCGATTTCTACCTACCTCACCGTTTCATTGGTATTCTGGTATGTGGGTTTGATTCCCGATTTAGCAACCATCCGCGACCGTGCGAAAGGCATTCGTCGTACCATTTATGGAGCGCTGAGCTTCGGATGGAACGGTTCGGCCAAGGCATGGCAGCGTTTTGAGACGGTATCGTTGATTTTGGCTGGTCTCGCTACGCCACTCGTACTATCGGTACACACCATCGTATCCATGGACTTTGCTACCTCGGTTATTCCGGGCTGGCACACCACCATCTTCCCGCCGTATTTCGTTGCGGGTGCTATCTTCTCGGGATTTGCGATGGTACTAACCCTCCTCATCATCATGCGTAAGGTGATGCGCCTCGAGAATTACATCACCATCTACCACATCGATGTGATGAATAAAATCATCCTGGCAACAGGATCGATTGTAGGTTCGGCCTACATCACCGAGTTTTTCATCGCCTGGTATTCGGCCGTTCCGTTCGAACAGTACGCCTTCACCAACAGGATGTTTGGTCCGTACTGGTGGGCCTATTGGGCCATGATGACCTGTAACGTAATCACGCCACAGTTGTTCTGGTCGCAGCGCCTGCGCCGCAACATCCCATTCGTTTTCGTTATCTCCATTTTCGTGAACGTAGGTATGTGGTTCGAGCGTTTTGTGATTATCGTAACCTCGTTGCACCGCGACTACCTGCCATCGAGCTGGGCCATGTATTCACCAACTTGGGTGGAAATCGGCATGTTCGTCGGCTCACTCGGCTTGTTCTTTACCCTCTTCTTCTTGTTTGCGAAGTTCTTGCCGGTAATTGCCATTGCCGAGGTAAAAGCCATCGTAAAAACATCGGCCGAAGAGCACATTGCTAAAGTTGCCGAAGCAGAAGGTGTAGACTTGAAAGAAGTTCATCCACAAATTGCCTGATCATGAGCCAGAAATATATACTCGGAATTTTTAACGACGAAGAGCCCGTGCTCGACGCCGTTCGTGAAATCCGTGCTTCGGGAACTGCTATCTACGATGTATACAGTCCATTCCCTGTGCACGGCTTAGACCAGGCCCTCGGATTAAAGCGTTCACGTCTTCCTAAAGCGGCCTTTCTTTTCGGAACATTAGGTCTTACCCTTGCCACCACCATGCAGGTGTGGATGTTGGGTATCGACTGGCCGATGAACATAGGCGGTAAGCCAGCTATAGCCTGGCCCGACTTTGTTCCGGTAAGTTTTGAATTTACCGTACTACTCACGGCCTTGGGTATGGTAGGCACATTCTTCTATGCTTGTGGCTTTTTCCCGGGTGCAGAAGCGAAACAACCCGATTTGCGCGTAACCAGCGATAAATTTTGTATCGCCATTAAAAACGACGGTGCTGACTTTGATGCCGTTTCGGCCATGCTGAAAAAACACGGCGCCGAAGAGGTAAAAGTAGAGGAGGTAGAACTATGAAGAAGACCTTGATATGGGCAGCAGTCATGTCTGCCGGTTTGTTGCAGTCGTGTTTTTTAGTCCGCGATGAAAAAGATCCCGGTTACGAATACGCACCACAGATGTATGTATCTACTCCTTACGATCCATATTCGCAAGTAGAGGAGAATACGGTGAATCCACACGGCATGAATATGCGTAAGCCGGTAGAAGGTACCATCGCCCGCAGTGGCGTTGGGTACGACAATACCCGCCTAGAGCTCATGCACAATTACCCAATTGGCAAAGACAGTATTGAGTATGCCGCGCAGGTGCTCAAGAATCCGTTAGAAGCCAACGAGAAAAATCTAAAAGAAGGAAAGTATTACTATGCAGCCTACTGCCAGCCCTGCCACGGTGCTGAAGGAAAAGGCGATGGCCCGGTTGGCCAAAAGTATGGTGGTGTTCCTAACTACCAAGCCAGCTACATTGCCGACAAACCTTCGGGTCACATTTACCACGTGATTACCAAAGGAAAAGGCCGTATGTGGGGTCACGGTTCGCAAATTCGTCCCGAAGACCGCTGGAAAATTGTTATGTACGTGAATCAACTAAGAGGTTATACCGCTCAATAAGCTGCACATGGGATCGCATAATCATCACGATATCGCCATTAAAGAAGAAAAGTTCGTCTTTACCGGCAAATTGCGCAACATCACCTTTGGCCTCATGGGCGTAGGGGTGTTAGCCATGATCTACGGTCTGATGACCGACAGCCATGCTTTCTGGGCGAACTTTTTGCTCGGTAACTGGTACTTTTTGGGTGTAGCCATCGCTTCACTTTTGTTTGTGGGACTCATTTCGGTAACCAATGCGGCTTGGTCGCTCGGCTTCAAGCGTATTGGTGAAGCCATGATGGGCTATCTGCCTGTTGCCGCTGTAGGTTTTGCCATCATCCTGCTTGGTATGGCCATGCACTGGAACCACATCTACCACTGGACGCACCCGGGCATAGCCGATGAATTTTTGGCCGACGGATCAGCAAATCCAGAGTACGATGCTATCATTGCCTCGAAGGTACCATATTTGAACATTCCGTTTATGGCTGCCCGTGCTGTAGTGGCCTTCTTGGCTTGGATACTTTTTGCTCGTGCGATTCGTCGCAATTCATTGGCTGAGGATTTGAACGGCGGACTCCGTAGTTTAAAACGGAACAAGACTTTAGCAGCAGCCTTTTTACCTGTGTATGCAGTAACTTGGGCGATTTCTACCTGGGACTTTGTGATGAGCATCGATACCCACTGGTATTCGACCATCTTTTGGATGTATCACTTCGCTGCGGCTTGGGTTACCGCCATCAGCATCATTACCATCACCGCCATCTTGTTGCGTCGTAACGGATACTTGAAGGTGATCACCGAAGAGCATATGCATGACATCGGCAAATTCATGTTCGCCTTCAGTATTTTCTGGACATACATCTGGTTGTCGCAGTACTTGCTCATCTTCTACGCAAACATCCCGGAAGAAGCAATTTACTACCAAGAGCGTTTTGAGCATTTCAAAGTGCTGTTCTTCGTGAACCTGATCATCAATTTCGTTGCACCGTTCTTGTTACTCATGACACGTGGATCTAAGCGTAACGATACCTTGATGTTGGCCGTGGCCGTATTGCTGGTCATCGGTAAGTTCATCGATTTGTACCAAGGCATCATGCCGGGTGCAGTAGGCGCTCATGCCCACATCGGTGTCATCGAAATAGGCATGTTCCTCGGATTTATCGGTTTGTTTGTATTTGTAATGGCACGTGGCTTAGCCAAAGCGTCGCTCATTCCTTTCAAACATCCGTACATCAAAGAATTCACCCACCACGAGGTATTCTAAACTTGAAGTCACAAAAAAAGCCGCTGTTTCGATTGAAGCAGCGGCTTTTTTATGGGTGTTTGTTTGGTTTATTCGGTGGCCTCTTCGTCGGCCTTGATGGTTTTTTCGAAGGTCTTTTTGTCCTTGTCGAGCTGTCGCATTTTTTCTTCGCGGTAGGCAGCCTCACGTTCGGCGGCTTTTTTCTTGCTATTGCAGGAGCTCAAACCGGCAACAGCCAATAGCCCCAAGAGCAGGATGAGCAGTGGAATGAATTTTTTCATACGTCGGATTTTACAAGCAATTTACAACTATCGTGCTAAAAACTTCTGTTCGGTGCTCCACGCTTCGGGCGCTGCGGCGAAAAGTTGTTTGGTTGCTCCCCAAACTTCGGCAAATAAGGCCGAATGGCGGTAGGCTTCCAGGTCGCTGGCCTTCTCCCAGCGGCTGTAGGTGAAATAGATGTGGCCGTCTTTCAGCAGTTCGAGATGTGTGCAGCCCGGAAACTGCCGGATGCGGTCGCAGCTACCGAAAAAGAGCTTTTCGAAAGCTTCGGTTGCTTCAGGACGGAAGGTCATTTTTACCAGTCGTGTTATCATAGTTGTTCTATCATCACAGGGTCGTCGGTGCGCAGGCCAAGCAGCTGTGCCGCCGAGCCACCGCGGATGGCGATGTGCAGCAAGCCGTTGTGGCCGAAAAAGGCGACGGTTTCGCCCAATTCGGTGGCATTGAAGTGTTGCTGTATGCGGCCGATGGTATTGCCGCCTTTGTGGCTGCGTTTGAGGTGCACGGCATACGGCTCGCGTATGTTGCGGTCGAAATAGCCTTTGTCGATATTGGTGACCACATTGCCGTAGCTATCGGTATACAGTACCTGGCCCATCATGCGGTTGCCCTGCATGCTCGGAAATACCGTGGTAAACAGCTGGTAGTCGCTCACGGCGGGTCCTAAGGCTTCGGGCTTGAGCTCGGCCAAGGCGGTGAGCTGGGGGAGTACGTGGTCGATGAGGTCGAAGCTGCCCTGCACCTGGTCGGCAATGGCGATGCGTCGCGGCTCTAGCCAGCCGTTATCGGTGATCAGCGAACAGATTCCGTTGTCGGGCACCAGAAAAAAGTGTTTGGCGAAGGCAAACAAGAGCCAGTGGCGGCTGTTCTGGTTGTAGCCACTTACATCCACCAAGTGCAGGCTTCCTTCAGGATAAAAAGCATAGCAATTTTTTAAAACGTAGGCTGCCTCGCGGATGTTAAATTTGCTAATATTGTGCGTGATGTCGATTTGCCTGACGGACGGAAGTGCCGCCATCAGACTGCCCCGGAGCATAGCCAGATAGGGATCCTTTTCACCGTAGTCGGTCGTGAGGGTCAGGTATTCAATCAACGCACTGCTTTTTTGCTGTACAAATTTAGACAAAACCCGAACGATTGATTGATTTTAGCTTCCATTTAGAAGGTATTGACCCGATGGCGTTCTTTGGCGCCAATAATAGCCGCTTTAAACGGCTGAAAACGGCCTTTCCCGATTTACGCTTTACCTCGCGTGGCGACCATTTTCAGGTGGCAGGCGAAGCCGTGCTCGTGGAGGCCTTCCAAGAAAAGTTCCAGCGCATACTCACCCATTTCGATCGCTACAAAAGCATCAGCGACGACGACTTTGCGCTGCTGCTGCTCGACACCCACAGCCGACTGCCGGGCGTGGTAGACAACGACGAGCCCATCGTATTTGGTCCGAACGGACTGGTGGTTCGTGCCCGCACCCAAAACCAACGCCGTTTGGTGGAGTCGTCGGTGCGCAACGATGTGGTTTTTGCCGTAGGGCCAGCAGGCTCAGGTAAAACCTACACCGCCGTAGCCTTGGCCGTGCGTGCCCTCAAAAACAGGGAGGTGAAAAAGATCATCCTCACCCGTCCGGCCGTGGAGGCAGGCGAAAACCTCGGCTTTTTGCCCGGCGATCTCAAAGAAAAAATCGACCCCTACCTGCGTCCGCTGTACGATGCCCTCGAAGACATGCTGCCCCCGGCAAAGCTGGCCGGTTACATCGAGCAGCACATCATCGAGATAGCCCCGTTGGCCTTCATGCGTGGCCGTACCCTCGACAAGGCCTTTGTGATCCTCGACGAAGCCCAAAACTGCACCGAGATGCAGCTGAAGATGTTCCTCACCCGCATGGGCCCATCGGCTAAGTTCATCATCACCGGCGATCTCACCCAAATCGACCTGCCCCGCCAGCAGCGGAGCGGGCTGCCGCAGGCCTTACGCCTGCTCGAAGGCGTTGACGGTATTGGCACCATCTTCCTCACCGGCGACGATGTGGTGCGCCACAAGCTGGTGAAGGCCATCATCAAGGCCTACGATCAGCACGACGATAAAATCAAACAAGAAAAAAATACCCATGGCACTGGCACGAACTGATTTTCAATTTCCGGGACAAACGCAGGTGTATCACGGCAAGGTGCGCGATGTGTACGACATCGACGGACAGTGGCTCGTGATGGTGGCCAGCGACCGCATTTCGGCCTTCGACGTGATTCTACCACGACCCATCCCCTACAAAGGACAGGTGCTGAACCAAACCGCCGCGCATTTTTTGTGTGCCACGGCCGACCTGGTTCCCAACTGGCTACTACGCACCCCACATCCGCAAGTATCGATAGGGGTGAAGGCCGAGGCCTTTCCCGTGGAGATGGTGATACGCGGTTACCTCGCAGGACACGCCTGGCGCGAATATAAAGCCGGAAAACGGATGTTGTGCGGAGTGCCGCTGCCCGACGGGCTCAAAGAAAACGATCGCCTGCCCGAACCCATCATCACCCCCTCTACCAAAGCGCAAGAGGGGCACGACATGGACATCAGCCGCGAAGAAATCCTGGCACAAGGGCTGGTGAGTGAAGAACATTATCAGGTACTCGAAGCCTATACCCACAAGCTGTTTGCCCGCGGCACCGAGATGGCCGCCGAAAAAGGCCTCATCCTCGTCGATACCAAATACGAATTTGGCCTGCACAACGGCAAGCCTATCCTCATCGACGAAATCCATACGCCCGACTCGTCGCGTTACTTTTATGCCGAGGGTTATGCCGAACGTCAGGCCAAAGGAGAGCCGCAAAAGCAACTTTCGAAGGAGTTTGTGCGCCAGTGGCTCATCGAAAATGGCTTTCAAGGGCGCGAAGGCGAGCAGGTTCCGGCCATGAACGATGCTTGGCTGGAGGAAATCAGCAACCGCTACATTGAATTGTACGAGCATGTAACTGGCGAGGCATTTGTAAAGGCCCCCGCCGATGCGCTCGAAAAGCAAATCGAAAATGCAGTGGTTAATGCACTTGCTTCGTTGCGGGGCTGAAAGCAGCTTAGGAATGTGTAATTTTGGACAAAACCCGCTATGAAACTTTTACTCGACAAACAAGAAGATTATACCCTGGTACGCCTCGAGGAGGAGAAACTCGATTCAGTGATTTCGCCTCAACTAAAGTCTGAGCTCGTTTTCCTGAATTCGGAAGGGGTGAGAAACATCATTTTCGACCTTGAAGCCGTGAAATATGCCGATTCGTCGGGCTTAAGCGCCATCTTGGTAGGCAACCGCCTCTGCAACGCTTCCGAAGGTCAGTTTATCTTGGCCAACGCCAATGCCTCTATCCTCAAGTTGATTGAAATTTCGCAGCTGAGTGGCATTCTGCAATGCACCGGCTCGGTGGGTGAGGCCGTAGCGCTGATTTGAGTTCAAAGGCTGACTACCGTTGCAAATAGCAACAGGAGTCGGTACAGCACCAGCGTATAAAATATCGCCACAGTTCCTAAGGCAACCTTAACGAGGGCAATCAGTGGCTTTAGCTCAAAGTGACGCTGGGCAGCGGAATACATCCAAACCAAGCTTAGAAGCAGTATGGTTAAACTTAGTTCGTCGTCGCCGGCTTTGAAGCCTGTGAGCCGATGTACTACCATCACCGGCAATGGGAGTAAAATGGTGCAATAGAACACCAAAAAGCTGCTGAACTCGAGCGATAGCGACACATAGTCGGTGAAAAACCCGTTTTTCCGATAAAAAATCACAAATAGACTACACGCAAAAAGTAGGGCAAAAGCCAGCATGAGTAGTTTGGCGAGGTTCTCTGATTTGGCATTGTAGGCTGCTGCATAGGCTTCTTCCGACATGCCCGAGGCTACTTGTTGTTCGGTGAGCCAGTTGTTGGTGAACTTGCTGTAGAGCTGCATCTCCTTTTGGGTGCGGTAATCGGTATTGAAGGTGTTGAAGATGGGCAGCAAGAAATAGATGAAGTTGGTGAGCAAAAACAAATTCAAGGGCAAGTAATACCGCTTGCGAATACCTTGGTTGTAGCTGGCACTCAACAAACCGGGGCGGCGCAAAAGCAGCCAGAAACTATTTAATCCCTTAAGATCGGCAAAGGTAAACGCGTCAATTACGCGGCTCAGGAAATGCCGTACGCTTTTTTCGTGGGGCTCGAGGGTTTTTTCGCCACAAGCCGAACAGTACTTGCCGCTGAGCAGCGTGCCACACGACAGGCAATGTGTACTCGACTTGTTTTCCATGACAACGAACATAAGCTTTTTCGAGACATAAAAAAACCGCCTTGCCTCCCGGCAAGACGGTTCAACCGTGTCAAGATAACCGGACGGGCCGGCTATGGCTGTTCCATAAAAAAGGGGGCCGTTGGGGAGCCCCCGTTCAGGGTTTATTTTTTGGTGAAGGCCAGGATAGCATCGTCGCTACCGGCTTGCATCCGTATGAGGTATTTGCCTGGCTTGAGTCGGTCAACAGGTACTTCCATTTCGCCGAGGCCTGCATAGGCTAGTTTGAACTCGATGAGCTTTTCGCCGCTGATTTGGTAGATGGCCAACTGTTCGGGTTTTTTGGTACGGTCCCAGCTCAGGCTGAGGTTGCTGTTTACCTTTTCTTGTTTAAGCTTTAAGCCTAAGGTATTGCGGAACTGCGGGAGGGCATCCTGACGTGCATCGTCGAGTACCAGCTCTTCTACGCAGCTGTCGCTGGCCGAAGGGCGACTTTTGAACCAGTTGGCGGGCCAGATCAGCTCACCAAAATGAGCCAGATGTTGCCATTGGCGCTGCAAGCTGAACCAGTTGTGCTGCTTGGGTGCCGAAATTTCGACGGTATCGGTTTGGGTGTTCGAAGGATGGTTGCCTGCGGTGGCCACTAGGCTCATACTGCTGAGGACTAAAAACAGGGCAATCGAGATGGTTTTCATGGGTGTAAACATTTTGGGCGTGTGCCGGGTCGTTGTGGGTTTGTGCTTCCCTGTTTACTAGCACCGTGCCAAGCATGTTTCACGGGTATTTTTTGTCGCGAAGGGTGTGCATCGCTGTCGCCCTCGGCGAAATGCGCCGCAGAAAAAGCTCGTTTTAATGGCCATTAAGCCATGATTCCGAAAAAATAGACGCTTAGACGGTGGTCGCCGTAAAAGGTTTAATGCCTGTACAAAATTTCAGACAGTTGTGACAAATGAAAAAAGCCGACCCTTGGTGGAGCCGGCTTCGGATGTAGCAATATTTCGCGTTAGGCGTAAAGCGGGAAGCGTGCCATGAGCACATTCACTTCGGCCTTGACTGCGGCTAACTCGGCTTCGTTGTCGGGGGCTTGTATCACCCGATCGATCAAGGCGACCACCTGCTCCATTTCGGCTTCTTTGAGGCCGCGGGTGGTGATGGCAGCGGTACCTACGCGTATGCCGCTGGTGACGAAAGGCGATTTATCGTCGAATGGCACCATGTTTTTGTTCACTGTTATATCGGCCTTGACCAAAGCATTTTCGGCTTGTTTACCAGTAACCTGCTTCGAACGCAGATCGATGAGCATGAGGTGGTTGTCGGTACCTCCCGAAATGATGTGGTAGCCGCGGCTCACAAAGGCTTTGGCCATGGCTTGAGCATTGCGGATCACCTGCCCACAGTAGGCTTTGTACTCGGGGCTCAGCGCTTCTCCGAAGGCCACGGCTTTGGCTGCGATGATGTGTTCGAGCGGACCACCCTGTGTGCCGGGGAAAACGGCGGCGTCGAGCAGGGCCGACATCATTTTTACTTCGCCTTTGGGTGTGGTATGTCCCCACGGATTCGGGAAGTCTTGCCCCATCATGATCAAACCACCCCGTGTACCCCGTAGCGTTTTGTGGGTAGTAGTGGTCACAATGTGGCAATGTGGAATCGGGTTGTTGAGGTAGCCCGTGGCAATCAAACCCGATGGGTGTGAGATATCGGCGAGCAACAGCGCACCAACGGCATCGGCAATTTTGCGGAGACGGGCATAATCCCAGTCGCGGGAATAGGCCGACGCACCACAGATGAGCAACTTTGGCTTCACCTCGAGGGCTTTGCGTTCTACTTTGTCCCAATCGATGAGACCTGTTTCTTGCTCTACACCGTAAAAATGCGGGCGGTATAATTTGCCACTGAAGTTCACTGGCGAGCCGTGGGTCAGGTGACCGCCATGACTGAGGTCGAAGCCAAGTATGGCGTCGCCGGGTTGCAATACGGCCAGCATCACAGCGGCATTGGCCTGTGCGCCCGAATGGGGTTGCACATTGGCCCAGGCTGCACCGAAGAGGGCCTTGGCACGGTCGATGGCGATTTGCTCCACTTGGTCTACCACTTCGCAACCTCCGTAATACCGTTTGCCGGGCAGTCCTTCGGCGTATTTATTGGTAAGCACCGAACCTGCTGCTTCCATCACCTGACGGCTCACAAAGTTTTCGGAGGCGATGAGCTCCAGCCCATGTTCTTGGCGGAGGCGTTCTTGTTCGATGAGGTCAAAAATTAGGGTGTCGCGCATGATTGTTTTTCGGGTTATCGGAAACGATAAAGTTAAGCACTAAATGCGCGTGCTGCTATGCCAAGGCTGCGGAAAAGGAAAATAGATGACAAAAAAGGAAGCGAAATTTCCATCCTCGAAGTCAAGCTAGCAGGGATGTAGCGAAAACCAATGGCTCAAAGTCCTTCTTCGGCCATCAACTTTTCCCAGGCCCAGGCGGTGCGCATCATGTCGTCGAGCGAATACCGGGGTTCCCAGCCCAGCACCTTGCGGGCCTTGGTGTTGTCGGCATATACGGCCACCACATCGCCGGGGCGGCGGGGACCAAAACGCCAGCGCAATCGTTGACCGGTGACCTTCTCGAACGAGTCGATCATTTCGCGCACACTCTGGCCGATGCCACTGCCGAGATTAAACACCTCAAAATTTTGTTGGCTTTTTCCGGCTTCGAGGTATTGTATGGCGTTTACATGGGCACGGGCCACATCACACACATGAATAAAATCACGGATGCAGCTGCCGTCGCGGGTGGGGTAGTCGTTGCCAAAAACCACCAGCTCTTCGCGTTTGCCGATGGCGGTTTGGGTGATGTAGGGCAATAAATAACTCGGTACCCCAATGATGTACTCGCCAATGAGGTTGCTGGGGTGAGCACCCACAGGGTTAAAGTAGCGCAGGGCAATTACGCGGGTGTCGACCGTTTTCACAAAATCGCGCAAAAAGGCCTCGCCCACCACCTTGGTGCGGCCGTAGGGCGATTCGGGCTCTTGCAGCGGACTGTCTTCGGTTACAGGCAGCTGCTCGGGATTGCCGTACACGGTGCAGCTCGAGCTGAACACAAAGTGCGGGATGCGGAAGTCGCGCACACATTTCAGCAGGTTGATTTGTCCTAGCAGGTTGTTCTCGAAATAAAGCAGGGGCTCGCGCGACGATTCGCCCACCGATTTGTAGGCGGCAAAATGAATGATGCCACTCAGGTCGGGGTGTTGTGCAAATACCGCCCGCAGCGCCTGTTCGTCGCAGAGGTTCACCACATGATTGACGATGGGCTTGCCGCAGAGTTGGCCCACTCTTTCGATAAACCACGGGTAGGAGCGGGAGTTATCGTCGATGCTCACCACCTCGTAGCCGGCCGCCACCAATTCTACGATGGTATGTCCGCCGATGTAGCCGCAGCCGCCGGTGACCAATATTTTGCTCATTTCAGCAGGTTGAGAAGGTATTGTCCGTAGCCACTTTTGGTAAGCGGCTGTGCGACTTTTTCGAGCTGCGCCGCGTCGATGAAGCCCATGGTGTAGGCAATTTCTTCGATGCAGCCAATTTTGAGGCCTTGGCGTTCTTCAATCACCTGCACAAACTGGCCGGCTTGCATGAGGCTGGCGAAGGTGCCGGTGTCGAGCCAGGCGGTGCCGCGGTCGAGCACGCCCACCTTCAATTTGCCGGCAGCGAGGTAGTGTTTGTTCACGTCGGTAATTTCGTATTCTCCGCGTGGGCTCGGCTGGAGGTTTTTGGCGATTTGTACTACCTCGTTGTCGTAGAAGTACAGGCCCGGAACGGCGTAGTTCGACTTGGGTTTGGCGGGTTTTTCTTCGATGCTGATGGCGTGCATGTTCTCGTCGAATTCAACCACCCCATAACGTTCGGGATCGGAAACGTGGTAGGCAAACACCACGGCACCATCGGGATCGTTGTTGGCTTGCATGAGGCGGCCCATGCCCGAGCCGTAAAAGATATTGTCGCCAAGCACGAGGGCGGCTTTGTCGTTGCCGATGAACTGCTCACCCAAAACAAAGGCCTGCGCCAGTCCGTTGGGCACCTCCTGCACTTGGTAGCTGAAGTTGCAACCTATTTGGCTGCCGTCGCCGAGGAGTTTCTCGAAATTGGGCAGGTCGTGTGGGGTAGAGATGATGAGGATATCGCGCATACCGGCCATGAGCAGTACCGATAGGGGGTAATAAATCATGGGTTTGTCGTACACCGGCATGAGCTGTTTGCTCATGGCCAGGGTGAGCGGGTGAAGGCGTGTGCCGGAACCGCCGGCGAGTATGATCCCTTTCATAGGCTTATTCTTGTTAAGAAACGACAAAGGCTGCCGATTTCAACTCGAAAATACGGCCTTTGTTCCATATTCACCTGCTTTATGGTTATTTTGGCGCTCGAAACCCAACATCATGGTAGTATTAGGATCTTTGTTTAAGAGAGGCTTGCAACTTCGCATCAAGCTCTCTGTCAAAGCGTTCGCTCCGGTGAAGCAGCAGGAAATTGTGCTGCGCAAGTTGCTCAACAAAGCAAAAGACACCGAAATCGGGCGTTACTACGGCTTTGGTTCCATGCTCAAACATGCCGATGTGTTCGGAGAATTCGCCCGGAGGGTGGATGTATACGACTACAACAGCATCTACGAGCGCTGGTGGCACCGCTGTAAAGAAGGTGTAGCCGACGTGGCCTGGCCTGGCGAAGTGAAGTACTTTGCGCTGAGCTCCGGCACCAGCGATGCTGCTTCTAAGTTCATACCCGTTACGCAAGACATGATCAAGGCCATGCGCTCGTCGAGCATGAAGCAGATTTATACGCTGGCCCAGTACAATTTCCCGAGCGACTATTACGAAAAGGGCATGCTCATGCTGGGCGGGAGTACCCACCTCAACTTCAGCGGGCGCTACTATTATGGCGATCTCAGCGGCATCAATACGGGCAAGATTCCTTTTTGGTTCGAGCGTTTTTACAAACCCGGCAAAAAAATCTCGCGCCACAAAGACTGGGATGCCAAAATCAACGACATCGTGAGTCATGCCCCCGAGTGGGACATCTGGGTGATTGCCGGCGTGCCTGCCTGGCTGCAGATCATGATGGAACGCATCATCGCCCACTACAAGCTCAACACCATACACGATATGTGGCCCAACCTCAAGGTGTACGCCACCGGAGGTGTGGCCTTCGAGCCCTACAAAAAGAGCTTCGAAAAGCTGCTGGCCCATCCGCTCATCTACTTCGAGACCTACCTCGCCTCCGAAGGCTTCATCGCCTACGATGCCCGCCCGCACGACCAGCGCACCGGCATGCGGCTCATCCTCAACAACGGCATCTACTTCGAGTTTGTGCCCTTCAACGGCGATAACTTCGACGAAGATGGCGTGATACGCCCCACCGCCGAGGTGCTCAACATCGCGCAGGTGAAAGACAACGAGGAATATGCCCTGCTGCTGAGCACCGTTTCGGGGGCCTGGCGTTACCTCATCGGCGATACCATACGCTTTACCTCGGTGGAGCATATGGAAATACGCATCACCGGCCGCACCAAACACTACATCAGCCTCTGTGGCGAGCATATGTCGGTCGAGAACATGAACAAGGCCGTGGCCACCGTGGCCGAGCAGCTCAATCTCGAAATCAGAGAGTTTACCCTCGTGGGGGAACCCTACGAGTCGCTCTTCGCGCACCATTGGTACATCGGCTGCGATACCCCCGCCGATCCGGCAGAGGTGCGCGCCATACTCGACAAAACCATCTGCGAGCTCAACGACGACTATGCCGTAGAACGCCGCCATGCCCTCAAAGAAGTCATCGTAGCGCTGATGCCGACCTCGGTGTTCCTCGACTGGATGGCGCAGAAGGGCAAACTCGGCGGGCAGCATAAGTTTCCGCGGGTGCTCAAGGGCGCCGTGGCCGACGATTGGAAAAATTACCTTCAAACCCGGGAGCCGCGTGCTTGAGCTACCGGTAGTGCAGGGGATAGGCTTCGGCCTGGTGCTGGCCGTGCTGCTAGGGCCGGTGTTTTTTGCGCTCATCCAAACCAGCATCACCAAAGGCTTTACCGCCGGGGCCTACATGGCCGTGGGCGTGGTGCTCAGCGATGCGGTTTGTGTGCTCATCAGCTACTTCGGACTGCTGCAGTTCATCTCCGAGCCCGCCACCTTGCGCTGGATCGGCATCTTTGGGGGCGCATTCATGATCGGCTACGGGATTTTTCTCATCGTCAACAAAAAGGTGAAGGCACATTCGCCCGATATCCCCATCGAAAAGAACTTCCGTCTCAAGGGGGGAAGCCTGCTCAAAGGATTTGCCCTCAACTTCCTCAATCCCTTTGTGATCATCTACTGGCTAGGGGTTTCTTCGCTGGTATCGGCCATACCCGACTTCACCCGCTTCGATCGATTACTGTTTTTTGTGGGCACACTCGGCACCGTGCTGGTTACCGACCTCATCAAAGCCTACGGTGCCAAAAAGCTACGGCGTTATGTGACCCGTACGGTGATTTTGTGGCTCAACCGCCTGTCGGGCTCGGTATTGCTCATTTTTGGCGTAAAAATCCTGGTCGACGTATTTATTCTGAAGAAGAGCTTCCTGCTGAACTAAAATGCCGCCGGATGAGCACCTTTTGGGTCTCGCGGCGTACGATGAGGGCGCCCAATTTCTGCGGTACGGTGCGTTCGCCGCTGTCGTCCATGGCCCGGCGTACCAGCTGCTCGCCAATGTCGATGCGGTACAGCAGCTGCATAAAACGCGCCTGGTCGTTGGCCAGCAGCCAGTCTACCACCTCTGCCAGCTCATTACACAGCAGCTCAAAATCGGGGTCGTCGCCCACGGGCAGCTGCAGCTCCAGTCCGTTGCGGGCAAAGTCGCGCCGGATTTGCTCCACCGTTTCCCGGCCAATGCCTTGGTTGGGGTCGTAGCCGTCGGGCAGTTGTGGTACGAGGCCGGCGGTACTCATGAGGCGATGAGCTTTTCGATGCGTAGCTCGGCGGTTTCGAGGAATTCGCGGCATTCTTTCACCAGCGTATCGGCTTCGGTGAAGAGGGCCATACTTTCGTCGAGGCCGAGTTCCTCGTGCTGGAGTTTGTCGGCGAGTTCGCGGATGCGGTTGAGTTTTTCTTCAAATCCGCCGGTGGTATTTTTTTTTCGAGCCATAGTCTTATTCGTCGATGGTGCTGTTCACGCGGCCGTCGGCCACCCAGCTGCTTAGTTTTTTGCCTTTGGCGGCCTGCTGCACGCTGGTGAGGCGCTGGCCGTCGATTTCGGTGATGCTGAAGCCGCGGCGTAGCACCGAGCGGTAGTCGAGGGCGGTGAGGCGGCTGGCCTCGCCTTCGAGCTGTTGTTTTTGCCGGCGCAGCTGCTGCCGGAGGGCGTTGGCGGCTTTGTCGGCAAGCTCGTCGGTATACTGCTGGTAGCTCCACAGCACGGCGCGCAGGTTTTTGGCGAGGCGCTGCTCCAGTTCGTCGAGCTGAGCGAGCAGCTCCCCACGGTCGGGGACACTCAGCTCGGCGGCGGCCGTGGGCGTAGGCGCGCGGAGGTCGGCCGCGAAGTCTACCAGCGTAAAGTCGGTTTCGTGGCCGATGGCCGAGATGATGGGCTTGCGCAGGGTGGCTACGGCACGTACTAGCCGCTCGTCGTTGAAGCACCACAGGTCTTCGAGGCTGCCACCGCCACGGGCCAGCACGATGAGGTCTACCTCGGGGCGGGCGTCGAGGCTGTGCAGCGCGGCCAGCAGCTCGGCGACGGCTTCGTTGCCCTGCACCCTGGAGGGGGCCAGCAGCAGCTGCACGGCGGGGTAACGCCGGCTGAGGGTATGCTGGATGTCGCGAATCACCGCGCCGGTGGGCGAGGTAACCACCCCGATCACCTTCGGGAAACGGGGTAGCGGCTGCTTGCGGGCAGCATCGAACAGCCCCTCGGCGGCCAGCTTGTTTTTGAGCTGCACAAAACGGAGGTACAGCTCGCCGAGGCCTTCTTTTTCGAGGGCGCTGACCAGCAGCTGGTAGTTGCCGCGGGGCAGGTAAACGCTGATGTCGGCAGTGGCCACCACCTTGTCGCCGGCTTCGGGCTCGAAGGGCAGCGCGGCGGCCTGGGCACGGAAAAGCACACAGCTCACCTGGCTCTCCTCGTCCTTGAGCGAGAAGTAGTAGTGGCCCGAGCTGTGGCGCGTGAGGTTGCTGATCTCGCCCTTCACCTGTATCTGGCGGAGAAAGGGAGCCGATTCCAACAAGGTTTTCACCAGCTGGTTGAGCTGTCGTACCGTAAACTGCTGCTGCATGGGGCTACGAATTTAAGCGTTGCACAGGCCCTGCCACTGCTTTGTGCCTTTTCTTTTTTTCCACCGCCGCCTTTGTAGTTTTGTAGCGTGAAAGATACTCCTGCCGTATCGGTGGTCATTGCCTGCTACCGACAGTATGCCCTGCTCCAACGTACCCTGCTCAGCCTCACCAGGCAGTCGTTTACCAATTTTGAAGTGGTTTTGGCCGACGACGGCTCCGGACCCGAGATGGCCGCGCTGGCCGAGTCGTTCCAGGGGCGTTTTGCCCACGGCCTGCAGCATATTTTACACGACGACGATGGCTTCCGTAAGACCATCATCGTAAACCGCGCCGTGGTGGCCGCCAAAGGCGATTATTTGCTCTTTTTGGATGCCGACTGCCTGGCACATCGCCATTTTGTGGCACGCCATTATGCCCGCCGGCAGCAGGGGGCCGTGCTCAGCGGTAGGCGCATACTGCTGGGCGAAACGCGCACGCAGCAGCTCACCGATGCGCACATCACCAGCGGTGCGTTTGAAAAACTGAGCTTTTGGTGGGGCAAGACCGAAGACGGCAAACACAAACGGGGGTTTTACCTGCCCTGGTTGTTTCCTTTTTTGCGCCTGAGCCGCAAGCCCTATTGGGCGTTTGGCTCCAACTTCTCTTTGTTTAAGGCAGATTTTGTGGCGGTGAATGGCTACGACGAAGACATCCTCGGCCGCGGCATGGAAGACATCAACCTCAGCGCCCGTTTTGTGTTGAAGGGATATCCCATTCATCGGCTCACCTACGAGGCCCTGCAATACCATCAATTCCACCACAGCAAGCCGGTGCCGCACGACGAAAGCAGTCGTCGAAAGATGGCACATCCGCAGGAGGCTCGCGTGGCGAATGGCATCGATAAATGGCTGAAGTATGCGCATTGAAGGCATACACCACATCGCCATCCTGTGCAGCGACTACGAACGCAGTAAACACTTTTACACCCAGGTGTTGGGCCTGGCCCTGTTGGCCGAACATTACCGCCCACAGCGCCAGTCGTGGAAGGCCGATTTGGCGCTGAACGGCGTGTATTGCATCGAGTTGTTTTCGTTTCCCAATCCCCCTGCGCGGCCATCTTATCCCGAAGCCGCAGGCCTTCGGCACCTGGCCTTTGCCGTAGCGGAACTCGAAGAGGCCGCCACCCGGCTACAGCAAGCGGGCATCCCCCACGAACCCATCCGTACCGACCCGTACACCCACCAACGATTTTTCTTTACCGCCGACCCCGACGGATTGCCCATTGAATTTTACGAAAGCGCCTAAACGCGCCTAGAACATCAACTTTTAGGTTAATGCAGTCCGCGGCGTTTACGCAGCCCGGCTGAGCTGCGCTTTGCGCGTGTTTGGGGGAGCCCAATTCGTCGATTGTGTTTTGTACTTTGTATGCCGTTTGTTACATTGCTGTACGAAACAAAACATCGCTTTTGCACCTGACTTGGGCGTATAAGCGATAGAAAGCTTCGCCAATAAACAAGTTACAAGCAAGCCTAAAAACCGACAGTGCAACAATGAACCGACAGAAAAAACATCTCGAAAGCCAACCCTTCGCAAAATTAAAAGAGGTGTTTTGCCAACGCACTTGCCGACACAAAAACACCACATTTAATTTTGCCCAACCACACAACAATACAGTACAATATGAAATGGATTGATTCAACTAATTTAAGAAATTGGGCAAACAGAAGAGATTGCCAAGAAACACTTCCTCTATTAGTAAGAAAGCTCATCAGAGCTACTTCTAAAACTATTCAAAGTATAAAATTCCCTTCGGGAGAAAGCGTTGTACTAGGTGGCTGGGATGGAACTCTTGAGGTAACTGAAGAAACAGATTATTTACCTGCTGGAATTTCGCTATGGGAATTTGGGACTTCTAAAGACCCAAAAGGAAAAGCTGATGACGATTATGCAAAAAGAACTTCAAACCCATTAGGCTACAACCCCGCTGAATCAACTTTCATTTTTGTAACTCCACGACTTTGGCAAAATGGAGTAGATTGGGTTGATGAAAAAAAGAAGGACGGAATTTGGAAAGATATTAGAGTCATCAACTCTGAAATTTTAGAAGAATGGATTGAACTTGCACCTACAGTTGGTGCATGGTTAGCTAAAAAAGAACACATTGGGAAATATCCATCTGAAGGTATTCAACCAACAGATGATTTTTGGGAGGAATGGACATCGGGACCAAAGTTTAAACTGAATGCGGAAATCCTTTTAGGAGGAAGAAACGAACAACAAAAAAAAGTAATAGAAGGGCTAAAAAGCCCTTCTGTTTATGCTGTTCAGGGAATTTCAAGAGAAGAATCTTTAGCTTTTATTATTTCTTGTGTAAAAGACAACCCTGAAATCGAAGAAGATTTTTTTTCAAGAAGCATAATAGTTGATAGCGTTGATGCTTTCAGAGAGCTTACTGTTCACGATAAACCATTAATCCTTATTCCAAGATTTGAAGATATTGGAGTTGCAAACCGAGCAGCCCAAAAAGGACACACAGTTATTTATCCATTAGGAGCAGACTCTGCAAGTAACTGGACTAATAAAATAATTCTGCCTCAAATAGAAAGAGATTCTTTTGTTTTTGCATTAACAAAAATCGGCATGACAATAGAATTTGCAGAAAGGTTTTCAAAAGAATCAGCGAGGAATATTACTGTTTTAAGACGACAACTTGAATTTGAAAGAACAATACCAGCTTGGGCTTTACCTGAAAATGTTTCTGAAATAATTCCCGCCTTGATAGTTGGCAGATGGGATGAAAGATTTGAAAATGACAGAAAAATAATTTCACAAATCGCTGGTGATAGTTATGAAAATTATTCCAAAAAATTAACTCGATGGCTTCATACTCATGATTCACCAATAGTAAAAATTGGAGGCACTTGGCGTTTGACTTCTCCTTTTGATGCATGGACAAACGCCTCAAAAAATTTGACTCGCAATGATTTTGATTTACTATACAAATCATCAAAGGATATTCTTTTAGAAATAAATCCAGCTTTTCAGCTTGAACCCTCACAAAGGCACATGGCGTCCATTTATGGGAAAAACAGAGCATTTTCAGAATGGATAAGAGAAGGCATAATTCAATCACTAATACTTACATCAATTTTTGGTGATAAATTAAAATTTGACTTGCCTTTGAAAGCCGAACTATGGGTTGACAAAATTGTATCTGAACTTTTAAGCACAGAAAATCCTGAAATGTGGAAGTCGTTTGAAAGTAAATTGCCTTTAATAGCAGAAGCATCTCCAACAGCATTTTTAGAAGCAGTTGAAAAACTTCTTGGAATTGATGAGTCGCCAATAGCTTCTTTGTTTGAAGAAGACCCAGGTTTTCTAACTGCACATAGTTATCATACAGGTTTACTATGGGCATTAGAAAATCTTGCTTGGTTTCCTCAATACTTATCAAGAACATCATTGATTCTTGCAAGACTTTCTGCAATAGACCCAGGAGGTAGTCTGTCTAACAGACCGATAAACAGTCTATCTGAAATTTTTAAGACATGGCACTTTCAAACACTAGCATCTTTTGACGAAAGAATTCAAGTCTTAAAATTGATTTCCGAAAGAGAACCAGAAATTGCGTGGACGATACTTATTCGCATGCTTCCAGATACTATTAGTGGAGTAGCTTTCCCTACTCATAAAACTAGATGGAGAATGTTTGAATTGGAAACTGAAAAATCAATTACATGGAATGAGATTTATGATACACACTCTGCGGCTGTAGATATGCTCATTTCGATTTTTGATTACAGTGAAGTTAAACTTTCGAAACTTATTGATATTGCAGATAGATTGTCTTACCAGGATAGAGATAAAGTACTGAATTTTGTAGAAAGTGTGTTGCCAAAAGTAACACACATAGAACATTTAGCATGGCATACTTGCCGCAAAACTCTATATGAACATCGTTCACACCCTGATGCTAAATGGGCAATACCAGAAAGTGAATTAGTGAGCTTTGAAAAGCTATATGAGACATTAAAACCTACAGACGAAATTGATAGTACTATTTGGATGTTTAATGACCATTGGCCGCAATTCCCAGAAGGTTTCGTTTATAAAAGTATTTCACATGATGAACAAGAACAACTTATTCGTGCCAAAAGGATTGAAGGTCTAACTGGAATTTATAAAAAATACGGAATAGATAAAATAATGGAACTCAGTTTTACAGTTAAAGAATCTTGGATTTTAGGCGACATTTTGAGCTACATTGTAAGCGAAGAAGAGGAAATAATTAAGTTGTGCGAACTTTTGACAAAAGAAAACACCGATTTGAGATTCATTCAGAATTTTGTGTTCCGTAAATCTTTCTTGAATGGTCTTGATTGGGTTCTTAGTTTATATGAAAAATTAAAAGTTTTAGGTTACAGTAATATTGCACTTTCAAATATTTTACTTCCTTTAAATCAAACACAGCAACTTTGGAATTTTGTTGACACAACAAACGAAGAAATTATTCGAGAGTATTGGAAAAACATCTACCCAAGATTTTATGGAATAAATACCACGGAAAAAATCTTTGGACTAAATAAACTTATTGAGCATAAAAGGTTTCTCAGTGCAATTCATATTTGCTCTCACTTCGTTGAAGAAATCCCAAGCGAAATAATTGTTGAAATACTTAAAAGAGCAGGGACTGAAAAATCAGAAGAACAAGTTCGTTTAGACGGCTACGAAGTGAACAGACTTTTCGAAACCGTTGATAAAAGAAATGATGTTGCCCCTAGTACGCTTATTCAACTTGAATGGTGGTTTTTGCCTCTATTGGCCTCATATGGAAACAATCAAAAACCGAAACGTCTTCATGACGAGCTTTCTAGGAATCCGGTTTTCTTTATGGATGTTTTAAAGTGGATTTACAAACCAGATGATGAAACCAAAATTGAAGAACAGAAAAATGATCTTACAGACGAACAAATGCAAGCTAGGGCAAGACAAGCGTACGAACTACTCCATTCTTGGAAAAGTATTCCAGGAGTTGATGAAACTGGAAAAATTGATTATGTCTTTTTAAAAAACTGGGTGAACACAGTAAGAGAATTAGCAGCCGAGTATGGACGATTAGAAGCCGCAGATATTTATATTGGACAGGTTTTGGCTCAATATCCAGAAGAACAAGACAAGATGTGGCCACCTGACGAACTTTGCGATTTGATAGAAAGCTTAAAGTCGGATAGTGTGAATCAAAATTTTTCTTCCGCAACCTCTAATAAAAGAAGTTTTTCATCGAGAGGACCTTTTGACGGTGGAGGTATTGAAAGAGCTAAAACCGCTTACTTTCAAAAACTTGCAACAGCTCACCAAAATAAGTTTCCTTCGGTAACAAGTATATTTGAAAATCTTGCAAAGAGTTATGAAGAAGATGCAAAAAGAATGGACGAAGAAGCAGAACGAAGAAGACTTGAATACTAAATCAGCCAACGCATTTGGTGGCACATTTGTATTTTTTTCAACGCACTAAGCAAAGCTAAAAAAATCCTAAAGAGCCACCAAGCCAACGCACAAAATACATTTCAAACAATGGACAGCACGAAAACGACAGATTAAAGGCCAGCTTGTAACACGGGTTTTGCGTTAGGCGGGTGATCCGTCAGGAGACGTACAGGCTGTGCAAACTTGGAGCTTTGTGCTTCTATTCAAGTGTAGTGCTGGTTGACCGTTTTGTGCTCCCCTGCCTGCTTGACGCAGTCAGGCAGGGAAACCCGCACGAACCACGCATTAACAGGACATGTGCAAAGTCAGAAATCGTTAGTTGTAGATGATACAAACTCTATTCTAATAATAAATTATATGGAAATTTTACCTTTCAAAGAAATTCTCTTGTTGATTATGACAGCATTAAGTTCATATTTAATTTGGAGAGTGCAATTTCAGAAAGACAAAATAAAAAATATTGAAAATCAATTAGCCGAAAGAAAGTATAGAATGTACTCGGAACTTATTTATATACTCTTTGACATATCAAGCTCCGAAAAACTTGGAAGGAAAATCTCTGATAAGGAGCTTTTAACAAAATTATTATCTGTCAAAAAAGAAATGTTTATTTATGCTCCAGACAAAATTTTTAAGAAATTTACAGAGTGGTTACTTCAGCTGAATAATCAAGGTTCCGTAGATCATTTCAAAACATTTTTTGTCCTCATGAAAATGATGAGAGAAGATATGGGTCATTTAAAAACAAAAATTAATTTAGATGACTTTATGCTTTTCTACATGCAAAATCGTGAAGAGTACAAGAAGTTCAAAGAAATATATAATTGGGAATAATTACAACTAGATCTGACACAGTTTATGTGCCAGATTGGGTCGTGTGTGAGGAGAGACGGTCAAGCTGTTTCCAGCAAGTTATAATTCATATTTAATTCAATAATGAGGGAAGAAAGTTATATTAAACCTGAATTCATTAATGACAATGATATTTCCAATGACACATTTCTTTGGAGATACATGGATTTGAACAAGTTTTTGTCCTTTATCATAAATAAATCCCTTTACCTCACACGGCTAGATAAGTTTGAAGACAAAAGAGAGGGTATCAATATACATCATTTACTTTTTCTACATCGTAAAAACAAAATGAATGATCATCCATTCTTTGCTAAATTTTCGAATTACTTAACTATTGATAATTTTCCTGCTCAAACAAACAATTTTGAAAATGAAATTAAAAGTGTCCAGAGGTTCACTTTTGCGAATTGTTGGGTTCTCGGAAATCAGAACAAGGAATCTGTTGCTATGTGGAATCTTTACAGCAAACCAAACAGTATTGCCATAAAAGTTAAATATTCAAATTTCAAAGATTTTTTCAGCAAAGAGAAATTGATAAACCATGGTCACTTAAAGCAAATTATTTGCAGTCCTGTCGAATATGGGGATTTCCAAGATGAATTCTGGGTAAATAATCAATTCAAATCTCAAAGAAGCATTTTTCCCGTCTTTATGAAGGACATAAGTTTTAGTCATGAGAAGGAATTTAGAATAGTACTCCACGAAATAGAAAGAGAAATACCACCTCTAAAGTATAAAGAAAACATTACGAATAGACGCATAGAGGAAATATACAACACAACATATAACTATCCAGGTAAATCCATTGAGCTTAACGAATTCGACAAATACGAGTTCGAAGTTGTATTTCATCCCAAAACCGATAAGTGGGCAAAAGATAGTATTAAGTCCATGATCGAAAAACTAGGAATTCACTTCAAAGTATCAGACTCAAAGTTAGAACTTAAATAACCTGCTGGTAACACGGGTAACTGTTGCACAACCTCTATTTTTTTAATGAAAATTGGAATATGAGCTGATTGGTTAGCTCAGTTTACTTCTACTAAAACCTTGAGCCTTCCTTTTCAGCTACAACCAAAAGCATCCAATCGTGTGTACAAGTCCTTAAAATGCCTTATCTTTTGGAGAGTAACGGAGGTTTTGAGGCAGACTGACGTATAGTGCAACTTTTGATGACTTATAACACTGATTTTTAGAATGAAAAAAAGCAATAACCAGACAATTGGAATATTGGCATTCGGGTCGTTAATAGAATATCCGGGAGAAGAGATTTCTGAAATTGAAATAGAACGACTTACTTGTGAGACGCCATTTCCTATTGAATTTGCAAGAACAAGTTCGACACGGAGTAACGCACCTACCTTAATTCCTGTTGAGAATGGTGGACGACATGTAAAAGCAAAAATTATCATATTGAACGCGGCCACAAGTATTGATGAGGCAAAATCAATATTGTGGAGACGAGAATTACATATGACCGATAGGACTCAAAACTATTTGGAACCGAATAATCCCGGAGTTAACAGTGTTGTTGTTAAAGTATTAGAGGATTTTATGAATGTCGATAGTGTACTATATACATCAATTGGATGTAATATTAATAGAACGTTGACAGGTGAATTATTAGCAGACTTTTCTATTGCGTCAATTCTTGCTCAAGCTGGACAACAGGAAAAAGACGGTATAAGATATCTACTTTCAGCGAAACGAAATGGAATTATTACTGGATTGAGCGAAGAATACGAAAATCAAATACTGATCAAAACAGAGACGAAATGTTTAGAAGAGGCTATAGAAAAGCTTGACCGAAAAAGAATGATGTATCTCAGGTGATTATCGAGCTTTAGAGAAAAATACATTTGCAATAGTCGGGGTCTCGCCCTAAGCAGACAATTTTGGGAATTCCGAAAGTTAAGTAACCTGAATTGAAAAACAACATTTGTGTCGCACGGCCAAACTGCTCTTAACGCGTGTTTGAGTTAGTCAAATTCATCGATTGTGTTTTGTACTTTGTATGCCGTTTGTTACATTGCTTAACGGAGTTAACCTTCGCTTTTGCATCTGATTTAGGCGTATAAGCGATATAAAGCTTCGCAAATAAACAAGTTAGCTGTAATGCTATGACGACAGTGCAACATTAACCGACAACAAAATAATTATATGCTTTTAGCTGACTTTAAAGAAACAGTTGACAAATATTCTTCAACAATTATAACCGACGATCTTTTGCAGACTTGCCAACAATTAGGCATAGACACTTCAAGAGGTTATTCAGGACACCAAGTAACAGAAAAGCTATATCAAAACATTAAAAATTCATTGGCATTTGACAGTCAAAACACGACAGATAAAATTTCTAGAACTAAATTATTGAAACTTCAATCTGAACTAATTTACCGACACGTTCTATTCAATGAAGACCCTGTTGAATATCTTAAAACATTGAAAGTTCTAAACGATTCGTGCAGACCCGATGTAAACTATTTTCCACCATTTTCAGATATAAGCAAATGGGAAAATGCGATAATTAATTGCAAAAACTACAACAAATTTGCTCCAAACACACACTCAATTCTCTTTGGCAATCTAAGAGAAGATTATCCAAAAGAGTTTGACATTGCTGTTTCTGTAAAAACCCTTGTTGATAAAGGTTGCGAAATAGAAATTAAAAACTCTGACATTTTCATAACAAGCGGACTTGAGGCAATAGCTGACGAATTGAATGAAAAGGTTAAAATGATTGGAGGACTTTGTTTAGCTAAATCAATATTCTTTCATCTCAACACTCATGGTAAATATTCAGGGAAATTTGAAAGATATTTTATTACACGGGAAGCGAGTGGAATTAGCTTTGACCAAAAACCTCAAATTCCATATGGATATTTATTGAATCTATCATTAAAACATCCATTTGAAAACCCTAAAATAAAAGAACCTCAAAAAATAATAGATGAAATAGTAGAATTAGCAAAAATAATTATCAATGGTGTTTATGGCGTTCAAGAATATAATTATTGGGCTTACTATTTCCAAACGGGAGAGACGATAATTCAATTTTGCACAGAAATAGCCCTTTGGGATTCCTTGTTCTCAATACCGCAGTGTAGACCTTTAACAGCCTTGGAAATTACAGATAGTTTATTCAACTTCATAGACGACATAACCTATCAAGCAAGTTTGGGTTTTACAAAAGAACAATTTCTAACAATTTCTAAAGAAATTCATTCCATTGCATCAAGAGACAATTTGCCGACAATTGTATATCATTCAGCATTACATAAAAGATTAGTAAAAATTGATGCAAAGACAATACAAAACGTATTGGATTTGCTTTCTCATTCTGTTTCTGTAAATGAAAAATATATTTTGCCTTCAGACTATTCTTCAATTGATTTTTTTCAAAAACCACTTATTAAATTAGGAGCTACAAAATTTGTCTTGATGAATAAATCATGGTGTTCACCAAATTATTTTGAAGCAATAGCTTCAAAATTGCGAACATCGGTTTCTGACTTGGATTCTAAAATTGGCAATCAACTGGAATTCTTTCTACAAAATAAACTTTCAGAAAAGAACATTACTTTTTCAACTGGCGAATATCGTGTAGATGGAATAGACGGGGAATGCGACCTGTTAATTGAAAGTGATGAAGCCATCGTATTAGTGGAGTTCAAGAAAAAAGTATTGACACGAAAATCTAAATCTGGAGTTGATATAAATGTCCTACTGGACTTGTCTGAAAGTATCTTGGCTGCACAATTACAAGCAGGAAGAACTGAAATTATATTGAGAGAAAAAGGAAGCATAATCTTAAATGCAAAAGACGGGAAAGCAAAACTTATAAACTTTGGTAACAGAGATATTGAACGTGTAGCGTTGACACAACTTGAATTTGGAGGCTTTCAAGACAGAGTAATAACCAACGTATTTTTAAAATCTCTTCTAACCCATTCTTTCGGTACGCATTCAAAAGACCCTGCGACAATTAAAAAATTTGAGAAACTTGCTGCAAAACAAGTATTATGGATTGAGCAACACAACAAACTCAATGAACTTGACAAAATGTTTCACAAGTTTCCTTACTTTAATTGCTGGTTTATGAGTCTTCCTCAATTACTTGAAGTAATTAATATTTCAACAGACAACAATTCATTTTATAAAACATTTAAAAAAACAAAACATTTTTCAACTAATACTCTCGACTGGTATAGAGAATTTGACTATGCTACAGTTTTAGAAGTAGAACAAGCTAAAAGCAGCAAACCGTGACAACAATATGGTGACAGTAATTCAAAAAAAACAGTCGGTTGACATAGACCAACACAGCTTCGGACAGAGAAGCACTACAGCTAACAGCACATTTGCAATAGGCGGGGTTTCGTGCTCCGCAGACAGTTTAGTGGTAACCGAAAGTTTGGTTCTCCGCATCAGCACTTGTGGTAAAAATCCCGCCCATCGCAAATCTGCAAAACGTTGTGCGTAATGTAAAACAGACGAAATGACCTATAACGTTTACTTTGGAACACAAATGGGAGCCTTTAATATAATGGGACTCCCTAAAGACAAGCTCAACATTATATTAGATGCCTATCGTAAAGGAAAATCAGACTTCACCATAAGCGGTAAGAAGTATCATACTAACCGACTCAATTCATTACAAATATTTACTCACGAAATTGACAAGAACCCAAAGGACATCTATGATAATGCAATAGAATACGGCATTGCAAAAAGAAATTTAATAGGTTACCACATTCCTCCTAATGGACTTGAAAAACTTGGAAAAAATGTAACTGATGACTTTATCGGTGACATGGAGTTTGGACAAGAAAAAGAAGAAGCAAAGGAAACGGGAGCTAATGGATTTTTTGTTCACCCTTATAGAATAGCTGAATTAGGCAAAATCGAAAATGACGACTTTGATTTCACCAGACTTATGCAATTATGTCAAGAAATAAACGACAACTATACCCGCGAAAACTTTTTAAGTGTAGCAATGATTGGACGGAGTATAATCAATCACGTTCCACCCCTGTTTGGCTTTGATACTTTTAACCAAGTTGCTAATAATTATGGGACTAGAAGTTTTAAAGTAGTAATGAATCACTTGAATAATACAATGAGAAGCATTGCTGACAGCTATCTACACGACACAATTAGGAAAAAGGAGAACGTTCCAAACTTGAATCAGGTCAATTTCTCACAAGACCTTGACGTATTGCTCAGTGAAATCATAAGAATAAATTAAAAAAAACACTACGAAAAACATCGGATAAAGCAAATGCGGGCTGACTGCTTAAATATGAAGATATTAAAACTAAATAAAATCACGGTAGGTGGACAAGAAGGCGGTTTCAAAATCCCGCACTTGCCATAGCCAGGGCCGTCAAACTGTCTAAAAACCCTTGGATATTGCGGGTATCAAGTGTTGCTGTTATTTGATTAAGCGTAGTGTTTTTGGTATTTTCCTGTATGAAATACCTCACTGGAAAAGACCGTAATCAGTTGCCTTTATTTGTGGGTAGTTTGGAGGAGGCGATTGAAGCTGACAATGAAGTAAAGTTGCTAGAAGCTTTTGTGGACATGAAGCCTTCCCATTTTCAGCACATCCGAAAGCACCCGGTCACGTGTATAAGTCCTTAAAATGCCTTATCTTTTGGAGAGTAACGGAGGTTTGAGGCTGAATCACGTTTTACGTGAAATGTCACGTTTTACGTGAAGCATCACATGCTACCTGACGCTTCTGGCGGATGTGGGAGACTCCTGTTATGAGCTAGTGTAAATGAGAACACCGATTAAACGGAATGAAACAACTAATAACATACTTCGGACTTGCATATTTAATCAGCTGGTTAATTTGGCTGCCGTTGTATGGACCTATTTTCGGGTTGGCTAATTTGCCGACATTACCTTATCACCACGGACTTGGTGGACTTGGGCCGTTAATCGCGTCGTTCTTGACGACTTGGATATTTCAACGAAATGCAGGAGTAAAGCAGTTAGTTGAAAAATGTTTGCAAGTAAGGCCACTTATTTATTTAATGGTTGCATTATTAAGTCCATTCTTACTCGTTGTCAGTGCGACACTTATAGATTACTTTGTTGACCACACGCCAAGTAGTATTTCAGGACTTTTAACATCAAAAGAGTTTCCAGAATTCAACTTATTGACATTTTTCATTTACAACTTAATCTTTTTTGGATTTGGCGAAGAAGTGGGTTGGCGTGGTTTTGCTTTGCCTAGATTTCAGGCAAGATTTAACGCATTAACTGCAAGTATGCTCTTGACTGTATTTTGGGCTATCTGGCATTGGCCACTTTTCTTTTACAGACCCGGTTACACTTCAATGGACATTCCAGGCATTTTCGGTTGGACATTTAGCCTATTGACAGGTAGTATTTTATTGACTTGGCTTTATAACTCATCCAGAGCAAGTATTCTAATTTGTGCGGTTTTTCATTCAACTATTGACATTGCATTCACAGCAGACCTTGCCGACAAAAACATCATAAATTATACGGGGTTTTTAATAACAGTTTGGGGTATACTGACCATCATTATTTTTAAAACAAAAAATTTGGCGACAAACGAAAGAGAAAAGAACCCCAGTCCTGAACAGCCGTAACAGTTGCACAACCTAAGTTTTTTACTGAAGCAACTGGTTTGAGCTGATAGGTTGACGTGTTTTGCTTCGATTTGAGCCTTAAGCCATCCATTTTAACTACATCCAAAAGCATCCAATCGCGTGTGCAAGTCCTTAAAATGCCTTATCTTTTGAGGAGTAATGGGGGTTTGAAGTAATAGAGGAGCGCCACCTGAGCCGACGAGCCGAAATAAAAAAACGACAGAAAAACATATGCAAATTGGTAAACTCCTTATAGGAATTTCGCTTTTAATGGCTACTACAGCATTTGGCCAGAAAAATCAAATCCAAGTTTTGACCAACGAGATAATAGTGGGTAGAAGCCTTGTTGACAGTGCTCCTATCTATGGCGTAGAACATGTTTTTCCGCAAAGAATACACGGAACATTTCTGGACACAACAACAGGATTTTTGACCGTTCAATTAAGGGGATTAAGCAAAGACGGACAATGGCTTAAAGCTGCAGGACATATAGTACAATATGATTTGAGCAACAAGAAAGTTTTGTGGAACAAAAAAACGTATTACCAACTAAACAGTTTACTGCAATTCAACAACATCATGATTTATTCAGCTGGAAATATACATCAATACCTTGATGTGCATACCGGCCAGAGTCTTTGGGAAGTCTCAAACAGCTTTTATCACGTTATTCCAAGTGATTCGATTGGACTAGGATATAATTTTAGAAATTCTATAGGTTATTCAACGGAACTTGAAGGCGTAAATTTGAATAATGGCAGCAAACTTTGGAATAGATCTATACATAGAGAGTTCGGATGGAATGACGTATTTTATCTCAACGACTCTACCATCGTAGTGGTTGCAGGAGGTTTGCACAGCATCAACCTAAAAACAGGTAAGGGTTGGGATTATTACGGAATAACAGGCAAGAACGACTACCGAGGTACGGCTGTAGCAAATGCAGCTGGCCTTGCCTTAGGCTTAATGTCTGGTACATTTATGATGACAACAGCGCATAACGTAGTGCTCGATTTAGTATCCAACACGGTAGTAGACAGTTCTCATATTTATTTTGCTTCACATGAGCGAATTGTAAAAATTGACAAACAAACAGGACAAATTATTTGGATATTTCCTTTTAAAAATGACTTAGCAGGTAAATCGTCCATCTTTATAATTGATGATGTGGTATTCATGGTTAATAAAGGAATGGCCTTAAGCGGTAATCAACTAATAAATTTTGGCAAGCCTTTTTTTGCAGCTTTTGACAGTAAAACAGGTAAAAAGATATTTTTCTCAGTCCTAAACACCAAAAACGACCCAATTTTAAATTTTACCATTCATAAAAAGGAGGTCCTTCTAGTTTTTAAAAACCGAATTCAGAAATATTCAACGGAAACAGGGGAAGTAATTTTAGAACAAGAATTTCCAAAGGATACTTTCGCTGAATTAAGATATTTCGTCGGCTCACGAGCATATATAACCGCTGAAAATGTCGAATTGTCAAATCAGTATGAAGCGGACACAACCCACTTTTTTGTGATTACAAGTCAAGGCAAGATATTAGTACTTGACCCTAATTTGAATGTAACCAAAACTCTTGACCCAGAAGATTTTAGTTTTTATTACCACCAGACAGCGGATTACAAACTTATTGCAAAGGAAAAAAATACATTGGTTGTCAATAGCGAAGGAAAAAAAATAGCTGAGATTGAAGGGACATCAAAAGCGTTTGTCATTGACAAGACATTATACTACGTACGAGACAATAAATTTGTGGGCATAGAATTGGAAAAAATGAGCAGGAATCAATGAAGCCACATGTCGCTAACACGTATAACCGTGAAGCCTTCCCTTTATCAGCTTTAATTAATTGTATGCAGCTGCCCTAACAAACCACTGAAAAGCCATACTATTTAGGAAGTAACGGAGGTGCTGATGAAGTCTCCGCTTTTGCCGCAGATTTGGGCGTATAAGCGATGTAAAGCCTGGCAAATAAACAATTTATAACCAAAGGTAGGAAGACAAGAACCCAACAAGGTGATGTCTATGAAAATAGTTACTTGAGTTAAACAAATAGAGAAAATAATTTGAAAAGTTTACAGAATTAAAAATAGTCGTACATTTGTATCAACAGTACCCGTTCAGCATACCGTAAGATCTGCTAGCGGGTCATTCTTTTTTTATAGCTATGGCAAACAAAATTCCATACTCCATAGCAGACCAAATTTCCTTGCTCAAACAACGAGGAATGCTCTTCAGAGACGAATCGGCTGCACACCACTTTTTAGAAAATATTAGCTACTATCGCCTTAAAGGATATTGGTGGGATATGCAAGATGATTACACGCAGCACACACTAAAGCCGAATACTTATTTTGAAGACATACTAGACCGTTATACTTTTGATAGGCATTTACGATTGATACTTTTTGATGCAATTGAGCGCATTGAAATAGCATTACGAACAAAAATGATTTATCATCTATCTATGACCTATGGAGGCTTGTGGTATTTAAATGCCAATCTATTTGAAACTACGCCTCTACCAGCAGACCCAAACATAACGATTTATCAAAACACCATTCTAGAACTTAAAAAAGAATTTTTCAGAAGTCAAGAAATCTTCATCAAAGACCAGAGAAGAAGACATCCAAATGAAGATGCTGACGCTTGGAAGATAATGGAGGTAGCATCAATGGGAACCTTATCCAAACTGTATAAAAATTTAAAACACCAATTACCAGAAAAAGCTACTATTGCTAATGAAATGGGACTAAATTTTCATAGCGAATTATCTAGTTGGTTAGAAGCAATTACTTATGTTAGAAACATCATAGCACACCATTCTAGACTTTGGAGTAGAAATATGGTAAAAGTACCTACAGTAAATTTAAATAATCCTCTCTCTATTTGGCTTGACAAACCTTTAACCAAAGTCCAAACAAAGAAGCCATTTTTAATAATTAGCACACTGTTGTACTTATGTAATCAAGTTACGCCAAATCATCAGATTAAAAGTAAGATAAAAACATTATTTGCAAATAATCCGAACATTCCCATTTATAAACTTGGCTTCTTAAATAATTGGCAAAACCAAGGATTATGGAAATAAACACTGGCGATAACATACTTAACAGTTTCACAACCTCTGTTTTGTATTGCAAATCGGGATGTGAGCTGATTAGCTAGCTCATTTTTTTCGGCTGGAGCCCTAAGCCACCCAGAAGCCTCCCCATTTTCAGCTACATCCAAAACCACCCAGTCACGTGTATAAGTCCTTAAAATGCCTTATCTTTTGAGGAGTAACGGAGGTTTGAGGCTTTGTCACGTTTTACGTGATATGTCACGTTTTACGTGATGAATCACGTTTTACGTGACGTGTGCAGGGGGTGAGGAAGGCTGATATTAGCTGCAAGTACTGAGCGGGCACAGTGTAGCTTTAAACCGGCAACTTATTTTTCACGCAAACACAAACTATTTCCGTCCAAATCTTTCAACCAAGCAAATTTGCCCCAAGGCGTTTCATCAAGCTTACCTACGTCCACACCTTTGCTTTCAAGTTCTTGGATTTTGACTTGGATATTGTCCACTTCGCAAATGATTCCACTAAAACCGGAAAGAGAAATAGAAGTATTGGTGCCCGGTATTCCCATTTGAATCCAAGTTTCACCGTGAGCAGCTGGTGCTTCTACGAGTACTTCAAAACCAAGTTTTAAATAGAACTCTTTTGCCTGTTGCCTGTCTTTGACAGGAACCATAATAATTTCTACTGATTTCATTTTTTACCGTTTAAGTTAGGACACAATAGTACGACTACCTGCTTAGTGAATAACCTTCCCACGCTCAATTTCACTCAAAGTATTCAATTGGGCTTATATGCCTTTAAATGCCTTATTTCTAAAGAAGTAACGGAGGTTTTGAGGCTGAATCACGTTTTACGTGAAATGTCACGTTTTTCGTGAAATGTCACGTTTTACGTGATGAATCACGTTTTACGTGAAGCTTCTGCAGGTGCGGGAGGCTGACCTTGTAGCTAGAATTGGTCGTACAACGGCTGTTGCGTACATTCGTATACAGGGGTAGCCCACCTAGCTAAACGCATCTACTTATGAAACAACTGTTATGGATAGTATTGCTGCTTGGGGTGCATAGCGCAAGTGCACAGTCGCGCAGGGGGATGTATTATGTATCGGGCCGGCCGGCCGAACACGGCATTTGGTTTACCGAGCAAGGTTTCGAAGGCAGCTGGTCGCGTGGTGCACGGGTGCTGCTCAACGGTGTATTTGATGGCGATGCAGTAGATCCCGAGATTTTACCGCAAGCCAACGGCAGCTACCGCATGTATTACTTCAAGGGCCATTTTGTTACACCACCACCTCCCAATCCCGGCTTAAATAAGATTTTTCTCGCCGAATCAACCGATGCACTGTCGTACAATGTGGTGGGAGAGGCGTTTGCCTACCCAAATATTTTCGACCCATCGGTGGTCAAGCTCCCCAATGGCGACTACCTCATGGCTTGCACCCAATCGGTGGGCAACGCCGTACATACCGTATTGGCTAAAAGTACCAATGGCGGCATCACCTTCAGCTATCAAAGTACCCTCAACAATACGGGTGTACCTGAACTGGCTGTGCTCGACGACGGTTCAGTGCGCTTATTCTACAACGGACCAGGCGGAATCGTTAGCCAAAAGTCGATCGACAACGGCAGCACCTGGCAAGTTGAACCCGGTTTACGCCTCGCAGCTTCGGGTTTTGTAGGCGACCCGAGTGTGTTAAAGGTGAGCGCAACTACCTGGTGGATGATGGTCAAGACCTTCAACAGCAATGGAAGTCAGGGATTAAGCAGCCACAGAGTCATGCTGGCCTCTAGCTCCGACCAAACCAATACCTTTAACCTCGTGCAACTTCTGGTGCTCGACAGCGCCAGCGTACCCGAGGGGGTGCTTATGCACCTCAATACCGGGCTAGCGCCTCAAGAGGAGGCTACCAATTTTAAGCTATACCCCAACCCGGCTGCTGCAGCGGCAACATTATTCAGTGCCTTACCGTTGAAGGATGCCACCGTACAGCTGTACAACAGCCAAGGGGCCTGCGTGCAAACGTTAACCCATCGCCAGGGTCAGCAGCTGTCCATATCGGTTGCTGATTTGTCGGCAGGACTATATTGGGTGGTGATGCACGACGGAAATACACGTTTCCCGGCACAAAAGCTGGTGGTAACGCATACCACGCCCTGAATCGCTTTTTAAAGCATTCGGAAAAGGGGACTTTAAAACGCCCCTTTTTGCGTTTTTAACGCCGTTTTTTCCGGGAGCAGTTTTGTCAATCTGTAAAGCAAAAGCCTGTCAAAGTGTAAAGTAAAAGCTTGTTAATCTGTAAAGTGAATGGCTGTCAATCTGTAAAGTGATTGATTTTACTATCTTTGTATCAGCTAGTTAGTATTGATGTATTCCCGTCGAATTGTAGAGGTTGAAATAGCCCAAAAATTGGCCGCTTCTGGAGCCTTGTTGGTGAAGGGGCCGAAGGCCTGCGGCAAAACCGAAACTTCGTTACAGTTTGCGAAAAGCAGCATACAGCTCGATACCGATCCACAGGTGCCTGTGATGATGGACATCGACCCAGCTCTGGTACTCGCGGGAGCCACCCCTAGGTTAATCGACGAGTGGCAGGAGATGCCCAAAATTTGGAATTATATTCGGCGGGAGGTAGACCATCGAAAGCAGAAAGGGCAATTTATACTCACAGGTTCGGCTAATCCACAGGAAATTATCAGCATGCACAGCGGGGCCGGCAGATTTACGGTCGTTGAAATGCAAACCATGAGCTGGCAGGAAATGGGCTACAGTAGCCACATCGCTAGTTTGAATGCCTTGCTCCAGGGCGCAACACTTTCGTTTAGCAAGGAACCCCTCGACTTAGAAACTACCCTCGACCGCATGATACGAGGAGGTTGGCCAGGTTTACAAACCGAATCGGTGAATAGCGCAGCTTTGCTAAATCGCGCCTACATCGATTTATTGGCCGATGTAGACATGAGCCGCGTGTCGGAGATTCGTCGCGATCCACAAAAGGTGCGCTCCTTATTGCGTTCGTTAGCGCGAAATCTGGCTACCCAAGTCGATAATACGAGCCTACAAATCGACATTGAAAAAAAGGAAGACGCCGTTTTATCGCGACCGACCCTGATTGATTATCTCGATACACTCGGTAGGCTCATGGTTTTTGAGGAACAGCCCGCATTCAATACCCACATCCGTTCGGCCAATGCACTGCGCAAGTCGCCGAAACGTCATTTTTGTGATGTTTCATTGGCCATAGCCGCACTTAAATTGAGCAAAAAGCACCTCCTACGCGATTTGCGGTATTGCGGCTTTTTATTTGAGTCGCTGGTGTACCACGACTTGAAATGTTACGCCCGTGCAAACGATGCAGAGCTTTACCATTATCGCGACTCAACCGGTTTGGAAGTGGATGCCATTGTGCAACAAAGTGGAGGTGCTTGGGCGGCTTTTGAGGTAAAATTGGGCATGGGCATGGTAGATGCCGCAGCTGCTAACTTATTGCGCTTTCGCGATGCGATCGACCCTTCCAAAACAGCGCTACCGGCTTCGTTGAACATCCTAACCGGGGGCAATATGAGCTACACCCGGCCCGACGGCGTGAATGTAATTTCGTTAGCGTCACTGGGTGCGTAGTGGTATACTACATGATTGGGTTGAAAAATTATGCTTTATAGATTCTATATGTTGTACAAAATAAAATAGTTTAATTAATTGAAAATCAAGTATATAACATGTCAATCTGTAAAGTAAAAGCATGTCAATCTGTAAAGTGAATAGCTGTCGATTTGTAAAATAGGCGCTTCTATTTTCGCTACAGCTACTTTTAGTCGAGCTGGTCGAGTAGGGGGAATTCGCCACATCCAAACGCATTTTCGTCGATAGCTAAGGCCTATCCATCGAAATTTATCTGGCGATAATACGGATGAGAAGTGTAAAAAATAGCCATAATGAGTCTGTAACGCCCTTTTTGGCCTGGTTTGAAGTCCAACAACAGCTATTATTAAGATTGTCTCAACGGGCGTGTAGCATCCCAGAAACACCCCCTTTTTCTTAATTTAGCGATTCTGGACTTCAAATGTAGTTTTTGGTAGCATGCGTTTTTGCAACTCGGCAGCCAAACCAAAAACACATCTGGTTCGTAGCTTAAGTTAATTAGCGACCCTACATGCAGCACAACGCCTCAGTGATAAACACAAGCAAGCCCTATAGCTGGAGCAAACGTTTGTTGTTGGCGACGTTGTTGCTGTGGTCGGTAATACCCGCTTCTGCCAATAATTTACGCATCTCCAATACCCGCATCACCAACTGGGATACCGCTGCTGGCACCGTGCGCATCACGATGGAGCTGGCGTGGGACAATTCATGGCGGCTGCCAGCAACTTTAGCCCCAGCCAACTGGGATGCCGCCTGGGTGTTTGTGAAATTCCGCGCCGGATATGCCAATGCCATCTTTACCGTAAGCGCGGCCGCAAGCAGTGCCACCACCCTGGAGGTGAGCAGCACCGCCGATTTGCGTGTGGGTATGCCCTTGCGTGTGACTGCCGGTTCGGGAACCTTGGCCGCCAACACCATCATTACCGCCATCGATACCGCCAACGACGAAATTACCATCAGCAATGGCGTGGCTACCGCTTTAAGCAATGCCACTATCGAGGCCACCCGCATTTGGGAACATGCCTGGCTCAACGACACAGGCCACACCCTCTCCACAGGTTTCAGCTTACAAGCCGGTTTGGCCGACGAGCGCGCTTCGGGCGGGGGCTTCAACGCCACCACCAACCCCGGCTTGGGTGTACTCGTATACCGCACCGATCCCGGTAGCGGCAATGTGTCGTTAACGGTGTCGTTGCGTTGGAACTACCGTTTGCAAGGATTAGCCGATCCTACCATCATTGACTTAAAGGCCAACGCTGTGGAGCTGGTTTATGTCCCTGAAGGTGCCTTTTTTGTGGGCAGCGGAGGCACCGAAAGTGGCAGCTTCACCGCGGCGAACAGCACCAGCGGGGCAACCGTGCCGCTGTCGTTGGGAGCTACCGCCCCCGACTTGCAGGGCAACGATGTGGGCTCTTCGGCTACCAATTTATCGGCACGCGCGGCATGGGATTTGGCCGGTACCAGCACCGCCACCCTGGCCACCGACTTTCCTTATGGATTTGCGGGCTACTACACCATGAAATACGAGCTGAGTCAGCAGCAATATGTCGACTTTTTGAATACCCTCGGCCGCAACCAACAAAATGCGCGCACCGCTACCGATTTATCGGCAGGTACTACGGCCGTGACCAACCGTTTTGTGTTGAGCAACAGCACCACAGCACAAAACCGCAACGGTATACGCTGCAATGCTACCATAGCGGCACAAGATCCGGTGGTGTTCTACAACGATTTGAACGGCAATGGCACAGGAGCCGAAGCCGACGACGGACAGTTTCTGGCCTGTAATTATTTAAGTTGGGCCGACCTGGCCGCCTGGCTCGACTGGGCTGGGCTCCGTCCGATTACCGAAACCGAGTTTGAAAAAGCAGCCCGAGGCACTGAAAATCCAACGGCGAATGCCTTCCCTTGGGGAAATACCGCCGCAACGGCTTCTACGGGCATTAGTTCGGGTGGCACCAGCACCGAAAGTTCTTCGAATGCCGGTAATGCCGTTTTTGGCAACCAAGGCAGCGTACAAGGTCCCATGCGGGTAGGTTTTGCGGCCACCACGTTTAGTGGAAAACCAGCCGCAGGTCTCGGTTTTTATGCCGCTGCCGATTGGGCGGGCAATGTGTGGGAACGAGCTGTTACCCTCGGCAATGCCGATGGACGAGCCTTCACCGGTTTGCACGGCAACGGTTTGCTGCCCGTGAGTGGTAATGCCGACGCCACCAACTGGCCAGCAAGTACAGGTAGCGGCGTAGGGTACCGCGGAGGCGACTGGAACAGCAGCTCCGACCGTATACGCATCAGCGATCGCTTACGTGCCGACGAAGTAAACGCCAGCCGCGAAAGTGGCAGTGGCGGTCGCGGTGCACGAACCATTCCGCTAACCGCAGCCATCAACGGAAGCTTATGAGAAAGATAGCAGCGTTAGTTGTTTTGATGTTTTTGCTGGTACAGCAGCTACTGGCTACGAATATTTCGGTGAGCAATGTGGTGCTCACCAGTCAGGACACCACCACTGGCTCTACCCGGGTACGTTTCGATCTCAGTTGGGACTATTCGTGGCGTTATGGCTTAAACTCGAACATCAACAGCCACGACGCCGCCTGGGTGTTTGTGAAGTTTAGGGTGGGCGCAACCGACTACACCAGTACCGCCACGGCCAGCAGCAGCGGCACTACCATTACCGTAAATACCACCAGCGGTTTGCGCGTGGGCATGCCCGTGTGGGTTGCTTCCGGCACAGGGGCTTTTACGTCCAACAGTGTCATCACCGCTATTTTAAATCAAACGCAGTTTTCGGTCAACGAAACCCCGTCTACTCCACTCAATAATGCCGTTGTGCGCGCCAGCCGCATTTGGGAACACGCCTTTTTAGGAACTGCCGCACAGCACAGTACGGGTACCGGCACCTCGGCCACCTTATTGAATGGTTTGGCCAATCCGTTTTCGGCCTTCGATTCGGCAGCTAATCCCGGTTTGGGCGTATTTGTGTACCGCAGTGCCGAAGGTTATGGCACCTTTACCCAAACGGGGCTTGAACTCCGTTGGAATTACCGCATGAATAATGTGGGCCACGACGATGTGGTGGAAGTGCGTGCCTTTGGTGTGGAGATGGTGTTTGTTCCTGAAGGGGCCTTTTTTGTCGGTGACGGCAGCAGCACCCTGGCGGGCCAGTTCCGCAATGGGAATGCAGCAACCCCATACCTCATTGCCTCCGAGGCGGCCCTTACGTTGGGCGGTACCGATTCAATCAACTTGGCCAACAGCAATGCCACCGGCATGGCCGTAGCCGACGATTACAACAACAGCACTACCCAAACGCTACCCGCTGCCTATCCCAAAGGGGTGCGCGCAGCCTATGTGATGAAGTACGAAATCAGTCAGCAGCAGTATGTCGATTTCTTAAATTCACTCAACCGCATCCACCAAAACAACCGCACCGAAACCAACCTGGCCCCGGGCGTTACCAGCGTTACGAATCGTTACGTGCTCTCGGGCAGCGCATCGCTTAGCGCGCGCAACGGCATTCGCATCAATGCCAGCATTCCGAGCAATGGTGCGCTGTCGTTTTATTGCGACCTCAACGGCAACGGTACCGGTGGCGAGGCAGGAGATGGACAATTTATTGCCTGCAACTTCTTGAGTTGGGCCGATGTGGCAGCGTATATGGATTGGTCGGCCCTACGTCCCTTAACCGAATTAGAATACGAAAAGGCCGCTCGCGGTCAGCAACAAGCGGTGAGCAACGCTTATGCGTGGGCCAGCACTTCAATTACAGCTGCAGCAGCCATCAGTTTGGGTGGACAAAGCGGTGAAAACAGCGCTACTGCCAACGCCAATGCCGTTTTTGGCAACCAAGGGGGCGTACCTGGGCCCCTGCGGGTAGGTTCGTTTACCGATACCACCGCTGGCCGAGCACAAAGCGGTTCGGGTTTATGGGGTATACTCGAGCTCAGCGGCAATGTAGCCGAAGCTGTGGTGAATACCGGCACTGCCGAAGGAAGGGCCTTCACTGGTGTACATGGTGACGGTGAAATTCGTCGAAATGGCGCTTCGAATCTGGCGTTAGGCAATGCAAATGCCGCCAATTGGCCCGACAGCAGCGGATTAGGTTACGGCCTGCGCGGCGGTTCGTGGTCGTCGGTCGCCAACGATCTTCGCACGAGCGATCGTCGTTTGGCCGTGAATACTTCGGCAACGCGTTCGGCAACAGCCGGAGGAAGAGGAATTCGCAACAGTGGCTGTGCAGTATTGAACGAAACCATAATCGTAACCGGCAATAGCATCCCGCTGGGTGGCACAGCAAGCTTTACTGCGAGCGGTTCATCGGGAGGATATTGGTGGATAGTACCGAATGGTTGGGAAATAGTGAGCGGACAAGGAACCGCCACAGCCGAAATTTACGCCAATGCCCCCGGGATTTTGCGGGTGGCGGCCTTGAACGACTGCGGTTGTGGTCCTGAAACTTTGGTAACTGTAACTGTTGAATGATGGAGAACCGGATGATGATTGCCTCAGTACATAAATTACTTGCCAGCTGTTTGTTGGTGCTCTTGGCCTTGTTGAGCATTTCGCACGAAGTGGAAGCCAATGGCATTACGGTGAGTCGTGTGCGCATGACCGCCCGTGATACCTCAGCGGGTCCGAACAATGCGGCCAACTTCACCTTCATACGCTTCAACCTAAGCTGGGAAAATGCCTGGCGATTTAACTTTTCGAACGGAATCAACAACCACGATGCCGCTTGGGTATTTGTGAAGTTCCGCATACCTGGAGGCAACTGGCAACATGCGTACCTCAACAATGCGGGCCATGATCCAGGTACCTGGGGTGGCCAAGGTCCTGGTCCGGCGCTCATCGAAGCAGGTTTGCAAGACCCCGCAGCTGCTTTTAACGCAAGCACCAACCCCGCCATGGGGGTATTTATATCGAACGGAGCCATTAATCTGGAGCCCGGAGACTTTGAAGCCACCAATGTGCGCCTGCGTTGGAATTACGGGGCTCAAGGCATCGACGATAATGCTTTGATAGAAATACGCGTGTATGCGCTAGAGATGGTTTTTGTGCCTCAAGGAGCCTTTTTTGTGGGCAGTGGCAGTACCGAAAATGGCGGATTTACCAACGGTAGCTGGACCAGTGGCGTTACCCTTCCGCTACGTATTGCCGGAGAGGGCGCCTTGACCATTGGCAACGCCAGCGGCAATTTGTGGGGCCGCTCAAGCTCTGGCGACAGCACCATTGGCAGTGCAGGGACACTTCCGGCAGCCTATCCAAAAGGCTACAACGGTTATTATGCCATGAAGTACGAAGTTACCCAGCAGCAGTGGATCGACTTTTTTAACACCCTCAATGCTACCCAAAAAGCCAATCGCGACATTACCGGCAGCGGCGGCAAAAACAGCGATGCCATCACCAACCGAAACAACATCAGCTGGGCTTCGGGCGACGCTACCTTGAACGGGGGCACCCATGGTGAAATAGCCTGTAACTATTTGAGTTGGGGCGATGTATTGGCATATCTCGATTTTGCAGCTTTGCGGCCACTTACCGAATTGGAATTCGAAAAGGCAGCACGCGGTGAACGCGAAGGGGTGGCCGATGAGTATGCTTGGGGCAATAATTTGATTACCGTGAATCCGTACACCATAGCCAATGCAGGGTCGGATAGCGAATTGATTGCAACCGGATATTCTAATGCTTCTGTAGGCGGAAATGCATGGTATGCAGCAAGCCAAAGTGGGAATGGACCCACAAGGGCAGGAATTTTTGCCGCCGATACGGCCAGTACAGGTCGTTCCACAGCAGGTGCAGGCCGTTATGGTCAGTTAGAAGTAAGTGGCAACGTTTGGGAAAGGGCGGTCAATGTGGCTACAACTGCTGGGCGGGCTTACGACGGTCGCCATGGCGACGGTTTATTAAATCCGGCAGGATCGGCCAACGTTACCAACTGGCCGGGAGCAGATGGGGGAGGATTCAGGGCTGGAAGTTGGTTAACAACTGCTGGCTTATTGAGACTTGCCGACCGAAGTCGTGCTGCATTAGACGATAGCACTCGGGCATCTGATTACGGCGGAAGAGGTGGCCGCTCGCGGCCGTGTACAGTACCTGCGGTAACTCCTGCCGTGATCACCGATTCACTGCTGGTTAATTTCGACAATGTATTGTTGCTCAGGACTTCAGGTGCCGGTGGTGGAGAAGGTTACAACTGGGTTGTGCCACCCGATTGGAGGATCATCAGTGGACAAGGTTCGGCCAATTTATACGTGACACGAGGCAGTTTGCCGGCCACTATTTACGTGAGCGTGGTGAATCAATGTGGAGCGGGTACGGCACGAACCCGCACTTTCACACCATAGTCTTGTTTTTAGAATTTATTCCAAAAAATGGAATTCATCCGTTTTTTTGGTGATATCAACCTGTGAGTAGTCTTTAGATTATTCGTCAACTGCCAAACTAACATCAGTTAATTTTGGTTTAAAAACCGTATTTTTGATTCAGGGATTAACTTCTTAGCGGTGGTTATCAGGGTTGTATGGATCGAGTGTCTTCAATCGGAAATTTCTTTCTTGGAAATTTAATTTTCGATTCTTGCAATCCAGCCCTCCAAAAGGCACGTATGGAATGATTATAGCGGCAAAATAGACGATTGAATACTATTGTGAAATTATATTTGTCTCCAGCCTCTCGAGACCAGGGGGGATTGCTTCAAAAAAGCACAGGAAGGACTATGTTTCGCGTTTTCGTCAGCTTACTGTTTTTCCTACTCACCGCAATTCAGGCTTTTGCACAACCTGCATCCAATTCAATCACTTCCGGGCCATGGAATAGCCCATCGACTTGGCTTGGTGGTGTTGTGCCGACTGGTACCAACGAAGTGTATATCAATGCGCTGCATACGGTAACCTTATCGGCGAATACAACCACCTCTACGTTCATTCAAGTCACAGGTACGCTTGCCTTGGCTGGATTCAATTTTTCAGCCGGGTCATTAGCGGGGAATGGCACGGTGAGCACGGCTTCGGGCACACCGACAGTCACGGTTGGTACCGACAATACGAGTAGTACCTACAGCGGTGCTTTTAATGGAAGTTTAGCCTTGATTAAAACGGGCACAGGTACTTTCAGCATTTCGGGTACGAGTAATTATACAGGGGCAACAACCGTTCAAAATGGTGTTGTACGATTGGTGAGTCCTACAGCTTTGGGTGCAACATCGTTGGTTACAGTAAACAGTGGTGCTGCATTTCAATTCGAAGGCGGATTAACCATTGACCGCAGTTTTTCGGTTGCGGGCACAGGCGTTGGTGCAACAGGTGTACTTCGTAATAATAGTGGTACCAATGTCGTTACCGGAACAGTAACGCTAACGGCTACCAGTACGCTGCAGTCGGATGGCGGTAGTTTAAATCTCGACGGAGTTACCGCATTAGCGCAAGGAACCAACGCGGTTACTTTAACGGGTAACGGCAATTTCGACATCGGCGGTGTGATTACCGGATCGGGCAGCTTCACCAAGGAGGGTACAGGTACAGCAATTTTGGCAGGAATTAATACTTTTTCGGGGAACAAAGTAGTCAATGCCGGAGCAATCAATGTGCAAGACCCCAGCGCTTTGGGGGCATCGGGAACCATAACCATCAATTCGGGAGCCTCGTTACAAATTCAAGGGGGAATCAATTTTGCACGTCCGATAACCATTAACGGTACAGGCCCATCTAGTGTAGGCGCTCTTCGTAATATTAGCGGTAACAATACCATCAGTGGAACCGTAACGCTAGGTTCAGCCAGCCGTATCCATAGCGATGCAGGTACCTTAACCCTATCGGCAGCAGGCACCTCTATAAGTTCTGCCAACCATAACCTTACCCTTGCGGGCTCCTCGTCGATTCTTATCTCCTCAGCCATGAACCTAGGTTCTGGTCAGTTAGTTAAAGAGGGGACTGGTACTGCCACCTTATCCGTTGCACATACATATACAGGTGGCACCTCCATTTCCACTGGAGTTTTAAATATTCAAAATGCTGGTGCGTTAGGCGCAAGTGGTACCATCACGGTAGTAAGTGGAGCTACCTTACAAATACAGGGAACTATCAACTTCACCCGCGCAATTACCATCAATGGAACTGGTGTCTCGAATTCGGGAGCTATAAGAAGCATAAGTGGCAACAACACCATTTCGTCGACCATTACGTTGGGATCAGCAGCTCGTATCAATGTCGATGCAGATTCGCTCTTGCTGACTGCAGCAAACGCAATCAATGGTTCAGGACTCGCTTTTACCCTCGGCGGAAATGGAGGTGCACGGGCAAGCGGTACGTTTACGCTTGGAAGTGGCACCATGAACAAAGACGGTAATGGTACTTTGCTCATGAATGTGGCGAACACCTATACTGGAAATACCAACATTTCGGCGGGAACCATAATTCCCAATAATGTAAGTGCTTTCGGTACCTCAGGTACTATAGCCGTTAGCGGTAGTGGTACCTTGGGGCTACAAGGAGGGGTAACTTTCGCAAGGCCTATTACTTTGAGCAGCGTGGGTAATGGAAACGTTGGTGCTATCCGAAATATTTCGGGCAACAATTCCATTTCGGGACTTATTACATTAACTGGTAATTCACGGATCAATAGCGACTTAAATACGCTTACTTTAACAGCCGCGAATGTTTTAACCGGAACCACACAGGCGCTAACGCTAGGAGGGGCCGGAAATATCACCTTCAATAGGGCAATAACAACTACATCAGGCACTGTAACTAAAGATGGCGCAGGAACAGTTACTTTAAACGAACAAAACACCTACACAGGTCTTACGACAGTCTCTGCGGGTACCTTGGCGTACGGCGATAACAATATTTTGTCGACCGGAAATTTAACTGTAACCGGTGGTGTGCTTAGCTTGAGTACATTTAGCGATACAGTAGGAGTTGTAACCGTGAGCGGCGGAAGTATTACGGGTACAGGAACTTTGTATTCGATTACCAATTTTAGTTTTTCGGGAGGTACCATTAGTGCCAACCTTGGCGGTGACATAGGCCTTATCAAAACTGGAGCAGGTACGCTCACACTTACCGGTAACAATAATTTTACGGGCCAAGTATGGATTCAAAACGGGGCTATTAGCGTAGCCACCCTAAACAATGTGGTTAGTGGTAGCCCTACCAGCAATCTCGGGGCTCCAAACTCGGTTGCTAATGGGACCATTCGATTAGGATCTGCCACCACAACCGGGCAACTGATCTACACCGGCGCAGCATTTACGACCGACAGAGTGATAGAGCTAGCTGGCTCAACAGGTGGAGGAATTATCACGCACAACGGTTCAGGAGCCTTGGTGTTTAACAGTGCCATTACCGTTACGGCTGCTGGAGCAAAATCGCTCACGCTAGGTGGTACCAATACTGCCGACAACTTTTTTAATGGCGCGATCTCGGACGGATCGGGCACAGTGAGTTTAATCAAGTCGGATGCAGGTCGGTGGATATTACCGAATGCCAACACCTTAACAGGTACTGTTACCATTAATGGTGGTACCATCAATATCCGGAACAATACTGCTTTTGGTACCGGAGGTGCTGTATCTATTGCTTCAGGTGCCTCGTTAGAACTTCAAGGAAATATCACCCTCACGAAGACCATTACGGTTACCGGTACAGGAGCGGCAAGTGCCAATGGAACTTTGCGCAGTGTATCGGGTACCAATGTGTTGGCAGGTTCGTTTATAGCAACTACCAATACTACGCATCGCATTCAAACCGATGCACCTTCCACGCTTTCCCTCTCTGGAGCCCCTGCAATTGATCACAGCACACGAAACGTGACCATTCAAGGTACAGGAAATACCACCATACCCTTGGGAAGTAATATGATTGGTACAACAGGTTCACTCACCAAAGAAGGAACCGGAACACTCATCATGGATGGCTCAAAGTTTACCACGGGTCAGGTAACGATTACAGCAGGTACCATCCGGTTGGGAGGTAATAACCGATTCGACGTGACTACATTATTGAGCGTAGCCGGTACCTTAGACATGAATGGTTTCAGCCAAACAGTAAGCGGGCTCATTGGTGCGGGTACCATCAACTCAGGTGTAGCAGGAACCTGTTCGCTTATTATCGACAACAGTACAGGAACTGCACGAACGTATACGGGAGTTATCAATAACGGTAGCGGAACTTTGACGGTGAGGAAGTTGGGAACAACCGATCAAACCTTCAGCGGTACCAGTAATTACAGCGGTCAAACTTTCATCGATGGTGGTCGTTTGATTATAACAGGCGTACTTGCCAACACCGGAACTACAAGTTCGATTGGTACGGGCAATACGGTTGCTGCCATTACCATCGCCAATGGTGGATCTTTGGTTTATAACTCTGGTACAGCTCGATCCATGAGCCGACCAATCGTGATCGTTACCAGTGGCTCGGTAGTGATGGAAGGTAATACTACACTTACCCTAACCGGTGGAATCACCGGAACCAATGCCGATTTGACTTTGAATACCAGTGGAGGTACTGGACGCATAATTACTGTAACAACGACAGGACTCACTTTGGGGACTGGAGGCGTTACCAAGTTGGGTACCGGGGTGGTTAACATGAACGTTGCGAATTCGTATACGGGAACAACTACCATTTCGGCAGGTACCTATACCATTGGCAACACAACAGCTATACCCGCTGCATCTCCCGTAGTAAACGATGCCACACTGAACTTAAACGGTACCAACATCACCATAGCCTCTTTGGCTGGAACTACAGGTGGAGCGCAAGTACGAAACAATTCAGCTACTGCCTGTACATTAACCATGAGTAGTGCAAGCGGTTCAACCAATTACATCGGGGCTATACTCAATGGAACTGGAGTTTTAAACATCATCAAAACAGGGGCGTACACGCAAATATTTGGTGGCAACAACACCTATACAGGCTCTACAACCATTAACGGTGGAATTTTACGAGCCAATAGCAATACCGCATTCAGTAATTCGTCGGCACATATTTTGGCGAATACTGCCGGCGTAGAGCTCGACATGACGGGTTACGATATGACCGTGGCCACTATCGAAGGCGGTGGAGTAACGGGAGGAATTGTACGGCTAGGAACTGCAACGCTTACCTTGGCCGGTACAGCATCGTATAACTACAGTGGACGTATTATCGGCGAAGGTGTAGGGGGTATCGTTAAAAATGGTACCGGTGTTTTCACCTTAAATAGAAGTCCAGAATACGAAGGCTTTACAAGAATTCGGCAGGGTACACTGCGAGCTGGAGTTGATTTAACGTTTATCGGCACCCTAATTATCAGCGACACCTTAACCGGTCGTTTTGATTGTAGCAACCGTGCCTCTATTGCACCATTTTTATCATTCAACAGTACCCGACAGGTCGGTGGTTCTTGGGGAAGCACCTCTTCGGTAGCTTCCAATAGAACCAATACCTACTTCACCTCTGGATCAACCGGAACTATTTTCGTGAACGACGGCCGTAGAGAGGGATATTGGTTGGGCACGGTAAGTAGTAACTGGTTTACAGCGGGTAACTGGCACGACAATATCATCCCTACAAGTACTACCGAGGTCGTCCTAGAGGACATGAGCATCAATGCACCTTCGCTGAATGGCACAGGTAATTGCGGAAACATCATCATATTTCCAGGTGCAGAATTAACCCTAGTAGGTACGAGTACGCTGAACGTGTACCTGGAAATGTTCAACAATGGCCAGTTAATTCCGAATTCATCAACCATTGTTTTTCGTAGAGCTACAGGTACAACCCGGGTTATAGCTCGCCCAAATGGTACGGATATCGATTTCAATCAGGTGCAATACGTTGGTTCGGGAACCTTACGCTTCCAAACCAGCGTACCCACTCCAATCTGGATGACAGGCACTTTGCGTAATACGGGTGGAGGTACCATCGACTTTTATGGTAAAGATTTCCGAGCAGGAGCTGTTGCTGGAAACGGCACGCTAACCAACTCACTCACTTTCCCCACCATCCTCAACCTTGAAGCGAATGCTGGTATTGACACTTTTACTGGGGTTATTGCTAATGGTACCGGAGGGTTAAGTATTGTAAAAAGCGGTACTTCTATTCAAACGTTGAGCGGCAACAATACTTTTGCAGGAGGTACCACCCTGAGCGGAGGTACACTAAGGGTACTCAATTCCGCGAATGCCTTGGGCACAGGTGCTGTAACCATGAGCGGTACTACACCTGAACTCGAAGTTCTAGCTACAGCAGGAGGGACTCTAACGCTGGCAAATGCTATTAATGTTCAAACTACCTCTGAAATCACGTCCAATACCCTAACTTCTGGGAATGGTGCAACCATTAACCTTGGTGCTTTAACGCTAAATGCCTCTACCCTGACGATTTTGGGAGGTACTAATGTGGCTGCTGATACGGCAGAGATTAATTTTTCGTCTGTTACGCATACAGGTGCACCCATCTACACGGTTCAAAATCCTGCTGGAGGTGGAATTACGCGACTCGGTTTAGGAACATTGACTGGAGCTACTTTCACCACAACCATGAATGGTAATGGCGAAATCATACAAACCGGGCCATTCACCATTGCAACAGGAGCAGGTACCAGCGCAATTAATTACAACGGTACAGGGCGCTTAACTTTAAATCAGAATAATGCCCTCACCGATAGGGTAACCGTTACCTCCGGGGAGTTAGTTGCAACTACCAACGCCAATGCGCTGGGATCTGGATCCAACGTTTATTTATCCGGAGGCATCTTAATTCTTCGCGACGATAATCCAATCAACTTTGGTCGACCCGTATTTTATACCTCGAATAGCTCGCGCATCGAGCTCGATCGGAATACCGCGGGTGCAGGTGTGGCTTTTGGCATGGGTGCTTTCGCATTTACCACCGGCATAAGTACTGTGAATGTAGATAGAGGGCCGAATGTTTCTTCAGGTTTGGCCGAAGTAAACTTTGGTACACTCACCATGGTGACTGGATCAATTTTCAATATCGATTCATTATGTTCCTTGGGTTCAACCCAATTGTCGGGTAACCAAACCATCACCAAAAATCGCTTTGGACAATTGAATTTGACAGGTGCAGTGAATGGAACAAGAACAGCAGTAACCACCTTGGTACAAGGAAACTTACGGCTTACGGTAACGAATGCACTGAGCTCAGGTACGGCTACACTCAACCTCGATAGCGGCACGCTGGTGCTTGCTGCCGATGCAAATACGGCGTTCAACGGCACGAACGTATTGGTTAGAACTAGTGCAGGTGGTATTCAAAGCGATCGTGTGAATGCTGCGGCTACCGACATGATTCACACCATTAACCAATTGAATTGGAATGCGAACAATTTAACCTTAAACGTAAGTCGCGGAGCTAACATCACCGGCGCGGCCTTGGGTAATGTGCAGGTAACTACCTTGAACATGAACACAGCCAGCCGAACTTACAATTATTCGGTGCAAGCAAATGCATCGATCCTGTGGCCTACTTTAACTTTAGCAGCCAGCACGGTAGTTAATTTAAGAGGGCCAGGTCAAGTAGGCCAGGCGGCTGGTGCGAATTTAACGGCGCCTACTACTGCCACCATCAATCAGCTCGGCAGTGGAGCTTTTGCTTTGAGTGGAAGTGCCAATAGCATCCAAAGCACGGTGAATATCGATAGCGGTGAAGTCCGGGTAGACAATAATACGCAGCGCCTACGTTTGTTAACCATCGATGAACCGGGTAGGTTTAACCCAGGAACCGATACTGCATTTACTTTGGGAATGCTCATCAACGGGGTGCGTCAATCGCCTCGTTTGTACGGAAGTCAAGCTTCACCGGCGCAATTCCGAAGCGATACCTTATTTACACCGAGTTCGCCAGGGATGTTGGGCTTAAAGGGGTATCTTACCTTCATTACAGCCCCCACACCCGGTAGAAGTAGCTTCTTGTTCGCTACCCCACCTGCGGTAAACATTACCGATTCGCTCGGTGTGGCGATCAATAACGCTTCGAATACTTCGCCCGTACGCGCTTTTCTTACTTTAAACGACGCTAATAATCGCGGAAGACTACGCGGAGATTCTGTTGAATTGATGGTGAACGACCGAGCAACTTTTGATAGTTTGCGTTTAGGTGGCCGAAAAGATAGTTTGTACCGGATTGGATTTGTGGTTGATAGTTTGGTCACACCAGTACTTGAATCGTCCAACTTATTCGTAACCCCAGGCCCAATCGACCCGAGTTTATCGTTTGTGGTTTTCAGCGTAGATACCGCCATCGCCAACGGGGTTGACTCGGTGAATGTTACCGTGTTTATCAGTGATATCGACTCAAACGTTATTGCCAACGAATTTGTGAGTCTAACGCAAGATTCGGGTAAGGTCTCCAACATTACCGCCGAAAACTTTAGTTTTTCCAATAGTTTGGGCTTCGCGCGCTTTAAGGTGAGCACCACCGTGGCCGACTCCATCGACTACTTTGCCGTCATTGAAGTATCTGGCGACGAACCTTTCCAGGATTCGGCTAGGGTGTACTTTGTGCCCGGGCCACCTTTCCGACTGCAATACGATTTTCAGCCGTATACCGCGGCCATCAATACCGTGTTTTTCCCGAGTATACAGGTATCCATTTTCGATTCGAACAATAACCGGATGTGGACCGATACCAATGTGGTGGAGTTGAGCTTGTTCCCAACCGGGTTTATCAATGGAGGTACTACCGCCACCGAAGTTTCGGGTGTGGCCACCTTCCCGCTGGTTTCCATCGAAAACGGAGGCACCTACATCATGGTGGCCACGGTGAATGATACCGTCACGGTGAACTCACTCGAATTCGACATCATCGAGAACTACTACCGTGGAGGTAAGGGCGACGGCCATTTTGCCTCGCAAGGTCGAGAACAAACGCTTCAAGGGCGGTTCATATTAAGAATAACGGGAAATTTCACTGCCGACGACAAGGTATACGATGGAACTACGGCCATTACTTCGGGTGGGCTCACGGTTGATAGCATTAGCTTCAGTGGGTTAGAGCCAGAATTCCCTAACGTATCCCTCGACACCTTGACCTATGGTTTCCAAAGTGCTTCGGTGGGCGATAACAAACGGGTGGTAGTACAAAATGCGCTGCTCACCGGATCCGATACTTCCGAATATTTGCTTACACTTTTGGGATCACCTTCAGGAACAGCACGCATTTTGGGGCAATCCTATTTTGGCGGGAATGGCCGTGGCGACAGTCAGGCGATGACCGATACGGTCTTCCTCGACGGTACCTCGGCCGAGCCAGATCGTTTCGAATTAATAGCTCAGCCCGGCGATCAGCTGTCGAATACACCGTTTACGCTTCGTGCTCGCCTGTTGGCCGCCAATAACCGCCCCGTACCATTCGGTGCCGATTCGGCACGTATTAGCATCTTCACCAATCCTGGTTCGCTTCAGCTAGGAGGTACCATCACCCAAAATTTGACCAGTGGAGAAGCTGTTTTCGGCGACATTACCCTCGATCGTTTTGGCAACGGTGCGCGATTGGCCATAGAGCCTATCTCCAGTCCGTACACCATCGACACAGTGGTTACCGGTAGTTTTGATGTGTATACGGTGTTTAGTGGCGGCGAAGGTAAAGGCGACGACACCAAACAGCTTATCAGCCGCGGCTTCGACGGCTTTTTGTACGACGTTTGGACCGGCGGAACGAGCAGTGCCGAACGCGATTGGTATACCGCTACCAACTGGAGTACCGAACGTGTACCGCTCGACACTTCACGGATACTGATACCCTTACGGAACGATCAGCCCAAACTTTTCCGCTCTAGCACGCCTGCGCTTAATGCTTTTACAGTTGCCTCAGGAGGTAAGTTGTCGCTACTGAATGGGGTAACGCTTACAATCGATAGTGCTGCCACGAGTCCCGTTGCCGACGGACCCCTGCTGCGGGTATCCGACGGCGCTACTTTCGAAACTTTGGGCAACAGCCGCATCGTACTCGAACCAGGCGCCCGTTATTTGAATTTGAGTAGTGGAGTTCCGCTCTTAGAGGTGAAACAACGTATCACCGGTTTGAAAGGCTGGCGGATGTTGAGCTCGCCGGTGCGTACTACCTATGCCGACTGGCTCGACAGTTTAGAGACCCAAGGATATACCGGGTCGAATTACGATTCGTTGCAACCCAATATTCTTTCATTCGCAGAAACCGATACAGGAACTACTTTACAAAGCTGGCGTAAACCCGCCAATGCTACCGATAGCACCACACAAGGACGCGGCTATTACGCCTACATCTTTAATGGTGCGGGTTATCCGGCAAATGTGAGTGGTGGAGGCAACTACCGCGATACTTTGCCGATAACGCTGACGGCAACTGGTAAGGAACCAGATTTGTCGGGAGGTGCGTACTTTACCTATAACGAGCTGAGCTACACGCCGCGCAGCTTGAGCACCCAAGCCGATACAGCAGGCGGCAACCGTTTCTTCCTCGACGAAAATGTGGCCGATGCGGGTTGGAATATGCTGGGCAACCCCACAGCCAGTACGCTTAGCTGGGACATGAATTCCGGTGCATGGGACAAAACGAATCTCGACAATACCATATATATCTGGGATCCTTCATTTGGAGGAGGTGTGGGAGGTTACCGTTATTGGAATGGAGCAGTAGGTAATATCAACGATACCACCTTGGAATCGGGATTATTGGCTCCATATCAAGGTTTCTGGGTGCATGCCAACGCCGCCAGTCCGCTCCTGCGTTTTACCAATACCGCCAAAACCGATACGGCACAACGTTACCTCAGTCGCCGGGCAGCTCCGCCAACTGTTTCGATGCGGATAAAAGGAGCGGGCATGGAAGCCAACAGTTATGTGAGCTTCGACACAGAGGGTATTACGGGGCCCGATCAAAAGGACGGCTATCAATTGGAAAGTTATGCCGACAGCTGGCTCATGTTGTACACAAATAGCTCGGCATTGCATAAAAAACCACTGGTAATCAATACCTTGCCTGATGAAATTGAAAACGAATTGGCCATACCTGTGCACATATCGGCCTCACGCGAAGGTGCTGCGGTAAACGGAAACTACCGTTTGGAGTGGGATTTGACCTCGAACATACCTGCCAACTGGGAAATTGCGTTAATGGATCATATTGGGCAAAGGGCAATTTCGATGACGCGCTACAACTACCTCGACTTTAGTTACACTGCTCCTGTACAGCCCACAGCTACCAGACGTACCGAAGCTTCGGCTTTCCGTACCCCCGGTTCGGTGCTGCACAGTGCACCAGAAGATGCCCCTATCTTCCGTCAACAAAAGCCTGCCACTCGGCCGTTTACCATCGTGGTACTGCCCAATTACGACGGTGCTCAGCTTACCTATCGTCCTGATCATCCATACTTATATCCACCAACACCCAATCCTTTTAGCGACCAATGCCGTATATCGTTCTACTTACCCGGACCGATGGATGCAAGCATAGAGGTGATTGATTTGTACGGACGCGTGATGTTGCGCGAGGAAAGCCGTTTTTATGATGGCGGCACGCACGAAATAGATTGGTATACCGCCCGTATTCCGGCCGGCACCTATGTAATACGCTTAATCACCAACGAGTTTGTATCGACTCAGAAAGGAGTGAAGGTGCGATGAAACGACGACTGGCACTTATTCTATTTTTTGGACTCTTAGCGGTCGCTCTTCAAGCTCAGGTGAGTATGTCACCGAGAGTTGTAACGCGTTCGGCAAGTACTTCAGTAAGCGCTGAAATCATTGATAATTTTAGTCTTACCACCATGCGCGACGTAAACCTCAACTCACCGGTGGCGGTAGATGGGGTAATTACGGTAAACCCCACCAATAGCCCTTATGCGGGTATGATGCGTATCAATGGTCGGCCAGGCAAACAAATTCGCATTACCTATTTGGCTTACGAAACGTTGATAGACGACAACGGAACCGGTGGCGTTGTTCGCGCCAACTATCGGATTAGTGGATTTGAAACCGATAATCAGAATGCAAGCGTACTGCTCGATTTGGGAGAAGCTAACGTTCGTTTAGGTCCCGATGGTACCTACCACATTTGGCTTGGGGCGGTACTAGATATACGTGAAGCTAAACCTGGCGCGTATATTTCGGAATTCATCATGGAAATCGAAGGCAATTGATGCGTAAGACAGGGATTATACTGCTATTTCTGTTGTTTGGCTATACAGCACAAGCACAGCGCATCAATTTTAAAACCTTTGTGCAAGGCGATGCCATTACCTTAACGGTGGTAGAAAATCCCGATGCCCTCAATTTTAATCGCAAACAACAAATTATAGTAGTAGGCGATCCTTCTATTGTACAAGTGAATATTGGCGATCAAGCAACCGTGGTGGTTGAAATTGATGCGCCCATGGAGTACGATATTACCGCCGAATTGACTTGGACAGAAGGATTGAGCTACAATGGCTTGGATACTGGGGTGACGGTACCTTTTGCGCTACGTTTTGCGTACAACAATACAGGAGAGCCTACCGACATTGAGCGAAGAGCATCGGCGGTTGAAGTACCGTCGGTATTCAATACCCTTACCTTTCCCATTCGGAGAAAAACCACCACAGGCCCTCCCGGTCCGCCCCCAACACCCGATCACGACGGTTATGTGCGTCCACGCGCTAAGGCTTATTTGTATTTTTACGGGACATTAGGACCTATTCCTACAGGAATACGTGCAGGCAATTATAACGGTACAATAGAATTGAGTATCTCTTACACCGATAATGCGCCTTAAATTTCTCTTCATTTCAGTTTTTTTCTGGTTTGCAGGTACTGCTGTGCACGCACAGTTCATCCGTTTTCAACTGAACCTTCCACCCGGCGTAGATGTAAAGGTAGACCCTGTTCCACCTCAGATAATTGAACCAAACCGAGATGGTTCATCCCAAATCGGGACAAATTCCCAAAATAAGGGGCACTTTTGGGTAGAGTTCAGGTCACGTGAAAACATCGATTTATTAATTTCTACCCGTATCGAATATCGTTTTGGAAGCTCTGGAGCCACATTTTTGTGGTTGAACGACGGTACTACTCGCTTTGCGGAAGCCAAAGAATTAAAAGTTGGCACCAATCATGTCAAAGTATACCACGAGAGCAAGTTAATGAAACAGATGCCCGATGAAACACTTCACTTTTCAGCTTGGTTAGGAGTACCAGCAAACAGAAGCGGAGTAATAACCATCGAGTTTTTGTAAACCTTAAAAACCAAATGATTAAAACAAACGTATATCAACTTTCAGCAGACGAGTTCAACCGGGTTGAGCAGCTGCCAAAAACTGAGTACAAAACCGTACAACCAAACAAAATCTTTACTAATTTGCACTGCCGTTAATAAGTGTAACTTAGTAACAAACACCAAAACAAAGAAACTTTAAAAAACAACCATACAAAATGAAAACAATCATCAAATCACTCGCTCTGGTAGCTCTGTTTTCTACCATCGGTTTCACTGCTTCTGCACAGTTAGGTGCTAGCAGCAGCACAAGTGCTACAGCACGTATCTTGAAGCAAATCACCCTTACAACCGATACCATTCAGTTTGGTACAATCGCTGCCGGTGGTGGTGCTACTTACCTCGATCCAATCACTCCTTCGGCTTCTACGAACGTAGGTTTTACCTCACGTGCTGGTCGCTTGGTTATCGATGCAACTCCTGAAGAGCCAATCCGCGTTGAGTTCGACTCTACGGTTACAATGCGCAAATCAGCTCCAAGCCCAGATTCAATTACTTTTCGTCCAATTCTTTCTGTGGTACACGGTGATTTAGCTATCACTCCAGCTAATCAAAACACCTCGGTATTGTTGAACAGTGCTGCCTTATCAGCTCCTACAGTTGCTACAACTGCTGGTGGTGATGGTACAGGTCCTGTAGGCATCGTGTCTACTCAATCTGGTACCGACCGTGTAACGCTTTACCTCGGTGGTAACATCTACGACTTCAACACCACTAACCCGATTCCTTCTACTGGTCGTCAGACTGGTACATATCGCGGTACCCTCAGCTTCAACGTGGTTTACCAGAACTAAGCTGATTTTATAAAAAAAGGCCTGGTGGAGTAGTCTGCCAGGCCTTCTTTTGATTAACCAACTTGCCTCATGAAAAAACTCCTCCTACTACTTTTGGTTTTCACTGGTGCAACTGCCACTTATGCGCAGTTATCACTCGCCCCGACGGCCGTTTATCTCGATAAAAATGGCATCGGGAATTTGTTTATCACCAACAATACCAATACCCCTCAAGAAATTACCATTAATTTCCAATTTGGGTATTCCGATCAGGACGAAAACGGAGTTTTAATCATGCGGTATGGCGATACGATGAACGCACGTTTGTTTGGCCTTGACCAATACATCAAGGCTTTCCCGCGCACTTTCATCCTGCCTCCAAAGCAGCAACAAATTGTACGCTTACAAGCGCGCATGCCTAAAAACCTACCCGTAGGTACTTTCTTTACCCGTATTAAGGTAGGAAGTTCGGGGCAGGTTTCGGATGTAGGCAGCGAACAAAACGATGGAGTAGCAACACGAATTAACCTTCGTTTTGAACAAATCATCGTTGCTTTTTATAAAAATGGCAATGTGAGTACGTCGCTTGCAATCGACAAATCAGAACATAAATACGAGAATAACATCTTGTCGCTAGATGCTTATTACCGTTGTACTTCTACCTCTCCATTTCTGGGAAAGACGCAAATAACGCTTCGCGGTCCGGATGGAAAAGTAGTGCTAACGCAAAATCAAACTGTGGCCATGTATTTCTCGGGCAAGCGTAGATTTAATTTTAGCTTCCCCGAAAAATTGGCTTCAGGCCGCTACGACATTGAATTTAAATTTGAAACCAGCCGTAACGATATTCCGGCAGAAGATTTAGTGCAAGGGCAACCCTACACCTATCGTACTTCTTTCGTAATAAAATAATACGGATATAATGACTTATGCCACCACGACTGCGCCGTTTACTTCTGACAGTGCTTACAGCATTTGCTGCTGTAAGCGGTCAAGTGAATGCCCAGTCGGTAGATGAGATAAGTTTATTGTTTGGTTACCCTGCTATTGGTCAGGTATACATCAATGCTGCGTTCCGAGGGGAACAACCCCTCATAGCAACTGCTGAATTTTTGAATTTGGCCATGATTCCTTTTGATCGGACCGACAATCGGTTTGGATTAAAAGGTGCTTATCCCAATAAAACGGATGTATGGGAAATTGATCCGGTCAAACGCCACATCATTTTTAAAGGTAAAAAAGTAGAAATCCCTGCGGATAAATTCTACATAGGCGAGGCCGACTTGTATGTTGCCCCTGAAATTCTCAATCAAATTTTCGATATTCAAATTACGGTGAATACATATGCACTCATGATGAGTTTGTATGCCGAACGACCATTACCCGTAGATGAGAAATTGAAGCGTCAGGCGATACGCGACAAAATGAAAAGTAATGCGCCCGAAGAAATTTTAAAAGCCTACCCCATGCTCTATCCACGTAGGAGAGCTTTTTTTGCTCCGGGTATGTTTGATTATAACGTAGGGGTTAGCGGAAGTGTCGGGTTTCGACAATACAACTATAGTTTGAGTGCCGGCTTGGAAGTACTGGGTGGCGATATCCAAGGTACTGTAAACGGTGTTAGTAATGAACGATTTTCATCGGTAAGAGCTACTGGAGTTCGCTGGCGATATGTATTTAAAGGAGGTTTAGACCCTAATAAGAACCCACTTATCAGCGATATCACGGCAGGTCAAATTGGCTTAACTGGCCCGTTAGGGGGTAGAGTACGGGGAGTAGCTGTTTCTAATACCCCCGTTGTTCCTCGGCGTGTATTGGATTTATTTGCCATCGAAGGATTTACTACTCCTGACTCAGAGGTAGAATTACTCATAGCTGGTCAGCTTACTGATTTTACGCGAGCCGATGAGTTGGGTTATTATCGCTTCACAACTCCAATCACCTACGGTACGTTAAGAATCGGTATTCGTATTTATACTCCTCAGGGCGAAGTATTGTTTGAAGAACGCCAGCTCCAAATTCCATTCACCTTTGTTCCGAGGGGAGTTTTAAATTATAATGTTCAAGCAGGCTATGAAGAGTTTACGTTCCCCGATAGCTTAAGTACTAACTTAATTGGTCATGGTAATTTGGTGTATGGTTTAACCAATAATATTACGGTTAGAACAGGGGTTGATCGACGATTTGATACGCTAGGTGTACGTTATACTCCTTATGGAAGTATGTCGGCGCGTTTGTTTGACCAGTACCTGATAAATCTGGATGTGTTGCCAGAATCATTCACCAGAATGGCCGCAAGCGTGTTTTATGCAAACAGTACTTCGTTGAATTTCCAGTACACCGATTATGTGAAACGCCAGAATACAGATTTAACGATACTCACCTTGGAACGTGATTTTGCGTTGAATTACTTTTTCCCATTTACTGTATTTAAGCGTACTTCTGGTTTTCGTTTGGGGACAGAATTTTTTGATTATAATAACGGGCAATTGCTGAGGTATCAAGTCGATTTTAATACACGTATAGGCCCCATCGTAAGTCGTATTAACTTTCGCGAAGAGCGTATTCAACGTAATGGACGAATCTTAGAGCCACAACGACTGATTACAGGGTCATTTACTTACACCATTCCTCGTACGCCCGGTATACCTGTATTTGTTCGAGGTATGTTTTTTCGTGCACAGATCAGGCACGACATGAAACGTTTTGATGCCACGGCTTTGGGTAGTTTACAGTTCTCGCAAACTATCTTGAAAAATGGTCGTTTAACCATAGGTTACGACCGAGACTTTTTAAATAAAGCCAACTTGGTCCAACTGGGTTTCCTTTACGACTTTCAGTTTATTCGATCATCTACGCAATCCTTGATTCGTCAGAAAGAAGGCGATTTTGATTTAAGTGTATCTCAGAATTTAAGTGGATCGATTGGTGCTGATTTACGTAATGGTGCTATTTTGCCTACCAATCGTGACCAAGTAGGTCGCTCTGGTATTACGGTAAGAATGTTCGAAGATTTAAACGCAAACGGGGTCTATGATAAGGGAGAAACAATCATCCCTGCAAAAGCCGTTCGCCTCGATCAATCGGCCACCATGACCATTGGTAGAGATGGCTTGTTACGTATTACACAATTGCAAAGTTATTGGACCTACCGGTTGACAGTGGACGTTCGAGCTTTACCAGATGCCACTTTACTTCCGCTCAAAACGAAGTTTTCGTTTGTAGCAGATCCAAACCGTTTTAAGGGTATCGATATTCCACTATATCGTACAGGTACAATCGAAGGAATTGTGTACAACGAAAGGATAGCAGGAAGATCGATACCACAGCCAGGTTTACGTTTGATTTTACGCAAAGAAGGAGAAGAAGAAGCGTTTGAGCCCATACGGACTTTCTCGGACGGTACTTTTTATTCCTACGGATTGATGCCAGGCAACTATACCTTAATGGTTGATTCTGGTCAGTTGGCTTTCATGAACCTCGTGCAAAAGCCCGATACGCTTAAATTCACCATTCGGCCACTACCAGAGGGCGATTACATCGATACGTTGGTTATCCGATTGGTTCAGCCTACACCGGACTCTACCAAACCAGATGCACCTATCTTCACCCTAGCCGAACTCGAAGACCGTTTAGGAACTCGATTGCAAGAATCGGTTCGGGCCTTTGTAGAATCGCAAGAACTATTTTACCGAGGCCGTTACGAACAAGCTTTGGTGATGGTAGATAGCAGCATCAATACCTACAATACCGACGTGGGCTTAGCTTTGAAAGGATCGATCGTATATTTGATGGGTAACAAACGAGGTGCAGTTCGGCTTTGGGAGGAGGCCAGGGCACGAAATCCGTTTGTAATCATACCCGATACGGCTAAGGTCAGCCCATTAGTCGATAGTTTATTTGATTTAGTCGAAAACAAACCATTTGTTTCCGCAACAGAGGATACGTTAGCTAACTTGCGCCCCGATTTGGTCGAGCAGCTAGAAGGCGAGCTGGGACAACGTTTGCGGGCAGCGATAACCTCGTTTATTGAAGCTCAAGAGCTGTTTTACCGGAGGCGTTTCTTCGAAGCTGGGCAACTTGTGGATAAGTCGATAAGTATTTATCCAACCGATCATGCGTTGGCACTTAAAGGGTCTATATCTTACATTACGGGTAATAAACGAGAAGCCTGGAGGATGTGGGAAGAGGCCAGAGAGCGCAATCCGCATATCGTTTTGCCCGATATAGAGCTACTTGAACGATTAATTAAACCGATAACCGAAACCACACCGCGTGACCCGAAAAAGTCGTACTCACTTAACCGCTAAGTCCCTGATTGGGATTTTGGCCTTTTTGCTGAGTAGCCTTGCTTACAGTGCTCCGTTGTTGGCACAAGACAGTGCCGAAGCGGGAGCCGCCGAGGAGCAAGAAGCAACAACAGCGACCGATGCTGTTGAAACAACAGCTGCGCCAGCGGCATCGGGAGGGGTACGTCCGTTTAACGCCTACGAACGTTTCAGTTACGAATCGGCAGTAGCCAACCAACTCACAGGGCTCATTGGTCGATATCTCAATTCTTCTCGTTTCAACATCAGCGTAGAAATCGATGGGCGCATGGTGCTACCTGCCGGTGGTACCTCTACCGCTACCACAGGTGGTGGCGCACGGCCTGCAAGGGTTCGCGGTAAACAGTCGGATCCTATGGGAGAAGACAAAGTGCTCGAAATGCTGCCCGCATTGCCGTTTTTTAGCTCGCGCTTGCGTGCACCGGCTACGGTAGATGCAGAAGAAGTGGCCGATGGTGAGGATGCCGAAGCCGCTGCCCCACAAACAACTCGCACCAGCACGACTAACCCGGGCGGACCAGCTATCGATCGCATACGGGTCAACTTCATGGTCGATTCATTAGTCGACGACCGCACCATCAACTTCTACAAAAACCTCATCAGTACAGCCTTGCGCATGGACGCAGGTCGTGGTGATGGCGTAACCGTTACCCGGGCCAGCTTCCCAGCAGTAGCGGGTGGCGATTCTCCTACGGCCAACAACTCCATCAACGCACAGTTGGTGCAAGATCCAAGTCAGGCGCAAGCGCTGACCGGTGCCATCGACAAAGCCGGCAGTGATTTAGCCCTGTTGTTAGGTTTGGGACTTGCTGTTTTAGGCGTGTTGATTTTCATCGGTCTCATCTGGCGTAGCCGCAAAGCCGAAAAAGCAGCCATGGCACAAGCACCGGCAGCAGCTGCTGGAGCCGGAGGTGGTGGAATGCGTGCGGCAGATGGCATGCCGATGGAAATGAATATGGGCGGCGGAAAAATGTCGATGCAGACCGAAATGGTGATGCGTCAAGACAATCAGCAGGCCGATTTGAATGCATCCGACCCGATTTTGAGCTGGCTGATCAACGACAAAGAGGCGCTGGCTTTTGCTTTTGAACGTATGGTGCGCGACCAAGGCAACAAAGGCATCCACAAAATGGTGATGTTGTTGTACCCCTACGGACACGACTTCTACGATATGTTGAGCGAATTGCTCGAACCCGAAACCATAGGTCAGGTCGACGTGGTTTGGAATGGCTGGAATCCCGATGCATTCGATCCAGTTACGCGACAGCGTGCCCAGGACGAATTGGTATTGGCCATGAAGAACCAGCGTCAGTTTGGTAATTTCCCATTCATCATTCACCTCAAAGACGAAGAAATTCTCGACTTGTTGAACGAGGAAGAACCTATTACCTGCGCCATGGTTATCGACGGTTTGGCACCATACCGCAAGAGCAACATCATGGGCATGTTGGGTATCACCAAAAGTGCCGAGATTTTGGCAGTTTATCCTGAGTTAAGCCAAGTGCGATTCAACCGGTATGCCGAATTATCGACCCGTTTGTTCAATAAGCTCAAGGCATTACGCGAGGGTGGAGCACGCAACCTCAAGGCTTACGAATCGGTACTCAATACCATCGAGCAGCAGGCCATGGCCCAACAAGCCGAGATGGTGGAAAACCTCCGCAATACCAACCGCGATATGTACGAATATGTACGCGAACGTATCCTATTGTGGGAAGATGTGGTGAAGCAGCCTGAAGAAACCCTTCGCGATGCTGTGGCTACTTTCGATAGCGAAGGCATGGCGGCCTTGCTCTATGGAGATACCGAATTGCAAGAGAAAATCCTTCCATTGCGTGCACCTCGTGAGCAAACGCTTATTCGCGATTTGATAGCTCAGACAACCTTCTCGGGTGATCGAATTGAGCAGGAGCGCCGCCGTTTGCTTGTAGAAGTAAGAAAACAAGCTAATAATTCACCCGAAGTCGCTAAAATTGCCTGATATGGCAGTTCGTCGTCGTTTGATTTACTTGGTACTGGTGGTGCTGCTGGCAGTAGCCTGCGGCAAATCAGCCTTCCGTATTCGCACTTTCAAACCGAAAGAAGACCGAAATAAAAATCTGGAGGAAGCAGCCAAAGACTCGGCCGAAACCAAGCCCAAAAAAGATACCCTAAGTCGTGAGGTGCAAGTGTTGAAAGAAGAACAGTTTAACTTTCTCACCAATCTCATCATCAACAATATGGTTCGTGCGCAGCAAGCGGCTTACGATGGTCGTTATGAAGAAGCCGAAAAATTACTGCTTCAAACGCTCAAATGGTATCCAACAAGTGATGCCTTATTGTTGTTGGGTAGTGTGTATGAAGTAAAGGGAAATACCCGTGCGGCCGACTCGTGTTGGATGGAAGCGCGACGGATTGACCCGGAGTTTGACGCACGAACATCGGAATTGCCCCGTCAACGAAAGACAGAAGAGAAGAAAGACCCAAAACCTACCGGAAAATAACCCAAATACGTAAATTGCGAGTATGAAGCGCGGCTTGTGGAATTATATATATATGTCGTTGGGCATGGCCTTGTTTATGGTGGGCTCGCTCGACGCCTTTGGTGTTTGGCGAATTGCAGCACTTCAAAACGTTTTGAACCTACCCAGTTTATTCGTAATTGTTGGGGGTAGCTTTTTTCAGGTTTTTGCGGCATTCCCTGCACAGCCCGTAATTCGGGCGGTACAAATGATGGTACCCACTTTTACCACCCAAAGTGCACGTTCGCGCGACGAGGAAATCATCGAAAATGTGTTGGAGACAGTGCGCGGCTTGCGCATGGATAAACGAGGCACTATCGAAGCACTCATGAATGCGAAGTCGAAAGGTTTTAAAATTTATTTGGGCGAGCTCCTCTCCACCAATTATGGTCCCGAAGAAATACGCATTTTGGGTCTACATAAAATTAACACCATGAAACAGGCGGAGATGATTCCGTACAAAGTGGTGAATGTATTGGCTTCTTCTTCGCCGGCTTATGGCATGTTGGGTACACTCATGGGATTGATTGTGATGCTCGGCAACTTCGAAGATGCCAGTGGCTTGGCCTCGGGTTTGGCGATTGCCTTGATGACTACCTTTTATGGACTGCTCATGACGCAGTTCGTATGGCAGCCCCTCGCCAATAAAATTCAAGCTACGGCCAACGACAACCAGCTCAAGCGTGAAGTGGAATTGGAAGGCGTATTGCTTACGCTCGAAAATCGCCCTGAATTGTACATCATCGACCAATTGTCGGCCATGATGCATGCCTACGATGGACTTAGCTCGGCAAAATAATGCGTGCCCCGAACATACGTAAAAACGAAGAGCCCGAAGAAGCCGGGGGGGGTAACGAATGGCAAACCACCTACATGGATACGGTGACCATCTTGCTCACTTTCTTCATCATCATGTCGAGCTCGGGAGCAGTGCAGCAAATGAAAATTTTTGGAGAGCGCGGTTCTCCCTCTCGGGGGGATAAAGAAATTCCCAAAGAAGAAATCGTTTTGTTCTTCCCTGTTCGTACGCTCGAACGCGATATGAAAGCACAGTTGGGCAGCGAAATCGATAGCGGAATCGTGAAACTCGAGCGTTTCGACTACGAAGTACGTTTGTCGTTTACAGGCTCCACTTTTTTCAATAGCGGCGAAGCCGAACTTCTTCCCAGTGGAAAAGACATCATTAGCAGAATAGTATCGGAAACAGCGAACATTGACCGGAAAGACTTTAAGATAGACGTGGAGGGCCATACCGACAGCAATCCTATCAAGACGTTACAATTCAAAAGCAACTGGGAGCTATCGGCTGCTCGTGCCGCCAATGTGGTGCGCTATTTTTTGAATGCAGGCGTGCCGCCCGAGAAGCTCAAAGCTTCGGGCTATGCCGATACTTTCCCCTTGGTGAAAGAACGCGATGCAGCGGGAAAACCTATCCCCGGCAATCAGGCCAAAAACAGGCGCATCGTTATTCGTTTGTATTTCGACTAATAAAAAAGGGCAGCCACGCTGCCCTTTTCTTATTTTTTACCTCCGAGCCGTTGCATCGGATTGCCACTTTCGTCGCGGTCGCGCGGATTAGCGGCTTTGGTTTTGAATAGCTCAAGTCGACTGATCACCGGCTTGCTGTCTTGCGGCCAATCGTGGTTCTTTTCGTCGATATCGGCGGTTTCGCGCCAAGGGTCGAGTTTGATACTGGCCACTTCTTTGTGTTTTACGAAGGTTTTCACCACGCGATTTTCATCCTTGCGCCAAATGTAGGCCGAAATGTACTCGTCTTCGTAGGTGCCATCTACATAATTCCAACGCAAGATGATGGGCATCACACAGCCGCCTTTGTTGCTGAAGTGAATTTCGTAGTACAAATGCTCCTGGTATACGGCATTGGTGCTGTCGTCGAGCAGTGCCCAGTTGCGGTAAGGATTCATGGGCGGAATTTTGAAGCTGTCGTCTTCGGCGCGGTAATAGAAGTAAAAATCGCGGAGGGTGGTGTCTTGATCCACCAAAAACGACATGCCTTCAGCCTTGTTGCGCACGCGGCTGATGTGCATAAAACGGTCGGGGGCTTCCACACGCCTAGCGGCTCGCTCGCGGGCTTTCGGCAGGGTATCGCCGCGATGAACGGTATATACCTTTACGCTGTCCATCGAGATATCGACCGGCTCAATGTCGTAAAACCAACCGCGCCAAAACCAGTCTAGATCTACGCTGGAGGCGTCTTCCATGGTGCGGAAGAAGTCGGCAGGGGTGGGGTGTTTGAACGCCCAGCGCCGTGCGTATTCTTTGAAGGCATAGTCGAACAGTTCACGGCCCATGATGGTTTCGCGCAATACGTTGAGGGCGGTGGCAGGTTTACCATAGGCATTGGCGCCAAAATTATTGATGTTTTCGCTATTGGTCATGATGGGCTCCAACTCGTCGGGTGGCAGCTTCATGTAGTCGGTGATTTTGTGCGCCGGTCCTCGCCGCGAAGGGTAGTTGTTGTCGAATTCTTGCTCGGCCAAAAACTGCACAAAGGTGTTCAGCCCCTCGTCCATCCAACTCCACTGCCGCTCGTCGCTGTTGATGATCATCGGAAAGAAGTTGTGGCCTACCTCGTGGATGATCACGCCTATCATGCCGTATTTGGTTTGTTCGGTATAGCTGCCGTCGGCCTCGGTGCGGCCAAAGTTGAACGAAATCATGGGATACTCCATGCCGTTGGTAGCCTCTACGCTGATGGCCACGGGGTAGGGGTAAGGAATGGTGAACTTACTATACACCTTGAGGGTATGGGCTACCGTTTTGGTCGAATATTTCCGGTACAATCCGTAAGCTTCTTTGGGGTAATAGCTCATGGCCATCACCGGCACATTCCTTCCGTCGACTTGTGTACTCATGGCGTCCCAGATGAACTTGCGACTGCTGCCCCAGGCAAAGTCGCGGACGTTCTGCGCTTTGTAGTGCCAGGTTTTGAAGTTTTTGCGGTCGGGTTGCTGCTCGCGTTCGCGGGCCTCGGCCAGAGTAACCACTTCTATAGGTTCTTTGGCGGTGGTGCTCTGCTTCCAACGCTGCAGCTGCTCGGCACTCAGCACTTCGCTCAAATTCTGGCAAACGCCGGTGGCGGCAATCACGTGGTCGGCAGGGACCTTCATCTTCACCTCATAATCGCCAAAGGGCAAGGCGAACTCACCCCGGCCGGTAAACTGTTTGTGGTTCCAGCCTTGGTAGTCACTGTACACGCACATGCGCGGAAACCACTGCGTGATGGTGAATAGCGAATTGCCATCGGCGAAACTTTCGTAGCCACCGCGGCCACCAATGCGGCTACGTTCGGGGATGCGGTAGGTCCATTGCACCCGAAAGCTGAACTTTTTGCCGGGGAGCAAAGCTTTGGGCAGCTCTACGCGCATCATGGTTTGATGAATGACGTATTTCAGCGCTTTGCCGCCGTCGTCGGTTACTGCGCCAATCTTCACGCCATGCCCTGCGAGGGCCGTGCGGAAGTCGAGCTGGTCGAGCTCACGGTTGGTGAGTGGCGGTCTGAGCCTGCTTTCGTTGAAGTTGTTCGACTCGTTGTTCGGGTCATGCTGGTTCTCGTCGAGCTGGAGCCACACATAAGTCAAGATGTCTGGCGAATTGTTGTGGTAGGTGATGCGCTCCTTGCCTTCGAGCAAAAGTTTGTCTTCTTGCAAGGTGGCTTCTATCTGGTAGTCGGCACGCTGCTGCCAGTACAAATGTCCGGGTGCGCCCGAGGCGGTACGGTATACGTTTGGGTCGGAGAGTATGCTGCCGAGCTGCTCAAACTTATTGCCGTGGTTCGACTTGGGATTGTTGCGCAGATTTTGTGCGTTGAGGCCCAAAGCGAGCAGGAGTGATAATGCCAGTAGTGTTTTTTTCATTTTAAACGGGTAAACGTTCTAGAAGTAAGATGAGTGCGATGCCAAAAATAGCCGAATTGACGAAAAAACGCCACTTTCCGGCTTGTATGCCCAGTCCGCCAGCGATCGCGGCAGCGACCAGTGCCACCAGCACAATCAGCAACTGACCGGCTTCGAGCCCTAAGTTAAAGCCGAGGAGGGGCCAAAAGAGCTGTTCCTGACTGCCGAGCATCGAGCGCAGCAAAAAAGAGAAACCCAAACCGTGGATGAGCCCGAAGGCTGCGGTGAAAACGTACAGCAGTCCCACTTTCGGATTGCCTTTTTTATCGCCCTGTTGGAGTTGCCACAAGGCCGTGAGGGCAATGGTTACGGGTATAAGAAATTCGACCCAAGCTGTATGGAGTGGGAGCTTGCCCAACACACTCAGCGCCAGGGTGATGGAATGCCCTAGGGTGAAGGCAGTAACCAGGGCGAGGAGGGGTTTCCAGTCGCGAAAACGGTAGCTGCCACAAAGCGAAAGCACGAACAAAATGTGGTCGTAGCCTTTTAGGTCGGCAATATGTGCAGCGCCCGTACTAAACCAGAGTCCAAAGTCTTCCAATTCCGTTATTTTTGATTTTTGCGAAGTTCGAAGATGCGATTTTTTCTCGTTGTTGCAACCTTGATGTTGGTACCGCTGCAAGCACAGCTGCATCCCTTTTATGTAGGGGTGACCGAGCTCGAGCTAGCCACCGATAGTGGGCAGTTGGGCTTGAGTGTGCGATTGTTTACCGACGATTTGGAGGATGCCCTCCAGCGCAGCGATAAATCGAAGACTTCGGTTGATTTGATCCGTGGCAGCAAAAACGACGCGGTAAATCGGCGCCTCGAGCAGTATTTACGCCCCCGCTTGCGGGTTTTACTCAACGGCACTGCAGCTGAACTCAAGTACCTCGGCTACGAAATTGAGCTCGACGCCTGCTGGGTGTATTTCGAAGGGAAAAAGGCAGGCAAACTCCGGCAGCTACAGCTCACCAATCGGGCGTTGTTCGACTTTTTACCCGAGCAACAACATGTGGTGCACATTACCATAGACGGCATACGGCGCAGCGGGAAACTGGTAAATCCGGAGGATACCTATAAATTAGACTGGAAAGACGACTCAGCGGAGTAGCTGTTCTACCACTTCGGGGTAATGCTGGTGCTCTAAGGCGTGTATGCGGCTTTCGAGACTTTCTACCGTTTCGTTTGGGGCGATTTTGAACCGGAACTGCGCCAAAATCTGTCCTTCGTCGTAGGCGCCATTCACGGCATGGATGGTGATGCCCGTTTCTTTTTCGCCAGCGGCCAAAACGGCTTGGTGTACTTTCCGGCCATACATCCCCTTGCCGCCATAGGCTGGTAAAAGGGCAGGGTGGAGGTTTACCATGCGGTTGCCGTAGGCCTCAATCAGGTAATCGGGGATGAGCCATAAAAAACCGGCTAATGCGATAAAATCGATACCTTCTTGACGCAGGGTGTACAACAAACTATCGCTTTCGTAAAACGATCGGCGACTGATCATGACCAACGGCAAACGTAGCCGGTGCGCTCGTGCCACCACGCCTGCCTCGGGTTTATTACAAACCACCATGCTCACGCGGGCAACGGGGCTATTTTTGAAATAATCGTACAAACGTTCGGCATTCGAGCCCGAACCGGATGCAAATACGGCGATTTTCTTCATCAAATTCCGAATTCGGTGCGCAGGATACGCTGCAGTAACTGATCGATGTTGTTGTTGGCATTCAAACGATGCAACTCAAGCGTTGAGATCACAAACTTGCTTCCATTCGATGCGTTGGTACGCATCCCCATGACGTCGCGACGGCCTTGGAGCAGGGTGAACTGGAAATTGGCATCGCGCGATAAAATGTTAGCTCGGTAGAGCACTTCGGTACCGCTCACAAACCGCATGGGGCGAACGATAGAAGCAAAACCTTTGTGACGCAAAACTGGATAAGCCGTTGAGTTGGGCTGCATGGTAGAGGTATCCCAGAGGATGTTGGTTGTGCCAGCCGGTACGGGCATGAGACTATCGATGGGTGATAACTCAAAGAAATTGCTGGTAATGGGTGACGCATCCTGTGCGGCGGTGCTCAGCAGCAGCTTGCCGCCTTGGTTGAGGAAGGTGCCCATGGTGTTGCGGCTAAACACGATGCTGATGTCGAAGTCGGGGCCAGCCCAAACGATTTGATCGAAGAGGGCGAAAATTAAACTTTGCGTGCGGTTATCGGGCGAAAGCTGGGTAAATCGGTTGCTTTCGCGTTTGAAAATCTGCAGAGCATCGTAGCTCGTGATGCCAATGGTAGCAAACTGCGTAGCATAAAAGGCATCGATGGCATCGGCATTTTGATCGGGGTTGGGGTCGTTGCCGTAGGCGTTCAGTAGCAAAAATTTGCTGGTGGGTCGTTTTACATAAATGGCGTTGGCCACCGAAAAAGGCGACTTCGCGCCCGATTGGTCCACCGCACGGATGTACAATCGATTGGTGTCGTTCAACAACATGCCCTGCATGCGTAGGGTGAGCGGATTGGTATTGCTGCCAGCGAATACCTCGCACTCGGTACTTGTGCCGGTGAGGTTGATGCCTCGTAAAATCACACTGCCAAACACGGCCGGAAGGGTATAGGCTGTGCTCAGGGTGTCGTTCAGATACAATTCGTAGCCTTCCAGGGTGCTTTGACCGTCGGGGTCGGTGGCTGTCCACTCGTATTTCAGCACAGGAAACGATACCCGTGGATTTCCACCGGCTAGTGGGTTACCGCCATTGGGTGCATACACGAAAGCAATGGTAGGCGGGGAGTTTTTGACGGGGTATTGGGCTCTGGCGGGCGTTACCGAACGTGTGCCCAAGTTATCGATAGCACGTACGCTGAAACTGAAGTCGAAGGTATCGGCACCGGCAGGCACGGCCAACAAAAAGGTGGAGTCGGTGCGGGTAGTGAATACCCAATTGGTGGCCGGTGTAACCGGATTGTCGAAGGTGAATTCGTAGCCCGTGATGAAGCCGTCGGGATCGTCGGCCCACCATTCTATTTTCACGGTAGTAGTCAAGCGATCGTCGCCCGAGCGGAAAATGGTGTCGACCACCGTATACGTTACCGGCGGCTGGTTGCCGTTGGGGTCGCCAGTGATGTCGGTTTTGGTACAAGACGTGACCAGCGCAATACCCAGCAGGAGCAGTAAGATGACGTGACGCTTCATTGCCTGCAAAACTAAACAATCCGCGTTATCCCACAGCCGCTTTATGTAGGCTTAACAAGCGAAAGCTGTAATTTTTTGAAGAACACGTCACTACGATTGAGCTGTAATGTAGTGTTTTGCGCTTTTTATGGTAGCAGACAACATGGTCTTGGCTTTTCAACCGAGAAAAGTGGACAAAAAGGTTGTTAATATTGGGTCAGTCTTTGGTAGCTTCTTAACCTATTCTTAACTTGCAGCCCCTTTGTAAAGGGTATCTTTGTAGCATCAAAAATTTCGATATGCGTTCAAATTTTATGAAAATCGGGGCAGTTGTGTTGGCTGTACTGCTCTGGAATGCCGATTCTGTGAAAGGGCAGGCATTTACCTTCAGCGCTGGCAACCTCACCTACACCGAGAACTTCGACGGTATGGGCACTACCACCACCTATCCAACAGGTTGGGTGGGAGCACGTCGTGCTGGTACAGGAACCTTCGGGCAGGCCTTAACCCCAGTGGTCGACAACGGTACCCAAAACAGTGGTAACGTCTTGAATTTGGGTTTAACGGGTGGTACCAACCGCAGCTTAGGCTCATTGGCCAGTGGTAGCACTGCTCCTAGTTATGGAGCATCGTTTGTAAACAATACAGGCGCTACCATTACCAACATCAACTGGGCGGGTATCCTCAAGCAGTTTCGTACGGGCAGTAATGCCACAGTAAACGAAGAAGTTACCTTCCAATATGCCATTGGCGGCGGCGGTATCGTCGACAGTACGGCTGGATGGGTTACCGTGAGCGGTATGAGTCTGATTGAATTGGCTACCACTACCACAGCAGCAATTGCGGTAAATGGAGATAGCCTTCGTCAGAACATTTCAGGCTCGGCTACATTAAGCTGGCCTACCGGTGCTACGCTCTGGATACGCTGGAACGATGTGGACAATCTGGGTAGCGACGGTGCTTATGGCATCGACAGTTTGGTGATGACCGTGACTACAGGTTCAACACCTCCTCCTCCCACAACGTCGATCGTACGTTATCAGGTAGATGTTACCGGCCTCAACGCACCCAACGGGGTGAATATCGCGGGAACTTTCAATGGCTGGAATCCAAATGCCAATCCCATGACCCGTATTGGAACTTCCAATATTTATGAGTTTTTAGATACCCTCAACTTCAACGATACAGTATCGTATAAGTTTATTCTTGCTGGCACGAACGCCATTTGGGAAGATCTCACCGGAGCATGTAATGTAGGCGGAAATCGTCGTGTAATCCTTTCAACCGCTACCGTGAATTTACCGGCGGTTGCTTTTGCACGTTGTAATCCATTCCCTAGCCTGGTAGATGTTACCTTAAGAGCCAATTTATCGAACCGCACCGTAGCTCCCGCTGGTGTATTCATGGCAGGTAACTGGCAGCGTCCGCAGCACTGGCAAGGTGCGGCTAACCAAGCCACCTTGGCCAACGGCATTTACGAAGTAACCTTCAAGGCCGACCCAAATACTACCTACGAATACAAATTCATCAATGGAACAAGCTGGGAAAACGTACCAGCTGCTTGTGCTACCAACAACAACCGTTCGATTGCGGTAGGTACATCGGCCTTGCAAGCACCTATTTTCTTCTTTGATTCGTGTGCTACTTTCCAACCGGTTGTGCCCATCACGCCTATTGCTAACTGGAGACCGGTGGATGCCAACGGTGTTCCAGTTGCACTCGGACAGCGTGCACGGATCACAGGTGTTTTACATGGAGTAAACCAGTACAGCAGTACAACTACCCCCATTGGTGTTCAGTTTGTTACCATCGATACCAGCGGTGGCATCATGATTCGTCGCGCTGGGTCAAATTTTGGTGTTACCAACTGGGCCGAAGGTGACTCGGTTATCGCCGAAGGTATCGTTGCTAACTTCAGCGGATTATTGCAGTTGAACTGCGATACCATGATACGTATAGCTACTGGCAGACCTTTGCGTACTCCAGTAGTGGTTACCAATGTGGACGAATCGACCGAGAACAACCGTATTCGCATCAACAACTTAACCATTGTGAGTGGAACTTGGCCCGCAGTGGGTACCACCAGTAACCTTACGGTGAATAATGGTGTGAATACCTTCACCATGCGTGTGATTGCTCAAACCAACATTCCCGGTTCAACACAACCAACAGGAGCTTTCGACGTAATCGGTTACGGTGGACAGAACGATGCATCAAGCCCATTCACCTCGGGATATCAGTTGTTCCCAATGAGCACGCAGGATATTATCCCGGTAATCGTGACTCAACCTACTGTTGAATTCCAATTGACTGGTGACTCGGTAAACGTTTCGCAAGGCCCAGGCGCTTCTTCGATGCGTGTGAATTTGGTTAACCCTACTACTTCGGCAGTAGAAGTGAAAATTAGAGTGCAAAACATTGCTCCTACTGTTTACAATACACAGTATAGCACCCTGCCTGCACCAGCCAACGACACCATTACCTTGACTTTCCCTGCAAGTTCAACCCAACAGCTTGTTACCATCATCGTTAACCAAGCCACACCGCAAGGACGAATCGACAGTGCTCGTTTCAGTATTGTATCGGTTTCTCAAGGTGTAGCCATCGGCACACGTAACAGCTTCTTGCTGCGTATTTTGAATCCAATTCCTCCTGCCATTCCTACACGTACCATCGGACAGATTCGCGGTAACAATACCACGGGTATTCCAGATTCTACCGGCATCATGGTACGTACAACAGGTGTGGTGTATGGTTTCAACCGTCGCCCAACAGGCTTGGAATTCACCATCTTCGACCGTACTAGCAACGCAGGTATTGGGGTATTCCGTACTGCCAACTTAACGCCAGCTTACAACGTGCAAGAAGGCGACTCGATTCGTGTAATCGGAACGGTAGCACACTTCAACGGTTTGGGTCAGATCAACGTGGACTCTATTGTGGTACTGGCGCAGAACCGTCCATTGATAGCACCACAAGTCATCACCACTTTAGGTGAAACCCATGAATCGCGTTTGATCCGCATCAACAACCTTACCCTGGTAAGCACCAACTGGCCAATTCCAGGAGCAACGGGTTCGGGAGCAACAGTGCGGGTGACCAATGGGGTTGATAGCTTTGACCTGCGTATCGACGCTGATGTAGACGTATTCGGAACAGCTGCTCCAGTAGGTACCTTCGATGCCGTGGGTATTGGTGGACAATTCGATAGCAGCAACCCTTGGACATCGGGTTATCAGTTCTTACCACGTTATCTGGCCGATATCATCACCAGCAGCGTACCAGCCGACACCATTCGTAACTTCAACTTGATTACACCATCAAACAATACGACGCTCACCGTACAAGGTGTAGCCAATCAGGTAGTGAATGTAACATGGAGAAGAACCTCGATGAGTTCGGGAACGGGTGTAATCAACTACAGCTGGTTGCTCGACCTGCCAAACGGTAACTTCAGTGCTCCTTTGGCCACCATTCCTACCGGTACCGATACCTTCTTGAATTTGACCTATGGTGCCATCGATACCTTGTTGGCCAATAACGGTGTAAATGTTGGTGTAACCGTGCCTTTGAAGTGGTCCGTACGTGCCAACCTCGTTGGTGGTACTGCTACCAAATTGGCATCTTCATTCAACCTTACCCTCACGCGTGGTTCGGTATTCGGTGTGTCGGTGAACGACCTGGATTTGTTCAGCGGTGTACGTGTGTATCCTAACCCAACAAGTGAAGCATTGAATGTTGCTTACGATTTGAAAGAAGCACGGTCGGTTCGTCTCGAAGTGGTGAACATGATTGGTAAAGTGGTTCACAACGATCAGTTAGCTACTACAGCCAGCGGAGTGGTGACGCTACCTACATCAGCACTTCCTGAAGGTGTGTACTTCGTACGTCTTACCAGCGACAACGCACAAATGGTAAAACGTTTCGTAGTGAAGCACTAAGTAAACACTACAATAAAACAAAGCCTCGCTGTGTATGCAGCGAGGCTTTTTGTTTTTGGGCAACAGCTTATTTCGTTTCCAACGCCTGGTTGATCAGTTCTCGGATTTTATCACTACCCGGCCGAGGAGCACTGGCATGAATTATTTCTCCTTTTTTACCAATGAGTACGTACCGCGGGATACTGTTTACGCTGAAATACTTTGGAAGTTCGTGTTTAAAACCTGCCAGAAACAGATTGTAACCGTCTAGTTTGTGCTTTTTCAAAGCTTTTTTCCAAGCATCTTCTTCTTCGTCGAGCGACAGGTATACGAATACAATGTCAGGATTCCCTGCATAGCTGTCTTGTAAAATTTTGCTTTTAGGGAATGCCTCGATACAAGGCATGCACCAGCTGGCCCACAAATCGAGATATACCACCTTTCCCACGAAGCTATTCAGCGCTACTTGGTTGCCTTTTGTATCGAAAGCAAAAAGCGGCGGCAATACAACCCCTTTCGCCATACGTTCAAATTTCTCACGGAGGGTGTTGGCTCGTTGGGCTACCGAAGCATCCTTACTCGTCGCGTATTCGCTCAAATATCGCTGAAAAACAGCTGGGTCAAGTTCATAGCCCAATTCATCAATCATCTCAAGGATAAACGTACTTCTAGTTAATCCTGGGCCGAGGAGTTGTTCCGCATTTTTTACAAGTTCGGCGAAGTACTTTTCGGCCCCGTAGTTATAGGTTATCTGCGAATGGGTGATCAATCGAATTGCTTCGGTCACGAACTCGTGGTATTCATCAACTCCTACGGCGTATACGTTTTCCAATGCCGAGGTGTCGATAAAGTCGTAGTAGCTCGGCGGTATGCTGCTTTTTAGAAAACTTTGCCCTTTCCGTTCCAAAAAATACACCCTAAAGTAGGGGATATCTAAAAGCACATTTTTCCAGGCATAGGTGATTTCAAAGCTGCGGTATTGATAAAACGAAGGCGATAGTACGTTTTTGAATTCCTCGAGCAATTCCAGTTCCTTTTGCATCGACGCCAGTGCCAAAGGTTTTGCATCGGTAGGTTCGTATTTGTTGGCTAAGTCTTGCATCTGCAGGTAAAACGGCATTTTCCCGTTCTCGTAATCGCCAAAAGCCAAGTATTCTGCCGCCAAGTAGTTGTTGTTTCCTGCTCCTCGCCCCGAATACTTCATGCTTTCATCAAACATTTTGGTGTCGAAGGCAACAAATAAACTGTCGCCGGGCTCCACGAAAATGGTGGTGACTTCTTGGTTGTAGCTTAGCTGATAATACCCTGCGGAATTCACCGGTAAAGTGAGCGAAAACCTTCCCGATGCATCAACGGCAGCTTCGAATGGCGGCTCTTCGTCGTCGCTATTGCTCTGCTTGATACATTCGATTCTATCGGATTTGGGTGTAGTTATTTGACCCGAAATAGCTACCTGTGCTTGCGTGGATAGGCCAGTACAAAGCAGCGCCAAGAGGAGGGTGAGGGTAGATTTCATGCCAGCGTTTTGTTCCTAATATAAAGCACACGATTGGAATCACCAGCTGAATCCATAAAAAAAGGCCAACCTTGCGGTTAGCCTTTTTCATGATTTCCGAAAAAATTACTTCACTTCTTCGTAATCCACGTCGGTTACATCGTCTTTGGTGCCGCTGGCATTGGTGTTTTGCGGACCCGCCTGACCTGCTTCTTCGGTGGCTTTGTACATATCGGCCGAGGCAGCTTCCCAAGCCTTGTTGAGGCTTTCTAAGTGCGTGTCGATATCGGCCAAATTACGCGCTGCATGCGCTTCTTTCAACTTGGCTGCGGCGGCTTCGATGGCTTCTTTTTTGTCGGCCGGAATTTTGTCGCCATACTCTTTCAACTGTTTTTCGGTAGTGAAGATGAGCGTATCGGCTTGGTTGATTTTTTCGGCTTCGGCCATGCGCTTTTTGTCTTCTTCGGCATTGGCGGCGGCTTCCTGCTTCATCTTTTCGATGTCTTCTTTGCTCAGACCCGAAGAGGCTTCGATGCGGATTTTCTGCTCCTTGCCGGTGGCTTTGTCTTTGGCCGATACGTTCAGGATACCGTTGGCGTCAATATCGAAAGTCACTTCAATTTGTGGTACGCCACGTGGCGCTGGTGGAATGCCGTCGAGGTGGAAGCGGCCGATGGTTTTGTTGTCGCTGGCCATCGGACGTTCGCCCTGCAGCACGTGGATCTCTACCGAAGGCTGACTGTCGGCAGCGGTGCTGAATACCTGACTCTTTTTTACCGGGATGGTGGTGTTTGACTCAATGAGGCGGGTCATCACATTGCCCATGGTTTCGATACCGAGTGATAGTGGCGTTACGTCGAGCAACAATACTCCTTCAACGTCGCCGCTGAGCACGCCGCCCTGGATGGCTGCACCTACAGCGACTACTTCGTCGGGGTTCACGCCCTTCGAAGGCTTCTTGCCAAAGAACTGCTCAACTACTTCCTGGATTTTAGGGATACGGGTCGAACCGCCTACCAAAATCACTTCGTCGATATCGCCGATGCTGTAACCCGAATCTTTGAGGGCTAACTTACAAGGCTCCAAGGTGCGCTTCACGAGGCTGTCGGCGAGTTGTTCGAACTTCGCGCGGCTCAACTTCTTCACCAAGTGGCGGGGTACGCCATCCACTACGGTGATGTAAGGCAGGTTAATTTCGGTTTCTGACGAGCTCGAAAGTTCGATTTTTGCTTTTTCGGCAGCTTCTTTCAAACGCTGCAGCGCCATCGGGTCTTTCGACAAATCCATGTTTTCTTCGCTCTTGAATTCGTCAACCAACCATTTGATGATTACTTGGTCGAAGTCGTCACCACCGAGGTGGGTATCGCCATTGGTGGCTTTTACTTCAAATACGCCGTCGCCGAGCTCGAGGATAGATACGTCGAACGTACCGCCACCTAAGTCGAATACCGCGATCTTCATGTCTTGGTGCTTCTTGTCTAAGCCATAGGCCAAGGCCGCAGCGGTAGGCTCGTTCACGATACGCGCTACTTTTAAACCTGCAATTTCACCGGCTTCTTTGGTGGCCTGGCGCTGTGCGTCGTTAAAATAAGCCGGAACGGTAATCACCGCCTCGGATACGTCGTGACCTAAATAATCTTCGGCCGTTTTCTTCATCTTCTGAAGGGTCATGGCCGAAATTTCTTGTGGTGTGTAGAGTTTGTCGTCGATTTTGACACGTGGCGTGTCGTTTTCACCTTTTACTACTTCGTAGGCTACATATTTCAACTCCTGATCGACTTCGGAGTGCTTACGGCCCATAAAACGTTTGATGGAGGCAATCGTTTTTTTCGGGTTGGTGATGGCCTGACGTTTTGCAGGGTCGCCCACCTTAATCTCGCCGTTGTTCAGAAATGCGACAATCGACGGGGTAGTCCGGCGACCTTCGCTATTCGGGATTACCACATATTCGTTGCCTTCCATTACTGATACGCAGCTGTTGGTGGTACCCAAGTCAATGCCAATGATTTTTTTCATATCGGGATGTAAAAATTTTCTGTGAGCATTTTGTCAAGGAATATGCCAGCAAGCGCAAATGGCCAAAAGTGACAAAAGGCCTGACAAAGCCCCCAAAAAACAAAGCCGCTGCGTGACTTTTTGTCAGCAACGGTTCGTATTATTTCGCATGAGATGCCGACTACGGCACAAAGTTCAGCTGCGGATATCGGGCTCGCAAACTGTCGGTACCTCGTCCTCCTTCTACCGCGCGGTAACCAAAATTGGTATACGGGTCGGCATTCACCAAGTCGGAACGTTTCGGGATTTCGTAGGTGGTGCCGAAAATGCCGAGGCCGTTTTCGATGTTGGTGTACTCGGGCCTTACGTCGGTTGCGCTGCTGCTACTGGTATTTAGGGTGAGGAAATTGGTGAGCGGCTCATCTACAAAGGTGAGGATGAAGATGGTACCGCGCATACGCCGCTGCAGGTTGGCATCTACCGGTATGGTGCTGGCCATGAAGCTGAACAAGTCGCGACCAAACATGCGGTATTCTACCGCCTCGTTGGCATTCACCGTAGTGAACGGTCGATTGCGCACCACTGGCCAGTCGATGAACTTGCGCACCGAGTCGCCAATATTGCCCACAGTCCATTCGTTGTAGATTACCCGAACGGTGAGGTTCCAGTTTTTGGCGTTACGTGGGGCCCGGAAGGCAACGCGCAGTGCTGCGGGGTTGCTCCAGTTGAGGCCGGTAAAGTTCACCGGAAGGAAAGGCGTATTGGGTGGGATAACGGTATTGTAAGAAGTGAGCGAGAAGCCGCCAATGGGAAATATCGACGAACGCACCACCTGACCTCCGGGGGTGACGATGTTTAAGCGGTATTCTGCCGTGCTATCCATGCCGTTGGGCGTGGTAAAGCGGTACAAAACCTGATTGGGGAAGGCAAAAAGACCGGGTTCGATGAGGTTGGTGTCGACTTCCTCGCAGCTGAAGGTGCGGAGCACCACACCGTTTTTAACTTCGGTGACTTCTACGTTGAGGTTCTGGAAGTACAGGGAGTCCTTGGTGCCCGCCTGAGCCAGCGCAGAGGTATTCGGGTCTAAAAACGCCTTATGGATGCGGATGTAATGTTGTAAATCGGTTTTGTTTACGATGCTGTAAACAATGGTTCTTTCTTCCCAGTCGGCGGTAACGTCAATTTCGGTCGAACATGACTGTAATAACGCCATGGCTGCGAGCAGCCACAATCCCATTTTTTTCATAAGCCTTCAAAGATAACAGATTTCGGACTTTGACCTATAGGGAAAATCAGAAGTAAGAGAATATGAAATTTCGGTGACGCAAAGGTTCTCAGCTTTATTTGCCACCTTTGTAGGTTCAAAGCCCTGCCTATGTCGGTGCACAAAGAAATTAAAAAAGTAACCACCCATTCCCTCCGGGAGATGAAAGAACGCGGCGAAAAAATCGCCATGCTCACTGCTTACGACTATTCGATGGCACGCATATTCGACGATGCGGGCATCGACGTGCTGCTGGTGGGCGACTCGGCATCGAATGTGATGGCGGGGCACGAAACCACCTTACCCATCACCCTCGACCAGATGATTTACCACGCCCAGGCTGTGGTTCGGGCTGTAAATCGTGCGCTCATCACCGTCGATTTGCCCTTTGGTTCGTACCAAGGCAACAGCAAGGTGGCCCTCGATTCTACCATACGCATCATGAAAGAGTCGGGCGCCCATGCCGTAAAACTCGAAGGTGGCCGCGAGGTGGTTGAGTCTATCGGCCGTATCCTCACCGCAGGTGTTCCCGTGATGGGCCACTTGGGACTCACCCCGCAGAGCATCTACAAATTCGGCACCTACACCGTGCGTGCCAAAGAAGAAATGGAAGCCGAACGTTTGCGCGAAGACGCCAAACTGCTTGAAGAAACCGGTTGTTTTGCCTTAGTACTCGAAAAAGTACCCGCGAAGCTGGCCCAGGAAGTCGCGCAGTCGATATCGATACCGGTTATCGGCATTGGTGCCGGCGCGGGGGTCGATGGTCAGGTGCTGGTGATGCACGATATGCTGGGCATCACGCGCGACTTCAGTCCACGTTTTTTGCGTCGCTACCTCAATTTATACGATCAAATCAAAGGAGCTACGGCTCAATACATCCACGACGTGAAGTCGGTGGATTTCCCTAATGCTAAAGAACAATACTAGTGGCACGCCAACAATTGCACGTACTTTACGAAGACAACCACCTGCTTGCGGTGAACAAGCCCGCAGGCTTACTCACCCAGGGCGACGAGTCGGGCGATGAATCGCTCATCGACTGGGTAAACGAGTACCTCGTGACTAAATACAACAAGCCCGGCGACGCATTCGTGGGCTTGATACACCGTATCGACCGGCCCGTTTCGGGTTTGGTGCTGCTGGCTAAAACCAGCAAAGCCCTCGAACGCATGAACAAAATGTTTCACGACCGCACCGTGCAGAAGAAATACCTGGCCATTGTGCGCGACAAGGTGATACCCGAAAGCGGCGAAATGGTGAGCTGGCTCAAGAAAAACACCGAGAAAAACCTGGTTTTTGCCTTCGACCGCGAGGTGAAGGAGTCGAAAAAGGCGGAGCTGAGCTACCGCGCACTCAAATACTACGGCAAGTTCACTTTGCTTGAAGTGCTCCCCAAAACGGGCCGTCCGCACCAGATACGGGCGCAGCTCTCGCAGTTGGGCCACCCCATACTCGGCGATGTGAAGTACGGCTACCCGCAGGGCAACCCTGACCACAGCATTGGCTTACACAGCCACAAGCTGAGTTTCGAGCACCCCGTTACCAAAGAGTTCCTCACCATCGTTTGTCCCACGCCTACACAACCGTGGTGGCAAGAAAGTAAGATGGGCATTTAAGCAAGGATGAAAATCGGTTGGCGCATAGCGATATGGGTGGCTGTGCTGGCGGCGGGCTGGCCAGCAGCAGTTTTTGCGCAGAACGAATCCGACGAGCAACCCCTGCTATCGGTAAGCAACGGCATCAGCATCCAGAAAGACTCCCTTTTTCTGCTCAACCTGCGCTTTCGCATGCAAAATCGCATCGGTGCCACCACAGTAGGCGGCGATAAGCTCGATGTAGATGCCGTGGAAGCCCGCGTTCGGCGCTTGCGTTTGCGTTTCGACGGTTTTGTGCTCAACCAAAAGCTCCAGTATTACATCCAGCTGTCGTTTAGCCGCGCCGATCAGGACCTCGAAACGGGGGTGCTGCCACAAACCATACGCGACGCGGTATTGTACTACAACTTCAGTCCGCGCTTTTACGTGGGTTTTGGTCAAGCCAAACTACCCGGCAACCGCCAGCGGGTGGTGTCGTCGGGGAATTTGCAGTTTGCCGACCGCTCCTTAGCCAACAATATTTTTACGCTCGACCGCGATTTCGGGCTCTTTGCCTATTACACCTTGCCCGTAAACGAAATGCGCTTTAAGTTCAAGGGCTCGCTCACCACCGGCGACGGGCGCAATGCCAGCGCCATCAACGAAGGGCTGGCCTATACCGGCCGGGTTGAATGGTTACCGCTGGGCACTTTTACCAATGGCGGCGATTACAGCGAAGGCGATTTGGAGCGAGAAAAAACCCTCAAGATGAGCATCGGTGCTACGGCCAGTGTGAACCTAAAAAGTGCGCGTACTGGCGGTCAACTGGGCACCGAGCTCTACGATTACCGCGATTTTAATACGTTTATTGCCGATATGGTGCTCAAGTACCGCGGCTGGGCCTACGCTGCCGAGTATCTCGAGCGCTCGGCCAGCAATCCCATCACCACCAGCAGCACAGGTGATGTGCGCTACATTTATGTGGGGCAGGGGTTCAACCAGCAGCTCAGCTACTGCTTCCCCAATCGTTTGGAGCTGGCGGCACGTTATACTGTTGTGCGGCCTTTCCAGTCGATAGCCCCATACGAGCGACGTACCGAAGAAGCTTGGTTAGGTGCATCGCGTTATTTTAACGGTCACCGCATCAAAGCACAAGCCCATGTGGTGTACCGCTGGCGCAACGGACTACCTCAATTCAATGGCGTAGGCAACCGCTGGGGCGCGATGTTTCAGGTAGAATTTGGTATCTAAATCAGCGCATGCCGGCCAGGCGCAGTACCGATGCCTCGCCTCGGTGCCCCGGACCTTCGTCGAGCATCACCAACTCTTCTTGGATTACCCGATTGCGTAAGGCTGCAAAATCGTCGTGCAGGAGTTCGGCCGAGTACAACATATCGAGCGATTGCGGTCCACCCGATTTTTTGCCCAACTGTGCCGTCGAAAAGGCTTCGAGCAATAAAATGCCACCTATTTCGAGGGTTTCCAGTACTGCTGCGTGCAGTAGCTTGCGGCTTTCTTCGGGCAGATGGGCATAAAACAAACCCACCACATCGTAATGTTGCTTTTTCCAGGGGTAATTGCGGAAGTCGCTTACCGCATAGGCGATGGTTACGCCTGCGTTTTGGGCAAGTTGCATGGCTTTGTCGCGCCCGGTGCTGCTGAAATCGAAACATGCTACTTCCCAGCCTTGGCGAGCCGCCCAAACGGCATTGCGGCCTTCGCCTTCGAAGGGCAACAACAGCTTGCCGGGTTTTAGCTGCTGCAGCTGTTGGGCAAAAAACACATTGGGTGCAGTGCCGTACACATAGTCGGCGGCTTCACCGTAACGTTGGTTCCAGAAATCGGAAGGAAAACTCATGGATGTTGGATAGCGATTTTGGTATGGAAACGTTCACCCGTTTCGATACGTTCGGCGACCAGCAAATATAAACCATTGGCGCTGGGCAGTTCGGTAAGCTGGGTGCCATGGAGCTCGGCGGTGGCGACTTTTTTGCCGCTTAGGTCAAACCAACTGAGGGCATAGTGCCCCTCGGGCAGTTCGAGCTGTAAAGAGGTGGAAGCGGGATTGGGGTAGGCTTTGATTGCATTGGTCGACGTTTGGCTTACTGCCAACCCATTGGCAGGTAAAATGGCAGGGAGGTAATTCCAGAAATCGCGGTCGAAAAGCACCGGCACGGGCAAATTGCTGCCGTTGCCCATCCGTATCACCACGATGTTTCGACTGGGAAGCAGATACAACTTTTGGTCGTTTTTGCCGAGGCCCATCACCAATTCGGCAGGTGCCGCGGGAAGGAGGGAGCCCGAAAACTGAATTTGGCTTTGCGGCATCATGAAGTTATCCTGCCCATTGAGCCACCACAAATAACCATACGATTTATTGAGGTTTTGAGAAGGCCGGATCATGGCATTGAGGTAGGCGGTATCGCCCAGGAGCACGTCGCCATTCCAGACGCCCTTGTTGAGCATGAGCAAGCCGAAGCGCGCCATCGAGCGGGCCTTGCTGTACAGCACATGGTCGATCCACAGGCCGCTGATGCCGGTGCGGGCACTGATTTGTTGGTTGAAAAACGCCTGCCATGACTGGTTCGCCGAGGCACCAACCACATCGTGTAGCAGCCGGTAAGGTGCGTTGTGGTAGGCCCAGCGGGTACCTACTGGGGCGAGGTACTGCAAGCAAGCCGGACTATCGCAATTGTCGTCGGGAACGCCGTCGTTCAGGCCGCTGGTCATGGTGAGCTGGTGCCAGATTTTGATTTGGCCTTCTTGTGCAGGCGTAAGGCTGGTCCAGCCCGTACCGAGATAACGCGAGCTGCTGTCTTGTATCGACAAACGTCCTTGGAATTGGGCCATGCCCACACCAAAAGCGGTTAAACTTTTTCCTGCCGAGGCCCAGTACCAGGCGCTGTCGGCGGTGAAACTGCCAAAATAATGTTCGTGCAAAATTTTGCCGTCTTTCAGCACAATGAACGCTTTGGTATCGTACGAGGCGAGAAAGTTGATGGCCGAGTCGATGGCCGATTGACGTATGCCAAATCGCGTAGGCGAGAGGGTATCCCATTGACTGCCAACGATTGGCGGAAAGTACGATTGTGCGCCAGCGTAGCCGTAAATTCCTAGAAATGCGAGGAGTAAAAGTTTCTTCATGCCGTACTGACGATTCGTTGTACCGATAGTTTAATGGTAAAGTAACAATTTTTTTTTGCGGAATGAACTTTAATGTTCAAACATCGTTATACCTTCGTCCCCGACAAACACAGCAAACAAAAACCTTAAAATAAATTACACATGAGCACAACTTTAACCAAATGGGCTATCGACACCGCCCATAGCGAAATCAACTTCAAGGCGAAACACCTGATGATTACCAATGTAACCGGTACCTTCAAGTCGTACTCAGCCGAAATTGAAACCGAAGGCAACGATTTAAGCACCGCCAAAATCAAATTCGAAGCCGATATCGCTTCTATCGACACCGGCAACGAACAGCGTGATGGCCACCTCAAAAGCGACGACTTTTTTAATGCTGAGGCGTTTCCAAAGCTCACTTTCGTAGGTAAAAGCATCAAAAATGCAAGCAGCGAAGGTTTTGAACTCACCGGCGACCTCACCATCCGCGACGTAACCCGCGAAGTAAGCCTTCAGGTTGAAATTGGCGGCGTGAAAGTTGACCCATGGGGCAATACCAAAGCAGGCTTGACCTTCAGCGGTAAACTCAACCGCAAAGATTACGGACTCAAATTCCACGTGGTAACCGAAGCTGGCGACCTCTTGGTAAGCGACGAAATTCGTTTACTCGGCGATATCCAGCTGGCCACTGCCTAATACTCCGGTAACGGAGCTGTATAGTTTGGTTGAAGCCATCCGTCATTCCCCGACGGGTGGCTTTTTACATTTTGGGCTTGGCGTAGGGCAGGGCGCTCAAAAATGCTAAGCCGTAATAATGGTCGAGGCCACCGGCCGCGACTATACCGGCCTGGTCGAGGCGCAGGCTGCCGTCGTCTTTCAGCAATACAGCTTTGAGCCAAATTTCCTGCACTTCACCAATCACCAGCCAGGTGCCGTTGCTTTGTATGGGCACCTCTTCCCGGAGGGTCAGGCCAAAACGTAAGGTCGACTCGCCCACATATGGGGCTTTCATGCGGTTGCTGAACTGCGGGGTAAGTCCGGCAGCATCGAATTCGCTGATTTCGGCCGGGTAGCGGGCACTGGTATGGTGCGCTTGCTCGTAAAAGTGCATGCCCACTGCGTTGATGGTGTATTGGCCTGAAGTACGGATGTTGGTTAAGGTGTGCCGATCTACGCTGTCGGGTCGAAAAATGAGCCCAACCAGCGGGGGATGAGCGCCTATGTGGAGGGTAGAATTGAAGATGGCGAGGTTGGTGTGTCCTGCCCCGTTGGTGGTGCCAACCAATACCGCCATGCGTGGACCGCTGAGGCAGTTCATCAAATTGGTGCGGTACTGCTTATCGGCATCCAGCAGCTCTCTTTGGGTGATGTGTTTCATTCGGTTTCGGTGGTCAGTCCTTTTAAGGCGATGGCATAGGTGTCGAGTGCACGTTTGCGGGCAAAGGCATGATCTACCATGGGTTTGGGGTAGCTCAGGCTATCAATTTCGGGTACCCACTGCCGGATGTAGCTGCCCGACGCGTCGAACTTTTTGGTTTGCTCGCTGGGGTTAAATACGCGGAAGTAGGGCGCTGCATCGCAGCCGCTGCCGGCTGCCCATTGCCAGCCTCCGTTGTTGGCGGCCAGGTCAAAGTCGAGCAGGTGCCGCGCAAACCAGGATTCGCCCCAGCGCCAGTCGATGAGCAGGTGTTTGGTGAGGAACGAGGCCACAATCATGCGCACCCGGTTGTGCATGAAGCCGGTGGCGGCCAATTCGCGCATGCCGGCGTCAACGATGGGGTAGCCGGTGGTGCCGCTGCACCAACGTTCAAAGTCGGCCGCACTGTTACGCCACGGAATTTGGTCGTAGGCGGGTTTGAAGGCTCCCTTGGCGGCGTGCGGGTAATGCCAGAGAATCATCTGGTAGAAGTCGCGCCAGATGAGTTCGTTCAAAAAGGTTTCGTTGCTGGCGCTGGCCCGCGCGGCGATGCTGCGGATGCTGATGGTACCAAAACGGAGGTGGACACCAAGCCGCGAGGTGCCGCGGATGGCGGGAATATTCCGCTGCTCGTGGTAGTTGCGGAGCAATGTTTCGTCGAGCTGGGTGTCGGGGAAGCTGGACGCGGCGGGGCGAAAGCCCATGGATTCGAGACTCGGCAACTTGCTTTCGGTGCTGGGCAGTAGCTTATCGAGCAACTTCTCGCTGGCCTGATGCCCAAAAAAGGCATCGGTTACCTTCGTCTTCCACTTGCGGCTGTAGGGGGTGAAAACGGTATAGGGCTTGCCGTCGTCTTTCAAAACGTCGTTGGCTTCACAAATCACCTGGTCTTTGTAGTGGTTGAAGGCGATATTTTTCGCCCGCAAAAGTGCGCTCACCGCACTGTCGCGTTCGCGGGCGTAGGGTTCGTAGTCGCGGTTTACGTACACGCCCTTCAACTGCGGGTCGGCGGCCAGCTGCTGCCAAATGTCGAGCGGACGACCGTAGTACGCATGCAAACGGCTGCCAAACTGCTGCGCCTGTGCATCCACGGCCTGCAGGCTTTGGTAGATGAAGCTCACCCGTCGGTCGTCGGTATCTTCGAGCTTATCGAGGATCTCGCGGTCGAAAATAAAGACGAGCTGAACGGGATAACCGCTATTCAGCGCATGAAATAGGGCAGTTTGGTCGGTGAGCCGCAGGTCGCGGCGCAGCCAACAGATCACATAGGGCGTTTGATGCATAGCATCAATGAACAACCCTCAGCCGCCTTTGTTTGGGCTTGGACTACTTCTGAAAGCTTTTGGCGAATTCGTAAAAGGTATATACGTCGGCAAAGTTGCTGGCCAAGCCTACCGAGATGCGTATGGCGCCGCGCAATTTGCCGGTCACGGCCATCATGTCGAAAAAGTTGCCTTCCTCGTGCGAACGGTAGTAGCCTTCGAGCTCGGCTTCGCCTACGTGGTAGTTGGTTTCGTCGATGCCGGGATTGCAGAAGCAGCCGGTACGTAAGCTGATCTTACGCTTGTTCGACTCGGTTTCGATGACTTTGAACGGAATGATGCGGCTGTTTTCGTCAAGGAAAGTCATCACCAGCGTGCCGCCGCGCTCGTTTAAATCGGTTGCACCGTACACATGCAATACGGGGTTGCCGTTGGCGTGCTGTAGGCCGTTGAGTGCGCCGATGAGCCAGCCCGTGAGGCAGCGCACCCGCGTTTGAATCACGGGGATGCCGATCTTTTCGATGTGCTCGAGGCCGATTTTGATGGCGGGAATGTCGAGGTAGTTCACCGTGCCTTCCTCAAAACGCTCGTGGTTGGTGAGCAGGAAATGCCCGGGGAAGTTCACCGAGGTGAGGCTCACCGTGCCGCCGGCAAACCACGGCTTCACCAGCTTCTGCATCTTTTCTTTGCGCATGAGCAAACAGCCCAGGCCAGTCGGGTAGCCGAAAATTTTGTAAAACGATACGGTGGCGAAGTCGGGCTTCAGCTGCTGTAAATCGAGGGTATTGCTGGGCACAAAGGCGGCACTGTCGAGCAGCACGTCCCAGCCGTTTTGGTGGGCTTCTTCGATGTAGCGCAGCGGATGTTTGATGCCCGACACATTCGACTGCGCGGGAAAGGCAAACAGCTTGTGCTTTTTGTCGGCATGGCCCTCGAGCTCGTGCTTGAGTGACTGTGCTTGCAAGTGCAGACTGCTTTCGTCGAGCGGTACATAGGCAAACTCGCCGCCTTTGTTGCGCGCAAACTCCCGGATGCCGTTCACCGAATTGTGGTTGTCGAGCGAGAGCAGCAAAAACGAGTCCTCGCCAAAGGGATAACTTTCGCCAACAATTTTGAGCGAGGCGGAGGCATTGGCGGTGAAAATGCAGTAATAATCGTCGCCGGCATTGAAGTACTTGAGCACATAGGCACGGGTTTCTTCTACCAGCCGCGTGGCGAATTGTGAGCTGGGATTGGTCGAATGTGGGTTGCCGAAGGTGTGCTTGCGCAGCAGCTTGAAGTGTTGTTCGAGCTGACTTTCGGCATACAAATTCCCGCCGGTATAATCTAGGTAAACGTGGCCTTCCTTATCGAGACGGGCGTACTCCTTTTTGCGGAGTTTGTCGAGGACGCCTGTGGTCTTGTACTCGGGAAAAGCGTTCAGAAAGGCCTTGAAGGCCGCTTTGCGACTGCTGGGCATAGGGGTTTGGTTGGGATTGACCTCGCGGTTCACCAAAGTTAAACATTCTACACCCGTATCGGCCTTCGGGCTTAGAAATCCATCTCGCCACCACCGCCGCCGCCACTCGGCCTGCGTAACTTTTTGAGGAAGCTCACGTCGAATTCGCCGAAACGTACGCTGGCGGTGAGCCGCAAAAAGCGGGTGTCGCGCCGGCGACTCAGCTCCTGCGTGAAGAAGGGTGTTTCGAAGGTGTTGCCGAAGCGGCGCGTATTGAATACGTCGAGCACGGCCACCGAAAACGACCACAACTTTTTGTAGTCTTTACTCAGCGTCAAATCGGTACTGTACACGGGTATGGTGCGGCCCTGCGGGATGATGCGCGGCGCTTCGTAGTCGCTGTTCAGCTGCAGGGTGTACTCTTTCGGGAATTTGTAGGTGGCAATGATTTTGGCGTTCCAGCTCCAGCCGCTGTTGGCGAGCTGCTGCCCGGCTGTGCTGGCGCTGATGTCGGTATAAAAGGCGTTGCCGTTGAGGGTGATCTCGAGGGGCTCCACGGGCTTAAACTTCACCGTATGTTCAGTACCCCAGCTCACCTGATTGTTGCCGTTGGTGTAGGTGCTCACTAGCACACTCGAGTCGGTAGGCAGCACATACACAAAGTTGGTGATCACGTCCTGCGTTTGGCGCAGGTACACCGAGCTCAGCAGGCTGCCTTTGTTGTAGTTGCGGCTGTAGTTGGCTTCGGCCAGGTTGATGAACTCGGGGGCCAGAGCGGGATTACCGATATTGTAATTCTGGCGGTCGGCAAAAAAGATGAAGGGCGTGATCTGCCGGAAGTCGGGGCGGCGGATCTTGCGCGACATATTCAGCTGAAACTCGTTGCGCTCGTTGGCTTTGTAGGCCAAATACACACTCGGGAAGAGGGCCTTGCCGATATTGTTCAGCCCGTCGGGGTAGAGGTACGAGAAGGTTTGGTTGCGGTCGGGGAGCTCGGTAACCAGGTAGGTTTGTTCAAAGCGCATGCCTCCCTGGTAGCTCAGCTTGTCGGTGAACTTGCCGGTATAGGTCACGTAGGCGGCATTCACCAAATCGTCGACCCGGTAGCGGTTCGTGAGGAAGCTGTCGGGGGCGTAGGCGCCCAGGGCATAGTCGTAGATGCTTACCTCCAGGTTGGCGGTATTTTTCCGGTAGTTGCTGCGCAGGCCCCACTCCAGCTTGCTGCGGTCGGTGAGGGGGTCCACAAAGTCGAACTGGAAGGTGGCGATGCGGGTTTGGCCGCCGCCGGTGTTCTGCTGCAGGCGCGGCTGGTTGGGGAGGGGAGCTCCGCTGCCGTCGAAGAGGTTGGTGGTAAACAGGGCGTCGGTGCCGTTGCGGCCCATATTGTAGCTGAGGTCGGCGGTCCATTCCTTGCCTTCTTTGGGGAAGGTTTGCCGCCACAGCAGCTGCGTGGTGTAGTTGCGGAAGTAGTTTTCCTGGTCGTTGAGCTGGCTGCCGGTTTCCAGCACGGCGCGGTTGGCGTCGAGGCTGCTGAAGGTCTGTGTTTCGTCGGTGGTGATGTTACCGCCGGTCATGTTCTGCGCCAGGGTGAGGGTCGAGCGGTTGTTGAACTGGTAGTCTACATTCACGCGGCCAAACTGGAAGGTTCTCCCAAAATTGTTGAGGTTGGTTTGATCGAAATAACCTACGGCCTGGTCGTTGAGCAGGTTCACCCGCTCGCTAAAGCCTTCGGCGGGCACCAAGCGGCTGTTGATGTTGTAGCTCAGCCCCACATTCCACTTGCCTTCCTTCACATTGAAGTTGCCGCCGCCGTTGTAGCGGTTGTAGAAGCCGTAGCCCACATTCACCGAGCCGAGGTAGCCGGGGCGGGTATTTTTTTTGAGCACCACATTCAGGATGCCGCCGGTGGTGCTGGCGTCGAACTTGGCGCTGGGGTTGGTGATGATCTCTACCCGCTCGATCTGCTCGGCGGGGATCTGGTCGAGGGTGAGCACGCTGGGCCGCCCGTCGATGAAGACCGTTGGGCTGCCGTTGCGCAGGTTCACATTGCCCTCGGCATCTACGGTCACGCCGGGCAGGTTTTTCATGATGTCGATGCCGGTGCCGCCACGGCTGCTGAGGTCTTTGTCGACATTGTACACCCGCCGGTCGATGTTCATGATCACCGCGGCCTTCTCGGCTTGCACCTCCACGGTATTGAGTAGGGCGGCGTCGAGCTCGAGGCGGAAGTCGCCGAGGTCCTGCTCGGCTTTCTGGGGACTGAGGTCGATGTTTTTTTCGATGGGCTTGTAGCCGATGAAGCTCACCTTGAGGCGGTAGCGACCAAAGGGCAGCTTGTCGAGGCTGAAGTCGCCATTGGCCTGCACCAGCGCGCCGCTCACAATGCTGTCTTTTTTGCCGGCGAGCAGGGTAACGGTGGCAAACTCCACGGGCTTGCGGGTGCTGGCGTCGAGCACGCGGCCGTAGAGGCGCGCAATGCGGGGCGTAGCACGACCGCCCGCAGCGGGACCAGCGGCGGGCAACTGCGCGTAAACGCCCACGGTAGTCACACTAATACAAACAAATAATAAGGCAGGTAGTAATTTCTTCACGGTAAAAAGCTAAATGAAAAGGCCTCCGGGACAAGTTTGTCGGTTCCAGAGGCTGCTTTGACGGCCGGGGCGGCCAAAGGTTTATTTCGACAGTTCGATGGGGATTTCCACCGAGCTTTTGTCCCACACCAGCGTCATCACCGCGCCGGCGCCCGACTTGTCGAGTTTGATGGTAAAGGCTTCCCAGGCTTGGTCGACGGCCTTCACGGGCACGTCGAAGCGCAGCTGGTCGCATTTGGCGTTGTATTCGTACTCGCCCCACAGGCCCAGGTCTTTGTTGAGGATGATGGTCCACTTGTCGGCATTGGGGATGCTAAACAGGCTGTAGGTGCCGGCGGGCAGGGTTTTGCCGCCGATTTTGATCTTCTGCGTGACGGTGATTTCGGTGGCCTCGTTGGCGCCGGTACGCCACACCTTGCCGTAGGGCACCAGGCTGCCAAAAATCTCCCGTTCGTTTTTGAAGGGCTGACTGTACACCACCTTGAGGTAGGTTTTTCCCGACTTCAAGGTCGCTACCGTCATGGGACTTTTCCGCGGTTTGGGTGCCGCCTGGGCGTTGGTATCGAGGTTCACCCCCAGCTGGAGCAGCAGCACGGCAAAAAATCCGAAAAGCAATTTTTTCATGGAACGCAGTTTAAACACTATTTTGTACGAAAATAGACATTCGTCTTTTGATAAAACGGATATTTCTTCGAACGGTTCTCGCCTTTGCATTTTTTATCAATGTGCGAACATCAATCCTGGCGCAGGCCAGCGATCCTTACGCGCATTGGAAAGCCAATGTGGGCTGGGACGGCGTAACCCCCTGGGAGCAGTATATGCGCCGCAACCCCGCCTATATGGGGCCCAATGCCCTGCCCATCCCGCGCATGTTGTACCCCCGTGTAGGGCGCGACTATGCCTTTGAAACATCGGTAGAGCTGCACCGCGCCCCCGGCGACCGCACCACCAACCTCTACCACCGCATCCGTTTGCCGCTGGCCCCCGAGCGGGTGTTTTTGCAGCTCGAATACCGCAGCCGCGAGTGGTACAGCACCGATACCGCGGTGCGCGACCTGCGCCGTGCCCGCGACGCCTCGGGCAGTGGCAGCAGCGAGGGCGATGTGTGGATTACCAGCGGCTTCCAGCTGCTGCGGCAGCGCGACAAAGGCTGGCGGCCCGATCTGTTGCTGAGCGTGAACGTCAAAACCACCGCCGGCAAAAACCTCGAGAATGCACGCTTCACCAATAGCCCGGGCTACATCTTCGACCTGCATGCCGGCTACAGCTGGTACCGAAAGCAGCGGTGGCTTGACCGCATCCGTGCCCACGGCTGGGCCGGCTTGTACGTATGGCAGTACGGTTTTGCCAGCCAGAACGACGCCGTAAACTGGGGCGTGCAGACCGAGCTCTCGCACCGCAGCTGGCAGCTCAATACCGCCATGGCCGGCTACTGGGGCTGGATGAACGACGGCGACCGGCCCTACGCCCTGCGCCTCGAGCTGAGCCACCGCTGGCACCGCTGGGAGCTGATGGCCGGCTACCAGCACCACTTCCAGCACATCACCACCCACCTCGGCCGCGTGGGCATCTGCTACCGCTGGGCACCACCACAGATGCCTGTGGTAGAGAATTAGGTCGTTTTAACAAACCAATTCACTTTAGTATTGTAATTTACCTTGCTTTTACAAAATACACTATGAAGAAATCTTATTGCCTAGTGCTTGCCTTGGCAGCAATACTGGCGCTCCCAGCGGCAGAAGCTACTGCTATGGGGCGGAAGAGGAAAAAAACGGAGGAAGCGCCCAAACCGCCGGCGCCCGAATCGAAGAAGGCCACGATCGCCTCCAAGGTGAAGTCGGCCGTGAAGTTCGACGGACTCATGACCGTGTACCAAGACACCACCGACGGCAAAACCTACCTGCTGCTGAAGAAGGAGCAGCTCGGCAAGGAGTTCATCTACTGGAGCTATTCCGAAAACGGACTCGCCCGCGTGGGCCTCAACCGCGGCTCGTTCCGCAACAACGCCATGTTCAAGGTAACGCGTTATTACGACCGCATCGACTTTGAGATGCTCAACCTCAACTTCCACTTCGACACGGCCAACGCCCTCAGCCGCTCGAGCGACGCCAATGTGAGCGCCGCTTTGCTGCTCAGCGAAAAAATCGTGGCCGAAGACACCGAAAAGGGCCAGATCCTCATCGAGGCCGGCAATTTGTTCATGGACGAGAAGTTCGACCGCGTGAAGCCACCCCAGTTCCCTGGCGCTGGCCCCATGCAGTTTAGCCTCGGCAACCTGAACAAGGCCAAGTCGAAATACGTACACATCAAAGCCTACCCCGCCAATACCGATGTGGTGGTGGATTTGGTGTACGACAACCCCAATGCCCTCAACGGCGGCGGTAAAGACGTGACCGACCCCCGCGCCGTGACCGTGCGCTTGCAGCACAGCATCATCGCTGTGCCCGAGAACGACTACCAGCCCCGCCGCGACGATCCCCGCCTAGGCTACTTTGGCCGCCAGGTCGACGACATGACCAGCCCCGAAGCTGCACCCTACCGCGATGTGATCAACCGCTGGCACCTGGTGAAAAAAGACCCCGCCGCGGCCCTCAGTGAGCCCGTTGAACCCATCACCTGGTGGGTAGAAAACACCACGCCCGTAGAGTTCCGCCAGGCCATACTCGATGCCGGTGCCCGCTGGAACGAAGCCTTCGAAAAGGCCGGTTTCAAAAATGCCGTGGTGATGAAGGTGCAGCCCGATACCGCCGACTGGGATGCCGGCGACATCCGCTACAATGTGCTGCGCTGGACCTCGTCGCCTTACCCGCCCTTTGGTGGTTACGGCCCGAGCTTCACCAACCCCCGTACCGGACAAATACTCGGTGCCGACATCATGCTCGAGTACGTATTTGTGAGCAACCGCCTGCGCCAGGCCGATTTGTACAACAACAACGGCTTGCAGCAGCACGACGCCCACGAGCTGGCCGGCAACGAACACCAGTGTGCCCTAGCTGGTCACTTGCAGCATAATTTCCACTTGGGCATGCAAATGCTCGAAGCTACCGGCGCCAGCGCCGAGCGCAAAAAGGAGTACCTCACCGAATCGTTGTACTACCTCGTGCTGCACGAGATGGGACACACCCTCGGCCTCAACCACAACATGAAGGCCTCGCAACTGCACGCCCCCAAAGACCTGCACAACAAGCAGCTCACCGAAGCCGTAGGCCTCGTGGGCTCGGTGATGGACTATCCGGCCGTGAACCTGAGCCTCGACCCCGCCAAGCAAGGCAACTACTTCACCAAAAAGCCCGGTCCTTACGATATGTGGGTGATTGAGTACGGCTACAGCCCGGCCCTCAGCGATGCCGCCGCCGAAGAAGCTCGTCTCCAAAAAATCTTGAACCGCTCCACCGAGCCCGCGCTTACCTTCGGCAACGATGCCGACGATATGCGTGCTCCCGGCAAAGCCATCGACCCGCGCATCAACGTGAACGATATGTCGTCGGACGCCATCGCCTACAGCGAGGAGCGTTTCCAGCTGGTGAACCAGCTCACCCGCGACCTCAAGAAGCGCTATACCAAAGACGGACAGTCGTACCAGGAGCTCACCAACGCCTACATGATTTTGGGCGGTGAGATGATCAATGCCGCAGCCACCGTAACCCGTTATGTGGGCGGCGTGTATACCGACCGCGGTTTTGCCGGTCAGGCCGGTGCCACCAAGCCGTTTACGCCCGTGAGCAAGGCCGACCAGAAGCGCGCCATAAACGCCCTCAGCAAGTATGTGCTGGCGCCCAATGCCTTTGTGGCCGATGCCGAGCTGCTCGCCCATTTGCAGGTGCAGCGCCGCGGCTTCAACTTCTTCAGCAGCACCGAAGACCCGAAGGTACACAACCGCGCCATGGCCGCGTACCGCACTGTGCTCGACCATGTGTTGCACCCCGTAACGCAGCAACGTATCGTAGATAGCCGCCTGTACGGCAACGAATACGGACTGGCCGAGATGATGGGCGACTTGACCAACGGCATCTTCCAGGCCGATATGGCCGGCAACGTAAACAGTTACCGCCAGATGCTGCAGCTCGAATACGTAAACCGACTCATTTTTATGGCAGGCTTAGACAAAGACCAAAAAGACAATCCGTTCAATTATGTAGCGCAGTCGGTGGCCCTGTCGAACCTCACCAAGCTCAACACCCAGCTCAAGGCTGCGGCCGGCGGCGATGCCGAAACCAAAGCGCACCGCGAGCACCTGCGGTTTATGATCGACAAAGCCCTCAAAGGCTAATCGCTCCCGCAATACACACAAAAAAGGGGCTACCGAATTCCGGTAGCCCCTTTTTATTGGGTGAGGGAGTTTAAACGAGTTTGATGCCGCTCATGCCGCCATCTACTGCAATCACCTGGCCGGTGATCCAGCCCGCTTGGGGCGACAGCAAGAAGGTGGTGAGCCCCGCCAAATCGTCGGGTTGGCCGTAGCGGCCAATGGGGTGGCGTTTGTTGCTGGCTTCCTGCTTCTCGGGCGAGCTCAGCAGCCCTGCCGCCAAATCGGTGGCCGTGAGCGAAGGTGCCAGCACGTTTACGCGAATTTTGTTCACCCCATATTCGGCTGCCAGCGATTTGCCGAGGCCTTCGATGGCGCCTTTGGCCGTAGCGATCGACGCATGGAAAGGCATGCCCACGCGGGCGGCCACTGTGCTGTAAAACACCACCGAGGCCGAATCGCTTTGTTTGAGTTTGCCGATGAGGTTGCGTACCGCTTTCACCGCGCCCAGCACATTGATGCGGAAATCGTTTTCGAAATCGGCATCGCTGAAGCGATTGAAGGGTTTGAGTAGGATAGAGCCGGGGGCATACACCAAGCCATCTACCGGGCCCTCGATTTGTTCGAAGGCGGCGGTATCGTCGCTAAGGGCATCCCAGGCGATGTGCAGCGCGGCTGCGGAGGCTGGTGCGCTGCGCGAGAGCACTGTGACGCGGGCACCTTGGGCGAGGGCTTGGGCCACTACGGCCGCGCCGATGCCGCGGCTACCGCCAACGACTACGATGTGTTTGCCGTGTAGCATCAATAGCCGCTTTTGAGCTCGAGGTATTTGAGGAACTCGTTGCGGGTGGCCTCGTCGAGGAATTTGCCACTATAGTCGGCCGTTACGGTGCTACTGCTCCGGTCTTTGATGCCGCGCGACGATACACACATGTGGTGGGCGTCGATCACCACGGCTACATCGTCGGTCATGAGCACACGCTTGAGCTCGTTGGCGATTTGTTTGGTCAAACGCTCCTGTACCTGCGGGCGCTTGGCGTAATATTCTACGATGCGGTTGATTTTGCTCAGGCCAATCACGTGGCCGTTGCTGATGTAGGCCACATGGGCTTTGCCCACGATGGGCACAAAGTGGTGCTCGCAGTTGGAGTAGAGGGTAATGTCTTTCTCTACCAACATCTGGTTGTAGCGGTACTTGTTCTCGAAGAGGGTGATCTGCGGTTTGTTTTTCGGGTCGAGGCCATTAAAAATCTCTTCCACGTACATCTTGGCCACACGCTTGGGGGTACCGCGCAAACTATCGTCGGTGAGGTCGAGCCCCAATATGTTCATGATCTCACGGAAATGTTTTTCGATGAGCTCAATCTTCAGTTCGTTGTCGATTTCGAAGGCGTCGAGGCGAAGGGGAGTTTCGCTGGAAGTGCCCACGTGATCGTCGCCCATGGCGTCGATATCGAGTTGATCACGCATGCCCTTCGTATTCGACAAAATTTCGTTCGGTTTCATAAAGAATAACTTTCAACTTCTTGTTAACATCAATTTTAGCACGCAAGAGTTGCCAAATAACCACTACAATGTTTTCGGCAGTCGGGTTCAGATTTTTGAACTCTTCCGTATCGAGGTTCAGGTTTTTGTGATCGAAACGTGCCTCAATCTCATCGCGAATCAGATCGGCGAGCACTTTTACATCCATCACATAACCCGTTTGTGGGTCGATTTCGCCGCTAACCTTCACGATGAGCTCGTAGTTGTGGCCGTGGTAGTTGGGGTTGTTACATTTTCCAAATACCTCCCGGTTGGTTGCTTCGTCCCACAGGGGATTGTGCAACCGGTGCGCGGAGTTGAAGTGAGCTTTGCGGGCAATGGTGACTTGCATGGAGAGAAGAACAGCGACTTTTTTCTTTTTGTTTAACTTTTTGCAGAAATTATTAAACAGGCAATATGTGCAGGGCCTGCAGCACTTCCGGCCGTATCCACAAAATGCTATTTTAACGCCAAAAAATGCAGGAATTTGCGCTTTAACGCCCCACAAAGCTAGCTAAAAAATATCTTTGTGCCTTTTACACCCCCACCCATGCAGCAGCCTACCGACCCTTACGCCATCCCGGGCGTAGACTTCCCCAGCTTAGCCGACACCTACGGCACGCCCTTGTACGTATACGACGGTAACCGCATTGAGCAGCAGTACCAACGTTTGGAAGCGGCTTTTGCCGGGGTGCCCCTCAAGCTGCTGTATGCCTGCAAGGCACTCAACAACATCAATGTGTTGCGTTTGCTGCTGCGGCAGGGCGCGGGGCTCGATGCCGTATCGATTCAGGAGGTGGAGCTGGCCCTGCTGGCCGGTTTTGCGCCGCAGGATATTTTGTTTACGCCCAACTGCGTGGGCATGGCCGAATACGAGCAGGCCGTGGCCCTGGGCGTACGCATCAATATCGACAACATCTCGATACTCGAGCAGTTTGGCCACCGCTACGGCCACAGCGTGCCCGTTTGTGTGCGCATCAATCCACACATCCTCGCCGGCGGCAATGTGAACATCAGCACCGGGCATATCGACAGCAAATTTGGCATCAGCATCCACCAGCTGCGCCACCTCACGCGGGTGGTGAAAACGCACAACATGCACATCAACGGCCTGCACATGCATACCGGCTCCGACATACTCGATGCCGACGTGTTTTTGCGTGGCGCCGAGCTGCTGTTCGACTGTGCCGAACATTTTACCGAGCTCGCGTACATCGACTTTGGCAGCGGCTTCAAGGTGGCCTACAAAGAAGACGACGTAACCACCGACATCGAAGCCCTGGGCCAGGCGCTCACGAGTAGATTTAAGGAGTTTAGTAAAGCCTACGGCCGTGAATTGACGCTCATGTTTGAGCCCGGCAAATTTTTGGTGAGTGCCGCCGGTTATTTGCTCACGCGGGTGAATGTGGTGAAACAAACCACCGCCACCGTATTTGCCGGGGTGGACTCGGGCCAAAACCACCTCATCCGACCCATGTTTTACAACGCCTGGCACCACATTTTTAACGCCAGCAACCCCACCGGCACGCCGCGGGTGTATACCGTGGTAGGCAACATTTGCGAAACCGACACCTTTGGCTACGACCGCAAGCTGAACGAAGTGCGCGAAGGCGACGTACTGGCCATTGCCAATGCCGGCGCTTACGGCTTTACCATGAGCAACAACTACAACGCCCGCCTCCGCCCCGCCGAGGTACTGGTGTACAACGGCCAAGCCCAGCTCATCCGCCGCCGCGAAACCCTCGCCGACCTCACCCGCAACCAGCTGGAGGTAGCGTTTTAGTCTTAGTCACAGTGCGCGTAGGAATACCGCTACCGATTGGTGGTGTTTGAAGCATTTTAGTGTACTTTTTTGCCAAACCATAAATGTTTTACAAGTTGTTTGTTATCTTGTCATACCAAACCGACCGTATTGGGTAGAACATACCCAACGAAGAAGCAATACGTACTTGAAAGCCGTATTTTTGAAACTTCTATGGCAGATAAAGCATACATAACTCCCAAAGTGCTGAAGTGGGCAAGAGAATCGGCTAGAATGACCGAAGAAACTGCTGCTGCAAAAGTTTCTGTTCCCGTAGATAAACTTAAAAGCTGGGAAGACGGAACCGAGCTACCAACCATCCGGCAGGCGCAAACGCTTGCCCAAGCCTACAAGCGGCCGTTTGCCCTGTTGTTTTTACCCGATGTTCCCCGCGACTTTCAGCCATTGCAAGATTTCAGAAAGTCGGGCGCAAAAGAACTGACCACCTCTTCCATCTTCATCATTCGAGAAATTCAACAAAAGCAAGCTTGGATCAGCGAGGTATATGCCGAAAACCAGGAAGAAAAGTTGCCTTTTATTGGTCGTTTTTCGATATACGACCGTCCGCAAGCCGTAGCGCAGGATATGCTCGGCACTTTAGGCATCCAAGCTGCTAACTACAAGAGCCAAAACCCCATTCGTGAATGGATTGATGCCGCAGAAAAAAATGGCATTTTTGTTTCAAGGACCAGCTTTATTCACTCCCGACTCAAACTTGATTCGGACGAACTACAAGGCTTTGCCATAGCCGACGCCCACGCGCCATTCGTTTTTGTGAACTCCGACGACTGGAATGCACCACAATTATTTACCCTGGTGCATGAGCTAGCACACCTCTGGATAGCCGAAACGGGCATCTCCAACGAGCTTGAGCCTGAGCTAACGCATAAAGGCAAGTTCCACCCGGTTGAGTTGTTCTGCAACGAAGTGGCCGCCCACGCACTTATGCCCGAAGAAATGGTTTCGGGCTTTGGCGCAACTGCTTTTCAGTCGAGCAAAGAAATTTTCAGACTTGCCAAGCAGTTTGGTGTAAGTGCGTTTGCGCTTTTGGTGCGGGCCTTCAATCTTCGTCTCATTGGGTTATCAACCTACCAAGAATTAAAAAAACAGGCAGAGGTTGACTTCCAAGAGTTTCTGCGCAAAGAAGAAGCTAAAAGAATACGACAGAAAGAGGCTAAGAAAAATAGCCCTTTGTACTACCCCACCACCATCGGCCGCAATGGTAGGCTGTTTATTCAGGTGGTACTCGATGCCTATCGTGGGGGGGCCATTGCACCCAGCTTAGCAAGCAGCTTATTGAATGTTCAAATCAACAAATTTGCTAAGCTCGAATCAAAAATGTACGCATGAGTCAGGATTCGCGGCGCTATTGTTTAGATTCGAATGTGCTCATCGAAGCCTGGCGCAAATACTATAATCCTGCTTTTTGCGCACAATACTGGGAAGCACTCGACGAATTGGGTAAGCGCGGATCTCTTTTTATACCAAAGGCCGTGTTTGAAGAAATCGCGCGCGCCGAGGATGATTTGGCCGTTTGGTTAACAGAAAGCAACATTTCCAAAGTAGAGGTAGATGAGCCGGTTACCCTGATCATGCGTGACATTTTGCAAGTGTTCCCGCAATTGGTAGATAGCACCAAACAGCGTTCATTGGCCGACCCTTGGGTAATTGCCCATGCCCTAAAAGAAGGGGCTGTGTTGGTTACCAAAGAAGAAAAACCTACTGCCGCCAACTCCAAAAAAGTTAAAATTCCTCATGTATGTGAGGCATTTGATGTACGGTGGATGAATGATTTTGACATGATTCAGGCCTTGGGTATACGATTTGGCTGCACCTTAGTTTAAGACCCATCAAGCTCGTTAGGTTCTTTACGCAAATGTGAAGTAAAAGAATTGAGGTAGCTGCTAAATCTTGGCCTTCGGCTACAACAAGCTCACTTTCTGGTGTGCCCGTGACAAATACCCTAGTGAGGCAAGGGCCGTAAAATTTGCGGAATGGCTTTTAAGCTATTGGAGATTTTAGCTGAAATTATACCTGATAGGGTTTTATTTGCATCTTTTGCTCAAATAGTACACCCGATAGGGTATACTTGTGCTATTTTTTTTTGATAAATACACCCGAAAGGGTGCAAAATTATCAATTTAGATTATTTTTGTACCCAAAAGGGTATAAAATGAAGCTTGCAGACTTTGTAAAAAACAAACGGAAATCGGTGAAGCTTACTCAGCCCGAACTGGCCGAAAAGGCTGGTGTAGGCTTACGTTTCGTGCGTGAACTGGAACAAGGAAAGCAAAGTTTGCGGTTGGATAAGGTAAACCAAGTACTGCAGCTTTTCGGCTACGAGGTAGGGGCAGTACCCAAAACCACCACAACCGATTCCTAATCCAATAAATTCAGTTTCCTGACTAAAAAACTCCAAATTTATCCCAGTGCGCAAAGCAGCTATAAAAATAGCAGATCAAGTAGCCGGATGGCTCACCTAGGATAAGTAGGAGTATCATTTTGTACCACGGCCAAGCCCAGCTCATCCGCCGCTGCGAAACCGGCGCCGACCTCACCCGCAATCCCCTGGAGGTAGCGTTTTAACCACCACGAGCGCAGCCGCCCCACCGCCCGTTTGTTGCGCCTACGGCCTTCAAACGCCTATTTCTACCCCCAAACCGCCGCCCCACGCTGCGCTCGGCCAGCCCGCTTCACGCCCAACCCAAAGGTTTATTTATTTTTTGTTTTCCGCTCAGTTTGTTTTGTGCTTTGGGGGAGAGTTGGTAGATTGGGGGAGGATAAGTGAGATTGAATTTGCTCTGATATAGTAGGGGAAGCTATGACAAACTATGACAAGCTAACTTATTGTCGGAATTCGAATCTAAACTTGATTATGGAACATGGGTATATAAAGTGAATAATAAATGATAATCGAACAATTAACAAGAAAGGTTAAGGAAGTTTCTTCGCAAACAGAATATTGGTTTGTTAGGACTGATTATGGCGAACACTTTGAAACATATTGCGAAAACGGTTTTATCGCAATAGGATGGAACAATATCACACTGGAAGAGTTAGGCGACCCAAAATCCGATGAGAAAATAAGAAAAAAGTTAATTAAATCAGAGAATTTTGACGATTCGAAGAAGTCTACAAAGAGAAAGCTATCGAGTATAATTAATAAATTACATTCATTCATAAATCTCAAAATGGGAGATGTAGTAATAATACCCAGCAGAAACTCTTCAAGATTCGCGTTCGGTATAATCGAAAGCTCCCAAGTTTATATAGACATAGGGAAAAGCTTCGATTGTGAATATTACAAAAGAAAAAAGATCAAGTGGGTTGCTATACGTAACACATCAAGGCTTGATCCTAACTTCTACAAAATGCGATTTACGCAACATACTATTAGCAATATTAATGACTATAGTATTTACATAGATAATATTGTAAGTCCGTTATACCGTAAAAACAACAACACACATTTTGTCATTGATATAAATACCGTACATGATATCAATGTAAGGTCTTTAATAACTCTCATAGACGGTATTCAAGCCTTAACAAGTAGTATTAATAGTAAATTTGATTTAAATGAGGAAATCGACAAAAACTCGATTCGATTACAATTACAATCTCCTGGCCAGATAGAATTTAAATTAATGGGAGGAAAATCGTTGGTTTTACTTGTCGCAGTTTTGAGTCTTACCTATTGCGACAATCCTAATTCAGAGATAAATTCATCAGAGTTAAATGAATTTATTCAGCTTGAACAGGACACCATAGATAAGATTACTTCATCATTACAAGAGTTAGAGGCTGATAAAGAAAGAATTAACAACTTTAAGTAGAATGGAAATTGGTAGTATTTTTCCAAGTTCAGATAATTTATACAAATTCTTGTTCATGGGTGGAATTTTTTTAGTGGCCTTTTCATTTATTTATCCACTTGAAAAAAAGCAAAAAATAGAACTTGAAGTTAATTTGTACAACCAACAAATAGCGTTGTTGAACGAAGAAATCGCCCAGTTAAGCAAAGATGTCGATAACCTCAAAAAGGTTACAAAAGAAACACTAAAAAAACTTGAGACCATAGAAGAGGGTAAAACAAAAAAATCTTCTGCATCAAATGAAATAAGAGAAATACAAAATCGATATAACCTAGACTTCCAAACCATTAAATCAAAGGAGAATGAGGTAAGTACGAAAAGAATAATTTTAAAGTATGAGAAGGATAAGATTCTCTTATTGTTAAATCACATCGATTCTTTTTCAATATTCAAATTATTGTTTTTAATAGTAGGATTGTTATTTGCCGTAATAGGACTTTGGTTATGGTGGAAGGCCACAAGTGTATTGTCAGAAATACAGAAACTTGAACTTGAAAAGCGCCAAAAGGAACTGTAGAAAATTCTAGTGACTTGGTTTTACTATTCAGGAATGACGCATTTGCTAAGTGGGTTTTATTTCTAAAATACTCGGATAATACATCATAACTTTAAAGCCGTAGACTTTCCTTATCCTATTGAACTTTACATTATCCCAGCCACAACAAGCTTAAAGAGAGAAAATTGAGGACTGATTATCAATATAACGAATCTGTTAACAGGGGTTTTCAGGGTATTAGCTTTGATGAACAAGAGAGTCGTGAACTTTTGCAAGGATTAATAAAAGACAACTTGCTTGACCGTGAAGTAAGAGATGATTTGCTTGAGCAATTGAGAGCCTTACATGAGGAAACGGGCTTTTCAAGTGAGGGACTTTTGGTAGACATACAAGCATTTGAGGATGAAAGTGTTCAGGTTCAAAATTTTAGAGTTGGTGAAGCTTATGCTGAAGTGATTTTACAGCAAGAGTTTTCTTGCCGGTTTCATTGGAACGAATTAAGAGATACCAGAAATCCAAGTGGAAATAAAACAGGAGCTGATTTGGTGGGTTTTATTGAAATTGAAGGACAAGTGCTATTTCTTTTTGGAGAAGTTAAAGTGTCTTCCGAGCGTAGCTTTCCACCCGCAGTTATGACTGGAGTGAAAGGAATTGAAGGGCAGCTAAAAGATTTGTACGAAAATCAAGCCAAAAGGCAGATATTGATAACTTATTTAAAAAGTAAAACAAGCTATTTGCATGATGATCATCCATTTAAAATAGACTTTAACTCAGGGATAAGAGCCTACTACTCCAACCCCAATAGTTATCAATTGATTGGCATCCTGATTCGAGACGTTGATCAAGATGAAAGAGACTTATCCAATAGTTATGGAAGGCTGAGCACTAACATATTGGAACCAATAGGGCTTAAATTATTAGCTCTCTACCTTCCTATTCAACAGAACGATTGGCTAAATATCATAAACGAGTAATACGAATGAGTATACAAATCAAATATCAAATTCTTGAACAAGCCTATCCAGATATGCTTGCAGGAATTGGTATGCTCATTCAAAAGGGGAAATTATCGAGACGATTTTTAAATCTTCAACTCGAAGAAGCTGAAATCCTAGACCTCACCAAAGCCAAAGAACTATGTGAATTAAGGATCATTGAACTTTGGGAGCAACGTAATGAAGTAGAAACATCAAATGAATTCAAAGCTTTATGCTCGACCTATTTTGATATTTCAAGTCAATTGCCGGTAATTATTGAAAGTGAGTATTTTGTTTATGAAACCTTTAAACTAATTGCATTTGGCTATTTAGGAGAGCACTGGCATTTTGTGAAGCAATATCTCAAAGGGATTGAAGAGCAAATACAAAGCATAGAGTTGGGTGATAACTGGAACATTCGAATATTGAATGTTTCTTTTAAGGCCGTATTACAATTGGTGAAAAAAGAAAATTGGAGGGATGTTAGCCAGGCAGTAGAGCACATCAATCAATTAAGAAACGAGCAACAATTGTTTGAGTCCAGCTTTCTTGATCAAGTAAATGAAGAAAGCCGCCCTTATGGTGCTGCTGAATTGGTGTCATTATATCATTTTGCTAAGAGCATTGATGTTTTGGGACAATACATTTTGGAAGGCAGGCCTTTAGAGGCAGAGAACCAATTGACATATCATTTGCAAATTTCTGGCGAGTATGCTCATAAGTCGGGTAATATTAGTTTGTCTTTACTGTATAAATTTTTCGAAGCCTTTTCTGTGAAAATGGTTAGAAACACGATTTGGCATAATACCAGGGGCATAAATAATTGGGTTACACGGTTCAATCGACATGTTAGTCATGAGGAAAAAGGTCGATTTGAGTTACTCTATCCTCAAAAGGAATCCATTTTTGAAGGACAACTTCTTAACCCCGCTCATCGCGCTATCGTGGTTAATCTTCCTACTTCAAGCGGCAAAACGCTTATTGCAGAGTATCGGATTTTACAAGCCTTGAATCAATTTAGAGATCAAGGTGGTTGGGTTGCCTATGTAGTTCCCACCAAGGCATTAGTAAACCAAATTTATAACCAACTCAAACGAGATTTGGGCAATATTGGGTTGCGAGTGGAAAAGGCAAGTGGGGCCATTGAATTGGATGGGTTTGAACAACATTTGATAGAAGAGAACGGGAATCAGACCACTTTTGACGTGCTTGTAACAACCTATGAGAAAATGAATCTTTTGGTTCGCCAAGGTCTAGGAACGACAGAGCAAAGGTCTTTGGTTTTAACGGTTGTAGACGAAGCACACAACATTGAAGAGAAACAAAGAGGCTTAAATCTCGAGTTCCTATTGTCGACAATTAAAAACGATTGTCAAGAAGCCAATTTCTTATTAATGACACCTGATATCTCCAATTCTGCCGATATTGTTGATTGGCTAGCTCCAGACCGAGGTCAGGTTATCAATTTAGAACTGGATTGGTGGCAGCCTAATGAACGAGTTATTGGAGCAGTTCAAATAGAAGGTCAAAAAAGGGCGTATGATTATGTGTTGAGGACATTGCATACCGATAAAGGAACCTATGAAATTGGGGGAACTATTCCGTTGTTTAGGGGTGCAACCAATGAAACTGCTTCCGGAGCTAGGGCATCCAAGGTGAAAATTGCCAAAACGGTAGGAGCAAATTATTTGAATGTTGCATCACCCATAATCGTTTTGGCATCTGATCCTAATGAAACATATTCAATAGCCGAAGCACTATTTGCCGCCTCATCGGCTGAATTCGAATATGATGAGGATGTAGATTTATTAGTCAAATTAGTGCAAAGTGAGCTAGGAAATGACTTTCCATTAGCAAGATTTTTGAATAGAAGAATTGCAGTGCACAGTTCTGCTTTACCAGATGAGATTCGCTTTTTAGTTGAAGATTTAATGGCCAATGAGAAGTTGCAAGCTTTGGTAGCAACTACCACCATAGCTCAAGGAATCAACTTCCCAGTTTCAGCTGTAATCATGGGGGCGTATAATTATCCTTATCTAGGGCCTATGCCTGTTAGGGACTTTTGGAATCTAGCAGGAAGGGTGGGACGTGCCGGTCAGGATAGTATGGGCTGGGTGGGAATTACAGTGAGAAATAACCAAGATTTACAAGAGGTCTCAACTTATATAACATCTGCTTCAGGGGCTTTATTGTCTCAACTTGTCAGTGCAATTGATAATGCATTAAAGCATGCTGAATTTAATTTTGATAGATGGTTATTTGTTGATGAAAGATGGTCAGCCATCCTTCAATACATTTCGCATTTGAAGAAACAAGCTCAAAATCAAGAGACTTTTTTAGCACAACTTGAGCTAAAGTTACAGAGCACATTTGGATACCGTCAATTACCTGCGGAGAAGAAAAATTTTTTGAGAGACAATCTTAGAAGGTATGCTAATTCTTTAACGTTAGCTGATGCGAAATTGTCAGATGCAACTGGCTTTTCATCAGTTTCAGTCCGGCAAATGATAGCAAAATTGTCCTCAGCAGGTATTACTCCTAATGACTGGAATAGAAGCCAGTTATTTTCAGAGCAGAATCAAAGCATGCAAAAATTGGTCGGTATCATGTTGGATACTTATGAGATACGGAAATCAATAGAAAAGCTAAGTAATAGTGATAGACCGTTTGATCGATCTAGCATTGCCAAATTAATAATTGATTGGGTAAATGGGCAATCTGTTACGCAAATTGCTCGTCGGTTTTACCCTGATGCAGATTTAAGTGATGCGATACAAAAAACCACACATGCTTTGTACAAAGTTGTAGCTCACTCTGCTACCTGGGGCTTAGCAGCCATACAAAGTTTACCGACAAGTGGTGTTGATTGGGATGGCTTGACCGAGGTTGACAAAAAACGAATGGCAAATCTACCTGCGTACTTGCATTATGGAGTAAATACGGATGAAGGTGTATTAATGCGCAAAAACAATGTACCTAGAAGCATTGCTAATCGTCTTGGACAATTGTATAATGCAGCTTTTAACGGAGAGATATTTGCTCAACCAAGTGATTCAGTAAATAATTGGTTGAGAAATCAGAACAGAGAAATTTGGGATAGCGTCAGACCTACAGATTCTAGATTAAGTGGTGACGAATATAGACGTGTTTGGGCAAAGTTAAATGGGGAAATTTAAATCAGAGATATAACGTAGTGTTGCTCAGGTTGATTTGTAACGGTCTGATATTAATAGGAATCGCCTTATGCAGCTAGTAGTTATGATTGATAAGGGTGAGAATTTTTGATGCTTTAAAGACTAATTAATTTGAAGAATTTCATTCGATTTATAAAAAAGAGATTGACTTATGATATTGAAAACTTCCATTAAAATAGCTTTTTATATAAGTGGTACTTTAGGTTGATGTAATAAAAGAAATTCTATTTTACAGCTTCAAATAGATGGATTAATCGCTTCAAACATGCTTAAAGCCCAAAAGAAATGAAAGAAAGCAACGAAATAGTAGAAGCCCTCTTGAAATTTAGGGACGAACGTAATTGGGCGCAGTTCCATAACCCAAAAGATTTAGCCTTGGCCATAAATGTTGAGGCGGGAGAATTATTGGAGTTGTATTTATGGAAGAATGCTGAAGAGGCTAACGTAGAAAAAGTGAAAGAGGAATTAGCCGATATTTTTGCCTTTGCTTTTTTATTAGCAGAGAAGTATCAGTTTAATGTGCGGGATATAGTGCTTGAGAAAATTCAAAAGAACGCAGTCAATTACCCAGTTGAAAAGGCGCGTGGTACTGCTAAGAAATACGATGAACTATGATAGTATACCGTGCAACTAAAAACGAATTTCAACGAGATGTGGATACAGGGGATATTGATCGAATCATTTTAGAAAATTTCAAGAACAAATTAAATCGTAATACTTCGAAAAAAGAGGTTGAGTCGTGGTGGAATTCGTTGACTTTTATGTCGAGAGTACTGAGTGATGAGGCTATTCCAGAAAGCTCAGGTGTTGCTATCGAATGCCAAATTCCTCAAACGAGCAAGAGAATTGATTTTATCATTTCTGGTACCGACGACAACCAAAATGCCCAAGTGGTAATCGTGGAGTTGAAGCAATGGACAACGGCCGAGATTACAGCAAAAAGAGGTATTGTTAAAACTGCATTGGGAAGGGGGCTTCATGAAACTAGCCATCCATCATACCAAGCTTGGTCGTATGCGGCCATGCTGGAAGATTTCAGTGAAACGGTCCGCGAGGAAAGTATAAAACTGTCCCCTTGTGCTTTTTTGCACAACTATGAAGAAGACGATGTAATCAAGAACGTATTTTACCAAGAGTACTTGGATAAAGCGCCCGTTTTTTTGAAGCGTGACATGCTTAAATTGCGGGAGTTCATCAAAAAATTTGTAAAAAAGGGCGACCAGGGCATGACCATGTTCCGAATCGACCAAGGTAGAATAAAGCCCTCGAAGCAGCTAGCAGATGCGTTAAGTAGTATGCTAAGAGGCAATAGTGAGTTTATATTGATAGACGAGCAGAAGCTTGTTTACGAAACCGGTTTGATTTTAGCCGATTTGGCAGAGACCAACGGCAAACAGGTTATGCTTGTTGAGGGAGGGCCTGGAACGGGTAAATCGGTTGTTGCAATCAACCTACTGGCTGAACTAACCAAAAGAGAAAAGCTTACCCAATACGTTACGAAAAATTCCGCACCGCGTAAGGTGTTTGAAATGAAGTTAGCAGGCACCTATGGGATGTCGCGTATTAATGCGTTGTTCAAAGGTTCTGGAAGTTTTGTGGATGCTCCGTTAAATCAGTTTGATGTCCTAATCGTTGATGAAGCGCATCGTTTGAATGAAAAATCAGGTATGTACTCCAATTTGGGCGTTAATCAAATCAAGGAAATCATACATGGGGCGCGCTGTTCTATTTTCTTCATCGATGAGAACCAGCAAGTGACACTCAAAGACATTGGAAGTAAAGAAGCAATTAAGGGATGGGCTAAATCAGCAGGAGCAACTATCCATGAATATGAATTGCCTTCACAGTTCCGCTGTAATGGATCAGATGGATATTTAGCCTATTTAGACAACCTACTTCAGATCAGAGAAACGGCTAATACTGATTTGACTGATTTAAATTATGATTTTCAGATTGTGGAAAGTCCAAATGTTCTTTTTGACATGATTCGCGAAAAGAATAAAGAGGATAATAAATCACGACTCGTTGCAGGATATTGTTGGGATTGGAATAGCAAAAGGAGTCCTAAGGCAATGGATATAGTAATGCCCGAATTCGATTTTGCGATGCAATGGAATTTAAGTGAAGACGGGCCAGCCTGGATCATTAAACCTGATTCAATCAATCAAATTGGTTGTATACATACCTGCCAAGGTCTAGAAGCAAGTTATATTGGAGTAATTGTGGGCCCTGATTTGATTGTGCGCGACGGTGTAGTGTTGGTAGACCCAGCCAAACGATCGAAAATGGACCAATCCATTAAAGGATATAAACGATTGATGCAAGAGTCACCCGAAGAGGCCAAAACGCGCATCCGTCAAATCATCAAAAACACCTATAGAACTCTCATGACACGAGGTATGAAAGGGTGTTACGTCTATTTTACCGACCGTGAAACGGCGGAGTATTTTCGTTCACGGTTCGTTAATTGAGTGAGCATAAGCTTTTTTGTTAGTTCGTTTTCTTGATTGAGGTGTCTTAAATTGCTAAAATGATCATTTGCCGGCCTTTTACTGCTAATTAGGGTTGTGTGTGAGAATCAGAGTGAATAGATAAAGTCTTGAATATAAAAATATGTTATGTATCATTTTTGTGAATTGGTCTACAGAAGTACTGCTTTTTCTTTAGTGGCTTTAGCTGAGCTAAGAATTAAAGTTTTAAAAGAGTTAGAAACAAAAGCATCGAATTCACTTGTTAGAACTCTCCAAATGATACAATTGCAAAAGGCAGTTATTGCCATTGGGTTGTTTTCACTATTTGAATCAATCTTACAAGATTCTTTGGCGTGTAAAAATGGCTTCCATGGCGCAAAAAAAATTCTCTATCAATCTGGGAATATCAAACTAGTTGAGCGATTTGAAAATTATATAAGTGCTATTAACGTTTTGAAACACGGAAAAGGAAAGAGCTATGATGTCTTAGTTAAGAAATCTAAATATTTGCCTTTTAGACTAAAATTACCTGGAGAAGACTTTTTTAACGAAGGCAATGTTTCTGAAGTCTCGACTTTAATTGAAGTAAACGATGAGTTTGTAGAAGAATGCGCAAAGTTGATTGAGGAAGTGTCTGAAGAAATTATAAAACTACGACCCAATTTGAACTATTAATTTAATTTTGCTTTTTTTGTAGTACTCTACAAACAATGATTGTTTTTTCTAGATTTAGTTCGTTTTATAAGGAGGAAATAATAAGTATATATCAGCAGCCTTGAAATATGTTACTTCACTCTATTTGCAGTATGAAATGGATTAATGAATAGAAATTACCAATAATGTGCAGAAAGATTTGACTTTCAATATTAGGTATAGGACTAGCTGAAAACAGGCGTAATACAGTTGTAATAATGAAATATTATCTCCTTGCTTTCTTATTGGTTGCTGGAGTAAACGCGCACAGCCAAAACGCCAAGCCGTATTATCAAAGTAGCGACAGTTTAGATCTTGCGAAATACCTCAGTGGTGTTAAAAATGCCTATTTGGTAGTTAGCGACGAATATGTTGCCTACGTAAAGCATAATTCAGAAGGTGTTCATGCATTGGCGCTGCTGGGTATGCTCGACTATTTGAATGCCATAGGCTTTCCGAACGCAAGTTGGGGAACGCAGCAAAATACGCCGCTATTAACTCCTTCGGCTTGTGATTTGGTGAGAGTAACCATGAACTGGGGTTATGCAGAGGATATAATCAACGATATCTCCATGTCGTTCATCACTTGTAACAACGATACGTTTCAGTTTGTGGCTGAAAAGGTGATATGGGATAATCCGCTAACCTTTTATCGGAATGCGTTTTACAGGAGCTTCTTAGGTGCCTATGGGTACAAAAGGAATATCAATCCCAAGAACCGTTTGAAACTTCCCGTTGAATTGACGGAGTGGAACGAAGAAAAACTGAAGGCTCATTTTTTAGCCAACGGCATCGAGCGATTTGAAGGAATTTACGAAGGAGCGATTAGAACTTCGGTCATTCCCAAGTACAAACTAGCCGTACTCAAATCGCAGAGTGGCTATCAACTCATCTATTTGGGTGGAGCAAATAATCAAGAAGATTGGGTAGAGGGGGAGTTGTTGGGGAAATTAACGGCAACCTCAAGCTCAATTATGTTCAAAGCGAATTGGCGTATGATGAACAAATTTGAAAACAACAGTGCTTATGTGTCCTTTGAAGAGGGGCTCATGAGCCTCTTAATGCAAGGCCAGGATAAATCCATCTACTTAAAAATATTCCCTACCACCGAAGACGAAGTGACTGAGCGGAATGTCGTAAAATCGGGGACAGGTTTTGGCCTTGTTTCAAATGGGTTAATCGTTACCAATTCGCACGTTGTTCATGGCGCTCGAAAAATCAGCATCAAAGGCGTACAAGGTGATTTTACAAAATCGTACACCGCCAAAATTCTCGTTGAGGATAAAAATAACGACCTCGCCATACTGCAAATAACCGATAGCGGGTTTGTTTCTTTGGGAAAAATCCCTTTTACCCTAGCTACAAAGAGTGCCGATGTGGGCAGTTCGGTATATGCGCTGGGATACCCAATGAAGGCACTTATGGGCGATGAAATTAAATTGACGAATGGTATTATCAGCGCAAAGAGCGGTTTTAAGGGTGATGTAAGCTCTTATCAAATAACGGTACCAATACAGCCAGGCAACAGTGGTGGACCACTTTTCGATGCCAATGGTGAATTGGTGGGCATTGTAAAGTCAAAAATTGAAAAGGGCGAAAATGTATCCTACGCGGTGAAAGTGGCCTATTTGACGCATCTACTCGACCTTTTGCCCGGCTATCCAAAGTTACAAACCGTAAACACCCTTAAGGGCAAACAACTTCCCGAGCAAGTAAAGGTGTTGAATAAGTTCGTTTACATCATTGAGGTGAACTAACGGTAGTTCACCATAGAAAAGCAGAACGGAAGCTTATTCCAGTACCTCGTTGGTTGGCCTGGAGTTTTCCCTCCATTCGTTTGTTAGGTATGGTAGCGAGAAGTTTTTAATAGACTAAGGATTGTTAGCGTTCTAAGTTAAAATTTTAATGAAGTATGTTATGGAGCTATCTAAAATTTAATTAATTTAATTCTGTAAACCAATCATTTCAACTAATTACTAAGTTATGAATCAGCATCGAGTAAGCGACGGGCCGTATTTGTGTTCGGTTACATCAGATTGGCTAATCTATCAATCGGGTGATGGAATAGCGCCAAATACTATTCCAGGAAATCCGATAGAACTAATTTTCGATCAGCCTGGTCAGACCGCACAGCTGTGGTATTTACTGGATAATGCTGGCGATGGCCTAACATGGAATCGTGATAACGAGTGGGCGCCTACGATTAATATCCCAAACAAACAATTCAAAATGACTTTTTGGGATAATGATCCCGGAGGCGGACAAACATCAAATTCCGCCCTCCTCAAGGTAAGTTTGACTTGGGAGCCACAATTAGTAGTGCCTGCTATAACCTCCGTGAACTTGCCATTTGTCATGCAGATAGTTATTGGTGGAACTCCTGTTATTTCTCCACAACTTTTAATTGTTCTTACCAATACGTTTTAGGTAGAAGGAATTAAAATTATCTCTGAAAAGATATTATTCAACAGTTTGCATGCCTTATCAATTCTAATCACGGGTTTTTGTAGGATTATAATTCTTTAGAATTAAGTGTGATTTAAGGTCGACCTTTTACTGAGGTCGGCCTTATTTTCTAGTTAAACGGGGTAGTTTGATTCCTCAAAAATCATGATTTGAATATTTTTCCTCACGTCGTTCTGTACTTTCCTCAAAACCCATCCGTTCATTGCATTCAGGCGTTAATCTTCAGCCGCATATAAAGCGCTGCAAGCAACGCCTGCCTGGCCCATGGGGTTGGGGTGTACATGCACGAACGTAAAATACTGTAAGATGAAAATAGGGTGGTTGGTAGTTGCCTTGAGCTTGGCGTTTGCTGGGGTGCAGGGGCAAGCTACGTTTTACACACGTTTGGCCGATTCGGCGGTGGTATTGACCTATCAACAGGTGCAGTACGACCCAAGCTATTTTCAACTCGATTATCCAAACGGCGATGTGCCATCCGATAAAGGTGTGTGCACCGATGTGGTGATTCGGGCGTACCGCAAGCTGGGCATCGATTTGCAAAAGGAAGTCCATACCGACATGCTGGCACATTTTGCAAAATACCCCAAACATTGGGGATTGAAGCGACCCGATAAAAACATCGATCATCGGCGGGTACCGAACCTGATGGTATTTTTCGCGCGACACGGCACGGTGAAGCCCATTTCGGAGCATCCCCGCGACTATGCACCCGGCGATATCGTTTGTTGGAATTTAGGCGGGGGCATCACCCACATCGGCCTGGTTTCGAGCAAAAAGTCGCGCGACAAGCAGCGTTATTTGATTGTACACAACATCGGCGCCGGGCAGGTGTTGGAAGACTGCCTGTTCCGTTACCGCATTATCGGGCACTACCGTTATACGAAGTCGTAAAACCGGAGCAGGCCATGGCCATGGCCGTCGTAGTCCGGTAAGTCGTAAAGCAGGCAACTGAAACGGTCTTAATCACCACCTTACCGCAACGGCGCACTAAGCCACCCGCCCAGCCAAAAACCCCTTAGCTCGGAGCATGCCATTGAGCCCAGTTCAGTCCTTCACCCAGCAGGGGTGGGGTAGGTGATTTTTTCGTTGGGTGGTGCGATTGCAGCAGTTAGTTGACTGGCCGGAGGAGCGTAGGCCTCGAAAGGATACCATTCGTGGAAGTAGGGCTATTGGTTTTCTACTTTTTGTTGTTTCAGTTTAAATTCTTCTCCCCATTTGGCCATCTCGAGTATCACAGGCCCCAACGTGAGTCCAAACTCCGTTAAGGTGTATTCAACCTTGGGGGGAATTTCAGCATAAATTTTTCTGCTGATGATACCGTCATCTTCCAATTCTCTGAGCTGTTGGGTAAGCATGGATTGGGTGATGCCAATTACACTCCGCTTCAATTCGCCGAATCGTGCTGGGCTGGTAAAGTAGATGGCATTGATGAGAATCGGCTTCCATTTTCCACCTAAAACCTTCATGGTAGCCGTTACCGGGCAAGTATGTTCATCAAAAATCTTTTTTTTATTCGAATCAACACCTTGATTATCAATATTAGTATTGTTTGACATACTTACAATGTTTAATTGTCCTACTTGTATAGAATCACCCTACCTTGAATATTTACAGTACAAATGTAAATGAAACAATTTCAAAAAAACGACTATGGAAAAATTCATGTTGATTTTCAGAGGTGGCCATACGCATATTGCCACAGCAAATTCCCAAGCCGCTAAAGACGTGATTAAAACCTGGGATAGTTGGATGCTAGGATTGGCCCAAACAGGAAAACTTGCAGGAGGCGATGCACTTCAAGTAATCGGAAAGCACGTAAAAGGCGTCAACAAAGTAGTATCGGATGGGGTGTATGCCGAGGGCAATGAAATGTTTGGCGGCTACTTAATCGTAAACGCGAACGACCTTGACGAAGCCGTTGAAATGGCCAAGGGCTGTCCGATTTTGGATGAAGGGGGCAGCGTAGAAGTACGGCCCATTCAAAAGAGATAAAGGTGAGTTTTGGGGGGTATTGCTAGCTACCAGCAGCGCGCGAGCAGCAAGGATAACGCTGCTCAAGCCCAATCGGCAACCCCCCAAGCGAGTCGTGGCTGTAACGGTAGCAACACCCACCAGTACCTTCGTCCTTGTTCTTAGTCAAAACCCACAGACCCGGCTTGAATAGGGTAGGGAGGCGGTAATCGCCGAGCGAAGTGGGTTCCTATTCGCTCAACGAACCATGGCGGCGGGTGCGGTCAGTTGAACGGTAGGCAGCAGCTTGCCGGGATACTGCTATCTTTGGTGGGTACCACAGCATGAACTTCCTACGCCTGAAATATTTCGCAGCGTGGCCATCGAGCCTGCTTGTTTTCTTCTTGGTTGCACTTAACTTATTTGTGAAAGGTTTTTTCCTCTCGCATACTTCTCTGGGAGGCGATGAACCTTTTAGTGTTTACCACGCACAAATGAATATTGCTTCCATTATTCAGTTGTTGGCAGAAGGCAACAATCCGCCGTTGTACGAAATTGTACTGCATTTTTGGATTCAAGGGTTTGGCATCTCGGAGTTTTCGGTACGTTTTCCTTCGCTACTGGCCAGTTGTGTTAGTTTGCTGTTTATCTATAAAATCGGCAACGAATTTTTGAATCGCCGCATCGCTCTTTACGCCAGCGTTTTTTTTATTTTCTCCAACTACCAGCTGCTGTTTGCACACGAAGCGCGGGTATATGCCTTGTTGGGCATGCTTACGACCATTTCGATGTATGCTTATCTGCACATCATCCACCTAACTATGCCTGGCCCGGCCGATGAGGTGCATACCTCAAACACTAGGGGATGGCGGCCTGTAGTGCTTTGGGCGATAACCAATGCCCTGCTCATGTACGCGCATTATTTTGGGTTTTTCGTGCTGCTAGCACAGTTGGTTTTTTTAGGCATCCAACGGCCCATACTGCTTCGGGTATGGAAAAAAGTATTGATCGGTTTTGGCATCACTTGTTTATTGTATGTACCCAACATTCCGGTTTTAATTCACCGGTTTATGGAATCGTCGGGGGGTACGTGGGTACAGCCGCCTGCAGGTTTGGAGAGTATTTACAATATGCTGTGGGTATTTTCGAATGCTCCGGTGGTGGCGGTGTGTGTACTTGTGCTTTTCGTTTTTTCAAGCGTAAAATATCTGCTGTATGTTAAAAAGGCACGGCGAAATCCTTTTTTCGAGCTGGTGGTGTTTTGGTTTGTTTTTGTGTTCTTATTGATGTTTGGCATATCCTATACGTTGCCGATGTTTATCGATCGGTACGTGATGCCCGCGGCCATGGCCTTCCCCTTAGTGCTGGGCATAGCTGTAGAGTATGCCGTAAAACCCACCCGATACCGGTACCTGATTCCCGGGGTGTTGGTTTTGTTGTTTGTAGCAACGGTCGAGCCCAACATCACCAACAAACGAGAGGTGAAAGCCACGGTCGCCAAATTAAGGGAGCTCAAAACCGACGATGTTTTGGTTTTTATTTGTCCCGATGTATTCGACTTGAACTTTGTGTACTACTGGAACCGGTCTTATTTTCGAGCATATGCCAGCAAGGACAAAATGTACCAACTGTTGAAGTCCGAAAACTTTTATCCCATTCACAGTGCGACACAAATAGATCCATTGCAGCTGAAAAACTTCGACAAAATCGTGTATTTGGATGCCGCGGCCGACTTTCAATATCCACAAAATGGGGTGCGGACACGTTTGGATGAAAGCTATCGTTTAAAAGATACGCACCATTTCTACGAAATTTTTAAGCTCTACGAATACGAACGCAAGTGAGCCAGCAAAGCAGCGACTTTGGAGTTTGGCGGCACTTTATGCTATTCACCTATTAAACACAACCATCAAAAAGACGACGTATTGCTGTTGGCGCCGGGAGCCGGGCGAAGCTACCGCTGTGGGCGCATGACGGCCGCATTACAACAGATGGGATTTGATGAGGGCCGTTGATTTTTCTAACACTTAAGAGGATAATTCCCCTTATTCCGTTCTGTATGTCTCGGAGCCGGCGGGTGGGCGCATAACAAACGCAAGAAATATGTTTGTCCACGCACTTTTACTACTTTGGCTATACCAAGGCAAAGAAAAACGAACTTCGTGAAGTAGTATGGACAGTTTTGAAGAATATCTAAGGCAAGGAGAACCGAACAGAGCTGAAAAAGCGCAAGTTTGGAAAACAGCCATTGGCTTGCAACAAGTAGATGGTCTAAAGCCCTCGGATTATTTAATCGAAACGGCCAAGCTGAACATCGAAGGCCGTATAAGTATCGATCAAGCTAAGGCCAGAATTGATAGTTATTATGAACAACATCCAGCCCAATCGGATAACAATCGTACCGAAGAAGCCGATAAAGTTTCGGCGCGTATAGCAGAGCTTTTAGGGGAGCAAACCTTCACCTTTTCACCATCCGAATACTTGACGATTCATCGCAGATTGTTTTTCGGCATTTATGCCTTCGCAGGGAAAATTCGTGATTACAATATCACAAAAAAGGAGTGGGTTTTGAATGGTGAAACGGTGCTATACGCGAGTGCCGAAAGTTTGCAAGCTACTTTAGCCTATGATTTGGAGCAAGAGCGAAATTTTAGTTACCAAGGATTAGGCGAACAGGAAATCCTGGAGCACCTTGCGCGGTTTGTTTCAAATTTGTGGCAGATTCATGTATTTGGTGAAGGAAATACAAGAACTACCGCGCTCTTTTTCATCAAATATTTGCGAAAATTGGGATTCAATGAAGTGAACAACGATTTATTCGCCAATCACTCGTGGTATTTCAGAAATGCCTTGGTCAGAGCCAACTACGAAAACCTATCGAAAGGTATTTACAGAACCGACGAGTATTTGATTCGATTTCTTACGAATCTAGTCTATGGAGGAAATTATATACTCAAAAATCGCGCGTTACACGTGCTTGCTGACACGGTAAATGACACGGTAAAACCGCAAGTTGACACGGTAAATGACACGGTATTGGCTTTGATTCGTCAAAACAACAAGATAACCGCCAATGAGCTTGGCGATCGTTTGAGCCTGAGCTTGAGCACAGTCAGACGTAGACTAAGAGCCCTCAGAAATCAAGGGAAAATTGAGCGTATTGGTAGCGACAAAACCGGTTTTTGGAAAATACTGCTTAAGTAAACCAGTTGTGACCCAATACAAAGCACCCACGCTAGGTTTTATAGGCATGTTTCGGGAAAAGAGAAAAAGCAATAGTACTGATACATGAAACACAAACAGCACAAAAACGATGTACTGCTGTTGGCACCGGGCGCCGGGCGAAGCTACCGCTGTGGGTGCATGACGGCCATTTTTAAAGCCGACGAGAACGAAACCGCCAATGGGTACAGCATCTCGGAATGGTGGCTCGAACCCCATTCATCCGGGCCGGGGGCGCATTCCCACGACGACAACGACGAAGTTTTTTACGGCATCGCTGGGGTAACCTCAGTGCTGGTGGGTGAGCAATGGGTAGAGGTGGCGCAAGGAACCTTTTTGCGGATTCCGGCCAAAACGGTGCACGACTTCGCCAACCGCACCGATGCACCCTGTGCCGTGCTCAACTTTTTCATACCGGGTGGCTTTGAGCGCAATATGCCCGCCATTGTGCAGTGGTTCGAGGAGCAGTCCGAGTAAGCTTATAGGGCGTAGGCGTTAATGCAGTCGTCGATGGCCGCATAGCTCGCAGTGTGCTTTTACAGCTTTAACCTTAGCCTGCTAAGGGTTGGTTTTAAAACGGATTCAAAGAAGGAGCCGTTTATAAATGCAACAATGTTGCGATTATCAGCGGGAAGTGGTATCTATGTATCTTAAACTTGAAAAATGAAGTGTACACTATTCACGCTGCTCATTTCGCTATGCTGCCAATTGGGTTTCGTGCAAACCCAGGGAAATAACATCCCTATAGCTCCGTATTTGAAAACCAAAAAGTTACCCAGCTTCACCTTGTTGCGCGACGATAGTACTTTGTTCGACCACGGTCAGCTCCTGAAGTCTACTGCAACGGTTTTCGTTTATTTCAATTCCGATTGCGACCATTGTCAGCAAGAGGCCAAAGCCATGGTCGATAGTGTAACCTATTTAACCGACTTACAGGTGGTATTTGTGTCGAATGAAAGTTTTCAAAACGTCAAAAAATTTGCTGCCGATTACCAGTTGACTTCTTGGAGGCCGTTCACGGTTACGGTCGACCTTAAAGACGACATCTACCGTTTTTTTGAGCCCAGCAGTGCTCCTTTTGTGGTGCTGTACGATAAGCGGGGTAATTACATACAAACCTTTGTCGGCGGAACTTCGGTGGCAAACATCCGTGCACTTACCCGATAGTTGGGTACAATTTGGCTGTTTTTGAAAGCTAATTTCGTGTTTTTGTTTTGAGCCAAAGTAGCTTGATTTAAGAGATGAATTGGTCGTTAAAATCGAGTGAAGAGGCTAAACACCTTGCTGAGCCAGATTTTTGGAGAACGAGATTGAATGCACCAAGCAAGAGGAAAATGCCCTTTTGAAGTAGTTAGCGCATTAATAGGCAGAAAAAAAGTTGCAGCTTCCACTACGGTAAAATGAAAGTAAAAGCTAATTGAAAGCGTAGTAGCTTATCTTTACTGCAACCGGTGGCATTCGATTTTAACGAAATAGGTGCCAGCGGGCTTTGAAGGTGCCTCAACAAACCGTCGGAAATGTACCGATAGTTAATTGAGGAGTTTGGGGTGAATGCTCCCTAGCGCTTTTGAGGCAAGTACATCCCAAGCACAAACCCCCGAACGCATGACACAAAAGCACCAGGGCACTCATTTCTTCCAATACCGCCTTTGTGTGGGGGCTTGGTTGGTTTGGGCCATTTTCCTGCTCCCCCTCACCACAGGGGCGCAGTTTCTCAGCGATAATTTTGAAGGCAACGGCAACATAGGCAGCTGGTTTGGCGACGATTGTGGCGTAAATGCCGCCTTTGCCAATCCACATCCCTTGGGCATCAACCCTTCGGCCACGGTGCTGCGCTACCACGACCAAGGCGGCCAGTACGCCAATGTGCGCTTCGACATCCCGGGCAATTTCGACCTCAGCACCCAACAAACCTTTACGTTCAAAATATACGTGCCCAGCAGTGGCCTCACCGGAAATGCCCCGAATCGGGTGTCGCTGAAGTTGCAGAATGGTGTTTTGGCCAGTCCGTGGACCACCCAAACCGAGATCATCAAACCCTTGCTGCTCGACCAATGGCAAACTGTAAGCTTCGATTTTGCCAACGATTCCTACATCAATTTAGATCCCAACTCCCCACCACCCGTACAGCGCATCGATCTGAACCGCGTGCTCATTCAGGTCAACGGCGAGAACAACAACTTCCAGGTGCTGGCCTATATCGACGATTTTTTGTTCAACGGCACCCCACCCACACCTTCGCCCTACACCCAGTTGGTGTGGTCGGACGAGTTCAATGGCAGCGGCGCTATCGATACTTCGAAGTGGTTTCACCAAACGCGTTTACCCAATGGCGGCAGTTGGTACAACGGCGAAATTCAGCATTACACCAACCGCTTGAGCAACAGTTACGTAGCCAATGGCGCTTTGCACTTGGTGGCCAAACGTGAAAACTTCACCGATCAGGGGCATACCAAAACCCATACTTCGGCGCGTTTGAATTCAAAGTTTGCGTTCACCTACGGCCGCGTGGAGGTGCGCGCCATCCTGCCCACGGGCATCGGCACCTGGCCGGCGATTTGGATGCTCGGCAAAAACATCAACGAAGACGGCGCCTACTGGGATATCAACGGCTTCGGCACCACGCCTTGGCCCGCCTGTGGCGAGATCGACATCATGGAGCACTGGGGCGACAACCAAAATTTTGTGCAGAGTGCCATGCACACCCCGTCGAGTTTTGGCGGCACGGTGAACAAAGGCGGCCAAACCATCTCCACGGTGAGTAGCGCCTACCATGTATATGCGCTGGAATGGAGCCCCACCAAAATGGTGTTTAGCGTAGATAACCGCGTGCATTATACCTACAACCCGCCAGTGAAAGACGCCAACACTTGGCCGTTTACGACCGACCAGTACCTGCTTTTGAATATTGCCATACAGCCGAACATCTCAGCCAGCTTCACGCAGAGCGAGTTGGAAATTGATTATGTACGTGTGTACCAGCTCGACGCCACTTCGGTTGCCGATTACGGCAAGCAGCAGCCGCTGCGGCTTTATCCCAATCCCGTGCAAGATGCGCTATCGATGGTACTGCCCGGCAGCACCGACCAAAGTGTACAGCTGCGCATTTACACCAGCCAGGGGCAGCTTTTACGTGAAGAAAAAGTCGAGGTGCAGCAGCAGCAACTTGAATTACAACAGCTCGGCACCTTGCCCACGGGCTTGTATTACGTTTTGATTGAAGTAGGCGCACAACGCCACTTTGCGCGGTTTAGCAAGCAGTAGTTGGTCGTGTTGGCTTGTTGGGAACATCGGGTAATCTGCAAAGAATCATCTGCGCTGAGTATTGGCCTATCACTATTTACCTCGAAACGATTTCGTTATCAACTCCTTTTGTACTTCTTTAAATTGAGAGAATGCATGAAACTTTTCTTTTTTGCCTGCGCATTGATTTTACTTGTTTCCTGCGAACAGAATTCGAATACGATATCGAAGGAAGCTTCGGTCAACGATGGAAAAATACATCCCGGACATGTGGAAACGCAAGATTCGGCGGGCTCAGAAAGCCCAATTAGCGGCAAGGAGATGTACTCACCAGAAGAAGTTGCCTTGCGATTTATTCATGCGTATGTTGATAATGCCAATAAGATGAATAAAGCGATGGGTATCGACGAGTGGCTGAATTCTAATCAATGGACTACGCAAAACTTCAAAAATGAAGTTAATTATATGCTCGAAGAGGCTCTAAAAATTGACCCTGAGTACGGCCTTGGAATTGACCCTATTTTGGATGCCCAAGACTTTGATGATGCCTTTGTTCTTGACAGGGTAGAAGAACAAGGTGAAAAAATCAAATATGTGGAGGTGAGGGGGAAAGCATGGACAGAATACAAGATAATGGTTAAAGTCGTTTTTGAAAATGGGATCTGGCTGGTAGATGGTAGTGGCATTGTGAACATACCTGAAGAGAAGAGGAGTAAAAGGTAGTATCCGTTTGTTCGATACTTTTTTAGTTTACGCGCTAAACTGCACCTAAGCCCAATGATCGCCTATGCTAATAGACGTAGGGTGGTGAAGCCTAAGCCGCAAATCGTTTCTTCACGTCTGCAACCCTACGTAGTAACACGGGCACAGGCCAGCAGATTTACGGCGCGCAGGGCGGCTCGATAACATTCTCGTTGCGATTTCTTTAAAAAACAGGGCATTATTCAAAACAAATTAACCGTTGCCGTATGTTTATAGGGTATGTCGGCGAAACGAAAAAGTGCGGTGAGCTACCTCCCGTTGATCAACTCCTGGGAGCAGTTTATGCAGGAAACGGGCTCGGAGGCACTCGAGCATTTTGCCGTTTGGCTGCTTGAGCGGGGGCGCCGCAGCGATGCGGTAGCGGCCGTAGAAAACATTCCTCAGCCTTACTTCAGTGAAAAAAGCGAAGCTTTTGGCCATGCTTTTCACACGGCACAAGCAGGCTACCTCATTGGCCGGATGACGCGTTTTGTGCGTTTTTATTCGAAACAAATGTTTCAGGAGCTGGGCTACAGCAATAGCGACGAGTTTGGCTTATTGGCCGCCATCGATGCCCGCGGTAAGCGCACCAAAAAAAGCATCATACTCGATCAACTGCAAGAACTCACCACCGGCATGGACATGCTGCGACGCATGGTGAACCAAGGTTGGATCACCGAAACGGTGAACAAAAGCGATAAACGCGAAAAACTTCTCTCAATAACGGAGGCGGGCCGCATGCAGCTCTTCGCTACCTACCGCCGCCTCACCGAAATACCCGATGTGCTGGCCGATTTGCCCGACGACGAACGCCAGGAGCTGGTGCGCTTACTCGACAAACTCGACCGTTTCCACACCCGCAACTACAATGCGCAGCTGGGTTTGCTGAGCGAAAACTAATCAGGCAATTTTTTCCTGATACAGCTTCAGGGCGTCGTTGAGGATGCCTACGGCAAGGTCGCGGCCCAGAAAATCTTCTACCACCACCATCTTGTTTTCGAGCTTCTTGTAGTCCTCGAAAAAGCTACGCATCTCACTGATGAAGTGAATGGGCAACTCGCTGATGTCGTTGAAGTGGTTGACGCTGGGGTCGCCCGCAGCCACGGCGATGAGCTTATCGTCGGCTTCGCCTTGGTCTAACATCCGCATCACGCCAATGATTTTGGCGGGTACGATACACAAGGGCTCCACGTCGATCTGCGACAGGATGAGGATATCGAGCGGGTCGTGGTCGTCGCAATAAGATTGCGGAATAAAGCCGTAATTGGCCGGGTAATACACCGACGAGTACAACACCCGGTCGAGGCGGAGCAAGCCGCTGTCTTTGTCGAGCTCGTACTTGGCGCGACTGCCTTTGGGAATTTCGATGATGCCGTTTACAAAGCCGGGTTCGTGGTTGCCCACAGCCACGTGGTGCCAAGGATTAAAACGCTGATGTGCCATAATGTGTTCGCTAAAGCGGCTGCAAAGGTAGCCATAATCTACCCAAAAGCACAGCGAGGCACCAAGAATCGTTAGCCTTTTCGCTGCTGACTTAAGGCGTAGGCTTCCTGCAGCAGGCCCAGCACAAAGCGGTCGAGCTCGGCGGCCTCGGTGAAGCGTACAAAGTGCGCGTACCGGTTGCGCGAAGGCTGTGCGATGCGGTAAATGGGGAATTCGTTCACCGCACGGTCGAGCAAAAAGAAACCATCGAGCCACTTCTTTTTGGGTTCGAGCACCCAAAAGGCTTTGTCGGCAGGACTGTAGAGCGTGATCGACTTGGGGCTGGTGGTGATGCGGAATTCGCCCAACACCGCTGCTTTTTCGATTAATGCCTCGAACAGCGGCCGGATGTGCGGCTCCTTTCCCTGAAAAAGTTGGTCGAGCTCCACCACCGCACAGATATGCCCCTGGTTTTCTTTTTGAAAGCTTTTGTCGCAACGCGGGCAGGTCCAGCTCATGCTTTGGCCCTTGGTTAGCGGATGCGGTCGACCGATTTCACCAGCGCATCGTCTTTGCGGATGGCGCGCCAGGCGAGGAAATACAGCACCAAGGCCACGAGCGGTAGGAAAAACGTCCAGCCGGGCTGGTAGTCCATCTCCGAGGCCTGCAAGGTTTGTCCGGCGCGGTAGGCCGTTACCACAATCGAAAACAGCAGCGCGGCGCTCAGCAGCATGCCCATGCGGGCCAGCCGTATTTGCAGGGGACGGTTGTTGTACAGGAAGATGTTGATCAGTTGAATGAGGGCAATGCCGTAGGCGAGGAAGGCCAGCGCCTTATTGTCCTGACTGGCGCTCAGGCTTACCGGCTCAAGCTGTTGGTAGTCGATGCGGTAGAGTGTAAACAGCAGTTGTTCTCTTTTTTCGCCGAGCTCGTTGGTAAAGGTCACCAGCGGCGTTAGCGCCATGAGCGAAAGGGCTGCAGAGGCCAGCAGCAGGTAGAGCGATTGAATGCGTTGAATCATGCAGTAAAAATAAAGGTTTTGTGCACCTCTAAAAGCAAACATTCCCGTCGGCCATTAGTTTTTATTCGGTCGGTTTAGCTGCTTATGCCCGGCAAAAGCCCGCGCATTCTGCTTACCTTTGCCTCAAATTTTTACCCCATGCAGGTTTATGTCATCGACGCATTGCGTACACCCATCGGCAAATTTGGCGGCAGCTTAGCGGGCGTGCGCCCCGACGACTTGGCGGCACACGTTATCCGCGCCATCATCGCGCGTAACCCGGCAGTGCCCGTGGAGGCCATCGAAGACGTGATTTTTGGTGCCGCCAACCAAGCCGGCGAAGACAATCGCGATGTAGCCCGCATGGCGCTGCTGCTGGCCGGTTTGCCCACACACATCGGCGGCGTAACAGTAAACCGCTTGTGCGCTTCGGGCTTGCAGGCTGTGATGGACGCCAGCCGGGCCATACAGGCTGGCGATGGCGACATCTACCTGGCTGGTGGCGTAGAAAACATGACCCGCGCGCCCTTCGTGCTCGCCAAAAGCGAAACAGCCTGGGGGCGTACCCCCGAAATGTACGATACCACCATCGGCTGGCGCTTCGTGAACAAGCAGCTGGCGGCCTTGTATCATCCGTACAGCATGGGCGAAACCGCCGAAAACGTGGCAGAACGCTGGAACATCTCCCGCGAAGCCCAGGATGCCTTTGCGCTCAGCTCGCAGCTGCGATATCTCGAGGCCGAAAAGGCGGGGCGTTTCGCTGCCGAACGGGTTGCCGTGCCGGTGAAGAAGGGCAAAGAGACCGTGCTTTTTGAAATAGACGAACACCCACGTTTGTCGCCCCTCGACAAGCTGGCCGAACTCAAGCCCGCCTTCAAAAAGGAGGGTAGCGTTACTGCCGGTAACAGTTCGGGCATCAACGACGGCGCTGCCTGTTTGCTGCTGGCCAGCGAGGCGGCGGTAAAAAAGTACCAGCTTCAACCCATTGCCCGCGTGGTGAGTCATGCCGTGGCCGGCGTTGATCCCGCTGTGATGGGCATTGGTCCGGTGCCGGCCACCCGCAAAGCCCTCGAGCGGGCAGGTTTGCAGCTGCACGAGCTCGACCTTGTAGAACTCAACGAGGCCTTTGCTAGTCAGGCCCTCGCCTGCATACACGAGCTGGGGCTCGACCCGCAAAAGGTAAACGTAAACGGCGGCGCCATTGCTTTGGGGCATCCGCTGGGCTGCTCGGGCGCCCGCATATCGGCTACACTCATCCACGAACTGCAGCGCCGCGAAGGAGCGCGCTACGGACTGGCAACCATGTGCATAGGCGTAGGGCAGGGTGCTGCAGTGATCTACGAAAAAATATAAAGCTTTGTCGCGACGCTACTTTTTGGAGCTGAGTTACGACGGCACGGCCTACCACGGTTGGCAACGGCAACCCAATGCCCTGTCGGTGCAGGAAGTGCTCGAAGCGCGGATGAGCAAGCTGCTGAAGAGCAGCGTATGGCTCACCGGCCAAGGGCGTACCGATACCGGCGTACATGCCTTGCGTAGCTACGCACATTTCGATTTTGAGGAAGCCGTGCCCGACGACCTGCTTTTTCGGCTCAACCACTACCTGCCGCACGACATTGTGGTGAACCGGCTTTTTACCGTACCCGACGACGCCCACGCCCGCTTTACGGCCCTGTCGCGCTCGTACGAATACCACCTCCATACCCGCAAGGACCCCTTCCTAGAAGGACGCTCGTGTTACGTTTTTTATCCCCTCGACCTGGAGGCCATGCAGCAGGCCGCGACCTTGCTGCTCAACTACCGCGACTTTGCGGTGTTCTCGCGCTCACATACCCAGGTAAAAACTACGCTGTGTGAGCTTAGCGAAGCCCGCTTTGAGGTGGATGGCCACCGGTTGGTGTTTCACATCAGCGCCAACCGTTTTTTGCGCAATATGGTGCGTGCCGTCGTGGGCACCCTGCTCGAGGTGGGCAAAGGTCGCCGTACCCCTGAGTCGCTACACGCGCTCATGAACTCCAAAAGCCGCAGCGACGCCGGCATGTCGGCCCCCGCTTGCGGGCTGTACCTCACCGATGTACGTTATCCCGACTGGGTATTTGGGGAGGTGCAGCATGAGTAAGCTCGGCGACGTATTCGATTGGGCCATACTGCGGCGGATCTTGTCGCTGGTGAGTCCCTACAAAAAGGTATTCTGGCTCACGGTGGTGCTGGTCATCTTGCTGTCGCTGCTTGCGCCGCTGCGGCCGTGGCTGATCCAGTATACGGTCGACCACCCCATCGCCAATGGCGACTACGACGGTTTGTTGACACTCACGGCCATCATGGTGCTCACCCTGGTGCTGGAGAGCATCTTCCGCTATGCCTTTAGTTATGCCAGCACCTGGCTGGGGCAAGCCGCCGTGCGCGACCTGCGGCAGCGGCTGTTCGACCACCTCGCCAAGATGCGCTTGAAGTTTTTCGACCGCACGCCCATAGGCACCCTCACCACCCGCACGGTGAGCGATGTGGAGACCATCTCAGAGGTGTTTTCGCAGGGTTTGTTGACCATCGTCGGCGATGTATTGCAGCTGGTGACACTGTTGGTGGTGATGTTGCTTACCGACTGGAAGCTCACCCTCATCAGCTTGAGTGTGCTGCCTTTGTTGCTGTACAGCACCTGGCTGTTCAAAGAAAAGGTGAAGAGCTCGTTTCAGGAGGTGCGCGTGCAGGTAGCGCGGCTGAATGCCTTTGTGCAGGAGCACATCACCGGCATGACGGTGGTGCAGCTTTTCAACCGCGAAGAAGAGGAAGCCAAGAAGTTCAGGGAGATCAACGGCGCCCACAACGAAGCCAATTTGAAGAGCATTTTTTACTATTCGGTGTTTTTCCCGGTGGTAGACATCATCACCGCCGTCTCGCTGGGCCTGCTGGTGTGGTGGGGCGCACATGGCGCCCTGCGCGACGAGCTCACCGCGGGCACCTTGATTGCCTTCATCCTGTACGTAAACCAATTTTTCAGGCCCATCCGTTTGCTGGCCGATAAGTTCAACTCCCTGCAGATGGGCATGGTGGCCAGCGAAAGGGTGTTTAAACTGCTCGATACCGACGAGTCGCTCCCCGACACCGGCAGCTACCGCCCCGAGCAGGTGGTAGGCCGTATAGACATGGCAGGGGTGTGGTTTGCCTACGACGACGACAACTACGTGCTCCGCGACATCAGCTTCACCCTCGCCGCCGGGGAAAAGTTAGCCTTGGTGGGCAGCACCGGCGCCGGCAAATCGTCGATCATCAATGTGCTTGGCCGATTTTACGACTACCAAAAAGGAGAGGTGCTGCTCGACGGCGTGAGCATCCGAGAGTACCCACTCGACCAGCTCCGCCGCCATATCGGCATCATCCTCCAGGATGTGTTTTTGTTTTCGGGCACCATAGCCGAAAACATCAGCATGAAAAATCCCGAGATCACCCTCGACCAAATCAAGGCGATGGCCGAGTATACCGGCATCAGCAGTTTTATCGAAAAGCTGCCCGGGCAGTACGACTATCAGGTAAACGAGCGGGGCTATTCGCTCTCGGCAGGGCAGCGCCAGCTCATCGCCTTTTTACGGGCCATGGTGTACAACCCGGCCATTTTGGTGCTCGACGAGGCCACCTCGAGCATCGACAGCGAGACCGAGCACCTGCTGCAGCTGGCCACCGCCAAGCTCACCGAAGGGCGTACCGCTATTTTGATTGCACACCGCCTGAGCACCATCCGCGAGGCCGACCAGATTTTGGTGATCGACAAGGGTACCATCGCCGAACGGGGTACGCACAAAGAATTGGTACGCAAAAAGGGGCTCTACCGCAAGCTGTACGAGATGCAGTTTCACGAAGAGCTTACGTAAGGCTGACACGTTTGTGCGACTTTTCCCGTAAATTACCCTGCGATTCTGATCTATATGAAATTATTTTTACTCAGTTTGGGCGTATTTGCCCTGACCTTTTCGGCGCACGCACAGCTCGCCGATATCGAAAATGGATGTTCCGACGCCAAAGTACAGGCCTTTCAACGCAGCTTGCCGCAGATGCGGGTGACTGCCAACCGCGGTGCCGACCAATACGACATTCACTTTTACCACATCGACCTCAACGTATCCAACACCAGCACCACGCTGAGTGGCCATGTACGTTTTGATGCACGTATACTTTCGAGCACACTCGACACCTTCTGGTTCGAGTTGCGCAGCTTCATGACGGTAGACAGCGTACTCATCAACGGAGTGCGCCGTAACCACCTCCGGGTGAACGACGTGGTGCAGGTGCCCCTCGCCGATGTGATGCAGCAGGGACAGGCCATTTCGTGTAAAGTTTTTTACAACGGAACACCCTCTTCTTCGGGCTTTTTTAGCGGCATCACCAGCAGCAACGGCGTAACGTGGACCTTGAGCGAACCGTTTAGTGGTCCCGATTGGTTGCCCTGCAAACAAGATTTGTGGGATAAAATAGACTCGAGCTGGTTTTTTGCCACCTGCAACAGCGGCCTCAAGGTAGGAAGTCAGGGTTTGCTGACCAATGTGGTGACGTTGCCCAACAACAAGGTGCGCTACGAATGGAAAACCCGCGAAAAGATGGCGTTTTACCTCATCGCCTTTGCCGTAGCCGATTACGAAGAATACGTGAACTGGGCTAGGCCGGCGCAGCTGAATGGCGATAGCATATTCATCCAACACTTCATTTACAACGGCACCTTAGCCGCCAACCGTACCGGGCTCGACCGTACCCCCAAGATGGTGGAAGAGTTTTCGGATATGTTTGGTTTGTATCCGTTCCACCGCGAAAAGTATGGCCATATGCAAGCCAACCTCGGTGGCGGCATGGAGCACCAAACCATGAGCACCATGGGCGGCTTTAGCCAAGACCTCACCTCGCACGAACTGGCGCACCAGTGGTTTGGCGACAAGGTTACCTGCGCCACCTGGAGTGATATCTGGCTCAACGAAGGCTGGGCCTCGTATCTCGAATACCTGTACCGCCAAACCATCAGCCAGTCGACTGCCGATAGCTGGATGACCGCCACCCACAACAGCGCCCGCGGAGCAACCACCGGCTCGGTGTATGTGCCGGCAGGCGCCAGCGTTGGCCGTATATTTAGTTCTAGCCTCACCTACAAAAAAGGAGCAGCGGTATTGCATATGTTACGGTATGTGATGGGCGATTCGGCCTTTTTTGCCGGCTCCAACGAATTTTTGCGCATCAAAGGCGATAACGTAGCCACCACCGACGAGTTCCGTGCCATCATGGAGCAATCTCACGGCAGCAGCCTGCAGGATTTCTTCAACGAATGGGTGTACGGCGAAGGTTTTCCCAGCTATACCGTACGCTGGAACCAGATAGATTCTACCTTGTATGTACGTCTCACCCAAACCACTTCAGCAGCTAATCCAACAGGATTTAGCATCAAAGTTCCGCTGCGGGTGAGCTTCCCCGGCCGTTCCGATACGCTATTGCTCGACCCGGCGCAATTGGTGAATACCTTTGCCATACGCGGCACCGTGGGCACCATGTCGCTAGACCCACAAAACATCATCCTCAAGGGCAATACCTTTATTACCCGCGACAATACCTTGGGCGTAGGCCTCGACGAGCAGGATTGGTCGGCCCTGAAAATTTATCCGAACCCTACCGAAGGACGTATTCGGGTTGCGTACGATGCCGCAGCCAGCTACAGCCTGCGCGATTTGCAAGGCCGGGAGCTTCAATACGGTACCCTCGCAGCAGGCGAAAACGAGTTGGACTTGGTAGCCACAGCTGGGGTGTATTTGCTGGTAATCAACAACGGCAAGGCGGTAAAAACCGAACGTTTGGTGATTCGCTGAAACCCATAGCCATAAAAAAAGGCGGTTCCGATTTTTCGGAGCCGCCTTTTATGTATTTGGATGGCTTTAGTCTTTGTTTTTGCGCCCGAAGAGCGAAAAATGTACATAACGTTTGGGGTTGGCTTTCATGTCGGCCAACAGTTTGTCGAGGTCAACCGCTGTTTGGTTGAGGTTGTTGTAAAGGGCTTTGTCGTTCACCAACAAGCCTATGCTGCCTTCGCCTTTATTGATTTTGGTAAAAATGCTATCGGTTTGGGCCAGGGTGTGCTCGGCATTGGCCAGGGTGCTTTTTAAATCCGATTTCGCTACCGAATCGGTGATGGCGTTGATGTTGGAAAGGGCCGCGGTGATGATTTCGTTGTTTTTGCGCAGGTTGTTGGTGATGCTCTCTACATTGGCCAAGATGGTGTTGAGCTTGCTGTTTTGTTTGTTCACCAAGCTGCTGATGCCGCCGCTGGTACTCTCGAGGTGGGCGAGTATGGTCTTGATCTTTTGGGTGTCGAGGGCACTCACGGTGCGGTCGAGTCCGGCGATGAGGCTTTCGGTTTTTTCGCGGAGGGGATCCACAGTGGCGCCCAGCGATTCGAGCAGCGAAGGGTCGATGATGCCGTTTACCGTATCGTTTTTTGACAGCCGAACGGGGTTGTCGTTCACCACGATGTTGAGGGCTTTGGTGCCGAAAAAGTCGGTGCTAAATAAACGTGCCACCGAGGCTTTGTTGAGCTTGATGCGGTCGTTGAGGTAAAACAGCACCACCACTCCGTTGCCATCTTCGGCGAGGTTCACCTGCCGTACGGCACCCACCTTTACGCCCTGATGCAATACCGAAGCCGATTTTTGGAGGCCCGCAGCATTCGGGAAACGCACGTTGTAGTTGGTGGTGGTGCTAAACAGCTCTTCGCCCTTGAGGAAGTTGAAGCCGAGTATTAAGATAACGATGATGATGGAGGCCAGAGCACCCACCTTGGTTTCGTTGGAAACGTTGAAATTTTTCAAGCTGCAGGCAGTTAACGAGGGTTAGCGTCAGATTTATCGTCGTCTTTGTCGATATCTGCTTTGTATTGCCGGAACGCCTGGAAGGCAGAGCTGGCAATTTTTTGCTGTCCCTCGGACGAATTTAGGAATTTTTCTTCTTCGCGGTTGGTGAGGAAGCCAGTTTCGACCAATACTGCCGGCATGGTGGTACGATACAGCACCAAAAAGCCAGCTTGTTTCACCCCACGGCTTTTGCGGCCGGCGAGGTTCACCAGTTGGTTTTCGATTTTTTCGGCAAGTTTAACACTTTGGGTGCGGTAGGCACTTTGAAACAGCTCGAAGATGATGTGCGTGGTGGGGTCTTTGGGGTCGAAGCCGTCGTATTTTTCGGTGTAGTTGCTCTCGAGCAGCACCGACGAGTTCTCGCGTTTCGATACTTCGAGATTGGCCTTGGTGACGTGCAAACCTTGGGTCCAGGTTTCGGTGCCGTAGGCCGCGGGGCTACCCGAATTGCAGTGAAAGGAGATAAATACGTCGGCATTGGCTTTGTTGGCGATACTCGCCCGCTCGTGCAGCGCTATGAAGCGGTCGTCTTTGCGGGTATACACCACCTTCACGTCTTTCATGTTTTCTTCGATGAGCTTGCCAAACTTTTTGGCCACCGCCAACGCCACGTCTTTTTCGCGCCCTTCCTTGCCGAGGCAGCCCACATCGTGCCCGCCGTGGCCGGCGTCAACCACTACGGTGCGGATTTTGTAGGCACGTAGGCCCGTCGGATTGTAGGTGATCAACAACAATACGATGGACATTCCGAGTGTTAACCTGATTCTATTCACTTTGCCGTAGTTTAGTTACTTTTGAGCTGCTTTTATCATTGCAAAATTAACCCGCTTCTCCTGCTTTTGCTAACTCCGTTACAACGGTTTATCCTCATTGTATTGTGCATTGTCTGCTGGGCAGGACAGGCGCTCGCTCAGCAACCCGCTGTTTCGGGGCGAGATTCGCTCGCCAGCCAGCTCGATTCTGTGCGTTTAGGCGGCGCTGACACACTTTCGACCGACAGCACGCGCAACGACAGCACCGCGGTAGATTCGGCGGCCAACAGCTTGCGCCGCCCGGGCGATTTGGAGGCGGAGGTGCGCTACGAAGCCCGCGACAGCATCGTTTTTAACCTGAAGAAGCGCGGTGCCAGCCTCTACGGCGAGGGGAAAGTGAACTACCAGCAGATAAATCTTTCGGGCGAAGTGATTGATCAGGACTGGAATACCAACGAAGTAACGGCCATGCCCATCACCGACAGCACGGGCAAACTCATCGGGAAGCCGGTGTACAAAGACGACGGGCAGGAGTTTGTGAGCAACCGCATGACCTACAATTTCCGCAGCAAAAAGGCGAAGATTAACCGCATGGTCACCAACGAAGGCGAGAGTTACCTCATTGGCCGCGATGTGAAGATGGAGGACAGCGAAACCATCTTCATCGAAAACACCCAGTTTACTACCTGCAACAATACCGACCACCCGCACTTTTACCTGCGCCTTTACAAGGCCAAGATTATCCCAAATAAAAAGGTGATCAGCGGACTCTCGAATATGGTGATCGAAGAGATCCCGCTACCGCTGGGTTTGCCCTTCGGTATTTTCCCCACCCAACGCGGACAGCGCTCGGGTATTTTGCCACCGGCCTATGGCGAGTCGCCCCGGTTCGGCTTTTTCCTGCAAAATGGTGGCTACTACTGGAGCATCAACGAAAACATCGACCTCACCCTGCAGGGCGATATTTACAGTTTGGGCGGCTGGAAGCTGGCACCCGCCACCACCTACAACAAACGCTACAAATACAACGGTAACCTGCGGTTAAGCATCAGCAATTTGCAGTATGGCGACCGCGAAGCCAACGATTTTTTCCGCCAGCGCGACTTTTTTGTCACCTGGTCGCACAGCCAGGACCCCCGCGCCAACCCTTACCGCCGCTTTACCGCCTCGGTAAATGCCGGCTCGAGCAGTTATCTCACCAACAACGCCGCCGCCAATACCCAGTTTTTGCAAAATCAGCTCACCTCGTCGATCAACTACACCCGCATTTTCCCGAAGAAGCCTTACAGCTTCAATGCTTCGCTGCGGCATTCGCAAAACAACACCAACCGCCAGGTGAATTTGGTCTTACCCAATGCCGTGTTTACGGTAAACCGCCTCGAGCCCTTCAAGCGTAAAAATCCGGTGGGCAACGAACGCTGGTACGAAAAAATAGGCTTTAACTACAATACCAACTTGCAGAGCACCATCAGCTCGGCCGACTCCACACTTTTTGAGGGCAATTTCCTCAACAAGATGAACGTAGGCCAGCAGCACAGCCTCCCCATCAGCACTTCGGCCTTTGTAATTGCCAAGTACTTGCAGTTTACGCCATCGTTCAACTACACCGAACGTTGGAGCCTGAAGTCGATCGAAAAAACCTACGACCCTACGCTGCGCCGGGCGGTGACCGATACGCTCGAAGGCTTTTTCCGCAACTTCGATTACTTCTTCAGCCTGAGCATGAATACCCGTATTTACGGCTTGGTGCAGTTCGAAAAAGGGAAGCTGGCGGCCATACGTCACGTGATCAACCCACAGCTGAGCTACAGCTTCCGGCCCGACTTCAGCGAGAGCAAGTTTGGCTTTTACGGGCAGGTGCAGGCCGACAGCACCGGTCGTATCGAAACCTACAATCGTTTTGGCGGCTTCGGCTTTGGCGGTCCCGGTGGCGGCAGGCAGGGCGCAGTCAACTTCAGTGTCGACAATATCGTGGAGCTCAAGGTACGGCAGGTGACCGACACGGCCGTGAACCTGAAGAAGGTCAAAATTTTCGACAGCTTCCGCCTGGGAACGAGCTACAATTTCGCTGCCGACAGCTTGCAGCTCGCGCCCATTCAACTTTCGGGGCGTACCACCTTCACCAATAATTTCAGCTTGTTGTTTGGCGCACAGCTCGAGCCCTACGACCGCGACTCGTTGGGCCGCCGCATCAATACCTTTTTGCTGAGCTCGCAGGGCAAGCTCATCGAGATGACCTCGGCCAACCTCACCTTCAGCGGCAGTTTGAACCCCGCGGCCAAGGCAGCACCAGCCGCCAATCCCCTCGATGCCCGCGAAGAACACGAGCTGGCCGAAATCCGCCGCCGCATGGCCTGGGGCCAGTTTATCGATTGGAATGTGCCCTACAACCTGAGCTTCAACTACACCTTAAATTTTAGCCGCGCCTCGGTAGCACGCCTGCCCAACACCCTGACCCAGCAGGTGGTATTTTTTGGCGACATCAGCATCACCCCCAAGTGGAAGGTGGGCTTTAACTCGGGTTACGACATCACCAACAAGAAGCTCACCAGCACCATGCTCAACTTTTATCGCGATTTGCACTGTTGGGAGATGGCATTTAACCTGGTACCCTTCGGCACGTTCCGCTCGTACACCTTCAGCATCAACGCCAAAGCACGCATGTTGCAGGAGTTGCGACTTACGCGTCGCCGCAGTTGGTTCGACTTCAACTAGGGCTGTACCACCAGCCGATGCAGGCCAAAACGTTCGGCAGTTTCTACCAACAAAACGTAATTCCCCGCAGCAAGCTGCAGCCGAATGTAGCCGTCGGTGAGTTCACCGTGTTGCACCACCCGGCCCCTAGCGTCGACGATGCGGTAATTGGCCTTTTCCCAGCCTTCGAGCTGCACAACGTCGCGCGCCGGGTTGGGCCAAACCCGCAGATTTTCGAGCTGCAAGCCTTGTACGCTCACTTGGTTTACACTGCCGCGGTAGCTGTCGCGGTAGCGAACTTGTAAACCCACGCCGCCGCCCAACGGACCTCCGTCGGTGATTTCGAGCAGCGGCAGCTTTTTGCCGTTGGTGAGCCATTTGTATTCGGTAGTGGTTCGCGGTGGAAGCGCCAGCGGGTTACCTTGTACGAGCAGGGTATCGTTGGCTTGTGCCACACTCACCACCAGCAGCGCGGGGTAACTTCCGTAGGGCGTGGTGATGGTGCCCCAGCCCGCTACCCGGGTGGTGCGCACCCCCTGTGAGCGCAATTCGCCTAAGGTGGGCAAAGTGGCTACAAGGCGGAAAGTGGTGCTATTTACCTGCCCATAGGTCATGGGGAAATGGTACAGCTCGTCTTCGTCGGTATACGAAGCGGCCAGCGGTATGCCTTGCGCCTGAAAGCCGAGGCCTTCGGCGGTAAACTTGGTGTTGGTAGACCTGAAAAAGTTGAACACATTTTCGATGGGTACTGGCCCGAGTGGCAGCGAGTCGGCGATTTTGGTGCCGAACGAATTGGCATAATACAGCAGGTAGGGCGTGGTAAGTCCGCTTTGGTACTTCACCAGCTCCTGGCGTTCGGGCTGCAGGTCGCTAAAATTCCAGCTCCGGTTAGCGCCGGTATCTACCAGGCGGTTGCCGAGGTTGAGCGGCAAGGCAATGCTCATGCGCACGGTATCGTTGGCGGCGGGCATGTCGTTGCGGCCAAGGGTGATTTGTGCCGAGGCAGCCGTGTGCAGGAGCACAAACAAGGCGAAGAAGTGTGTTTTCATGGGTAGCGTGGTACGACGAAGCTAAACATTTTTACGCGAGGTCGAACAAACGGTCGAGATGGTCGTTCAAATCCGTAATTTTCCCCTCTCATTGGTACATATGCTGGCAGAAATCATCACCATAGGCGACGAAATACTCATCGGACAAATTGTCGACACTAACTCGGCTTGGCTCGGCCAGCAGCTCAGCACCTTGGGCATACGGGTGGTGCAAATCACGTCGGTGAGCGACAAGGCCGACGCCATTGTGCAGGCCGTAGACGCTGCCCGCCAGCGTGCCTCGCTGGTGCTGCTCACCGGCGGACTGGGCCCCACCAAAGACGATATCACCAAACATACGCTGGCCCGTTACTTCGGCAGCGAGTTGGTGCGCAACGAAGACGTGTACAGCCGCCTCAAGGCGTGGTTTGAACAGCGGGGTAGGGTGATGAGCACCATCAACGGTCAACAAGCCGATCTCCCGCACAACGCACAAATTCTCCGCAACGAGCTAGGCACCGCGCAGGGCATGTTGTGGCGCAAAGACGGCTGCCTCATCCTGAGTATGCCCGGTGTTCCCTACGAGATGAAGTGGATTGTGACCTATCAGCTCATTCCTTTGCTGAAGGCTGAGTTTGCGCTGCCCGTATTGTTGCACCGCACCCTCATGACAGCGGGGATGGTTGAATCGCAAATCGCCACCACCATTGCCGCCGTTGAAGATGCCTTACCCGCACACATCAAATTGGCCTATTTGCCGCGGCCCGGCATTGTGCGCTTGCGTCTTACCGCCGCGGGCACCCACGAAGAGCAGCTGCAGCAAGAGGTGGCGCAGTTCGAAGCGCAAATCCGCGAGCTGCTGGGTCACCACGTATACGGCGTGGCCGAAGAACCCCTCGAAGCCGCCATTGGGCAGGAGCTCCGCAAGCGCGGCGCAACGGTAGCCACAGCCGAAAGTTGTACCGGAGGCAGTATCGCGGCGCTGCTTACGTCCATCGCGGGGGCGTCGGACTATTTCCCGGGCAGTGTGGTGGCATACAGCAATGGCATCAAGCAGCAACTGCTCGGTGTAAACCACCTGACCCTCGAAAATTTTGGGGCCGTGAGCGAAGCCACCGTGCTCGAAATGGTGGCCGGCGTACGCCGGCAGTTCTCGGCCGACTACGGCATTGCCGTGAGCGGCATAGCGGGTCCGGGTGGTGGAACTGCCGAAAAACCAGTGGGTTTGGTGTGGATAGCCGTTCAAGGTCCCGAGCAAACCGTGGCCCGTTCGTTCAACTTTGGCAACGAACGTTCGCTCAATATTGAGCGGGCAAGCATGACCGCCTTGTATCTGCTGTGGAAAATGCTGGTCACGAATTGACCTTTCTGCTGCAATACTGTACCTTTGTGGCTCTCAAACAAACATCACCAAAACCCGAAACATGGCACAGGTAGAGCTGTTGATGCCCAAAATGGGCGAAAGCATCATGGAAGCCACCATTTTAAAGTGGCTCAAAAAGGAAGGCGACACCATCGCGCTCGACGAGGCGGTACTCGAAATTGCCACCGATAAAGTCGATTCAGAAGTCCCTTCCCCTGTAGCCGGTACGCTGGTGAGCATCCATTTTAAAGAAGGCGACGTTGTTCCTGTGGGCGGCGTACTCGCCAAAATCGAAACAGAAGCAGGTGCAGCGGTGAGTCCATCACCCGCCGTAGCCGCACCGGCCCCTGCCGCGGCACCAGTGGCTGCAGCCATGCCTGCCGAAACGGCCGTGCTCACCAACGCCATCACACAGCCGGTGGCTGCTGGAGGGTCGGGAGCACGTTTTTATAGTCCTTTAGTCTTGAACATCGCCGCACAAGAAGGCATCGGCATGGCCGAGCTTGAGGCACTGCCGGGTACCGGCAACGAAGGCCGGGTGACCAAAAAGGACATCTTGGCCTATGTGGCTGCCCGCAAGTCGGGCGCAGCGGCGCCAGCAGCCCAGCCAGCGCCAGCACCGGCGGTAGCCGCAGTAGCCGCACCAGCAGCAGCCGTGGTGACCTCGCCAGCAGCCAGCAGCGTGAGCGGCAATGCCGAGATCATCGAAATGGACCGCATGCGCAAAATGATTGCCGAAAATATGGTCGCCTCCAAGCGCATTTCGGCACACGTCACCTCCTTTGTGGAGGCCGACCTCACGAATGTGGTAGAGTGGCGCGACAAAGTGAAAAAGGAATTCGAAAAGCGCTACAACGAGAAGCTTACGTTCACGCCCATCTTCATCGAGTGTATCGTTCGGGCCATCAAAGATTTCCCGATGATCAACATCTCGGTAGATGGCAACAACCTCATCGTGAAAAAAGACATCAATGTGGGCATGGCCGCAGCCTTACCGAGCGGTAATTTGATTGTTCCGGTGATTCACAATGCCGACCAATACAACCTTGCAGGCCTGGCCAAGCGGGTGAACGATTTGGCCGACCGCGCACGCAAAAACAAACTCAAGCCCGACGAAATACAGGGCGGTACCTATACCATCTCCAATGTGGGTACTTTCGGGAATGTGATGGGTACGCCCATCATTCCTCAGCCACAGGTAGCCATCTTGGCCGTGGGTGCCATCCGCAAAAAGCCGGCGGTGATCGAAACCGAGCAGGGCGATTTTATCGGCATCCGCCAAATGATGTTCCTTTCGCACAGCTACGACCACCGTGTGGTTGACGGCGCTCTGGGGGGCATGTTCGTGCGCCGGGTGGCCGACTACCTCGAACAGTGGGACCTCAGCCGCGGCGTATAAACCCGACGCATACGAATAACCAAAAAGCCACTTCGGTGGCTTTTTTTGTGGGTTGTTCTTAGCAGGTTGAAACTTTCGAGAAGCGGGGCATTTACCCTAACCCTCGGTAAATCCCGCTTCAATGGGCTCCCAAAGCTCTATTTTTTGGCCTTCAGGATCTACTATCCACGCAAATTTGCCGTAATCGTAGCTTTCCATTTCGCCTACTTGGGTCACACCTTTGGCCTTCAGCGCTACCAAATACGCCTCCAAATCGTCGACGCGGTAGTTGATCATGAAGTTTTTGTTCGAAGGCTGTAGGTAGTCGGTATCGTCGGGCATGATGCTCCATTCGGTGCGGCCCGCCGCAAAAGGAGCTTCGGCTTCTTGCCACAAAAAAGTGTGGCCGCCCCAGTCGTTGAGTGTTAAACCTAAACTTTGGTTGTACCATTTTTTGAGGCCTTCGGCGTCTTTTGCCAAAAAGAAGATGCCTCCAATACCGGTAATGCCTGCCATACGCTTGTGATTAGGTGGTTGAGCGTTCAATATACGCAATCCCCGAATTCAGCCAAAACCGGAATCTTCCGCCGGCTACCCGGCCACCGACCTCCGCTATTCGATGATTGTGTTTTGTACTTTGTATGCCGTTTGTTACATTGCTTTACGAAACGAAGCTTCGCTTTTGCAAGGGATTTGGGGCGTATAAGCGATACAAAGCTTCGCAAATAAGCATGTTGGCAGTAATTCAAAAAAAAGACGGTGAACATAAAATCATTAGCAGAAATATTTAAACTCTTAAGACCCAAATATTACAACATTCTGACAAGAATACTTGTATTTGGTGGACTGACTCTGCTTTCTAAACCCATTTGGGTTGACATTCTCAATATAGCATTTAGTGAATTTCAATTTTCATTAATTGGGGAATATGATTGGGCTATCGGCTTGACTGTTATACTGCTTGCTTTGATCTACAACACTATTCATAAATATTTGGATTTAAAATATGAAAAACCAAACGAACCAGCATTTAATCAGGCTGAATATAAATCTTTTTCTGATTTTGGAGAACTTTGCCAAGAAATACTACCAATCTTAAAAGACAACGAATACATTTTCAAAACGACAGGGCCTAATTCGGGGCATGATAACACAGGAGAGTTAAGAACGGACTTTACAATGTGGGAAGATTTAAAAAAAGAAGTTATAAAGCCGAATAATGAAGCTATTAAAAACCTTATAAAAGACAATAAAGCGATAATTCCATCAAAGTATGAAAACGATTTTAAAAGAATGGTTTTACATATTGATGCGTTTCAAAAACACATAGAAAATCCGAATTTTGATTACTCCGAATTTCAATTTCCTAAATCATTTCCAGATATAATCTTAACACATTGTTTTGAAAGGGCAAAGAATGATAAGATACTAAAACGGAAACTTAATTGGCTTTCAAATAATTTAAAACCTTTGAACTTATCCCATTGGATTGCATTTGGTTCAGCAATTTTGACACCTAAAAAAGCGGGCGATTTTGACATTGCAATTTTACTAGACAAAGCATCAGGCCTAAATGAAACAAATAAAAAAATTGAAAACATTAAGTTTGACTTTAAAGTAAAATTCCGCCAACCACTTCATATCATATTATTTGAAGAAACAAGCAAAACTGACTTTTCAGAATTTGTTGATTTTAACCCACTAAAAATTGAGAGCAAAAATGGGTAAAGACTTACACTATTCCATCAGACCCTTTATAGAAAGAGCTTTTAGTAGCCATTTTGCTGTTGAAAAGTTCGAGCTAATTGACAATGACGAGTATTATATTTATAAAGTTTATAGAAGGAAAGGAATGTCCGAAGTTATAGTTGTTCTGAGTGACGACTATTATTTTGGTTCCGCATCATTACAAAACAAACCAACCATTCTAAAAGATGGTGGATTTTTCTTAATTGCCAGACCTGAAGCTAGTGGATTTGAAGGAAATGAACCGTTGGAAAAATTGGGAATTGGAAAAATTGGAAAACTATTAGGAGCATTAAATAAAGAAGACTTTTGGAACTATGAACCACCGAAAAAAGACGAAGAGAAATAAGAACTACTGCCAACAGCAGCTACCCAAAAGTGGCGGTTCAGTGGTTAAACCAAGTGCAGTGCTACTATCAGTATTTGTGCTTAGTTGACAGTGAAGTGCTCATAAATCGCCACCTTCGGGTAGCTGTAAACCGTCAAACTGTCTAAAAACCTCTGAAATGGAGAATTCAAGTGCGGATTCAGCCTGTTTCGGGCTATTTTGTTCGTCGTTTTGAGGTTTTGCGACAGACTTATGTTAGTGGCAAGTTTAATAACGAATTCCAATGACAGAAAAATTTGAGATTACAGGTGAATGGTTTTTACCAACGGACAAAGAAAATAAAGTTCATGGGACTTTAAAATTTGATCCTCAGGAAGGAACAGACCTTGAACTTTATGGAAGTTTAGACGGCAACAATTTCTTACCTGAATTTAAGGACCAAGAGATTATTCTCGGGTTGACAAGTGATAGCAAACAAGTGACTTTATTTAGTTGCTTCATGACAAAGTCAGGCGGAGTGACACTAGTTCAAGGAGAAGAATCTGGCAAACCCTCAACGACCTACTCAGTAAGATATTTACTAATAGGCTTTCATGCACTGACTGCGACTGACTTAATGTTTAACCAAATATCTTCGGAAATTTTTAACCTTGGAGAATGGGTAGGAATAAGTGGCTTTAAAAGACAGAACAATTATCTAGATTCTGTTAGAAATCATGAAGTAACAGTTCAATATAAGCTACCAGAGTCTATTGATTTTGAAATTGATAAAAATACAAAAGGAAGATTCAATTTTGTTGCCAACCATCCCGGTTTATCCCGCTATCAAAAATCAGTAACAATTAACCAAAGGGTCGAATTTCAAGCTATTTCAACAATTGAGAAAAATATTGACGAATTACTTGAATACACAAATATATTTCAGAACTTTCTTACCCTTGCTTTGTATAAAAGCACTTATCCTTTATCAATTTCATTAAGTGGTGAAAGGCACAAAAAGGATTATGGAAATGGTCAGAAATTTAAAAAGATAATCAAACTATATTTTTCATCAAGAAATTTCAAAACAAACGAGAAGCCCAAGTTTGACCTAGAAATGATTTTTGACTACAGAAGAATTGAACAAGATTTTGATATAATCATTAAAAATTGGTATTCTAAATATGAACTGCTAAAACCAGCCTTTGACTTAGTATTTGAACAATTTTATAACGGAAACAAGTTTACGGTTAATACATTTTTGAATTTGGCTCAATCTGCGGAAACCTTTCACGCAAGGGTTCATAACCACACAAAAATTCCGCGTGAACAGTATAAAAAGATGAAAGAAGACATTTTGAAGGTGGTTTCACACGATTACCATAGTTGGTTAAATGACGAATTTAATTTTGGGAATAACTTAAACTTACATTCAAGGTTAACTGAGTTGACACATAAATACTCAAACAAGATTTTGAATAAAATTTTAGGTGACAAAACACAATTTGTTCTAAACGTGAAGAACTCTAGGAATTATTACACCCATTATTCAAAGGACGGTGAAAAGAAGGCTCTAAAAGGTAGTGAACTCTTTTATCTATCTGAAAGACTCAAGATACTTTTGGTGTCTTCATTTCTGATTGAAGTTGGTTTTGATAAGGATAAATTATCACTTCATTTGGACAACATAAAATGGATGTTATTCAACCATCTTGCAAACTGGAGAGAACATGAATAAACAAACCCAACCACCAGCAGCAGTAACTGTTGCACAACCTCAATTTTTTAATGAAAATCGGGAGATTCTTCTTGTCAAGTGTGGTGCTTAAGATGGCCAAACACAAAGCTGCAAGACGTTAGTGGCGAAAAAAGGACAATGCAAGTTGCATTAGACCAGCTTTAATTGAACATGAAAATTATCACCGACATACTTTCGACTAGAGAACTTTCGCTTCTTATTTGGCTTTTTGTTGGTTTTATAGCGCTGATGTTTGGCAAGAACACGAGAAATTCGCTTGGTGAAATATTCAAACTACTTTTCGGTAAACAAATCGGGACAATTCTGTTGTTGCTAACGGTATATGTAATTGCCACACTTTTTTTGCTTAACAAATTTGAGGCTTGGGACTTCACTTTTTTAAAAGACACAATATTTTGGTATGTATCAGTTGCACTGGTTCTATTCTTTTCAATAAACAAAGCGAAAGACACTCAATATTTTAAGGAAATTGTGAAGGAAAGTTTCAAATGGACAATTGTACTTGAGTTTTTTATAAACTTTTACACTTTCAGTTTGCTGACAGAGTTGATTGTTATGCCGGTAGTTTTATTACTGACCACGTTGCTTGCATATTCGCAGACAGACATAAAGTATGAGCAAGTGAATAAACTGTTGACAAAAATTCTTTCAGTCATTGGTTTGACCTTTTTTGGATACGTATCGTACAAGACATTCTACAACTATCAGGACATCTTTACACAATATACTTTATTCTCTTTCTTACTTCCTCCAATCTTGACAGTTCTGCTTATTCCTTTTCTTTACCTACTTGCTCTTTATATGAGCTATGAGGTGCTATTTATTAGAGTAGACTTTATGACCAATGACAGCGACCAAAAAAAAACACTCAAAAGGGAGATTTTATTTTTAGCTAACTTGAATTTAAACCGCTTGACAAGCATCAGCAAAATGCTGAATAAGTTTGATTATTATCATTCGAAAAACCTAAAAACATATCTTAGGGCTTTGATAGATGAAAATAAATGACAATTTGTTCAGCAAAATACAATCTGAAAGAATTCGGCTGGACAGCTTTACTTCGAGTAACAGCACCTACCCAAAAGTGGCGGTTAGGTGGTTAAATCAAGTTTTGTGTCCGTCAACTGACGGATTCAGTGCTGGTTGATGCCGCAGCTGCATCAAGCGCAAAACGCTGCGCGTTCAATACACGCAATCGCCGGATACCACGAAAACCTGAATCGCGCATCGGCTACCCAGCGGCCGAGGCTTGTAGATTCGGTGCCAATGTATTGTATTTTGTATGCCGTTTGTTACATTGCTACAGGAAACGAAACTTCGCTTTTGCTGCCTATTGGGGTGTATAAGCGATAGAAAGCTTCGCAAATAAATAAGTTATAGGCAACCGCAAGACGACACATACAAACCAAATAGACAGTAACGAATTGACAAAATTGTAATGCGAAAACTATTTTCAATATTTCTTCTTCTTGTTGCTTGCGGACAACCAAGCAAACAAAAAGACGATTGGACAACAAGTAACACCTATTTTCAAGTTTACAATTTTTCTGACACAGTTATGGGCTTGACAGTTGAATTGAGTTATACTCACTCAGCAGGAATTGTATTTATTGATTCTGTTTTTGACCAAATAGTAACGACTGACTCAATTGGTTATATAATTTCACAACAAGTTAGTTCGTGTATTCCCATTGACACCAACGGACAATTTAGATTTTATAGAAATTTAAAACTTGAGAACAAACTTCTTGCAGACATTGGCAAAACATTTTTCGTTTATTGTACAAAAGGAATGGTGCAACGAGAAATCAAAGACGTTGTTTTTGCACTAGACGAATGTGCCTCAAATATTGTCGTTTTTCGTTTTGACAAAATTGACACAAATCAATATGGACAGCCAATGTTTTGTTCAAAAACAAAAATGAATTTGACCTTTGAAAATTTATCGGACATTGACAATAAAATCGAAGCGTTTCATCAAACACAACAATATGATTATGCCGACAGTATAAAATCAGTTTCGTATGCCCATTTGGATTCGCTTTACTTTGCATATACAGATAATTTTAATTGGAACAAACCAAGCGACATAGACAACTACTTTCCGGGACGAGCGGTTTATGTTTTACGACAAGACGAAAAAGTTTATCGTAAATGGGCTTTAGCTTTGGACTTATTTGGAATACCGTGCGACTAATGACAAGAAAAATGCGGTATGCCTATAACACACGTTTGGCGCAATGGGGGCTAACATCGTTCATTGAAACTTTGTGCTTCTATTGTAAATTTGTGCTGGCAGACAATTTAGTTTTCCAAAATCCCCCACTGCGGCAAGCGGCAAAACGTTATAGCCAATTTTTATCGACAATATGCGTATTTTATGTGTAATGATGCTTCTAATAACCTATAAAGCCAATTCACAAGGGCTTTACAAGGACAAAGAGATTTATAACCTCATAATCTCTGGGAAAACAAAGATGAAAGTTTATGTAAACGAATCTCTAAAAGCTGTTTGGTTCTTTGATTCTTCGCAAAACACAGCCGAAGAATGGATATTAAAATATAAATTTTTAAATCCTACAGCTCCCTCATATAATGATAGATTAACAGTTCGTGCCAAAATAAAATACTTTTTCCTCGAGAAAGGTGCTATTGACTCTACAATAAGAGTACTATACAATTTTATTTCAGAAAACCGTAATGATACAGATATTGTAAAATATAATTATCCTCAATTAGATAATCGTGTAATGAATCGGAAAATGTATTCTCTTAAAAACGGAGAATACAAATGGTCCCAAACGGATTATTTCGGATATGACGAAGAAAAAAGACTAATTCTACTTATTCAAGACGAAGGAAGGACACAGTTTTATTATACACTTAACCAACAGGGGCAAATTATTCAAGAAAATATATATGATACGACCATATATTATTCATACAATGGCTATGGCAAAATAGCGCATAGAGTAGCAGAAAGCCTGGATATTAAATACGATTATAATTCAGAAAGTTTACTAATTCGAAAAATAAGCACCACTGGTACCGACACGGAAATTACAACTTATGCATATGAATAAAACTGGCTATAACACGCGTTTGGCTGCAATGGGGGTTTTAGTGCTAGTTGGAAACCTTTTCGTACTTTAGAACATCGTGCTGGCGATCAAGTGCGGTGCTCCTAATTCCCACCTGCGGCAAGCGGCTAAACGTCAAACTGTCTAAAAACCCTTGAAATGAAAAAATTAAGCACGAATTCAGCCTGTTTCGGGCTATTTTGTTCGTCGTTTTGAGGTTTTGAGACATACTGACGTTAGGTGTAATTTTATGGACAACAACAACTCTACAATCGACAGACTCATTTTCAGCTATTCCAATGCAAGAAAAAGTTGGGAGACGTGGGGTTTCTTGAATAATCTAAATCTAAAAACACCTAATGACAAAGTAAAGAGTTATGTTAACAATAATGAACTTCTAAAACATTTTCGGTTTTTAGCGTTCAAGGACGTCCATATTGAGTTATATAAAATACTCAAAGACAATCGTAATAACAAAGACAATATTTTCAGACTTTTACGTGAAGTTCCTGTTAACGACCCCAGAAAAAGTAATGCAGAAAAAAGAATCGCAGACTTAAATGAGCATTTGGACTTTATAAACAACTTACGGAATACTCGTGATAAGTATTACGCTCATCTAGATGAAGATTTTGAAAACTATATACAGGGCAACAGAACAGTTAATGAGATGTACTATCTTTTTCAATGTATCGAACAAGCCATAATTTCCTTGACCTCACTAGAATATTTAATGGCTCACCTAGATAAAATTCCATCTCGTGACGAATTCACTCTTCACATAGAAGAGTGTAAATATTGAATACTGCACCTAAAACGCGTATCCCGCATAGACGGGACGAGTGGCTGCCATGTGGGTTTTAATATTCAATCCAAACCTTTTCGTACTTTAGATCATCGTACTGGCGATGAAGTGCGGTGCTCTTAAATCCACATAGCGCTAGCCCAAAACCTTGAGCGTTCAATATACGCAATCCCCGAATTCAGCCAAAACCCGAATCGCGCCCCGGCTACCCAGCCACCGACCTTCGCTATTTCGACGATTGTATTTTGTACTTTGTATGCCGTTTGTTACATTGCTTTACGAAACGAAGCTTCGCTTTTGCTCGGGATTGGGGGGATAAGCGATACAATGCTTAGTCTATAACCAAGTTATCACTCATTCTAAAAAAGGAAGCACCGAAAAGTCGAAAAATGAAATTTAAGTTAATTCTATTGTATCTGCTCCTTGTATCAGGAACAAGTTATGGCCAAATCAGAGACTTAAAAAGTGTAAAATTTCTCAGAGGTTACAATGAATGGGAAATGCTACAAGCAGAATGTTGCAATAAAGTAAAAATTAATCCTCTAAGTAACCAAAGTTCAGAGCTGTTAACAAGTAATCTGAAAATCATGGTTGTTCGCGAATTTATTGATGATGCTCGGAATGGGAAATGCCTCTACTACATACATCATTATCAGATTAATGGCAATTTGGCCAAAACAGAAGCGCATTTCTTTAAAAATTTACAAGGAAATTATATCCCAACGATAGAATTAATTTACCATTACAATGAAAAAAACCATTTAGATTCAATCGAATTAGTACATCAAAATGGTTTAGTTGATCCAATCGAACTTATTAGCTTAGTTTTTGATGGATTTTCAAATTATTGTGTTCATGTTGATAAAACTCAACAATTTGAAGAGTATCGCGAATATTTCCCAAACTATCAAAAGGGAGAATTCCATCGAATTATTGAATACAATAAGAAAGACTTGATTTCAAAAGTCATTTACAAGGTTAACGGGATTATTGTTAGACAGATCATCTATGAATATGACTATCATTAAAAAATACGAGTAATTTGATTCAAGACTTAATGTTGCTTGAACGAGTGCCATCACGCATTACACGTACATTCGGGATGAGATGCTGCAATGTGGGTTTTACTACTAAAATCAAACCTTTTCGCACTTTAATTCATCCCGCTGGCGATCAATTGCGGTGCTCCTAATTCCCACCTGCGGCAAGCGCCAAAACCTCGATCGTTCAATACACGCAATCCCCCGGATACAACGAAAACCCGAATCGTGCACCGGTTACCCAGCGGCCTAGGCTTGTCGATTCGGCGCTCATGTATTGAACTTTGTATGCTGTTTGTTACATTGCTTTCCGAAACGAAGCTTCGCTTTTGCATCTGATTTGGGCGTATAGGCGATAGAGAGCTTCGCGAATGAACGAGTTAGCAGCAACCTTAGACGACATTACAATAATAACACATTATTCACGCTAAAGACATCATGAAAAGAGTATTAAATAATCAATATATCACGGGACTTTTTTGTTTACTCCTTGTTCTCGTTTTACCAACAAAAATAAAGGCCCAACGCTGGTCTCGAACAGCAGTATCTAAAGACACCACAAGTCTTAATTTAAAACTATCTTACTTGGCGACCATTAAGCACCCAGGTATGGCTATTGGTGTTGAATTACCACTTACTAAAAAAGAATTTTATAAAAACGCAAAAATCAAAAAAACAAGAGAGCAGTTTCTGACTTCCAATTTATCATATTACTACCACAAGACATTTCATAGTAATTATTTACTCTCTATCGGCTACTTATACCGAAGAACAAATTCTCACAATTGGTTTTTTGATGTTGAGCCACAAATTGGTTTAAGCAGGACTATTCTTGGTGGCACTACTTATAAAGTTGACAATAACGGTGATGTTAGTCAAAATAAATTTGCAGGATATTGGTATTTTAATTCCCAATTAGCTTTTTCTATTGGTAAAGATTTTAGTAAACAAGCAAAACCTATACCCCTAAAAGTGTTTATAAGACCCAATTTAATACTTATGCTACCTTACAATAATTACATATATGTAAGGCCTACATTAGAAATGGGAGTAAGGATTACTAATCCGAAATTTCCTAAGAGAACAAGTTCATATAAACGTTTTAATAGAAATATCAAATGAAAAGATACATCTCAATAATCCTAGCATTAATCATAGCCTCTTGCCAAAAAGAGAAAATTGAATTGAGTTCCAAAACTAACGAAACATTTTATGTGGAAAATAGTAACGGAAGCCAAAGAGTACAAGTAAAAGGTAATACTCTTTCTGGCAAAATTATTCTGACAGTTCACGGTGGTCCTGGTGGTTCTTCTTACTACTTAAGTTACTTAAAAGAAATGCAAGAGAGAATTGAGCCAGACTTTGCCGTAGCCTATTTAGACCAACCAATAGCAGGAGCATCACAGAGTAATAATTTCAATTACACTATTGATGACTATGCAGAAGGTATAAGAAAAACGGTTGCTGTTTTAAAACACCGCTACGGAAACAACCAAAAAATAATTTTATTCAGTGAGAGTTGGGGCGGAATAGTTACAACAGCCTTTTTAACTACTGGCAATAATCAACAAATTGTTGCTGGATGGATAAATTCTGATAGTCCTCACGATTTTCATTTGCAAGACAGAGAAATGAAACCAATGGCAATAACTATCGGAAACCAACAAATAGCTCAAAATAAAAATGTTGCAACGTGGCAAGAAATTGTATCTTATGTACAGGCAAATGACCCAGCTAATAATTATGACGTTGCAAAAAAATATAATGACCTTTTGGGTGATGCTGAATATCTAATAGACACCGTTGTAAAAGTTGAATTCAACACCGTGAATGTTTTTTGGAATGAATCACAAACAAACAATGCCCCATTTACAGCATTAGCATTTAATCTTTTTAGTAATAGTAAGAACGAAATTGAAAAGGAAGCTTATAAAAAGCATTATGAAGATGTAGTTTCAACAATAAATATTCCTTTATTAATTCTTTGGGGTAAATACGACTTTATTGCCCCACCAGCGGTTGCAGACAGTTTGTATAATAAAGTACAAAGCACAAACAAACAAAAAGTTATTTTGCAACGTAGTGGACACAATGGATTTTTGCAAGAGCCTGAAATTTATTGGCCAAAGTTTAAAGAATTTGTGCAAAGTTTGTGACAAGAAAGGCAGCTGCTAACAGCACCTACCCAAAAGTGGCGGTTCAGTGGTTAAATCAAGTTTTGTGTCCGTCAACTGACGGATTCAGCGCTGGATGATCCCGCAGCTGCTCCAAGCCCCAAACCGCTCAGCGTTCAATTCACTCAATACCTCGGATGCAGCGAAAAGCCGAGTCGGGCGCCGGCTACCCAGCGGCCGACATACGCTGATTCGTTGATTGTATTTTGTACTTCGTATGCCGTTTGTTACATTGCCTAACGAAACGAAGCTTCGCTTTTGCTCGGGATTGGGGGTGTTGAAGCGATAGAAAGCTTCGCATATAAACAAGTTAGCATTAATGCTTGGAGACGACACAACTAAAAGACAATATTGAACGAAAATGAAATTCAACTTTACAAAACCGACACTAATTTTTGCAATCGTTGGACTATTCATTCCAGGTTTTACGGCAATCGGACTTTTAGGACTTCAAATGCTTCTAAGCAACTTTGGCATTGAGTGTTCGACAGCTTGGACAATTATTTGGACGACAACAATTATCGCAGGACTTATTTTACCTTGTTTGTTTTATCGACACATAACTAATTTGACTGTTGACAAATTGCAATCATTAAAAACACGACTGACATTTTTTAATTTGTTCGAATACTTTTTTATTCAATCAAGCCTGACACCATTATTTACAAGTGGACAAACATTGTGTTATGTTACTGACGGACAGAATGGACTTGAATTAGTTTTTACAGCTTGGTTGGCTTTACCAATTTTAGTAACATTTAGTTTTATATTTAACCAGACAATTAAGACGACCAATATTAATACACATCAATGAACAGACTAGAAAGCACTACTGCTAACACGTGTTTTGCGTAATGCGAGGTGATCCGTCAGCCGACAGACAGGCTGTGCAAACTTGGAGCTTTGTGTCCGTCAACTGACGGATTCAGTGCTGGTTGATGCCGCAGCTGCATCAAGCGCAAAATCGTTGTACGTAATTATATGAAGACTGTAATCGCAATCTTGACCTTGTCCATTTTGACCTTTTCCTGTAAAGACAATGGTAAATCTGTGACGGTCGAAAAAAATATAATTGAACAAGACAGCTTGACTAAAGCGCAAACAAAAAATTCTCCACCGACCATTGACGTAGTTTACGAAACTGAAAATCTAAAATTATACGGTGACACAACTTTAGACAAAGACAAAATTGCTTACTCTTCAATAAAGTTTGAACCTTACATTAAATTTGACGACTTCAAGGTAAGCTCAATTGACCATAAGAAATATGCAGACCTTGACTTTAACTCAAAGAAGGGCGCTAAGAACTTTAGGACAAGGCTAAAAGAAGCATATCGTGCGGACACCTCTAATTTCGCAGGACACTTCACTTTTGTCTATTGGGGTTATGGCTCACCTTGCCAAAGTAGTTTGCTTTTAGATAGGCGAACGGGAAAAATTTACGACTCTCCAGGTGCTTCATTAGGTTATGACTTTCGAACTGACAGCAGAATGCTTATTGTAAATCCGCCAGACACTAGTGGCTTTTATGACGACTGCTTTTACTGCAAACCTATAATTTACATATTTGACGAGCAGACAAAGACCTTTAACGAAATACAACCAAGATGAGAATAATTACGCATCACACGCATTTCCTACATTTGCAAGCTGCGTGGCTGCAATGGTGGTTTTAGTGCTAGTTGGAAACCTTTTCGTACTTTAGAACATCGTGCTGGCGATCAAGTTTGGTGCTCTTAAATCCACATAGCGCTAGCCCAAAACCTTGAGCGTTCAATACACGCAATCGCCGGATACAGCGAAAACCCGAGCCGTGCACCGACTACCCAGCCGCCGAGGCTTGTAGATTCGGTGCTCATGTATTGTACTTTGTATGCGGTTTGTTACATTGCTTTACGAAACGAAGCTTCGCTTTTGCTCCCGATTGGGGCGTATAAGCGATACAAATCTTCGGAAATAAACATGTTATAGGGCATTTCAGGACGATACAACAGACAATGAAATTTAAGAACTACAAATCAGCAATTAACAATTTCGCACATTCTTTCATGAGCATTGACTACATGAAAAGCGGACGACTTGCAGTAAATGTTCTCATTGACCTTTATAATCTAAAGCACGAACCAAAAGCGACTTTTGACTTCATTGACAAGACAATTTTTCCAACAAGCGCAAGGACAAAAGAAAGTGGTGAATTGCTTAATGATTATCTGGACTGGCTGCCTGACCATTTTGCTAGACACAATTGTGACTTGACAAAATTGGAAGTTCTTGAAATAACAATCTGGACTGACTTTGAAAATGCAAAGACTCCAAAAGGAATGAGCAATTGCAAAGAATTTGTAGTTCACGCCCTGACAAAGTGGAAAGCAGACGAGCGGGACGAGCAGGCTATAGAAATTTCGCAGACAGAAATTATCAAGGAGAATTTCATAAAACTGAGAATACCGGAATTTAATTAACAGCAAAATCGACAAGTAACAATGACAAGAGAAGAAGCGCAACAAGCTTGGGAAAAAATTGTTGACACTGGATTTTCAGACTATGAAAAGTTGACACGTAACCAACGTATATGGTTTAATATTGAACCACTGACAACAGACGGATTATGGGATCATTATATGAACAGTGGTGCCGACAAAAATGCAGACACAATTAAGGACTTAGAATTTCTCAACTTTGCAGCTGTAGCTGAACTACTGAGAAAATTCAACCAGACATATTTCCCACTAGGTGTGCCTGTGGGACCAGATGCCAGACAAGAGCAATTAGACAAATTTCCTGAAAGTCAATTAGAATCTGACATTGAAGAAATGGATAATAAATTTTGGGAAGTTTGTGACGATTTAGAAAACGCATTACTCGAACACATTAACAAAACTGGAATTGGGAATGAATAGAAAAACGCCCTATAACACGGGTAACTGTTGCACAACCTCAATTTATTTAAAGAAAATTGGGCTATGAGCTGATTCTTTGGCTTCTTTTGCTTCGATTTAAACGCACTTAGTTTTATGCGTGTATTTTTATTACCCAAATTGAAGGTTTCTCAGAAGGAGGGTATTAGGTCCTGGGGGTGAGTATCGAGCTTAAAAAATAGGAATGTATTTGTCCTTCTATTTTTTGCAGTGCTATGGTCGGTGTAAATAATTTCGGTCTTGAGAATTTAATTAGTTTTTTGAGGTTGTAAGTGAGTGCACTCAATAGCACGTGTTTGTTAGCGCTTTTCATTCCCCTACTGTTGAGCCTTTTTGTAGCTGCAGCCTTCCATAGCCCCCCCACTGCCAACAGAAAATTTGCATAATCCTTGGCGAACACAATTTTACCAAGCACGCTTGCAAGCCGTTAAAATGCCTTATCTTTTGATGAGTAACCGAGGTTTTGAGACAGCATCACGTTCTACGTGACATGTCCCGCGGGTGCGGGAAACTGCCGTTGGCGGGCATACCTAAGACAAAAGAAAAAAAAGTACTATATTTGACTTCGATGACACTTGAAATAGACATATTAAATCCTAAAGCAACAAAGCTTCTGAGAGACCTTGCGGACTTGAATCTTATATCCATCAAAGACAAACAAGAGGACGAGTTTATGAAGGTTGTTTCAAAGCTCCGTAAGAAAGCGGCAATAGACATTCCAACCTTAGACCAAATAACTAAGGAAGTTGAACTTGTCAGAGCTAAGCGTTATGAGGAGAAAAAAGGATAGGATTATTATCGACACAAATCTTTGGATTAGTTTCTTGTTGTCATCAAGAAACTCCGGACTTGAAAAGTTTTTCATAGACCAATCTGTTACAGTTTTATTCAGTCAAGAGTTACTTGAGGAATTTATCGAAGTAGCGAGAAGACCTAAACTGAAAAAGTACTTTAATGTTGCCGACTTAGAATCTCTTCTACATCAAATCAACCTCCATGCAGAGTTTGTTCACGTGACATCTCAATCTGCCGCATGCAGAGATCCCAAAGACAACTTCTTACTTTCACTAGCATTAGACAGCAATGCTAATTACTTATTGACAGGCGATAAGGATTTAATTGACCTCAAGAAAGTTGGGAGGACAAAGATTCTTACTTTGACACAATATATTTTCGGGAAAGGTACGACCCGCTAACATTTGCTTGGCGGCAATTGGCGCTGCGTTCAGTGTTTTACCATTTCGTTTCCGTAATTTATGTATCTTAGCTCGACAATTAAACGTTTCAAACGAGCCAACTGCGCCAGGCTCGAGAACGTTACTGACATTCGTTTGAAAAAATCCACATAAGCAAAGCCTACAAAGCCGTATTATTTCAGATATATTTGTACGTACAGTTTTAAAGGCTACGGAAATGGATAGCAAACTCACATTAAAATTAGACCAAGAGGTTATTGAGAAAGCCAAAGACTATGCTAAATCAAAAAAAACGAGTCTTTCGGCTTTGATTGAGAATTATTTGCAGAAGATTACAGAGGACAAAAAGGATAAGAGAAAAATAACTCCGCTGGTTAAAAGTCTTTCTGGAGTTATTGATTTGCCTTTAGATTACGAGCACAAAAATGACTATGCAGACTATTTAATGAATAAGTATAAATAGTATGGACAAGATTTTTGTAGACTCAGACATTATCCTTGACTTACTTACTGGTAGACAACCACATTATCATGCAGCAGCAGAACTGTTTTCTTTAGCAGACGAAGGGTCTTTAAAGCTATTTGTTTCCTCTTTGTCGTTTTCTAATGTACATTATGTTTTGTCTCGACAATACCATGGAGCGCAAGCGAGAAAACTTCTTCTTAAATTCAAGACATTGGTTTCAATACTTGCCGTAAATGATAAAACGATTGAGTTGGCCTTATCATCAGAATTTAAGGACTTTGAAGACGCAATACAGTATTACTCGGCGATCGAAAATAAGATTGAAATATTACTGACAAGAAATCTAAAGGACTTTCGTAAAGCAGAAATTAGCGTTTTCACTGCTGAGCAATACTTGAACTCCCTCGAATAACGCTAGCCAATACCTCGTGATTTGCATAATGCGGGGTAATCCGTCAGTAGACGGACCGGCTGTGGTTGATTGAGGCAGAATCACGTGTTATGTGACATGTCCCACGGGTAAGGGCGACTGACTTTATTTGAAATGCCGATTCACAACAGACCTGACGTTTTCGATTTGACTATCTTTGTCTAAGTGAAGAAAGAACTGTACATCATTGCAGGTTGCAACGGGGCAGGTAAAACGACCGCCTCCTTTACGATTTTGCCCGAGATTTTGGATTGTAAGGAGTTTGTAAATGCTGATGAAATAGCAAAAGGACTATCCCCTTTCCAGCCTGAAAAAGTTTCGTTCGAGGCCGGACGAATCATGCTTGAAAGAATTAATGACCTGCTCGAAACCAAAGAGAATTTTGCATTTGAAACAACCTTAGCTACGAAAAGCTATCGGTCGAAAATATACCTTGCAAAAGAAAAGGGATATAACGTCACACTTCTATTTTTCTGGCTTCAAAATGTAAATCTTGCTATTGAACGTGTCAAAACAAGAGTTTTAGAGGGGGGCCATACTATTGAAACAGAAGTAATTGTACGACGATATAGAAGAGGAATCCAAAATTTATTCGAAATATACTTACCCATTGCAGATGAAGTCATGATATTTGATAATTCTGAAGGGAAGTATGACTTAATAGCTGAAAAAGTATTTGATTCTGAGATTGATGTGCTGCATGCAACAAAATTCAATCAACTAAAAAACTACTACCATGAAAACGCATAAAAGAACAGCCAACCAAAAGAGAATTCTGGAAGGAATGGATAAGGTTTATGAAAAGCTGATTGAATTTAAAAGAAAGATGAATAGCGATTTAGTTGTTATTCGAGATGATAAAATCGTTAGGATTAAACCTTAGCGGCAATGCTCATAATACTTGCGTTTCGCGATTGGGGCTTAGTCGTTAGATAAAGCTCTATCCTTACAGAAGTGTTGCTTGAAAGCAGGAAAAATTCAACTGCTTATCCCAACAGCGGCAAGCCCCAAACCGCTGAGCTTTTGATAAACTCAATACCTCGGATACAGCGAAAATCCGAGTCGGGCGCCGGCTACCATATACAAACCCACGGTCGTGCCTTCGGCGATATCGCCACCTTCACGCTCAGGATCGCGTATTACCGGCAGCTCGAACAGCCCCACGGGAGCATGTTTCACCTGCTTTTGGCGACCGCCTATCCCCACAAACACATCGGCCAAGAGCCAGTCGGTAATGGTAAACTGATAGCCAGCCTTCAATGCGCCTCCGGCTTGGATGAGGGTGATGTCGGAGCGGATGTAACTGTAGGGCTTTTCGTTGCGGATGAAGCTACTGTTTTCGCGGTAGTAATTTTCGGTGGTGTAATTGCCTTCGAGCGCAAAATACCATTCACGATCGTCAGCCGGATTGGGGTAAAAACGAAGCTCGGAGCGTAGACGAAAAAAGTCGTGTCCGAGTTTCCCGAAATTATTCGAATAAAACTGAAGTCCGTAAAAGGGCAGGGTATACTCGGTCTGCAACGAGATGCTGCGGATGGGACGTATCTCGACACCCACAGCCAAACCTGGGGTATGCGGATGGGTTAGCATGGTGGGCTGCAGTTTGGGTAAAACCACTTCTTGCCAACCTTCGCTCCAGCGGAAGTCGGGATTAAACTGACCTTTTGTTTCGGTGAGCAGCAGCAAAAGGCTAACCCAAAGTACAGCAAGCACTTTCATCACAGGGTAAAGATAGGCTTTTGCGTTTAGGCAAAACGAACGGGTGGCCAGAAAACAAAATTGCCCCACCATCCCGGCAGGGCAAACGAAACCAGATCTATGAAGAAATTAATCTACATGCACTTCTAAAATCACCGGTACTGCGGCGTTACCAGCCTTATCGGTGGCCTCAATTTCGAGGTGATAGGTGGTGATTTCGGCCGAATCGGGAACGGTAATGGTTTTTGATAGGGTATAACTTTTACCCGAAATGCTACCCACTTCTACCAAATCCCAAGGCTCGAGCGTTACGCGGTGGGTGTGGCCGGCTGCATCGTGGATGTTGAACTTCCATTGCGAAAGCTCCACATCGTCGGTGATGAGGGCCTGAAACTGAAGACTGTCGCCGGGGCTAAGATCTACATGATCGCCACCGGGTGCTTGAAGGAGAACTACCGGCTTGGTCAAGTCGGGTGTTTCTTCTTTGTCACAAGCGGTTAAACCCAAAAGACCTACAGCAGCAAGAATAAACAGTTTTTTCATGAGGAATTTTTCTTTGAGCAACAAAGTTGCAAAAGAAGTTTTTAATATGCAACAGTGTTGCAAGAATATTTATGGAATACGAACCGTTCGCTGCACCAAAAAGGTGTTGTCGTGCTGATCGATGGCCAAAACACTGAGCAGCAAATCGCCCGCAGCCTGGGTGGCCGGAATGGGAATGGTTTCGTTTACGCCTTGCAAACGGGGGTTGTTGAATACCGTTCGCCTAAACTCGGTGAGTACACTGCCAATGCCCGGTGCTGAGGTGCGCTCGAGCCGAATGGCCACCATCCGCAAGCCGGTATCGTCGCTCGCCAAGCCATCGATCAACAAATTGGTGCCGGCAGCTACCGTGGCACCACTGGCCGCCGGACGTGATAGGGTGACAACCGGTGGTGTTGGGTTTTGGCTGTTTTCAACGGTAAAATCGCGTACCAACGTAAGCGACCTATTGCCCGACTGATCGGTGGCGGTGGCTTCGAGGCGGTAGCTACCGGGCTGGGCATTGGCAGGCACAAGACCTGCAAAACTTTGTTGTTGCTCGGTACCCGACAGGGGTTGGTTGAGTTCTTCTTCCCAAGGGGTGAGGCCGGTACTGTCGAAAATACCGGCTGTACGGTGGGCCCAGCGTACCCGAAGGTCGCGCAGTGCACGGTTGTCGGTGGCCGTAAGGCTAAACTGATAGCTGGCTCCGCGGTCGAAACTGGCTCCGTTTAAGTCGCTGCCTGCCGTGAGCACAGGACCATCCACATCGGCGCTGTCTTTTTTACAGGCAGCTGCACTCAGGAGTAAAAACACGGAAAAAATGAACCAGCGGTGCACGATGCTAAGCTACAATTTTCGTTGAATTATTAAAGCCCCAAGGGCCAATGAACCACGAGCTGAATGTTCCTGCCGGGGTCGGGAAGGTTCAACAAACGGTACCTGCTCAGGTGGTTAAAGTAAGGCCTGTCGAATACATTGTTGACCTGCAACCTGAGTTCGGGGCGCTGCTTGCCTACCACCACCCGGGTAGACGCGTACAGGTGAAGCAGGGCATACCCTGGCGTAGGCGCTTCGTTGCGGTCGGTACGGTTTTGGGCGGCCATCAACTGGATATCGGTGCCCAAGGCGGGACTACTGAGCCAGCTTACGGGTTCACGGAAGGTATACTCCAGCTCGGCGAGGCCTTGCAAGGGAGGAATCCAGGGGAGGGGCACGCCGGTGGTGAGGTTGGTGAAACGGGTGTAGCTGGTTTGCAAAGCCAGGTGCAAACGTTCAACCAGGTGCAACTCGGCACTTAGCTCAGCACCTTGGTGTAGCACTTCGCCTTGTTCGTAACGCATCAGTTGACCGCCATCGGGGAGAAAGCTAAACAAACCGGTAGGGCGCAAATAAATGTAGTTGCTGAAGTAGTTGAGGTAGGGCGAAAACTTGAGCTCCACCGTGCTGCTGCGGTAAATTACCCCCAAATCAAACTGGTAGCCCTGCTCAGGATTCAAGTTGGGGTCGCCTTGCTCGTGCCTGAAGCTGCCGTGATGCACGCCATTCGACGTGAGCTCGGGGATGGTCGGGATGCGGAAGCTGCGTCCGGCGTTGAACTTGAGCTGCCACAGGGGATGTGGCAACCACGAGATACCCGCACTGGCCGAAAAATTCTGAAAACGACGGTCGAGCAAAGGCGCACGCTCGCGCGCACTGCCGTCGCTCAGCAGCTCTACATAGCGCACCGATTGGAGTCGGGCTCTGTCGTAACGTACACCGGCGTTCCAATGGAAACTTTCGGAGCGACGCCCTTGCCAAACCACAAATGCACCGCCCTGCTGCACAAGGTATTCGGGCACCAAAAATTCGTAACCTGCAATGCGATGTTGCTGCTGTTGCACCGAAACTCCGGCAACGAGCCTGTTCAGCGAGTCGATGCGGTAATGCAAGCGGGTTTGGCCGCTCAGGGTGCTGAGCCGTAGCCCGTGGGCCAAGGTTTGGCTACTGTCAATCGTTACGCGGCCGTGGGCGTGGGGGTACGAGCGTTCGTCGCGGTGGTTAAACTGCCAGCCGAGGTCAATTTCGAGCCAATGCGCACCGAGTTGTACGTTGCTGTTTGATAGTATTTTGTAATGGTTGATTTCTTGGTGCGGCAAATCAATGTCGCGGCGGTTGGTGTCGTCGGCGAGCTGATAGGCCATGGGCTTGCCCAAGGCACCGGGAAAGTAGCCAATACGTTGGTGGTAGCGGCTAAAGGTAAGGTGACTGAAGCCCCAACGCTTTTGTACTCCTCCGGTAAAGCTGGTATGCAGTTCTTCTCCACCCGTATTTTTTAATCGCCTCCCGGGCAGCGCTAGCTTAAAGCGGTTGTAGGTAAACGAGTCGGCGGGCAGGAAATAATCGCCGTAGTCTTGCCAGGTAACACGCCCACGCCAAACCCAATCGCCTTGGTGGCCTGCAAGCTGCAAGCTGCTGCCAAACTGGTGGTTAACGCTGCGGTACAACTGGGTGAAGTCGGCCTGCATTTGTCCCTGCATCGGAAAAGGTGCCGGCTTGATTTGAATCACCCCGCCCATGGCGTCGCTGCCATAGAGGAGCGAGGCAGGGCCTTTGATGATCTCTACGCGACCCACCGCAAACTGGTCGATCTCTAAACCGTGGTCGAGTCCCCACTGCTGTCCTTCCTGCTTGATGCCTTGGTCGGTTACGGCCACGCGGTTAAAGCTTAAACCGCGAATCACAGGTTTACTCACCCCTATGCCGGTATTGATGCTGTTGATGCCGGGCAAACGTTCGAGGCTCTGCATGAGCGTTACGCCGTTAAACTTGCGGATCTGGGCCGACGAAACCACCTCGGTCGACTGGCTCTGTTCTTCTTCGCCCAATTTGAGCAAATCGCTTTCGATGATGACTTCGCGTAGCTCGAGGGTGGCGGCTTTCATCACCAGCGGCAACTCCAGCGATTGATCGCGCAGTTGGATGTCGATGGTGCGGGCTGTATAACCGATATGCTGGAGGTGAAGGTGGTAATTGCCCGGTTTTAGTGCTGTGAAGATGAAATTACCTTCCGAATCGGTTATCACCCCGCGGCGTAATTCGTGCAAATACACGGTGGCTCCAGTCAAAGCCTGTCCTTTTTCGTTGCGTACGCTGCCACTGAGGCTGTACTGCGCCCACACCCCAACGGGTAGGCTCACCAACGAAAGAAAAAGCAATAAGTAGCGCATCAATTGCAACGAAGTTGCAAAAGTACAGTTTTTCTAACAAATAAGTTCAAGAAAGCGCTTGGCAGTCGCGGCAAATGCCTTCAATCACGAAGCTGAACTTGAGCGGTTCAAAACCTTCGGGGAGCGCCAGGCGGGGAACGTCAACCTCGTTGATGCACACCGTGGTTTGGCAGCGGTTGCAGCGAAAGTGTACGTGTTCGTGGTGGTGGTGGTGATCTTGGGTGGTGCAGGCATCGCCACAGAGGGCAAATTTCATGATGCCGCTATTGTCGGGCACCTCGTGGATGAGCCCTTTTTCGTGGAAGGTGCTGAGGGTGCGGTACAGCGTTACACGGTCGAAACGATCCGACAGCTGCAGCTCTAGCTCGGGTTGCGATATGGCCCGGGGGTGCTCCATCATAAAATCGAGCACCGCCACTCGGCAGTCGGTAAGGCGCAGATCGTGCTGCTTAAGCAGTTCCCGCGACTCCATCGTTAGCCTTTGGCTTCGTTCTCTGCGTCGATGTCGGCGAAAGCCCCCATGGTGATGGTCCAGCTCGAAAGTGCCAAAAAGCCACAACCGATGAGCATTTCGGTATAACCTATGGTGTCGGGCTTGAAAATGCCGAGATAAAAGAGGTATCCGAAATAAGCAACCGTAAGGAGTACAGCGATGACAGCGGTTTGGAATTTCATGACGAAAATTTAGTGTCGCAAAAATAGGGGTAAGGGTCGAATTCTGAAAGAAGATTAGCGTAAACCGTGGAAAATGTGCCGACGATTTGGTCAATTCCAAGCACTTCTTTAGTTTAACGACATGTTGCATCGTTTTTACCAGGAAGGCGCGCTAGAAGCCGGTTGCGATGAAGCCGGCCGCGGCTGTTTGGCTGGCCCCGTTGTTGCAGCGGCCGTGATTCTCTCGCCCGAGTTCGACATACGTCTCCTGCGCGACAGCAAGGTGCTTTCGGCCGACAAACGTTTCCGCCTGCGCGACCACATCGAGAAAAACGCCCTGGCCTATGCCGTGAGTAGTACCTGCAACGAAGAAATCGACAACATCAACATCCTCCAAGCCTCGTTTGTGTCGATGCATAAAGCCGTAGATCAGCTCCACCTGCAACCCGACTTGCTGCTCATCGACGGAAATCGCTTCAAACCTTATCCCGGCATCCCGCACAAATGCCTCGTGAAAGGCGACGCCAACTACGCGAGCATTGCCGCTGCTTCGATCTTAGCCAAAACCTACCGCGACGAGCTGATGCTCGACTACCACCTGCGTTATCCCCACTACGGCTGGGATCGGAATAAAGGTTATCCCACCATCGACCACCGCACTGCCATCGAGCAGTTTGGTGTTACCCCCCTGCATCGCCTGTCGTTCAACCTGCGTGCACGTCAGTTAAAAATGTTCTAAGGGCATTTTAATGCTCAATGGCCGACGAAAAGGCTATTTTGCACCGTGAATCGTGTTGTTTTGAGCTTTTTGCTGGCTTTGATGGTGCCAGCGGCTGCTTTCGGGCAACAAGAAGGCAACTTCTTCATGCTGAATGGCCTGGGCTTGTTCAAAGCCGATAGCGCTAATTTGGTGCGACTGCCGAATCCAGGAGTACATAAAATTAGCTACAACGATACCTTCGACTTTGTGAATAACGAAGAGATGGCCCTCGTTGCCAACTGCAACGGCACACGACTCGATCATCAAATCCAGTCGATTATCACCTCCAGTAGCTTTTCTCCATCCACCTTTTCAAATCAAGGCTTGTATGTCGATACCACCGGCTTGGGCTATAGCAAAGCCTTTCCCGACCCGGCCAACGATTCGATACTGCATATGCTCATGCCGTCGCTTAAGAACATGCCCGACTTTAGCATGGTGCAACGCCTACACCTGGTGAGCTACAACCGCTTTACGTTCGACACCCTACGCAATATCGAACTGGCCGATTCCATACCTTTTGGCTTACATGGGGTGATTCGGCATAGTGATCGTAAGTCGGTATGGCTTTTCACCTTTCGCAGGGTCGATAGCCTGCACTTCATGCCCATCAGCTGGAAATTCGATGGCCGTCAGCTGTCGCCAGCCATCCCCCACAGCCCTGTGCGCATTCGCCATTTCGAAAATCCTATTTTTAACAACCTGGTGGTGAGTCCCGACGAAAGTTCGTTTTGTGTCAATCCGGGCACGGGGTCGTTTACCTTGTTTCGCTTGAACCGGACTACCGGACAAATTGGCGACCGTATTTCGGTAGATGTGCAGCAGATTTTCTTGCGGCCACTTGCCGGCACACTCCGCCTGCAGGCTTTGCACTACAGTCCCCGAGGCAACAAAATTTATGTGTTCTCGCAAGATTTTCGGTCGCTGCCCTACCGTTTGCGCTTGTACCAGTTTGACGTAAGCGAGTGGGATTCGCTGTCGATTACCCGCCGTTTTTACAGCGAAAACTGGATCGACACACAAGTAGGCGACTTCGTGGCCATGCCCAACGGTGAACTTTATTTTGGCTATTACGACGTGGTGAACGGTACTTCGGGGATTGGAAAAATTCGGCAACCCGATGCCAACTGGGGCATCGCGCAAGCCCAATTTCATTTGTTTGATTTTACCGGTATTCGTACCGAAACGTTCGGCGAATTGCGTTTTTCGCACAGCTTTCCGCACTACCGCAACCCTCGAAGGTTTAGCATACTCCGCGACACCCTGTGTGCTGGCGACAGCGGCATGTTCCGACTCAACGAGCCCTTGGGCGCCAGCGCCATCGAGTGGGATATGGGCGACGGAAGAATTGTATTGGGTGGCGACAGCCTCACTGACCTCAAACATGCCTATGCCCGGGCCGGAACCTATGTGGTGCGAGCTACGGTACAGTATTGTGCCCAACAAATCGTGATGACCGACACCATCGAAATCGGGCAACCGCCGGTCGACCGTTTTACCGATACGGTATTGTGTGCTGCGCAGCCGTTTACGCTCGATGTAGGAGCTTCACCCTTCTTTGTACAGTCCATACGCTGGAGCGATGGCGACAGCAGCAGCCAAAAAACCATCAGCAGTCCCGGTTGGTGGTGGGTAGAAACCGTGGGGCGCTGCGGCAGCTACCGCGACAGCTTTTATGTGAGTCACACCCCACGGCCATTCACCGCATTGCCGCTCGAAGTAGCCGCTTGCCGCGAATCACCCCCCATACTCACACTAAACCCGGGCAACTACCGCTGGAACTGGCCCGATGGAAGCACAGAGGTGAGCTTTGCCACCGATACTACCATGGATTATGTCGTTCTGGCGTACAACAACCATTGTGGAAGCTGGCGCGATACCACTTTTTTGTATTGGGTAACACCCGAATCCTATGCCGACATCGATACCAACCTCTGCCAAGGTGAACCTTTTGTGCTTGGTTTGGCCACAAACCGTTTCACGCAGGTGTTTTGGTCGGATGGCGATACCAGCACCAGTCGCCTTTTCAGGGAGCCCTTTGCGGGCAGCGCTCGAATTGTAACAGCCTGTGGCGAACAGGCCATAAACGTACGTTTGGCTCGCGAGCGCTGCGATTGTGAGCTGTGGCTGCCGTCGGCTTTTTCGCCCAATGGCGATGGTTTGAACGATCGTTATGTGGCCACACCCGAATGCGAGGCGGCCTTGTTTGAGCTATTCATTTACGACCGCTGGGGCAAGCTAGTGTTCGAAAGCACCAACCCGGCACAAGGCTGGGACGGCACTTTTGGCGGCCAACCATTATCCGAAGGGCAGTATGCCGTAAAAGCACGTTATGTGGGCGCCTACTCGCGCGAGCTCAAAACGCCAGGTACTTTTCTCTATTTAATCCGGTAAAACTGCGCACAAAAAAGGCCGGTGACCCGGCCTTCGCTTAATCTTCGTGCTGATCGCCGAAGCTGTCCATGAAGTCGGGCAGCTTACGGAGGTAGGTGAGCTCGCGGTAGCGGCTCTTGGCGTCGGCGGCGGGTGAACCGAAGTATACCTTATTGCCCTTGAGCGATTTGGATACACCGCTTTGTCCGAGTACCACAGCGCCCCGTTCGATGAGGATGTCTTTTTGCACGCCCACCTGTCCCCAGAGGGTTACGTCGTCTTGAATGATGGTTTTACCGCCCACACCCACCTGTGCGGCAAACAAACAATTGCGGCCAATTACGGCTCCGTGGCCGAGGTGCACCTGGTTGTCGAGTTTGGTGCCGTCGCCGACAATGGTATCGCCGCTCACGCCCTTGTCGATGGTGCAGCCTGCGCCAATTTCTACATCGTTGCCGATGATGACGCGGCCGCAACTGAGGAGTTTATCGTAACCCGAAGGGCGTTTTTTGAAGTAAAAGGCATCGGCGCCGAGCGTGGTATTGGCGTGTATCACCACATTGTCGCCGATGATGGCGTCGTTCATGATCACGACATTGGGGAAGATACGGCAGTTGCGGCCAATCTTCACGCGGTCGCCAATCACGACATTTTCCATGATGATGGTGCCGTCGCCGTAGCTGCTGTCGTTGCCGATAAAAAACTTGGATCCGATCACCGGATCGGTATTGTAGTAACGTTTAACGAGCTTGTTGTAGTCGCGGAACGGGTCCTCCGAAAGCAAGATGCCTTTGTGAGGAGGAAAATCTACTTCTGCGTTGATCATGATCACGGTTGCCGCCGAGTTCAACGCTTTATCGTAGTATTTGTGGTAATCCACAAACGACAGATCACCCTCGGTGACTTTGTGAATCTCGTTGAGTCCGGTAATGGGCATATTGGGGTCACCAATCATGCGACATTGTAGATAGTCGGCCGCCTGGCCCAGCGTAATGGGAGTTTGAAGTTTCATGGTAGGAAAACGATGAGATTGTAAGCGCTTACGAGACTAGATTTCGTACTTTTGGCGCAAAATACTACTGACTGATGAAAAATACAGCACTTTATGATGTTCATTTAAAACTTGGTGCCAAAATGGTTCCTTTTGCGGGTTACAATATGCCCGTTAGCTACAGCGGAATCAAGCTTGAGCATCAGGCTGTTCGCCAGGCAGTAGGCATGTTCGACGTATCGCATATGGGCGAATTTTTACTCAAAGGCCCACATGCGCTCGACTTGATTCAATACGTCACCTCCAACGATGCTTCGAAACTTACGCCCGGCAAGGTGCAGTACAGCTGTATGCCCAATGGCCAAGGGGGCATCGTCGACGATTTGTTGGTGTACTGCATCAGCGACGACAAATACCTGCTAGTGGTGAATGCCAGCAATATCGAAAAAGACTGGAACTGGATCAGCAAGCACAACGAGTGGGGCGTGGAGATGGAAGACATGAGCGAAAACTTGTCGCTACTGGCCGTTCAAGGTCCTAAGGCGGCCGAGGCGCTGCAAGCGTTGACTTCGGTAGCACTCGACCAGATTGCTTACTACAATTTTGTGAGTGGGCCTTTTGCAGGCATCGACGACGTGATCATCTCGGCAACCGGCTACACCGGTGCGGGTGGCTTTGAACTGTATCTCCCCAACAATGCCGCGCCCAAGGTATGGGAAAAAATCATGCAGGCCGGCGCCGCCTTTGGCATTCAGCCCTGTGGACTCGGTTGCCGCGATACGCTCCGCCTCGAGATGGGCTTCTGCCTCTACGGGAACGACATCAACGATACCACCTCACCGCTCGAAGCAGGTTTGGGTTGGATTACCAAGTTCAGCAAAGAATTTATCGATGCCGAATACCTCAAAAAGCAAAAAACCGAAGGACTGAGCCGCAAGCTGGTGGCTTTCGAGATGGTAGACCGCGGCATACCCCGCCAGCACTACACCATCAAAAACGCAGCTGGAGAAGTGCTCGGCGAAGTGACCTCGGGCAGTGAATCGCCATCGACAGGTAAATTCATCGGTATGGGTTACGTACCCATAGCCAGCAGCAGTGTGGGCAGCGAAATTTATATCGACATCCGCGACCGTTTGATGAAAGCGGTGGTGGTGTCGCTTCCGTTTTATAAAGCATGAGGTGAAAGCTCCCCGCAAAATAGAAGTCTGTTTGAGCCCTAAGCTCATTTCGCTCTACCCGCTCGAAGATAAGCTGGTGGTAGTGATCGACGTTTTGCGGGCGACTACGGCCATTTGTATGGGCTTCGAGCATGGCGTAAAGGCCATTCGTCCGGTGATGACAGTAGAGGAAAGTTTGGCCTTAAAGGCATCGGGCTACCTCGCCGCTGCCGAACGCGACGGCAAGGTGGTGGACGGCTTCGACTTCGGGAATTCACCTTTTGCTTATATGGACGACAAGGTGCGCGGCAAAAAGATTGCCCTCACCACCACCAACGGTACCAAGGCCATACAGCTTTCGAAGGCTGCCAAGCAGGTGTATATCGGTGCCTTCGTGAATTTGCAAGCCGTAGTTGAAACCTTGGCAGCCCGGGAAGAAGATATTTTGTTGGTTTGTGCCGGCTGGAAAGACAATTTTAATCTCGAAGACACCCTTTTTGCCGGGGCAGTGGTGCATCAGCTGGCTGCCAAGCAGCAACTGCGCTGTGATGCTGCCTTGGCGGCCACCATCCTCTACGAAAAAGCGAAAAAAGACCTGTTTGCCTTCATTCGCAACTCGTCGCATTTTCAGCGACTGGCGCATATGGGCATCGAAGAAGACATTCGCCTGAGCATGACGCCCAACTTATGCCACAAAGTGCCCTACTTGCGCGGTGAGGAGCTGACAGCCGAATAGGACTTGTTCGGTACTTTTTAGTATTTTGCCATTTCCCAAACTACCGAACTATGGAACAAAGTGCCGTAACCGCTCTCTTTTTGCCGCTTGCGCTGGGCATCATCATGCTGGGCATGGGCATGACCCTCACCCTCGACGATTTCCGAAGAATAGTGAAAGACCCACGTGCTGTGCTGGTGGGTTTAAGCGCCCAGCTGGTCATATTGCCACTTTTTGGGCTGCTGCTAGCCGTGGGCTTTGAGCTTCGTCCCGAGCTGGCCGTGGGCCTCATGCTGCTGGCCTTGAGTCCCGGTGGGGCAACATCCAACCTCATATCGCATCTCGCCAAGGCCGATTTAGCGCTTTCGGTAACGCTCACCGCCATTAGCAGCATCGTGACCAACTTCACCCTGCCTATTTTCCTCGGCATGGCGTTGCAGCACTGGATGCAGGGCGATAAAGCCATAGAATTACCTTTCATCGAAACATTCGCGCAAATATTTGTCGTTACCATTTTGCCCGTAAGCCTCGGCATGGTCATCAAGCAACGTTTTCCGGCATTTACCGATAGGTCGCTGAAGGCTGTAAACATCGTATCGGCCGTGTTTTTTGTGCTTATCCTGCTGCTGGCCATCCTCAAAGAGCGCGAAAACATTGTGCCTTACTTCAAAGAAGCGGGGGTTCCCGCTTTGCTGCTCAACCTGGGCGCGTTGTTGCTCGGCTACTTAAGCGGTTTGTTCTTTAAGCTGGATTTGCGTCAGCGGGTGGCCATCAGTATCGAAACAGGGATTCAAAACGGCACCTTGGCCATTGCCATCGCCCTCAGTCCTGTTATCCTCAACAACACCGAAATTGCGATTCCTGCGGCCATTTACAGTCTCATGATGTTTGTCACGGCTGGTGCGGTAGTACTTTGGTCGCGTCAGCGTGCCGATATGGATATTTGAGGAGTATTCGCCTGCTTAGGTGTTGAATGGCCAAATCGATGCGCTGGCCAGCGGTTCACAACTTTTCGTTGCCTTTGTGCCGTTCGGCGTCGCGCTGCGTTTTTTTGGCGATGTTTTTCTGCAAAGCTTCGGTGAGGTTTACCCCTGTTTGATTGGCCAAACAAAGTAACACCCACAGCACGTCGGCCATTTCGTCGCCTAAGTCGCGGTTTTTGTCGCTTTCCTTAAACGACTGCTCGCCATACGTACGGGCCATCAAACGGGCGAGTTCGCCAACTTCCTCCATCAAGATGGCCGTATTGGTGAGTTCGTTGAAGTAGCGAACGCCTATGGTTTTGATCCAGTCGTCGACCAATTGCTGGGCTTGGTTCAGGCTTATGTCGTTGGCGTGGTTCATCAGGGCTGTCGTTTAAGTTGATAGTTTAGTTCTGATACGATACGTGCACCACGCTGGTCAGCCATTTCGAGGGTATTGCTGTCGATACGGAAGAAATACCGCTGGCGCTGCATGCCCGAGTCGAGCAGCAAACGGCTATACCCACTGCTGTCGGCAGGTAGTGCGCGGTAGCTGCCGAAGTGAGAAAAAGTGGTGTTTCCCTCTTCGCTCCCCAAATAAGTTTCGGTTAGCCGATAGGTGCGGTGCTCACTGCTACTGCTTTGGTCAATGGCCAGGCTGGTGTAAATGCCTTCACAGTCGGCGCAGGGCAGGGTATCGGCATACTCCACCAAAGGCGCGGTATCGGTAAACTGGGTGGCTTCGCGCGGGCCAGTGGTGCAGGAAGCGCCCGAGAGCAAGAGCAAAAACAGCAGGTATTTCATGCGTCGAGATCGGGCAAGAGCGAAAACTGGCGGTAGTGGTGCTCGAAATGTTTGAGATGAAAGCGTATCCAACCTTCGAGATCTAGCGGACCATACACGGGGTGCATGGGGCGTGCATCAGGATGTTGAGCAAAATAAGGTGCTACGGCTGCATATTGGCGCTGTACTGCCGCACGTGCTTCGTCGAGATGGGCAAAACGCAAAGGCAGCGGCTCGTTGATGGCAGCTACAGCGCGTACGCCTTTGGGGAGGGGTTTGTCGCTCCACAGATGGGCGAGCCGAGCTGGAAGTTCTGCTTCGGGGGTACGTAAAGGCACTTGTATTTTGCCGTTGCTTAAGGCCAAGGTGAGGGCAAGGTGTTCAACCATATGCTGCACGCTCATCACGCCCCAGCGGCGTTTACTGTCGGGGCTAAGCTCGGTCAAACGACCGATGAGGGCTTCGAGGGTTTGGGAAGGGGTCATTCTTCGCCTCCTGTCCAAGGTTTAAAGTCGCGGATGTGCTGCAGGCTGTCCGACCAGTCGCCACGAAAAGGCAGGGCGCGGTCGTCGAGGTAGATGTCGGCCATGGGTTTGCCAAAGCTCCATATTTTGTCGTAGGGAATTTGGTGTTCGGCGAGCCAGTCTTTCATGGCCTGCTCCTGATCGGGCTCGTCTTTTTTGCGGAACATCTTGTTGGTGCGGGTGCTGAAAATGTAAATCTTCCAGCCGTTGGCTTTCAGCTGTTCCAAGGCCTCGCGGGTACCAGCCACGGGAGGGTCGTAAATGGCGCCTCCGTTCCAGCCTTTGCTGTAGCGGTGAATTACGCCGTCGAAATCGATTGCTATGGTCATGATTATGCTTTGGGTGCAAAATACGTTAAAGTCGCTGCTGCTGGTAGCTGTTGCCAAAGGTTGCGAGGGCTTCTATCAAGGGAATTACCTCACGGCCCAAGGGCGTAAGGCTGTACTCCACGCGCGGAGGCAGCTCGCGGTAATCGGTACGCAACAACAAACCGTCGGATACCAATTGCCGAAGTTCTTGGGTCAACATCTTTTCGCTCACATCGGGTAAGGCACTTTTTAACTGACCGTAACGCTTCGGGCCGCTTTTTAATTGTTGAATAAGCAACATTTTCCACTTGCCGCCCAGCAATTCCAAACTGGTGCGAATCGGACAACGGGCTGCTACAATGGGAGATACTTCCATACGTACTAAAAGGTAGGTACCCTACTTATGTAAAGTTAGGGTTTACCCAACGTAGATTCGCAAAAAAAAACGATGAAAAAAATTGCCCTCATGGGCGCGTCGGGCAAAACCGGGCGTGCTTTTCTGAAACGTGCGCTTGCTTCTGGCTACGAAGTACGTGCCCTCGTTCGTACACCTCAAAACTTCGACATTCAACATCCCAAACTCACCGTTATCGCCGGCGATGTACTCCAGTTAACCGACCTCATGCGAACGCTCGAGGGGTGCTCGCTGGTGGTAAGCTTGTTTGGGCAAGTAAAAAACTCGCAACACGACCTTCAAACGCGGGGTACTGCCAACTTGCTGGCAGCCATGCAACAAACGGGCATCACCCAAATCATCAGCCTCTCGGGTGGTGGGCTCCCCTTTGCAGCCGACCGCCCCAAACTACCCGATCACCTGATTCGCTTCATCATGAAATTAGCAGTACCGCATGTGCTGCAAGATGCCGCCGGGCATGCCCAACTGCTCGCCAGCAGTCCATTCGACTGGATGATCGTGCGCGCGCCACGACTCACCCTTGAGCCAGCCCGAGGCCATTACCGCGTGGGTTGGGTAGGGGTGAATGCTAGCACAACCATTGGCCGCGACGACCTTGCCCACTTCCTACTCGAGCAATGCGAAAAACCCAGCTTTTGGGGACAAATGCCGTTTGTTAGCTATTGAACGGCTGGTTTGACTCCGCCGGCTTTGCTTTGCCGGCAACGGTCGGAGCAATATTTCACCTCGTCCCAGTTTTTGGCCCACTTTTTCCGCCAAACCATGGGCTTCCCACAAACCAGGCAGTCTTTCACGGGCAAATCGCCTTTGCGAACCATTTTCATGTATCTACCTCCTCGGGGGGCAGCTGCGCACTCGACGACTTAAACCTGCGCATGCGGCTTTTGACGTGAGTAGCCAAAATACGTTTGTTTTCAACGCGTGCTGCCTCGCTCTTTTTGGTGCCCCAAAGTCCTTCGCGGGCTCGTGCGGCGGCAACTTTCAGATCTACCACAGGCTGCGGATAGTCGTGCCCAATGCGGCAACGGTAGCTCAGCTGCTCCATCTCGGTCATCTTCCACGGTTCAAATAACAAAGGAACAGGCAGCTCGGCCAATTCCGGTACCCATTGCCGTACAAAATGGCCCTCGGGGTCGTGGTCCATGGCCTGCTTCACCGGGTTGTAGGTGCGTATGGTGTTGATGCCCATCACCCCAGCCTGCATCTGAAACTGGGGGTAGTGAATGCCGGGCTCAAAGTCGAGAAATTGCCGTGCGAGGAAATCCGCCCCACGTTTCCAGTCGAGCCAAAGGTGGTGGGTGAGGAAGCTCACCAGCATGGCCCGCATGCGAAAGTTGAGGTAGCCGGTTTGTGTCACACAGCGCATGCAGGCATCTACCAACGGCAAACCGGTGCGGCCCGTTTCCCAAGCCAGGTAAAGACTTTCGTCCCACTGGGTGCGTATGTGGTCGAAGGCGCGGTTCATGTTCTCGAACTCGAGCCGGCTTTCGCTTTCAAACTTCTGGATAAAGTGGCAATGCCACACCAGGCGCGAGAGGAAACTGCTGAGGGCACGCGAGCGTCCTCCGGCCTGCTGTTGCTGCCGCGTAGACTGATACACTTGCCGCATGCTGAGGTTGCCCCAAGCGAGGTAAGGACTGAGCCGACTGCAGCTGCGTCGACTTTCGGCGGGTTTACTGATGTGTTTGCTGTAGTTGAGGTGCCGCTCGGCCAAAAAACTGCTAAGGTAACGGTGGGCCGCCACTTCGCCTCCGGGTTGCAAGCCAGGTTCAGTTGTACGCAAGGCAGTGGGGTAGGGCAGCTGCAACCAGCGTTCGGCCAGCGCTTCGGGGAGTTGCGCGGCACGAGCAAGCTGCCAGTTAGGGTGCTGCTGCGGACTTTCCATCACGCCAAACCAGTGTTTATTCCAGTTGTCGCGCTGTTTTAATCCCCGTACCACGCCGTTGGTGGGGAATTCGGTCCACGGGATGCCCAGCTTCCTGCACCAGCGGGCCACGGCCTTGTCGCGGGCATAGGTGGCGGCCACACCTATCTCTTCGTGACTCCACAAGCCGCGTATGGGCAGCTGCTGGTGCAACGCGTCGAAAAGTGCGAGGGGTTCGCCGCTCACCACCCAAAGCGTAAATCCGTGGGGAGCGAGGCGCAGCTGCATGTCGCACAACGACTGCCATACAAAGGCAAAATGCCGTGGGGCATGCATGGGCAGGGTTTCGAGTTCGGGTTCGTGCACGTACAAAAGCAGCACCGGCTCACCGGTGGCTATAGCGGCGGCAAGGGGTGCATGGTCGTGTATCCGTAAATCGCGTTTGAACCAAACCAGCTGCATGCCTCTACAACAGCAGAGCAGTTCGGGTGTTTTGACTATTTTTTACGAAGCGCCTGGTAATGCTGTATGGTTTCTTTCAAGCCTCGAGCGTAAGGGGTGAATGGGATCTCGAGCTCGTTCAAAATTTTGGCGCTGCTAAAATGGTAAGGCTGCTCGTTTTGGTATTGCATTTCGAGCGTCTCCCGCAATACGGGGATGAACCACGACAGCAACTTCATCATGCCTTTGCCCAATACCATGGGTTTACCGGTATTTCCGTAGGCGCGTTGTACCTCTTCGATAAACTGTGCAGGAGTCCAAGGTGCTGGATCGGTGGGCAGATGCCAGGTTTGACCGAAAGCTTCGGGGGTATTGCCCAGCAGGGCGGTTACTTGTCCGGCGTCGGGGGTATACGTAAAGCTGTGTGGCAGGTCGGTGCGGATCATCCACTGGGTGCCTTTGCCTTTGTTGAGGTTGTCGAACACCAGGAAAGTGAGCATGGAGTAGGCGGTAGCTGGACCGTAGAAGTCGGCCGAGCGGGCAATGAGTGCCTCCACGCGGCCTTGCTGCATGGCGTCGAGTAGCTGGGTGGCGATTTTGGCACGGACTTCACCTTTGCGAGAGCAAGGATTAAAGGGAGTGCTTTCGGTCATCTCGCCCGCAACTTGGCCGTAGGCATACACATTATCGAAAAACACCAAGCGGGCACCAAATTTTTCGCAGCTGTTGATGGTATTTTGCATCACCACCGGCCACTGCTGCTCCCATACGCTGCTTTTGTACAACAAGCCGGGGCACAGGTAAACGACTTCGGAGCCAGCAACTGCTGCATCTACCAGCTTGGGTTGCAGTAAATCGGCGGCAAAGAGCGCATCGCCTCGGTTTACCGCCTTCGGATTACGGCTCACCAGCCGTATACGTTCGCAATAATCGGGGAGACTGCGCGCGATGATGTTGGCGATAGGGCCGCCGGCGCCGAGAACGGTTTGCATGGTTTGGGGTTTGGAGATGGCAATTAACGAAAAAACCCCGAAACATTCGGGGTTTTTGGTTCATTAAACGGTATGGGTGTAGCGTTATACGCGCTTTACTTTCACTGCGTTCAAACCTTTACGACCTTCTTCCAATTCGAACTCCACGTTGTCGCCGTCTTTGATTTTGTCGACCAAACCGGTTGCGTGTACGAAGTACTCCTTGTCGGAAGCGTTGTCCTTGATGAAACCGAAACCTTTAGTTTCATTGAAGAACTTTACAATGCCTTCTTTCATGTTGATGATGATAATGATGTTGATGAAGCGTTAAAGGTAGGCTTTTAATTGGTGTAACAAGGCCTTTTTACCGATTTGTAAAAAAGATTCACCGAAAAATGATAGAAAGTAGACTTTTCAGGCCTCTTTCGCGCCGGTGAGCAGACCGCCGAGCGCATCTTCGATACGTTTCGGGCGGCGAGTTTGGGCGTCGAGCAACACCCAGATGGTTTTGGCTTCGGCCAGCAGTTTACCGCTACTGCGCTCGTGGAGTTGTACCCTACGTTCTGAGCGTACGCCTTTCCAGCCTTCCACCCAGGTGGTGGCTACGATCGTGTCGCCCGGCAAGGCAGGAGCGTGGTAGTCGATTTCGTGACGCAGCACCACCCAAGCCAGTTCCGTTCGCTGCTGTGGAGTGCTCAATTGCGACCAATGCGCTGCTGCCACCTCCTGCACCCAACGCAGGTACACCACATTGTTTACATGGCCCAGGCCGTCGATATCGTCGGCATGCACCGACAGTTGTAGCTCAAAGCGGACATCCATGCCGCAAAATATTAAATTTTAGGGGTAGGTGAATGGGTTGACAGGAATTGCCATGTACGGCGGTAGAGGCATTTGAGGAAAATAGCTTGCTTGCATGGCGTGCACTAGCAAGCATGCAAAAGTCAAAGCGTTTAAATTTCATCCGAATAAAAGTCTCTACCAATTCCTCACCATGGGCGGTTAGCTGCATCGGCTAAATCGGATATGGATAAAGTCGTGTGCGCTACCGTTTTTGCGAGTGAGGAGTGAAACGGCGCTGCTTTCTCGACTGGTCGACCGCTTGAGGTACAAGATAAATCCTTTTCATGTACGGCTCAATTCGCGTTCAACAACAGGAAAGTTAAGTTTAAGGTTGAGGCCAATGTCATGCCTTTAGTCATAGTTTTCCGGCCTCAAATGGAATAAGATTTTGTAGTAAGCCCTCGCAGAGGATAGGGTAATTCAGGGTGAAAACCTTTGAATAATGGCAATTGGGGGCGGTTTTTAGCTAGTGCTGGATTACGCGAATTTTTCAGAATTAATTTTTAAGTGTATCAAAGATGTCATGATTTGGCTGTCGTCAGTTGCGGCTAGTTTTGACAACAAGCGGTAGGAGAAACTGGTGCTTGTTTCCATGCCTCCTGCAATGACCTACCGAAATAAAAGCTTACCAAGCTGAACCATTCAATCAATGAGCAACACGCTTACATCACAGGGCTTAAAGGTACATCACGCTAAAGGCAGCAGCGATCACCTAGTGGTTGGCAACGAACGATCAGGGGCAAGAGTCGGTGGCTTCCAATGGTTCCTGAAACTTACGCAGTGGTGCTCACGAGTGAATCTACTAAACCTTACCGCTCAGCCTCTTGGTACGACGGAGGAAAAGGAAAACCTAGTGAAGGCTTACGAAAGAATATTACAAGATTAACACTGATAACTGAAAACTAAGTCAAAACCTAAATACGAGAACATCATCCATGGAACAAATTCGCTTCAAATCTGGAGAAATCGGGACCTTACGCGGTCCGAAAAATGGCGACCTGAATGGCATGCATGAGGGAAAGAAAATCTCTGACATTTTTGCCAGTGACGTTTTTACGCATAGCGTCATGAAAGAGTATATCGCAGAAGCACCGTATTACGATTTACTTGACAGCATCCGACGCGGGAAAAATATTGCTTATTCAACAGCAGAAAGTGTGGCCAAAGGATTAAAACGGTGGGCACTTGACATGGGTGCTACCCATTTTACGCATTGGTTTCAACCACTTACTGGCGCCACGGCCGAGAAACACGATGCATTTTTCAAACCTTCGCACGACGTATTGATTCGGGGTATCGAAGGATTCTCGGCCGCCGAGCTCATTCAACGTGAGCCCGATGCGTCGAGCTTTCCGAGTGGAGGTTTGCGTAACACTTCTGAGGCGCGTGGCTATACCATCTGGGATGCGTCGTCACCTGCTTTTATTCTAAAAACCGATGCTGGCCGTACCTTGTACGTTCCGTCGGTATTTATATCGTATACGGGCGAGTCGCTCGATCACAAAACTCCGCTACTTAAATCTGCTGCATTACTCGATGAAACTGCAACCGCAGTGTGCAAGTACTTCGACAACGAAGTTGAATATGTGATTGCTACACTTGGATGGGAGCAAGAGTATTTTTTGGTAGATGCGGGACTACTCAAACAAAGGCCTGATCTTATTGCCACAGGCCGTACACTCTTTGGTAACAAAGCAGCAAAAGGGCAGCAATTAGAAGACCATTATTTTGGCACCATACCAGAAAGGGTTCAAAGCTTTATGGTAGATTTTGAGCAAGAAGCCTTAAAACTGGGTATTCCAGTGCTCACCAGGCACAACGAAGTCGCTCCCAATCAGTTTGAGTGCGCTCCCATGTTTGAAGAGCTGAATGTAGCTGTAGATCACAACCTACTTTTAATGGATGTGATGAACCGAATCGCAAAACGGCACGGCATGAAGGTTTTGTTTCATGAAAAGCCATTCGCAGGAGTGAATGGAAGTGGAAAGCACAACAATTGGTCGATGGCCACAAACAAAGGAAAAAACCTCCTGTCGCCGGGTGCAAATCCAGGAAGCAACCTCCAGTTTTTAACCTTTTTCATCAACATCATCAAAGCCATCAATACGCACGAAGAATTGATTCGCGCTAGTATTGCAAGTACAGGCAACGATCATCGCTTGGGAGCAAATGAAGCGCCACCGGCCATCATTTCTGTCTTCACTGGCGCTACTATCGAACAAGTTCTTGAGAAGTTTAAGCAAATAGGCTTACACCATCAATCGGATGGAGCAACGAACGGATTAGGGTTAAACATCCCCAAAACACCCGAGATTCAACTCGACAACACCGATCGAAACCGCACATCACCCTTCCCTTTTACGGGTAATAAATTTGAATTCCGTGCAGTAGGATCTTCAGCCAACTGTTCATTTGCGATGATGGTACTGAATACAGCAGTGGCTAATCAATTGGCCGATTTTAAAAAGGATGTCGACAGTTTACTTCAAAAAAAGACACCGTTAGAAAAAGCCATTGTGCAAGTACTACAAAGGTATTTGGTAGAAAGCGAGCGGATAATTTTTAATGGAAATGGATATGCAGAGGAGTGGCAAATAGAAGCGAAAAAGCGAGGCCTTTCGAACCATCGACGTACCCCCGAGGCATTGCAAGCTTTACGACTGAAAAAGAACATCGATTTATTTGTAAAACACAATGTTTTGAATGAACGAGAGGTGAGTGCGCGTTATGAAGTGTTCATGGAGGAATATGTTAAAAAATTGGAGATTGAGGCTGAAATCATAAAAGAAGTAGCTTCTACACAAATTATTGCTGATGCACAAAATCAAGTAGCTAAGCTGATTCATGCACATAAAGGGCTCATCGAAATTGGTTTAGATAAACATGCCTCGGGGATCAAGGCCGACATTGAGGAAATTCTGAATCATATCGAGAATATCAAACTGCGCGTCAAAAAAATTGATTTCGAACTGAATGTAATGCACGGAAAGGAAAATGCGACTGACGCTGCATTTCAAATGGCCGATTTGGTTAAACCACTATTTGATGAAATACGAATTAGTGCCGATGTACTAGAACTGATTATTGAAGACAAGTTGTGGTCGATGCCAAAATACAGGGAGCTCTTGAACATCCATTAATAAGAAATCAAGATGGCAAAAAGAAATGTTACGAACGATAAAACCTTTGAAGAAGTCGGTTTTCCCAAATTTGGTGCTGAAGTAAGTTTGAATGAGCTCGCTGAGCTAGAGTATCAGTATTTATTTGATTGTATCGACAAGCAAAAAAAGGGGTATTTCTACTTAAGTGAATTGTTGACGGTACTTAAGACCATGGGCATCGAGGAAAAAGACCCTCGCCTCCGGTTGAACCCTACTGAATTGAACGTAGCTAATCAAACAGCCATCGATTTTAACCGGTTTAAAAGCATTGTACGTTTTAGTCAAGGCAACCTAATTAAAAATGCGATTCAGGGAAATTTAATCATCCCCAATTTCAAGGATTTTGGTGATGAAATCGAGGAAATATTCCAGTCAACAAAGCAAAATAGATCCGGAGATGTAGCCACCTACATTCCCCAATTGGCTCGGGTTAACCCTGAATTTTATGCGGTTTCGGTATGTACTATCGACGGACAAAAGTTTTCGATTGGTGATCATCAAGAACGATTTTGTATTCAATCGGTATCTAAGCCCATTAATTACTGTTTGGTGTTGGAAGAGCACGGTGAAGATAAGGTACATCAACACATTGGCCGAGAACCGAGCGGAATCGGTTTCAACGGACTAATGCTCAACAGTAAGGGGTTGCCGCACAATCCGATGATTAATGCGGGCGCAATTATGTCGTGCTCGCTCATCAAGCCCAAATACGACATGGCCGATAGGTTTGATTACGTATTAAACGCTTGGAAACGTCTGAGTGGTAACAGTCGGAAAGTGGGGTTCAATAACTCGGTATACCTCTCGGAGCGCGAAACAGCGGATCGAAATTTTGCTCTAGGGTACTTCATGCGTGAAAATCACGCCTTTCCGGAGCATACCAATCTCACGAATACCTTGGAATTTTATTTTCAATGTTGCTCTATCGAAATGAATACGGAGGCATTAGCAGTAACTGCTGCAACATTAGCCAATGCAGGAAATTGCCCAGTAACCCGTGAACAAGTTTTTCAACCCAATACGGTAAAAAATTGCTTGTCGCTATTGAATTCATGTGGCATGTATGATTTTTCCGGAGAGTTTGCCTTCACCATTGGTTTACCGGCCAAAAGTGGGGTGGGAGGCGGGCTCATGTTGGTGATTCCCAATTTGATGGGAATTGCTATATGGTCGCCCCGCTTGGATAATTTAGGCAATACAGTTCGTGGAATTGAATTCTGTAAAGAGCTCGTTAGCCGATTTAACTTTCACAATTACGATAGCCTAACAACTACTATTTCTAACAAACGAGACCCAAGGCTGAGGCGAAATCATTCGAAGATTGATGGGGTGATCAGTTTATGTTGGGCAGCGAGCGAAGGGGATTTGTTGGAAATACAGCATCTTTTTGCACGGGGAGTCGACATCAATGCAGCCGATTACGACGGTAGAACGGCTTTGCATTTGGCGGCCTCAGAAGGAAGAATGAATGTGCTCGATTTTCTTATTCGCAATGGAGCCAATATCCTCGCCAAAGATCGATGGGGCAATACTCCTCTGGATGATGCAAGAAAAGGTAAACACGATGAGGTAGTGAACGCATTGCAAGATTACCAGCTAAAATTGAATTAATACAAGATTTATCAATCGGTTTAAAGAGGAGGAGATATGATTAAATACAATCAGGTTTATGCGTTTGTGTTCCTTTTGATTTTTGCCTCACTGAGTATCAGTGCAAGCGTTTTCCCAGGAGTACGCCCAGCGAGCACGAGCCCTGTGGGGTCGGATTATACCATCTGGATGGTTGTATCGATAATTCTGAGCATATGCATGATCCCAGGGATGGTCATGTTTTACGGTGGACTTGAAAATACCAAAAACATTAACCGGACATTTATAAAGGCCTTAAGTGTTGTTGGCATACTTATTTTTTATTGGTTTTTCTTTGGATTTAGTTTGGTTTTTGGAGACAGCTTCGGCGGAATAATTGGTAATCCAAAAACGTTTTTCATGTTTAACGGGGTAGGCACTTATGCCGATAAACTCATTGGCGACGAAGTCCCCTTGCTAGTATTTGCATTGTACCAACTCAAGCACTTGTTGATTGCAGCCTTGATCCTCACTGTTTTTTTGGTGAATAAAATGAGTTTTCGCGCTTTTATGGCCACTTTGGCTCTTTTTGTACTCTTTGTATACAGTCCAATCGCGCACGCTTTCTGGAATCCAGAAGGGATTTTAAATAGTATTGGTGCCTTTGATTTTGCCGGTGGTGCAGTAGTTCATACTGTAGCTGGATTTACTGTACTGGTCGGTAGCTTGTATTTTGACAATGTTGGAATTTCGAAAAAGTTAAAATCGAATACGCGAAGTAGCAATTTAACCGTCTTGATAGGCACGGGTCTATTGTGGGTGGGTTGGCTCAGCCTGAGCAGCGGTGTCACAGAGTGGTCCTTAGATAATAGCCTTTATGCTGTGGTCAACATCATCATGTCGTCGGCGGCATCGGTGCTCACGTGGTTGCTTTTGGAAATTGTATGCAACAAGAAAGTACGTATAGAAAGCGCTTGTTTGGGAGCCTTTGCTGGGCTTATTGCCATTACGCCCGTCGCTGGAGTAGTTAGTTACGGGTCGAGTTTTGCTATCGGCGTATTTGCTTCAGTTTTTGGCTATTTGGTCTTGCCCTGGAAGTTTAACTCACCGATAAAAACAGCCATCGACACCTATGCTTTACACTGGATCTGCGGCATTTGGGGACTCATTGCTGTTGGCATATTTGCCGAAAAAGGTGGGTTAATCGAAGGCTCAATGGATTTGTTTATCATCCAATTGATTGCCGTATTCATGGTATCGGAGTACACCATGGCTATGTCTTACTTCATTTATAAGGTCGTGGATGCTCTGGCCCCACGAAAGGTCATTGAGATGGAAGCCGAAAACCAAGTGCTTAGCCAGGGATTACTTTGAACGTTTGCAGTTCACCGCTGTAAACAGTCAGCTAGAAGTAGAAAGTTCGATTAACTCTTTGAGGATGAGAATAAGACAAAAACTGACTATAACACTAAAAAAGTGAGTTTATAAATGGAAGATATATGCACTGAATTGCCCCAAAATTGGCTTTTCTGGATGGATTTAGATCGACGTAAAAATTGAAAAATCAGCAAAAAATTAAACAAGTACCTATGTCAACTTTAGTAGAGAAAAAATTCATAGAAAAAGTGCGACGTAAAAATAACGCAAAGCGAACAGGGCCTGAAGCCGCTAAAAGCAGAGCCATGTTGCTTGAATCGCAAAAGATAGCAGTTAAGGTATTGATGCGTTTGGATGAGTTAAAGTGGTCGCAAAAATACTTGGCCGAAATCATGGGTGTTTCGCCACAACAGATTTCTAAAATTGTTCGTGGGACTGAAAACATGACAATAGAAACGCAGCTCAAACTGCAAACCATCTTGAAGATTCCGGTATTGGCCAGCTACTACGAAAACGCAGCAAGAGAAAGAATTGAGCAATTGAAACATAAAAAAAAGTAGAAAAAGATCAAAGGTTTAGAGCAATAGCCAATCCATAAAGAAAAGGTGGCTTGTTTTCTACTTTTTTGGTCTGCCAGCTCGTGCTCCTTGCAGCATCACATCGCTTGCGGTGGCCAGTTCTAAGAAGAATGTTGGGTGCCGGAGCTCGGGTATGGGAACCTTCGCGGGGAGAGCTTAGTTGAGCAGCAATAGTATGCGTATGATTCTCTACATTTTTGGTGGACTGCTAGCCTTGGTGCTTTTAGGCTTTTGGCTCGTCCCCAAGCTCCCGGCCTTTGGCAGCACTCCAGCCGCCGTACAGCGCGAGCAGTTTCGCTCGTCGCCACAATGGAACGGCGAAACCTTCCAGAATACCCTTCCCACCGAGATGATGTTGCCCGGCACGTCGTACTGGAAGTTGATGCGTGAGCAATTCAAATCGGCCGAGCGCGCACCCAAGGCAACCTTGCCCTACCGCAACAACGCTTGGCAAGTAGCCGACACCAGCTTCCACTACCACTGGCTCGGACACAGTACCCTGTATCTCCAAAAAAACGGTCTGCATCTGTTGCTCGATCCCATCTTCGAACAGCGTGCGTCGCCCTTTCAGTTCGCAGGTTCGGCACCCTACCCGGGTATGAACCAGTTTAGTCTATCCCAGCTGCCGGCCATCGATTACGTACTCATCACCCACGATCACTACGATCACCTCGACTACACCACCATAAAAGCCATCGCCAAACGCCCTGCAGTACGTTTTATTGTGCCACTCGGCGTGGGCAGCCACCTCCAACGTTGGGGTGTGGCCAGCGAGCGGATCACCGAACTCGATTGGTGGCAGGAGTTGATGTTACCGGGCTCGCTGCGGTTGGTGATGACACCAGCACGCCACTTCTCGGGGCGAGGCCTGCAGCGCAACAACACCCTTTGGGCATCGTATAGCTTCTTGTGGCCCGACCAGCGTATTTTTGCGAGTGGCGACTCGGGTTACGGTCCGCACTTCGCCGAGATTGGCGAGAAGCTGGGGCCCTTCGACCTCGCCTTCATCGAAAACGGGCAATACAACGCTGCATGGCCCTACATCCACCTGGCGCCTGAGGAGGGCTGGCAGGCCTGCAACGACTTAGGTGCCCGCTGGGTGCAGCCTATCCACTGGGGCAAATACACCCTTGCCCTACACCGCTGGGACGAGCCGGTGCAGCGCCTCCATGCCGCCGCTGCGGCCGACAGCTTGCGCTTACTCACGCCGGTAGCCGGCGAGCCGGTGCGCTTGTTGCAGCCCATGCCTGTGGAAAGATGGTGGCGCGACCCTGCTTTTCAGTAGTTTTGCGCCATGTCGAATTTTAACACTCCGGGTCGGCTCTTTGTGAGCTGCTACAAACGTTTGTCGCCCTACCTCCAACAAGAAGTACAAGCATTGGGGTATACCCCCGACGATGTAAGCACCGCTGGACTCAAGCTGACCGGTAGTTTGTACGATGCCATGCGCCTCAATATGCACTTGCGCACAGCCAGTCAGGTATACTATGAGCTGGCAAGCTTCACCGCCGACGACCCCGATGCCTTGTACCGCGAGGTATACCGCATCGACTGGCCCGAGTGGCTACGTGCCGATGGCTACGTGAGCATCACCAGTTTTGTGCAGCACCCAAGTATCAACAACCCCATGTATGCCAACATTCGGGTGAAAGACGCCGTGGTAGATAAATTCAGAGATACCGTGGGGCAGCGTCCCGATACGGGGCCCTTGCTTAGTAAAGCCGTAGTGCATCTGTTCTGGACCGAAAACGGCGCCAGTTTGTATCTCGATACTTCGGGCGAAACCTTGGCCAAACATGGCTATCGATTATATCCAGGCAAAGCGCCCATGTTGGAGTCGCTCGCCGCCGCCACCGTGCTCGCCAGCGGTTGGGACCCCAGCAAGCCCTTGCTCAACCCCATGTGCGGCAGTGGCACCCTAGCCATCGAAGCAGCGCTTTTGGCCACGCACCGCAAACCGGGGCTGCTACGTCGTAATTATGGCTTCATGCATCTGGTTCCTTTTGAGCGCGACGCTTATCTCGAGGCAGTGCTCGACCTTGAAGATGAGGTGATTGACCTGCCCACATTGAGCATATATGCCGGCGACCACAGCCGCGAAGCCATACGGCTGGCCCGGATGAATGCCGAGAAGGCAGGAGTCGCGGATAGGATACGCTTTGAGTACGAAGATTTTCGGCGCACCCGTTTCCCGTCACAAGCCGGCACCTTGCTGCTCAACCCCGAATACGGCGAACGCCTCGGCGAGCTCGACGAACTGGCCAGCACCTACAAAGAAATTGGCGATTGGATGAAGAAAAATGCCCAAGGGTGGGAGGCCTATATTTTCAGCGGCAATCCCGAGTTGGCGAAACACATTGGTTTGCAAGCCAGCCGGCGCATCGAATTTTACAACGGCCGTATCGACAGCCGCCTCTTGCGTTTTGAGCTGTATGCCGGCAGTAGGCAGCGCGATAAAGGCGACGCACCGCCCCAGGAGCAGCCCAATTGAACTATTTGAGCACTTTTAACGAATCTTATCGCAAGCCAGCGAACACTCAGTTCAGTTTTGGGTTAGTTTTGGAGAAACAAATCTGATCAATTGATGAAGTACTTGAACTTTGGCATTGCCGCACTGGTGGCGCTTTCGGCCTGCCAGGAAAAACCCAAGGAGGAAGCTTTGGTATATCCACAAACCAAAAAAGTAGAACAAATCGACGAATATTTCGGTACACTGGTGGAGGATCCTTACCGCTGGCTCGAAAACGATACCAGCACCGAAACAGCCGAGTGGGTAGCGGCTCAAAATAAACTTACTTTCGGATATCTCGAGAAGATTCCATTCCGCGATAAGATACGCGATAGGCTCGAGCAGCTGTGGAATTACGAAAAATATTCGGCACCCTTCAAAGAAGGCAAATACACCTATTTTTACAAGAACGACGGTCTGCAGAACCAATATGTATTGTACCGTGAAGTGCCAGGCGGCAAAGCAGAGGTGTTTCTCGATCCCAATACTTTTTCTGCAGACGGCACCACATCGCTGGCCGGCATCAACTTCACCAAAGACGGTAGCCTCTGTGCTTTTCAAATTAGTGAAGGCGGTTCCGACTGGCGCAAAGTGATTATCCTCAATACCGAAACCAAGCAGCAGGTAGAAGACACCCTCTTCGATGTGAAGTTTAGCGGATTGAGCTGGCGCGGCAACGAAGGGTTTTACTACAGCAGCTACGATAAACCTACCGATGGCAGCCAGCTATCGGGCAAAACCCAAAACCATAAGCTCTATTTCCACAAGTTGGGCACCCCACAAAGTGCCGACGAGCTCATTTTTGGCGGCGACAAACAGCAACGCCGGTACATCGGTGGTGGCGTAACCGAAGACGGTAAGTTTTTGGTGATCTCGGCCGCCAATGCAACCTATGGCAATGAGTTGTACCTGCAAGACCTTACCCGTAAAAATGCGCCCATCCAAACCTTAGTGGGCGATATGAATAACGAACACGACATCATCCACAGCGAAAATGGCAAGCTGTACATCGTAACCAACCTCAATGCACCCAACCGCAAATTGGTGGTGACGGATGCGGCCAAGGCCCGCCCCGAAAACTGGAAGGACCTAATCCCCGAAACCCAGTTTCCGTTAACCGCCAGCACGGCCGGAGGCTACTTTTTCGCGAGTTACCTGAAAGACGCGGTGAGTATGGTGAAACAATACGATCTCGAAGGCAAAGAAATCAGAGAAATTGAACTTCCCGGTTTGGGCAGTGCAGGTGGTTTCGGCGCCAAACGCGAAGACACCGAACTCTACTACAGCTATACCTCGTACGTGTATCCCCCCACCATCTTCAAATTGCAAATTGCTGCCGGCAAGTCGGAATTGTACAAGCAGTCGGGCGTGCAGTTCGACCCAACGCAATACGAGTCGAAACAGCTGTTCTATACCTCTAAAGACGGCACCAATGTGCCGATGATCCTCACCTACAAGAAGGGGATGGAGCTCAATGGCAAAAATCCAACCTTATTGTACGGTTACGGAGGCTTCAACATCAGCCTTACACCTTCATTCAGCACTTCCAACATTGTGTTTATGGAGAATGGCGGCATATTCGTGGTGGCCAACATCCGTGGTGGTGGCGAATACGGCGATAAATGGCACGATGCAGGAACCCAACAGAAAAAACAGAACGTATTCGACGACTTTATCGCAGCTGGGGAGTACCTCATTGCACAAAAGTATACCAGCAAAGATTATTTGGCCATCTCGGGTGGTTCTAATGGTGGGTTGCTCGTAGGTGCCTGCATGACCCAACGGCCTGATTTGTTTAAAGTAGCCTTCCCAGCCGTAGGCGTACTCGACATGTTGCGTTACCACAAGTTCACCGCCGGTGCGGGTTGGGCATACGATTACGGCACCGCCGACGATTCGAAAGAAATGTTCAACTACTTGTACCGCTATTCGCCGGTTCACAATGTAAAACAAGGTGTAAGTTACCCGGCCACGATGATCACCACTGCCGACCACGACGACCGAGTGGTGCCGGCACATAGCTTTAAGTTTGCCGCAGCCCTTCAGGCTAAACATGCAGGTACAGCACCGGTGCTTATCCGCATCGACGTAAAAGCTGGCCATGGAGCAGGCAAGCCCACAAGTATGATTATTCAAGAACAAGCCGACAAATGGGCTTTCTTGTTCTACAACATGGGACTTGAAATAGAATAAAAAAAGCGATGATTCGTGAGAAACCCCTCCCGTGAGGGGTTTTTTTATGCCTCCTCGAGTGGTAGGTACACCAACTCGCCTTGTGCTTCATAGCCCATGGTACGCAATAATTCGAGATAGCCGTTGAGCTGATCGGTATGTTCGGGGCGTCTTTCGCCCGTTTTGTACTCCAGCACGCGGGCTTGGTTGCCGAGCAACACCACCCGGTCGGGGCGGTAGTTGCCCGCTGGCCCGAGGATGGCGGCCTCGTTCAGCACCGTGGCATGAGCATCAAAATAGGGGTCGAGCTGCGCCCGATTGAGCAATGCGAACAGCTGCGGATAAAGTTCAGCACTTTGTTTTTCGGTAAACCAGCCTTGCTCTACCCCACGGGCGAGCAAAGTGCCCAGTTCTTCTCGTTTTTCGAGCTTGGCAAGCAGTTGATGGATGAGGCGACCGTGGCGCAACGCAGCGCTATCGTTGCTTGCGTCGGCTGCACGAAAACGGGTGCTAAATCGATAACGGCTGCGCCATTCTTGCCAGTTGTGGCTAGCACGAGCAGGTGCAATTTCACCGAACTTGCTACTGTACTTTTCGGGCAAACTGCCGTAGCTATAACGACTTTCGTGAGCAGCATCGGTACCGGCAAACTGGCCAAATACAGCGCTGAACTGCCATGGGCCATCTTCTTTGGGGGCGCTAGTTTTGCCAGCGTATACGTACAACGCCTCCGAAGCCCTGGTGCAGGCCACGTACAACAAATTCACCAGGTCGAGCCGTGTTTTTTCGGTTTCCAACTGCCATATACGGGCATAGTCGTCGGGAGTATCTTTGAGCGAACGGGTGGTAGTATAGGCTACTTCGAGGCCTGTTTCGTGGGGTGGATGTATCCACTGCGTGCTGCGTCCGGGTTTATCGGGCTCGTACACATCGGGTTCGGGCAAAAACACCACCGGAAATTCAAGTCCTTTGGCTTTGTGGTAGGTCATGATTTGTACGGCATTGGTGCCTTCGGGTAAACTCACGGCATTTTTATGTCCTTTTTCGAGCCACCAGTCGTACCACGCATCAAAATGGGCATCGGGCTGTCGACTGTATTCGTGCAACTGATCGAGCCAACGCCAGTAAAACGGATCGGCCTTTTGGCTGCTGCCAAAAAAGTGCAACACCGTTTCACCCAGCTCATACAAGCTCAACGCTAGCCAACGTTCGCGTCGCCAATGGGGGTCGATACTTTTGAAAAGCTCCGGCAAGGTGCCCTCGGCCGATCCAAAACTTGATTCGAACAAACGTCGGGTGCTGGTGGCAGCCAGCTTGTCGTGGGGATGGTGCAGCCAGCGCAACACCTGTATGTGTTGCTGCAAAGTCGGGTGTGCGCCCAAAAGCAACGAGTCGGCCGAAACCACCGGAAAACCGGCAGCTAACAAGGCAGCTGCGGCAGCAGTACCGATTTTTCCGTCGCGCACGAGCACGGCCATATCGCCAGGGGCAAAGCCGCGCTCCAACAATGCTTTTATCTCTGCTACAATTCGATCAAAAATGGCTATACGTTGTTGCTCCTTGCTTTGCGGCCGACCGGTGGCTTCGTCGAGCTGTGGGAGCAACTGCTGCACGGCTACAAAGCCGCCTTCGCGGCGAGGCTGCTGTTCAAGACCTTCGTACCACTTTTGCCATTGAGGTGGCAATACATTCGCCCAAAGACGGAAAAGAGCATTGTTGAACTCCACAATTTCACGGCCGCTGCGGAAATTGTCGCCCAAATGGCCGTATTTGAATTCGTTGTAAAAGGAAGGATAGGCGGGTTGGTCGCCGTAGGGGTCGGGTAGCGCCACAAACTGTCCGGCTTCGCCCGAACGCCAGCGGTAAATGGCCTGCTTGGCATCGCCAACCAACAGGCTGCTGTAGCCCTGCGACAGGCCGTTGTCGACCAGCGGGGCAAGATTTTGCCATTGCACCAGCGAGGTGTCTTGGAATTCGTCGATGAGGAAATGCCGGTAACGGTTACCGAGCCGCTCGTAAATAAAGGGCGCTGCCGACTCGGCGAGCAACAGTCCAATGCGGTGGTAGAGCTCCGGGAGGGTGGTGGCCGAACGTTCATCGAGCACGGCGGCATTGGCTTCGCTCAACTTGCTAAACGTAGCCGTGGCGTACAACGAACGCAAAATGGCGTCGTACAGCCGCACCTCGGCGCCATCGCGCTCGGCAAGCGTCAGGACTGCTTCGTAGCGTTTGGCTAATTGCGGCCCTAACCGATTTGCGGCCTCTACATCGGCGCCTTTGGCTGAAGAAGCACTCCACTTTCCGCTGGCCATGGCTTTTTCCATGTTTTTGCTCGGCTCCACGGTTTGTTTCTCCATGATTTTGGTAAAAAACGTCAGTATCCCGTTGCCGCCATAGGCGATTGATTCTTTGGTTAAGCCAGACGCTTGAAAGAGCCCTTGCGCCTGCTCAGCAAGGTCCTTCAACTGTTGATTATAGCGGCTCCTGCGGGCCAAAAGTGTTGCACGTGCTGCATGGATTTGCTCGTTGCTCAGCCGCTCGAGCAGCGGTAGCCACTGCCGACTTTCGTCGCGGTACAGTTCGCTGCAATATTCAAACAGCGCCCGACGGATATCCCAACTTTTGTCGTCGCGCGTTTGTTCGAGCGCAAATTGCACGAGGGTTTCGGTGAGCGATTCGTCTTCACCCAAGCGGGCCAGCAGCCATTCCACACTTTGTTGCTTCAGCTCGTCTTGGTCGAGCACAATCTCAAACGCTTGCTGAAGGCGGAGCTCGCTGGCAAAGTTGCGGCCAATACGGGCGACAAAGGCATCGATGGTGCTGATGGCAAAGTCGGGATAGCCATGTAATATGGCCGTAAATACCTGATCGGCTTTGTTGATGAGCTGGGCGCGCTCCAAACCCAAGGTCTCGGCGAGCTCGTTGCCCATGGCGGCGTATTTTTTACCTTCGACGCGACCGCTGATTTCGGCCAGTGCTGCCAAAATGCGGCTTTTCATTTCCTGCGCGGCCTTGTTGGTGAAGGTGATGGCCAAAATATGGCGGAAATGGTCGGGCCGGTCGCCGCTCAGCGCCAGGCTGAGGTAGGTGCGTACCAGGGTGTAGGTTTTACCCGACCCGGCCGATGCGCGATAAACAAAAAAGGCCATGGGGCTAATTTAACCACCACGGCCGGTTTTTGGCAAAGCTATTTGCGCCTTTTGCGTTTATTCGTCTTTGTCGAAGTTAAACATGCTGCTCACCAGGTCTTTGAAGCTGGTACTGAGCTCGAGCTGCAGCTTGCTTATGAGTGAATATTCGGCCAGGCCGTGTAGCACAAACTCCTTAAACAGCAGCCTTTCCTCGTCGGTTAGGGCAGGCTGGTAACGCGTAATGAGCTCGTCGAGGCCGGGTACCAAGGCCAGCTGAGAGGCGTAAATGCCGTGGGGGTCGTTGTGCAGCAGGTCGAGGGTATTGCTTTCGCTAAACCAATGCAACACCTGCTGGTAGGGGTTCTCGCCCGACTTTTTCTTCAACCGCTCGGGGTCGGGGAAATAATGCGGGAACAAACTCCGTATCGATTTTTTGATGAGACTGCGAGCAACCAAGGCGGCGCCCTCTTGCTCGCCTTCGTAAACGAGCTCCACCTTGCCGGTGATGGCGGGCAGTACGCCTATCAAATCGCCAATGCGGGCAACGGCTTTGGCCTCTTTATTCACCAGCATCCTGCGCTCAGCGGTGCTCACCAGCTGCTCGAATGCCGAGATGGTCAAACGTGCCGATACGCCGCTTTTCTGGTCCACAAACTCGCTGCTGCGTGCTTCAAAAGCAATTTGTTCTACCAAATCGTGGAGCAACGCAGGAACGGTGATGCGCTCACGCTGCGTGGGCAGTAGCTGCGCTTCCTGAGCGGTAATACGTCGGGCTATATCGATTGATTTGGGGTAGTGCGTAAGTATCTGACTTTCGATACGGTCTTTGAGCGGGGTAACGATGCTGCCGCGGTTGGTGTAGTCTTCGGGATTGGCGGTGAAGAAAAACTGGATATCCAAAGGCAAACGCAGCTTAAAGCCCCTGATTTGAATATCGCCTTCTTGGAGGATGTTGAACAGCGCTACTTGTATACGTGCCTGCAAATCGGGCAATTCGTTGATCACGAAGATGCCGCGGTGCGCGCGGGGTACCAAGCCAAAGTGAATCACCCGCTCGTCGGCATAACTCAACCGTAGATTGGCGGCTTTGATGGGGTCGCTGTCGCCAATGAGGTCGGCAACGGTCACGTCGGGCGTGGCCAGCTTCTCGGTGTAGCGGTCGTTGCGGTGCACCCAACCGATGGGTGTATCGTCGCCACGCTCGTCGATCAAGTCGATGGCGAAGCGCGAAATGGGAGCGAGGGGGTCGTCGTTGATCTCGCTGCCGTACACGATGGGCATCCACTCGTCGAGCAAGCCCACCAGCATACGGGCGAGGCGGGTTTTGGCCTGACCGCGTAAGCCCAACAGCAGCACATTGTGCCTGGCCAGCAGGGCGCGCTCCAACTCCGGTATCACGGTATCTTCGTAGCCATGAATGCCGGCAAAGAAATTATTGCCTGCCTCGAGCTCACGGATGAGGTTTTCGCGCAGTTCGTCTTTGATGCTTCTGGGGCGGTAACCCGATTTGCGTAGGGCACCGAGGGTTTTGGGGAGTTTGGCGAGGGCGTTTGTCATAGCTATATCAACCCGCAACAAGTGCCAAGGGTTTAGCGTTCCCCTTCTTTGCGTAAAATTTCCTTTATTTTCACCGCCATGATGTGTCGGCTGCTGCTCTTGCTGTGTTTGTTACCCTATTGGAGCATGGGGCAGCTGCGGCTCTTTGATGCCGTAAGCGGCCAACTGCTGGCGAGCACCGAGGGCCGCGATAGCCTTGCACAGCTGCAGCAGCTGCGTGCTTGGCAGCTCGACTACATCGCCCGCGGTTACCTGACCGCTTCGGTGCTGCTGCCCGCACCCGACTCGGCGGTGGTGTATGCCGGACAACGCTACCGCTGGCGGGAACTCACGGCCGATAGCAGCTTCGGCGGCGACTGGCAGCGGGCCATCAACTTCCGCAGCCGCGACTACCGTGGCAAACCCATCCACCCACCGGCTTATGCGGCACAGCTCAAACGTTTGCTTGGCCATGCCGAAAACAACGGATTTCCGTTTGCTAGCGTGCAGCTGGTAGGTCTCGACGCCGACAGCAACAGCCTCGCAGGTAGATTGGCCGTAAGCCGCGGTCCGCTCATCCGCTATGGGCGCATTCGGCTCGAGGGCGATGCGCCTGTTAAAGACCGCTGGCTCGAACGTTATCTTGGGCTCATGCCCGGCGAGGTGTACAGCCAAAAACAGATCGATGCTGTGGGCCGTCAGCTGCGGGCGTTGCCATTTTTGATGGAGCAGTCGCCAGCGCAGCAATTTTTTTTCAACGAACAAAGTGAGCTTTACCTATTCCTCAACCGCCGCCGGGTGAATAGCTTCGAGGGCATGCTGGGCCTTTTCCCCAATACCGCAGGCAACAGGGTTACCCTCATGGGCGATCTGAATTTGCAGTTGTTTAGCGTGCTGCGGCAGGGAGAGCAGCTGGGTTTTCAGTTCAGGAGTCTGCAAGCCGGTACGCAAGATCTACGCATCCGCATGTCGTGGCCCTTTCTTTTCCGGTCGCCCCTAGGCACCGAAGGGGAGTTTCAGCTATTTCGTCGCGACTCCACCTTTTTGGAGCTGAAGGCTCGACTGGCTTTGCCGTATCATTTGGGAGGCGCCGATTGGTTCAGAGCCTATACCGAGCAAAGTAGATACAGTTTGTTGCAGGCACAGCCATTGCCCGGCCTCGGTGGGGTGAGCGGGTCGATTTTTGGGTTGGAGTACCAGCGTTTTCGGCTCGACAGGGCTGTAGATCCCCTCGAAGGCTATCGGTATCGTATCGGTTTTGGTGCAGGCAACCGCGTACGTGCCGCTACCGCCGAACAACCCGAGTTTCGTAGTACCCAGTGGCTGGCAACCGCCGAAGCCGAAGGGTATTGGCGCTGGCAACCGCGCTGGGTTCTGGCGGCCGAAGGTCAGCTGCGCTGGTGGGAGAGCGACAGCATCTACACCAACGAACTGGCACGTTTGGGGGGATTCCGTACGCTAAAAGGATTCGACGAAGCCTCCATCTTGGCTTCAGCGTATCTCTGGTTTAATGTCGAACAGCGATTTTTGCTTGACCAAAGCAGCTGGTTGTACCTCTTTTACAATGCCGCAATCCTACAAAACGCTGCTATCGGCCAAGGGTATCGCGATCGTCCGTTTGGTTTTGGTGCGGGCTTGAGTTTCCGCAATCGCGGCGGTGTATTTTCTGTGGCCTATGCCTTGGGAAGCGAACGTGGAAACCCGATTCAACTGCGATCGGCGAAGGTTCATCTCGGATATCGTTATTTGCTGTAAGCTTTCATTAATTTTGCGGCATGCATCGATACGGCTTGTTGGTTTTTATACTGCTTTGCTGGGGTAAGGCCTCTGCTCAAAACGATACCTTGGCCGTACCCATCGATAGTTTGAGTGCGGTAGACAGTGCCATCTACCCCGACGAGAAGCCACTTTATCCCGAACGTTGGCTGAATATCGATAGCTTCAGGATCGACAAATCGGGCAACTACTACGGCATTTATTCGCTTACCGACCTCAAGGCCTACGACTGGTCGAAGTTTCAAGCACTCAACGACCCGAGGCTCCAGGTGAAGCCACAACGCCGACCGGTGCGGGCCGATTATTACTTTTATGTACTTCTCGCCGTATTTCTCGGGATGATTTTCAGTCTGAACCGTGACCAGAGTTTTTTTGTGAATATGTTCAGAGCAGTGGGCAACTACCGCTTGTCGTTGCAGGTGGCTCGCGAACAAGTCGCCAACCGCACTGCGGCATCGTTGGTATACACGGTCATGTTCAACTTGCTTTTTGCACTTTTTTTGGTTCGCGCACTCGAAGTCACCCGTTTGGTCGAAGAAATTCCCTTTGCCGGCTACTTTTGGCTAGTACTTTTTGCGCTCATCACGGCCATTTACCTGGTGAAATATGCTTTTTATAAATTTCTTGGTGTTTTATTTGGCTTGCGCGATGCTGTATCGTATTACCTGTCGCAGGTTTTTTTGATGAACCGTGTGGCTGTGCTTTTATTGCTTCCTGCCCTCATTGTACTGTATTATGCCCCTCCACAAGCAACTTTTGGAGTGGTAATAGCCGTGCTACTCCTTTGGCTAAGTGGTGTAGTTTTGAGGTACATTCGGGGCATTCGAATTAGTGCTAGTACGGTGGGGGCGAATTCGGTGCACTTTATTTTGTATTTTTGCGCCGTCGAAATTCTACCTACCCTCATTCTTTTCAAATTACTGTTGAATGTCTAATCAGGAAACACCTAACCTGAAGGTCAAAAGCATACTTGTTTCTCAGCCTAAGCCTGAAACCGACAAGTCGCCCTATTACGATATTGCCAAGAAGTACAACATTAAAATTGACTTCCGCCCCTTCATCAAGGTAGATGGTATCCCGGCGCGTGATTTCCGGAGAGATAAGATCCATATACCTGACTACACGGCTATTTTATTTAACAGCCGCAATGCCATCGACCACTTCTTTAGGATGTGCGAAGAGATGCGTATTGAGATGCCAGCCGAAACCAAATACTTCTGCATTTCTGAAAATATCGGGGTGTATGTACAGAAGTATATCCAGATGCGTAAGCGTAAAATATTTTTCGGCGATGGCAAGATGGAAGATGTAATTCCTTACATGCTCAAACACAAAACCGAAAAGTTTTTGATGCCGTGTTCCGATGTGATGAAAGGCGGCTTCATTGCCGAGGCATCGAAGCATGGAATAGAGATACAACAGGCCGTCATGTTTAAGACGGTGTCGAGCGATTTGTCGGATTTGGCCGACATTAAATACGATATGTTGTGTTTTTTTAGCCCATCCGGGATTAAATCTTTATTTGAAAACTTCCCCGACTTCGTCCAAGAAAACACCCGAATTGCGGGCTTTGGTAGCCAGACACATGCCGCAATTCTTGAAAATTCGCTCCGTTTGGACGTTCCTGCCCCTACACCCACAGCACCCTCTATGACCATGGCCATCGAGGAGTATATCAAAAAAGTAAATAGGTAGTATTGCGCATTCGCGTTACTTTCCGTTACTTAGAAGCTGATTTAACTAGCATCTAGCGACCTTTTTTGATGAAGAAGCTTCTTTTTACGGCTTTGCTTGCGCTGCTTTTCTGGGATGTTTCCGCTCAGCGGGAGCCTCGTTGGAACCATTATATGTTTAATGATTTCAGCTTTAACCCCGGTGTAGCAGGTTCCCGTGGTGCCATTAGCACCTTTTTAATCCACCGTTATCAGTGGGTAAACATTGCCGACGGAAGTCCAAGAACCACGAACCTCAGCGTACATGCTCCTGTGAAATTTTTACACGGCGGTATCGGTTTGAATATCGTGCGCGACCAGATTTTCGTGACCGACTTCACCAGTCTGCAATTGAGCTATGCCTACCGCGCATCGGTATTCAATGGTTCTTTAGGCGTAGGGGTTAGCGGCGGCATCCTCCAAACAGGCTTCCAGGGCTCACGCTTGAATCCATTACAGGCCGGCGACGTTTTGGTGCCAGCAGCAAATACAACAGGACTATCGCCCGACTTCGGTTTTGGTATTCACTACAAAGACGACGATATGTTTGTGCACATTGCCAGCAATCGTTTGAATCAACCGAGTATCAGACAGCAGATTGGATTTTCGCTGTATACCGAAACTTTCTTACGTAACTTTTTTGTGTCGGCAGGATACAATATTCCCATTGGAAGCACTTTTGTATTAACTCCATCGTTTATGATTCGGAATAATGCATCCGCCACCCAGTTCGATATCAATGCAATTGGTACTTACAACGGTAAGTTCTGGGCCGGTTTGGGTTATTCTACGTTCGATGCAGCGATGATCATGGTAGGAGCCAACGTAGGCAAGAATTTCAGGGTAGGATACTCGTACGATTATTCGTTAGGTGCCTTGAGTGGTGCACATGCTGGTTCACACGAGATATTTATCGGATACGATTTCAACATAAAATTCCCTCCAAAACAGCAGATTACGATACGTTCACCACGTTTCTTATGATGCACGATTAAAGATTTTTGAGCTGAAATTTTAGTAAATCTGACAATTAACCATAAATTTACCCTGCCTTAATTTACTCGGAATCTAAAAATTTCGATTCGAAAGAATTGATGCTCGTTTTTAATTCCTATTTTTAAGGCGCTTTTAATCTATAAGGCAACCATGAATAAGATCCAATCTTATGTAGCCATGCTGGCACTTGGCGCAGTCGTTTCGGCTTGCGGAAGTGGTAATAATGGTGAACTGGTGGGTGTACCTGATCGGCCGAGATGGTCGCAGCAGGAACCCTACGGGACCGTATTTGTACCTCAAGGAACATTCCAGGTGGGACAAGCCGACGAGGACGTGTTTTTCAATCAAAACCAGATTTCGAAAACCGTGTCCATCAAGGCGTTCTACATGGATGATGCGGAAATCTCGAACAACGAATACCGTCAGTTTGTATTCTGGGTTCGCGATTCTTTAGCGCATACCATCTTAGGTAACACCATCGAGGATGAGTTCGGTAAGGAGTATATCGATTGGAATATTCCACTCGATTGGAGCGATCCTATCCTGCTTGAAGAAGTTCAAGAGCTCTTTTTCCCTGAAAATGAGCAGATTTTCGGTCGCTTCGAACTCGATACGCGTAAGTTGAACTTCACTTGGAAGTATTTCGATATTCGTGCAGCTGCCGATAATCGCGACAATTCGCGCCTCCGTTCAGAATTCTTGAAAACAAAATCGGTAAACGTTTACCCCGATACTTTGGTCTGGGCACGTGATTTTGCCTTCTCGTACAACGAACCACAGGCAATGGCCTATTTTTCTCACCCCGCTTACGACGATTATCCCGTTGTAGGAGTTACCTGGGAGCAAGCCAATGCATTTGCTGCATGGAGATCACACATCTTCACGGCCTATCGTGTAGCGAATGGTCTTTCGAAACAAGGCGATTTCCGTTTGCCAACCGAATTTGAATGGGAATACGCAGCACGCGGTGGCCACAACAGCTCGCCTTATCCTTGGGGTGGTCCGTACATCAAAAACGACAAAGGTTGTTTATTGGCCAACTTCAAGCCCGGCCGTGGTAACTATACCGACGATGGTGGATTTTACACCGTAAAAACTTACGCATACAATCCGAACGACTACGGCATCTACAATATGGCAGGCAACGTAGCCGAATGGACATCAACGGCATTCGACGAGTCGGTGAACTCGACAGTACACGATTTGAACCCCGATTTCAAATACGATGCGAAAGAAGAAGACGATATCGTAATGAAACGTAAAGTAATCCGTGGCGGCAGCTGGAAAGACATCGGCTACATGATTCAAACCAGCACCCGTACCTACGAATACCAAGATACTACCAAGTCGTATGTCGGATTCCGCTGCGTAATGGACTTCCTTGGTCGTGATCTCCGCGATTTCTGATGATTTTTTGAACCTAATTCTATACCAATCACCAAAAACTAACTCTCAACATGTCAAGCTTTCTCCAGTCGAAAAAAGGAAAAACCCTGCTCAACTATGCATATGGTTGGGGCGCATCTATCGTAATCATTGGTGCCCTCTTCAAGATTCGCCACTTACCTGGTGCCGACCTTATGCTTACTCTCGGTTTGGGTACAGAAGCCCTTATTTTCTTTTTATCGGCTTTCGAAAAGCCACATGAAGAAACCGATTGGTCTATCGTATATCCTGAGTTGGCAGGCGGTGAGCCACGTCGTCAGATGGCAAGCGGTGGTGATCTCGATAATATGCTCGAACAAGCCAATCTTTCTAGCGACGTATTAGAAAACTTAGGTAATAGCTTCCGTACTCTGAGCGACAACGTGAGCAAAATCAGCGATATTTCCGACGCCACTGTAGCAACAGAAGAATATAGCCGCGGCATGCGCGATGCAGCAAGTTCAATCAGTGGTTTCGCTAAATCTACCAACGATGCAGCAGCGGTAATCGCTGAGGTATCATCGGTGAACGAAGAGGCCAAAGGATACCAAGAGCAGTTGAAAGTGTTAGTAGGTACCCTCACCACGGTGAACTCTATGTACGAGATGGAGTTGAAAGAGACTAACAATCACTTGCAGACCCTCAATAAATTTTATGGCAACATCTCTACGGCGCTGAACTCGATGGATCAGGCACAAGCCGATGCCATGCAGTACAAAGAAGAGATGAACAAGCTTGCCCGCAATTTGTCGTCACTCAACGCTGTATACGGAAATATGCTCAATGCCATGTCGGCACCACGCGTTTAATCCTGTTTTGTCCAATTTCCAATTAGTTTGAATTAAACGAAATGGCATCAGGTAATATCTCCCCAAGGCAGAAGATGATCAACATGATGTATTTGGTGCTAACAGCCATGTTAGCATTGAATGTGTCGGCTGAGATTCTGAAGGCCTTCTCGATGATCAACAACTCGCTCGAAGCTACCAACGGTTCTATTGGTCAGAAGAACGACGGTTTGTATACAGCTTTCGAAAAGAAAATGCAAGACGAACCCGGCAAGACCAAAGTCAATTACGACAAGGCTATGCTGGTGAAAAAGGAGTCGAAAGCGCTGCTCGAATACATCCAAGCCATCAAAAATGAGATGACGGATATGGGTGGTAACAAAGACGGTAAGGTGAGTGAAGAGGATTACAAAATAGAACAAGGCATTCGTAGTGTAACCGACGATGGTAATATTGATATCAGCTCTACCTTATTAGTAATCCCCGACGGGAAAAGCAAAAAAGGGATGGAGTTGATGCAAAAAATCAACGACTACCGGAAAAAAGTGGAATCTGTCATTGATCCACGCGATAAGAAGACGGTGAAATTGTATCTCGAAGAAGCGAAAGATCCAGAGAAGAAGTCTGGCGAAGCTGCCAAAAACTGGTTGCAGTCGAGCTTCGGTGAAATGCCGCTCATGGGTGCTATCACCTTACTTACGAAATTCGAAAGTGATATCCGCAATACCGAAACCGAAGTTGTAGGTTACTTGCTCGGTGCAATTGATGCGCAAAGCTTCAAGTTCGACCAGCTAGTAGCGAAGGTAATTTCGAAATCGAATTATGTATTGACCGGACAACAGTACGAAGCCGACATCATGTTGGTTGCTTACGACAGCCGTCAAGACTTGGAAATTGAAGTAGGTGGAGCACGTATCCCCGTCGAAAACGGCTTGGGCAAATACAAAGTGTCTGCTTCAAGCGAAGGTGTGAAGAAGTGGGCAGGCGTAATCAAAGTAAAAAATCCTGCCACTGGTGAAGTTACCCCTTACGAGTTTACCGATGAATACACAGTTGCCCGCCCGGCAGCGGTAGTATCGCCCGACAAGATGAACGTATTCTATATTGGTGTCGACAACCCCGTGTCTATCTCAGCACCCGGCGTAACTCCAGCCAATCTAGCTCCAACCATCAACGGTGGAGGTACCATCAAAGGGTCGAACGGTAAGTATACTGTAAACGTTTCTCAGCCCGGCAAGGTGATGGTAACGGTGAATGGTAAAGGTCCCGATGGTAAAAACCTGGTTTTGGGCGGCATGGAATTCCGTGTGAAATACGTTCCTGATCCTGTAGCAACCATTGGTGGATTGAATCCTGGCCAAATTGGAGCCGCTCAGTTCAAAGCCCAAGGAGGTATGATTGCCCTCTTAAAAGATTTCGACTTCGATTTGCGTTTTAACATCCAGTCGTTCCGTATGATTTACATCGCACCACGTCAGGATCCGCAAGTAGAAGTAGTAACCGGGCCGACCTATTCGCCCCGTGCACAACAAATTATCCGTAACGCCAAACCCGGCGACCGTTTCATCTTTGACGACATCAAAGCACTCGGTCCCGATAAGGTCACCCGTAAGTTGAACCCAGTTACTTACGGCCTCAATTAATATCGTATGAAAAAGCTGCTTTTCCTCGTTGTGGCCCTGCTCCTTGCAGGCGATCTAATGGCTCAAAGTCAACAGATTGAGGTAATTGACGGTGCCTACAAGCGCCAGCAATACAAAAAACGCCCACCTATTCCACAAGCATTCATCCGTGAATCGGACGTGATGTTCAGCTGGAACATTCTTCGGGTGATCGACCTCAACCAAAAGCCCAATCTGGTATTTACTTACCCGAAGAGCATGCTCATCAATACGCTCATCGATGCGGTGAAAAGTGGTGAATTAGAAGGTTATCTCTACAAAACCGAAGAGTTGAAGCCTGAAAATGCAGTTACTTCCGACGACATCATCAAAACGCTTGAAACTTTCGATACGGTTTTGGTAACCAACCCGGTGACCTTGCTTCCCGAGCAGCGCATCGAAAAGACCGAATTCAACCCCAACGACGTGGTGAAATACCGCATCAAAGAAGAGTGGGTATTCGATAAGCAAATTTCGACCATGGTGGTACGCATCATCGCCATTGCACCAGTACAAAACCTGAAGTCGGAAGGCCAAGTAGTAGGTGAATTGCCGATGTTCTGGGTATATTATCCAGCCATCCGTAACATCATTTCGGCTACTGAAGTATTTAACTGGCGTAACGATGGTCAGAAAACTTCCTTCGACGACGTGTTTATTCGTCGTCAGTTTGCAAGTTACATTTACAAAGAGTCGAACGTGAAAGATTTGCGTATCGAAGATTATGCAGCTGGTAAAGACATCTTGAAGGAAGCTGATCGCATCAAATACAAGCTCACCGATTTTGAGCAAGCCCTCTGGGAATATTAAAAAAGAAACCTCCGCTAGTCGGAGGTTTTTTTATGTCTTTTTCTTCCGCTGGGCTTAACTTTTTTCCGAACGGTTTTGTTGTAGTCGTATGTCTGGTTTTCGCTTCACCGATTTTGTCCCCGATGCTTCCGACGATGCCAAAGGTTTCGCTAAGCTGCTGCCGTTGTTCCTGGAGCTGATGACCTATACTTCGGGTGATGTAGCCGAAGCGTTGGCTTGGCTGAACGAACTCGATCGGAAATACAAACTCACCGACGACGAGTACGGCATGGGCGACTTCATCGAAGACCTGAAAAAAAACGGGTATATACGCGAGGACGAACAAGGCGTGCAACAGCTGACCCCCAAGTCGGAGCAAAGTATACGTCAGCGTTCACTCGAAGAGGTGTTCGGTAAGTTGAAGCGTAGTCCAGGTGGCAATCACCCTACGCCATTCCCGGGAGCCGGGCAGGAGCAGTCGCCCGACAAACGTCAGTTTCGTTTTGGTGATAGCAGCGACCAAATCGACTTCACCGATTCGTTGCGCAATGCACAATTGAACCACGGCTTGGGTGATTTTATGCTAACCGAGGGCGACTTGGAAGTACGTGAGACCGAGCAGTTTGCCCAAACATCGACCGTATTGATGATCGACATTTCGCACAGCATGATTTTGTATGGCGAAGATCGCATTACGCCAGCCAAAAAAGTGGCCATGGCGCTCGCAGAGCTCATCACCAAAAAATATCCCAAAGACACACTCGATATACTTGCCTTTGGCGACGACGCGTATCCCATTGCCATCAAAGATTTGCCCTATCTACAAGTTGGGCCGTTTCATACCAATACTGTGGCCGGTTTGGAATTAGCCATGGAGTTATTGCGTAAGCGTAAAAATCCGAACAAGCAGATATTTATGATTACCGACGGCAAACCCAGTTGTTTGAAAGAGTGGGACGGCTCGTATTACAAAAACAGCTTTGGGCTCGACCGACGCATTACCAACAAATGCCTCGAGCTGGCCACGCGCGCACGCAAAGCCAAGATTCCCATTACTACGTTTATGATAGCCCGCGACCCTTACTTGCAGGAGTTTGTCGAAGAATTTACCGGGGCCAATCAGGGAAAAGCGTTTTACAGCAGCCTCAAGGGCTTGGGGGAATATGTTTTTCACGACTATCAGCGCAATCGACGTAAAACCACGCGCTGAGTGCTATTTTTGGCCAAGTGGCCGGACTCTATCTTCATATACCCTTTTGTAAGCAGGCATGTCATTACTGCGATTTTCACTTCAGCACGTCGTTGCGGCTGAAGGAAGATTTGGTTGCCGCCATGCTTCAGGAGTTGGAGCTACGTGCGCCGCACTGGGGAGCCGCTCCATTTGAAACCCTGTATTTCGGTGGTGGAACGCCCTCTTTGCTGGATGCCAGGGAGCTTGAAAAGTTAATAGACGCCGTACATAAGTTGTATGGCGTAGTCACGGGTGCTGAGATTACGCTCGAAGCCAATCCCGACGATCTAACGCTCCCGAAGTTGAATGAGCTTTATGATTTAGGCATCAACCGCTTGAGCATTGGCATACAGTCGTTTCGCGACGAAGATCTTCAAACCATGAACAGGGCGCACAACGCTCGGGAAGCCCGCAATTGCATACGTTTGGCACGTGAAATTGGGTTTCGCGACCTCACGGCCGACCTCATTTATGCTTTGCCGGGACTAACCGATGCCGATTGGGTGGCCAATGTGGATCAGTTGATGGCGATGGAGTTGCCGCATTTTTCGGCTTACAGCCTCACTGTTGAACAAAAAACACCACTCGAGGCGCTCATACGAAAAGGGAAGGTTGCTGCAGTACCCGACGATACGGCCAGCCGGCAGTTCGATTTATTGATGGATATGGCCCAGGCCCATGGCTACGAACATTACGAAATCTCGAATTTTGCGAAAGTTGGTCATCGTGCGGTGCACAACAGCTCTTATTGGCAGAATAAATCATATCTCGGCATAGGCCCATCGGCCCACAGTTTTGATGGACAACAACGATGGTGGAATGTGGCCAACAATCCTAAATACATACAAAGCATAACGAGCGGGGAGTTTCCGGCGAGCTACGAAAACATAGATGCGCGAACAGCTTACAACGAATATGTGCTTACGGCCTTGCGTTTGAAAGAGGGCATTGATTTGCAATTGGTTTTACAGCGTTTTGGTGAACAAGTAGAGCAGGAATTGGTACAAGCTTTAGGCGATTGTGACCCTGAATGGTACCAAATTGAACAGGGGCACATACGGTTGACACGAAAAGGAAAACATTTTGCCGACCGTATGGCGAGCGATCTTTTTATATTAGGAGATGATTTCGTTTGACCCTAAGCGTGTAGACTGGAGCCATCCGCACGCCATTGCCATTCCTATGCAACATGGGAATGCCAACCCGAATGCTTTTTACATACCCGACCCGGAGTTTAGCCCCTTTGCCATAGGCAGTTTTGTTGGCGACGTGAATCAAGGCGGGGCTTGTAACGTGAACAACATTCGCTTTAACCCGCATGGCAACGGCACGCACACCGAAAGTGTAGGTCATATCGATACAGCGCATACACCCTTGGAGCATTGCCTCACGCGCTATTTGTTCTCGGCCGTGCTTATTTCGGTTACACCACAGTCACAAGGCGGCGATTGGATCATAAGGCTTGAAGCCCTGCAAGAAGCCTTGGGTGAACGACGTCCGGAAGCTTTGGTGGTTCGAAGTTTACCCAATTCCGATACAAAACTGCAGAAGCGCTACAGCGGCACAAATCCAACTTATTTCGACCCTGCTAGCACGGCTTGGCTCAATCAAATAGGTGTATTGCACCTGCTCACCGACCAGCCATCGGTTGACCGCGAAGAAGATGGCGGCCTTTTGCTGGCGCACAAAGCCTTTTGGGGGTACCCTGAGGACATTCGTTACGAGGCTACAATCACCGAGATGATTTATGTGGCCGACAACGTACCCGATGGTGATTATGTGTTGAATTTGATGGTAGCTGCTTTTGTGAACGACGCCAGTCCAAGTAAACCGGTACTGTATCGGTGCTATTGATTGAAACGCAAGCCTTTGGTTCCGTTTTTTTCTTGTAAGTCGGCAAAGCGCGTCTTCAGTTGTTTGAGTTGAGCACGGGTGAACAAACTCAAATTGGTGCCTTTGCTCCGCTGGAATTGATTTCCAACTTTTCGGTAGATGTGTAAGGTTTTCCGCAGACCACCATACGCTTTCACGATTTCATAGCCAGCAAATTCGTTCAGAGGCATGACCAAGTGAAAGTTGTCACTATCTTCTTTATCGGTGCCGATTAACAGCTTGCCATTCACAAAATCGAAACAAACGTAGGTAGGATTTACAATTAACCAAACGGCGATAAACACCCCAACAGCGACGGCCAGGCTGCCATAAGCCATAAGAGGGTTAAGGCTGCTTTCGAATACGGCAAAAACGCCAATACCCACGATTCCGAAAGCGACCAATCGGAAAAGTAACATCTGCCTTAGATTCTGAATGGCACTCATTGCCGATCGTATTGGGCCATTAAATCGTGTATAAAGGCCATGTTTTCGTCGTTTTCCCAATGCTCACGTATGCCTTCGCGGGCCATCACCTTGTCCATGAGGGTGTCTTGTACCTGCCCCAGCCGTAAGGCTTCGCTGTAGCGGATATCGGGGCTGAAGGTAACCATGGTGTACAAGGGCACCCACTTTTGTGGATAGAGTTGGTGGATACGTGCTTCAATCTTTTTGCGTAGTAAGAAGTCGGGATCGGCAACTTTATCGCGCATTTCGATGAAGTTGGCCTTGGCCAAATCGGCTATGGCGTCACCATCGGGTTTGCGGCTGGCTTGATAGGCGGGCAGAATTTGGCTCCAATCTTCTTGATACGCATCGATGAGTTGATTGAGTACGTATACGTCTTCGAAGCCGCAATTCATGCCTTGACCGTAAAAGGGAACGATGGCGTGGGCAGCATCGCCAATTAGAGCGGCACTGTCGGCGGTCCAGGGACTACATTTTACAGTAACCAGCGATGAAGTGGGGTTGTTGAAATAGTCGTCGAGCAAGGTAGGCATGAGCGGCACTGCATCGGGGAATACGCGGTCGAAGAATGCTGCAACTTGCTCGCGGGTTTGCAGGCTGGCGAACGAATCAGGGCCTTCGAACGGAAAAAATAGGGTACAGGTAAAGCTGCCGTCGGGATTGGGCAAGGCAATCATCATATAGCTGCCGCGTGGCCATATGTGTAAGGCATTTTTCTCCATCAAAAACTCCCCGTTCGGGCCACCGGGTATGGTGAGTTCTTTGTAGCCCGCCGACAGATAATCTTGACTGTAGTCAAAACGGTCGCGTTTCTGTAGACTGCCGCGCAAGGCTGAGAAAGCCCCATCCGAACCAAAGAGCAATTCGTAGGGTACACTCATGCGTTGGCGGGTATCGTCTTTTTCGAAATGCACGATTTTTTCGGTAAGGTCAACTTCGGTACTGCGCATCAAAAAGTGCAAGCGTGCCCCTTCGGCTTCGGCGAGGTCCATCATCTTGAAATTGAGGCCACCCCGCGATACCGAATAAATAGCCTGACCTTCCTTGCCGTAGGCTTGGTACGACAGCTGGCCTTTTTCATCGTGCATCATCCTGCCGTACATGGGTATACCCACTTGGCGAACTTCATCGGCTAATCCAACGGCTTCGAGCGCACGAAAGCCACGATCGCTCAGCGCTAAATTGATCGAACGACCACCGTAAGCACCAGCTTTGCGGAGGTCGGGTCTACGTTCATAAACATCTACCGCATAACCACGGCGACGCAAATAAACGGCAAGTAACGAGCCCACCAATCCGGCTCCGAGCAAAGTAGCGTGTTTAGCCATATCCTGTTTTGATGTCCGAATTTAGTGCCTTTTCGGCACAAAAAGGCATGGTGCTGCCAGCTCTTTATGTCAAAAACAAGATTACGCGTGGCTTGTACGAAGTAACGATCAAGTCAAGTATTTCGCTGTTACTGCGCTAAACCGCATGCACTTTTGATTTAGCGAAACGGAATACTCGTTTCTAGTTTAATGTAACTGCCAAAGGCACCGAATGCATCGTCGAAACTGCTGTAAACGGGTGAGGGTTCGGTAAAGAAGTCGCCAGAGCTCCACCAGTTGTTGTCAACACTCTCGTGGTACCTGTAAAAGGCAAAATCGCCATAGTACAAGCGAGCCGCAAATCGTTCGGTTTCTCGGGTAGGATCGAAAACAAAGTTGAGATAAACTTCTTCTATCCTTCTCTGAAAGTCACGCGAAGGAGTATTGGACGTGAAGTAGCTTAGATCCAATGCCGAAGTGAAATCGTCGGTAATGGGTATCTGGTACAACAATTTTCCATCGAGGTCGAAACCTTGATGCAACACAATAGAGGCAAAATAATGTGGACCAAATGCTGGTGCTTTCCAGTTTTTACGAAAATTGTATACCGTATCACTAAAAAATGGATCCGTCGCCACGGTTTTGGTGAATTCGAGGCTGAGTTGAGGGTTGTATACCTCTGGAACTCGCGTTTCTGCTTCGTAACGTTTTCCGTCGAGCTCTACTTGTAAGCGATATCTCCTCCCGGGTACAACAAAAGTAGGGGCGAGGATCAAAAACGTTTGCGTGCTGTCGGTATACGTGAGGGTCAAACTTTCGGTGTCGGAAAGCAGGCGCACCACAGCATCGCGGCGTACGGGGTAGCTCTGGTCGCGACTAGAAATGGGCACACTCATCGTCACCGACACCTCGAGGATGCTATCGCCCGGGGTGAGGAAGCAACCTATGACGGGTTGGCTTTTAATGCCGAGATCGACCGTGGAGATGAATTTTTCCCCACATGCGGTAAGCATTATGCTACCGAGAACTAATATGAATAACCTTTTCATCGGAACTTAAAGCTGTAGGTAATAGAAGGAACAATGCCAAAAAGTGAATACTGAACCAAACCGCTGCCACTGAAATTAGAGGTAATGATCCAAGGATTGTAGCGATTGTACACATTGTAAATGCCCAACTCCCAGGTACGATCGCCCCACTTTAAGGGTTTGGTAAACTGAATGCCAATGTCCATGCGGTGGTAATTGGCCATTCGGTAGGAGTTCAACGGGCCGTAATCTTCAACCGATATTTGGTTCAAAAATGAATTCGGGTTTTGGTTGAAACTAAAAGAGGAGGAGCCTGGATTAAATACAGGCGCTTGATAGCGCGATTGTGGTATGGTGATGGCATTGCCGGTGCCAAATACGAATACAGCATTCAGTTTTACGCCATTTTTTTTCTCAGTAGGTTTCCGAACATCCATGAATGCTACCACACTGATGTCGTGGCGGCGGTCGTAACGTGCTGGAAACGTTCGGCCAAAATTGAGCTCGGGAAAAGTCATGTCGATTTTGGCGAGGGTGTAACCAATCCAACCGTTAAACTTGCCTTTGGGCTTCTGCAACAAAAACTCGATACCGTACGACTCGCTCTGTCCCGTGGTGACTTGATCTTCCCAATTAAATTCATCCACGCCTTCAGGATCGAGGAGGGCATCGATGCCTTCGATGACAAAAGAAGCTCCCGGTCGGTAGGCCAAAACGTCGCGAGATATTTTATAATAGGTTTCTACAGTAAACGTAAGTCCATGCTTGGGTAAGTCGTGTGCATATCCTGCTGCAATTTGGGTAGAACGCTGGGGCTTTACCCGATCGTTGGCGGGTAACCACAAATCGGTTGGTAAACCTATGCCACTGTTCGATAGCAGGTGTAGGTATTGGTTCATCTGCGAGAAAGCGAGCTTAATTGACTGATTTTCGTTGAGCAGATACCGGGCGTTTAATCGGGGTTCGGGGCGGAAATATTGTCGAGAGCCACTCGTAAAATGACTAAACCGCATGCCTAAATTGGCTTCCAAGCGGTCGCTGATACGCCATTGGTCTTCGATATAAATACCCGATTCTAAGTTGTTCTCTCGTTGTGCGCGGTCAACATTCCCGGCAGGAAAATCGGAGTCGCGCACAACGACGGCAGATGGGGTAAATACGTGCCTCGTAATTTGTATTCCGCTACGAATTCGGTGGTTAAGCCAAAAACCTAAATCGGCATCGAACTTTAAACTTAAGTCACGCACCTGACTGCTGTAAGCTAGGGCATACTCGTAATTGCTTGAAGCAAATTCATCGGCAATTCGAAAGCTAAAATCACTTAAAATGAGGGCGGTATTGAAAAATACTTTGTCACTGTATTGGTGATTCCAACGCAAGGTACCCGTGGCGTTTCCCCATCCTAAGGTGGAGCTGGTTTTGACATCTGCGTCGGAAAATCCCCCCAAAAATTTATCGCGACCAAAGTACGAGCTCAGGTAAACGCGATTTTTGCGGTTTATCTCGTAGTTGAGTTTTGCGTTCAGGTCATAGAAATAGTAGCCCAAGTCTACACCCGAACTTGCTTTGATTATAGGTCGAGTAAGCACATCGATGTACGTTCGACGAGCACTTACAATAAAACTGGCTTTGTTCTTTAAAATAGGGCCTTCTATTACTGCCCGCGACGACAAAAGCCCAATGCCTACTTCCGATTTGTAACGCGATTGGTCGCCTTCTTTCATCGTAATATCTACCACCGACGACAAACGACCGCCGTAGCGCGCGGGGAAACCTCCCTTGGTGAGGGTAACGCTTTTGATGGCGTCGCCATTAAACAAAGAGAAGAAGCCAAAAAGGTGGCTAGCGTTGTATACTGTAGCCTCATCGACTAAAATCAGGTTCTGGTCGGGGCCACCGCCACGCACATAAATACCACTCTGACCTTCGCCACCCGATTGTACACCGGGTAACAGCTGCAGGGTTTTCAGCAGGTCTTTTTCACCTAAGAGTGTAGGTGTATTCTGAATCTGCGCCGCGTTTATTTCTACTTTGCTCATCAGGACGTCTTCGGCCTGTCGGGTCACGATGGCATCATCGGTAACGACTACCTCGCCCAGGGTGGCCGACTGTTCGAGTGAAAAATCGAGCTCAGTAGCGCGGTAAAGGCTCAAAGGCACGATTAGCGTTTTGTAGCCCACATAACTCACGCGTACTTCGTAATCGCCTTCGGGCAAACGAATCGAGTAGAAGCCATAGGTATTGGAGGTGGTTCCAGTTTTAAGCTCAGTGATGAATACATTGGCACCTGCCAGCGATTCACGGCTACCTTTTTCTTTGATATAACCGCTGAGCTGGTATTGTGCTTTTTGCGCAAAAGTGGGCGATAGGCCAGCAACTAAAAAGAATACTAGCCCAAAGAGCAGTCGGGTTTTCATGTAAGAGGGTAAGGAAGTGTTGGGTTTAACTACTGCTTAACTCGTCCCAATATACTTTATTGTATGTAAAGTTCGTGTGAAGCACGGGTCGAGTTGGAAATTGTCGTTAAATGCAAAGTCTATTCAACCTCACGCCTTGTATAGTGCATGAGCCTGTTCACCTTTATTTCAAGTAAAGGCTATGAATTCATTCGCCTAAACAGTGAGCCCTTCGAATTGCTGAACACCACTTTTAAGTAACGCTACGAATTGATACACGTCTTCGAAGCGGTTGTACATGGGCACCGGTGCCACGCGTATGACGTCGGGTTCGCGCCAGTCGGCAATTACCCCATGAGCGCTTAGATAGTCGAACAACTTCCGGCCGTTTTTGCGAGCAAACAACGATAGCTGACAACCCCGCTGCGTGGGATCGGAAGGGGTCAGGATGACTAACCCACATTCGGGTAGTTCGCGGAGCAACTCTCCCAACAAAAATTCGAGGTAGCCGGTAAGCTTCAGCGACTTTTCCCGCAAACGCGCCATGCCCACTTCATCGAAGAGTGCTAACGAAGCCAAATGCGGGGCAGAGGCAAAAACCTGAGCATTGCTGAGCTGCCAACCGGCTGCTCCCGACATGGGCTGAAAGCCTTTTTTCATCTGGAAGCGCTCGTCTTCGCGATGTCCCCACCAGCCAGCGAAACGCGGCAAGTCGGCGTTATTCCCATGTTTTTGGTGCACAAAAAGTCCACTCGGGCCGCCCGGGCCGCTATTTAAGTATTTGTAGCTGCACCATACGGCGAAGTCTACACCCCAATCGTGCAACTGCATGGGCACATTGCCGGCTGCGTGGGCTAAATCAAAACCCACTACGGCACCCAGGGCATGTCCGGCTTGGGTAATTTTCTCCATCTCAAACCATTGGCCGGTATAGTAGTTTACCGCTCCCAGCATCACCAAAGCAATTTCGTCGGCATGTTTTTGTAGAACTGCCAAAATATCTTCCGTGCGTAAATTTTGCTCGCCCGGTCGGGGTATGAGTTCAATGATATGGGTTTCGGGGTCGAGGCCATGGAATTTCACTTGACTTTCTACGGCATATTGATCGGAGGGAAAGGCACCTCCTTCCATGACAATTTTGGTACGCTTGCCTTGAGGGCGGTAAAAGCTCACCATCGCCAAATGTAAGTTCACGGTAAGCGTATTCATTACCACCACTTCTTCGGGCAATGCCCCGACCAACCGTGCTGCTTTTTCGCTGAAAAGTTTGTGGTAATGCATCCACGGATGGGGGCCTTCAAAATGACCTTCTACTCCGTAGTGTGCCCAGCTGTCGAGCTCGGTATTGAGGTAATCGCGCACACTTTTGGGCATGAGCCCCAACGAATTGCCCGTGAAATAATAAACGTCGTTGCCGTTGTGCTGCGGGAAATGGAATTGCTCGCGGTAGGCGGCCAAAGGATCTTCACGGTCGAGTTGTTGCGCAAAGGCCAGGGTAGGCTGGTAGTTCATGCGTAGAGCTGCTAAGTTCAGAGGAATTGATTTTGATCGAGGCCGAGGAAGGTCAGTGCCGAGCGGTGAAGCAACCAGGCTTTTTTCTCGTCGGTCCATGGCATTTCGCGTATGAGCTTGCCGGGCTCAAGTTCGCCCAAGGGAAAAGGGTAATCGGTGCCCAACGCTACCTTTTCGTGGCCTACCAAATGGGTCACATAATCGAGCATGCGTGGGTCGTGCACCAAACTGTCGAGCCAAAAGCGACCTAAATAGTCGCGCGGGTTGACGTTATTGTGTTTGGCTACCAGGTCGGGACGTACCTGAAAGCCATGTTCGATGCGGCCTATGGTTGCGGGGAACGAACCGCCGCCATGAGCAAACGCCACGCGCAGCTGCGGCAAACGTTCGAAGACACCGCCAAAAATCATCGAGCAGATGGCCAGCGACGATTCGGCGGGCATGCCTACGAGCCAGGGGAGCCAATAATCGGTCATCTTATCTTTGCCCATCATGTCCCACGGGTGCACAAAAATGCAGGCACCTAATCGTTCGGCTGCTTCAAAAAAGGGAAACAGCTCGGGGGCATTCAGGTTCCAGTCGTTTACATGCGATCCGATTTCTACTCCCGCGAAGCCGAGCTCTTTTATGCAACGTTCCAGCTCTTGTATGGCCAGTTGCGGATCTTGCAAAGGTACCGTACCCAGGCCTACAAATCGTTTGGGGTTTTGTGCTACCACACCGGCCAAGTGGTCGTTCATGTAGCGAGAGGTTTCGAGTGCATGTTCGGGCTTGGCCCAGTAGTGAAACAAGACCGGTATGGTGCTCAACACCTGCACATGAACGCCGTGGTTATCGCATTCGTCGAGGCGCACGGTGCCCGACCAGCAGTTTTCTTCTACTTTTCTAAAAAACTTATCGCCCTGCATCATATTGGCACATCGCGGACAGCTGCCTGCAATATGCTCCATATGTACAAAGTTCCCGTAACCCCATTTGTCGGCCCATCGGGGCAACTCTTCGGGCATGATGTGGGTGTGTATGTCGATGGTAAGCACGTAACAAAGTTAAAGGTTCTGGCGTTGGCATTGGCCCTGGGTCAAGCCATGGCTTGATGGAACTGAGCAGGGGGAGTATACTGCTGCCCGACTTTAGGCTATAAAAAACGAGGATCGGCGGCCATCACCGTGCCGCAGTTTTTACAGCAGCGCAGCTCTTCGGAGCCATAAAAATGGCGAAAGCGAGGCTGAAAATCGGTTTCAATATTTTTAAGTTCAAAATAATCGGCATGCAGTGGGTGATTGCAGTTTTCGCAAAACCACAGCAGCCCGTCGGTATACCCCTTGCCTTCCCGTACGCGCTCTATCACCAAACCTATCGAGCCTTCGCTGCGGATGGGCGAATGAGGGGTTTTAGCGGGGCATAAAAACATATCGCCGGGACCCAATTGGATGTCACGCGGTTTTCCATCTTCTTGTATACGCACGGTAATGTGCCCCTCAAGCTGATAGAACAACTCTTCGGTTTCGTTGTAGTGGTAGTCTTTGCGGGCATTGGGGCCGCCCACAATCATCACGATATAGTCGGTGCCTTCGGTGTACAGGTTTTTGTTGGCCACAGGCGGCTTAAGCAGGTGACGGTTTTCGCTGATCCAGTTTTGCAGATTGAAGGGAGCGCGTATAGGCATGGTGCGGTGTTTCTACAAAGTTTAAAAAAATCTTCAACTCCGCTTATTAATATTCACCGTATTAGTTTGTGTATTATTTTGGCCAAATGAAGCAACGCTTGGCAACCTTCGGAGGCATGGTGGTGGGACTAGTCTTTCTGCTGGGTGCAGTACTCAAGGCTGTGGATTTTCCTGCTTTTGAGTTGCAGTGGATGGAGACCTTAGGAGTGCGTGGGTATTGGGCCTCTATCTTGGCTTTTATCACGCTGCTTTTGGAAGCACTTTTGGGCGTTTATTGGTTGCTTCCAAGGCTCAGAAATCGCCAAATCGACCGTTTTGGGTATCTTTTTTTGTTGGCACTCTGCTGCTACTTGATTTATCTACTGGTACGGTATGGCAATAGTATCGACTGTGGATGTATGAGTTCGGCCATTCCGTTTACGCCAGTCGAAGGACTTGTGAAAAATGCTGCTTTGGTGCTGCTTCTTTTCTTGCGGCCGAAAAATTTTTCGCAGAGAACATTCCCTCGGCTCGGTTGGGTTGTTTTACCAGTGGCGGTGGTGGTCATGTATGTGGCACTCCCAGCGGGTGGACTATTGAAACCGGCTCCGCGTCTTGAGACGAGTATCGCGCTCGACACAAGTTGGGCCGAAGGGGTAGGTGTGAAGAACTTCGATTTTATGCAACCCAAGGCAACAGTATTGTTTTTGAGCATGCAATGCAAGCACTGTCAGTTCGCTGCACGAAGGTTGGCGGTTTCCGATTTGCCCAGCTCGTCGGTTTTGGTTGTATTGAATGGAGAGCCTGACCAGCGTCAAAAATTTAGTCGGGATCACGGCATCGAACGTTTTGAAACGGTAGTACTTAATGGTTCAGCTTTTCTGCATTTAACCCAAGCTAAAGTACCTTATGTGGTGCAGCTTGAATTTGGTAAAGTGGTTAGAGAACCCGGTGCCTTGATATTTTAATTTTATTAACATGTTGGAATATTAAAAGCTCAGAGTTATAATAGCGGAATAAAATTTAATCCATGAAAAAACTATTACTTCTTCCTGTGGTGGCTTTGGCCTTCGGTTCAGTAGCTTGTAAAAAAGATTACACCTGCGAGTGTATTCAGGTAATCTCTGAGAATGGTGTAGAAACAGGTCGCCAGACCCTTACTTCTACCTTTAACGCTACCAAATCGGATGCTGAAAGTTCTTGCAACGGTTTGAATGTTAATCAAACCTTAGGTCCACTTACAACCAATACTACCTGCACTTTGAAATAAGGTTGCACGTAAACGAAAAGCCGTCTTCGATAGTCGAAGGCGGCTTTTTTGTTTGACGGTAGTGACATTTTAGGTGCTTTTTCAACGAATCGTATGTCATTTCCGAGGCTGAAAAAACAACAAAGCCCCGATTCGGGGCTTTATCTAAACTTGAGGTCGGATGCGGATTATTCGGGTAAGTTGATTTTTTTAATGGTTAGCATGAGCCGCTTCCGAAGTTGTAAAAACAACAAAGCCCCGATTCGGGGCTTTCAATTGTTGGAGGTCGGAAGCGGATTCGAACCGCTGTAGGAGCTTTTGCAGAGCTCTGCCTAGCCACTCGGCCATCCGACCCTTTTACTTGGGAGTGCAAATATAAGGGATTAGTCGAACAAAAAGTTCCTATTCGTAACGTAATGCATCAATGGGGTCGAGCCGTGCGGCCTTGGCAGCTGGATAGTAGCCTGATACCAAGCCAACTACCACACAAAGCACCACGCCGGCCACTATCCATGCCCAAGGGATAATAAAACCAGCACCCACAATGAGGGCCACTAAATTCCCGATGAGTATGCCCAATACAATGCCTACCACGCCGCCGAGCTGACCAATCACCAGGGCCTCGAAAAGAAACTGCTGGCGGATGGTTTCTTGATTGGCGCCCAAGGCTTTACGTACACCAATTTCGCGGGTACGCTCGGTAACCGATACCAACATGATGTTCATGAGCCCGATGGCGGCACCGAGTAGGGTGATAAACCCAATGGCGGTTGCGGCTAGCGAGATAAAACTCAAATTTTCGATCAAACCGCTGGCAAAGCTGTCAGACTTGATGATGTCGAAATTATTTTCCTGCTCCACCCGCAATTTGCGGATGACCCGAAAAGTGCCGGTGGCTTCTTCTACGGCCGACTGCAGGAGTTCGGGGTTTTGAACCAACACACTCACCACATACGAACGGTTGGCGTCGGGGAAAAAGCTGCGGCCGTTGGTTATCGGTATCACCACCGAACGGTCGCTATTGCCGCCAAAGCTCGAACCTTTGCTGGCCAAAACGCCAATTACGCGGTACTGACCGTTGCCGATCTTCACCATCTCGCCTTCGGGATTTTTTTTACCGAAGAGCACCTCCCGCACCTCCTGCCCCAAAAGCACTACGTTAGAAGCGTATTGAATCTCGCCGGGACTAAAGTTTCGGCCCAAGTCGAGGCTAAAGCCACCCGTGCTCAGGTAGTTTTCGTCGCTGGCAAAAACCACCACATTGGGATTGGTTTTTTTATCGCCCTTCTTAATCACCGACGAGCGCGACACCAGTCCACTGATGGAAATCTCGGAAGGGAAGTCGAAACGATCGCGAAAATACTGGGCATCTTTCCAGGAGATGGGGCGTTTGGGTGCCGGTCGGCGGCCGCCGCCACCGAATTGGATGTTCAGTCCGCGGTTGCGGATGGTGAACGTATTGGCGCCCATGCTGGTGAAGGTGGTATTGATAGAGGCTTTGAGTGCGTCGATGCTGGTGAGTATGCCCACCAAGGCCATGATGCCAAAGGAAATGATGAGTGCAGTGAGCACTGTACGGAGCAGGTTGCTGCGGATGGCATCGGTAGCGATGCGTAGGTTTTCGAGCCAGACGGTTCTCACGACGTAAAAATAAGGGGGTTCCACGACTTGAAATGTTAATAAAGTGAATTATTACGTCGGGTTGTCGATTTGTTTGGTATAGCGCTGAAAATGACGCTTTAAATCGTTATTTTCGCGACGAATTGCGAAAAACACAACCTTTAAACGTACATTATCCATGGTATTCGATCTGGACATGATCAAAAAGGTATACGAACGTATGCCTGCACGTGTGGCCGCTGCCCGTAAAGCGGTGAACCGTCCCCTGACGTTGACCGAAAAAATCCTCTATGCCCACCTCTGGCAGGGCGATGCAAACGAAACCTACGGTAGAGGTACGTCGTACGTAGATTTTGCTCCCGACCGTGTAGCCATGCAAGATGCTACCGCACAAATGGCCTTGTTGCAGTTCATGCAAGCTGGCCGCAGTCAGGTTGCGGTACCTTCGACGGTACACTGCGACCACTTGATTCAGGCAAAGATTGGCGCCGAAGCCGATTTGGCAACGGCAGTCGATAAAAACAAAGAAGTATACGATTTCCTCGCTTCGGTATCGAACAAATATGGCATAGGCTTCTGGAAAGCTGGTGCAGGCATCATCCACCAGGTGGTACTTGAAAATTACGCCTTCCCAGGCGGTATGATGATTGGTACCGACTCGCATACCCCCAATGCCGGCGGTTTGGGAATGATTGCCATTGGAGTTGGCGGTGCCGACGCCTGCGACGTCATGGCAGGCTTGCCTTGGGAGCTCAAATTCCCCAAGCTCATCGGCGTAAAGCTCACCGGCAAACTCAGCGGCTGGAGCTCACCCAAAGACGTAATCTTGAAAGTAGCGGGCATCCTCACAGTTAAGGGCGGCACCGACCATATCGTAGAATACTTCGGCGAAGGTGCACGTTCGTTGTCGGCAACTGGCAAAGGCACCATCTGTAATATGGGTGCAGAAATTGGAGCTACTACCTCTATTTTTGGTTACGACGATAAAATTGCCACCTATCTCAAAGGTACTGGCCGCGCCGATGTAGCAGCTCTCGCCGACGGCATTGCTGCCCACCTCACCGGCGACGACGAAGTATATGCCAACCCAGCACAATACTTCGATCAGGTGATTGAAATCAATCTTAGCGAGCTTGAGCCACACATCAACGGTCCGTTTACGCCCGACTTGGCTTGGCCGCTCAGTAAGTTTGCACAAGCCGTGGAAGAAAACGGCTGGCCAGCAAAGCTCGAAGTAGGGCTCATCGGTTCGTGTACCAATTCCTCGTACGAAGACATCAGCCGCTCGGCTTCGTTGGCCAAACAGGCAGTAGATAAAAAGCTGAAAGCCAAAGCCGAATTCACCATCACCCCAGGCTCTGAGCAGGTACGCTACACCGTGGAGCGCGACGGCTTCCTCGATACCTTTGCCGACATGGGCGGCGTAGTACTCGCCAATGCCTGCGGACCGTGCATCGGCCAGTGGGCACGTCATGGTGCCGAAAAAGGCGAGAAGAACTCTATCATCACCTCATTTAACCGCAACTTCGCGAAGCGCGCCGACGGCAACCCCAATACCCACGCTTTTGTGGCCTCGCCCGAAATCGTGACGGCTTTTGCCATTGCTGGCGACCTTACCTTCAATCCGGTAACCGACACCCTCATCAACGAAGCTGGCCAGGCCGTAAAGCTCGACGAACCGCAGGGTTACGAAATGCCAGCAAAAGGTTTTGCGGTAGAAGACGCCGGTTACCAGGCACCTGCTGCCGATGGCTCAAAAGTACAAGTATTGGTCGATCCGAAGTCGGAGCGTCTACAATTGCTTGATCCTTTTGCAGCTTGGGAAGGTACCGACCTGAGCGGCCTCAAGCTGCTCATCAAAGCCAAGGGCAAATGTACCACCGACCACATTTCGATGGCCGGTCCTTGGTTACGTTACCGCGGGCACCTCGATAATATTTCGAACAACCTGCTCATCGGCGCCATCAATGCCTTTAACGATACCGCCAATAGCGTGAAAAACCAATTGACAGGAAGTTATGGCGAAGTACCCGCTACTCAACGTGCGTACAAAGCTGCAGGCATTGGCTCTATCGTGGTAGGCGACGAAAACTATGGAGAAGGTTCATCGCGCGAGCATGCAGCCATGGAGCCACGCCACTTGGGTGTACGTGCCATTTTGGTGAAATCGTTTGCCCGTATTCACGAAACCAACCTCAAAAAACAAGGCATGTTGGCGTTGACTTTCGCCAATAAGGCCGATTACGACAAAATTCGTGAGGACGATCATTTTTCAATCACCGGTTTAACCAGCTTCACCCCGGGCCAGCCAATCACGGTGGTAGCACATCATGCCGACGGTAGCAGCGATGCTATCGTGGTGAATCACAGCTACAACCAGCAGCAAATTGAGTGGTTCCAAGCAGGTGGCGCCTTGAATATTATCCGTCGCAGCTTCGCCGGCTGAACACGGAGGGGAGAATAATTCTGTTCAAGAGGCTTTTTTTCTTGAATTAAGGATTGGAAGAATCAACGGAGCTGCTAAATTTGCAGTCCGCTTCCCGCCCAGGTGGCGGAATTGGTAGACGCGCTGGTCTCAAACACCTGTGAGGTTACACTCGTACCGGTTCGACTCCGGTCCTGGGCACAATCCCGGTCTGATTTCAGGCCGGGATTTTTTTGTTGTGCATGAAATCACGCATCTTTAAGAAAAACATCGGGGGTGCAAGCAAAAGCCTGTTTCGAACTATTTTTCAACAGAAGCCGAATTCCGGCTTGGGCGGTCGACCGCCAGCTGCATCTGGTGGCAGCCAACCCACTCGCTAAGGAATATTTTTACCACTACAATAGCGTACATCTAGAGTTGGGTGGCGATATGCTGGCTGTGATGCCCACTGAGGCGCGTTCGTTTTTTGGCGACTTGTACCAACGTGCCTTGGCAGGCGAGAGCTTTTCGAGCAGCCGCCGATACGACATCCAAGGCAATGCGTTGGAGTTTGAATTGAATTTCACCCCCATGAGCAATGAAAAAGGGGAGATAGAGGCATGTTTGGTCACCGCTTACGAAAAGGGCGAATCGGTTACCCACCTCACCTTGTTGGCCGAAAGTGAACTGCGGTTGAAGCATGCCCTAGATAATAGTCAGGATGGATTGTTCGACTGGAATCTCGAAACCAACGAGGTGTTTTACAGCCTGCGTTGGAAATCGATGCTGGGGTATACCGACGAGGAGCTTCCGAATTTGCTGAGCAGTTGGGACAGCTTGTTACACCCCGACGACCGCGAAGAAACTTTACGTAAGGTCAACGAGCATCTCGAAGGCCGTAGTGATGTATACCGTGCCGATTTTCGGTTGCGTGAAAAGTCGGGCCGCTACCGCTGGATACGTGCTCGCGGTAAGGCGGTTGATCCCGATGTAGCAGGCAATCCCCGACGATTTATCGGTACTCAAATCGACATCGACGATGAAAAAAGGCGCGAGCGGCAGCAGGCAGCCCACGAAAAGTTGTTGCACGGTTTACTTGATGCCAGCACCCTTTTGCTGCACGAAGCCGATTTGAGTGTATCGCTGCTCAAAGCTTTGGCGCTCATTGGTGAAGCCGCCGAAGCCGACCGTATCCATTTATTCAAGTATCTAGGCAATACCCAATGCGTAACCCGCTACCGTTGGCAGGCGGGCGAGGCAGCACGCGAATACAGCTGGCACCCACAGCAGCACGAGATGCCCGTTTTCGACTTGCCGCAACGCTGGTATGCCGTACTTGCCACCGGCGAGCTGCTTGGTGGCCCTGTAGCCTCATTCCCCAAGGAGGAACAAGGGTTTTTGAGCAAGCACAACATCTTGCGAGTGCTTATGGTGCCCATTTTTACGGGTAACAACCCTTGGGGGTATATGGCCATCGACGATTTGCATACCGATATGCCTTGGCACCTGCCTAATGTGGATGTGATTCGCAATTTTGCACTTGCCATTGGTGCAGCCAAGGCACGCGAATACAACGAACGCGATCTGTTGCGTTTGAGCCAAAATCTCGAAGAAGCCCAACAAATCGCACGTATGGGTAGTTTCGAGTTCGACTACACCAATAGCAGCTTCTTTTGGAGCCGCGAAACAAGTATGCTGCTGGGGCTTGCCGAAGACGCCAAAGCCCAGTTGGAGCCCATACACAGCAAGGTACACCCCGACGACAAAGAGCGTTTCGAACAGTGGGGCAATGCACTTCTCTCCGCTATTCCTCTTCACACCGAGTTTAGGATACGCGCCGCACAAGGCCAAACTCGATTTTTAGAGGTGAGGGGCAGGCCTATCACTCACGAAAATGGCAGTATTACCCGCATGGCCGGTACCGTACAGGATGTGAGCCAGCAACGAAGTGCCGAGCAGGCCATCCGCCAGTTTGAGAAGATGGTGGAAGTGAGTCCCGACCAGATTGCGTTGATCGACATGAGTGGGCGCTACTTTTATCTAAATCCTGCTGCTGCCGGCTTTTTGGGTTTGGAGAAAGCCGATGAGGCCTACGGTGCCAACTACCTCGATTACGCAGAAGCAAGCTTTGCAGAACGTGTAGAAAACGAAATACTACCCGCCCTCTGGCATGCAGGCTATTGGGAGGGAGAACTCAACCGTTCACATCCGACCTTTGGAAGGCGCGTTTTACTCACCAGCATTTTTGTGATTTACGATCAGAAATACAATACGCCAAGCTCGGTGGCTGTATTTCAGCACGACATAACCGATCGCAAGCGCGACGAATTGGCCCTGGCCGAACATGCCAAAAAAGTAGAAGCCATCAATACCGAACTCGACCGCTTTGCATACATCGTATCGCACGATTTGAAGGCTCCCTTACGTGCCATTCAGAATTTGTCGAGCTGGATAGCCGAAGATCTGGGTGACAAGTTAGACGAGGATACTCAACAAAACATGAAGCTGCTACAACAGCGTGTGCAGAAAATGAGCGACATGATTGAAGGTATTTTACGTTACAGTCGTGCAGGCAGATTCAAAGGCGAGCCCAGCTCATTTTATTTGAATGCCATGGTCAAGGAGTTGGTAGAACAAATGAGCAGCGACACCCGCATTGTACTTGAATTACCCGTCAACGACCAGTGGATACGTGCCGATAAGTTGGCTTTGGAACAGGTTTTTACCAATTTGATTAGTAATGCAGTACGTTATGGAAGTATGGCAGGTGAAACCACAGTGAAAATTAGCGTAGCGGAAAATGGTGACTTTTTGACCTTGGGCGTACACGACAAAGGGCTGGGATTGGCAGCAGGTTTTCACGAGCAGATTTTCGAAATATTCAGAACGGCTGGGGAAAACAAACATCAGGACAGTCACGGCATTGGGCTATCGATAGTGAAAAAGATTGTATCGGACCAGGGAGGTAAAATTTGGCTAGAATCGGAGCCTGGGAAAGGGGCTCATTTTTACTTTACTTGGCCAAAAGCCGAGTAACATCTGTGTTTCGAATACAGCCATTAATCCTTAATTTGCAACAGATAATCAAACGACGGCTTAGCCCGGGTTTTGCAGGAAGAACCAATGAATTACAACCTAATTAGCATCTTATTGGTCGAGGACGACGAAGTGGATGTGATGAATGTGAAGCGTGCCTTCAAAAAGAACAACATCACTAATCCACTTTTTGTGGCGGGCAACGGTGTGGAAGCCCTAGAGATGCTTCGAGGCGATGGCGAGCAGCAATTGGTTCCACGGCCAAGAATTATTTTGCTCGACTTAAACATGCCTAAAATGGGCGGCATTGAGTTTCTTACGGCCATGCGGCAGGATGAAGATTTGCAATCGATTACGGTTTTTGTGATGACCACATCTAACGAAGACCGCGATAAGGTGGAGGCCTATAAGTTGAATGTGGCGGGTTATATCGTGAAACCACTTTCGATGGAAAGTTTTATATCGGCAGTGAGTATACTCAACAACTATTGGCAGCTGATTGAATTTCCATCGTAAATGAAAGTCGACCCCGAGTTACCCATACGGATACTGCTCGTTGACGACGACGAGGTAGATACCATGGCGTTTGAACGTGCGTTGCGGAAGTCTTCGCTCGTTTACGAACTTACCTCGGTAGCCGATGCGGAAACGGGTTTCGCCACGCTGCTCAAACAACAATTCGATTGTGTGTTTCTCGATTATCTATTGCCCGGTACCGATGGTATTCGTTTGCTAAAAGATATGCGCGAAATGGGTATCAATACGCCGGTGGCGGTGTTGACGAGTCAAGGCGACGAAAAGATTGCAGTAGAAATGATGAAGTCGGGTGCGCTCGACTATTTTCCGAAATCAGAGGTTAACCCTGATAAACTGAGCTCGGTTTTGCGTCAGGTTTTGCGGGTAAGCCAAATTGAAACGCAAAAGCGACATGCCGAATCGGCACTGCGCGAAAACGAACGACTACTCGATATCGTTTTTAACGCTACCCATGTAGGTATTTGTTTAACCAATGCCGAAGGCCTATTTGTACGCGTAAACCAAGCCTTTAGCGACATTTTGGGATGGAGCAAAGAAGAGATGTTGCACCATCATTTCACGCTTTTGTTCAAAGAAGAATACCATCAGCAAGCTCGGGAATTGCACCGCATGTTTATGCTGCAACCGTTGGGCGTGGTGCCCGACGAGTGGGTCCTCAAACGGAAAGACGGACAAAAGATAACCCTTTCGGTTTCGAACAGCCTATATCAAGACGATCGTGGGCAGCGCTTTGTTGTTTCGGTACTCAGCGATATAAGCGAGAAAAAGAAGACCGAAGAAGAGCTGCTTGAAGCCAAGCGAGCCGCTGAGTTAGCGGCCAAGGCCAAAACGGAGTTTCTTTCCAACATGAGCCACGAAATACGTACGCCCATGAACGCGGTGATTGGCTTAACGGAGTTGTTGCTACAAGAACCGCAGAACGAGCGCAATCTCGAATACCTGCGGTCGATTAAATATTCGGCCGACAACCTCCTCGTGATCATCAACGACATCCTCGATTTTTCGAAGATTGAGAGCGGTAAAATCACCTTGGAGCATATCGATTTCGATTTTTACAAGGTGGCCGACGAGATGTTGAAGACCATTTCGCATAAAGCCAATGAAAAGGGTGTTTCGCTCCGTAAGACCATATCGCCTTTAGTACCACGTATTCTGAAAGGCGACCCTTACCGGTTGAACCAAATTTTACTCAATTTGGCGGGTAATGCCATCAAATTTACTTCCGACGGATATGTGGAGTTAAAAGTAGATCTTTTGCCCGAGCAGGTGCCCGGTAAAAACCGCTTGCGGATGTCGGTAATCGATACGGGCATTGGTATACCTGAAAAAAAACTGAGCTCTATTTTCGAATCCTTCACGCAAGCCTATACCGATACCACACGCTTGTTTGGCGGTACAGGTTTGGGTTTGGCCATTACGCGAAATTTGGTGCATTTGCAGGGGGGCGAAATACAAGTAAGTAGTGAGATTGGAAAGGGGTCTGAGTTTTCGGTGGAGCTCGACTTTGAAACAGGTCATTTGTCGGAGCAAGAGCTTTCCAACGAATTGCCCATGACCAAACGGAGTTTACAAGGCATCCGGGTGTTGGTGGTGGAAGACAATAAAATGAACCAATTTGTAGCGAAGCAAATATTGCAGCGCTGGGACATTCGCGTTACCCTCGCCGATAATGGCGAAAAGGGGATAGAAGCACTCGAAGAAGGCGAGTTTGATTTGGTGTTTATGGATCTGCAGATGCCCGTGATGGGAGGGTTTGAGGCCACCGAACTTATTCGTTCGGGTCAGCGAGCAGCCAAGCAGCGTAACATTCCTATCGTTGCGCTTACGGCCGATGCCTTCCTCGAAACGCGGCAGCGCGTAACCAAATACGGCATGAACGATTTTGTGACCAAACCATTCGATCACGACGAATTGTTTTTGAAGATTCAACGGCTTACCGGCCGTTCTTCCTAAGCTCGATTAGCCGAAACAAGCCTCCAAATGCTGCGGGGCTATTTTCAACGAGCTTGAGCGAGGTAGCTGCCACCAGGTTCTCAATTCTTCGATTAATGCTGCTAAATAAAAAGCTGGTGATTAGGTTGAACAGCTTACGTAAAACACTGGTTTTTTCACGTCCCGAATAAAATTTATCGAATATCAATACTTGCCCTCCCGGCTTAAGCATACGTTCGGCTTCTTGCAAGCAAAGCACAGGGTTTGGAATTACGGCCAAAATGAGATGTAAAACGATCAGGTCGAATTGTTCGTCGGGTATATCAGCAGCTTGGCCATCCATTACCCTGCTTTCGACCTGCAAGCCCAAACGAGCAGCTCGCCATTGTAATTGGACCAGCAGCGCAGGGGTGAGGTCGGTGGCAACAATTTGTGCTGTTTTAGGCAAATAGGGCAAGTCGAGTCCCGTGCCGGCGCCTATCAGCAAAATTCGGCCATGGGTATTTTGGATGCGCTGCAGTGAACGTTGTCGGTACGGAGCAAAAGCACCTGCTACGAGATCGTAAATGGGGGCATACAGCGTATAACGTATGCGGTTCCAATGGGTGGCTATTCGTTGAAGCATAAAAAAACCCGCCGAAGCGGGCTCCATTTATTTATTTGATTATGTGCTGCCAGATGTCGTTGCCAAAAGCAAATACCATTAACGATATGAGTATGACCATGCCCGCATACTGTGCCACCAAGAGTACTTTTTCTGGTAGAGGGCGACGAATCACCATTTCGATGAGCAGGAATACCACGTGGCCTCCGTCGAGTGCTGGAATGGGTAGCAGGTTCATGAAAGCCAGTATCATCGACAACAAGCCGGTGGTCATCCAGAAACGATACCAATCCCATTCACCACCATACATTTTTTTGGCGATAGCTATCGGCCCGCCGAGCGACTTTTGCACGGGTATATCGCCCGAGAAAATTTTGGAGAAGCCTTTTACGTTGTCGGAAATAACTTTCCAAGCCATGGCGGCTCCCGCGGGTACACTTTCGGCAAACGAAAACTGTTTGTAACCCAACGGCAACTCTTCGAGTTTAGGAAAGAAGCCGATGGTTCCGGCTTCGGTTACCGTTGCTTGAAGTACTAGGCTATCGCTTCCACGAATTACACCCAACGCTACTACTTTGGCTTTGTTGGTAAGTAAACTAGCCTGTAGCTGATCAAAATAGGCTATGCCTGTTCCATTTACAGCATAAATCTGGTCGCCTTCGAGCAGGCCTGCTTCAGCTGCCGGCATGCCCTTCGATACTTCACCCACGGTGAATTGCATGCGGGGCTGCACAAACATGCTTTTATCGGCTTCGAGCAAGCGAGAAGTGAAGTTAGCAGGAACAGCGATATCGGTGAGTTCACCATTGCGGCTCACTTGTATCACCACATCGTTGCCGAGTAGCACCTCGCTGCTGATGATTTCGTCGAAACGTTCGATTTTATTGCCGTTGATGGCTACTAGTTTATCACCATCGCGTAATCCAATTTCTTCGGCAATTTCGGAAGCGGCAATACCGTGTTTCAAGGCCTCGTTGGGGATGTACTTTTCGCCCCAATACATGAGCATACCCGAAAAAATGATCACCCCTAAGATGGCATTTACGGTTACTCCGCCTAACATCACAATCAAGCGTTGCCAGGCTGGTTTGGAGCGAAACTCCCAATCTTCGGGTTCGGTTGCTAGCTGTTTGGTGTCGAGCGATTCGTCCACCATGCCGGCGATTTTAACATAACCACCCAAGGGCAACCATCCAATGCCGTATTCGGTATCGCCCCATTGAAAACTGAATAGCTTTTTGCCCCAAGCATCAAAAAAGATGTAGAACTTTTCGACGCGGATGCCAAAAGCACGAGCAGCCAAAAAATGCCCTAACTCGTGAAGGAAAACTAAAATGGACAAACCCAGTATGAGCTGGGCAATCATGATGATAACAGTCATGTATGCTGAATTACGGTAACGAAACGTAAAGATGCACAGTTTCGTTTCAATGCCGCAGCTAGTTGTGGAGAAATGCTACGAAGCTTCACTTTTTTTCACGAAAACGAAACTGGCTTGATGCAAAACAAAAGCGGCAAACCAAGGTTTGCCGCTCTCTACGTTTAGTTTATTGACAATAGGGTGTTACTTAATTGGTACCTGGAGTAAATTCTTTTACAAGCACCAATTCACTGGTTTGGCTACGCATACTCCCCGTACTCACGGTAAGTGCCACTTCGTAGCTGCCTGTTTCTTCAAATTTGTACTCCAACTTATCGCTGGTAAAAACCGATTCGGTTCCGTTGTGCCGAACTACCCAACGATAGCTGCTGGCGTTTTGACTGCAATCGGAAGTAAATAGAACTTCTTCGCCCACGAAAAATTGCGTAGTTCTCTTGTCGTTTTGCATACAAGCTTCAGGCTGTTTGGTACAGCTACTGAGGCTAAAAAAAATTAGTATGGGGGCAATCCAAAGACGCATTTTCTTCGTAAGTGCCTCAAAAGTGCTTCATTCTTAGGGTTTAAGGGAAAAATGTCGACGAATTACAATTTTTTGTCGACGAATTTTTTCATTGTTACAGCTAGTCTCGTTTTTGCATGCATCAAATACTAAGAATATGCAATTGAATGCTGGTTTTTGATAGCCCTTCGTATAAATTCATTAGTTTTCGGTCGAAATCGTTCACACATGCATTCTTCGCGCAAAAATTGTTTGAATTGTGGTACGCCCCTCGAAGCCGATCATGCCTTTTGTCCGAGCTGTGGCCAAACTACAAAAAACCACCGTTTGAGTTTCTGGCAGGTTATTAACGATATACTCGTCAATTTTTTTGCGCTCGATTCCAAGGTGGCGAAAACCCTGTGGCCTCTCATTTCAAGTCCGGGAAAAATTACCGAATCGTACAACAGTGGTCAAATAGCACGCTACGTGCCACCCATGCGCATGTACCTCACGGTGAGCATATTGTTTTTCTTCATCCAGTCACTCAGCAACGATGCGTTCAACAACGTAATCATCTCACCTACTGTAGAAACCCCCACCCCCATAGATTTGGTGGCCAACGATCTTCAGCGAGAATTTGCTAAGGAAGAAAACCCGGGACTCGCCGGTGTAGAAGTAACCGACACCATTTCGTTGAGTAACTCTTTAGGGAAAATTGGGCGCATGATAAATTATGCCGAAACAGCTAAAGATAAGTCCACTAAAAAGGCCTTAGAAGTGCTGCAACTGGAAGACACGCAATGGAACCGGTGGATGTATCGGGAGGCGACAAAAATTGCCAATTTAGATAGAGCTGAGTTTACCGAATACGTAAAAGGAAAAATACCGCTTTGGTTGTTCCTCTTTTTACCCGTTTTGGCTTGGGTAATTAAATTGGCATACATCCGTCACGACCTCTACTATTTTGAGCACCTGATTTTTGTATACCATGTGCAAACCTTTTTGTTTATCCTACTCAGTTTGGCCTTGTTGGCCGAATATGCTTTTGGAATAGATTTTGGCGTGTTGGTGTTCTTCGGGTTTATCGTGTATGTGCTTCTGGCGATGAAAAAGGTCTACCTGCAATCGTGGCGCAAAACCCTGTTCAAGTTTTTGGTAATCAACCTAGGTATCTTGGTCAGCTTCTTCTTTTTTATGGTAGTAGCCTTGTTCGTGGGTTTTATTTTCTATAGTTGACGGCTCGGTCTTTCAAAACATCGGGAAGCAACCAAACCACCGAGTTGCCTGTTCGGTGTTCGTTTTCTTCCCAAAGTGGATTCTCAGGATCGGTTATCCATTGGCCGTCAACGATAAACTTGTAATAGTGTTTGCCATAAGGCAAATACACCCGATACACCCAGTCGTTACCCTCCCGCTGCATTACAAAATCGGTTTCGTTCCAACCGTTGAACGTACCCGAGATCAAAACTTTACCGGCATCGGCAAAACCACTTAGTTTAAAGGTGTAGTTGGGTTGTATGGTAATCACCGAATTGTCGAAAGGCGGCTCGCCTATACGCAGTGGGTTTTCGGGATCGGTAATCCACACGCCATCTACCCTGAACTTGTACTGATATTGCCCAGGGCCAATCACGTAGGGCAGCTCCCAGCCGTTTTCGTTGCGTTTCATGCGCAATTCGGTTTCGGCCCAGGCATTGAAGTCGCCACAAAGGAATACATCCTTGGCATTTTTAAAGCCGGGCAAATAAAACCAGCTGGTGTCGCCAAACGAAATGTAGTTGTTGTCGTGCCCGCCAGTACCTTGCAGTACTATCGGATTTTCGGGGTCGAGCAGCCAGGTTTTGTCGGCGATGAATTTGTAGGCATGTGTTCCATTCGGCAAGTAAACAGGTAGCTCCCAATAGGCTCCATTGAGCTTTAAGTCAAGCTCTTTTTCGCGCCAATCGTTAAAACTGCCGCTTAAATACACTCTTTTGGCATTCACCATATCGTCGCGAAGGCGAAAAACATGGTTGGTGCGGAAATACACCGAGTTAAATCCGTTGTACAAATCGTCCTCGCGTTGTTCATTTCCGGGATCGTTGATCCAATTGCCATCCACGATAAACTTGTACAAATGTTTACCCGGTTGGAGATTTACATCTATGACCCATCCAGCTTCTACTTGCTGCATTACCAGTTCGGTTCGGTTCCAGCCATTAAACGAACCCGAAAGCAAGACTAATCCAGCATCGGAATGGCCCTTCAGGAAAAAGCGCGTACGGCCATCGGCAAGCTCTTGGGTGCCGGGCCATCGCAAGCGGTTTACCCCATATTTTGCTGTGGGCAGGTACGTGCTCAGGTCGGAATGGGGGTGAAAAACCTCCTCAAACACATTCATTTTGTCGTGGGCGTTAAATTCACCTTCGAACAAACTCAACGATTTGCTCAGCTGAACGAGCTTGTCGTTGAACACATTGAGCTTCCAGCCTTGGGCAGCGGCTGCTGAGTCGAGCCGACCCGTTTCGAGCAATTGGAAGAGGCGAAGTTCGGCTAAACCAAATTGAGCGATCAGGCTATCGAGCGCAGCACCTTCGATGTTACGTGGGATGCTCACAATTTGTTCGTTGCCCGACCAACTGTACCCCATGGGTACCTTGGGCGCTTTGGGCTTTTTTTGTGCGAATGACGGAAGTGTGCTCACGGCAAACAGCAAAACAAGCATGCATAGGCGTTTCATGGCTGAACTCCTTCCGATTGTGACCAAAACATGAATTCTTTACGAACGAAATTAATACTTACAACGCCAAGCGACAAAAAGTCGTGCCCCAGCATGCCGTCGATATTGAGATCGTAAGCCCGACTCATGGAACTGAGGTTGGTGACTATGGTACGTACATCTTTGTAATCGCTACCCCCGATACGTAAGCGTTGAATTTGACCTCCCAATACTTCCACCTTTTTGCTTCCGGTACCCGAAAGTACTGCCCGTCGGGTGATTTGCACCTCCTGCAACACCGTTTCGGGTAGGCGGTTGTGCAGTACATTGGTTTCAGCACCGGTATCTACCGAAAAACGTAAGCGTTTTCCGCCAATTTCACCACCGATGAGTATGGTATTGTTGATGAGCTGCATATTGATTTTGCTGGGTTCGCCCTTGAATTGTGGGGCTTGTTGCGACTTACGTATTCCTTTGCGATCTAGTTCGAGTATGTACAATACATTCTGCGGGTAGTCGATGATGATTTCGTAACCCTTAAAAAATCCAACGCCAATCAGGCCCAGTACCGGCACGCCCCGGCTACGTTCGATGTGGCCGAGATCGATTACCTCCGCAATTACTTCCGTTTCGGTGATCCGTCCTAGCTGAAAATCTCGGAGCTCGGTACGGAAAACCGAGGAGGTATTGCCCGTAATGCCCATGGCTTCGGCCTCGGCCATACGTGGGTAGGCGCGAAACCATGTACGGTTGAGGATAATCCCGGGTGCTCCGGTGTCGAGGATGAAGTTGCCCGTGAAGGTATCGGCGCGTGCCTCGAGCAAAATGAGGTTACCAGCCCGCTTGAATGGCAACACCAACACATGCGGATCGTTTAACGACAGCGGAGGACTTGGTACATCCTGGGCCGAAGCCACATGGCCAACAAAGAACAGAAAGATGAAGAGCTGAAAAGGCTTCATGGGGTCGACCAACGAATATACTGCAAATGCTTCATCCGAAGTTTTCCTTATTTCCCTTAAAGTTGTTAATTCACCTCTTCAAACTACTCGCTTGAAGACTATCAATACCGGACGCCTGTTGGGCATGCTTTGGTTCAGGTTTAATCGCCGATTGGGGCAAAATCTACGGCAAGCAGGCTATACCATCTCTGCCGATCAATTGCGGTTGATGGTGCAGCTCGCCGAAAATGGCAGCTGCAACCAGCTTTTTCTGGCCAAACAGCTCGGGCGCGATCGCTCGGCCATTACTCGTATGGTGCAAGCGATGGAGCAGAAGGGCTGGCTCGAACGTATGGCAGATAGTTCCGACAAACGTGCCTTTGAAGTACGCCTTACCGAAGCGGGCAGGGCCTTACACGAGCAAGCTGAGCGTATCGCAAATCAAACGATCACCGAACTTTGGTCGGGTTTTATGACCGAAGAGCAAGATCAGTGTTCCGATTTTTTGTTTCGGATGGCTCAGAATGTCCGCTAGTTTCTTGCGGTTTTCGTACCCTTAGAGATATTTTTTCTCGAACCAGAAGGTGCCAAATGGCAGTAGGCTCATGAGTCCGGCTAAAAAAGCAGTGGTAAAAGACCATTTTTGTACCGCCCAAGCTTGTAGCAGCGTCATGCCATAGGCAACAAACAATACTCCATGTGCCCAGCCGAGGTATTTTACTGCATAAGGCCAGTCGATACCGTACTTCAACGGCATGGCCACGAAGAGTAGCAACAAATACGAAATACCCTCCCATCGGGCAATGTGGCGGAAGCGTTCAACGGCTGAATCGAATTTCATGCTGCAAAACAACGCAAGAAGTGTCTGAGCTGGAAGCAAAAGATGATTTTTCCTATTCGCCGCCTCTCGCCAATACCAGGACGAGTCCTTGTGCCGTTAAGGTAAGCGAATTCCCAGTGAGGCTGTATTTAAAGGGCCCCGCCGCCAAGGAGGCATTCACTTCTTGTTCGGGACTGTCGGGGCAGGCCATGCGTGTACTGGCTATTGGGCCAAATTTTATGGTTTTGGCCGTATGTTCGAAGCTACCCGTTATTTGGTTGCAGCCGTTATTCCCGCTCACGCGGTTCATTTCAGGATCGAAGCGTAATACGGGTATACGACTCGCACTTGTCATCGATTTTTCGTTGATGCGCTGCAGCACCCATTCTCCTGCCAATTCCTCATTAAAATTGGCGATACCACAACCGTTCAACACTTTTATGTCGAAGTTAACCGCTACGGTATAAGGCAAGAGGGCGCCTGTCATGCTGTTTTTGCAGCTTTCGCGCAGGTAGCGAATTTCGAGCTGACCTTGTTTGCTTTTTGCGATAAACCGAAAGCCATTGTTGTTAGGCAAGGTGATTTTTTCACCCAACGAAAAGGCGAGCGAGTCTTGGCCAAGCTGGCTCAAGATGGCCGTGCCGTCGCTGTAGGTTTCGAGCGACCAAAAGGGCTCATTGCCGTTGGCTTTCCAAACGACCGATGGCTTCACTGCAGGTGTTTTTTGTTCCATTACAGCTACAGCGGGCACTTTTTCCTCGGTAGGTTTTTTCGACTTACAAGCGATAGCAGCCAGAAGAACCAAAAGCCATAGTTTACGCATGAATATTTTTTGGTTTAAAAATAAGCGCTAATGCAATCCGGCAACAGCAAAATAATGACTCGCCGAGCCAGCCAACACGCACACATGCCACCATACGTGGGCATAAGGTATTTTTTTGCTGGCAAAGAATACTGTTCCAGTGGTGTAAAAAATCCCGCCTAAGGCCACCAAACTTATGCTAGCTGTGGGTACATGCGTTACAAACGCGTCGTAAATAAACACCACCATCCAACCCATCACAAGGTAGAAGGCCAGCGAAATTTTAGGAAAACGGAAGCCCCAGAAAGCTTTGAAGAGTATGCCGGCTAAGGCTGTACCCCAAATTACGATTAGCATAACCTTAGCGAGGTTGCCCGGTATGGCCGTGGTAAGAAACGGGGTATAGGTGCCAGCAATGAGCACGTAAATGCTCATGTGGTCGATCATACGGAGCTTTTTCTTCCAATCGATTGCTTTTACAGCATGGTAAACGGTAGATGCCGAATACAGGAGCAGCAGCGAGCAACTAAATACCAGCTCACCCACCCAGCCCGAACTCCAAGGGGCATGAACGCTCCAGCCAATACCATAAACTAGCGCGACGAGACTCAGAAGGGCACCCAAGCCGTGGGTGATGGCGTTGAGCTCTTCTTCGAAAGGATGTAAAGTGTTGGGGTTATTCATGGTGGCAGGTGCTTACTCGCTAAGCTAACTAAATGCAAAGTTCAGTGGCTTTATTGCCAATTGTTCACTTTCCGTATTTTTTTTCGTCTGATTTTAGTCATGTTTCAAGTCACCGTCGTTTTTGATGTGCATCGACGTATTTTTGCGCCATGATTTACCAAAACGACCTCATCCTCCGGGCAGCCCGGGGCGAAGCTACCGAAAGAACTCCCGTTTGGATGATGCGTCAGGCCGGACGAATCCTGGCCGAGTACCGCGAAGTGCGGGCACGCGCCGGCGATTTCAAAACGCTGGTAGAAACCCCAGAGTTAGCAGCTGAAGTTACCCTACAACCGGTGGATTTGTTGGGCGTAGATGCCGCCATCATCTTTAGCGATATTTTGGTGGTGCCCGACGCAATGGGCTGCCGTTACGAGATGGTAGAAGCGCGTGGACCGCTCTTCCCGCAAACGGTGCGTACGATGCAAGAGCTACAATCCATCCACGTTGCCGACGCCAGCGAACTGCAATACGTAACCGATGCCATCCGCCTCACGGTGCAACAGCTGGCAGGACGTGTACCGCTTATCGGTTTTGCCGGGGCGCCCTGGACCATTTTTGCCTACATGACCGAAGGCAAAGGCAGCAAAACCTTCAGCATCGCCAAAAAGCTCCTCTACACCGATCCTCAGTTTGCGCATGCCTTGCTCGATAAAATCACCCTATCGACCATTGCTTACCTCAAAGCTCAAATTGCGGCCGGAGCGGCCATGGTTCAATTGTTCGACAGTTGGGCAGGGATACTCAGCCCAAGTCAGTACCATGAGTTTTCGAGCAGGTATATCGCCCGCATTTGCGAGGCCATCACCGAAGTGCCGGTGACGGTTTTTGCCAAGGGGGCCTTTTTTGCCTTGGAAGATTTTGCTGCCATGCCGTGCCGCACCATTGGGCTCGACTGGAACCTCGACCCGAAAGCCGTGCGGGAGCGCATTGGTCACGACAAAACCCTGCAGGGCAATATGGATCCGTGCTTATTGTACGCTTCTCCGACTGTAATTGAGGAAGAAACCCAACGGATGTTACGCACTTTTGGGCCGCAGAAGTATATCGCTAACCTCGGCCATGGCGTATATCCCGATACGCCGGTAGAGCATGTGCAGACCTTTATTCAAACGGTCAAGAACTTCCGGCACGGCTAATCCAAACGGCAGTCGTCTCGTACGACTGGATTACATTCCGTACCTTTGCAGCGATTTTACAAGCATGGGACTTTTTTTTGCAACTTTCAGCGCGCTGTTTTCGGTCGTAAATCCGCTGGGGGCCATGCCGGTTTATCTCGCCCTCACCCAAAACGATTCGCCTGGCTGGCGGCGAGTACAACTCCGTAAAGCTGCCATCTACCTTGCTTGTATTTTGGTAGTGTTTTTTTTGGTAGGCACCTACATCCTCAACTTTTTCGGCATCACTATCGAGGGTTTGCGTATTGCCGGTGGACTCATCATCACCAAATCGGGTTTAGATTTGTTACGTTCTAAAGGCAGCTACGAAAAGGGGCGTGCTATCACCAAAAAGGTGAAAGAGGAAGCTCTGCATAAAACCGACATTTCTTTCTCGCCTTTGGCCATGCCGATGCTTTCAGGGCCTGGCTCCATCTCACTGCTCATTAGCCTAGCGCTCGAGATAAGTGCCTTCTGGGAATATGCGGCCATTATCGGCGCCATCGTGGCCATTGCTGTGGTGAGCTACCTCATTTTGCGTATTTCGCCAAAACTGGTGCGTTTTCTGGGCGAATCGGGCATCAACTCGCTTTCGCGCATGATGGGTTTTATCGTACTCGCTATTGGCATACAGTTCATTACCAATGGGGTGATACCCATGCTCAAAGAAATCTTGAAAGGCTAATCAGCTGTCGATTTGGTAATCGTCGGGGAAGCTGATTTTCCACGCACCTCTGATATCGCCTAACCGAAAATCAATGGCTTTGTCTTGGGGATAGGATTCACGGATGAATTGGTAATCCTCGGTTTTGATATCTCGCCCCGGCTTACCGTGACAGCTCAAGCACAAAGGATTGCCAATGCGGATGGCTCCGTACCAAATACGTTTATCATCTTCTTTGAGCAATACTGCGGAGGGGTCGTCGCCTGATTCCAGTTGTTTTTCCCAGTCAGCAAAAATCTGCGCCTCACTTTCGTCGGCTGCATTGAGCGGGTTGCGGCTGCGAACTGCAATACGTTGCACTTTCACTCCATAATTGATAGCTACGCTATCGGTGAGTGGCAACGCTTGCAAGCGGCAAAGATCAACGGCACCTTGAACGCCACCGAAGGCCATGGAATTGCCTAGGGCGTCGGCGAGTTGGCTGAAGGTGGCAGCGGCAATTTCGCGTGCAGCAATGTGTAGACTGCTGTCGGCAACGGCTGCTTCCTGACTATCGGGCTGTTTTTTAAACTTGCAGCTGCTGGCAAGGAGTACAAGCACAGCGGCCGCACTGAAGAGGGTGATGACTTTGTATTTCATATTACCATTGCATTTTTTCTTTGTTGAGGAAGGCCGCGATACCTCGTTGGCAATCGGCTGTGCCGCGGGCATGGGCATTTTGTTCGGCAGCGTACCGCAGCGCCTGATCGTACGGTAAATCCTGCACGCGAGCGAGCATCTTTTTGGTGGTGGCAAGCGACTCGGCCGAACAGTTTTCGATGAGCTTGAGGGCAAATTGGTGCACTGCCCCAGCAATTTCATCGGCATTCACCACAAAATTGATTAAACCGTATCGCAATGCCTCTTCGGCACTCATCAAATCGCCGGTAAGCAGCAGCTCGCGGGCTTTGCCTTCGCCAATTTTGCGGGCCAGAAACACCATCACGATGGCGGGGATAAAGCCGATTCGTACTTCGGTATAACCAAAACGTGCTGCGGGCACAGCAAAAGAGAAGTCGGTGAGCGTGGCCAGTCCGCAGCCGCCGGCGATGGCGTGGCCTTCGATGAGGCTGATGCTCACTTTGGGGCCGTGGTAAATGAGCTCATACAATTCCATGAGGTGGCTGCTATCGGCTAGGTTGTCTTCGAAGGTATTCGACTGCAGCGACTTCAGATAGCCCAGATCGGCACCAGCACTAAATACTTCGCCACGTGCTCGCAGCACGATTATTTTGCAGTGGATGTCGTTATAAAGCAGCGTGAAGGCGCTTTTGAGCTCAGCTACCAATTCGTAATTGAACGCATTGCGTTTTTCGGGCCGGTTCAGGGTGATGTAGCCGATGCGTTCGGCAACGTGACATTCGATGTAGTCGTATTGCATAGCGATAAGGTGATGCTCCCTTCGTCGGCCACGCTCCGCACTGCGATACCTGCTTTGCGGAGTTGAGCCTGGGTGCTTTTGCAATAATACGCTGAATTTGTGGCGTCTAAAAGCAACAGCTTTCCACGAAGTTGTTGCTGGTACTTCATCCGCAGCCAAGGCAGGTTGTGACTGCTTACAATCAGGTCGGCCGCAGGCAAGCTGTCGGGGAGCTGCCGAGTGCTTTTCCCGCTGAGTAACAGTATTTTTTTGCCTGCTAGTTCAAGCAGGCAGGGTGTTTTCGTTGCATTCACCACAATCTCCCGTTGTATGCCAGCTTGCACCGCGTGACCTTGCCATACAAATCGTTTCGTTGCCGGATCGTCGATGCCCCGCAACCAAGCGTTTCTTCCACGGATAATGCTCCATGTCGACTGTTTTTTGGTGGCATAAACGGTAAAAGTAAACTGTTGCTGCCACTGCAGTTGCTGCACTAAGGCCAAGACACATAAAAGCAAGGCCGATCCTATCGCTAGCCACCATGCCTTTTTTAGGTGCATCAATACGGCTACTAAACCGGCTACAAGGCTTGCGTACAAGAGTAACAACATCGGAAAACTCAGCGACCAGCCATCCCATACGGCCCCGGGCAGGGCATCGATCTGGCGGATGAGTGTATTTTGCAGTTCCATGAGCCAACGGGTGACTTCGCCAATGGCTTGGGCAAGCCGAGGAAAAGGGGAGAGCAATAGCACCAAAAAACTTCCTGCCATAAGTACCGAAGCCAGCGGAATCACTAGCCAGTTGCTCAGCCAGAAATAGGTGGGAAATTGATGGAAATAGTATAAACCAAGGGGCAAGGTAAGCAGTTGCGCTGCCATCGATACGGCCGTGAGTTGCCAGAAATAATCGACCACGCGGTTGCGCGCTACCCACCAGCGACGCACGGGTGCTTGTAGCCATACGATGCCCAGCACAGCCAAAAAGGAAAGCTGAAATCCTGCGCTATACAGCCAGTTGGGTTCGTACAAAAGCAAAAAGAAGGCGGTAGCTGCCAAGGTGTTGTAAATCTGGCTTCGACGGTTGATTTGTGTGGCCAGTAGCAATAAACTACACATGAAAGCAGCTCGGTTGACCGAAGGTGGTAAACCGGCGAGTAAGGCATAGCCCCACAGTCCGGCTAAAATAAGCAAAGGCACCAACCACCGTAACTGGCGGAGGCGAAGCAGCGGCTTCAACAAAAACTGAAGGGCAACAAATAAAATGGCGGTGTGCATGCCCGATACGGCCAATACATGCACCGCGCCTGTGTTGGCGTACACTTGCATGAGCTCGGGTGAAAGTTCACCGCGGTAGCCAAACAGAAGGGCTGCTGCGAGTCCACTCGCGTCGCCACGACCGAGGTAGCGGTGTAGGGTTTCGAGCGACCAGCTGCGTATGCGCATGGCGTAATCACCGAGGCGGTTATACCGATCTTTCCCGGCAACCACCCAATCGTGGGTTTGGAGCCAAGCTTGTAAGTAGATGTGTTCACGCTTTAGCCAAAGCGCATAATCGAAAGCCCCTGGATGCTGGGGAGGAGTGGGTGGCCGGAGGCGGTAGCGCATACACAACAAATCGCCTGCTTGCAAAGCAGGTAAACGTGGGTCGGGAGCGAAATACAGCAGCAGCTTGCCGCTACTTTGATTCGTGCCTAATTGTACGGCTTCTGCCAGCATACGCCAGCTTTTGCTGCGTTTTTCGGGTGGCTCCAGCACGCGTACCCACAAGCTGTCGTTGGATAGTGCAAGGTCGTGAATACGGTAAATGTGGTGGGCCGAACGTAAAGGACTCCGCCATTCGGGTGCTGCCCAGCCCAAAAGGAAAAACGGAAGGAGGAAAAAAAATCCACTCAGAAACTGAGGGAATCGTCTCGCACGTTTGCGGTATTGATACAGAAGTACAAACATCAACCAGCTTCCTAGTATCCAAAGTGCGGGTTGAGGAAGCTGCAAGGGCAAGGCAGCAGCAACGGCCAGCCCGCCCAATAAAGCCAAGAGGATACGCGCAAATGGGGCTGCTCGCCAATCGAATTGGGCTCGGTACTCCATGCTGCAATAAGGCGAAGCAGAACGAGTGCAACAAACCGTTGAGCGATTGTATACTCAATTGTATAGCGACCCTTTTTTTGGGGTCAGTGTGACTGTCATATGACCCGCCAAAAGCAGTCAAGTCACGTACTCGACGGCTTATTTTCGGCTCAACTCCATTTTAAAATGGGGGATGTTAGCCTCATAAAAACGCTCGCCTTGGGCGATAAATCCTGCTTTTTCATAGAAGAGCAAAGCATGTTCCTGGGCATGCAGATAGATAGGGCGGCCGTCGTTGGGGATGAGGGGCAGTAGGCCTTGCAGCAGCAACATTCCATAACCCTGTGCGCGGTAGTCGGCCAAAACGGCCATACGTTCGATTTTCCAGCCGTAGGTGGTGCTCCGGAAGCGCCCTGTAGCAACCCCTTGGCCCTTCACCATCAATAAAAAATGCCGGGAACTGTCTTCGTACTCGTCGTATTCTTCTTCGGGGTCGACTGCTTGCTCCTCCACAAACACCCTTCGGCGAATGTCGAAAACGATTGCTTTGAACGGTTCGGTAGTTACCTCAATCAATTCTGGGTCTGCTGCGGGTATCGACACGGCTTTGGGATTAAATGAATACGAAATTACAGGCTTTAGGGCACATACCCTAAACTAGCGGCCTAGGAGGGCAGGGTGCTACTGGAGGCGACAGCTGTTCGACCCCGCTGGGGTCGGGGCGTTGTGGGGACTTGGGTGTTGGCGATTTATGCTGGAGACGCTGTTGGTTGAAAATTTTTCCTTTAGCTTTGTAGCTCTTCGTACAACCCTATCCTAATCTGCATAATCATGTCGAATCACAAAATCCGTGAAATTCTGGGTGCTCAGGCCGACTACCTCTTACAGCACGAATCGAAAACCATAGATAAAAGCCTCATTCATGCCCCAGGTGGCGATTTTGTTGACCGCATTTGGTCGAACAGCAACCGCAACAATCAAACCCTGCGCAGCATGCACACCCTCTACAATCATGGTCGTCTTGCAGGCAGCGGGTATTTGTCGATTTTACCGGTCGACCAAGGCATCGAACACAGTGCTGGAGCATCTTTTGCGCCCAACCCCATCTATTTCGACAGTGAAAACATTGTGAAACTCGCCATCGAATCGGGATGTAATGCCGTAGCCTCCACCTATGGTGTTTTGGGCTCGGTGGCGCGCAAATACGCACACAAAATTCCTTTTGTGGTGAAAATCAACCACAACGAATTTTTGAGCTACCCCAATAAGTACGACCAAATCATGTTTGGCACCATCAAGGAAGCTTGGAATATGGGGGCAGTAGCCGTGGGCGCTACCATTTATTTCGGTTCCGAAGAATCGGGTCGTCAGCTGATGGAAGTTTCGGAGGCCTTCGAAATGGCCCATGAACTGGGCATGACCACCATTTTGTGGTGTTACACTCGCAACAACGCCTTCAAAAAAGATGGCGTAGACTACCACACTTCGGCCGACTTAACCGGTCAGGCCAACCACCTCGGTGTAACCATCCAAGCCGACATCATCAAACAAAAATTACCAACCAACAACGGTGGCTACCTGGCCACCGGACACGGTAAAACCCATAAAAAGGTATACGAAGAGCTCAGCAGTGAGCACCCTATCGACCTTACTCGCTACCAGGTAGCCAACTGCTATATGGGCCGCGCGGGCCTTATCAACAGCGGTGGCGAATCGAAAGGTGCCAGCGATATGGCCGAAGCGGTTTCAACAGCTGTAATCAACAAACGTGCAGGCGGAACCGGCCTTATCTTGGGCCGCAAAGCTTTCCAAAAGCCGATGAAAGACGGTATAGAATTGCTTAACGCAGTACAGGACGTATATCTCGACAACAGCATTCAGCTCGCATAAGATGGCTTGGTTTAAACGTTCGGAAGCCGGTGTAACCACCAGCACAGAAGAAAAACTCGAAGTACCTGACGGGCTTTGGTTTAAATGCCCAAGCTGTAAAAAATCGCAGCTCACCAAAGATCTGCAGTTGAATCAGTTTGTGTGCGTGCATTGTAACTACCATGCCCGTATCGGCTCAGCCGAGTATTTCGAGATTTTGTTCGACGACAATCAGTTCACCGAGCTCGATGCTAACCTCACCGCCGGAGATCCGCTGGGTTTTGTAGACACCAAACCATACAAAGACCGCCTGAAAGCAACCATCGCTAAAACCGGGCTCAAAGATGCCATTCGCACAGCTTATGGCAACGTAGAAGGCAGCGAGGTGGTAGTAGCCTGTATGGACTTTGATTTTATTGGCGGCTCGATGGGTTCGGTGGTAGGTGAAAAAATTGCACGCGCAGTAGATAAAGCCCGCGAACGCAAGTCGCCCCTGCTCATCATCAGTAAGTCGGGCGGTGCGCGCATGATGGAAGCCGCCTACTCGCTCATGCAGATGGCCAAAACCAGTGCACGTTTGGCTTTGCTGGCAGAAGAGGGCGTACCGTATGTGTCGCTCATGACCGATCCCACCACAGGAGGGGTAACGGCATCGTTTGCTATGCTGGGCGATTTTAACATCGCCGAACCCAACGCACTCATCGGTTTTGCAGGTCCACGGGTCATCAAAGAAACCATCAAAAAAGATTTGCCTAAAGGGTTTCAGTCGGCAGAAATGGTTTTAGAAACGGGATTCCTCGATTTTATCGTCGATCGCCGCGAACTCAAGACCAAACTTGCCCAGTTATTCAGGCTCTTGAAAAACTAGTTGGTGATTTAAATACGAACTGCTATTTTTGCATGCTCGAAAAAGAATAAAACACAGAAGATGTATCTCGATACCGCAAAGAAACAAGAGATTTTCGCTAAGTTCGGCGGAGCTGCAACCAACACAGGGATGGCTGAAAGCCAAATTGCGTTGTTCTCGACCCGCATTTCGCATTTGACCGAACATCTCAAGAAGAACAAGAAGGACTTCTCTACCCAACAAGCGCTCATCAAGCTTGTAGGTAAGCGTCGTGACCTACTCACCTATCTCCACGACAACGACATTAGCCGTTACCGTGCGATAATCGAAAAATTGAACCTGCGTAAATAAGCTTTACGCGTTGGTATACCCACAAAGGCGATGGTAGTTTCCAATCGCCTTTTTTTTTAGCTGCAATCTTGAAAAGAGGAGAGAAAAATGATTAAACCTGTATCCAGAACCATCGACTTAGGCGATGGCCGGACAGTAAGCATCGAAACCGGTAAATTGGCCAAGCAGGCCGACGGTTCGGTGGTAGTACGCATGGGCGACACGATGTTGTTGGCCACCGTAGTATCGGCCCAAGAGGCCAAAGACGACGTCGACTTTATGCCGTTGACGGTAGATTACCAGGAAAAGTTCGCATCGACGGGAAAAATCCCCGGCGGATTCCTGAAGCGTGAAGGTCGTTTGAGCGACTACGAAATTTTGATTAGCCGCCTGATCGACCGCGCCCTGCGCCCGTTGTTTCCAGAAGATTACCATGCCGACACGCAGGTGATGGTTACCCTCATCTCGGCCGATAAAGACATTGCTCCCGACGCACTCGCCGGTTTGGCCGCTTCTGCAGCCATCTCGGTTTCGGACGTACCGTTCAACGGCCCCATCTCCGAAGTGCGCGTAGCCCGAATCAACGGACAATTTGTGATTAACCCACGCATCTCTGAAATGGAAGCTGCCGACATCGACTTGATGGTGGCCGCAACCATCGACAACGTGATGATGGTAGAAGGTGAAGCCAAAGAATGTTCGGAAGAAGAGTTGGCCGAAGCCATACGTATTGCGCACAACGCCATTAAGGTGCAGTGCGAAGCACAGTTAGACCTTGCCAAAGCTTTGGGCATCACCAAAAGAAGCTATAACCACGAGCGGAGCGACGAGAACCTGAAAAAGGCCATTTACGATTTCTGCTACCCACGTGCGTATGCTGTGGCCAAGGCCAGTGCGCCAAAAGCCGAGCGTGCCGCCGCCTTCAAACAAGTGCTGGCCGATTTTATCGCAGCGCAGCCCGAAGACACCACTATCGATAAATTTTTGGCGAAAAAATACTACCACGAGGTAGAATACCACGCCATGCGTAACCTGATACTCGACGAAGAGCGCCGCCTCGATGGTCGCCGCCTCGACGAAATTCGCCCTATCTGGTGCGAAGTAGGGTATCTGCCTTCTACCCATGGTTCGGCCATTTTCACCCGTGGCGAAACCCAGTCGCTTACCTCGGTAACCTTGGGCTCGAAAGAAAGTGAGCAGATGATTGACGGTGCCATGTTCGACGGCTACAATCCGTTTATGTTGCACTACAACTTCCCGGCGTTTTCTACCGGCGAAGCCCGCCCTAACCGCGGTCCCGGACGTCGTGAGATTGGTCACGGTAACCTGGCCATGCGCTCGTTGAAGCAAGTATTGCCTAGCCGTGAAGATTGCCCGTACACCATCCGTGTGGTGAGCGACATCCTCGAGTCGAATGGCTCGTCGAGTATGGCTACCGTTTGCGCAGGCACCCTGGCCATGATGGATGCAGGCATTCAGCTGAAAGCACCTGTATCGGGCATTGCCATGGGACTAATCACCGACGGTAAACGTTTTAAAGTACTTAGCGACATTTTGGGTGACGAAGATCACCTGGGCGATATGGACTTTAAGGTTACCGGTACCCGCAACGGTATTACCGGTTGCCAAATGGACATCAAAATAGACGGATTGCCATGGGAAGTGTTGCTAGCAGCGCTCAAACAGGCAAAAGCCGGCCGTGAACACATACTCGGCAAAATGCTCGAGACCTTGCCTGAGCCACGTGCCGACTACCGTCCACACGTACCACGTATTGTTGAGTTTAAGATCGACCGCGAGTTCATCGGTGCTGTAATCGGCCCAGGCGGAAAGATCATCCAGGAAATACAGCGCGAAACCAATTCTACCGTGAGCATCAGCGAAGAGGGTGAGTTTGGTATTGTGCAGATTTACACCAACGACAAAGCCGGTATGGATGCAGCCATTGCACGCATCAAGGGCATTACTTCGAAACCCGATGTAGGCACGGTGTATACCGGTAAGGTGCGTAGCATCATGCCGTTTGGCGCCTTTGTTGAGTTTTTACCGGGTAAAGACGGACTTTTGCACATCAGCGAAATATCGTACGAGCGCCTCGAATCGATGGACGGCGTATTCAAAGAAGGCGACAGCGTGGAAGTGAAGCTGGTAGAAGTTGACCCTAAAACGGGTAAATTCCGCCTATCGGCTAAGGCGCTCCTGCCTGTTCCTGAAGGATATGTAGCTCCCGAAGAGCGTCCGCGCCGCGAAAACCGCGACCGTAACGACCGTGGCGACCGCCGCGGTGGTGACCGCGACCGCCGTGGAGGCGACCGCGACCGTGGTCCGCGTAACGACCGTGGCGACCGCGACCGTACACCACGCAACGATGCACCTAGCGCTGAATAAGCCTAAAAGTATAGCATGGAAAAACCCGCAGAAAAACACTGCGGGTTTTTTTATTTCTTTTGAATTTATCGTACAAATATTTCGCTGATTTTTTTGCTTGACTTAATTGCAAACTATTACTTAATTAGCAATTGTGTCGAAATGTAACTGCCTGAAAATAGGCAACGACACATTGTAAAAAAAGCTATATAAAACACCAGACTATACCACTATGCGGCAACTTAAAATCAGCAAACAAATTACCAACAGGGAAAGCCAGTCGCTTGACAAATACCTGCAGGAAATAGGCAAGGTAGAGCTGATCACTGCCGAAGAAGAAGTGCAACTGGCCAAACGTATACAACAGGGCGACCAACGCGCACTCGAGAAACTCACCAAAGCCAATCTGCGTTTTGTGGTTTCGGTAGCCAAACAATACCAAAATCAGGGATTAACCTTGGGCGATTTGATCAACGAAGGTAATTTGGGCTTGATTAAGGCCGGGCAGCGGTTCGACGAAACCCGGGGTTTTAAGTTCATCTCGTATGCCGTTTGGTGGATACGGCAATCGATTTTACAGGCCTTGGCCGAACAATCGCGTATTGTACGTTTACCCTTGAATCGGGTAGGCTCGCTCAACAAAATAAGCAAAGCCTTTTCGGTGCTGGAGCAGCAATTTGAGCGTGAACCTACCGCCGATGAGCTCGCCGACATACTTGATATGACCGTGACCGATGTGGAAGATACCATGAGTGTATCGGGGAGGCACGTATCGGTGGATGCACCCTTTAGCGATGGCGAAGAAAACAGCCTGCTGGATGTGATGGTAAGCAACGACGAGCCCCGCCCCGATAGCACGCTGATGAGCGAATCGTTGCGCCGCGAGGTAGAACGTGCGCTCACCACCCTCACCCGCCGCGAAGCCGATGTATTGCGTTATTATTTTGGCTTAGGGGGCATTCCTCCGCTCACCCTCGAGGAAATTGGCGATAAGTTTAGCCTCACCCGTGAACGCGTACGGCAGATTAAGGAGAAGTCGATTCGCCGCTTGCGCAATACATCGCGCAGCCGCGCACTGAAGGTGTATCTCGGGCAGTGAGCTTTATAGGTTTCTAAAAGCCTATTGCAGGGGTCGGAGCGGGAATTGCCGCTCGCTACCGTGTTTCTAAGCGTACAGTAAGCGGAAGGATTGTGGCGTACTGTTTTATTAGTACCTTGTACTACACTTCGTGCCCATCATGATAAAATTCAGCTCTTTCTATGGCTATTGCATGCTGGCGCTGTTGGTAGGTATACTAGTCAGCGCTTGCAAGCGTGAACCTCAACAACCTTACCGCAATGGCTGGAGAGAATTAGATTCGATAGCCGATCGAAGTTTTTTTCCGACAGGTGTAAGCAGGTGGATATACGAAGATTCGGTGACTAAACAACTCGATACTGTTACCTTGGTTGAATTACGAGCAGATACCATAGAAGTATATTATCTAGAGCCTCCAATATTGTATTATACCAAGGTAGATAAACGCATAGTTTTATTTAGT